>NZ_JAJONF010000028.1 GCF_021462265.1 Streptomyces shenzhenensis | reverse complement strand
CTCCGGACGACACGTGATCATGCAACGGCCCCTGGGGTACCAGGCCCAGCGACTTCCTCGCCAGGGCGTGGAGAATGGGGCATTAATTTAGAGACCGAGTTAGATCCTTATGTTCATCGTGCATCAATGCTTCATTCACCAAACCGGATGGAAGGATTTAGGCCACATTTAAGGGTGACGTCTGCGCATGCTTCCCTGAACAGGCACTACGCGACGGAAGCCTCGAAGTATTTATGCGATTCAGCCATATAAGCAAGTCGTAAGTTATTTCATGTGTGTGCGGATCAATGATCACCTTCGCATCATGTTCACTGTCGCCACACAAGGGATGCACTGTGCGCACACGATCACGAAGACCCCTCATAGTGGTCCTGGCCCTGGCTCTGATAGCCATCGCGGGCGTGGTTCCGGCCTGGGCTCTCCCGTCCCGTCCCGCCGCCGTGTCCGCGGCTGCCTCAGCCAAGGTCCGGACGGCCGCGGACCTGCCCAAGCCGCCCAAGGCCATGACGCTGGCCGAGCGGCGCCAGCAGGTGAAGCAGTCCCGGGACGACCTGTCGCCGATGGGGAAGTTCCGGAATTCTCACGGCAAGGGTCTGGGGAAGCCGACCCATAAGCCGCACAGCAGGCCGCAGAAGCTCCCGAAGCAGGGGGCCGCTGCCAAGCCCTCGGCCGGGAGCGGAGCGTCGGCCCTGGCCGCCGCGACCACCGCCGACCCGGCCTGGGTGTCCTCCACCGCCATCGCCTATCCGGATTACCTGTCGATCGGCGGATATCTGCAGTTCGCCGCCGGCACCACCGCCTCCTCGTACTCCGGGCTGTGGTTGTACCTCCTGGACGAGAACGGCAACTACGTCTACCAGCACGAGGTCAAGAAGGCCACCGACAATCCGGTGGGCAACACCCCGGACAACGGCGCCTGGTGCTACGGCTGGTGGCCGGCCGACTCCCACCCGGCCGACCAGTGCTTCTGGTGGATGTCCAACAAACTCGGCGGTCTTCTCCAGGACGGCAAGAAGTACTACGCCTATATCTTCATGACAGGCGCGGATGGCACCTACAGTCCGAGGGGGACCACCTCCCCGCCGGTGACGGCCTTCTACACACCGGGCATTCCCGGCGCGCAGGCGGGCATCTGCTCCTGCTACGGGCAGGCCCACCGGGCCGACCCGGTCAACACGGCCACCGGCATGTTCTACGAGCAGCTCACCGACGCCAAGATGGTCGGCGTCGGTACCCAGGTGTCCCTGGACCGCACCTACCGCTCCGACTCCGCCACGAGCGGACTGCTCGGCCCCGGCTGGGCGACACCGTTCGACTCGAAGCTGACGGTCTCCTCCGGCGCGGTGACCTACCAGGCCGGCGACGGGGCGAGCTTCGTCTTCACCCAGGCCAGTGACGGCACGTACACCACACCGGCTGCGTCGACGGCGAAGCTCACCAAGAGCGGTAGCACCTACACACTCACCACCCCGGACCAGACCAAACGCACGTTCAGCGGTTCCGGTCAGCTGACATCCGTGGTCGACAAGGCCGGCCAGGGCCTGACCCTGGCCTACAGCTCCGGCAGGCTTTCCTCGGTCAAGGACGCGGCGGGCCGCACCACCGGCTTCACCTTCAACGCCGACGGCCTGCTGAGCGAGGTGGACCTCCCCGACACCACGTCGGTCTCCTACGGCTACGACGGCGGCCTGCTGACCTCGGTCACGGATCCGGCGGGCAAGACCTCCCACTACGCCTACAACGCGGACAAGAGGCTGTCCTCGTACACCGACCCGGCGGGCGGCACGGTCTCCAATACGTACTACCCGGACGGGCGGATCAAGACCCAGACCGACCAGAACAACAAGACCACCAACTTCACCTGGGACGACACCGACGACAACAGCCGCGAGTCGTACACCACCGCGCCCGACGGGGGCGTCTGGACCGACCTGTACTCCGGCAACGTGCTGATGCAGAGCATCGACCCGTACGGCAAGACCGTCTCCTACGACTACGACCAGAAACTGCGCCCGGTCGACATCACCGACCAGCGCGGCAACACCACGTCGATGACGTACGACAGCGCCGGGCACATGCTCTCCCGGAGCTCCCCCAGCTCGCTCGGGTACTCCGAGAGCTGGACCTACGACAGCGCGGGCAACGTCAAGAGCCACACCGACGGCCGCACCTACACGACCTCCTACGGCTACAACGCGTCCAACCAGCTGACCTCCAGCACCGATCCACTGGGCGGGAACACGTCGTACACGTACACGGCGCTGGGCGCCCTGCACACCGTCACCTCCCCGCGTGGGAAGCAGACGACGTACGACTACGACAGCGCTGGCAACCGGACGTCGGTGACCACTGCGCTGGGTGAGAAGACCACCTTCACTTACGACACCGCGGGCCGCATGCTGTCCAAGACCAGCCCGCGTGGCAACGTCTCCGGCGGTCACCCGGACTGGTACACCACTCACTACGCCTACGACGGACGCGGTCTGCTGAAATCCGTCACGGACCCGCTGGGCCACACCACCGGCTACGAGTACAACGGCGCCGAACAGCTCACGTCCGTCAAGGACAACCGGGGCAACGTCACCCGCTACGAGTACGACGACGCCGGCAACCTCACCAAGACCACGGACGCGCTCAACAAATCGATCATCCGGACCTACGACACGTACGGCAACGTCACCTCGGAGACCGACCCGCTCAAGAACAAGACGGTCTGGAACTACGACAAGCTGGGCCGGCTGAGCAGCACCGTCTCCGCGCGCGGCAATCTGCCCGGCGCCAACCCGGCGGTCTACACGACGAGTTACGAGTACGACGACGCCGGCAACCGCACCAAGGTCACCGACCCGGCCGGCGCGTACGTGACCACCGAGTACGACGCCGTGAACCGGCCCGTCAAGGTCACCGACGCGCTGAAGAAGCCGACCCTCTACGAGTACGACGCCGACGACAACGTCACGAAGGTCACCGACCCGTACACCAAGACCGTCATCTCGACCTACGACAAGAACAACCGGCTCCACACCACCACCGACCAGCTGACCAAGACCACCACCTACGACTACGACGCCGACGGCAACATGCTCAGCACCACCTCGCCGCTGGGCAACAAGCAGAGCTGGACCTACGACGCCGACGGCCGCCTCGCCTCGACCACCGAACCCCGCGGTAACGTCGCCGGTGCCACAGCAGACAACTACACGACCTGGTACGACTACGACGCCAACGGCAACCCGAAGACCGTCTGGAACATATCCGGCGAGACCGACACCACCTACGACGCGAACGGGAACCTCGTATGGCAGCGTGACCCGGACGGCGCCACCGCTTCCTACTACTACGACGACCTCGACCGGCTGCACCGGCTGGACGCCATCGCCCAGGGCACCACGCTGTACGAGTACGACGAGGTCGGCGACCTCAAGACGCGCACCGATGCGAACAACCACGTCACCGCCTACGGCTACGACGACGATCACCGGCTGAACTCGGTAACCGATCCGCTGAACCGGACGACCACCTACTCCTACGACCCCGACGGCAACCAGAACGGCACGACCACCCCGCGCGGCACCACCACTCTCACCTACGACGCCCGCGACCTGCTCAGCAAGACCGACTACTCCGACTCCACCCCTGACGTCAGCTACGGCTACGACGCCGTCGGCCGGCTCACCTCCCGCGTCAACAGCTCCCTCACCGAGGACTTCGGCTACGACTTCGTCGGCCGGCTCACCAAGAACCGCGGCTTCTCCTACACCTACGACGCCGCCGGCCACATGCTCAGCCGCACCCTCGGCGACGGCAACACCGTCGGCTACACCTACGACGACGACGGCCGCACCAAGACCATGACGGCCGACTCCAAGACCACCAGCTACGCCTACGACCCGGCAGGCAATCTCACCACCACCACCCTGCCCAACACCGAGACCGAGACCCGCGCCTACGACTACGGCGGACACCTGACCGGGGTCACCTCAGCGAAAGCCGGCGCCACCGTCACCAGCATCTCCTTCTCCCTGACTCCCGGCGGACTCCCGAACCATGAGTACGTAACGCGCGCGGGTGTCGGCAGCGGCGGCTGGGACCTGACCTACGACGAGGCCGGCCGCCTGACCTCCGGCTGCGCCCCGCAACCCACCGACGTGGGCTGCCCCGCCGCCCGCGCCACCACCTACACCTACGACGAGGTCGGCAACCGTCTCACCTCGACGCTCGGCACGACCAGTACCAGCTACGGCTACGACGCGGCCGACGAGCTGATGTCCGGCACGACCGGCTCCACGACCACCGCCTACTCCTACGACACCGAGGGCAACCAGACCAAGGCCGGCGCCAACACCTACACCTACGACCTCGCCGGACAGATCGCCGCCGCCACCGTCGCCGGCACCAACTACACCTACACCCACGACGGTGCCGGCAACCAGCTCACCACCAGCAGATCAGGCACCGTCCAGGGCCGCCTCGACTGGGACCTCAACGCCTCGGTCCCGCAGCCGGCCACCGAGTACGACAGCGCCGGAGCGATCAAGCAGTCCTACCGCTACGACCCACTCGGCCAGCCCACCGCCACCGAGACCACCTCCGGCGCCCTCTTCTTCTACCACCACGACACCCAGGGCTCCCCGGTCGACGTCACAGGCAGCACCGGCACCCTCTACCAGCGGTGGACCTACGACCCCTACGGCACCCGCACCCTCAACACCGTCACCAGCGGCGCCCCTGCCAGCACCCCGGCCTACACCGGCGCCCGCTACGAGACCACCACCGGCAACCTCGACCTCCACGCCCGCCAGTACACCACCACAACAGGCCGCTTCAACCGCCCGGACCCCGCCGCCCCCGACCACAACAACGCCTACACTTCGGCCTACGCCTACGCCAACGACGCACCCACCCTCTACACCGACCCCAGCGGCCGGACACCCGTCCCTGGCGACAACGGCAACGGCAAGGTCGACAGCCTCGGCGAGGGCCTGAAGATCTTCGGCGACGGCTTCCTGCAGGGTCTGAAGGCACCCTTCGATTTTCTGAATGACGCCCACGACGCCCTCACCGGAGCCAACGGCGGCGCCGGAGCCTTCCTCGACAAATACCTCCCCGTCCGCCCCGCCTACCGCCTCTACCGCGCCGCGGACATGCTCCGCCAACAGGGCTGCGACGCACTCGCCGACCAATACGAGAACGCGGCGGACGAACTCGCACAGCAGATCGCGGTCATGGGGATCGGCGGACTCTCCGGTTGGCGACGCGCCGCCGTGTTCCCGGAAGAGGCAGAAGCGGTCGGCAATCTGAGGTTCGGGCCCGGTGGTGGAGGGGTCACCCTCGGATATGGAGGCATCCCGTACAAGACACCCATCACCCCGGAACTCAAGGCAGCGGTGAACCCGCAAGGCGGTGGGCTGAACTGCCGCGCATGTGCCGTGGCAGTGGACCACCTGCTCCGCGACGGATCACGTTCTGCGGCTCCGGGCAGCCTGAAGGCCGGCCCTGTCGGTCCCATCGAGTCCATCTACGGACGGCAGTTCAAGGGGACTACACTGTCGGGTCTCGTGAATGAGATCAAAACGGCTGGCGATGGCGCACGCGGTATTGTCATAGGAGTGAAAGGCAAATTCGCGCATGCCTTCAACGTCGTGAATATCAAGGGAGACGTGGTCTTCCTGGACGGCCAGACAGGGCATGCCAGCCATGTCGCGACGTGGAGGAGCTACCAGCTGATGAGGACGGATTGATGCTGGACATCGAAGAAGCCGCCAGGCTGGCTCAGCGCTTCCTGGACGAAGAGACCGGGCCGGGCGACGCCCCATTGGCTCTCGTGGCAGAGGAACGCGCTCAGGTAGGCGGCCTATACTATTTCGGCTGCCAGTCAGTCGCCTACCTCCGCAGCGGAGAATTCCGGGACATGGCCATCGGCATGGCCGGCGTATCCGTCGACGCGGAGACCGGGGCGTGCCGTGTTCTGGGCGCGGTCGAGGCTGCTGAACTCGACCTCTTCTGACGTACCGCACCAGATCGAACGCAGGTTATGCAAGCGCCCGGCTGGAATTTACCAGCCGGGCGATTTGCATGGGGCAATAGCCGCTTTCGGCCGGGGGTGAGTTGACAGCTGCGGCCCACCACTGGGATGTAGACCGATGGCCATGAGTTAAGCCGAGTCGGGTGTTAGCATCGATTCTTCGGTGGGGGTTGGTCGTTGAGTGGCCTGGCGGTTCGCCCGTAATGTCCATCACCGTGTGAGGGCGGGCCGTCGCGTGTCGCTGCGGGGTGCGCCGGGTTCCACGGGCCCGGAGGTTGCTGGCCTTCCTCCTCTCGGTGTGCGTTGGGGCAAAGATTGGTCGTCAGGTGGCGGCCAGGGGCCGTTGCATGATCACGTGTCGTCCGGAGTGCCGTGCTGGCCCCTCCTTGGAGGGGCCAGCACGGTTCGGGCAGGTGGCGGACGCAGTACGGGCACGGTCTCAGTGATCATGTGAGTGTCGAAGTCCCATGAACACCTGGCGAGTCCGTGCCTGCTCCTGCATCTTCTCCCATGCCCACCGCGCTGGCTCAACTGGGCCGGACTACCGCGCCGGTCCCGCTGAGGGACGCGGTCGCACTGTCCGGCTTCCTGGACCTCGTCCCCGACCCGCGAGGCGTCCGTGGCCGCCGCTACCGGCTGTCCGCCCTCGTCTCCGCAGCCGCGGCGAGTGTCCTCGCCGGTGCCCGCTCGCTCACCGCGATCACGGAATGGATCAGCGACGTCCCCACGTGGGCCTGCCGGGTTCTCAACTTCCCCTCCGACCCGCTCTCCGGCACCGTGTCCATCCCGCACCCCCACACCTTGCGCCGTCTGCTCGTCCAGCTCGACGGCGACGCCCTGGACCGGGCGATCGGTGCCTTCCTCACCGCCCGCGCCACCCCGGCCGGCCCCGGACTGCGGGCGATTGCCGTCGACGGCAAGGCCCTGCGCGGCTCACGCACCCACGTCACCGGGCACGTCACCCTGCTCGCCGCGATGGACCACACCGGTCACGTCCTGGCCCAGCGCCAGGTCGCCGACAAGAGCAACGAGATCCCCGCTTTCCGGCCCCTGCTGGACAGCCTCGACCTGACTGGCACGGTCATCACCGCCGACGCGCTGCACACCCAGCACGCTCACGGCACCTACCTTCGCGAGCGCGGTGCCCACTACATCGCCCAGGTCAAGGCCAACCATCCCAGCCTCTTCGACCGCGTCCGTCGCCTGCCCTGGCGCGAGATCACGCTCGACCACTACGACCGCACCCGGGCCCACCACCGCCTGGAGATCCGGCGGCTGAAGGCCGCTGCCTTCGCCCACCTCGACTACCCCGACGCACGCCAGGCCCTGCAAGTCGTGCGCCGGAGGAAGGATTTCACCAGCGGCAAGCTCACCATCGAGCGTGTCTACCTGATCACCAGCCTGCCGCCCGGCGCGATTCCCGGCGCCCAGCTCGCGGCCTGGATCAGAGGGCACTGGAAGATCGAAAATCTTCTGCACCACGTCCGCGACCGCACGTTCCGCGAGGATGACTCCAAAATCCATGCCGGCCATCTCCCACGCATCATGGCCGGCCTGCGCAACCTCGCCATCGGCGTCCACCGTCAGGACGGTCACACCAACATCGCCGCCGCCCTACGTCACACCGCCCGCGACTGGCAAAGGCCCCTGGCCGCCCTCGGCATCACCGGATAAATCGGGACAGACCTCGATCATGCAAGGGACCCTGGCGTAGGGCCTGGATCTCATCGTCAGTGACGTGGCCGTGGTCGGCCTCGGCGATGTCGCGCGGCATGATGATCGAGTACTTGCCGGTAGTGAGTGGTGGGGTGTTCCGGCCAGGGTGAACTGGGCAGGCTCGCTGCGGAGTTGGCCAGGCAACTGGAAGAGTTCCAGGTCGAGTGGAAGGAACCTCTGATCGCCGAGCGGGTCCTGAGCCGGTTGGCCGAGCAGGGCCGGACCGCCAAGGGGTCACCGTGGCCGTCGCCCCGATGCCCGCCAGGGTGGCGGGGCGGTCGGTTCTGCCGCTCCCGCAGCGCGCGAGACCCCGTGGATCGGAACGCCGTTGACCACGGCTCGTGGAGGCGGAGAAGATGCCGACTTGTTCGAACCGTGCTGAGTCAGTGAGCACTTTCAGCGTTGCCGCTCCAGGGTGAGGATGGCCGCGGCGATTGACGACATTCGATTCGGACTGCATCGCGCCTTGCGGAAGATCCGCCACGACTTGAGCCGTGCGACGCCGCGCTCGACCGGTACCCGGGCCGCGGACAGCGCGCGGTTGACGGTTTGCTGTGTTGGCGTGAGGTCGCGCCCCGGCGGACGTCTGAGGGGGGTCGTCACCCACGGGCCCGCTCCCATGTAGGCGCGGTCGGCGAGGATCGGGATGCCTTGGCGTTCGCAGATTCGGATGATCCGGTGGGTGCGGGCCGCGGTGAGGTCGTGCGCGCGGCCGGGCAGTGCCGGCGAGATCCACAGCAGGTGGCCATCCGGATCGGTCACCAACTGCACGTTCACGCCATGTCGGCGGTGTTTGGCTGAGTAGTCGGCCTGGCCGTCGCCCAGCCGGTCGCACTCCGCGAGAGTGCCATCGAGCAGGACGTAGTCGGGATCGGTCTCGCGCAGCACCTTGAGCAGGCCCGGTGCACGGTCGGCGAGCAGGCCGATTACCGCGGTGGTGTAGGCGTGCGCGGTGCCCACCGAGACACCGAAGCCCACGGCGATCTGGGCGAGCGTGTCGTGCTTGCGCAGGTACGTCAGGCCGACGAGCGCACGTTGGTGCGGCGGGAGTTTGCACCGTCGGTCACCCTCGCGGGTGACGATGAGCATCGTGACCCACTCGACCAAGGCGTGGGGCAGGTCGAGTGCGGCAGAATACGGAACCAACGCGGCTCCTGTGCCTGTGGGTTGAGACTTCGAACACCTCCCCCAACGGCACGGGAGCCTCGTGCGTTGCGCACCCCCTCGGCGTCACCCGATCGGTGGCCGAGCTGAAAACGCTCAGTGTTGATCTCGGCCCCTGGAAACCAGGAATTCGCAGTTGCCCCCCGTGCGCGCGCACGGGGGGCAACTGGCTATTGGCGGCTCAATGTGAAGGTGGGGGACGGTGTGTCAGACGGGCGGGCTGCCCGTCGCCGATGCGATCAGGCTGGCCGCTCGTGGTGAGCTCATCGGCGTATATCCGCTCGACCTCAATTCGTGATGAGTCGGCCCTGTGAGTCGTAGGAGTAGGTCGTCTTCTTGCCGACCACATTCGCGACGCTTGTCAGGTATCCCTCGTTCGAGTAGACGTAAGTGAGGCGACCGCCGTCTGCGAGGGTCACGGTCAGCAGTAGCCCCGTGCTGCTTGTGGTGAAGCGTGCTACGCGGCCTTCGGCGTCCGCGACCGCCGAGATCCGTCCGGTTGTCGTGTACGTGAGCTGGAGACCTGTTCCGCTGCCGTTCACGACCGTGCTGAGACGTCCGGTCTGGTCGAAGTTTCGGACCTCGTTCCCGCCGTCCGAAGCCAGGGAGTAACCCCCGCCTGTGGCGGTCAGCTTGTAGGCTGTCCCCTCGGGCGCGCTGTAGGTGCCGTCGCTCTGCCGGGTGAAGGTCACCTCGGTGCCGTCCGCATCGTCGAGAACGACTGTTGCCGCGGATACTTCCAACCTTGCTTCGAGGGAGAGTCTCCAGCCCTTGCCGAGCAGTCCGGGTGTCGCTGCGGGATCCCAGTGGTAGAACCTCGTGATGCTGAAGGGGAAGCCCTGGCTTGCGACTTGTGCGTCCACTACTTGCAGGTCACTCACCAAGGTCTGCGAGGCATTCCCAGGAGCGGCTGAAATGTCCTTGGGGGAGGCTGCGGATGCATGAGCTGATGCCATAGTCGCTATGGCCAGTCCTGCTAAAGCGAAAGCGATGGTCTTTCGGATGTGAGACACTGTGATCTCTTCTCCTCGGATTTTTGCGGGTCGAACCCCGTCGGCTTCAAAGGGGCGGGTCAGGGATGTTTTCTTATCAGTGCGGCCGCGAATTCAACCGCCTCTGCCGGATCGTTCGTTAGGAACAGGCAGATGTCCTGGGTATGAGGCCAGGCGAGGACGCGATACTCTCCGTCTGCTGCCGAGATGGCGGGAAATCTATCCGCGATTTCACTAAATGCGTCTGAATTAGAGAGAGTTAGCGACCACATCGAGATTGCCGGATAAAGTGACCGCAGTATCGGATCAGTGTGTGCTGCAGAAATCAGCCGCCACATCTCTTCCGTGAAGACACTGTTCTGATCATGGGGCGGCTTGTACTCCTCTAGGAGGACTTTCCACTCCTCGGAACGTGCACGCATAGGACCACAAAACCAAGTTCGCGAACTGGTGGCGCTAGGGAGGCGGTTCGGTTTCAGCAGGGCGGGCTGCCGTTATAGTCGCCGTTTGATCGCAACGCATCCCAGCGCCTCGGCGAGGTCGTCTGAAACGGCTACAGTCGTTTGCCAGCCATAGGCATCGAATACATGGAATATTCGAATCATTGCATCCGGTGCGAGGCTGGCCATGACTTGAGAGAATCGTTCCATGTCGATCCCCATCCGTGAGGAGTTCTCGTCATGGGTGGCTCGATCTGCATAGTGACGGCCCAACGTTTGTGGAGTCGCCAGCCATAGCGGAATGTCTTGAGAAGTCGAGATCGTGAGACTTTCGGCAGCGATGCAGGCGGACTCCCAGTCGGCAGTGATGAGTGTTTCGCATATTTCAAGTGCACGGCTGCCCTTAAGGAATCCCACTGCGCCGGATGCGACCGATGAGGGGTCCGTGGGGGTTCCTTTTACTGCTGTGATTGCAAGTGGACGTTCGAGGTCGTCGGACACAGTGACTAGAGTGCGCCCTTTGTTCGTCGATACAGAGTAAAACTTGATGAATTGTTCGTTCGAATCCTGCAAGACTTGTATGAAGCGCTCCAGGTCTATTGTTCTATCGAGCAGTCCGGAATCTTGGGTGAGACGCAGGCTGTAGATGCCGGCCATTGAGGCGGTTTTGACACGGGAAAGTTTTACGGGCGTGATGGATTGTTCAAGTCCGTCGGCGGCACTCTGGGCCGACTCCCATCCTGACTGTGCAAGCGCACGGCAATGAGCGAGGGCTTTGTGTGCGGTCAGCGTACCTGTGTTTGGGTTAATCATCTGTTCAGGTCTGCCTTCCAGTGGTGGGAACGGGGTGGCCGTCGGATCTTCTCGGCGGCCACCCTGGCTAGTCAACCGGTTATCCGGCGGGTACGTGGAAAACCTTAGCTCCACGCACAAGTCCTTCTACAAGATTCTCATTGCTCTCCCACAGATCGGTGCTGAACATGATGGACGGGTATACCGGCTGGCCGAGGGGGAGTTTCACTTGAAGGATCACTCCGGGAAGGTCTCTTCTCCCCTCAGCCGCGCCTCGGGCATAAGACAGCGCGGTCTGTTTTGATGTCGTCCATGACGTGTAAATGCTATCGGTGTTCCCGTCGTGATGCGCCTCCATGCTCGCGTTACCACCACGGGGCTTCGCGACGCCTTGCACTGCGTCGTCGTATGCGGGACTCGCCGTGGACACGCCCCGGTACAGATAGTTGAATCCGGGCTCTTCTGGGATCGAGTCCAGAGAGAAGGAGCTTCCACCTCGGAGGGCCGGGTCATCGGCGTGCGCTGCCCCTGGCCCGTAACGGGTCGGTGCAGATGAGCCGGGGAACTTACCCTTCAGCCAGTTGAAGGCGGGCCCGAGGAGGCTGGTGCCGGCACCACCTGCGGCACCGATGAGTAAGTCCCACGGTGTTGTTGGCTGGCAGTGGGCCTCGTTGACAGCCCAGGAGAGGCCGGCTCCCACGCCGGCGTTGACGATTGCTGAGGTGGCGAGGGCGCGGCCTCCGCTCAGGCCGAGGATGCTGGCTGCGGCGTTTCCTGCGCCGGGCATGATGGCGCCTGCGATGGCGCCGGTGAGGGCTCCTTCTCCGGTGGCGGTGGCGAAGCCGCCCCAGGTGAATCCGCCGTTGCGGTGCTGCCATCCGTAGATGCCGCCTTCGACGGTGGCGCCGATGGCTGCTCCGATGCCGGCGCTGACGCAGAGGGGGCAGCGGCCTGAGGGGTCGGACTGGTTGACGGGGTCGTTGCCGGCGTAGGCGTAGGGGGAGAGGTTGGGGCTGTCGTTGCTCGCGGGCTCGGGGTCGGTGCTGGTGAATCGTCCGGTGTCGGGGACGTAGCTGCGGTCACGCAGGTACAGGCGGCCGGGGAGGACGGGGTCCTGGTACTGGCCGGTGTACTGGAAGAGGCTGGACGTGGGGTCGGTGACGTTGGTCTTGCCGGTGGCCACGCCCCAGGGGCTGTAGGTGTAGGAGTAGGTCTCCCTGCCGGTGGCGTCGTAGACGGCGGCGGTGGAGTTCTGCCGGTCGTGGCGCAGGTAGAAGGTGCCGGTGGTGCGGTTCTGGGATTCGGCGATGCCTTCGGGATTGTACTGCCAGTCGGCGATGAGGCCGCCTTGGCTGTTGGTCTCGGTGGCGATCTGGGGCAGGGGGTTGTTTATGTCCCACCGGGTCGTGCGGGAGAGTGCGCCGTTGAGGTTGGTGAGGGTGCGGTTGCCGTCGGCGTCGTTGACGAAGGTGTAGGTGTTGGCGCCGACAACGGCGGACTTCAGGTGGCCCAGCGGGTCGGAGGTGTAGGTTCCGGCGGCGTCCTTGGTGAGGTTGCCGTCGGCGTCGTAGGTGTAGTCGAGGCTGGTGGTGCCCTCGACGCGCTTGGTGAGCTGGTCGGCGGCGTCGTAGGTGTTGGTGCGGGTGCTGGTCGGCGTGGTGGTGGTGGTGAGGTTGCCGACCTTGTCGTAGCTGTAGGTGCTGCCGCCGGTGGTGGGCAGGCAGGAGGCGGTGGCGGAGGTGTCGGTGCAGGCCCGGGTCACCCGGCCTGCCGCGTCGTAGGCGTAGCGGTCGGCAAGGCCGGTGGTGGTGGCGTCCTTGAAATAGTCCTTGGTGACGCGGCCGTCGGCGTCGCGGTCGACGAAGCGGGCGCCGGTGCCCTGGGAGACCGAGGCGAGCCGTCCGGCGCGGTCGTAGGTTCGGGCCTCGGTGACCGCGGTGGTGGTGGGCAGCTTGACGGTCAGCAGGTTGCCGGCCGCGTCCCAGGTGTAGTTGGTGGTTTTGCCGCCAGCTGTCTGCCCGAGGATGTGGCCGTCGCTGTCGTAGCTGTAGGTGATGGCCCGGCCGTCGGGGTAGGTACGGCTCTTGAGGGTGCCGTTGTCGTTGTAGGCGTAGGTGAACGGGCTGGTGGCACCCGGTGAGGTAATGGTCAGCGGCCTCCCCTCGGCGTCGTAGGCGAGGGTACGGGTGCCGGTGCCGTCCTGGACCGTCTTGGGCTGTCCTGCCGCGTCGTAGGTGTACGCGGTGGTCGCCGTGCCGTCGGAGAAGGTGGTCTGCGTCAGCTGGTTGCGGGCGTCGTAGGTGCTGGTGGCCTTCTGGCCGCGGGCGTTGGTGATGCTGGTGCGGTTGCCGTCGGCGTCGTAGCCGTAGGAGGTGGCCCGGCTGAGCGGATCCGTGGTCTTGGTCAGGCGGCCGGTGTCGTCGTAGGCGTAGGTGGTGATGTGGCCGTTGGGGTCCTTGCGGGAGCTCAGATTGCCGGCCGTGTCATAGCCGAGGTCGGTGACGGAGCCGCCTGGGCTGGTGGCCTTGGTCAGGCGGCCCAGGGCGTCGTACTCGTAGGCGGTCTTGTTGCCCAGGGCGTCGGCCCGCTGGGTGAGGCGGCCGTCACCGTCGTAGGTGTTGGTGACGGTCTTGTTCCCGTAGGGGTCACTCTGGCTGAGGATGTTGCCGGCCGCGTCGTAGGCGGTGGTCCAGGTGTACTGGGCGGGATCGGCGCCGGTTGCGTTGCCGCGCGGTTCCACGGTGGTGGTCAGGCGGCCGTTGTCGTCGTAGCCGTAAGTGGTCTTGTTGCCCAGGGGCGTGGTCTCGGAGGCCAGGTTGCCGGCGTCGTCGTAGGTGTAGGTGGCTGTCTTGCCGCCGCGGTCGAGGGTGGTCAGCAGCTGACTGTTGGCGTCGTAGGTGTTGACGGTGGTTTTGCCGAGGGCGTCAGTGGTCTTGGTGACGTTCCCCTCACCGTCATACTCCGTCTTACGGACGCGCCCGAGCGGGTCGGTGACCGTGACCGGCCGGTACTCGGCGTCGTAGTCAGTCTTGGTCGTGTTGCCGAGCGGGTCGGTGACCGTGGTCTGGTTGCCGACCTTGTCGTAGCCGTACTTCCAGGTGTACTTGGAAGCATCCGCGCCCGCGGCGTTGCCCCGGGCGCTCGTCATCGTGAGCAGGCGGCCGGCCTTGTCGTAGGTGTAGGTCGTCTTCGCGCCCGTCGCGTCCGTGCGCGAGGCCACGTTGCCCATGACGTCGTACGTCATGTGCACCGTGTGGCCGGCCGGGTCCTTCACGTCGGTGAGCCGGTTCGCGACGTCGTAGGTGTACGTCGTGGTGTTGCCCGCAGCATCGGTGGCCGTGGCCAGATTGCCCGCTTCATCGTAGGTGTTGCGGGTGGTGTTGCCTTTAGCGTCCTTCGTTGAGACGAGTCGTCCTGTTTGGTCGTATCCGTAGGACGTGGTGAACTCGGCGGGGTTGGCTCCGGAGACATTTCCGCGGGGGTCTGTCGAGGTCGTTACGTGGCCTGCGGCATCATAGCCCCAGGTCTGCCGGGATCCGTCCGGAAATATTTCCGAAACCTTGTCGCCGGCTGTGTCGTACTCGAACTTTGTCAGCTTCCCACGCGGGTCGGTGATCGACTCTACCTGACCTTGACTGGTGTATGTGAAAAGCGTCTTCTTGCTGAGCGAATTTACAGCTGTACTCAGCTGATTCTTGGAGTCGTAGGAGTACGAGCTCCTCTTTCCGTTCCCGTTAGTGTAGAGGAAGATGTTTCCGGCCGTGTTGTAGGACCAAGTTCGGCTGGCCAGCGGTGTCGTGATTTTTTTGAGCTTCCCTGAGGCGCCGTCGATCTGCCGCTTTACCGTGTTCCCCAGGGCGTCTGTAACCTGTACCGGATCGAGTTTGTAACTGTAGCCGTACGAGGTCTGATTTCCGAAAGGGTCGTATTGCGACACAAGCACATTCTGCTCGTAGACGTCAGTCCATATACCGCCGTCCGGCGCGGTGACGTCCGTCTCTTTCCCGTTGTAGAAGAACTTTGTGCTGGCGCCTGCCTCATCAATCTGCTCAGTTACCTGCCCAGCACTGTTATATGTGTTCGTCAGCGCCGCATTGCCTCGCGGATCGATTACCTTGTTTAGATTACCCGCACCGTCATAGCGATAGCTGACCTTATTTCCACTCGGGTCCGTCACATCTGAAAGCTTTCCATCGGCGTAGCCGAAGGCTATCTTCCTGCCGTCGGACAGCGAGATGAGGGAAAGCTTTGAATCGGTGTACGAGAACTCTGCTTTCTGCCCAGACGGAGTGGTCAGATCGGATATCTTACCTGTTCCGTCACGGTTGTAGATGACTGCGCGACCCTGCTTGTCCGTGGTCTTCGTCAGGCTCCCGTCCTGATTGAAGGAGAGGATCTTGCCTTCGGGTGTCACCAACTGGTAACCGTCGGCAGTGGCGGTCAGTTTCGACTGTGCGGTGGCAGGGGCTATGTAGCTGTCGCCGCTTTTCGCGTACGGGTACTGGGATCCGTCTTCAGCTCGGAAAACGATGGAGCCGTCACTCTTCTTCTCAAGCTCCGCCTCCCAGGGAGTCGACCAGCCTTCGCCGAGAATGGGCGAGGAGTCGTCGTCAGCGGCCAGTGTGCCGCCCAATCTGTTGTTTGACGAATAACTGCGGACTAGGTCCAGAGGAACGGACCCTGACAAGGTGGCATCGGAGTACGCCTGACCAAACGCCCCCGTTGCCGTATTGACACCTTCGCCGCGAAATGATTGACAGTGTGCCGCACCGGCGGAATTGCTGCCACAGAACGCCCCGTAGGTCTGGTTTGCTGGAACACCGGCAAGGGCGTAGCCATGATTGTCTTCATCAGCATAGATGAGAGTGGGCCACGATCCGTCACTGTTTCTCCAAATGACCGAAGCCCTGAACTCCGAAGGAGCGTCGCTGTCGACTATGGTATTTGCGAGACACAGGTCAGGGTCGTACTTGTACGTGAAAGAGACGTGCGCACCTTCGGTGAAAGGAGGGCTCAAGGGTCCACGTCCCCACATGTTGGAATGGACCCACGACGGTGCAGTTACCGTGATCGGATCGCCGAACCAGATTGGTGACAGCGCGTTGCCGCATATTATCTGCGGGCGCACGACGACGGACTGTGGCCCCTTATCCTCCGTTGCAGCGTCCTCGCTCCCTTCCCAGTTGTAGTAGATCTCGGCCTTATAGGTGAAGATATCACCTTCTTTCGGAAAAAAACCGTTGAAGTAATGGCCGACATTGTTTTCGTCGTCATAGTAGTGTGATACTTGGGCGCCTGTGGCGTCTGTCAGCAGAGCGTCCTGAATCTCAATGCCGTACGGGACCACCGAATCGGCAGAAGCGGACATTTTACTCTCGGGGCCGCTTCCCTCTAATTTGCGTAAAGGGGCCCTTGTCTTCCTTTCTTTTCCTTCTCGTGCTACCTGTGACCTTCGCTGCTTTAAGGTCATTGCCTGCTGCGATTTGGCAGGGTCCGGCCCATGCGTTGTTTCTACTTGCGGAGCACTCCGGGATATCCTCTGGGGTCCGGGGGATGCCTGCGATATGCCGGCAAGCAGCATGCTCCATGCGATTACAGCGGCGACGGCTAGTACAGGTCGCGTCGAAGCGAGCGATCTTCTCATTAAGACTCCTTTTCTTCGGTCCCGGGATGGTGGATCACGGTGTAACCAGTACATGCAGAAGAGGCCGTCCGCGCTTACGTGTGGAGCACAGGTTGGACATGGCAGGGGCATGCCAAATCTTGAGTTGCTGGCGACTTGAAAGCGGACTCACTGCAAGGCGGCTTGCCGATGGATGCAACGAGCTCTCGACGGCTCATTGCTGCATAAGGAACCGCGGCAATGCCCTGCTAGGTTTGTGGACAGCCTGCGGCAGGGCCGGAGCCTGCTGACGCCATTCCGCTCTAGTGCAGGGTGCTTTAACGTGGTCCATCGGTACGGGAACCCCCCTTGTTCCGCTCTCCGCATGGTCAGTGCACAGAGGTATCACCGGAAATGGATCCCACGAGCTTCGAACAAGTTATCGCCACTCGTGTCGCAGTGTCAACAGTTGAAAACACATTGTGATCGACCTGATCGCCCAATGGCAGTGCCGGTCATCGTGAAGTTGCCAGTTCACGAGCCTGGTGTGCGTGATGTCCCGGATGCTCGTGCTGGTCGCGGGCGAATGGCTCGGTGGGGATCGTCGGCGGGCATGGGCCTGTCGCCACGCTGCGGGACGGTCCTAGCCTGACCGCCGTCACCTTCCATGCCCTGCGCTCGGCGGAGGCGAACATCTCCTGGCTGGTCGAGACCAAGCAGGCCCACTGCATCGCCGTTATCAAGACCAGCCAGCCCGCCGCCTACGCCCAACTCGCTGTCCTGCCCTGGCAGTTCAGCGCATCGCCTCCGGGGCTGGACGCGGACGCCGCGAGTCCCGCTCGATCAAGACGTGCGGGTTCGCCGACGAACTCGGCGGAATCGTTTTTCCCTATGCCGGCCTGGCCATCCGTGTCCATCGCCGGCGCAAGCCCGCTGGTGGACGCGAGACCGGTGGGCGCTGGGAGTGGAGAACTCCTCCCGTCACATCAGGGACATCACCTTCGCCGAGGACGCCTCCACCGTCCACGCCGGGACCGCGCCACGGGCCATGGTGACCTTCGGTAACCTCGCTATCGGCATGCTGAAAACCCTCGGAGCCGACAGCATCGCCCAGTCACCAGGGCAATCCGCGACGAACCTGAACGAGCACTTCCCATCCTGGGCATCACCAACGATCCGAACAGCTGCGGAACCTGATCAAGCCCTGCCCGTCAGGGCCCGGATCTGCGTCTTGGGAGGCTTTGAGTCATGTCGATCTCATGCTGGAAATTTACCCTCCGAAAGGGAAGTGATGATTCCGTAATTAAATTCCCTAAATTAGGTAGATCATCGGAAATGAATGGGTAATGGGGCCGGATGGCATGCAAAGTGGAGGATTGCCTTTCGGGGTAAAGTGCTGCTGTTGTTCCGAAGGTTCACTCTGGCGCAAAAGATGTCACAGGTGCTTCTGTGTGCAGAGCGCATCTTGTTCGACCGTCGGCCTCAAGGAATGATCGGCCCGCGACAAGTTCATGACCTGCTGATTGTCGTGGTGCCAGGAACCGTTCGGACCTAGGGGCTATGTCATGGACTTACGGCGCTTCAGGCTGCTCAGAGCCGGAGTGGTGATCGCTCTTCTTGCCGGGCTCAACTCTGCCATTCCCGTTGTGGCTACGGCGGCTCCCCTGCCGGCGCCCGGGACAAGCGTTTCGGCAGCTGGCGGCCCCGCCCCTGCCGACCCCGGGCGCGCGATGTCACTGTCACAACGCCGCACGCAGGTCAGGCAAGACCGCAAGGTCCGAACCTCGGTATCGTCGGCGGCCCCCAAGACGCACCCTTCGGCCCCCAGGACGCGCCCCTCGGCCAGGGCGATACGGGCAGTCACCAAAGCGGAGGCCAAAGCCGCCGCGCCGGCGGCTGCGGCGGACGACGCCCTCGTGTACGGGACGCTGGATAACGTGGTGATGTACGGGCCGGGGGGCGATCCGCGTTCGTGGGTCGATGCCCTGGAGGTCTCGCCGCGTTCGGCCAACACGGGGGTGGTCATCCCCGGGGAGACGCTGACCTTCGGCGCGGACGTCTGGAATTCGGCGACCGACTACGACGCGGTCAACAAGGTCTACCTGGACGACACCTATCCGGTTCACGTCACCTGGGACGTCGAGGCGTGCGGTACGTCGACCATCATCGACACCGGCCAAGTGGTCACCTCCCACCCGAGCCATACGTTGATGAATCCTACCCCGTCGACGCCGCCGCGCGTCTACGCGAGCTATGCGGTTCCTGCGGACTGCTCCATCGGCACTTACATCAGCATGTCGGTGACGGGAACGGTTGATGGCGGGGGCGGGGGTACAGCCGCCGTTTCCGCCTACAAGTTCGCAGGCGTGCCGACTGAACAATCCTACGGTGGCCGGTGCGGCGGCACGGCTTCCGGAGCAGTCCGTCCCCAGGCGCTGCGGTGCGACCCGGTGAACACTGCGACGGGTTCCTTCTCTGAGTCGTTCACCGATGCCACCGTGGCGGGGAGCGGTGTGCCCTTCACCCTGTCGCGTGGCTATGCCTCCAACGACTCCGTGTCCGGTGCGCTGGGAACCGGCTGGACCTTGCCCTGGGAGACGTCCCTGACCGTGGCGTCCAATGGTGACGTCACGGTCCGCGACGAGAACGGCGCCAGGTTCACCTACACCAAAACGACGAGCGGTGCCTTTACCACCCCCGTCCTGGCCCGCTCGACGCTGGCAGCGGTCTCCGGCGGCTACACGCTGACGACGCTGGATCACCAGGTGCTGACATTCAGCGCGGCAGGGCTCCTCACCAGCAGAAAAAACAGGTCTGGACAGGGCCTGACGTTCATGTACTCCGGCAGCGAGCCCTCGACTGTCACGGACGCGGCCGGGCGCACCGTGACCCTCTCCTACACCGGGTCTGCGCTCAGCAAGGTCACTCTCGCCGACGGCCGGCACGTCGACTACGGCTACACCTCGGGACGGCTGAGCTCGGTCACCGGGGTCGACGGGGGTACCACCACCTACTCGTACGACAGCGCCGGCCGCCTGACGGACATTCACGATCCGCGGGGCAACGACGTCGTCTCCAACACGTACGACTCCTCCGGGCGGGTGGTCTCGCAGACCGACGGCGCGGGTGCGACGACGACGCTGGCGTACACGACGACCGGGGAAACCGACGTCACCGCTCCCGACGGGGGAGTCTGGAGCGACCTGTATGCCGGCGGCCTGCTCGTCGCCCAGTACGACCCGTTCGGGAACCGTACCTACTTCGGCTACGACGCCTACGGCAACCGGACTTCGGTTCTTGACCCGCTAGGCAACCACACCACCTACAGCTTCGACGCCGCGGGCCACATGCTCACGCAGGTAACGCCCACCGCCACACAAAGCTGGACCTACACGTCCGGCAACGTGGCCAGCTACACCGACGGACGCTACTACCAGACGAGCTACGGCTACGACAGCGGCGGGCATCTGACCTCGGTTACCGACCCCGCCGGCGCCGTGACCGCGATGACGTACACAGCAGCCGGCCTGCCCGCCACGGTGACAACGCCCCGCGGTGAGACGACCTCCTACGGATACGACAACGCTGGCAACCTCACCTCGGTCACCTCGCCGCTCAGCGAGAAGACGACCGCGACCTACGACTCATCCGGCAGGCGGCTCACCGGCACCGACGCCCTCGGCAACACCACCACCTACACCTACGACACCGACGACAACGTCACCTCGGTCACTGACCCGCGGGGCAAGAAGACCAGCTACGGCTACGATGCCGATAGCAATCTGACCTCGGTCACCGACCCGCTCGGCGCGACGACCTCCTACGCCTACGATGCGGCGAACCGGCGGACCTCGGTCACGGGACCGGACAACAAGAGCACCGCCTACGCCTACACGGCGACCGGCAAGGTCAGCTCCGTCACCGACCCCTTGGGCGGGGCCACCAGCCACACCTACGACAAGGCCGGCCGGCTCCTCACCACGACATCGCCACGCGGCAACGTCTCCGGCGCCACCAAGGCCAACTACACCTGGACCTACGGATACAACAGCGCCGGCGACCAGATCACCGCCACCGACCCCACCGGGGCGACCACCGCCACCGCCTACGACGGATCCCACCGGCCCGTCACCGTCACCGACCCGCTGAACAGAACCACCACCTACACCTACGACGCCGACGGCAACCCCACACAGACCAGCAACCCGCTCGGCCAGAGCATTAGCTGGACCTACGACAAGACCAACGTGGTCACAGCCGTCACCGACGGCCGCAGCTACAAGACGGCATACGGCTACGACGCCGACCACAACCTGACCTCCGTCACCTCGCCCCTGGGCGAGATCACCAGCTACACCGTCGACGGCGACGGGCGCCGGCTCACCGCCACCGATCCCCGGGGCAACGCCACCGGCGCCACCGCGGCCGCGTACACCTGGACCTACGGCTACGACAAGAGCGGCAATCCTCTCAGCGTCACCGACCCCACCGGCGCCGTCACCCACCGCACCTACGACGCCGACGGCAACGTCGCCTCCGCCACCGACGGACGCGGCAACACCACGGCATACGCCTACGACGCCGACGACAACCTCACCACCGTCACCGCCCCCGACACCGGCACCACCGCCTACGCGTACGACGCCTTCGGTGACGTCACCAGCCGCACCGACGGCAACGGGCACACCACCGGCTACACCTACGACGCCGACCAGCAGCTCACCAAGACCACCGACCCGCTCAGCCGTGCCGTCTCCTACGCCTACGACGCCGACGGCCACCCGACCAAGACCACCAACGCCCGCGGCCAGACCATCACCACCGCCTACGACGGCCGCGGCCTGCCCACCGGCGTGACCTACAGCGACGGCACCGCCTCCGTCGCCTACACCCACGACGCCGCGGGCCAGGTCACCGGCATCACCGACGCCACCGGCAGCCGCACCGCCACCTACGACACCGCGGGCCGCCTCCTCACCCTCACCACGCCGGGCAGCACCACCCCCTTCACCTACACCTACGACGCCGACGGCGACGTCACCGCCCGCACCTACCCGGACGCCACCAAAGCCACCTTCACCTACAACGCTGACGACGAGATCACCGGCCAGAGCGCGAACTCGGCCTCCCTCACGTACGCGTACGACCTCGACGGCAACCTCACCACCAGCACACTGCCCAGCACCAACGGCTATACGGAGACCCGTACCTACGACGGCGCCGGTCAGTTGGCAAGCGTCGGCTCCGCCAACGCCACCACCACGCTGGCCAAGTGGACGGTCACCAGGGACGCCAACGGCTCTCCGTCCACCTTGACGTCTACCCGCTCGGGGACCACCGCCCCGCCCACCGGCTACACCTACGACGCCAACGGCCGTCTGCTCTCCGAGTGCACCGCCCCCACGGGCTCCACCGGCTGCCCGACCGGCTCCACCAAGACCACCTACACCTACGACAAGGCCGGCAATCGGCTCACCAAGGCCCTGAGCAGCCCCAGCACCACCAGCAGCACGGCCTACACCTACGACACGGCCGACGAACTCACCAAGACCACCACCGGCACGGCCACCACCGCCTACACCTACGACGCTGACGGCAACGAGACCGCCGCCGGCTCCACCACCTACAAGTACAACGCCGCCAACGAAATCTCCGGCGCGACCGTCGGGTCCACCACCTACGCCTACACCTACGACGCCGACGGCAACCGCACCACCACCAAAACCGGCAGCACCCTCACCCGCACCACCTACTGGGACATCAACAACCCCCTGCCGCAGGTCGCGGACGAGACCAACGGCTCCGGGACCCTGATCGCCGACTACCGCTACGACCCCCTCGGCGAACCCCAGGCCCTGCACACCAGCGCCGGCACCTACTACGACCACCACGACCCCCAGGGCTCCGTCACCGACCTCACCTCCTCCACCGGAGCCGACCAGACCAAATACACCTACGACGCGTACGGCAACACCACCGCCACCACCCTGGCCACTGGCGCACCGGCCAACCCCTTCGCCTACACCGGCCAGTACCAGGACCCCGCCGGCACCGGCCTCGGCTACCAACTCCGCGCCCGCACGTACGACCCCACCACCGGCCGCTTCACCAGCACCGACCCCGCACCTGCATCCCTCACCGAACCCGCCACGTCGCCCTACGCCTACACCGACGACGACCCGACCACCCTCACCGACCCCTCCGGCGCCTGCCCGCTGTGCGTGAGCGCTGCCATCGGCGGCGTCATTGGCGGAGTCCTCGGCGGCGTTAGTTACTCCCTGAGCCACCCTCACGACTTCAGCTGGAGTGGCCTCGGCACGGCCGTCGGCACAGGCGCGCTGTACGGCTTGGGTGCCGGGTTGCTCATGCCCTCGGCCGGCGCCGGCGTCGCGGACCTCCTGGGCCTGGAGGAAGGCAGCACGGCGGCCACGATGACCTCGGGGGCCGTCACGGCGGCAGTGGGCGCAGGTAGCATCCTCTCCGCTTGGTGCGGACCAACCACCCCCTGGGACCTGCTGCGCAGCGCTGCGGGCGGAGTAGGAACGGGAATCGACGCCTCCCACGGTTTCATGCAGAAATACAGCACCTGGCTGGGCGGAGCCGGCATCGCGCTAGGTGTCCTTTCCATGATCACCCCACTGGGGTGGGTTGCCGACGCAGCCCTGTTTGCTGGTTTCGCACTGGGCGGGGCCACCACCGCAGATGCGTGTTTCTCCCAACAGTGGGGAGGCTGTGCCATGGGAGCAGCGAGCCTTGGAATGGCCGGGGTTGGATATGGAGCAGGTAAGATGGCTGATTCACTGCGGAAAGAAGCGGTAGGGGCCCCCATATTTACGCGAATGTCTATGAAGTTCGGAGCGCTGGTGAGCCGCGGATTGGCCGGAGTTGGCAACGTGAGTTCGGTCGGCTACGCAGTGATTGGAACTGCCTCGGGAGGGAACCTGGGTGACGACAGGCGCGAGGACAACTAGACCATGAAAAGATCCGATGCGCCTCTCTCCGTGGGAGCCCTCGATGAAGTGAAGCGGATACCCTGGCGAGCCAGAAAGTGCCTGGGTAGAGCACAGAAGCGCGGCAGGACGGGGGTCCTTCTGATCGCTGAAATCAGAGAGCCGATCCGAAGTCTCACCGACAGGGCGGGTACCGTGTCTATCCGCGAGAACGGCCTAGAGATTTGTTATCGAGACCGATTCAGCAAAGCGCCGAAATTCGTCGAACTCGCGCCTGGTCTTCATGAACTAGAATTCACGGTGATCCGCTTGAGGGAAAGCAGGACGAGTTCGTTCCGAAGGGCCGTGGAACTGCAGGAGGGCGACGTCCTGGTTGCATTGTGCGATCCCGTGCAACCCAACACCTTCTACAGGAAGAGTCAGGCCGTGGACTCATGGTTCGTCGGGATTCTTTCACCGCCGTAGAAACGCGTTGGATGGCGGTGGCCTCGGCAACGTCGTCCTCGGGGCCGAGATGGACGGCGCCCAGCAGTTGGCACCAGGACGTCCGGCCCAATTCGGGGGCGGTGACGAAGGAGTTCGGCCAGCCGGGCACGACCTATCTCTGGGCCGTCGGCGCCGATGGAAATCTGCGAATCCTCGTGGAAGCATCCCGCAAGATCAAGCACTCGGTACTGTTCCGAGGGGGCCCGGTGCGGGGTGCCGGAGACGTGATCATTGAAAATGGGGAGGTCGGTATGATAAGTGACCAGAGTGGCCACTATTATCCTCTGCTGGATCTCGATGTCCCTGATTCCTATCTCCAGTCGGGCGTCGATGCCTTCCTTAATGCGGGCGTGCCTGTTCCCGACGAAGTCATTCAGCCATACGCTCGGTGATCGTCTTGAATAGCCCAATAAGTGACTACCGGATGCTCGTTCGGCTTGAGCCTACCCAGCTGTCGGAGGCCCTGTGGCGGTTGTCGCCGCCGTTGTCCCACGGCCGTAGGGCACGGTGGATTCTCGTCCTGCTGGACATCGCCATCACGGACTCCTATCCGGTCAACGAGGAGCCGGATGTTGACCTCACGATGCGTATCGGTTTCGCGTCGCGGCTGCTCGATTTCATCGAGCGTGAGCTGCAGATTCCCGATTGGAGTCGCATCGCCGACGAGTACGTGGGTTTCGCACGCAAGGCGAAAGAGGCCGGGCTGCGGGATATACCCCTGAATCTGAAGGTAGATTCGGTGGTGGGGCGAATATCGGGTTGCTTCTCATTTACCCGCCAGCAGGCCGTGCAAGTCGCCGATGCGAGACGTGAGCGTTACCTGGAAGCGCTGACCGCAGATCTGGAGGAGGAGGAGTTCAACCGTGCGGTCCAAGTTGACGGCGTCGCCGAACTCCTGACCATCATCAATCTGCTCTCCCTGTCGCGCTGGTTCCAGGGGAAGGTCGTCGACGTGGACCTGGCGGAAGAACTGGACGCATGGCTCGATGTCCACCCCGACCTCGAACTCGGTGACGCCGTGGCGCGCTTGCTCGCCGAGCGAAGGAGAAAGATTCAGGGGAGGCATTGATTGTCAAGCTGAGGCGTCAGCATGTCCCTCCCTGCTGCTCACCGGGGGCGACTCGGTTCCACTTGATCCAGCTTGCGTGAGCGGAGGGCGCAGCAGTGGTGCTCGGAGCAGACCGTGACCCGACCAGCGCATGCCCTGACCAGGTGGTTCCGGACCCCGAACCAGTGTCCGGAAACACCCAGCAAGATCCCGCCAGGACTTTTAATCCATTGGTTGTGGGTTCGAGTCCCACACGGCCTACGGATGCGGGGAGGGGGTTACCCCCTCTGACCTGCCGTGCGGCGCTCGGCTCGGCTTCGGCCGGGTCAGGCGCTGTGGCGTTTTCGGGCCCGTCGCACCACCCGCCGGAGGTTCACCGCCGCCGTGGCTCACAGGTCGAGGACGACGTCTGCGGCGGGTTTTGAGCAGCAGATGAGGATGTTGCCCCGGGCGGGGGGTTCGACGGGGTCGGGTGAGTAGTCGACGGACCCGCCGGCCGGTGGGGCGCGGGCGCGGTGGCCGCACCCTTGATCCCGGGGGTGAGGGCGGCGCCCGCGCCGAAGATCTCGGTGTGGACACGGGAGGCGTCGAGGCCGTCGGCCACGAGCGCGGCGGTGAGGCTGTCCATGAAGGACGCGGGGCCGCACAGGTACGCGTCGGCGTCGGTCGGCAGGCCGAGCCGGCGGATGGGCTCGGCCGAGAGGCGGCCCCCTTCCGCATAGTCCACGCCCAGCCGGTCGTCGGCGGCCGGCCTGCTGTAGTAGACGGTCGACCGTGCGTTGGGGAGGGTGGCGATCAGTTCGCGGCTCTCCTGGGCGAAGGGGTGCTCGGTGCCGTCGCGGGCTCCGTGCAGCCACCACACCTGACGGGTCGAGTGTTCGCGGGCGAGGGCGTGCAGCATGGCCAGGACGGGGGTGACGCCGACCCCGGCAGACAGCAGCAGCACCGGATTGTCGCCGGCGGTCAGGTAGAAGGTGCCACGGGGCGCGGCGGCCTCCAGTTGGTCACCGACCCGGATGTGGGCGCGCAGCTTGTTGTTCGCGGCGCCGTGCGGTTCGACCTTCACGCTGATCCGGTACGCGCCGGTGCCCGGCTCGCCGGACAGGGAGTAACTGCGGATCAGGGGTGGTACGCCGCCCTTGGGCCGGACCTTGACGGTGAGGAATTGGCCCGGCAGCGCCGAGCCGTCCGCGGCGGCCAGGTGCAGGGAGAACACACTGCGGCTCTCGGGCTGGATGTGCGTGACGGTCAGCGGGCGGAAGCCCGGCCAGGCGGGCGGAGGTGCGGTGGCCGCGGTGCTCAGTCCGGCACTGTCCGAAGAGGCGCCGCCCTCGGCCTGGTCCAGCAGGGCCTGCATGGAACTCTGCCAGCCGGGGCTGAGCGCGGGGATCCGCAGGGCCCGTTCGACCTGTTCGCGGGTGTGTCCGGGCAGGTGGAGCACCCGGTCGATCTCTTCGACGGTCATCGCCTCGGGGCCGGTGGAGACCTTAATGATCGCCTGGCCGGCCTCGACCTCGCCCTCCTCGATGACGCGGAGGTAGAAGCCGGGGCGGTGGTGCGCCACGAGCAGTGCGGCCATCTGCGGCTCGCCCATGCGCAGTCCCACCCGGTAACAGGTCACGCGGGGTTGGGTGACCTCGAACAGGGCCGCCCCGATGCGGTAGCGGTCCCCGATGCACACCTCGTCGTCGGGCAGCCCGTCCACGGTGAAGTTCTCCCCGAACTGCGGGCTGCTTGTCCTTGACGACGAGCAGGGAGCGGGCACCCTTCTTCCGTAGGAAGCGGGTATGCCTGCGCCGGGTGTGCAGGGCGTCGTCGGTCGAGGGGCGCCAACAGGCGGGCGAAGCAGGTGATTTCGTTGGTCTTCTTCGGGACACGTGGCTGACTGACGGGTTGTCCGCTGTCGGTCATGGCGGCCCGCAGGTATGCGGCCTGTGTGGTGCCCTGACGGGAGCCGTGGGCGGCCTGCCGTCCACCGGCGAGCGTGTCCGTCCAGGCCGGATCGCATCTCAACAGGTCGGCGAGCCCTCCGGGGCACTGCGGAGATCACCCGGCGAATCGACGTGGCACTCGGCGGGATGGAGGATCAGCCCCTGCGGGGGCCGTGGGGTGGTGTTCGGCCGGGAGAGCCGGGGGCGGGGGGAGGGGGCTTCGTGGTGGTGTTCGGGTTCTGCTGTGCAGACTGGTCCCGGCGCGGTGGAGTGCGAGCCGCTGCAGTGGTTCGCTTGCCTTCGGGTTTCTCGTCCTGGGGCGTGATGAGTTGGCGTCGCCAGTCGGCGAACCGCTCGCGCAGCACTGCGGCCTCGGCGGCGGTAAGGCCGTAGGCGGCGAACTGCTTGTCCGTGTAGCGCTGGATGCGGGCAAGTGAGTCGGCGAACATCTGCGGATCGAAGCCGTCGTCGTTCTGCCTGGCCAGTTCCATCAGGCGTTCGCGGGTGTATCCGGCCTTGAGAAGGCCGTCGACGTCGATGGCGTCGCGGACCTCGGCCCGGCCGTCCAGTGCGCTGGTCTTCCCTGCTGCGACGTCGTCGGGGTGCAGAACCGGACCGAGTTCGGAGGGCACGGGCGGATGGTTGAGGAACTCGGCGACGAGTTCCACCTTGTTCTGGACGCCGCTGACGGGGTCGGTGACGTTCAGCCGGGTGTAGGTGTGCTCGGCGTTCTGGTGGGCCAGCTCCACGGTGAAGCCCGCGGCTTCGTAGGCGTCGATGACACGCTCGGTGGCCGCGGGCATTTCGGCGGTGGCCCGGTCGATCGGAGCGAAGAGGTCGACGTCGTCACTGACCCGGCTGACGATCTGGTGCGCCTGGACGGCGTAACCGCCTGCCAGGGCGTAACCGAAATCGTTGGCGAGTGCGTCGAGCCCGATGCGGATCAGCCGACGGTGCACCTCGTCCACTATGCCGCAGCCGCCGCAGGCGAGAGCTCGGGGAAGCGGGCCTGCCAGGCCACAAGTGCCGGGGCCGGCAGGAACAGGTCGCTCCAGTGCCGGCGCAACAGGCCGGCATCGAGGTGCGACTGCAGGTCGGCCGGGGACTGGGCCTCGCGGATCACCCGCTCGTACATGAGGAGCAGGTCGGCCTCGTCGGCGAGGTCGTAGGCGTAGGGCGGGCCCCAGTCGATGTGCCGGGGCAGGGTCACGGTGCCCGAGATCGGCCCGACCAGCTCGTCGAGTGACTCCGGCAGCGCGTAGACCCTGGCTGCGGCGTACCTACTCATACGCCCAGCATGCCGTATCCCGGGGCGCCGTGGTACCGACACGGGCAAGCACGCCAGCAGTGGGCGTCATGCTGGATGAAACCCCAGGTCACAGCGGTTCCCTGTGCTGATCCGGAAAGTCAAACGGCCCGTTCCTCCGCATGTTTTCCGACCGCGCATGCGCGAAAAAGTGCAGCTCGCAGCCGGTGTCTGCCGGTGTCGGCTCTGCTTTTGCCGTTCCCGTCCCGTGAATGTCCCGCGCGAGCGATTTCGCGGGATCGGACATTTGGGATTCCATCCGTGTGGTGTCGGAAAACCGCAGGTCGAAGACTCATCGGATCGAGTGGTCACGAGCAGGTAGGCCGTGTGCGTTTTGGCATGCACAAGAAAGGCCCTGACCCGCGTTTCCGCTGGTCAGGGCCTTAATGGGATGTGCCCCCGGCAGGATTCGAACCTGCGCACACGGCTCCGGAGGCCGTTGCTCTATCCCCTGAGCTACGGGGGCGTCTGGCGTTGAGCTGTTGCTCGCGGCGACGGGTAGAACACTACCAGCTCGGGCGGGGTGATCAGGAACAGGTTTCCCGGGGTGCCTCCCCGCAGTGGGCGGAAGTCGGGAAAACCCGGACGCGGTGGCCGGTCTCGACCTACTCTCGAGTTGTGCCAGGGGCGTCGGGCCGGGTGCTTGTTGTGGACGACAACAAGGTCATCCGGCAGCTGATCAGGGTCAATCTCGAACTGGAAGGTCTCGAGGTCGTGACCGCGGCCGATGGTGCCGAGTGTCTGGAAGTCGTTCATCGGGTGCGGCCCGATGTGATCACCCTCGATGTGGTGATGCCTCGGCTCGACGGGCTGCGGACGGCCGCCCAGCTGCGTGCCGATCCCCGGACCCGTGATCTCCCGCTCGCCATCGTCAGTGCCTGTACGCAGTACGAGGTCGAGGCCGGTCTCGGCGTCGGCGTCGACGCGTTTCTCGCCAAGCCCTTCGAGCCGGCTGAACTTGTGCGGACGGTGCGGGAGTTGATCGAGCGGCGGCGGGGCTCTGAAGAGGGAGAGCGGGCCGGGGAGCGGGCCGGGGGCAATCCCGCCTATCCGTGAGGTCAAGGTGAGGTCGAGGCCGTGGTCGTGGTCGTGGCCGTGGCTGTGATCGAGGCCAAGGTGCGGCCGTGGTCGTGGACGAGGCTGTGGTCGGGGTCGGGGTCGGGGTCGGGGTCGGGGGCGGGGTCGAGTGCAGTGGTCGAGGCCGTGGTCGTGGTGACGTCGGCGTGAAGGCATGGCGCGGCGTCGCCGGATCCCTCCGTCCACATCCCGGGACCCGCCCGAACCGGCTCGCCCACCCACCCCCCTCCTCCCCTACGCTTGTCCCGTGACCCCCGTGGAGCTCTCCCGTACCGTGCTGGGCGCGGTGCGCCGTGCCGTGGACGAGGGGGAGCTGAGCGTGAGCGTGCCGGAGCGCGTCGTGGTGACGCCGCCGGGGCCGGGCGGGTGCGGGGACTACGCCACCAACATCGCGTTGCAGCTCGCCGGCCCCGCCGGGCAGCCGCCGCTCCGGGTCGCCGAGATCCTGCTGGCCCACCTCGCGGACGCGACCGGCGTCGCGGACGTCGTCGTCACCGGGCCCGGGTTCCTCAACATCTCCCTCGCCTCCGGGTCCTCGCCGACCACCGCCCTGGTCGGGGAGATCCGCCGGCTCGGGGCCGCCTACGGCCACGGCGACGCCCTCGCCGGGCAGGTCGTCGCGCTGCGGGTGCCGTACGACGTCCGGGCCGAGGTCGTCGCCGACGCGGTGGTGCGGATCGTCGCGACCCAGGGCGGGCGCGGTGAGGTCGATCACGGTGAGCCCGCCAGTCTGCGGCCCGTTCCGGCGCCGGAGGATCCGGCGCTGCTCGGGCCCGACGCCGCGCAGTGGGCGCTGCTGCATCCGGCCGCCCACGACCGGCCCCGGATCACTGCCGATCACCTGGTGCAGCGCGAGAGCAATCCGCTGTTCCGGGTGCGGTACGCCCACGCCCGGGCGAGGGCCGTCGGGCGGGGTGCCGGGCGGCTCGGGTTCGACGCCGTACCGGGTGACGTCCGGGACGCCCCGAGCGGCCTCGTCGCCGCCCTCGCCGACTACCCCCGCGTCCTCACCGGCGCGGCCGTCCATCGCGCCCCCGACCGGCTCGCCCGGCACCTCGTCACCGTCGCCGACGCCGCCCTGCCGTTCCTGCCGACCGTGCTGCCCCGTGGCGAGGAGAAACCCTCGGCCGCCCACCGTGCCCGGCTCGCCCTCGCCGAAGCCGCCGGGACGGTGCTGGCCGGCGGCCTGTCCCTGCTCGGCATCGACGCACCCGATCACCTCTGAAGAGAGCGCCAGAAGAGCAATGAGCCGTTCCGCACACCCCGCCGGGCCCCGGCACGCCGACGTCCTGCCCGAGGGGCACTACGCCGCGCCGCCCACCGACCTCAACGCCCTCGACGCCAAGGTCTGGGCCCAGACCGTCACCCGGGACGCCGACGGGGTCGTCACCGTCGGCGGTGTCGACGTGAAGACCCTCGCCGAGGAGTTCGGCACCCCCGCCTACGTCCTCGACGAGGACGACTTCCGGTCCCGGGCGCGTGCCTGGCGCGCCGCCTTCGGGCCGGACGCCGACGTGTTCTACGCCGGCAAGGCGTTCCTGTCGCGGGCCGTCGTGCGCTGGCTGCACGAGGAGGGACTCAACCTGGACGTGTGCTCCGGCGGGGAGCTGGCCACCGCGCTGTCGGCGGGCATGCCCGCCGACCGGATCGCCTTCCACGGCAACAACAAGTCCGAGGGGGAGATCCGCAGGGCGGTCGAGGCCGGTGTCGGGCGGATCGTGCTCGACTCCTTCCAGGAGATCGTGCGGGTCGCGCACATCGCGCGGGAGCTCGGCCGGCGGCAGCGCGTGCAGATTCGTATCACCGTGGGTGTGGAAGCGCATACGCACGAGTTCATCGCCACCGCCCACGAGGACCAGAAGTTCGGGATCCCGCTGGCCGGCGGGCAGGCCGCGGAGGCCGTGCGGCGGGCGCTGCAGCTCGACGGGCTGGAGGTCATCGGGATCCACTCGCACATCGGGTCGCAGATCTTCGACATGTCGGGGTTCGAGGTCGCCGCGCACCGGGTCGTGGGGCTCCTCAAGGACATCCGGGACGAGCACGGCATCGAGCTGCCCGAGATCGACCTGGGCGGCGGCCTCGGGATCGCGTACACGAGTGACGACGACCCGCGCGAGCCGCACGAGATCGCCAAGGCGCTCACCGAGATCGTGACGAGGGAGTGCGAGGGCGCCAGGCTGCGGACGCCGAGGATCTCCGTCGAGCCGGGGCGGGCCATCGTCGGTCCTACCGCCTTCACCCTCTACGAGGTCGGCACCATCAAGCCCCTCGACGGGCTGCGGACCTACGTGTCGGTCGACGGCGGCATGTCCGACAACATCCGTACCGCGCTGTACGACGCCGAGTACAGCGTCGCCCTGGTCTCGCGGACGAGCGATGCCGAGCCGATGCTCGCCCGCGTCGTCGGCAAGCACTGCGAGAGCGGGGACATCGTGGTGAAGGACGCGTTCCTGCCGGGCGACCTGGCACCCGGTGACCTCATCGCCGTACCGGCCACCGGCGCCTACTGCCGGTCCATGGCCAGCAACTACAACCACGTGCTCCGGCCGCCGGTGGTCGCCGTGCGCGACGGCGCGGCCCGGGTGATCGTCCGGCGGGAGACGGAGGAGGATCTGCTCCGTCTCGACGTCGGGTGACGCGGGAGGAAGATCTCCTGTCCGTGATCGCCACAAAATGAAATAGATGTCTCACGATCCGGACGAAGGGTAGAAACTCCCGTCCGGTGAGTGAGACTGGTCCAACCGTAGACGGTATGAGGAAACGAGGTCGGATGATGCGTACGCGTCCGCTGAAGGTGGCGCTGCTGGGCTGTGGGGTTGTCGGCTCAGAGGTGGCGCGCATCATGACGACGCACGCCGACGACCTCGCGCAGCGGATCGGTGCCCCCGTCGAGCTGGCCGGTGTCGCAGTCCGGCGGCCCTCCAAGGTCCGTGAGGGCATCGACCCGACCTTGGTCACCACCGATGCCACCGCCCTCGTCAAACGCGGCGACATCGACGTCGTGGTGGAGGTCATCGGCGGGATCGAGCCCGCCCGCACCCTCATCACCACCGCCTTCGAGCACGGCGCGTCGGTCGTGTCGGCCAACAAGGCCCTGCTCGCCCAGGACGGCGCCGCCCTGCACGCGGCCGCCGAGCAGCACGGCAAGGACCTCTACTACGAGGCCGCCGTCGCCGGCGCCATCCCGCTGATCCGGCCGCTGCGCGAGTCCCTCGCCGGCGACAAGGTCAACCGGGTGCTCGGCATCGTCAACGGGACCACCAACTTCATCCTCGACAAGATGGACTCCACGGGGGCGGGCTACCAGGAGGCCCTCGACGAGGCCACCGCGCTCGGGTACGCGGAAGCCGACCCGACCGCCGACGTCGAGGGCTTCGACGCCGCCGCCAAGGCCGCCATCCTCGCCGGCATCGCCTTCCACTCGCGGGTGCGGCTCGACGACGTCTACCGCGAGGGCATGGCCGAGGTCACCGCCTCCGACTTCGTGTCCGCCAAGAACATGGGCTGCACCATCAAGCTGCTCGCCATCTGCGAGCGCGCCGCGGACGGTGGCTCGGTGACGGCCCGCGTGCACCCCGCCATGATTCCGCTGACCCACCCCCTCGCCTCCGTGCGCGGCGCGTACAACGCCGTCTTCGTGGAGTCGGACGCCTCCGGTCAGCTGATGTTCTACGGGCCCGGCGCCGGCGGCGCGCCCACGGCCTCCGCGGTCCTCGGTGACCTGGTCGCCGTCTGCCGCAACCGGCTCAGCGGGGCAACGGGGCCCGGCGAGTCGGCGTACGCCGCCCTGCCCGTGTCCCCGATGGGCGATGTCGTCACGCGCTACCACATCAGCCTTGACGTCGCCGACAAACCGGGTGTTCTCGCCCAGGTCGCCACCGTGTTCGCGGAGCACGGGGTTTCGATCGATACGGTGCGGCAGCAAGGACGACAGGACGGGGACGGCGAGGCCTCCCTCGTCGTCGTCACCCACCGTGCCTCCGACGCCTCCCTCTCCGGGACCGTCGAGGCACTGCGCAAGCTCGACACCGTGCGGGGTGTCGCCAGCATCATGCGGGTTGAAGGAGAGTAACCAGCAATGACCCACCAGTGGCGCGGAATCATCGAGGAGTACCGGGACCGGCTGCCCGTCTCCGAAAGCACGCCGGTCGTGACGCTCCGTGAGGGTGGCACGCCCCTCGTGCCCGCGCAGGTGCTCTCCGAGCGCACGGGCTGCGAGGTCCACCTGAAGGTGGAGGGCGCGAACCCGACCGGGTCCTTCAAGGACCGCGGGATGACCATGGCCATCAGCAAGGCCAAGGAGGCGGGCTCGCAGGCGGTGATCTGCGCCTCCACGGGCAACACCTCCGCGTCCGCCGCGGCGTACGCCGTGCGCGCCGGGATGGTCTCCGCCGTGCTCGTGCCGCGCGGCAAGATCGCGCTCGGCAAGATGGGCCAGGCCCTGGTGCACGGCGCGAAGATCCTCCAGGTCGACGGCAACTTCGACGACTGCCTCACCCTCGCCCGCAAGCTGAGCGAGAACTACCCGGTGGCGCTGGTCAATTCGGTCAACCCGGTGCGTATCGAGGGGCAGAAGACGGCCGCCTTCGAGATCGTGGACATGCTCGGTGACGCCCCCGACATCCACGTCCTGCCGGTCGGCAACGCGGGCAACATCACCGCGTACTGGAAGGGGTACAAGGAGTACGCCCGTGACGGCATCTCCGCCCGGACGCCCCGCATGTGGGGTTTCCAGGCCTCCGGCAGCGCCCCGATCGTGCGCGGCGAGGTCGTCAAGGACCCCTCGACCATCGCCACCGCCATCCGCATCGGCAACCCCGCCTCCTGGCAGTTCGCGCTCGCGGCCCGGGACGAGTCCGGCGGCCTCATCGACGAGGTGACGGACCGTGAGATCCTGCGCGCCTACCGGCTGTTGGCCGCTCAGGAGGGCGTCTTCGTGGAGCCCGCCTCCGCCGCCTCCGTGGCCGGTCTGCTCAAGGCCGCCGAGCAGGGCAAGGTCGACCCCGGCCAGCGCATCGTCTGCACGGTCACCGGCAACGGCCTGAAGGACCCCGACTGGGCCGTCGCCGGCGCCCCGCAGCCGGTCACCGTGCCGGTCGACGCGGCCGCCGCGGCCGAGCGGCTGGGCCTGGCCTAGAAGAACGACTCCGCCTGGAAGAACGGCTCCGCCTGGAAGAACGGCTCCGCCTGCAAGAACGGCGCCGTCTAGAGAACGGCTCAAGGGGTACTCAAGGAGTGTTCAAGCCGTACTCGACAGGTGGAGGAGGCCGTACTCCACAGGTGGGGGAGCGAGGGCTCTCCCTACCGAGGGGGCACAGGGGGCTTACGACACGCATCGTGCGCCTCCTGTGCGCCCTATGTCGCCACAGAACCTTCCTTCGATAGGCTGTACCGAACCCGCCCGCTGCATATGCCTCCGCATATGGCGCGGTGCCGCGCCGTCTCCACGGCCCGAGGGTCCCTCACGTACCTATCGAATGTCATTCGACCATCACGCAGCTCAAGGAGAGTCATCGAGCGATGGCCGGTCCAGCGTTCCGCGCCGCCGCCGTCCGGGTGCGCGTCCCCGCCACCAGCGCCAACCTCGGTCCGGGCTTCGATGCCCTGGGCCTCGCGCTGGGGCTCTACGACGACGTCGTCGTCCGGGTGGCCGACTCAGGGCTGCACATCGACATCGCGGGGGAGGGCAGCGAGACGCTGCCACGCGACGAGAGCCACCTTCTCGTGCGCTCCCTGCGCACCGCCTTCGACCTGCTGGGCGGACAGCCCCGCGGCCTGGAGATCGTGTGCGCCAACCGCATCCCGCACGGCCGCGGCCTGGGCTCCTCCTCCGCCGCCATCTGCGCCGGCATCGTCGCCGCGCGCGCCGTGACCATAGGTGGCGAGGCCAGACTCGACGACGCGGCCCTGCTGGAGCTCGCGACCGAGATCGAGGGCCACCCCGACAACGTGGCGGCCTGCCTGCTCGGCGGTTTCACCATCTCCTGGATGGAGGCCGGCGCCGCCCGGGCGATCAGGATGGAGCCCAGCAATTCCATCGTTCCGGTGGTTTTCGTGCCCGGAAAGCCGGTCCTCACCGAGACCGCGCGCGGACTGCTCCCGCGCACCGTGCCGCATGTCGACGCCGCCGCCAACGCGGGCCGTGCCGCCCTGCTCGTCGAGGCCGTCACCCGGCGCCCCGAGCTGCTGCTGCCCGCCACCGAGGACCGTCTGCACCAGGAGTACCGCGCCCCCGCCATGCCGGAGAGCGCCGCTCTGGTGGAGCGGCTGCGCGCCGACGGCGTCCCGGCCGTGATCTCCGGCGCCGGACCCACCGTGATGGCGCTCGCCGACGCCGGCAGCGCCGACAAGGTGCAGGCCCTGGCCGGTGCGGACTGGGCGGCCAACCGGCTGGACCTCGACCTCCAGGGCGCCAGCGTGCTGCCGCTCGCGCCCGCCCATGACACCTCGAGCGACATGTGACGCACGGTTGCCGGATTTGGAGAGGGGGAATGTTTGTTGGATCCGGTAGTGTTAACCTCAAGTCTGCACCCGACCTCACCATGGCGAGGTGCTTCGTGTCCCCGTCCGGGACAGACATTCTTCCGGGAGTCTCCCAAGCCACTCAGCGTTCTGTATGACGTACCTGGGCAGTACGTCGTACCCGGGCACTGAGAGGGCCACTGGGCACGCTCCGGAACAGGTGCGACCACGCCACGTGACACCGGGTGCCACGGCTCGTCGGAAGCGCCGTCACCAGAAAATTCTTCCGCCGCTCAGGCGGAACACCGCCCCGGCACGGTCCACACAGGCAAGGACCGAAAGCCGGACAGCACAACCGGTCGCCGAGCCAGACAGGCCGACGTCCGCTCCAGGGAAGGACCCTTCGTGAGCGACACCACCGATCTGATGGGCGCACGTGTCGAGGAGACCGCTGCCGCGCCCGCCACGGACGCCTCCGCGCCTGCCTCCGGTGCCGGCTCCCGGCGGCGCCGCGGTACCGGCCTCGAGGGCATGGTGCTGGCCGAGCTTCAGCAGGTCGCATCCGGCCTCGGCATCAGGGGCACCGCGCGCATGCGCAAGAGCCAGCTGATCGAGGTCATCAAGGAGGCCCAGGCCGGCGGGGGAGCCCCCGCCAAGGCCGAGGCGGCCACCGAGACCAAGCCGAAGCGCCGCGCCACCTCCAAGGCCCGCACGGGCGACGACGCCGAGAAGAAGGCGGAGCAGCCCGCCGAGGCGCCCGCCGAGAAGGCCGTGGCCCAGCAGCAGATCGAGATCCCCGGCCAGCCGGCCGGCGGCACCCGCGCGGGCGAGGCCGAGCGCGCCGTCGACGACGTGCCCGCCGAGCGCCGCCGCCGCCGGGCCACCGCCGAGGCGGGCAGCCCCACCGCCACCGGCGCCGAGACCATCACCGCCGAGGCGAAGAGCGAGACGTCCGCGCAGCCCCAGCAGCAGGGCGAGGCCAGGGCCGACGCCGGCGACGACGGCCGGGGCCGCCGTGACCGCCGTGACCGCGGCCGTGACCGCGACCGGCGCAACAAGGGCGACGAACAGCAGCAGGGCGGCGGCCAGGCCGGCCAGGGTGGCCGGCAGGACCGTTCGGAGCGCCAGGACCGTCAGCAGCAGCAGCAGCAGCCGCAGCAGCAGGGTGGCGGCCGCCAGGACCGTGACCGTAACGCCGGTCCGCAGGACGACGACGACTTCGAGGGCGGCCGCCGCGGCCGCCGGGGCCGCTACCGGGACCGCCGCGGCCGCCGTGGCCGTGACGAGATCGGCGGCGCCGAGCCGCAACTCGCCGAGGACGACGTCCTGATCCCCGTCGCGGGCATCCTCGACATCCTCGACAACTACGCGTTCATCCGGACCTCGGGCTACCTGCCCGGCCCGAACGACGTGTACGTCTCCCTCGCCCAGGTCCGCAAGAACGGCCTGCGCAAGGGCGACCACGTCACCGGCGCGGTCCGTCAGCCCAAGGAAGGCGAGCGGCGCGAGAAGTTCAACGCGCTGGTCCGCCTCGACTCCGTCAACGGCATGGCGCCCGAACACGGCCGCGGCCGCCCGGAGTTCAACAAGCTGACCCCGCTCTACCCGCAGGACCGGCTCCGCCTGGAGACCGACCCGGGCGTGCTGACCACCCGGATCATCGACCTCGTGTCGCCGATCGGCAAGGGCCAGCGCGGTCTGATCGTGGCCCCGCCGAAGACCGGCAAGACCATGATCATGCAGGCGATCGCCAACGCGATCACCCACAACAACCCCGAGTGCCACCTGATGGTCGTCCTCGTCGACGAGCGTCCGGAAGAGGTCACCGACATGCAGCGGTCGGTCAAGGGCGAGGTCATCTCCTCGACCTTCGACCGCCCGGCCGAGGACCACACCACGGTCGCCGAGCTCGCCATCGAGCGCGCCAAGCGTCTGGTGGAGCTGGGCCACGACGTCGTCGTGCTGCTCGACTCGATCACGCGTCTGGGCCGTGCGTACAACCTCGCGGCGCCGGCCTCCGGCCGCATCCTGTCCGGTGGTGTCGACTCGACGGCCCTGTACCCGCCGAAGCGCTTCTTCGGCGCGGCCCGCAACATCGAGGACGGCGGCTCGCTGACCATCCTCGCCACCGCGCTGGTGGACACCGGGTCCCGCATGGACGAGGTGATCTTCGAGGAGTTCAAGGGCACCGGCAACGCCGAGCTCAAGCTCGACCGCAAGCTCGCCGACAAGCGCATCTTCCCGGCGGTGGACGTGGACGCGTCCGGCACCCGTAAGGAAGAGATCCTGCTCGCCCCCGACGAGCTCGCCATCGTCTGGAAGCTGCGCCGGGTGCTGCACGCCCTCGACCAGCAGCAGGCGGTCGAACTGCTCCTCGACAAGATGAAGCAGACGAAGTCGAACGCCGAGTTCCTGATGCAGATTCAGAAGACGACGCCGACGCCGGGTAACGGCGACTGATCGCTGTCGTGAAGTAAAGCAAAGGGTCGCCCCTCGCAAAGCGCAGGGGGCGACCCTTTGTGTTGCTCGTCTGGCGCCTCCGAGAGGGCTCGTCCGATGTAGTGATACCAGTCACACCAATCCGGTTTCTTTTCCTCCGCTTACTTGGATAAAAGAGCCGGTCGCGGGAGCGGGAGCGGTCGGCGTCCCGCATTTGTGGTGTTCCTCAAGCGATCATTTCCGGCCGGACAACAGGTCCTTGGCTGAGAACGATCCGGTGGCGGGACCCATGCACGGGGTGACATCCGTCTCCTCGCCCGCCGCGACGCCTGCCTCGCAGAGCCGACCGCCGTTCTCGCGCAGGTCGAGGTAGAAGCGCGTGGTCCTGCCGTCGTGCTTGAGATCGTGGATGCGCTCGTCGACATAGCCGAGGCGGTTCAAGCTCTTGCGAACCTTGGCTGGGGTGGGTTCCGAGACTTCCTGCAGCGCCTGGATGATGCGCTGCTCGTGCTGGACGCTCGCACACCGATCGCGCTCACTCAACCGCGCACCCGGTTCCGTGGGTGCGCCGGGCTCGATCGGTTCAGCCGGGGGCGTCCCGCCAGGGGGGAGGCTGGGGTCCCCTTGCGGACCGGTCGGTTCCTTGTCGGTGGGCCCGGACGGGGCCCCGGTCGAGGAACACGGCTGCGCGACCTTGTCGAGCATCGCCACGAACGCCGCCTGCTCGGCGGTCGAGGGGGTGGCACTCACCTTGGCGCCGGCGCCCGCCGGCCCACTCGCTGTCCCACTGCCACCCAACCCGTCACTGCCACAACCGGTGAGCGCCAGAGCTGCGAGGGCCGCGGCCGCCAGGGCGCGCCGGGGTTGGGTGAACGTGCTGACGGGTGCAGTAATGGGTGTCATGCGCGCAGTCTCCGGCCGTCACCCCGCGCCGTGCATGAGTGCGCGTACTCATTTGCAGGGGCTGCTCGCGTTCAGTTGATGGCCGGTTTTCCCTGCCCCAGGAAAGTGGCACTGCTTTCTGGTGGTTGTGAAATCGGTAAGAGTTGATCCAGCGTCTGCGCCGATCCCTCGATCATTCACCATTGCTAGCGGAAAGACCGTCGCCTACACGGGCGCCGACGCGCCCCGCATCGACGTCGCCCAGGCGCTCGGCGTGACCGTTCAGCCAGCGACGACCGGCAGTGACTTCAACTGCGACAAAAAGGAGGACATGGCCGTCGCCGATCCGGAGGCGACCGTCAGCGGTGATGCCAAGGCCGGTCTCGTACGCGTCGTCTACGGCGGTGGCAAGGGCACGTCGGAGCTGAACCAGGGCCTCGCATCGGTGCCCGGCGACGCCGAGCCGAACGACTGCTTCGGCGACTCCCTCGCCACCGTGGACTACACCAAGGGCGGCTGCACCGACCTGGTCGTCGGCACCTCCCGTGAGGACGTCGGCAGCGCGACGGACGCCGGCACCGTGGACGCGATCTACGGAAGCCTCCGGAGGTCTCGGTACCGGCAAGGCGGCACTCCACCTCGAACAGGGCATGGGCTCCGAAGGCATCCTCACCGCGTCCTCGGAATCCGGGGACCGCATGGGCGCACAGGTCGCTCTCGGCAACCGGGCTCCGGGGGCGACCGCGACCGACGAGAGTCTGGTGGTGGCCGTCGGCGTGCCGGGCGAGGACATCGGCACGGTTGCCGACGCGGGTGCGGTGCAGGTCTTCGGTCTGCGCGGCACTCCGGGTGCCGCCGACCGGTGGGTGGAGGCCGGCAACAGCTCCGGCCTGCCGGGAACGCCGACCGCCGCACAGGCGGCGGGCACCAGCCTGTACGGCACGCGGGCCAATTTCTACATCGGTATGCCCTATGGACCGGGCGCCTACGGCTCGCTCTACGCGATGCCGTGGGCGAACGTGACCGGAGGCACCGCACAGCCGGTCACCACCTGCGCACCGGGCACAGGTGGCCTCCCGGCCGCCGGCTCCGGTTCGGCATGTCCGCTCGGTGAGCGACGGCTCCACGGCCGCGTAGCCCCGATCATCCCGGGACGAGAAGAGGTCCGCCCCCCGAAAGACGCGGGGGGCGGTCCTTCGTGTTCCTTCTCCGATGTACGATCGCGCCTTCGGTCAATTGACCGAATCACGAACTCCTTATCCCGAGGGGGGGACTTAGGTGGATACACCCACGTCCGGGAGCGGTCGTCACAGACGCCGGATACGGCTCGCGCTGCCCGTCGCGGCGGCCGGGGTCGCCGCGGCCGTCGCCGCCGCGCTGATGTCGTCGTCCGCGAGCGCGGCCACCCAGCCGGCGCCCACGGTCAAGCCGGCCGTCAGCACGCCGTCGCAGGCCGTCCTGAACCAGCGGATCGCCCGTGCGATCGCCGCCGACAGCGGTACGACGACCACGCCGAAATCCACCGCGAGCGGTTCCGCCGTCTCGCCGAAGATCATCGGTGGCGGTACGACCACCATCTCCGCGGCGCCCTGGATGGCGCAGCTCTGGTACTACGACACCAAGGGCACCACCAGCACCAGCGACGACGTCGGCTTCTTCTGCGGTGGCTCGGTCATCTCGCCCACGAAGATCCTTACGGCCGCGCACTGCGTCAAGGGCTTCAAGTGGAGCACCACGGACTCCGCGGTCGTCACCGGCACCGCCTCGCTGCCCACCACCAACAGCGACGGCACCGCCAACCTGCACGGCGGCACCGCCACCGCCGTACTGCGCCAGTGGAACCACCCGTCGTACACCGTGTCGACCAACGGCGCTCCCAACAACGACATCGCGGTGCTCACCCTGGCGGCTCCCGTCAAGGCCACCCCGATCCGTATGACGACGTCCACGGACACCGCGTCGTACACCGGCACGGCCGCCCAGACCGCCAAGGTCTACGGCTGGGGCCGTACCAGCTCCACCACGCAGGACATCTCCGAGACGCTGAAGACGGCCACGCTGCCGATCGACTCGGACGCCACCTGCACCGCCACCTACGGCAGCACCGACTTCGTCAAGGGCCACATGGTCTGCGCGGGCAAGCCCGCCACCGGCAGCGACACCGGCACGACGACCACCTGCAACGGTGACTCCGGCGGTCCGCTGGTCGTCGGCGGCCGGATCGTCGGCGTCGTCTCCTGGGGCGTCGAGGACTGCGTCGCCGCGGGTGCCTACGCAGTCTTCACGAAGGTCAGCACCTACGTCGGTGCCGCCTACGCGCAGACCGCCGACAGCAACCTGAGTTACACCGACGGCAAGGCCGACCTGTTCGCCCGCAAGTCGTCCACCAAGGTCGGCTACGAGCTGGACTCCAAGGGCACTTCGCTCGCCGCCCGCCAGTCCTGGGGCGACTGGAGCGGCGTCAATGTCATCCTGCAGGCCGACCTCAACCGGGACGGTTTCCAGGACATGGTCTACCGGGTGTCCTCCACCGGTGACGTCTACTGGGACCACTTCGCGCTGAACAGCGCCCAGACCAGCGGCTCCTGGGTCACGACGAAGCTCTTCACCAACTGGAAGACCCGCAAGGCCATGGTGATCCCCGGTGACCTCACCGGCGACTACCTGCCCGACGTCCTCTCCGAGGACTCGAGTGGTGTCCTGTGGCTCTACCCGGGCAAGGGCAACGGCACCTTCGCCGCCCGCGTCCGCATCGGCAGCGGCTGGAGCCAGTACAACCAGCTGCGCGGCGTCGGCGACTTCAACGGCGACGGCAAGGCCGACCTGCTGGCCCGCAAGAGCAGCGGCGGCGACCTGTACCTGTACAAGGGCACCGGCAAGTCGGGCACCGGTCTCTTCTCGGCCCGTGTGAAGGTCCGCTCCGGCTGGACCGGCTACAACACCCTCGCCGCGGTCGGCGACCTGACCGGCGACGGCAAGGCCGACCTGCTCGCGCGCACCACCGGCGGCACGCTGTACCTCTACCCGGGCACCGGCAAGGGGACCAGCGAGATCTTCGGCACAAGGAAGTCGCTCGGCACCGGTTTCCAGCAGTACGACATCTTCGGCTGAAACACCTGGTGAGTGCGGTTCGCCCGCACTTGCCCGGTGACAAGGTGTGCCCATCGCGCTACGCGGTGGGCACACCGCGTTGTGCAACCCTTTCCCGGGTTTCGCCGTCTGACCAGGCGGAGCGACGATGGTCCGGTACACACCGATGATCCTGGTACGCCGGGCCTGACCCTGAAAGCAGGGGGTACGCGAGCAGTCGTAGGAGAACAGGGGAGCCCATGTCCGCCGAGAGCACGCCAGGTCCTGGCATACCCGGGCCCGGTACGAAGGCAGCCCGCCGCCGCGGGCCCCGCGGGGCGGGCCACAGGGCGGCCCTCGTCACGGCCTGGACGGCCGTCGGCATCCTCGTCCTCGGCGGCACCGGCGTCGGCTACCTGTACTTCAAGCTCAACGGCAACCTCAGGACCGTCGACATCAACCAGGCGCTCGGCGGCGACCGGCCCGCCAAGGTGGACAACGGCTCCGAGAACATCCTGGTCCTCGGCTCGGACACCCGCGCGGGCGCCAACAAGGAGCTCGGCGGCGGCGCGGACGACGGCAGTGCCCGCTCCGACACGGCGATGATCATCCACGTGTACAAGGGCCACCAGAAGGCCGCCGTGGTCTCCGTCCCCCGGGACACCCTGATCGACCGCCCCTCCTGCACCGACGCGAAGGGCACCACCCACCCCGCGGCGAGCGGCGTGATGTTCAACTCCGCGTACTCCACGGGCGGCGCGGCCTGTGCGGTCAAGACCGTCGAGTCGGTCACCGGCATCCGGATGGACCACTACCTGGAGGTCGACTTCTCCGGCTTCCGGAAGCTCATCGACGAGCTCGGCGGGGTCGAGGTCACCACGACGAAGGCGATCGAGGACCGGGAGAGCCACCTCGACCTCAAGGCCGGCACCCACAAGCTGAACGGCAGGCAGGCCCTCGGCCTCGTGCGCACCCGGCACGGCGTCGGCGACGGCTCCGACCTGGGCCGCATCCAGCTCCAGCAGGCGTTCGTCAAGGCCCTCGTCAAGCAGGTCGACCAGGTGGGCGTCCTCACCAGCCCGAAGAAGCTGTACGACCTCGCCGACACCGGGACGAAGACGATCACCACCGACTCCGACCTCGGCTCGGTCGGCTCCCTGACCGGGTTCGCGGACGGCCTGAAGTCCATCAGCTCCAAGAACATGCGCATGGTCACGATGCCGGTCGAGTACGACCCGTCGAACCCGAACCGGGTGATCGTGGCCGAGGCGAAGGCCAAGCTGGTCTGGACGGCCCTGAAGAACGACCGGCCGATCCCGGCCGGCGCGACGAAGGGGACGGCGACGGGGCAGGCCAAGGGGGTCGTGACGTCGTAGTCCGGGTGCGGGTGGGTGGGGGCTGGTGGCGCCCACGCGGCGGAGCCGCACATCGATACAGCCCCGCGCTCCTGAAGGGGAGCTACGGCTGACGCCCCTGAAAGGTGCGCGGGGAACTGGGCGAACAACCCACGACGGCCGGCACCCGCGCACGACGAAATCGTGGCACCCCCCTAGGCGCCGCCTCCCCCCACGCCCCGGAATAAAGATCGAAGCCCCCCGGTTTTGGGGGATGCGGTCAGTCCTGGCAGACTGATACGTCGGCCCCGGTTCACGCCCCGCAAGCCCGCGAAGGCGACCCGGTGCCCTCCCGATACCTAGGAGACACCTTGAAGCGCGAGATCCACCCCGAGTACGTCGAGACGCAGGTCAGCTGCACCTGTGGCGCGTCGTTCACCACCCGTAGCACGATCACCAGCGGCACCATCCGCGCCGAGGTCTGCTCCGAGTGCCACCCGTTCTACACGGGCAAGCAGAAGATCCTCGACACCGGTGGCCGTGTGGCCCGCTTCGAGGCCCGCTTCGGCAAGGCTGCCGCCGGCTCCAAGAAGTAGCGAGCTCCATTTCGCCGGTCCACGGCCACGCCCCCGTGAGGGGTGTGCCCGGGACCGGCGTTTTTGGTCGCCCGCCTTCCCTTCCGCACGCCGCAGCAGTATCAGGAGTCAAAAATGTTCGAGGCCGTCGAGGAACTCGTCGTCGAGCACGCAGACCTGGAGAAGAAGCTCGCCGACCCGTCGGTCCACGCCGACCAGGCCAACGCGCGCAAGCTGAACAAGCGCTACGCCGAGCTCACCCCGATCGTCGCCACGTACCGCTCCTGGAAGCAGACCGGCGACGACATCGAGACCGCGCGTGAACTGGCCGCCGACGACCCGGACTTCGCCGCCGAGGCCAAGGAGCTGGACAAGCAGCGCGACGAGCTCACCGAGAAGCTGCGGATGCTGCTCGTGCCCCGGGACCCGTCCGACGACAAGGACGTCATCCTGGAGATCAAGGCGGGGGCCGGCGGCGACGAGTCGGCACTGTTCGCGGGCGACCTGCTGCGCATGTACCTGCGCTACGCCGAGCGCGTCGGCTGGAAGACCGAGATCATCGACGCCACCGAGTCCGAACTGGGCGGCTACAAGGACGTCCAGGTCGCCGTGAAGACCAAGGGCGGGCAGGGCGCCACCGAGCCCGGGCAGGGTGTCTGGGCGCGGCTGAAGTACGAGGGCGGTGTGCACCGCGTGCAGCGCGTGCCGGCGACCGAGTCCCAGGGCCGTATCCACACGTCCGCGGCCGGTGTGCTCGTCACGCCGGAGGCGGAGGAGGTCGACGTCGAGATCAACCCGAACGATCTCCGGATCGACGTCTACCGGTCCTCCGGTCCCGGCGGGCAGTCCGTCAACACCACCGACTCCGCGGTGCGCATCACGCACCTGCCGACCGGAGTCGTCGCCTCCTGCCAGAACGAGAAGAGCCAGCTGCAGAACAAGGAGCAGGCGCTGCGTATCCTGCGCTCCAGGCTGCTTGCCGCGGCGCAGGAGGAGGCGGAGAAGGAGGCCGCCGACGCCCGTCGCAGCCAGGTTCGCACCGTCGACCGCTCCGAGAAGATCCGCACGTACAACTTCCCGGAGAATCGCATTTCGGACCACCGCGTGGGCTTCAAGGCGTACAACCTGGACCAGGTCCTGGACGGCGACCTCGACGCGGTGATCCAGGCCTGCGTCGACGCGGACTCGGCCGCCAAGCTCGCGGCCGCGTAAGGCACGTACGCACGCACGTATGTACGAGTGACGACACGGAGGACCAGCGTGAACCTGCTGCTCGCCGAGGTGGCCCAGGCCACCCAGCGGCTGGCCGACGCCGGCGTGCCCTCGCCGCGCACCGACGCGGAGGAACTCGCCGCGTTCGTGCACGGCGTGAAGCGGGGCGCGCTGCACTCCGTCAAGGACTCCGACTTCGACGCCCGTTACTGGGAGGTCATCGCCCGCCGGGAGCAGCGCGAGCCGCTCCAGCACATCACCGGGCGGGCGTACTTCCGGTACCTCGAACTCCAGGTGGGGCCTGGCGTGTTCGTGCCGCGCCCCGAGACCGAGTCCGTCGTCGGCTGGGCCATAGACGCCGTGCGCGCCATGGACGTGGTCGAGCCCTGCATCGTCGACCTGTGCACCGGCTCCGGCGCCATCGCGCTCGCCCTCGCCCAGGAGGTCCCGCGCTCGCGCGTACACGCCGTGGAGCTGTCCGAGGAGGCGCTCCAGTGGACCCGCAAGAACATGGCGGGCTCCCGGGTCGACCTGCGCCAGGGAGACGCCCTGGAGGCCTTCCACGACCTCGACGGCCATGTCGACCTGGTCATCTCCAACCCTCCGTACATCCCGCTCACCGAGTGGGAGTACGTCGCCCCCGAGGCCCGCGACTACGACCCGGAGCTGGCCCTGTTCTCCGGAGAGGACGGCCTCGACCTGATCCGGGGCATCGAGCGCACCGCGCACCGGCTGCTGCGCCCCGGCGGCGTCGTCGTCATCGAGCACGCCGACACCCAGGGCGGCCAGGTGCCGTGGATCTTCACCGAGGAGCGGGGCTGGGCCGACGCGGCCGACCACCCGGACCTCAACAACCGCCCCCGCTTCGCGACCGCCCGCAAGGCGCTGCCGTGAGCACCCCGCAGGCAGTGTTTTCCGAACTCCAGAGTTACGTGTACGAGGAGGCCCGCTAGACATGGCACGGCGATACGACACCAACGACGCGACCGACCGCGTGACGGGTCTGCGCGAGGCCGCGTCCGCCGTCCGCCGGGGCGAACTGGTGGTGCTGCCGACCGACACGGTCTACGGCGTCGGCGCCGACGCGTTCACCTCGGAGGCGGTCGCCGACCTCCTGGAGGCCAAGGGCCGGGGCCGCAACATGCCCACCCCTGTGCTCATCGGGTCCCCGAACACGCTCCACGGTCTCGTCACCGACTTCTCCGAGCTGGCCTGGGAACTGGTCGACGCGTTCTGGCCGGGCGCCCTCACGCTGGTCGCCAAGCACCAGCCGTCCCTGCAGTGGGACCTGGGGGACACCAGGGGCACGGTGGCCGTCCGGATGCCCCTGCACCCCGTCGCCATCGAACTGCTCACCGAGGTCGGCCCGATGGCCGTCTCCTCCGCCAACCTCACCGGACACCCGGCCCCGGAGACCTGTGACGCCGCGCAGGAGATGCTCGGCGACTCCGTCTCCGTGTACCTCGACGGCGGTCCGACCCCCGCCAACGTGCCCTCGTCGATCGTCGACGTCACCCGCGAAGTTCCGTTGCTGCTGCGCGCGGGCGCGATCTCGGCGGAGGAGCTGCGGAAGGTCGTACCCGACCTCGAGGTGGCGAATTGACAGCCCCTGACGCGGGGCGTGGCATAGGCAACGGGGAAAGCGCGGCGGAGATCACGACGACGTTCGTGGGGCTGCCTCGTGACAGTTTCCGCATCCTCCACGTCAGCACCGGCAACGTGTGCCGCTCGCCGATCACCGAGCGGCTGACCCGCCATCTCGTGACGGACCGGCTCGGCGCCTTCCTGGGCGGCGGGCTGGTCGTGGAGAGCGCGGGCACCTGGGGCCACGAGGGCGCGCCCATGGAAGCCAACGCGGAGGCCGTGCTGGCCGAATTCGGCGCGGACGCCTCCGGCTTCGTGGGCCGCGAACTGCTCGACGAGCATGTGATCCGGGCCGACCTGGTCCTGACCGCCACCCGTGACCACCGCGCCCAGGTCATCTCCATGGGGCACTCGGCGGGTCTGCGCACCTTCACGCTGAAGGAGTTCACCCGGCTGGTCCGCGCGATAGACCCGGCGACGCTGCCGCCGCTCTCGGACGGCGTGGTGGTCCGCGCGCGTGCGCTGGTGCGGGCCGCGGCGGCGCTGCGGGGGTGGCTGCTGGCGCCTACGGCGGAGGCGGACGAGGTCTACGACCCGTACGGGGCCCCGCTGCCGTTCTTCCAGTCGATCGGGGACGAGATACACGAGGCGCTGGACCCGGTGGTCACGGCGCTCACCGGGGTGCCGGCGCGGATGTAACCCCCTGCTGTCGGCGTTCCTCACACCGGCACCCGGCACTGCAGGCCGTGCCCACCCTCCCCCACGCTCGGCTTCGCTCGCGCGGGGGGACCCCCATAGCCCTGCGGAACGCCTGCCCACGGCGGGGGCGGGGGCGAAGCGCCCCGTAAGGGGCGCGGGGAGCTGCGGGAGCAACCCCCACGCCCCCGCGGTCGCGCGACCCTCCGCAACCACCCCTCCGGCGGCGACACCCCCACGCTCCCGCGGTCGCGCGACCCTCCGCAACCTCCCCTCCGGCGGCGACACCCGCCACCACGGTCGTACGCACAAACCGCGCATCCGCCCCATACCGGGCCTACATTGGTCATACGTCACCGTCGACCGCCCGGAGTCCCTCATGTCGGTCACCTCCGCCCTCGTCGAGGGCGATCTGCTGCGGCGGCAGGATCCGGAGCTGGCCGAGGTCCTGCTGGGGGAGCTGGCGCGGCAGTCGACGTCGTTGCAGCTGATCGCCGCCGAGAACTTCACCTCGCCGGCCGTGCTGGCGGCGCTGGGCTCGGCGCTCGCCAACAAGTACGCCGAGGGGTATCCGGGCGCCCGGTACCACGGCGGCTGCGAGCTCGTGGACGTCGCCGAGCGGCTCGCCGTCGACCGGGCCAAGGCCCTGTTCGGCGCCGCGCACGCCAATGTGCAGCCCCATTCCGGCTCGTCCGCCGTGCTGGCCGCGTACGCCGCGCTGCTGCGCCCCGGGGACACCGTGCTCGCCCTGGGGCTGCCCTACGGCGGTCATCTCACGCACGGCTCGCCGGCCAACTTCTCCGGCCGCTGGTTCGACTTCGTCGGGTACGGGGTGGACGCCGAGAGCGGGCTCATCGACCACGACCAGGTGCGGGCGCTGGCCCGCAGCCACCGGCCCAAGGCGATCGTGTGCGGGTCCATCGCCTATCCACGCCACATCGACTACGCCTTCTTCCGCGAGGTCGCCGACGAGGTGGGCGCCTACCTGATCGCCGACGCGGCGCATCCCATCGGGCTGGTCGCCGGCGGCGCCGCGCCGAACCCGGTGCCGTACGCCGACGTCGTGTGCGCGACCACGCACAAGGTGCTGCGCGGGCCGCGCGGCGGGATGCTGCTGTGCGGTGCGCCGGAGCTCGCCGAGCGGCTCGACCGCGCGGTGTTCCCGTTCACCCAGGCCGGCGCGCAGATGCACACCATCGCCGCGAAGGCGGTCGCGTTCGGGGAGGCGGCGGCACCGGCGTTCACCGCGTACGCCCACCAGGTGGTCGCCAACGCGAGGGCGCTGGCGGCCGGGCTGGCGCAGGAGGGGCTGGTCGTCACGACCGGGGGCACCGACACGCATCTGATCACCGCCGACACCGCGCCGCTCGGGGCCGACGGCCGGGTCGCCCGGGGGCGGCTCGCGGCCGCCGGGATCGTGCTGGACTGCTGTGCCCTGCCGCACGGCGACTCCCGGGGCCTGCGGCTGGGCACAGCCGCCGTGACCACGCAGGGCATGGGCGAGGCGGAGATGACCCGAATCGCGGTGTTGCTGGCGGGCGTGGTGAGCGGTGTCACAGACGTGGGGAGGGCGCGTGAGGAGGTGCGGGAGCTCACCGGTAGATTTCCGCCGTATCCCCACTGAGACGGGGTAGGCGCAGCGTCGTGCCGGCGTTGTACGCCCGGCTCACAGCCGCACGTGCAACCATCGTCGCTACCCGGAAGTCCCCATACATATGCGTCCCTCGCTAGGGTGTGGGGCTGTGATGGCCAGCGAGACATGTGGGGAAGCCTGTGCGTGAATACCTGCTGACGCTCTGCATCACGGCCGCGGTGACGTACCTGCTGACAGGGCCGGTGCGGAAGTTCGCGATCGTGGCAGGGGCCATGCCGGAGATCCGGGCGCGTGACGTGCACCGGGAACCCACTCCGCGGCTCGGCGGGATCGCGATGTTCTTCGGCCTGTGCGCCGGGCTGCTGGTCGCCGACCACATGTCCAACCTCAACGAGGTCTTCGCCAAGTCGAACGAGCCGCGGGCGCTGCTCTCCGGCGCGGCGCTGATCTGGCTGATCGGTGTGCTCGACGACAAGTTCGAGATCGACGCGCTGATCAAACTGGGCGGTCAGATGATCGCCGCCGGCGTCATGGTCATGCAGGGTCTGACGATCCTGTGGCTGCCCGTCCCGGGTGTCGGCAACGTGGCCCTGACCCCGTGGCAGGGCACGCTGCTGACGGTCGCTCTGGTCGTCATCACGATCAACGCGGTGAACTTCGTCGACGGCCTGGACGGTCTGGCCTCCGGCATGGTGTGCATCGCGGCCGCGGCGTTCTTCCTGTACGCCTACCGCATCTGGTACTCGTACGGCATCGAGGCCGCCGCCCCGGCGACGCTGTTCGCGGCGATCCTGATGGGCATGTGCCTGGGCTTCCTGCCGCACAACATCCATCCGGCGCGGATCTTCATGGGTGACTCGGGCTCGATGCTGATCGGGCTGGTGCTGGCCGCGGGCGCGATCTCGATCACCGGTCAGGTCGACCCGGACGTGATGAACCTGTTCGCCGGGTCCGAGCGCAACGCCGTGCACCAGACGGTGCCGGTCTACATCCCGCTGCTCCTGCCGCTGACCATCATCGCGGTGCCGGCCGCCGACCTGGTCCTGGCGATCGTGCGGCGCACCTGGCGGGGCCAGTCGCCGTTCGCGGCGGACCGCGGGCACCTGCACCACCGGCTCCTGGAGATCGGCCACTCGCACAGCCGGGCCGTGCTGATCATGTACTTCTGGTCGGCGCTGATCGGCTTCGGCACGCTGGCCTACTCGGTGAACTCGGCCTCCATGTGGATCGTGCTCGGTGTGGCGATCCTCAGCGCGGTCGGCCTGGGGCTGCTCCTGCTGCCGCGGTTCACGCCGCGCGCCCCGATGTGGGCGCAGGCCTTCGTGCCGCCGCGCTACCGGCGCCGGGGGACCGCCGCGGCGGCCGTCGAACCGGCGGCGGCGACGTCGGAGGCGGAGGCCTTCGACGAGCCGGAGGAGACGGAGGAACCGGAGAAGCCGTGCGACGAGCACCGCTCCCCGGTGACCACCGGAGCGGCCCCGGTGAACGGCGTGAGCAGGACCTCGGTCAACGGCTCGACCGCCCTCAGCGCCCGTTCCCGCATCCTGGACCGGCGCACTTCCGAGACCTCCCGCTGACCCTGCCAAGGTAAGAATCTGACTAGAGCATTGCCAAGTCGTGGGGGACCAAAGCCCCCCAATACCAGACACAACGGCCTGGTTATCGCTCAGACGCGCAGAGTCACTCTCATGTGTGACAGCAAGCACACCTACCAGGTAAAGACCTCATCAAATAGTTTGTGATACGGTTCACGAGAACCCCGGACAGAGTCGAAGGACCCGACTGCGACGGTCCGTCAGCGTGAGGTCTTCGACCCTCCGACCGGGACTACGCTCGTCCATGACGACACCTGCCCCCCTTGAAAGCGGAGTTGCCGCCATGCCGTCCAATGACGCCCGGAACCTGGCCCAGGCCGCCGTACCCACGGCCGCCGTCGGCGTGCTCGCCGCCGTCGTCGGCGGGGTGGTCGCGGGCGGCAAGGGGGCCATCGGGGCGGTCGTCGGGACGGTGATCGTGATCCTCTTCATGGGGATCGGTCTCTACGTCCTGCAACGCACCGCCAAGTCGTTTCCCCAGCTGTTCCAGATGATGGGCCTGATGCTCTACGCGGCGCAGTTGCTGCTGCTGATCGTCTTCATGGCCGTCTTCAAGAACACGACGCTGTTCAACCCGCGGGCCTTCGCCATCACGCTCGTGGTCGCCACGCTCACCTGGATCGTCGCGCAGACCCGCGCCCACCTGAAGGCCAAGATTCTCTACGTCGAACCCGGCAAGGCCGGCGAGACCGAGAAGACCGGGCATGCGTCGTGAGAGGTAGGGCCGGGATAAAGGCGCAGGAGAGATGCTGCTATCGTCCGGTGCCAACTGCGGCATCGCGGGCGCGGGCATCTGAGCTGACGCCTGTTCAATCGCGAGGCGAGATGCCCCCCAGCCGCCCCCACATCCGTAACACCAGTCCCGTGCCGAACCGCGGCCCTGCGCCGCGCCGACACAACGAGGTTGCCGTACCCATGCGCCACGATGAAGGAGCCCGCGGTGAGTGCTGACCCGACGCAGACGCTCGCTTTCGACACGAGCTGTCACCTGTTCGACGGGTGTGGCTTCCCGGCTCCGGGCCTCCACTCGTTCCTGTTCAAGCCGCTCTTCGGCGACGCGGACAGCAACCTGTACTTCAACAAGACGATGCTGCTGGCGCTGCTCGGTTCGATCGTCATCGTGGGCTTCTTCTGGGCCGCCTTCGCCAAGCCGAAGGTCGTCCCGGGCAAGCTCCAGATGATCGCCGAGACCGGCTACGACTTCGTCCGGCGCGGCGTCGTCTACGAGACCATCGGCAAGAAGGAAGGCGAGAAGTACGTTCCGTTCGTCGTCTCGCTGTTCTTCTTCATCTGGATGATGAACCTCTGGTCGATCATCCCGGTCGCCCAGTTCCCGGTCACCGCGATCATCTCGTACCCCGCGGCGCTGGCCGCCATCGTCTACATCACGTGGGTCGCGCTCACCTTCAAGCGCCAGGGTTTCGTCGGCTTCTTCAAGAACGTCACCGGCTACGACAAGACGCTCGGCGCGGTCCTGCCGCTGTCGATGACGATCGAGTTCTTCTCGAACCTCATCGTCCGCCCGTTCACGCACGCCGTGCGACTCTTCGCGAACATGTTCGCCGGTCACACCCTGCTGCTGCTCTTCACGATCGCCAGCTGGTACATGCTGAACGGCATCGGCATCGCCTACTCCGGTGTCTCGTTCGTCATGGTTCTCGTGATGACCGCCTTCGAGCTCTTCATCCAGGCTGTCCAGGCTTACGTCTTCGTACTGCTGACCTGCAGCTACATCCAGGGCGCGCTCGCCGAGCACCACTGAGCGCCAACCTGACCACTCACCCAGTCATCCGGTGGCCAACCCCCACCGGTCATTGAAAGAGAAGGAAGAACCGGCATGTCCGCTCTTGCGCAGGCCACCCTCGCCGCCACCCAGATCAAGGGCAACCTCGGCTCGATCGGCTACGGCCTCGCCGCGATCGGCCCGGGCGTCGGCATCGGCATCATCTTCGGCAACGGCACGCAGGCGCTCGCCCGTCAGCCCGAGGCCGCCGGCCTCATCCGCGCCAACCAGATCCTGGGCTTCGCCTTCTGTGAGGCGCTCGCCCTGATCGGTCTGGTCATGCCGTTCGTCTACCCGACCTCCTGACCCGACCGTCGCGCACCATTAGACGAAAGGCACTGATATGAGCCTCTTGGTTCAGCTGGCGGCGGAGAAGCCCGAAAACCCTCTCGTCCCGCCGGTTCCAGAGCTCGTCATCGGCCTCATCGCCTTCGTCATCGTCTTCGGCTTCCTCGCCAAGAAGCTCCTTCCGAACATCAACAAGGTTCTGGAGCAGCGCCGCGAGGCGATCGAGGGCGGTATCGAGAAGGCCGAGGCCGCGCAGACCGAGGCCCAGAGCGTCCTTGAGCAGTACAAGGCGCAGCTGGCCGAGGCCCGGCACGAGGCCGCGCGCCTGCGCCAGGAGGCTCAGGAGCAGGGCGCCACGCTCATCGCCGAGATGCGCGCCGAGGGCCAGCGGCAGCGCGAGGAGATCGTCGCCGCCGGTCACGCGCAGATCGAGGCCGACCGCAAGTCCGCCGCGCAGGCGCTCCGTCAGGACGTCGGCCAGCTGGCCACCGACCTGGCCGGCAAGCTCGTCGGTGAGTCCCTGGAGGACCACGCCCGTCAGAGCCGCGTGATCGACCGCTTCCTCGACGAGCTTGAGGAGAAGGCCGAGGCGGCTCGATGACAGCGCACGGAGCGAGCCGCGGGGCACTGGCAGCCGCACGTGAGCGTCTCGACGCGCTGACGGACTCCACGTCCGCGGACGCGACGCGGCTCGCCGACGAGCTGGCGGCCGTCACCGCGCTGCTCGACCGCGAGGGAGGCCTGCGCCGGGTCCTCACCGACCCGGCGCAGTCCGGCGAGGCCAAGGCCGAGCTGGTCCGGCGCCTGATCGGCGGGCAGGTCTCCGAGGCGACCGCCGACGTGGTGTCCGGCCTGGTCCGCTCCCGCTGGTCGCAGCCCCGCGACCTGGTGGACGCGCTGGAGGAGCTGGCGAGCACCGCCGACCTCACGGCCGCGGAGAAGTCCGGCGCCCTGGACGACGCCGAGGACGAGCTGTTCCGGTTCGGCCGGATCATCTCCTCGAACACCGAGCTGCGCGCCGCGCTCACCGACCGCAAGGCGGGCACCGCGGCCAAGACCGAGCTGCTGCACCGGCTGCTCGGCGGCCGTGCCAAGCCGGTCACCGAGCGTCTGGTGACGCGCCTTGTGACCGCGCCGCGGGGACGTAGCCTGGAAGCGGGGCTGGAGGCCCTGTCCAAGCTGGCCGCGGAGCGCCGCAACCGCGTCGTCGCCGTCGTCACCTCGGCGGTACCGCTCAGCGAACCGCAGAAGCAGCGCCTGGGCGCCGCCCTCGCGAAGCTGTACGGCCGCACGATGCACCTCAACCTCGACGTCGACCCCGAGGTCGTCGGCGGGATCCGGGTGCAGGTCGGTGACGAGGTCATCAACGGTTCCATCGCGGACCGGCTGGAGGACGCGGCCCGCCGTATGGCGAGCTAGCCCCCCGGTACACGAGAAGAGCAGTACGTACTCACGACGGCCCTGGTTGGGCCGTACAAGAAGAATCCTGGGGGTCGCCCCCAGACCCCCCAAGTGAAACTTCGGGCCCAACAAGGAGAGCAGGGAACCCAGATGGCGGAGCTCACGATCCGGCCGGAGGAGATCCGGGACGCGCTGGAGAACTTCGTCCAGTCGTACAAGCCGGACGCGGCCTCGCGCGAGGAGGTCGGTACGGTCACCCTTGCCGGCGACGGCATCGCGAAGGTCGAGGGCCTGCCCTCGGCCATGGCCAACGAACTGCTGAAGTTCGAGGACGGCACCCTCGGCCTCGCGCTCAACCTGGAAGAGCGCGAGATCGGTGCCATCGTCCTCGGTGAGTTCAGCGGCATCGAGGAGGGTCAGCCGGTGCAGCGCACCGGTGAGGTCCTCTCCGTCGCGGTCGGCGAGGGCTACCTCGGCCGCGTCGTCGACCCGCTCGGCAACCCGATCGACGGCCTCGGCGAGATCGAGACGTCCGGCCGCCGCGCCCTGGAGCTGCAGGCTCCGGGCGTCATGGCCCGTAAGTCGGTGCACGAGCCGATGGAGACCGGCTACAAGGCCGTCGACGCGATGACCCCGGTCGGCCGCGGCCAGCGCCAGCTGATCATCGGTGACCGCCAGACCGGCAAGACCGCCCTGGCCGTCGACACGATCATCAACCAGCGCGACAACTGGCGCTCGGGCGACCCGAACAAGCAGGTCCGCTGCGTCTACGTCGCCATCGGCCAGAAGGGCTCGACCATCGCCTCCGTGCGTGGCGCCCTGGAAGAGGCCGGCGCGCTGGAGTACACGACCATCGTCGCCGCCCCGGCGTCCGACCCGGCCGGCTTCAAGTACCTGGCGCCGTACACCGGCTCGGCCATCGGCCAGCACTGGATGTACGACGGCAAGCACGTCCTCATCATCTTCGACGACCTCTCGAAGCAGGCCGACGCCTACCGCGCCGTGTCGCTGCTGCTGCGCCGCCCGCCGGGCCGTGAGGCCTACCCGGGTGACGTCTTCTACCTGCACTCCCGTCTGCTGGAGCGCTGCGCCAAGCTCTCCGACGACATGGGTGCCGGTTCGATGACCGGTCTGCCGATCGTCGAGACCAAGGCCAACGACGTCTCGGCGTTCATCCCGACCAACGTCATCTCCATCACCGACGGCCAGTGCTTCCTGGAGTCGGACCTCTTCAACGCCGGTCAGCGCCCTGCGCTGAACGTCGGTATCTCCGTCTCCCGAGTCGGTGGTTCCGCGCAGCACAAGGCGATGAAGCAGGTCTCCGGCCGACTGCGTCTGGACCTCGCCCAGTACCGCGAGCTGGAGGCGTTCGCCGCCTTCGGTTCCGACCTGGACGCCGCGTCGAAGTCGCAGCTGGAGCGTGGTCAGCGACTGGTCGAGCTGCTCAAGCAGGCTCAGTACCAGCCGATGCCGACCGAGGACCAGGTCGTCTCCGTGTGGGCCGGTACCACCGGCAAGATGGACGACGTCCCGGTCGCCGACATCCGCCGCTTCGAGAAGGAGCTCCTTGAGTACCTGCACCGCAAGGAGCAGGGCCTCATGACCTCCATCAAGGAGGGCGGCAAGATGTCGGACGACACCCTCACCGCTGTTGCCGACGCGATCGCCGAGTTCAAGAAGCAGTTCGAGACCTCGGACGGCAAGCTTCTCGGCGAGGACGCCCCGGCCGCGGCCAAGTGACGTAAGGAAGGGACCTGACTCATGGGAGCCCAGCTCCGGGTCTACAAGCGTCGCATCCGATCCGTCACCGCGACCAAGAAGATCACCAAGGCGATGGAGATGATCGCCGCCTCGCGTGTCGTCAAGGCGCAGCGCAAGGTGCGGGCCTCCGCGCCGTACGCGACCGAGCTCACCCGCGCGGTCACGGCGGTCGGTACCGGGTCGAACACCAAGCACCCGCTCACCACGGAGGCGGAGAACCCGGTCCGTGCCGCGGTGCTGCTCCTCACGAGCGACCGCGGTCTGGCCGGCGCCTTCAACTCCAACGCCATCAAGGCCGCCGAGCAGCTGACGGCGCGCCTTGTGACGGAGGGCAAGGAGGTCGACACGTACATCGTCGGCCGCCGCGGTCTGGCCCACTATAACTTCCGCGAGCGCAAGGTCGTGGAGTCGTGGTCGGGCTTCACCGACGAGCCCTCGTACGCGGACGCCAAGAAGGTCGCGGCGCCGCTGATCGAGGCCATCGAGACGGAGACGGCAGACGGCGGGGTGGACGAACTCCACATCGTCTTCACCGAGTTCGTGTCGATGATGACGCAGACGGCGCTCGGCGACCGGCTGCTGCCGCTCAGCCTCGACGAGGTCGCGGAGGAGGGCGCCGCCAAGGGCGACGAGATCCTCCCGCTGTACGACTTCGAGCCCTCGGCGGAGGACGTCCTCGACGCCCTGCTGCCGCGCTACGTGGAGAGCCGTATCTACAACGCGCTGCTCCAGTCGGCGGCTTCGAAGCACGCTGCCACGCGGCGTGCGATGAAGTCGGCCACCGACAACGCGGGCGAGCTGATCAACACGCTCTCCCGGCTTGCCAACGCGGCCCGCCAGGCCGAAATCACCCAGGAAATCAGCGAGATCGTCGGTGGCGCCAGCGCCCTGGCCGACGCGACCGCGGGGAGTGACCGCTAATGACCACCACTGTTGAGACCGCGACGGCCACGGGCCGCGTCGCCCGGGTCATCGGCCCGGTCGTCGACGTGGAGTTCCCCGTCGACGCGATGCCGGAAATCTACAACGCCCTTCACGTCGAGGTGGCCGACCCGGCCAACGCCGGCGAGAAGAAGACGCTGACCCTGGAGGTCGCCCAGCACCTGGGTGACGGCCTGGTCCGCACCATCTCCATGCAGCCCACCGACGGTCTGGTCCGCCAGGCCCCGGTCACCGACACCGGCGACGGCATCACCGTCCCGGTGGGCGACTTCACCAAGGGCAAGGTGTTCAACACCCTCGGTGAGGTGCTGAACGTCGACGAGCAGTACGAGGGCGAGCGCTGGTCCATCCACCGCAAGGCCCCCAACTTCGACGAGCTCGAGTCGAAGACCGAGATGTTCGAGACCGGCGTCAAGGTCATCGACCTGCTCACCCCGTACGTCAAGGGTGGCAAGATCGGTCTGTTCGGCGGTGCCGGCGTCGGCAAGACGGTGCTCATCCAGGAGATGATCTACCGCGTCGCCAACAACCACGACGGTGTCTCCGTGTTCGCCGGTGTCGGTGAGCGCACCCGTGAGGGCAACGACCTCATCGAGGAGATGGCCGACTCGGGCGTCATCGACAAGACCGCCCTGGTCTTCGGTCAGATGGACGAGCCCCCGGGCACCCGTCTGCGCGTGGCCCTGGCGGGTCTGACCATGGCGGAGTACTTCCGCGATGTGCAGAAGCAGGACGTGCTGTTCTTCATCGACAACATCTTCCGCTTCACGCAGGCCGGTTCCGAGGTGTCGACCCTGCTCGGCCGGATGCCCTCCGCGGTGGGCTACCAGCCGAACCTGGCCGACGAGATGGGTCTCCTCCAGGAGCGCATCACCTCGACCCGCGGTCACTCGATCACCTCGATGCAGGCGATCTACGTCCCCGCGGACGACCTGACCGACCCGGCCCCGGCCACCACCTTCGCCCACCTCGACGCGACGACGGTGCTCTCCCGTCCGATCTCGGAGAAGGGCATCTACCCGGCCGTGGACCCGCTGGACTCCACGTCCCGGATCCTGGACCCGCGCTACATCGCGGCGGACCACTACAACACCGCCATGCGCGTGAAGACGGTCCTCCAGAAGTACAAGGACCTCCAGGACATCATCGCGATCCTCGGTATCGACGAGCTGGGCGAGGAGGACAAGCTCACCGTCCACCGTGCCCGTCGCGTGGAGCGCTTCCTGTCCCAGAACACCCACGTCGCCAAGCAGTTCACCGGCGTCGACGGGTCGGACGTCCCGCTGGACGAGTCGATCGCCGCGTTCAACGCGATCATCGACGGCGAGTACGACCACTTCCCGGAGCAGGCGTTCTTCCTGTGCGGTGGCATCGAGGACCTCAAGGCCAACGCCAAGGAGCTGGGCGTCTCCTGAACACCGTGAGTTCTTGCGGACTCATTGAGTTCTTCGTGTGAGGGGGCGGGCGCGTCCCGCCCCCTCACGCACGCCTACTAGAATTGACCCCAACACCCGGCGCCCCTGCCGGGTGGTGACCCGAGGAGCCACCCTTGGCTGCTGAGCTGCACGTCGAGCTGGTCGCCGCCGACCGCCAGGTCTGGTCCGGCGAGGCCACCCTGGTCGTCGCGCGCACCACGTCCGGCGACATCGGCGTCATGCCCGGTCACCAGCCGCTGCTCGGTGTGCTGGAGTCGGGCCCGGTGACCATCCGTACGAGTGATGGTGGAACGGTCGTCGCCGCGGTGCACGGCGGTTTCATCTCGTTCGCGGACAACAAGCTCTCGCTGCTCGCCGAGACCGCCGAGCTGTCGGACGAGATCGACGTCCAGCGCGAGGAGCGGGAGCTGGAGCGCGCGAAGGCGGCGGGCGACGCCACCGCCGAGCGGCGCGCCGACGTCCGTCTGCGGGCGGCGACCGCGCGCTGACACACTGCGCGTATGCGTTGACGTAACCCAGCCGCGGCTGGGGCCGGAGCCACTCCGGTCCCAGCCGCGGCTGAGGTAGATCTGGGTCTTTTTACGTTCCATTACCTAGGAGACGGGGAGGTCGGTGCCGATGGTCCTCGCTCTGACTGTGGCCGGAATCGTGGTCGCGCTGCTGGTGGTGGGACTCTTCCTCTTCGGTCTGCGCCGCAGACTGATCCAGCGCTCCGGCGGCACCTTCGACTGTTCCCTGCGCTGGGAGGTCCCCGAGAAGACGGACACCAGCGGCAAGGGCTGGAGCTACGGCGTCGCCCGCTACAACGGCGACAGCGTCGAGTGGTACCGCGTCTTCTCCTACGCCTACCGCCCCCGCCGGGTCCTGGAACGCGACCGGATCGAGGTGGCCGGCCGCCGCCTGCCCGAGGGCGAGGAGGAACTCGCCCTGCTCTCCGACGCCGTCATCCTCGCCTGCACCCACCGCGGCACCCGCCTCGAACTCGCCATGAGTGACGATGCCCTGACCGGTTTCCTCGCATGGCTGGAGGCGGCGCCGCCCGGGCAACGGGTGAATGTCGCCTGATTCCTTGCCCGTTGGGTGGGGGTGCCCCCGGACGGAGTCTGGGGGAGGGTCAATGTCGCCTGATTCCCTGCCCGTTGGGTGGGGGTGCCCCCGGACGAAGTCTGGGGGAGGGTGAATGTGGCCTGATCTTCTGTCCGTTGGACAGGGTGCCCCGTACGCGGTCCGGGGAGGTTCAGTGTGCCTGGCATATCGGGTTGGTGACCTCGGCCTGACCGTCCACCACGACGGGACGGGCCGCGGAGTCGCCCAACGTCACCGTCACGTCGACAGGCAGTGCGGCCAGCAGGGCCGCGAGTGCTGCCCCGGTGAACACTCCGAGGGAGGTCGCCCGCGAGGAGCCTGGACCTCCGGTTCCCGTGGACCGGGCGGGCGGGTGCGGTGTGTGGGACCTGTGGCGCTTCATTTCTTCCCCCGAAGGACGTGCTCGGTGTTCGGCTGAGACGACGATTCTTCCCGGTCAGCGGGCGTCTCTCAGCGGCCGACCGGACCGCGGCGGGGGCCGAACGTCCCGTCGCCGCGCACGCGGGGGGCGCGCGAGGGCGTGCGGGGCCTGCAACGCGCTGTCGCGGGCGGCCAGGCGGCCGCCCGCGACGCGGTGGGGGTGGGTGGGGCGAAGGGTCAGCTCATGCCGGAGTTGATGGCACTCACCAGCTCACCGTCGCTGGTGTCACCGCTGAACTCCCAGAAGAACGCGCCCCCGAGCCCCTGGGACTTGGCCCAGCTCATCTTCCCGGCGATCGTCGACGGGGTGTCGTACGACCACCAGTTGGTGCCGCAGTGCGCGTACGCGGTCCCCGCGACGGTGCCGGTGACCGGACAGGACGTCTTGAGGACCTTGTAGTCCTCGATGCCCTGTTCGTACGTTCCGGTCGCCGCCCCGGTGGCCGTGCCGCCCGGCGCGTCCTGCGTCACACCGGTCCAGCCGCGCCCGTAGAACCCGATCCCGATCAGCAGCTTGCTCGCCGGTACGCCCTGCGCCTTGAACTTGGCCATCGCGTCGGCCGTGTCGAAGCCGGCGGTCGGGATGCCCGAGTACGAGGTGAGCGGGGAGTGCGGGGCCGTCGGGCCGGTGGTCGCCCAGGCGCCGAAGAAGTCGTACGACATCACGTTGTACCAGTCGACGTACTGGGAGGCGCCCGCGTAGTCGGTGGCGTCGATCTTGCCGCCGGCGGAGCCGTCGGCCGTGGTGGCCGCGGTGACCAGGGCGGAGGAGCCGAACTTGGCGCGCAGCGCGGCCATCAGGTTCTTGAAGGCCGCCGAGCCGCTGGTGTCACAGCTCAGCCCGCAGGCGTTCGGGTACTCCCAGTCGATGTCGATGCCGTCGAAGACATCGGCCCAGCGCGGGTCCTTGACCAGGTTGTAGCAGGAGTCCGCGAACGCGGTCGGATTGGCCGCCGCCTGCGCGAAGCCGCCGGACCAGGTCCAGCCGCCGAAGGACCACAGGATCTTGAGGTTCGGGTACTTGGCCTTCAGCTCGCGCAGCTGGTTGAAGTTGCCGGCCAGCGGCTGGTCCCAGGTGTCGGCGACACCGCTGACCGACTGGTCGGCGGTGAACGTCTTCTGGTAGTCCGCGTAGGCGTCGCCGATCGCGCACTGGCCGTTGGTGACGTTGCCGAAGGCGTAGTTGATGTGCGTGATCTTCGCCGCGGAACCGGACGTCACCAGGTTCTTGACCTGGTAGTTGCGGCCGTAGATGCCCCACTCGGTGAAGTAGCCGAGCCTGACCTTGGAGCCGGTGGGCGGGGGAGTGGTCGTACCGCCGGTGGTGTGCACCGCGACCGCGCCGCTGACCGGCCCGGTCTGGTCCGCGGTGTCGCGGGCCTGGACGGTGTAGGAGTAGTCGGTGCCGGCCGTGAGCCCCGAGTCGGTGTACGAGGTGGCGGTCACCGTGGAGACCACCCTGCCGTCGCGCAGGACGTCGTAGTTCTTGACGCCGTTGTCGTCGGTGGCCGCGGACCAGGAGAGCTTGACCGAGGTGTCCGTGATGCCGGACGCGGTCGGGGTGCCGGGAGCGGAGGGCGCCGAGTCCCCGGGGACGGTGCCGCCGCCGTCACAACTGGCCCCGTTGAGGGAGCAGTTGCTGGGCGATCCCGAGCCGGCGCCGTTGAAGCCGAAGGAGACGGAGGCGCCGGGGGCCAGGGAGCCGTTGTAGGACTTGTTCTTGGCGGTCCAGTGGGTGCCGGAGGAGGTGACGTCCGCGTCCCACGCGGAGGTGACCGAGGTGCCGGAGGGGAAGTCCCATTCGACGGTCCAGGAACTGATGGCGGCGGTGCCGGTGTTCTTGACGGTCCACTGGCCGCCGAAGCCGGTACCCCAGTCCTGGGTCTTGGTGTAGGTCGCGGTCGCCGTCGTCGCGGCCTGGGCCGGGCTCGCGAGGCCGACCAGACCGGCCAGGGGGAGCAACAGGGTCGCGAACCCCGCCGCGGCTCTGTGTCTGAAGCGCATGCTGCGCCTCCCTCTTGATCGGGGGTGACGTGGGCATGACTGAGCCTTCATGCCCATGGTGCCGCGAGAATAGAAAGGTCTGGACCATGGGTCAATAGGTCTGGACCACTCTGTATACGTCCGTCAGCTCCCCGACTCCCTTGCCGCAGCGGGTTGTTACCGCTCCCCGCCGGGCACCCACAGCACGTCCCCGGCTTCCTTGTTGGCCGTGCGGGCCAGAATGAACAGCAGGTCCGACAGCCTGTTGAGGTAGGTCGCGGTCAGGGGGTTCATCGTGTCGGCGTGGACCTCCAGCGCCGCCCACGTCGAGCGCTCGGCGCGCCGAACGACCGTGCAGGCCTGGTGGAGCAGGGCCGCGCCCGGGGTGCCGCCCGGGAGGATGAAGGAGCGGAGATTCTCCAGCCGCTCGTTGAAGCGGTCGCAGTCCGCCTCCAGCTTGTCGATGTAGAACTGCTCGACCCGCAGCGGCGGGAACTGCGGGTTCTCCACCACCGGTGTGGACAGGTCCGCACCGACGTCGAAGAGGTCGTTCTGCACCCGGGTGAGCACCTTGACGACCTCCTCCTCCAGCCGGCCCAGCGCGATCGCCGCCCCGATCACCGCGTTCGCCTCGTTGGCGTCCGCGTACGCCGAGATCCGCAGATCCGTCTTGGCGACCCGGCTCATGTCCCCGAGGGCGGTGGTGCCCTGGTCGCCGGTCCTGGTGTAGATGCGCGTCAGATTGACCATGAGGTCAGCGTAGAGGTGCCGCGAAGGCCGCGGAGGCCGCGGTGCCGCCCCTGGCCGGGGAGCGTGAGGGGGCGGGACCGCGCCGTACGCGGCGCGTCATGGACGGTGCCGCCGGGGCCGGCTGACGGGACGTGACGGTTGTCTCACGTCCTGAGACCGTGACACGCGTTACTTACCGGGTTTCCCGGCCCCCGACGGGCGCTAGGGTCCCGCCCAAGAGGCATACCTCAACAGCGTGTAAGGGGAGCGGAGTGGCACGGAAGCTTGCCGTCATCGGAGCCGGCTTGATGGGTTCCGGCATCGCCCAGGTCGCCGCACAGGCCGGGTGGGACGTGGTCCTGCGCGACGTCACCGACGAGGCACTGAACCGTGCCGTCGGCGGCATCCAGGCCTCGTACGACAAGTTCGTGAGCAAGGGCAAACTGGAGGCGCACGACGCCGACGCCGCCCTGGCCCGCATCACCACGACCACCGACCTGGACGCGGCCGCCGACGCGGACATCGTGGTCGAGGCCGTCTTCGAGAAGCTGGAAGTCAAGCACGAGATCTTCCGCGCGCTCGACAAGATCGTGCGCCCGGAGGCCGTGCTCGCCTCCAACACCTCCGCCATCCCGATCACCAAGATCGCGGCGGCCACCGAGCACCCCGAGCGCGTCGTCGGCGTCCACTTCTTCTCGCCGGTGCCCATGATGCAGCTCGTGGAACTGGTCCGCGGCTACAAGACGAGTGACGAAACCCTCGCCACCGCACGGGAGTTCGCCGAGTCCACCGGCAAGACCTGCATCGTCGTCAACCGCGACGTCGCCGGCTTCGTGACGACCCGGCTGATCTCGGCGCTCGTCGTCGAGGCCACCAAGCTGTACGAGTCGGGCGTCGCCACCGCCGAGGACATCGACCTCGCCTGCAAGCTGGGCTTCGGGCACGCCATGGGCCCGCTGGCCACGGCCGACCTCACCGGCGTCGACATCCTGCTGCACGCCACCAGCAACATCTACACCGAGTCGCAGGACGAGAAGTTCGCCCCGCCGGAGCTGATGCGCCGGATGGTTGACGCCGGTGACATCGGACGCAAGAGCGGGCAGGGGTTCTACACGTACTGAGACACCAGTACATGGGCCCTCTGACCACCCCCTCACCACGCACAACCCCAAGGTTTCACCCTTGGGGGTGAATTCGGTATCGGTTCGCTTACAGATGGCAACCTCTGACCGGCGAACGCCGTCAGACGTTGCATTACCGGACAACACTTTTACGGAGTAGGACACGCACTCTCGGGGAGCGCATATGTACATCAGGGGCGACCACGCCGAGCTGGTCGTCGGGGGCCGCCTCGACGTCCGCAGCGCGGCGGACGCCCGTACGGTCCTGCACTCGGCCGTCGACGACGGAGTCGGCGACCTGGTGCTTGACCTGTCCGAGCTGGACTCCTGGGACGCCACCGGACTCGGGGTGATCATGGGTGCCCACCGGCGGGCCGGCCGCTGCGGCCGCCGCCTGGTGCTGCGCGACGTACCGCCGCAGATGCAGCGCCTGCTGGTGGCCACCCGGCTGCACCGGATCCTGGCGATCGAGGGAGGGATCGGGGTGGAGTCGCTGCCCCGGGTGTGACCGAGACCCGGTGACCGGCTGTGCGGCCGCGAACCGCCGGGACAGGACGGTCCGCCGTCACCCGGCGAACCGCCCGGACCCGGCCCTCCGCCGGGGACGGGGCTCTCGCGGGGCGGCAGACCACGGGGACACGGCGATCCGGTGTGAACCGGGCGCCCGGGGTCACCCGGTCGGACGGCGCGCAAGCGCACGTCAGACGCAATCCTCACGAGACCGTGATGTCTCGGACGGCGCGGTACCCCGGACTGTCGTAGATACTGTGCCAAGGTTTAAGGTTCGGTCGCCCGCCGCCCTTGCCATCCTTCGAGCGCGGGCCCGGACCAGAAGCGACAGCGCGGTGTGCAAAGGCCGGGAGGGGCCGGTATGCACGGCACACGACGCTTTTGGGGGGCTAGGAACCTATGGATCCGATCAACCCGGGACCCGAGGGGTACGGCCACGACGACGGGGGTGCCTCCCGGTCGAGCCTGTTCGAGACCGGCGGAGGCAGCACGCCGCGCCAGCGCCCGCCCAGGGAATCCCTCACCACCGACTTCGGCCAGAGTGCGACGGCGGCGGCCCGCGTCACACGGCTGGTCAGCGGCGAGTTCCTGCTGACCGTCAACCCCGTCGACGGCAGTGAGATAGAGCCCTGCCCGCCGACCGAGCGCCCGGCCAGGCCCGAGAAGCGCACCGCCGCCGAGCGCGCCGACTACGAGCGCGCCGCCCGGCCGCCGGTGCCGGCCGGTCCCGCCCGGCCCGAACTGCCGCTCCTGGAGCGCCAGGACGACCGCGAGCGGCTCGTCCGGCTCCTCGCCCGCGGCCGCTCCGTGCGCCTCACCGGACCCGCGGGCTCCGGCCGCACCGCGCTCCTCGACCTGGTCGCCGACGACTGCTCCGACCTCGCCCCCGACGGCGTGGTCCGCCTCGACGGCTTCCACCGCACGCCCGACGACCTGCTCCGCGACCTCTTCCACGCCGTCTACAAGGCGCCCGCGCACCGCCCCGTCCACGACGAACTCCTCGAACTGGTCCGGGACATCGGCGCGGTCGTCGTCATCGACGACATCGAGTTCGGCGGCGCCGGGCTCGACGAGCTGATCGACGCCACTCCCGAGTGCGCCTTCCTGATCGGCGCAACCCCGGACGTGCCGGCGCCCGCCGCCGACTCCGCCGTCGAGGAGGTCTTCCTCAGCGGCCTGGAGCGGGCCGGTGGCGTCGACATCCTGGAGCGCGCGGTCGGCCGGGTGCTCACCGAGGAGGAGGCCAACTGGGCCGGCGACCTCTGGTTCGAGTCCGAGGGCCTGCCGCTGCGGTTCGTCCAGGCCGGCGCGCTGCTGCGCCAGCGCGACCAGCTGCGGGCCAGCACGGGCGCCGTCGACGAGTTCGGCGTCTTCGCGGCCGGCCTGTCCGATCTGGCAGGCCTGTCCGGCCCGTCCGATCTCCCGGCCGAGGCGTCCTTCGACACCGAGGCCGCCGAAGCGTCCCCCCTGCCGTCCCTCGGCGAGGCCGCCGCGGCCGCTCCGCTGCTCGCCTCGCGGCTCAGCGCCTCCGCCCGGGCCACCCTGCGCTTCGCGGTCGCCCTGGGCGGCGAGGTGCCCCACCAGGCGCACCTGCCGGCCCTCATCGGCGACACCCACGCGGACGCGGCCCTCGGCGAACTGGCGGGCTGCGGACTGGTCTCCCCGGTCGGCTCCCGCTACCGGCTGGCCGCGGGCGTCCTGCAGCAGCTGGAGGCCGCCGGATACGCCGACGGCGCGACGGCCCAGGCCCTCACCGCCGCCCAGCACTACAGCTGGTGGGCCGGGCACCCCTCGGTCACCCCCGAGCGGGTCTGCGCCGAGGCCGACGCGGTCCTCGCCGCCCTGACGGCGGTGGTCCCCGCGACGGTGCCGCCGAAGGAGGACGAGGAGAGCACGCCGGTACGACTGGCCCGCACGGCCGCGCCCGCGTTCGCCGCGGGGCTGCGGTGGAGTGCCTGGGAACGGGCGCTGCGGGCCGGGGCGGAGGCCGCCCGGCTGTCCGGTGAGGTCGGCGATCAGGCCTACTTCCACCACGAACTCGGCATACTCGCGCTCTGCGGCGACCAGCTGGACCGGGCGCGGGCCGAGCTGGAGGCCTCGCTCGGCCTGCGCGGGGCGCTCTCCGACAAGCGGGGCACGACGGCGGGCCGACGGGCCCTCGCCCTGGTGGCCGACCGCTCGGGCGATGCCCTTCCGGCCCTCGCCGCGACGGCGGCCGACGAGACAACCGACGCCCGCCACGAGGGGTTCATGTCCCCGGCGGGCGGGGGCACGACACCCTTCCCTGCGGTCCACTCGCCGGTCCTGGACACGATCGTGACCCCACGGGTCCCGGCCGAACCGGCTCCGGCCCAGGGCGGCGGCCTCGTGCGCATGGCGCGCCGCAACCTGGTGGGGGTGGGGGCGGGCGTCCTGCTCACCGCGGTCCTCGGCACGGTGGTGGGGCTCGGCATGACCTCCCAGGACAACGCCGACAATCCGTCCAACAACGTGAGCGTCAACCCGTCGGCGAGCGAGGGCACGGGCGACGGCAGCCTCGGCGCCGACCCCGGGCAGACGTCGGGCGCGGGGGACACGGGCACGGCCACGAGCAAGCCGACGAATCCGGGTCCGGACGGCACCCTGGGCACGTCGGACGACCCGAGCGCGCCCTCGGACACGCCGACGCCCTCGGCTTCGGCCACGGGCACGAAGGGGTCGTCCGGCGGCGGTACGACGCACTCGCCGTCTGCGTCTCCCTCGAAGTCGGCGTCACCGTCGCCGTCACCGAGCCCGTCGAAGTCGTCGCCGCCGCCGAGCGAGTCGCCGTCGCCCTCGCCGTCCCCGTCCAGCACGCCGAGCACCACCAACTCGGCGAGCGGCCCCGCCTCCAACTCCCCGAGCGTCACGACGTCGAGCGCGTCGCAGGGCAGCGACGGCGGAGCGTCGACCGGCACGCTGATCTGAGGCCCAGGGCGTCCCACGCGCGCCCTCCAATTACCGCCGCGACGGCGCGCAACCACGGCGACGGGAACCGGCGGTGCCGAACCCGGCTCGGGCCGGTCCGGCACCGCCGGTCACCGCCGTGCGGGCTGAGCGTCGTCGCGGCGGTTTTGGGGTGGGTGGGCGTGCCGTGGTCCGCGTGCGGGAGGCCCACGGTCCTCTCCGATGCCGCCGCGAGGGCGTGCGACGACGGCGATGCGAACCGGCGGTGCCGACCGCGGCTCGGGTCGGCTCGGTGCCGCCGGTCACCGCCGTGCGGGCTGAGCGTCGTCGCGGTGCCTTCGGCGGGGTGGCCTGCGGCAGTTCTCGACACGGGTGTGGCTTGTCCGCCCAGCTCGGAGCGGGCGCAGCCTGTCGGGCCCGGTGGAGGGTCGGCGTGGCTTGCCGGGCCCGGTCAGAACAGGCGGAGTTTGTCGTCCTCGATGCCTCGTAGGGCGTTGTAGTCGAGGATGGTGCAGCCGATGCCGCGGTCGGTGGCGAGGACCTTCGCCTGGGGCTTGATCTCCTGGGCCGCGAAGATACCGCGGACGGGGGCGAGGTGGGGGTCGCGGTTGAGGAGTTCCAGGTAGCGGGTGAGCTGTTCGACGCCGTCGATCTCGCCGCGGCGTTTGATCTCGATGGCCACGGTCTGGCCCTCGGCGTCGCGGCAGAGGATGTCCACCGGCCCGATCGCCGTCATGTACTCGCGGCGGATGAGGGTGTAGCCGTCGCCGAGCGTCTCGATGCGGTCGGCCAGCAGCTCCTGCAGGTGCGCTTCCACGCCGTCCTTGATCAGGCCCGGGTCGACGCCCAGCTCGTGCGAGGAGTCGTGCAGGACCTCCTCCATCGTGATGATGAGCTTCTCGCCCGCCTTGTTGATGACGGTCCAGACGCCGTCCTCGTCACCCGCCCCCTCCTTGAGGGTGCACGGCGGCGACATCCAGTTGAGGGGCTTGTAGGCCCGGTCGTCCGCGTGGATCGAGACACTGCCGTCCGCCTTGACCAGGATCAGACGGGGAGCGGAGGGGAGGTGGGCGGTGAGCCGGCCGGCGTAGTCGACGGAGCACCGGGCGATGACGAGACGCATGGTCGGCAACGCTACTCGACGCGCCGCCCTCGACGCGATTCGCCCAGCCCTCTCCAGCCCCTCTCCGGCGCGCCCCGGGTCCGCCCCGTGACCGGTCCTGAAGAGTCTCCTGCACACGTCTGTTCAAATCTGGCCGATTGTGTGCCTGAAGAGACCGTCGCATATACGCAATCTCCTGGTGGGGCCCCCGTACGTTGCCTACGGTAGTAAACGGGAGGTCGCGGAGTGTGTACTCAGCGTGTCTGGCATCGCGAACTCCCTTACCTGTCCGCCAACCCCTGCTGTTCGGGGGTGCGAGAGGAGTACCCATGTCGCTCGACGTCTCACCGGCCCTACTCGAACAGGCCGAGCGAGGCGAGGTCGACGAAGCGGATTTCGTCGACTGCGTCCGGACCTCCCTGCCCTACGCATGGGAGATGATCAGCTCCCTGGTGGCCCAGCTGAAGGTGGACGGCGGCCAGTTCGCCGACAACCAGACGCCCCCGCCGGACGAGCAGGCACGCGGTCAGCTGCTGCGTGCGCTCGCGAGTGACGCCATACGCGGCGCCCTGCAGCGGCACTTCGGTGTGCGGCTGGCCTTCCAGAACTGCCACCGTGTGGCGGTGTTCCCGCTGGACGCCTCGGTCGACGAGACGCTGGCCCGCTTCACCTCTGTACGCAATCAGTTGCTGAACCAGTCCCCGGAACTACGGGACTGCTGACGCCGTGCTCCGGCACTGCTGACGCAGTGAGCCGCTTGCTTGCCGCTCCACACGCGGGAGGTGCATCAGTCACTGGGGCGGCAAGCTCCCCGCGGCGGTGAGTCACCGGAGGTGCGGCAGTACCTCGGCACCCAGCCGTCGTACGTTCTCCTCGGTGGCCGTCAGATCCCCCGAGCCTTCGGTCAGCAGGGCGAAACGGGAGATGCCGGTCCGTTCGGAGGTCGCGGCCAGCCGGTCGACGCACAGCCGCGGGGTGCCCACCGGGTGGAGTCCGCAGAGCAGTTCGGTGTACGCGAGCGGATCCCGCATCGACCGGGGGCGGCCGTCCACCGTCACATGGGCTTCCAGTCCCTGTTTCAGCCAGCCCGGCATCGCCTTCGTCAGCGTCTCCGCGGCGTCGGCGCGGCGGTCCGCGATCTGGCAGACGCCGGCCGAGACATGGGCCGCCCCGGCGATCTCGTCGCCCGGCCGCCCGGCCGCCTTCGCGTGCTGCCGCCACAACGCGACCATTTCGGCCTTCTCCTCGTCGCCGACGTGCATGCCGAGCAGCATCGGCAACCCCCGCTCCGCGGCCAGCCGGATGCTCGCCGGGGAGGTGCAGGCGACCACCACCTCCGGCCCGGGCACCTCCGTCAGCGCCTCCGACGGGCGCGGTACGACGGGGACTTCACGGAACGAGTAGCGCGGCCCGGAGGCCGACACGGCCGGTTCGCGCAGCCAGCGCATCAGCAGATCGAGTGATTCGGGAAAGCCCTGTTCGTACGCCTCCAGGCCGGATCCGAAGACCTCCAGGTCCACCCACGGGCCGCCCCGCCCCACCCCGAGCGTGAAGCGGCCGCCGCTCGTCACGTGCAGCAGCGCGGCCTGCTCGCCGAGGGCGACCGGGTGGACGGTGGGCAGTACGCTCACCGCCGTACCGACCCGCAGCCGCCGGGTGCGGCCCAGCAGCAGAGCCGCCAGGGTGACCGCCGACGGACACGTGCCGTACGGCACGAAGTGGTGCTCGGCCAGCCAGACCGCGTCCAGACCGGACTCCTCGGCCACCTCGGCGGTGCGCACCGCCCGGTGCAGGGCCTCCCCCTGGCCCTGGCCCGGGAACTGGGCGGCCAGCACAAAACTACCTACGCGCATCGTTTCTTCCTGCTTTCCTGGCTCCGACCCGGAGCTCCCCCTACCGGGCATAACCGTCTGACACGTGCCGAGGACACGGCCTGGCGGGGAGATTTACGGATTGTCTGGAGAATGGGTCGCCCTGGAGGGGGACTTGTGCGGGTTGGTGCCCTACGCGTACCCGCGTGCGCGCGTCGTAGGCTGGACACAGCCCGTGCTCCCTGTATAGCCCCGAGAGGTGTCCCGTGTCCCCGCGTCGCAACCGACCCAAGGGCCCGAACGGAGCGGCCTCGTCCGGCCGGAGCGCCGAGGACGACCGCGCGGACCGCTACGGCGGCTGGCAGTCCACCGAGAGCTGGCAGGGCGAGGAGTGGAGCGTGCGGCACGTGGCGGGCGCCAGCGCGGTCGGCAAGACGTACCGCTGCCCGGGGTGCGACCAGATGATCCCCTCCGGCGTTCCGCACGTGGTGGCCTGGCCGGAGCACTCGGGCGTGGACGAGCGCCGGCACTGGCACAAGGCCTGCTGGAACGCGAAGGACCGCCGCACCACACGGATGCAGCGGTCCCGGAACGCGCCGAAGTTCTGAGCGCCCTACGGTCGGTACGAGCGGTTCGTCCCGACCTGTCCTACACGTCCCGCTTCTCCAGCAGCGCGTACGCGCCCGCGAACGCGACGGCCGTCACACCCAGGATGATCCACAGCGGGTCCCAGCCCGAAGGGCCGGAATCGCCGAGGGAGTTGGAGTAGAAGACGCTCAGCTGGTTCGGGATCGAGTACTCGAACAGGGCCGTACGCACCTTCTCCAGCGACGACGAGAACATGAACAGCGCGATCACCAGCGGGGCGAGCACCGCGCCGATCATGATGGTGACGGCACCCGCCGAGTGCCGGATGACCGAGCCGATGATCAGCGAGAGCAGCCCGAGCAGCGCGATGTAGAGGCTGACGCCGACGGTTCCCTTCAGCCATTCCCCGCTGGTCGGGGTCCGGGTCACGCCGTCCAGCATCGACACCTGCGTCATGGCCACGAAGGCGCTGGCCGCGAGGGTGATCACGAACGCGACCGAGAAGAAGACGATCGCCTTCGCCACCAGCACGCGCGCGCGGGAGGGGCAGGCCACCATCGTCGTACGGATCATGCCCGTGCCGTACTCCGAGGCGGTCGTCAGCACGCCGAGCGTGATGATGCACATGCTGCCGAGCAGCAGCCCGAAGAAGCCGAGCGACAGCGCGCTGGCGCCGGACAGGTCGCCGGACGAGGAGGAGTTGCTGACCAGAGCGCCGGCCAGCAGGCCGATGCCGACCACCAGCAGGACGAAGACGCCGAGCGTCCACATCGTCGAACGCACCGACCTGATCTTCGTCCACTCGGACGCGATGGCGTGCCCGAGGTGGGTGCGCACCACCGGGATCGGCGAGATGTAACCGGGGTACGAACCGCCGGGCGCCGCCTGCGGCAGCGGAGGCTGGTGGGTGCTCATCGGGCGTCCTCGGGCTTGGTCAGGTCGGCGGGGGCGGGAACGGGCGCGGCGGCGGGAGCCGGCTGCGCCGGTCCGGGCGCGGGCGCGGGTGCCGGCTGCGCGTAGGGGTTCGGAGCGGCCTGCGGAGCCCCGTAGGGGCCCTGCGGCGAGCCGAACCCGCCCGGCGGTGCGACGGGCGCCCCCGGCGCGCCGTACGGCCCTGCGAACGGCTGGCCGCCCTGCTGGGGCGGCGGTGGGGCGTACCAGCCCGGCTGGCCCTGTCCGGGCACCGGCATCGGCGGCTGGGCGCCGGGCGGCAGGAGCTGCTGGAGGCCGGCCTTCTGGTCGATGCTGGAGCGGTAGTCGACGGCGCCCTGCGTCATCCGCATGTAGGCCTCCTCGAGCGAGGCCTGGTGCGGGGACAGCTCCCACAGCCGTACGTCCGCCTCGTGCGCGAGGTCGCTGATCCGGGGCAGCGGCAGCCCGGTCACCCTGAGCGCGCCGTCCTGCTCCGGCAGGACATGGCCGCCGGCCTCGGTCAGGGCCGAGCTGAGCTTCTCGCGCAACTGCGGCTCGGTGTCCGGGGTGCGCACGCGGGCGAAGTCGGCGGAGTTGGCCGAGATGAAGTCCGTCACGCTCATGTCGGCGAGCAGCTGGCCCCGGCCGATGACGATGAGATGGTCGGCGGTCAGCGCCATCTCGCTCATCAGATGGGAGGAGACGAAGACCGTGCGGCCCTCGGCGGCCAGGGACTTCATCAGGTTGCGCACCCAGAGGATGCCCTCGGGATCGAGGCCGTTGACCGGCTCGTCGAAGAGCAGCACCTGGGGGTCGCCGAGCAGCGCGGCGGCGATGCCCAGGCGCTGGCCCATGCCGAGCGAGAAGCCCTTGGAGCGCTTTCCGGCCACGTCCTGGAGGCCCACCACCCGGAGCACCTCGTCGACCCGGCGGGCCGGGATGGCGGAGAGCTGGGCCAGGGAGAGCAGGTGGTTACGGGCGGACCGGCCGCCGTGCACCGCCTTGGCGTCGAGCAGCGCGCCGACCTGGCGGGCGGCGTTCGGGAGCTTGCGGTACGGGTAGCCGCCGATCGTCACCGCGCCGGCGGTCGGGTTGTCCAGCCCCAGGATCATCCGCATGGTCGTCGACTTGCCCGAGCCGTTCGGCCCGAGGAAGCCGGTGACGGCTCCGGGACGTACCCGGAAGGAGAGGTCGTACACGGCGGTCTTGTCGCCGTAGCGCTTGGTCAGGCCTACAGCCTCGATCATGCTCCGCACCCATCGAAAGGATCAGGACAGCGGGGCAGTCGCCCCCCGTAAGGGTTAGGAGGATATCGGGGAGCTGACGGTTCCGGCCAAGAGCATGCAAAGACTTGAGGCGGCAGGGCCGGTCACTGCGCGTCGCGCCGCTTCAGCAGGACGTATCCGCCGGCCAGCGCGGCGATCACCCACAGCCCCATGATCCCGAGCCCGCCCCAGGGCCCGTACGGGACGTCGTCGCCGACCCTCGGCACCACCTGCATGATGTGGCTGCCCGCCTGGTCCGGCAGGAACCGGCCGATCTTCTTGGTCGCGTCGACGTTGCCCAGGATGTTGGAGACCAGGAAGAAGAACGGCATCAGGATGCCCAGCGACAGCATCGGCGAGCGCAGCATCGCGGCCACGCCCATGGAGAACATCGCGATGAGCGTCATGTAGAGCCCGCCGCCGACGACCGCGCGCAGCACCCCGGGATCTCCCAGATGGGCCCGGTGGGAGCCGAGCATGGCCTGGCCCAGGAAGAAGGCGGCGAAGCTGGTGACCATGCCGACCACCAGCACCAGGGCCGCCGCCACCGCGATCTTGCTGAACAGGAAGGTGGCCCGCCCCGGCACGGCGGCCAGCGAGACCCTGATCATCCCGGTGCTGTACTCGTTGGAGACCACGAGCACCCCGAACACGATCATCGCCAGCTGACCGAGGGTCATCCCGGCGAAGCTGATGTTCGTCGGGTCGAAGGAGAGCCGTTCCCGCGCGGGCATCTTGGAGAACTGGCTGTTCGCCAGCCCGGAGAGCAGCGTCCCGACGGCCACGGTGACCACCACGGCCAGGGACAGCGTCCACACCGTCGAGGCGACGGACCGGATCTTGGTCCACTCGGACCGTACGACCTGAGTGACGACGGCCATGTCATGCCCCCTTGTCCCAGCCGGTGCCCCAGGCCTGTGGCACCGGGGGCGAGTCGGTGTGCGCGTGGTACTCGACGGACTCCGCCGTCAGCTGCATGAACGCCTCCTCCAGAGAGGCCTGCTGGATGCTCAGCTCGTGCAGCACGATCCCGTTCTGCGCGGCCAGCTCCCCGATCGGTTCGGCCTTTCCGCCCTCCGCCTCCAGGGCTCCGGTCCCCGTCTCGACGACGGTGATCCCGGCCCCGTGCAGCACGTCGAGCAGCCGCTCGCGCTGCGGGGAGCGGACCCGGACGTACGACCGTGAGTTCGTCCGGATGAAGTCCGCCATGGAGGTGTCGGCGAGCAGCCGGCCCTGTCCGATGACGACGAGGTGGTCGGCGGTCAGTGCCATCTCGCTCATCAGGTGGGAGGAGACGAACACGGTGCGGCCCTGGGCGGCGAGGGTCTTCATCAAGGTCCGGATCCAGTGGATGCCCTCGGGGTCGAGCCCGTTCACCGGCTCGTCGAACATCAGGATCCGCGGATCGCCGAGCAGCGCCCCCGCGATCCCGAGCCGCTGCCCCATCCCGAGCGAGAACCCCTTGGCCTTCTTCCGCGCCACCGCCGTCAGCCCGACCGTGTCCAGCACCTCGGCCACCCGCGCCCTCGGAATCCCGTTGCTCTGGGCGAGGCACAGCAGGTGGTTGAAGGCGCTGCGCCCGCCGTGCACGGCCTTGGCGTCGAGCAGCGCCCCGATGTACGTCAGCGGGTCCTTGAGCTGTTCGTACCGCTTGCCGTCGATCCGCACCCGGCCGGCCGTGGGGTGGTCGAGCCCGAGGATCATCCGCATGGTGGTGGACTTCCCGGCACCGTTGGGTCCGAGGAACCCGGTCACGATGCCGGGTCTGACGGTGAACGTGAGGTCGTCGACCGCCGTCTTGTCGCCGTAGCGTTTGGTCAGGCCCGCCAGCTCGATCATGCGGCCACGCTAGAACCGCCTCAGGGGGGCTGCCACCTGAGCGGGGTTCAGTTGCTGCGGCCGGGTCGGGTACGGCAGGTCCGGGGCGGGCCGGGGGCCTACTCCTCCGGGTCCCAGGCCAGGAGCCGGTCGAAGACGCGCCGGTCGCCGTCCAGCTTCAGGGAGTCCACCGGGCCCCGGCCGCAGCAGCTCGGCGAATTCCGGACTCTTGTGCATCCGGGACGTCCACCACCGGGCTCCCACGACCCGACAACGCTTTTCCCGCCTGCCGCGAGGCCGGGCCCCGGACTCGACGTTGCACGGGCAAGGACACCCGGGCCGTCCGGCAGCCCGTCCGCCCCGGCAGGACGAAGCCGTGCGCCCCTGCGGGTGCGTGGGACGGGGCCGTGCCCCCTACGGGGCGCTACGCGGCCGCGGGCAGTGGTGCCGCCGGGCCCGTGACGGAACCCCACGCCCCACGACGAAGGCCCGCACCCCCCGAGGGACATGCGGGCCTTCGTTCGTGCGACGACGGAAGTCGTTCCTACCTGGTGGGTTACCGGGACTGCTGAGCCGGGACCCCGCGGGAGATCGGCTCGTCGTCCGCCGGGGAGCTGGCGGCGGCCACCGCGGCGCCGGTCAGCGTGGCCAGCATCTCGCGGACGTTGGTCAGCTGGGCGTTGATGCTGTCGCGGCGGTTCGTCAGCGCGGCGAGCTCACGCTCGGATTCCGAACGGATCCGGTCGGCCTTGGCGTTCGCGTCCGCGACGATGTCCTCGGCCTGACGCTGAGCCGTCTCGACCGTCTGGCGGGCCCGGCGCTCGGCGTCGGTGCGCAGCTTCTCGGCCTCCAGGCGCAGCTGCTCCGCGCGGTGCTCGATCTCCGCGAGGCGCTTCTCCGCCTTCTGCTGACGCGAGGCGAGGTCACGCTCGGACTGCTCGCGGCGCTTGGCGAGGTTCGTCTCGAAGTCGGCGGCGGCCTGCGCGGCCTTCGCACGGGTCTCCTCGAAGAGGGCGTCCGCCTCCTCGCGCTTGGACTGCGCGTCCTTCTGCGCGTCCGCGCGCAGCTGCGAGGCGTCGCTCTTGGCCTTCTCGACGATCCGGACGCCCTCGTCCTCGGACTTGGCCTTGCGCTCCGCCGCGAACGACTCCGCGTCGTTGCGCACCTGCTGGGCCGCCGACTCGGCGAGCTCCCGGTGCTGCTCGGCCGCCCGCCGGGCCTCCTCGCGCAGGTCCTTCGCCTCCTCCTCGGCGAGGCGGAGGATCTTCTCGACACGCGCGCCGAGACCGGCGTAGGAGGGCTCCGCGTCGCTGACGGCGGCCTGGGCGTTCTGCGTTTCGAGGTGGAGTTCCTCGATGCGCTTTTCCAGAGCGGTGATGCGGGCGAGAGCGCTGTCACGGTCGGAGACGAGCTTGGAGATCCGTTCGTCCACCTGAGCGCGGTCGTACCCACGCCGCACAAGCTCGAAGCCGTAGGGGGAAGTGTCGCTCATGGGTTTCCTGTCGAGTGAGACCGGTGAGGTGATAGGTGGAATCCTAGGGGCCGATGCGGTGTGTCATCGAGCGTATGCGTGTTTGATCTGGAGAATGACACCACTTTTGGGTGGCCGGCTGTGAGATCACTTGCCAAAGCCTCCGCCGAAGGTTCACTCAAAAGCACCAGAACAGTACAGAACGGACCTCGGTTTCTAACTTTCTGATGACTTGCCACCCGATCGAGGGGCCCCCACCGTACTGCCCGCCTTGACGCCGCCCTCCTTCGCGGACGGAGCCTCGAAGGATTCCAACGCCTCCAGGACGTCCTGGACACGGGAGATCTCGCCGTTGATGTTCTCCCGCCGGCGCTCCAGGATCTCCAGCTCGCGCTTGCCCTCCTCGACCGTGCGGCGGGCCTCGCGGATCGCCTCGGCCTTGAGCTCCTCGGCCTCCCGGATCAGCGTGGCCTTCTTCAGCTCGGCCTCCTTGAGCAGCCCCTCGGCCTTCTTGACGGCGGCGATGCGGACCTTGCCCGCCTCGGAGCCGGCCTCCGAGACCAGGTCCTTGGCCTTGGCCTGGGCCTTGGCGAGCTGCTCCTCGGCGGCCTTGATGAGCGCGTCACAGCGGTCGCCGGTGGACTTCATGGTCTCGGCGGCCTCGCGGCGGGCCCGCTCGTGCAGCTCCTCGATCTCGGCGGTGATGCGGTCGCGCAGCTCCTCGGCCCGCTCCCGGATGGCGGTGGCGTCCCGGCGGGCGCCGACCAGCAGCTCGTCCGCGTCCGTACGGGCCCTCTCCACCAGCGAGTTGCCCTCGACCGTGGCCTCGGACACCAGCCGGTCGGCCTCCTTGCGGGCCGCGCCCACCATGGTGTCGGCCTGCGACTCGGCGTCCGCGGTGGTCTTCATCGCCTGCTGCTGCGCCTCGGTGAGCAGCTTGTCCGCCTCGGCGGTGGTCTCGTTGATGAGCGTGTCGACCTGCTCGGCCACGTCCTGACGCCTCTTGTTGGCGTCCCTGCGGGCCTCGTCGAGCGTGCGGTCGGACTCCTCGCGGGCGGCGCCCAGCATCCGCTCGGCCTCGGCCTCCGCGTCCCGCTTCAGCCGCTCGGCGTCGGCACGGGTCCGGTCGGCGTGCAGCTGGGCGGAGCCGACCGTCTCGGCGGCCTCGGCGCGCAGCCGCTCCGCGTCGCCGCTGGCGTCCGCGATCAGCTTCTCCGCCTTGGCGATGGCGTCCGCGCGGACCCGGTCGGCCTCCGCGATCGTCTCGTTCTGGAGCCGCTCGGCCTCGCTGCGCGCCTCGGTGATGAGGGTGTCGGCCTGGGTCGCCGCGTCCGAACGCATCCGGTTGGCGTCCTCACGCGCCTCGGCACGCGTGCGCGTGGCGTCCTGGTCGGCCTGGGCGATGGTGTCGGAGGCCTCGGTGCGCACCCGCTGGGCGTGCGCGGCCGAGTCGGACCGCAGCCGCTCCGACTCGGTCATCGCGTCGGCGACGGTCCGCTCGGCGAGCGCCTTGGCCGCCTCGGACGCCTCGGCCGCCTCGCGCCGGATCCGGGTCGCGTCCTCGCTGGCCCGCTCCCGCTCGGCGTAGGCGTCGGCGCGGACCCGGTCCGCCTCCTCCTCGGCCTCCCGCCGGGTACGGTCGGCGGCGTGCTCGGCGGCCGAGCGCAGCCCGGTGATCTCCTCCTGTGCCTGCTCGTGCAGCCCGGCGACCGAGTCCCGTACCTGCTGGGCGTGGAGTTCGGCGGCCGACACCATCTCGGTGGCCCGCCGGTCCGCCTCCTCGACCAGGCGTACGGCCTCGGTCTGCGCCTCCTCGACCCGGTTGCGCGCCTGGGCCAGCAGGTCCTCGCTCTGCTCGCGGGCCCGCTCCCGCTCCTGGCCGGCCTCCTCGCGCGCCGAACCGAGCAGTTCCTCGGCCTCCCGGCGGCGGCGGGCGGCCTCCTCCTGGGCGGCGGCCAGCGTCTCGGACGCCTCCGTGGACAGCCGCTCGGCGGCCGCCTGTGCCTCGGCGCGCACCCGGTCGGCGCTGTCCTGGGCCTCCTGCTTGAGCCGCTCCGCCTCGGCCGCGGCCTCGGACCGCAGCCGTACGGCGATGCTCTCGCCCTCCGCGCGCGATGCCGACGCGTCGGCGGCTGCCTCGTCGCGCAGCCGCTGGGCCTCGGTCTCGGCCTGCTGCTGGAGCGTACGGATCCGCTCCGCGGCCTCGCCGCGCAGCCGGTCGATCTCCTCGGCGGCCTCCCGGCGGATCCGGCCGGCCTCCTCGCGCGCCTCGGTCAGCGACCGCTCGGCCGCCGCCAGCCGGTCCTCGGCCTCGGCGTGCAGCCGGGTCAGCTCCTCGGCGGCCTCCGCGCGCCGGGCCTCGACGCCCCGCTCGGTCTCCTCGCGCAGCTCGGCCGCGGCCCGCTCGGCGTCCGCCCGGACCGCCTCGGACTGCTCCTGGGCCTCCGCGCGGAGCCGGTCGGCCTCCTGCCGGGTGCGCTCCAGGGTCTCCTCGGCCTGGCGGCGCAGCATGGTCGCGCGCTCGATGGCCTCGGTGCGGACCTTCTCGCTGTCCGTGGTCGCGGTCTGCCGCAGCTCGTCGGCGTCGGCCTTGGCCTTGGCGAGCAGCTCCTCGGCGGACTTGGCGGCCTCCTCGATCTGCTGCACGGCCTCGCGCCGGGCCTCGGCGCGGATCGACTCGCCCTCGGCGACCGCGTCGGACCGCAGCTGCTCGGCCTCGCCGCGCAGCCGGCGGGCCTCTTCCTGCAGCTCGACCGTCTTGGCCCGGTACTCCTTGGTGTCGTCCTTCGCCGTGCCCTTGAGCTGCTCGGCGATGTCGTGCGCCTCGGCGCGCAGCCGGTCCGCCTCGGCCTCCGCCTCGGTGCGGATCCGCTCGGCCTCCTCGGCGGCGGCCCGCGTGGTCCGCTTGGCCTCCTCGGAGGCCTTGTTGAGGACGTCCTCGGCGGTCTTGGCGGCCTTCGCCAGCTGGGAGGCGCTCTCCTCGGCGGTGAGGCTGCGGGCCTTCTCGGACGCCTCCGCGATGATCTTCTCGGCCTCGGCCCTGGCGTCCGCGACGACCTGCTCGGCGTCCGCCTTGGTGGCCTCCGCCTCCTTGGTGGCCTCGCTGACCAGCCTGGCCACCTGCTCCTTGGCGGTCTGGGTGCGCTGCTGGTTGGTGGCCTCGGCGGTGGAGAGCGCCTTCGCGGCGTTCGCCTCGGCCTCGGTGACCAGCTTCTCGGCCTCGGACTGCGCCTTGCGCAGCGCCTCCTCGGCCTCCGCCATCCGCTCCCCGGCGGCCCGGCTCAGCTCACTCGCCTGCCGGCGGGCCGCGTCCGACTCCGTCACGGTGGAGTTGCGCAGCTGCTCCGCGTGGTCGGTGGCCTCCTGGGCCTGGGTGGACGCGGCGTTCAGCAGCCGCTCGGCGTCCCGGCGGGCGCGCAGCAGGATCTGCTCGGCCTCCGCGCGGGCCGCCTCGGCGTCGCTGGTCAGCCGCTGCCGGGCCTCGTCGGTCAGCCGCTGGGCCTCGGCGCGGGCGGCGGCCATGGCCTGCTCGGCCTCGGCCCGCGACTCGTCGAGCAGCCGCCGGGCCTGCGACTCCGTGCGCGCCCGCAGCTGCTCGGCCCACGAAACGTTCTCGTTGACGTGCGACTCGACGGTCTGCCGGCGCTCGGCCAGCTCCTGGTCCAGCTGCTGGCGGCGGGTCACCGCCTCTTGGTGCAGCTCGGCCTGGAGCCGCGCGGCCTGCTCGGCGTGCTCCTGGAGGATCCGCTGGGTCTGCGCCCGGGCCTCCGCGGCCACCCGCTCCGCCTCCTGGCGGATCTGGTCGGCCTGCATCTGGGCGTTACGCAGCAGCTGCTCGGCGTGGTAGCCGATGTCGCCGCCGTCGAACGCGGGCCGGGACATGATGGTGCGCCGCGCCTCGTGCAGCTTGGCGCGCAGCACCTCGACCTGGTAGCCGAGGTCCTCGGCATGCTGGATCGCCTTTTCCCGCTCGGTCTTCAGCCGTTTCATCTCGGCCTCGAACCGAGAGAGGTGGTCGACGTCAGCCGCCGGCTCTCGCTCCTGGCTCTCGTAGCCCCGCACTGCGCGGTCCCATCCGTCCCCTGGTCGCAACCTTCTCCGAACGAGCTCCGTCCATCCGCCGAACGGGGCCCCCGGGGAATGGTGTCAGATCAACGGCGGAGCACGGGCTGCTGCCCCGACGCTCGTCCCCCGAAACCCGGACCCCGGCATGCGGCCGCCCCGGCCCTGCGAACCTGCGAAGGGACGACCGCCCCCAACCCTACCGGCCCATATGTACGAGGGTCAGTGCTCAGGTGACTCAACAGCCGCCGAAGTGACCAGTTCTGTCAGTACGCCGTGGCAATCCTTCGGGTGCAGGAAGGTGATCCGCGACCCCATGGAGCCGATCCGTGGCTCCTCGTACAGCACGCGTACGCCCTTGGCGCGGATGTCGGCCGCGTCCCCGTCCACATCCGCCGTACCGAAGGCGATGTGGTGCACCCCCTCGCCGTTCTTCGCGAGCCACTTGCCGACCGCCGAGTCCTCCCGGGTCGGTTCAAGGAGCTGCAGGTAGGAGGCGCCGCCGTCGGACGTCTCGTTGATCTTGAGCATGGCCTCGCGCACGCCCTGCTCCTCGTTGACCTCGGTGTGGAACACCTCGAAGCCGTACGTGGCCCGGTAGAACTCGACGGTCGCGTCGAGGTCGTGGCAGGCGATCCCGATGTGGTCGATTCGCGTCAGCATGGATTCAGTGCAGCGCCACGACGGTGGTTACGCAACGTGCCAGCGATCACACTGACGGCCCGATGACGGCACGGAGTGCCACGCAATACATTCGAAGTAAACCCTCGTTCACTCCTCGGCAGTGCAGCCGGTAAGGGGATTCGCAGCTCATGACTTCTGGAAACTCTGGAACCACCTCGGTGATCGTCGCGGGCGCGCGTACGCCCATGGGACGACTGCTGGGCTCGCTGAAGTCCTTCTCCGGAGCCGACCTCGGCGGCTTCGCGATCAAGGCCGCCCTCGACCGTGCGGGGATCGGGGGCGACCAGGTGCAGTACGTGATCATGGGGCAGGTGCTCCAGGCCGGCGCCGGGCAGATCCCGGCCCGCCAGGCCGCCGTGAAGGCCGGCATCCCGATGAGCGTCCCGGCGCTCACGGTCAACAAGGTGTGCCTCTCCGGTCTCGACGCCATCGCGCTCGCCGACCAGCTGATCCGCGCGGGTGAGTTCGACATCGTGGTCGCGGGCGGCCAGGAGTCCATGACCAACGCCCCGCACCTGCTCCCGAAGTCCCGCGAGGGCTTCAAGTACGGCGCGATCGAGATGCTCGACGCGATGGCGTACGACGGCCTGACCGACGCCTTCGAGAACATCGCCATGGGCGAGTCCACCGAGAAGCACAACACCCGTCTCGGCATCCAGCGCCCCGAGCAGGACGAGATCGCCGCCCTGTCCCACCAGCGGGCCGCCGCCGCGCAGAAGAACGGCGTCTTCGAGGCCGAGATCACCCCGGTCGAGATCCCGCAGCGCAAGGGCGAGCCCGTCGTCTTCAGCAAGGACGAGGGCATCCGCGGCGACACCACGGCGGAGTCGCTGGGCAGGCTCCGCCCGGCGTTCACGAAGGACGGCACCATCACCGCCGGCACCTCCTCCCAGATCTCGGACGGCGCCGCGGCCGTGGTCGTGATGAGCAAGGCCAAGGCCGAGGAGCTGGGCCTCGACTGGCTCGCCGAGATCGGCGCCCACGGCAACGTGGCCGGACCGGACAACTCCCTCCAGTCCCAGCCGTCCAACGCCATCCGGCACGCCCTGAAGAAGGAGGGCCTGGAGGTCTCCGACCTCGACCTCATCGAGATCAACGAGGCCTTCGCCGCCGTCGCCGTGCAGTCAATGAAGGACCTCGGCGTGTCCACCGAAACGGTTAACGTCAACGGTGGTGCGATCGCCCTGGGTCACCCCATCGGGATGTCCGGAGCGCGCCTTGTGCTGCACCTGGCCCTTGAGCTCAAGCGCCGGGGCGGCGGGGTCGGCGCGGCCGCGCTGTGCGGTGGCGGCGGTCAGGGCGACGCGCTGATCGTGCGGGTGCCGAAGGCCTGAGTACGTTTCGCTGAGCGAACGGAAGCGAACGGAGCGAACGGAGCTGTGATGCAGGACGTCTCCTCACTGGTGGCCCAGGCGAGGGAGGGCCGACCGCGTGCGGTGGCCCGCCTGATCTCCCTGGTGGAGGGGGCGTCCCCACAGCTCAGGGAGGTCATGGCGGCGCTCGCCCCGCTGACCGGAAACGCCTATGTGGTGGGCCTGACCGGTTCCCCGGGGGTCGGCAAGTCGACCTCCACCTCGGCGCTCGTGACCGCCTATCGCAAACAGGGCAAACGGGTCGGCGTCCTGGCCGTCGACCCGTCCTCCCCGTTCTCCGGCGGAGCCCTCCTGGGCGACCGCGTCCGGATGTCCGACCACGCCTCCGACCCCGGCGTCTACATCCGCTCGATGGCCACCCGGGGCCACCTCGGCGGCCTGGCCTGGTCGGCACCCCAGGCCATCCGGGTCCTGGACGCGGCGGGCTGCGACGTGATCCTCGTCGAGACGGTCGGCGTCGGCCAGTCGGAGGTCGAGATCGCCTCCCAGGCGGACACGAGCGTGGTGCTGCTGGCCCCGGGGATGGGCGACGGCATCCAGGCGGCCAAGGCCGGAATCCTGGAGATCGGCGACGTCTACGTCGTCAACAAGGCCGACCGGGACGGCGCGGACGCCACCGCCCGCGAACTGAACCACATGCTCGGCCTCGGCGAGTCCCGCGGTCCCGGCGACTGGCGTCCGCCCATCGTCAAGACGGTCGCCGCCCGCGCGGAGGGCATCGACGAGTTGGTGGAAGCCCTGGAGAAGCACCGCGCCTGGATGGAGGAGCGGGGCGTCCTGACGGAACGCCGGCTGGCCCGCGCCTCCCGCGAGGTCGAGACCATCGCGGTCACGGCCCTGCGCGAACGCATCGGCGACCTCCACGGAGACCGCCACCTCGGCGCCCTCGCGGAGCGCATCGTGGCCGGCGAACTGGACCCGTACCGGGCGGCCGACGAACTGGTGGCGGGGCTGACGGAGGGCTGACGATGGCCGGCCCCCGGCTGCCGCTGCTACCTTGACCGGCATGTTCCTCTCCTTGGCGTAGAGCGCACCCAGCACCACGGCATGTGAACGTCCCGTGCCGTGGCGCGCTCAGGTGTCCCCTCTTCCGCCTCTCTCAGAGGAACTCACGCATGTCCGCGTCGACCACGTCACGCCCTTCACCGGTGCGGCACACCTCGTACGCCGCCGTCCTGCGCGTCCCGTCCGCGCGCCACACCTTCCTGGCCGCCCTCGTGGCCCGTCTCTCCTACGGCACGGTCCCGCTGTCCGTGCTGCTGTCCGTGACCGGGGCGACCGGCTCCTATGCCGTCTCCGGCCTGGTGATGGCCCTCTTCGGCGGCACGGTGGTCGTCCTGCTGCCCGTCCGGGCGACGCTGGTGGACCGCTACGGCCCACGGCGCGTCCTGCCGTTGCTGGCGGCCCTCTACAGCGCTCTTCTCTGCCTCCTGGCCGTCCTGACCTGGCGACCCGGCGCGCCACCGGCCGCCCTCGCCGCGGCCGCCGCGCTCACCGGGTGCGTCGCGCCGCCGCTTGGCCCCACGATGCGGGCGGTGTGGGGGCGGCTGGCCGACGACCCCGCCCTGCTACGCCGGGCGTACAGCCTGGACGGAGTCGCCGAGGAACTGCTGTTCGTGTCAGGCCCGGCACTGGTGGGCCTGCTGCTGCGGTTCGGCCCGCCGCCGGCGGGGCTGCTGCTGAGCGCGGTGCTGATGACGGCCGGCACGTGTGCGTTCGTGATGTCACCGGCGGTACGGGCAGTGGTCCCGCCGAAGAAGAACAAGGAGGCGGGCCGCTCGCCCGGCCGCTTCCCGGCGGCCCCGGTGGCCGCGGCAGCCGGCCTCGGCCTGGCGCTGAGCGCGGCGGAACTCCTGGTGATGGCGTTCGCCGGGCAACGGTCGTACGGCGATGAGGCCGTCCCCTGGGTGCTGGCCGCGCTCTCGGCGGGCAGCGCGGTGGGCGGACTGCTGAACGGGGCGGTGGAGTGGCGCCGTCCGGCGGGGGAGCGGCTGGCCTGGCTGGCGGTGGGGCTGGGGGTGGTCCTGGGGGCCGCCGGGTTCGCACCCGGGATGTGGACGCTGGGCGGGGCCATGGCGGTGGCGGGGGCGTTCGTGGCGCCGACCCTGACGACGGCGTATCTGCTGGCCGACGAGACGGCGGCGGAGGGGGAGCGGACGCGGGCCGGGGCGTGGGTGAACGCGGCCGTCAACGCCGGAAGTGCGGGAGGCTCCGTGGTGGCCGGTCTGCTGGTCGGACGGCTGTCGGTGGGGGCTTGTTTCGCCCTGGCGGGGTGCGTCGCCCTGGTCTCCGCGGCAGCGGTCCGGGCCGTCTCCGGGCTGCGGGCCGGTGAGGGCCGGCGGCACTCGCGTGGCGGCAGCCGCGCATAGGCTCAGAGCCACGCCGGCGAGGTGGTCAGAGCGTGCCCGCGCGTCCCTGGGCATGCCGTGACCGCCACGCGGCGGAGCGGCGGACGGCACCTGAACCCCCGTCCGCCGCTCTTCGGGTGCCGCCTGTCGTCACGGGCGCCCGCGCTGCCCCCGCAGGTGGTCCGCGATCGGCTTCAGGCCCTTGTCCAGCTCCATGAGTGCCTCCGGTGACAGCAGGTCGATGAAGTGCCGCCGCACGGAGGCGACATGATGTGGCGCCACCTTCTTCATCGTCTCCATGCCGTGCTCGGTGAGGACGGCGTACAGACCGCGGCGGTCCGACTCGCAGTTCTCGCGGCGGACCAGGTTCGCGTTCTCCATGCGGGTGATCTGGTGGGACAACCGGCTCTTGGACTGGAGGGTCGCGGCGGCGAGATCGCTCATCCGCAACCGGTAGTCCTCCGACTCGGACAGGTTCACCAGGATCTCGTAGTCGTTCATTGTCAGGCCGAACGGTTGCAGATCTTTTTCGAGCTGATACGTCAACAGCCTGTTGACGTCCAGGTGGGTGCGCCAGGCGCACTGCTCCGCATCCGTCAGCCAGCGCGTGGCCGTCTCGGTCTCCATGAGTGAAGTCTACCTAAAATGTTGAAAGGCGAACTAGTGAGGGTGGTGTGACTGTGCGCACGCGTTCGATGTCACACTCCGCAGACTACCGCTCACAGCCCGAAGCGACGCTGGAGGTCTCCCAGCTGTCCGGGAAGGCGCGGTGCGCCCGGTTGCTGTGGACGGCCTGTGGCGGGGACGCCTCCGCCGGGCACTCCGGGCTCGTGCGGAACCGCTCCCGTGGCCTGCTCGGCCATCAGGGTCTCGGTGGACTGGAGCAGGACCGTGCCGGCCCCCACGAACTCGAACTGGTGCTCCTCCCCGGAGGCCCCGCCGAGGCCTGTCAGTGCACGTAGACCGCCCATCACACCGGTCATGTACCCATGGTCGTAGTGGTGGCACGGGGAGGGGCAGTCGGCCCACCCCACCAGTGCCTGCGGGTCCACCCGGACGGGGGGTTCCATGAACACCACCGGGCCGTTGGACGCCGCCACAAACTTCCCGGTTCCTATAAGGGTCAGAAAACCGGGAACGATCGATTGCTTCAGCGCGAGACTTGGCTGAAAAGCGAGCAGGTTGCCCGAGCGAATGGTCAGGTTGCCGTCGTCCAGGTCGTAGGAGTTCACATCGAAGGCCCGGTCGGCGAGGAGCATCTTGCCCGAACCCTCCGCCACCACCCAGTCGCTCGCGTGCAGAGGCGAATGGAAGGAAGTGCGGACCAGGCGGTCCAGCCGGCCGTGTCCCACGCCGTTGAAGTCGATCGCGCCGTAGTAGGCGATCATCTTCCCCTTCTGCAGGAACCACTGGCCGCTCTTGAGCTCCACACAGAAGGTGTACTTGTTGACGTTGTCGTCGACGGGGAGGGTCATGGGGTCGTACACGACCGGCCCGGCCGCCCCGGCGGCCCCGTATGCGCTCACAGCTTCTCCTCGGACGCCTGCACGTACACCATGCCGTTGCCGCTGAGCTCCAGCTGGAACGCCTCGCCGGAGCCGCGGCCCACCATGTCCCGCCAGCCGAGCGCGGACGACAGCTTGTTGCGCACGTCGCCGTGGTGGGCGACGTAGGCCTGCGGGTCCACATGGACCGGGCGCTGCGGAGTGATCGGGATCTCGAAGACCCCGCCGTGGGCCATCACCGCGACCGCGCCGTGGCCCTTGAGGGTGGTGGTGAACAGGCCCTGGCCGGTGACCTGACCGCGCACCATCCCCATCACGCCGCCCTGGGAACCCATGAACATCGTCCCCTGCTGCAGCGTGCCCTCGAAGGCGAGCAGCCGGTCCGCCTCGACGTAGAGGGTGTCGCCGGTGAGGGTGATGACCTGGACGTGGTGCCCGCCGTGCCCGAAGAAGACCGTGCCGCTGCCCTCGACGGTCATGAGGGGGGTGGCCTCGCCGGCGACCCGGCGGCCGATCATGGACATCAGGCCGCCCTGGCCGCCCTGGATGTTGGGGGTGAAGGACACCTCGCCCTTGTAGGCGAGCATCGCGCCGCGCTGGCTGAACAGCCGCTGCCCGGGCACGACGGTCGCCTCGACCATCTTGGAGTTCACCTCGCGCAGGGTCATGTCAGACGTCCCCCGCGATCGTGTTCCGCTCGCTCGGCTGTACGTACACCAGGCCGTCCCCCTCGAACCGGATCTGGAAGGCCTCGCCGCCGCCCTCACCGAAGAACGTGCGGAAGGTGACACCCGACTGGAAGGACTGGCGGAGGCTGCCCTGGTGGGCGATGTAGGCGCCCGGGTCGACGGTCAGCGGGTACTGCGCGCTGACCCTGAGCACCACCGCCGGGCCGTCCGACATGATCGCCGCCTGGCCGTGGCCCTCGACCGTGGTGGTGAACAGGCCGTTGCCCTGGGAGGCGCCGCGCAGGCCGGTGAACGTGGTGCCGGTGCGCAGGCCCGCGTCGGTCGCGAGCAGGTTGCTCGACTCGACGTACAGCTTGTCGCCCCGCAGGCCGACCAGGTTGATCTCGGACGCCCGGTCCGCGAACCAGCACGTCCCGTGCCCCCTCACCTCCATCACCGTCATCTGCTCGCCGGTGAGCCGCCGGGTCACCATCCCGCGCAGCCCCTCGCCGCCGCCGCTCAGTTTCTTGAACGCCATCTGCCCGTCGTACGCCACCATCGAGCCGTTCTTCGCCTTCACGGCATCCCCGGTCATCTCGACGGCGAGCACCTTGCTGCCCTGGAGTCGGAACATCGCCACGCTGCGAAGGTAGCCGCAGGCAGACGGCGGCAACAGGTCCCGGAGGTGGACATCGCCCCCGATCCGTCCCTTAGGGGGCAGGGCGCCGGTCGGCCGGGAGGCGTGTCACCGCCGTCCCGGCCGGCAGGCCGACCGTGGACCTCGGCGGGCGACCACGGACCTCGGCGGGGCGCCGTCCTCCTCGTCGGTGCGCGGCAGGAAGGCGCTCCGCCGCTCCTTGAGGTCGTTCCGCTCGCCGGGGAGAGCGCCGCGTGCAGCTCTGCCCGAAGCCGGTCGCCGAGTGGCGCCCACGCGGCGCGTACCACCAGTCCCGGCGGGGTCATGAAGAAGCGGGGGCATGAAGAACACGACCGCGCACCCGCTCCCGCCTGCCGCCGGGCCCGGCCTCCCACCCCCGCGCGGGGACCGCGAGGCTCTTTGCCACAATGGGTGAACGTTTGTGCTCGCGTTCACAAAGAGTGGACGTCTCTCCCACCGAAGGTGACCCGTGGACATCAAGACCGCCACCGCCATCCGCCGCCTGCGCCTGGTCTCCGCCCCGGAGGCCGTCTCCTTCCTGATCCTGCTCGTCTGCTCGGTGCTCAAGCGGACCACGGACTTCAACGCGGTGCCCGTGATGGGCGCGATCCACGGTGTGCTCTTCATCCTCTACGTGATCTTCTGGGCCGACGCCTGGAACCGCACCAAGTGGTCCTTGAAGACCGGCCTCTTCTACTTCGTCCTCTCCGTCCTGCCGACCGGCGGCTTCTTCGCCGAGCGCAGGCTGCGCCGCGAGGCCGAGGACGCGGTCATCGCGTCCCGCGCCCGCGAGGAAGGAACCGTGAACGCATGATCGTCGCCTTCTCCGTGACGCCGCTGGGCGTGGGCGAGGACGTGGGGGAGTACGTCGCCGACGCCGTCCGGGTGGTCCGCGAGTCCGGGCTGCCCAACCGTACCGACGCCATGTTCACCTCGGTCGAGGGCGAGTGGGACGAGGTGATGGACGTCGTCAGGAGGGCCGTCGCCGTCGTCGAGGAGCGTGTCCCGCGCGTCTCCCTGGTCCTCAAGGCGGACATCCGGCCCGGTGTCACCGACGGGCTCACCAGCAAGGTGGCGACGGTCGAGCGGCACCTCGCCCAGTAGTCGGAAGCGGACAGAGCCCCGGCCCCCCCTCGGTGAGGCCGGGGTTTTCTTGCGCCGCCTGATTGAGCGATCGCTCAAAAAAAGGTACCGTCGTCACCCGAGTGTTTGAGCGATCGCTCAAAAAGCACTCGAATGACCAGGTGACGGGGGTACGACACCGATGGGGCTCTATATAGAGGCGCACATCCGCGCCGATCTGGACGAACTGTGGGCCCGCACCCAGGACCCGGCCCGGCATCAGCGCTGGGACCTGCGGTTCACCGAGATCGACTACCTCCCCCGCGCGGCGGGCGAACCGCAGCGCTTCCGATACGCCACGCGCGTGCTCCCGTTCCTGACCATCGCCGGCACCGGCGTCTCGGCAGGGGAGAAGGAGCGCCCCGACGGCACCCGCACCTCGGCCCTGCGCTTCGCCGCCCCGCACCCGCTCTCGCTGCTTGCCGAGGGCAGCGGCTACTGGCGGTACATCCCGGTCGCCGACGGCGTCCGTTTTCTCACCGGCTACGACTACCGGCCCCGCTGGGGTGCCTTCGGTACGCTCGCCGACCGCCTGGTCCTGCGCCCGCTGATGGGCTGGGCGACCGCGTGGTCCTTCGACCGGCTGCGGCTGTGGCTGGAGCGCGGGATCACCCCGGAGCGGGCGCGGTGGAACTGGTTCGCCGAGATGACGGTCCGCGCACTGGCGATCGCCGGCTGCGTCATCGGCCTGAGCCGGGGGCCGGGGCCCGGCACGCTCTCGCCCACCGTCGCCTTCCTGGTCCCGCTGCTCCTCGTCGTGGCCCTGTCGCTGGCCCTGGTCGCGCCCCCGCTCGCGACCACCCCCGCCGCCCGCCGTTGCCTGCGCACCCCACCGGCCCGGATCGCCGCCCCCCGGGTCCTGCACACTCTGGAGAAACAGCAGTGACCTCGATGTTCCGCACGGTGCTGGGCCCGGACTTCGACCGGCTGCACCCACGGCTGCAACGCCGCTTCTCGGTCGGCCTGGCGAGCGGCGAGGCCTGCACCGGCCACGGTGTGATGGAGCGGATCTGGCACGGCGGGGCCTTCGTGAAGCCGTTCCTGGCACTGGGTGCCACCCGCAACATCCTGGTCCCGGAGGCCGCCCGGAACGTGCCCTTCAAGATCGAGAATGTGCCCTACACGGACTCCCACGGCCGTGAGACGGTGACCTTCGTGCGCACCTTCGACCTGCCCGGCCGCCCCCGCCGCTTCGACGCCCAGATGGTGCTCAGCCCCAAGGGCGACCGCATCCTCGACTACCTCGGCACCCATCAGCACCTCGCCAGCGAGCTGCACCTGCACGCGGAGGCCGACGGCTCCCTGCTGATCCGCTCCGGTGAGCACCGGTTCAGGGAGGGCCCGGTGGACGTCCGCGTCCCCGAACTCGTCGGCGCCACCGCCGAGGTACGCGAGTCCTACGACGACCGCGCCGGCCGGTTCCGGATCCGGGTGCGGGTCGTGAACCGGTACTTCGGGCCGCTCTTCGGCTACCAGGGCTCCTTCGAGGCGTCGTACACCGACATCCGCGGCCACGGGGTGCGGCCGGGGCTGCGGCCGGTCCGTGAGGAGCCGCGCGCGTGAGCCCGGAGACCGCCAAGTCCCTGGAGACCAAGAACAAGCTGCTGGAGGGCGCGCTGCGGACGCTCACCGAGCAGGGGATCGCCAGGACGTCGGCCCGTACGGTGGCGGCGGCGGCCGGGGTCAACCAGGCGCTGGTCTTCTACCACTTCGGATCGGTGGACGAACTCCTCGCCGCCGCCTGCCGGTACGGCGCCGAGCAGGCCGTCGCCCGCTTCCGCCCCCGCCTCGCCGCGGTCGGCTCGCTCTCCGAGCTCCTCTCCGTGGGACGGCAGATCCACGAGGAGGCCCGCTCGGGCGGCCATGTCGCCCTGCTCGGCCAGCTGCTGGCCGGCGCCCAGACCCATGAAGCGCTCGGACCGGCCACGGCGGCGGGGCTCGACCTGTGGATCGCCGAGATCGAGAGGGCGCTCGTCAGGGTCCTCGCGACCACCCCGTTCGGTGACTTCGCCGACCCGGCCGGGCTCGCCCGCGCGGTCGCCGCGTCCTTCGTCGGCATCGAGCTGTACGAGGGCGTCGACACCGCCGGCGCCCACGCCGCACTGGACGCCCTTGAGCAACTCGGCGCGATGGTGGCCGCCTTGGACGAACTCGGCCCGGTTGCCCAGCGCGCGGTCCGACACCATCTGCGCCGGGCCGGGCGCCGTTAGGGGCTGTCCGGCGGATCCTGCCGCAGCCGCGGGGGCCGGCACGCTCGCCCCGCTCACCTCGGCTGACAGCCACCGTTGCTTTCCCGCGACTTGATCCGCCGGACAGCCCGGCCAGGGCCGCCGTCGAGGCCGTCGCGCTTCGGGCGGCGGATGCCGGACCGGCCGTGCGGCGGCCTCCTCGGCCGTCGGTGCTCCGCCCGGTTCGGTGCAGCCGGACGAGCAGGCCCCGTACGGCGGCGGATCTCAGCGGACGTGTGGAAGCCGGCGGGCGTCACCGCGGCTGCCGTGGCGGCCGTCCGGGGGGACGCGCGCGGCCGCCCGGGGACGCGGGCGGCCGGGCCTGCCGCCCGCGTGGTGGCGGAGATGACCGAAAGCCGAGACACGGCTGACCGTTATATGACCGGCCGGTAGGGTCGGTGACGTGCCGAAGCCTCTCAGTCTCCCCTTCGACCCCATCGCCCGTGCCGACGACCTCTGGAAGCAGCGCTGGGGAAACGTCCCGTCGATGGCCGCGATCACCTCGATCATGCGGGCCCAGCAGATCCTGCTGGCCGAGGTCGACGCGGTGGTCAAGCCGTACGGGCTGACGTTCGCGCGCTATGAGGCGCTGGTGCTGCTCACCTTCTCCAAGGCCGGCGAACTGCCGATGTCGAAGATCGGCGAGCGGCTGATGGTGCACCCGACCTCGGTGACGAACACCGTCGACCGGCTGGTGAAGTCGGGTCTGGTCGACAAGCGTCCCAACCCCAACGACGGGCGCGGCACGCTTGCCACGATCACCGAGAAGGGCCGCGAGGTCGTGGAGGCGGCCACCCGCGACCTGATGGCGATGGACTTCGGGCTCGGGGCCTACGACGCGGAGGAGTGCGGGGAGATCTTCGCGATGCTCCGGCCGCTGCGGGTGGCCGCGCACGACTTCGACGAGGACTGAACCCGCCGCCCGCCGTGCCGTGCCCCGGGGCAAGATCTCCCGGAACGGGTGGTTACGCTCTTCCCCATGAAAAAAAGCGTGCTGACCCGCTACCGCGTCCTGGCCTACGTCACCGGTGTGCTGCTGGTGCTGCTGTGCCTGAGCATGATCGCCAAGTACGGGCTGGACATCAGCGGTGCGGCCGACGTCACGCGCGTCGTCGCCATCGCGCACGGCTGGCTCTACGTCGTCTACCTGGTCTTCGCCTTCGACCTGGGCTCCAAGGCGAAGTGGCCGGTCGGCAAGCAGCTGTGGGTGCTGCTGGCGGGCACCGTCCCCACCGCCGCCTTCTTCGTGGAGCGCAAGGTCACCCGCGAGCTGGACGCCAAGGTCACCGAGGGCTCTCCGGTGGCCGCGAAGGTCCAGGCCTAGGCCGCAGGCTCCTCGCGGCGAGGTCACCGCACCGCCGTACGGACACCCGTGCGGCGGTACTCCATCGACATTTACTTGGACGTCCTAGTAAATTGAGGGTATGGACGCTGACGCCATCGAGGAGGGCCGCCGACGCTGGCAGGCCCGTTACGACGCGGCCCGCAAGCGGGACGCGGACTTCACCACGCTCTCCGGGGATCCGGTGGAGCCGGTGTACGGGCCCCGGCCAGGGGACACCTATGAGGGATTCGAGCGGATCGGCTGGCCGGGGGAGTACCCCTACACCCGCGGGCTGTATCCGACCGGCTACCGCGGGCGGACCTGGACGATCCGCCAGTTCGCCGGGTTCGGCAACGCCGAGCAGACCAACGAGCGCTACAAGATGATCCTCGCCAACGGCGGCGGCGGTCTCTCGGTGGCCTTCGACATGCCGACCCTCATGGGGCGGGACTCGGACGACGCGCGCTCGCTCGGCGAGGTCGGGCACTGCGGGGTCGCCATCGACTCCGCCGCCGACATGGAGGTCCTGTTCAAGGACATCCCGCTCGGCGACGTCACGACGTCCATGACGATCAGCGGGCCCGCCGTGCCCGTCTTCTGCATGTACCTGGTCGCCGCCGAACGGCAGGGCGTCGACCCGTCGGTCCTCAACGGCACGCTGCAGACCGACATCTTCAAGGAGTACATCGCCCAGAAGGAGTGGCTGTTCCAGCCCGAACCCCATCTGCGGCTGATCGGCGACCTGATGGAGTACTGCGCCGCCGGCATCCCCGCGTACAAGCCGCTGTCCGTCTCCGGCTACCACATCCGCGAGGCGGGTGCGACGGCCGCGCAGGAGCTGGCCTACACGCTCGCGGACGGCTTCGGCTACGTCGAGCTGGGGCTCTCCCGCGGCCTGGACGTGGACGTCTTCGCGCCCGGCCTCTCCTTCTTCTTCGACGCGCACGTCGACTTCTTCGAGGAGATCGCCAAGTTCCGTGCGGCCCGCCGGATCTGGGCGCGCTGGATGCGGGAGGTGTACGGATCCCGGTCGCACAAGGCGCAGTGGCTGCGCTTCCACACGCAGACCGCCGGGGTCTCGCTGACCGCCCAGCAGCCGTACAACAACGTGGTGCGTACGGCGGTGGAGGCGCTGGCGGCCGTGCTCGGCGGGACCAACTCGCTGCACACCAACGCCCTCGACGAGACCCTCGCGCTGCCGAGCGAGCAGGCCGCCGAGATCGCGCTGCGCACGCAGCAGGTGCTCATGGAGGAGACCGGCGTCGCCAACGTGGCCGACCCGCTGGGCGGTTCCTGGTACGTCGAACAGCTCACCGACCGCATCGAGGCAGAGGCCGAGAGGATCTTCGACCAGATCAAGGAGCGGGGGCTGCGTGCCCATCCGGACGGTCGGCACCCGATCGGCCCGGTCACCTCGGGCATCCTGCGCGGCATAGAGGACGGCTGGTTCACCGGCGAGATCGCCGAGTCCGCCTTCCAGTACCAGCAGGCGCTGGAGAAGGGCGACAAGCGGGTCGTGGGCGTCAACGTGCACACCGGGTCCGTCACCGGGGACCTGGAGATCCTCCGCGTCTCGCACGAGGTCGAGCGGGAGCAGGTGCGCGTGCTGGGCGAGCGGCGGGCGGCGCGGGACGAGGGCGCGGTGCGCGCGGCCCTGGACGCGATGCTGGGCGCCGCACGGTCCGGCGCCAACATGATCGAGCCGATGCTGGAGGCCGTACGGGCCGAGGCGACCCTGGGCGAGATCTGCGGGGTGCTGCGGGACGAGTGGGGCGTGTACACGGAGCCGGCGGGGTTCTAGGAGGTCCGGCGGCGGGGCTCCCGGGGGAGGGCTCCGCCGCCTGACGTACGGATGCGTTCCGGCGTTTCCCGGGCCACATGAAGCAACAGCGCCGGCGGGACCGTGCGGCTCGACCGCTGTCCGGCCGGGGTGGCGTTGCACCACGGCGGCGCCGGCAAGGAGGCCTCGCTCGACTACCGCGACGCCTCCGACGCCCGCACCGACGCACTCGAAGCCGCCAACAAGCCCTACGTGCGGACGTGCCTCTCATGGGTGAGGCACAGGCGAAAAGGTCTCGCCTTCGCAAATGAGCCGCAAATGAGCCGCAAAAGAGCTCCCGTTGTTATGGTTTGGCCTCGTCCGCCGCGCCCGCCAGGCCCAGCAGCAGAACCCGCGTCAGGCCGCGCGCCCATTCCTCGTCCGCCGGTTTGCCGCTCACCAGGGCGCGGTGCACCACGGATCCGGCCACCACGTCGAAGATGAGATCCGCCGTGCGCTCCGCCTCGCGCGGGTCGGTCTGCGCGGGGAGTTCGCCGCGTCGCTGGGCACGTTCCCGGCCCTCCGTGACCAGCCGCTTCTGGCGGTCCACGATGGAGGTGCGGATGCGTTCCCGCAGCGCGTCGTCCCGGGTCGACTCGGCGACCGCCGCCATCAGGCCGCTCCGGGCCTCCGGTCGGTCCAGGATCGCCGCGAACTGCAGCACCACGCCCTCGATGTCGTCCGCCAGGCTGCCGCGGTCGGGGAGTTCGAGCTCGTCGAACAGCTCCGCCACCGCGTCCACGACGAGCTCGTTCTTGCCCGCCCAGCGGCGGTAGAGGGTCGTCTTCGCGACGCCGGCCCGGGTGGCCACGTCTCCCAGGGTGAGCTTGGACCAGCCCAGTTCGACCAGCGCCTGCCGCGTCGCCGCCAGGATCGCCGCGTCCGCGGCGGCACTGCGCGGGCGGCCGGTACGTCCGGCGGGGGTGCGGGTCTGCATCCCACGACCATAACCGGCGGTTCGTGTGATGCCGTGAGGGAGATCACCGGAATGTGGTGTCGCGCGGGTCCCCGATGGCATTACGCTACGAGTCGTAGCGAAAGCCCGTGGGCCGACCGCACGGGCGACGACCATGGCGTGGGGTGGGGACCCGGCGCCGTTGCGAAACACATGTTCGGCCAGCTTTCACATCGCTTTTCACTTGCGCGCGGGAACGGGGGAGGATAGACGCATGCAGCCACGGAACATGTCCATGAGCGGCGTCGTCGATCTCGCCGCGGTCAAGGCGGCCCAAGAGGCCAAGGCCAAGGCCGAGCAGACGCGCGCCGAAGCGGCCCGTCAGGGTGGGGCCGGAGCCGTCTCTCCGGCCGATCTGGTCATCGACGTCGACGAAGCCGGCTTCGAGCGTGATGTCCTCCAGCGGTCCGCCGAAGTCCCTGTCGTCCTCGACTTCTGGGCCGAGTGGTGTCAGCCCTGCAAGCAGCTGAGCCCGGTCCTGGAGCGCCTCGCCGTCGAGTACGACGGCCGCTTCCTGCTGGCGAAGATCGACGTCGACGCCAACCAGATGCTGATGCAGCAGTTCGGGATCCAGGGGATCCCGGCGGTGTTCGCCGTCGTCGCGGGGCAGGCGCTGCCGCTCTTCCAGGGCGCGGTCGGCGAGGAGCAGATCCGCGGGACGCTGGATCAGCTGGTGCAGGTCGCCGAGCAGCGGTTCGGCCTGACCGGACTCGTCGTCGACCCCGACGCCGAGCCGGGCGCCGAGGCCGAGCCCGCGGAGATGCCGGCGGGCCCCTACGACGCGCTTCTCGAAGCCGCCGTGCGGGCGCTGGACGCGGGTGACTTCGGCGGTGCGGTCCAGGCGTACAGGAACGTGCTCAGCGACGACCCGGCCAACAGCGAGGCCAAGCTGGGCCTCGCGCAGGCCGAGTTGCTCCAGCGGGTGCAGGGGATGGACCCGCAGGCGGTGCGCAAGGACGCGGCCGAGAAGCCGGCCGACGCCCAGGCGCAGATCGCGGCCGCCGACCTGGACCTGGTGGGCGGCCATGTCGAGGACGCCTTCGGGCGGCTGATCGGGACCGTGCAGCGGACGGCCGGGGACGAGCGGGACGCCGTACGGCGGAGGCTTCTCGAGCTCTTCGACGTCGTGGGCACCGACGACCCCCGGGTGGTGGGCGCGCGCCGGGCGCTGGCGCGGGCGTTGTTCTGAGCCACGGCACGGGCCACAGCCCCGGTCACGGTCGGGCCACGATCTGAACACGGGGCTGACCAGTCGCTAAACGTCACGTCCTGTGATGCCGAAGTGAAAGATTTGCCCACTCGGTGCAACGGCGGCCGCTCTTTACCAAATCTTGGTAATAGCGGCCGCTGTTACTTGGAGTAAGGCAGGGCCGTTGGCCTGAATGGTTCTGTCCGGTAATCAACTATTTTGCCCCGCCCCTGGATGACACCCAGAGTCGCCTTCCGAGACCGGCGGGCCGCCCTTCGGTTATCCGGCCGTTACTACCGAGTAACGAAGCCCCTTGTGCGGGCGGCGAGAATGCACCACGATCGGCGACGCTCGGTCCAATCCCGTACCCCGACAGCCAATCGGGCCGCGGGCTCATCTGGGTCCCCACCGAGCAGAGTCGGCGGCAGTGACGCCGGCTCTTGGGCAGGGGGGTCTTCGCCCTGTGGCGAAGCCTGTCCAGCAAGGTTGTGCGTGATGCGTGTCAGGCGCGACCAGTGGTTGTCGCTCGGGGGTGATCGCCGGTGATCGAGGTGCGTTCGTGCCTCCGAGTACGGGCGCTCCCCTTCCGAGGACGTAGCACTTCTCCCATCCCTGCCCGGCTGAGCCGCCGTTGGGGGCGATACCGGGCCGGAGATGTACGTCCGAGAAGGAGGAAATATGGAGTCCCAGGTGCGTGGCGGGACCAGATGGAAGCGGTTCGCTGTGGTCATGGTGCCCAGCGTTGCCGCCACGGCGTGTATAGGTGTCGCCCTCGCGCAGGGCGCTCTCGCCGCGTCGTTCAGCGTGTCCGGCCAGCAGTTCAAGGTCTCGGCCGACTCGCTCGAGGGCGACGGCTTCGAGCAGTACGGTGCCGTCGACTCGGGTGTCACCCTCGCGGGTAAGAGCACGATCCACCCGGTGGCGGTCTCGGCGTTCAACACGGCGACGATCACCAACCTGTGCCAGTCGGTGGTCACGCCGAACGTCCCGATCTTCGGGAACGTCAGCCTGATCCTGCACGCGGGCACCGACGCGAAGAAGCCGGTCGAGGCCAGCAAGCTCTACATCGACCTTGACGACCTCACCGCCGACGCGACGTTCACCAACATCAACATCGGTGTCGCCGCCGGAAGCATGAGCAAGGGTCCTGGCGTCAAGCAGGACGAGGTCAACAAGCAGCAGGCCAACCCGAACGGGTTCGGGCAGGAGGCGGACCACGCCTCGCTGACCGGCGTGAAGCAGACGGCGTGGGCCACCACTGCCGGAACCTTCAAGCTGAGCGGGCTGCACATGTCGATCTCGACGTCGGGTGCGGAGTGCTACTGAGCACTCCGTGACGGGCGGGGGAGCCCTCGGCACCCCCGCCCTCCACCTTCTTCCCACGGTCTTCACGCGCGGTACACGGCATCACCACCGCACCGTGTCGCACCACAGCACCACCACCACAGCAACGCCGCACCAGGGAGCTGTTTTCCATGAGCGCCGAGACTCCTGCCGCACCCGGCCAGTTCACCCGCCGGAGGCTGCAGTTCCGCGCCTGGCGGGGCACGCGGCCGTTCTGGGCCGGTCTGTACATCCTGCTCGCCGGCTTTCCGATCATGTACTTCCCGTACGCGCATCTCCAGCTCGGCAACCTGACGGTGGCGATGTCGACCACCGCGGGCGCCGGATCCCTGATCATCGGTGTGCTGCTCGTCGTCCTGGGGATCAGCCTCTGGTTCCAGAAGCACATCCGCACGTTCGCGGGAGTCGCCGCGATCCTGCTCGCGCTGGTGTCGCTCCCCGTGTCCAACTTCGGTGGCTTCGTCATGGGCTTCCTGTTCGCCCTCATCGGCGGCGCGATGGCCGTGGCCTGGTCCCCGGGCGCGCCCCCGAAGCCGCAGCCGGAGGGTGACGTCCCGCCGGCCGGGGACGACGCGCCGGAAGAGGCAGCCGCCTACTTCCCGGGCCCGGACGGGGTGGACGAGTCGAACGACCTGTCAGGAACGAGCCCGGTGAACGGGGCGAACGGGAGGCACAGTGCCGGCTGACGAGGTGACCCACGGGACTGATGTGGACGAGTCCCGTGTGAGAACCGGGCCGCGGCATGCGGCACCCAAGAAGCCGCTGTTCACCAGGTTCCACATGCCGGCGGGCAAGGCGATAGCCTCCGTGGCGATGCCGACGGCCGTGCTCGTGGGCTTCGGATTCACGTCGACGCTGGCCATCGCCGACACCAACAGCACGCCGTCGTCCTCGAAGAGCCTCGCCGAGGACTACAAGAACTGTGTCGCCGCCCTGGACACGGCCTCGCCCTCCGCTTCGGCGAGCGCGAGCGACGGTGCCTCGGACTCGGCCTCGCCGTCCGCCACGGCCTCGGCCGGCGCGAAGGACGCGACGACGTCCGGCAAGTCGTCCTCGTCGGATTCAGGTTCCGACGGCACGGCCACGCCGACGCCCTCCGCGTCCAAGTCGTCCTCGTCCTCGGGCGGTTCGGGTTCCTCGTCGGGGTCCTCCGGTTCGTCGGGCTCCGGCGGTACGGCGACCCCGTCGCCGTCCGCCACCGCGAGCAGCGGCAGCGGTGGCGGCCTGCTGGACTCGATCGGGGACGCGATCGGCAGCATCCTCAGCGGCGGCAGCACGACGAGCTCGTCCTCGTCGGACTCCACCGCGAGCGCCACCCCCTCGCCGTCGGCCTCACCGTCCGCCTCCAAGTCGTCGTCCTCGTCGAGCGGCGACAGCGGCTCCGGCACCGTGTCCAAGACCGTCAAGAAGGTCACGGACACCGTGAAGAACACCACCGACACGGCGACCAAGGCGGCGGCCGACACCACCAAGGCGGCCGCGGACGCCACCTCCAGCCCCTCGCCGAGCCCGTCCGCGAGCTCCAGCACGTCGGCCGACAACTGCGCCGTCGCCACCGCCGACGTGAGCGGCGTCGACAACAAGGTGGCGGTGGCGGACGACCCCTGGTACCTCAGCGCCAGCTCGCTGACGCTGAAGAGCGCCGACTACCAGGGCATCGTCGAGGTGAGGACGGCCAGCGGCGCGAAGAAGAAGGTGCTGAAGTACGTCATCTCGGGCGGCACCGACATCGGTGACCTGCACCAGACGGTCAAGGACACGAAGATCGGCAAGACCTACCACGTGCAGGCCCGCTCCGGTTCGACGTCCACGATCAGCGACGGTGACACCACGATGTACACGGAGTCGATCTCGGGCAACCTCTTCGGTCTGATCCCGATCACCTTCGACGTGAACAACCCGCCGCCGCTGAACATCCCGCTGATCTACTTCACCAAGGTGAAGGTCGTCCAGGCAGGACAGTTCGGCGGCACCCTGCACGTGCCCGGGATGCACGTGTACACGACCGACGGAACCAGCTGACCGTCACCACAGACCCGTCCGGGAGCCGCGCACAGAGCTGTGGCCCGGCCGTCCGCCTCGCGCGGCGGCCGGGCCACAGTGCTGTCCGAGCACCTTCGGGCTGGACCACGGCCGGTACTGGTGCCCGACGACTGCGCCCAGGCGGTCCCCGACGATCTCGTCCACGACGGCGACCACGCAGGTCTTCCCCGAGCGGTTCAAGCCGGCCAGCGGCCGGCCGGTGCGGGACCGGGGGAGGATGCCCCCCGGGCTTCCCCGCGGAGTCCGGCACCGTCGGCTGACGGACGGAACCGCTGAGGGCGCCTCCTGCCACGGGAGGCGCCCTCAGCGCCCTGCAAGGCCCGTCATGCGGGTGTCACTTGCTGCCGGAGTCGCCGATGTGGTGGACGCGGAGCATGTTGGTGGTGCCGGAGACACCGGGGGGCGAGCCGGCCGTGATGATGACGGTGTCGCCCGGGTTGAAGCGGCTGATCTTCGCGATCTCCTGGTCGACCATGTCGACCATCTCGTCCGTGGTGGCCACGAACGGCACGACGTGCGACTCCACGCCCCAGCTGAGGGTGAGCTGGTTGCGGGTGTTCTCGTCGGTGGTGAAGGCGATGATCGGCGGCTGCGCGCGGTAGCGGGAGAGGCGGCGGGCCGTGTCGCCGGACTGGGTGAAGGCCACCAGGCCCCGGCCGCCGAGGAAGTCGGCGATCTCGCAGGCCGCACGGGCCACCGAACCACCCTGGGTGCGCGGCTTCTTGCCCGGGACGAGCGGCTGCAGGCCCTTGCTGAGCAGCTCATGCTCGGCCGCCACGACGATCTTCGACATCGTCTTGACGGTCTCCACCGGGTACGCGCCCACGCTGGACTCGGCGGACAGCATGACCGCGTCGGCGCCGTCCAGGATCGCGTTGGCCACGTCGGAGGCCTCGGCGCGGGTCGGGCGGGAGTTGGTGATCATCGACTCCATCATCTGGGTCGCCACGATCACCGGCTTGGCGTTGCGCCGGCACAGCTCGATCAGGCGCTTCTGCACCATGGGGACCCGCTCCAGCGGGTACTCGACGGCGAGGTCGCCACGGGCCACCATCACGCCGTCGAACGCCATCACGACGTCCTCCATGTTCTGGACCGCCTGCGGCTTCTCCACCTTGGCGATGACGGGGACCCGGCGGCCCTCCTCGTCCATGATCCGGTGGACGTCGTTGACGTCCTTGGCGTCCCGGACGAAGGACAGCGCGACCAGGTCGCAGCCCATGCGCAGCGCGAACCGGAGGTCCTCGATGTCCTTGTCGCTCAGCGCGGGCACGTTGACAGCCGTCCCCGGCAGGTTGATGCCCTTGTGGTCGGAGACGACACCGCCCTCGATGACGATCGTGCGCACCCGCGGGCCCTCGACGTCCACGACCTTCAGCTCGACGTTGCCGTCGTTGATGAGGATCTGGTCGCCGCGCGAGACGTCGCCCGGCAGGCCCTTGTAGGTGGTACCGCAGATGGTCCGGTCGCCCGGGACGTCCTCGGTCGTGATGACGAACTCGTCACCGCGCTCCAGCTCCACCGGTCCCTCGGCGAAGGTCTCCAGACGGATCTTCGGGCCCTGCAGGTCGGCGAGGACGCCGATGGCACGGCCGGTCTCCTTGGCGGCGGCCCGGACGCGGTCGTACCGCCCCTGGTGCTCGGCGTGCGAGCCGTGGCTGAAATTGAACCGGGCCACGTTCATACCCGCCTCGATCATGGCGACGAGCATCTCGTGGGTGTCGACCGCGGGGCCGAGAGTACAGACGATTTTCGAACGGCGCATGGGGCGATCCTATCGGTTTGTTTCGCTACGGAATATTCCGTCTGGTGGAAGATACAAATGGGCGCTAATGTGCTCAGCTGTTATTTCCGACCGGTGCCGATCCGGATCCCGTGCCGACGAGCGCGTAGGTCTGGGTCGCGATCTCCAGTTCCTCGTCCGTCGGCACCACCGCGACGGCGACGCGCGCGGCGGCGGGCGATATCAGCCGCGCCCGGTCCGTCCGTACGGCGTTCAGCTCCGGGTCGACGGCGAGGCCCAGCCCCTCCAGGCCCGCCACGGCCGCCTCGCGCACCGAGGCCGCGTTCTCGCCGACCCCCGCCGTGAAGGCCACCGCGTCGACCCGGCCGAGCACGGCGCAGTACGCGCCGATGTACTTCTTCAGACGGTGGATGTAGATGTCGAAGGCGAGCCGTGCCTCTTCGTCGCCCTCGTCGATCCGGCTCCGGATCTCCCGCATGTCGTTGTCACCGCACAGACCGAACAGACCACTCCTCTTGTTGAGAAGAGTGTCGATCTCGTCCATGGACAATCCGCCAACTCGCGCCAAATGGAAAATGACGGCCGGGTCCAGATCGCCGGAACGGGTTCCCATCACCAGTCCCTCCAAAGGCGTCAGCCCCATCGAGGTGTCCACACACCGGCCGCCCTCGACGGCCGACGCGGACGCGCCGTTGCCGAGATGCAGCACGATGACGTTCACGTCTTCGGGTGCCCTTCCCAGCAGCCGCGCGGTCGCCCGGGACACGTACGCGTGCGAGGTGCCGTGGAAGCCGTAGCGGCGGATCCGGTACCGGTCGGCGATCTTCGGGTTGATCGCGTAACGCGCCGCCGACTCCGGCATCGTCGTGTGGAACGCCGTGTCGAAGACGGCGACCTGCGGCAGGTCCGGGCGCAGCGCCTGTGCCGTGCGGATGCCGGTCAGGTTGGCCGGGTTGTGCAGCGGGGCGACCGGGATCAGCCGCTCGATCTCGGTGAGCACCGCGTCGTCGATCACCGTCGGCTCGGTGAAGAACATCCCGCCGTGCACCACCCGGTGCCCGATCGCGGCCAGCTCCGGCGAGTCCAGCCCCAGCCCGTCCTTCGTCAGCTCCTCCGCCACGGCCTTCAGGGCGGCCTCGTGGTCGGCGATCGGCCCGTTCTGCTCGCGGGTGTCACCGCTGCCGAGGCAGGTGTGCGTGAGCCGGGAGGTCTGCTCGCCGATCCGTTCGACGAGTCCGACCGCCAGCCGGCTGCTGTCCCGCATGTCCAGCAGCTGGTACTTCAGCGACGAGGAGCCGGAGTTGAGGACGAGGACACGGGTCGCACTGTGGCTCACTGGGCGGTTGCCTTCTCGCTCGGGGAGGCGGCCGGGGACTCGGCCGGGTTCTGGGCCTGGATCGCCGTGATGGCGACGGTGTTGACGATGTCCTGGACGAGGGCGCCCCGGGACAGGTCGTTGACGGGCTTGCGCAGCCCCTGGAGCACCGGCCCGACCGCGATCGCGCCGGCCGACCGCTGTACGGCCTTGTAGGTGTTGTTGCCGGTGTTCAGATCCGGGAAGATCAGCACGCTGGCCTGTCCGGCGACCTCGGAGCCGGGCAGCTTGGTGGCGGCCACGGACGGCTCGACGGCCGCGTCGTACTGGATCGGCCCCTCGATCTTCAGGTCGGGCCGCCGGGAGCGGACCAGCTCGGTCGCCTCCCGCACCTTGTCCACGTCCGCTCCCGAACCCGACGTGCCCGTGGAGTACGACAGCATCGCGATCCGCGGCTCCACCCCGAACCGGGCGGCGGTGACGGCCGACTGGACCGCGATGTCGGCGAGTTGCTCGGCGTTCGGATCCGGGTTGACCGCGCAGTCGCCGTAGACCAGCACCTTGTCGGCGAGGCACATGAAGAAGACGGACGAGACGATCGAGGACCCCGGCGTGGTCTTGATGATCTCGAAGGCCGGGCGGATGGTCGCCGCCGTGGAGTGCACGGACCCGGAGACCATGCCGTCCGCGAGCCCCTCCTGCACCATCAGGGTGCCGAAGTAGTTGACGTCGGAGACCACGTCGTACGCCAGCTCCACCGTCACGCCCCGGTGGGCGCGGAGCAGGGCGTACTGCTCGGCGAAGCCCTCGCGCAGCTCGGAGGTGGCCGGGTCGATCAGCTGGGCGTCGCCGAGGTCGACGCCGAGGTCGGCGGCCTTCTTGCGGATCTGGTCGACGGGGCCGAGCAGGGTGATGTCACATACCCCCCGGCGCAGCAGCACCTCCGCCGCGCGCAGCACCCGCGCCTCGGTCCCCTCCGGCAGCACCACCCGGCGCCGGTCGGCACGCGCCTGCTCCAGGAGCTTGTGCTCGAACATCATCGGGGTGACCCGGTCGGTGCTCGGCGCCGAGATCCGCTTGTTGAGGCCGGCGGTGTCGACGTACCGCTCGAACAGGCCGAGCGCGGTCTCCGCCTTGCGCGGGGTGGCCGCGTTCAGCTTGCCCTCAAGGGAGAACAGCTGGGCGGCGGTCGGGAAGCTGTTGCCGGGCACCGAGATGACCGGGGTGCCCGGGGCGAGGCGGGCGGCGAGGGTGAGGATCTCGTCGCTGGGCCACTCGTTCAGGGTGAGCAGCACGCCGGCTATCGGCGGGGTGCCGGCGCTGTGCGCGGCCAGTGAGCCGATGACCAGGTCGGCCCGGTCGCCGGGGGTCACCACCAGGCAGCCCGGCGTCAGGGCGGGCAGGAACGTCGGCAGCATCGCACCGCCGAACACGAAGTCCAGCGCGTCCCGGGCGAGCCCCGAGTCGTCGCCGAGCAGCACCTTCGCGCCGAGCGCGTGGGTGATCTGGGCGACCGTCGGCGCGGACAGCGCGGGCTCGTCCGGCAGCACGTACACCGGCACCGGCAGCCGCCCGTCGAGCCGCTCGGCCATCGCGTCCCGGTCCTCGCGGGCGACCCGGTTGGCGACCATCGCCAGCACGTCGCAGCCGAGGCCGTCGTACGCCCGGAAGGCGTTCCACGTCTCCGCGAGCACCGACTCCGCGTTCTGGTCCCGGCCGCCGACCACCGGGATCACGGAGGCGCCGAACTCGTTGGCGAGCCGGGCGTTCAGGGACAGCTCGTCCGCGAACTGGGTGTCGGCGAAGTCGGTGCCGAGGACGAGGACCACGTCGTAGTCGCGGGCGACCAGGTGGAAGCGGTCGACGAGGGTGGACACCAGCTCGTCGGCGCCGCGCTCGGCCTGGAGCGCGGAGGCCTCGTGGTAGTCCATGCCGTAGACGGTCGCCGGGTCCTGGGAGAGGCGGTACCGTGCCCGCAGCAGCTCGAACAGACGGTCCGGATCGTCGTGGACGAGGGGCCGGAAGACCCCGACCCGGTCGACCTGCCGGGTCAGCAGCTCCATCACGCCCAGCTCGACGACCTGACGGCCGTCGCCGCGGTCGATCCCGGTCACGTACACGCTGCGCGTCACGTGTGCACTCCGTTCCGTCCTCGCCATGCCATAAAAGCCATGCCATAAAAATCGCCCACCGGGGTGAGCGGAACCCCCTTGACAATACCTTTGGACATGGATAGGGCGCCCATCAGTCGTGGTCCCTGCCAGGGGAGACCAATGTCACGGAATCCGCGATGCCCAGTACGGCATGAAACAATCGGACCGGCTCACCGGCAACGACAGCGAGCAGGAGACACACCACCATGCGCATCGGAGTTCTCACCGCAGGCGGCGACTGCCCCGGCCTGAACGCCGTCATCCGATCGGTGGTACACCGCGCTGTCGCACAGTACGACGACGAGGTCATCGGTTTCGAGGACGGCTTCCGGGGTCTGCTCGACGGCCACTACCGCCCCCTCGACCTGGATGCCGTGGGCGGCATCCTGGCCCGCGGCGGCACGATCCTCGGCTCGTCACGGCTGGAGCGGGACCGGCTGCGGGAGGCGTGCGAGCGGGCCACCGACATGGCCGAGGAGTTCGGCATCGACGCGCTGATCCCCATCGGCGGCGAGGGCACGCTGACCGCGGCCCGCATGCTGTCCGACGCGGGCCTGCCGGTCGTCGGCGTCCCGAAGACCATCGACAACGACATCTCGTCCACGGACCGCACCTTCGGTTTCGACACGGCGGTCGGCGTCGCGACGGAGGCGATGGACCGCCTGAAGACCACCGCCGAGTCCCACCAGCGGGTGATGGTGGTCGAGGTCATGGGCCGGCACGCCGGCTGGATCGCCCTGGAGTCCGGGATGGCCGCCGGCGCCCACGGCATCTGCCTCCCCGAGCGGCCCTTCGACCCGGCCGACCTGGTCAGGATGGTCGAGGAGCGCTTCGCCCGCGGCAAGAAGTTCGCCGTGGTGTGCGTGGCAGAGGGCGCCCATCCCGCCGAGGGCACGATGGACTACGGCAAGGGCGAGATCGACCAGTACGGCCACGAGCGCTTCCAGGGCATCGGCACGGCACTGGCGTACGAGCTGGAACGGCGGCTCGGCAAGGAGGCCAAGCCGGTCATCCTCGGGCACGTCCAGCGGGGCGGCACGCCGACGGCCTACGACCGCGTCCTCGCGACGCGGTTCGGGTGGCATGCGGTGGAGGCCGCGCACCAGGGGGAGTTCGGGCGGATGACGGCGCTGCGGGGTACCGACATCGTGATGGTGCCGCTGGCGGAGGCGGTGACCGAGTTGAAGACGGTGCCGAAGGACCGGATGGACGAGGCCGAGTCCGTCTTCTAGGGCGGGGGATGCGCTGCGGACCGCGGTGCGTGGGGGCTGGTCGCGCCCACGCGGCGGAGCCGCTGCCGAACACCGCCCCGCGCCCCCGAGGGGCGTCCAGCGGGGCGTGTTCAGGCAGTCCCCTCCACTTCGTTCCAGAAGCGCGTCACTATGCGGGCCAGGAAGTCCTCGCCCGTCCGCTGCGCGTGCCCTGCGGCCGCGGAGCCGCCCCATGACAGCGTTGCCGTCATCTGCCTCTGGTACTCCTCGTGCAGGTCGCGCAGCGTGTCCTCGATCAGGCGCTTGTCCAGCGGGACGAGCTTGCTCATGTGCCGGACGTAGGCCTGCCAGCGGGTGGTGACCGCGCTTCGCAGCAGCTCGGCGAGCTTCTCCTCCTTTCCCGTCACGGTGATGAAGTCCGGCAGGGACAGCCGCAGTACGTCGGCCAGGACGGCGGACTGCCGTTCCGTGCCGTGCCACTCGCCGTCCTCCTCCATGCCCAGGTAGACGAGAAAGTCGAGGCCGACGGCCAGCGCCACGTCCTCCGGAGCCAGCCCCCGGGCGATCCGGTGTTCGCGCAGGGTGCGCGGGCGGCCGATCAGGTCGCCCGGGGTGCACCACAACACACCCGCGAGAGCGGCGAGTTCGGGACTGGTGGGGGCCATGGCCCCCTGCTCCCAGGCGCGCACGAGATCCGGCGTGACGTACGGCAGCCCGTACGAGGCCCGCAGGTCGTGGGCCACGTGCTCGGGCCCCATGCCGAGAGCGGCACGGAGTCTGCGGGCCGCGGGGGCGTTGAACGGGGGACCTGGCTGGTTCGGCAGAGCTGGGGGTCGGCGCACAGCCGACACCGTAGGGGTGCCCGAGGGCACTGACTACGGTCCGTCCGGCCAGGAACACGGATGGTACGAACGTACGGTTTCGGCCGGACGGCCGAGCTGTTCATCCCTTGACAGCGCCCCCCAGCGCGAACCCGCCTCCCAGCCGGCGCGCGACCAGGACGTACAGCAGGATCACCGGCGTCGAGTAGATGACGGAGAAGGCGGCGAGCTGGCCGTAGGCGACGGCGCCGCGGTTGCCGAAGAAGTCGTTGATGCTGACGGAGGCGGGCATCTGGTCCGGCGAGAGCAGCAGCATGAACGGGACGAAGAAGTTGCCCCACATCATCACGAAGGCGAAGACGGTGACGACCGCGAGGCCGGGCCCCATCAACGGCAGCACGATCCGCACCAGCGACTGGGCGGAGTTGGCGCCGTCCGTCCACGCGGCCTCCTCCAGCTCCTTCGGTACGCCGTCCATGAAGTTCTTCATCAGCCAGATGGCGAAGGGTAGTTGGGAGGCGGCGAAGAACAGGATCGTGCCCTGCATGGTGTCGATGAGGTTGATCCGTACGAACAGGGCGTACACCGGCACCATGATCGCGGTGATGGGCAGGCTCGTCGCGAAGAGGATGGAGAGCAGGAACGGCCGGTTGAGCCGGGAGCGGTAGCGGGAGAGCGGGTAGGCGGCGAGAGCGGCGCAGCCGACGGTGAGCGCGGTGGCGCCGCCGCACAGGACGAGGCTGTTGAGGAGCGGGGTGTAGGTGATGTCGGGGGTGAGGATCGCGTCGAAGTTGGCGAAGGTGAACCCGTCCGGGATCCGCACCCTCAGACCGGCGTGCGGGTCGATGGCGGAGAGCAGCACCCAGGCGAGCGGGAGCACGAAGGCGGCGGCCAGGACGAGGAGGCCGAGGTCGGCGGCGAGGCGGCGCGAGCGGCGCCGGTTGCGGGGCATCTGTCGGCTCACACCTCCGTGCGCAGCAGCCGCATGTAGACGACCGAGAAGAGCGAGCCGACCAGGAGCAGCAGCAGGGCGACGGCGGTGCCGTACCCGATCATGCTGTTCTGGAAGGCCTGTTCGTACATGAAGAGGGGCAGGGTCTGGCTCCGGTCGCTGGGCCCGCCGCGGGTCATCACCCAGATCAACCCGAAGACGGAGAGCGTCTGGAGGGTGTTGAGCATCAGGTTCGTCCCGATGGACCGCCTGATCATCGGCAGCGTGATGTGCCACATCCGGCGCCAGCCGCCGGCCCCGTCGACCTCCGCCGACTCCTCGATCTCGGTCGGTATCTCGTCGAGGGCGGCGGAGTAGACGAGCATCGAGAAGGCGGTGCCGCGCCACACGTTGGCGAACGACACGGCCAGGATGGGGAGGGTGAACAGCCAGTTCTGGGACGGGAGACCGAGGAAGTCGAGGAGGGCGTTGAGCGTGCCTTCCCGCCGGAAGAAGGCGTACAGCAGAAACCCGGCGACGACCTCCGGCAGCACCCACGCCGTGATCACGATCCCACCGGTGAGCGTCCGTACCGGCTTCGACGCCCGCCGCATCAGGGTGGCGAGCGCCAGCCCCAGCGTGTTCTGCCCGACGAGCGCGGAGAGCACGGTGAAGACGAGGGTCAGCCAGACGGCGTTCAGGAAGGCGTCGTCGTCGAACGCCCTGCGGAAGTTGGCGAAGCCGACGAAGGAGGAGTGCGCCTGGCCGGTGAGCTGGAGGTCGGTGAAGGCGATCCAGGCGCAGTAGGCGATGGGCCCGCCGAGGAAGAGGAGGAGCAGGGCCAGGGCGGGGGTGAGGGGGAGGGCGCGGAACAGTCGCCGGCCGGTCACCGGGCGAGCGACCGAACGCCCCCTTGGCTGACGCACTGAGTGACTCACTGGGTGACCACTTGGTTGTCGGTGACGTCCTTGAGCGTCGAATCGTAGGTACTCGCCGCTTTGTCGACCGACGCGTCACCGGTGGTCACGCTCTCCATGGCCTCCTGGATGGCGGTGGAGACCTTCGGGTAGGCCGGGTAGGCGGGCCGGTAGTGGGTACTGGCGACCAGGTCCGTGAAGAACTTGATACCGGGCTGGGCGGATGTGTACGACGGATCGCTCGCGACGTCCTTGCGCACCGCGATCCCGGAGTTGGCGATGTACCACTTCTGGGCGTTCGCCTTGGTCTGCATGGTCTTCACGAAGTCGAAGGCGAGGTCGGGGTTGGCCGCCTTGCTGGGGATGGCCCAGGTCCAGCCACCGGACATGCTGACCTTGCCGGGGGCCTGGCCGTGCTGGGTGGGCATGTAGGCGAGGCCGAGGTCCTTGGACCAGTCCGGCCACTCGTGCCCGCTGCCCTTCAGCCAGTCCTGCGGCAGCCAGGACCCGTCGAGGTCGATGCCGAGCTTGCCCTGGGGGAGGAGTTCACCGCGGACGGCGGTGCCGAAGTTCGGGTCGAGGGCGTCGGAGACGTCCGGCCCCAGCTTGTCCTTGTACACGGTCTCGACGAAGGACAGCGCGTCCTTGAACCCCTGGCTCCCGGCGATCCACTTCCTGCCGGTCCTGTCGTACAGGGGGTCGGTGGTCCCGTCGTTGGTGCCGTACAGCAGCATCTCGAAGCCCTGCATGGTGGCACCCTCGCCGACGGGCTTGCCCGTGTAGACGTTCAGCGGCGTGACGCCGGGGACCTTCTCCTTGATGGTCCGGGCGGCGGCGAGCACGTCGTCCCAGGTCTTCGGCTGCCAGTCGGTGGGCAGCCCGGCCTTCTTGAACACCCGCTTGTCGAACCAGAGCCCACGGGTGTCGGTCCCGTCCGGGACGCCGTACGTCTTCCCGTCCTCACCCTGGGCAGCCGCCTTGGCGGTGTCGACGAACTGCCCCCAGTCCTGCCACTTGGCGAGGTACGAGTCGAGGGGCTTGAGATACCCGCTGGTGATGTCCGAGTTGATGAGGAAGGTGTCCTCGTAGACCAGGTCGGGAGCGGTCCGGGGCGACCGGAGCATCTGCTGCAGCTTCGTGTAGTACTCGGAGTCCGGGGCCTTGATCGGAACGAGCTCGACCTTCTTCCCCGGGTACTCCTTCTCGAACTGCTTCTTGATGTCGGCGAGATACGTGTCCATCACCTTGATGGAGTTGTCCGTGGACTGCTTGAAAGAGATCTTCACGGTGTCGGGGCTGCTCCCGGACCCGCTGCCGCACGCGGTGAGGGAAGCGGCGGCGGTGACGAGGGAGAGGGCAAGGACGCTGACGGCGGTGGGGCGCACGGGCACGACCTCCTCGGCGGCCACTGCGCTGTGGCCTGGGGGTTCGTCTCTCTGCCGTGTGAAGGTAAGTGGAGTGGTCTAGTCAGGTCAATGAGTGTGCGGGGGTTTGCTGGGGCACGGGGAGGTGAGGTTGCCCCGTGTATTCCGTATGCCCTAGAGGAGGTGGTCGGCTCTGCCGGCCTTGATGTCACGGATGAGGGTGCGGAGGGCTTCGCGGGTGTCGGTGAGGTAGGTGTCCTCCTGACCGGCGACGGCTATGTAGGCGTTGCCCTGGGGGTCGGTGCCGAGGCGGAAGCAGTTGGCGCCCTCGGTGCAGAACGGCTCTTCCCAGGTGATGTCAGGCATGGGGGCTCCTCAGAGGTTGCGGGCGATGGCCTGGATGAAGTCGCGCGAGGCCTCGGGTGAAAGCGACGCGGCTTCCATCCAGTCCAAGTGGGCCCGGTACTTGTCGAGTTGTGACTGGCCGTGGGTGAACTCAGGGCCGTGTGCGGAGTCCAGTTCCACGGTGTCGAGCTGGGGAACCGGCCCCTCGGCGTAGGTCACCGCCTGACCGGCCCCGGGAAACACTCCGACTATGAAGGGGATCACGCGCACGTTGATGTTGTCACGCTCGGATGCCTCGCACAGATGGTCCAGTTGTCCTCGCGTCACCTTGGCACCGCCGAACTCCATCCGCAGGGCTGCCTCGTGTACGTATCCCGTGTACGTGATGGGGTCTTCGCGGAAGAGCACCTGCTGCCGCTGCATGCGCAGGGCCACGCGCAGTTCGACCTCTGCAGCCGAGAGGGGTGGCAGCGCGGCGGAGAACATCGTGCGGGCGTAACCGTCGGTCTGGAGCAGGCCCGGCATGATCAGGGACAAGCCGACGCGGACGCTCTTGGCATGCCACTCCAACTCCGCGATGTCGAGGAGCCCCGCGGGAAGCTGCCCACGGTACGCGTCCCACCACGCCCGCTTGCGTTCGCTCGCCATCTCGGCCAGCGCGTCGACGTACGCCTCGTCATGACAGGCGTAGTTGCACGCGAGGACCCGCACACGCTCGGGGGAGATGGCGCGGGCCCCCGCTTCCATGTTGGACACCTTGGTGCGGTCAAGTCCGAGCAACCCGGCGGCGTAGTCGGTGGTCGCGTCCGCCGCGATCCGCATCTTGCGCAACTCGGCACCAAGCCGCTTCTGGCGCTCCGTGGGCGTTGACCTCGGTGGCATGTCTCAGTTCCTCCGTTGGTTGTGGCGCAAGTCTGCCTCCCGAGCGCGGGCTCGGTCCACCTCGATAGTGGCAATCTCGTTGAGTGAGTGGCAAAAAGCCCCCTGATATCTCTACAGTCGGTGATGGGTCACTTACGGATCGCCGTCGCCGGAAGTGCATCGCGCGAGCCTGTTCGGGTTCGCGCGGCAGGCCACCGGTGGTGCCGTGTGAGTGCCTCAGGTCCTTTACGTCGCAGAGGAGTTACTCATGGTCATGCCCTGCCCTATCGTCACGGACGTCTCGGAAGCGGCGCCGCCCTCCGCCGACACGCTCGCCTACAGCTTCACGTTGCCCGCGGGCGCGGCCAGTTGCCGGGTCGCGCGGGTGGCCACCCGGGCCGTGCTGAAGGTGCACGGGCTGGAGGGGCTGACAGATGCGGCCGTGCAGGTGGTGAGTGAACTGGCCGCTTGTGCTTGCCGGTTCACGCCGGGGGAGGACATGTACGTGTCGCTGCGGTACCGGGAGGACGCGTTGCGGGTGATCCTCTACGACGGGCACCCTCGGCATCATCACCCACGGGTGGCGGAGGCCTGCGAGGTGCGGAGGAGGGCCGCGCTGCGGGTGCTGGGGTGCGTGGTGCGGGCGTGCGAGGGGGACTGGGGGTTCGGGGAGGGGCGGGAGCCTGGGGGCGGGACTCGGATGTGGGCGGTGTTGCCTGGGTTGGGGGCTCGAGGGTGGTGAGGGGCCGGGCGAGTTCGACGGCCCGGGCGCGGGCGTCCGGTTCGCGGTGGGGCGGTCGCCGCGCTCATGCGGTGTTGCACAGAGCACGGCTGGCCAGGGCGACGGAGTGGTCCGGAATGATGGTCTCCAGGTCGATGAGGCGTACCGGCGAAGTTTCCGGGTACGGACCATCGCCGCGTGCTGATCGCCTTCCGTGACCGCCCTGACGGGACGCCTGCCGCGCGCTCCTCGCCGAACAGAGGGACCGGACGTTGCTGATCCTGGGCAACGTCTCGGACCCCGCGGTCTTGTCGATGTCGCCCATGCCGGTGATGGTGAAGGCGAGTGGTGGGAGGGCGTCCCCGTCAGCCCTGTCCGGAGCTCGGCGGCGCTGGGCATCTGCGCCCTTGTGTACACATGGAACATTTGGTAACTTCGGGTGTATGACGCAGATGCCCATAGAGTCCATCCGTGATGTGCGTGCCCATCTGGCTGAGGTGGTCGAGCGCGCCGATCGTGACGACACTCCGACGGTGATCACTCGACGCGGCAAGGAGGTCGCCGCGGTCGTGTCGATCGAGGTCCTGCGCAGGTATCAGGAATGGGAAGAGCGCGAGATCAACCGCGTCATCGACGAGCGCATGGCGAATCCGGCCGCCGGTGTCCCGATCGAGGACGTCATGAAGGAGACGCTGGCACGAAGTGAGTAAGTACCGCACCGTCTTCCGGCCCGAGGCTCAAGCGGAGCTGCGCAAGGTTCCTCGGGACACGGCTTTGCGCATTCTGGTCAAGTTGACGGAACTGGAGGGCGATCCGCTCGGTTTCAACACCACTGCACTGGTCTCCCAGCCGGACCGGCGCCGACTGCGCGTCGGGGACTATCGCGTCATCTACACCATCGACAACGGCGAACTCGTGGTGTGGGTTGTCCAGGTGGGCCACCGGTCCACTGTCTACGGCACCTGAGAACCGGACGTCCATTCATGCGGCAAGGGGGGCGCGGTGGCGGTTTTAGAGTGGCGTCGCACAGCTGTCGACGGGTGCGAGTCGCGGTAGGCCGCACAGGGGGAGAGGCGCCGTATGCCGGAACGAGACGTCACCGTGGGGCAGTTGCTGCTCGCCGAGTACCAGACGGTCAAGGACGAGCAGAAGGCGCGGATCGGGTTCCGGGACAATCTCCTGTATGTGACGCTCGGAGTCGTCGCCGCGGTCATCGCGGCCGCAGCGCAGGCCAAACAGGCGCCGATGCTGCTGGCGTTGCCGCCGGTGTGTGTGGTGCTCGGGTGGACCTACCTGGTCAACGACGAGAAGATCTCGGCGATCGGCCTCTACGTGCGGGACGAGCTGGGGCCCCGGCTCGCCCGACTGGCTTCTGCGGACGGGGAGTTCCCCACCTTCGGCTGGGAGGCGTACCACCGGACCGACGTCCGGCGGCGGACCCGTAAGACCATCCAGGCCATGATCGATCTGACGGCGTTCTGCGCGGTGCCGCTGGCGGCGCTGGTGGTGTTCTGGGCGGGTGGGAACGGGGGTGGGCTGCTGGTCGGGCTGTCGGTCCTGGAGGCGCTTGCCGTGGCGGGGCTCGGCGCGCAGATCCTGCTGTACATGAGGCCGGCGAGACCGGCACGGACGCTGGTCTGACGCCGTACCGCCGGCGTCGGGTTCTGGTCACGTCCCGCGACCGGCTGCCCCGACTCCGCGCTCGGCTGTTGCCGGGCCGGAGCGTACGAGGCCGCCGACCGCCCCGTGGGCGCACGCACTGCCTACTTCCGGGCCGCCGACGCCCCCACTGAAGCCGCCCAAGCCCGCGCCCGAGCCGGCAGGCTCACCGCCGCCCCTCCCCACGAACCCACCCGAGCCCGCGCCCACGCCGCCGGGCTCACCGCCGCCCCTCCCCACGAACCCACCGGTAAACCAGCTCCGGCCTCCCCACCTGTCCGTACAACGGACTCCGCCCCGCCCGCCCCGCCTCCACCAGATGCTCCAGATACCGCCGGGCCGTGATCCGGGAGATCCCCACGCTCTCCGCGAGCGCCGCCGCGGTCAGCCCCTCCTCCGCCTCCCGCAACGCGACCGTCACCCGTTCCAGGGTCGGCGCGCTCAGGCCCTTCGGAAGCGCGGCGGGCGACGGCGCGCGCAAGGCGGCCAGCGCCCGGTCCACCTCGTCCTGCCCGCTCGCCTCGCCCGCCGCCGCCCGGAACTCCGCGTACCGCGTCAGCCGGTCCCTGAGTGTCGCGAAGGTGAACGGCTTCAGGACGTACTGGACGAAGCCCAGGGAGACACCTTCCCGCACCACCGCCAGATCCCGCGCCGACGTCACCGCTATGACGTCCGCCTGATGTCCCGCCGCCCGCAACGACCGCGCGAACTGCAGGCCGTGCACGTCCGGCAGGTGCAGGTCCAGCAGCAGCAGGTCCACGGCCGTACGGTCCAGGATCCGCCGCGCCTGCGCCCCCGTGTGCGCCTTGCCCACCGCCACGAACCCCGGCACCCGGCCCACGTACATGACATGCGCGTCCGCGGCCACCGGGTCGTCCTCGACGACCAGGACTCTGATCGGCTCCCCCGTCGTTCCGGTGATTCCGGTCATCGCACCTCGCCCCCCGCCACCGACGCCCGCAACGGCAGCCGCACCTCGAACACCGCCCCGCCCTCCGCCGCCTCCGTCACCGTCAGGATGCCGTCCAGCCGTACGACCGCCTGCCGTACCAGGGCCAGCCCCAGGCCCCGCCCGCCCGGTCCCGCCGGCTTCGTCGAGAAGCCGCGCTGGAAGACCAGCTCGGCGTGGGCGGGGTCGACCCCCGCGCCCGTGTCCGTCACCCGGAGCACCAACTCGGCGTCCTCGGCGTCGTCGGCGTCGTCGGTGTATGCGGTCACCGTCACGCGGGCCCGTACCGTCCCCTGCGCCGCGTCCACCGCGTTGTCGATCAGGTTGCCGAGGATGGTGACCAGATCGCGCGCCGACAGGCTCTCCGGCAGCAGACCGTCATCGAGCCGGCTCTCGTCCGAGACCACCAGCTCCACGCCCCGCTCGTGCGCCTGGGCGGTCTTGCCCAGCAGCAGGGCGGCGAGGACCGGCTCGCTGACCGCCGCCACCACCTGGTCGGTCAGCGCCTGCGCCAGCTCCAGCTCCGCCGTCGCGAAGTCGACCGCCTCCGGCGCCCGGCCGAGTTCGATCAGCGACACCACCGTGTGCAGACGGTTCGCCGCCTCGTGGGCCTGGGACCTCAAGGCCTGCGTGAAGCCGCGCTCCGAGTCCAGCTCGCCCATCAGGGACTGGAGTTCGGTGACGTCTCGCAGCGTGACCACCGTGCCGCGCCGCTCGCCGCCCGACACCGGTGACGTGTTCACCACCAGCACCCGGTCCGCCGTCAGGTGCACCTCGTCCACCCGCGGCTCGGAGGCGAGCAGCGCACCGGTCAACGGCGCCGGCAGACCCAGCTCCACCACCGGGCGGCCCACCACCTCGTCCTCGGGACCCACGCCCAGCAGCTCCCGGCCCCCGTCGTTGATCAGCGCCACCCGGTACCGGCCGTCCAGCATCAGCAGGCCCTCACGCACCGCGTGCAGGGCCGCCTCGTGGTAGTCGTGCATGCGGCTCAGCTCCGCCGCGTTCATGCCGTGGGTGTGGCGGCGCAGGCGCGCGTTGATGACGTACGTGCCCAGCGCGCCCAGCAGCAGCGCGCCCGCCGCGACCCCCAGCAGCGCCGTCACCTGCTCCTGCGCCCGCTCGCTGATCGCCTCCACCTTGATGCCGGCGCTCACCAGGCCGATCACCCGGCCGTTCTCCTCCACCGGGGTGACCGTGCGGACGGAGGAGCCGAGGGTGCCCTTGTAGGTCTCGCTGTAGGTGTGGCCCCGCTGGGCCGCCTCGATGTGGCCGAGGTAGTGCCTGCCGATCTGCGTCCGGTCGGGGTGGGTCCAGCGGATGCCGTCCGGGGTCATGATCGTGACGAAGTCGACCTCGGTGTCCCGCATCACCTGGAGGGCGTACGGCTGGAGCTGAGCCGAGGGGTCCGGGGTGTGGACGGCCGCACGGACCGAGGGGGCGTCGGCGACCGAGCGGGCCACCGCCGTCGCCTGCCGGGTCGCCGCCTCCTGCGCCTGGTGGCGGTCGCTGACGTACGTGAACAGCGCGTAACCGGCGACCACGACCGCTATCAGCACGGCCTGCATGGCGAACAGCTGGCCGGCCAGGCTGCGGGGGCGGGGTACGGACGGGAAACGCATGTCAGCAGTGTGCCTCCCGGCGCGGGCGTGAACTCAATGAACGCAAGGGTGACCGCCCTCACAGGCCGGGAGATAGTCACGGCATCCCCCACACCCCCGGACGTGAGCCGCACGCCGGTCATACCGACGAAGACGTCAAGGAGGCGAGCCGTGACGACGACGCCTACGGCAGTACCCGCCGTGAAGAGAGACCGCACCCACTACCTGTACCTCGCGGTGATCGCCGCGGTCGCCCTCGGTATCGCGGTCGGCCTCATCTGGCCCGACGCCGGGATCGAGCTCAAGCCGCTCGGTACCGGTTTCGTCAGTCTCATCAAGATGATGATCTCGCCGATCATCTTCTGCACGATCGTGCTCGGGATCGGGTCCGTGCGCAAGGCGGCCAAGGTCGGTGCCGTAGGCGGTATCGCGCTCGGCTACTTCCTGGTGATGTCGCTGGTCGCGCTGACCATCGGCCTTGTGGTCGGCAACATCCTGCACCCCGGTGACGGGCTGCACATCACCAACGCCCTCAAGGCCACCGGACACGCCCAGGTGGACTCCGAGGCGCTCGGCGGCGTCGACTTCGTGCTGTCGATCATCCCGACCACGTTCGTCTCCGCCTTCACCGAGGGCCAGGTGCTGCAGACGCTGCTGATCGCGCTGCTCGCCGGGTTCGCGCTGCAGGCCATGGGATCGGCCGGGCAGCCGGTGCTGCGGGGTGTCGAGCACATCCAGCGGCTCGTCTTCCGCATCCTGGGCATGATCATGTGGGCCGCGCCGATCGGCGCGTTCGGCGCGATCGCCGCCGTGGTCGGGTCCGCCGGGCTGGACGCGCTCAAGAGCCTCGCCGTGCTGATGCTCGGCTTCTACATCACCTGCGCCCTGTTCGTCTTCGTGGTGCTCGGCACGGTGCTGCGGATCGTCTCCGGGCTCAGCATCTTCACGCTGTTCAAGTACCTCGCCCGTGAGTTCCTGCTGATCCTCTCCACCTCCTCCTCCGAGTCCGCGCTGCCGCGGCTCATCGCGAAGATGGAGCACCTGGGCGTCAGCAAGCCGGTCGTAGGCATCACCGTGCCGACCGGGTACTCGTTCAACCTCGACGGCACCATGATCTACATGACCATGGCGTCGCTGTACATCGCCGACGCTCTCGGTACGCCGATGTCGATCGGCGAGCAGATCCCGCTGCTGCTCTTCCTGCTGCTGGCCTCGAAGGGCGCGGCGGGCGTCAGCGGCGCCGGCCTCGCCACCCTGGCCGGTGGCCTCCAGTCGCACAAGCCCGCGCTGGTGGACGGCGTCGGTCTGATCGTCGGCATCGACCGGTTCATGAGCGAGGCCCGCGCGCTGACCAACTTCGCCGGCAACGCGGTCGCCACCGTCCTGATCGGCACCTGGACCAAGGAGATCGACAAGACGCGGGTGCGGCAGGTGCTCGCCGGTGAGCTGCCGTTCGACGAGAAGACGCTGCTGGACGAGGGGGAGCCGGTGGTTGCGCCTGACCTTCCCGAGCAGCGCGAGGAACTGGCGAAGGCGTAGTGCGCCGTCGTCGGGTGCGGGTGGGTGGGGGCTGGTCGCGCAGTTCCTCGCGCCCCTGACGGGGCGCTGCTCCGCAGCATCCATGAAGCCGCCGGACGTCCGGCTCGGCCTGAACCCGGGCCGGCCGTCCGGCCGCCGGTCTCCGGGCGGCTGGGAACTCCCCCCTTGACCCAGCCGCCCGGTTCACCGTTTCGCCACGGGTGTGCCGACCCCTCGGCCACGCCCGTCAGCCGGATCCACTAACGTGCCGTTCCTGTCCAACGCGAAACGGCACGTCGGCAAGGGGAGGCACGGGGGATGGCGATCGACTGGGACCGGCGGCACTGCGCGCGCAAGGGGCACGTGACCTATGCCCCGGACGATCCGCGGCTGCGGGTGCGGCTGCACACCCAGACCGCGGTCGGGGAGGCCTGGCGGTGTCTGCGGTGCGGCGACTTCGTGCTCGGTGAGCCGCACGGCTCGGGGCCGGCGGCCGACGCCCCGCTGGTGCCGCGCGGGAAGGTGCTGCGGGACCTGTTCATCCTGCGCTTCCTGGCGATCGAGCGGGCCGTGCGCGGCGTGTTCATCGTGCTGGTCGCGGTCGCGGTGTGGAGGTTCAGCAACAGCGAGGACGCCGTGCGCCGGCTCTTCAACGAGTACCTGAACACGTTCCGGCCGGTCTTCCGGCACTTCCATTACGACCTCGACCACTCACCGGTCGTCGGCTCCATCCAGAAGGCCTTCGGCTACAAGCACTCCACGCTGCTGCTGGTGGCCGCGGTGCTGCTGGCGTACGCGCTGATCGAACTCGTCGAGGCGGTCGGGCTCTGGTACGCCAAGCGCTGGGCGGAGTACCTGACGGTGGTCGCCACCGCCGCGTTCCTGCCGCTGGAGATCTACGAGCTCACCGACAAGGTCAGCTACCTGAAGATCGCGACGCTGGTGCTGAACATCATCGCGGTGCTCTACATCGCCCTCGCCAAGCGGCTGTTCGGGCTGCGCGGCGGGCGCAGGGCCTTCGACGAGGAGCGGCACAGCGCCTCGCTGCTCGAGGTCGAGGAATCGGCGGGGGTCCAGCCGACCTTGTCTTGACGTCGACGTCAGGTCTTACGGTCGTAGGCATGCGAATCGGCGAGCTGGCCGCACGGGCCGGGACCACCACACGCGCGCTGCGGTACTACGAGGCGCGCGGGCTGCTGCCCGCGCGGCGGGCCCAGAACGGCCACCGGACCTACGACGAGAGCGATCTGAGGCTGCTCACGCAGATCCGGACGCTGCGGGACTTCGGGTTCGAGCTGGAGGAGACCCGGCCGTTCGTGGAGTGCCTGCGGGCCGGACACCCGGAGGGCGACACCTGCCCGGCGTCGCTCGCGGTCTACCGGCGCAAGCTGGCGGAGCTGGACTCGCTCATCGGCGAGTTGCAGGCCGTGCGGGCGACGGTCGGGGCCCAGCTGGCGCGCGCCGAGCGGGCGCGGGACGAGCTGGCCGCCGAGGCGCTGGTTCCGGGGGGTCCGGAGCCGACCTGTGAACTGGGAGGACCCAGGCAATGATCAAGGCGGCGGGTGTGACCGAGGTGACGGACGCGGACTTCGCGGCGGAGGTGATCGGGGCGGAGCTGCCGGTGCTGGTGGAGTTCACCGCCGACTGGTGCCCGCCGTGCCGGCAGATGGGGCCGGTGCTCACGGCTCTCGCCGCCGAGGAGGGCGAGCGGCTGAAGGTGGTGCAGCTGGACGTGGACACCAATCCGGAGACGACGAACGCCTACAAGGTGCTGTCGATGCCGACGTTCATGGTGTTCCGGGGCGGCGAGCCGGTCAGGTCGATGGTGGGCGCCCGGCCCAAGCGGCGACTGCTGGAGGAGCTGTCCGACGTGCTGCGCTGAACCGGCCGGTGGTACGAAGAATCCCCCGAGCAATTGCGCTCGGGGGATTTCTTTGCGTATATTCGGCAGTTCGTGACTTCGGGTCGAGATTGAATTCGATCGAGCCGCGAAGAAGTTCAGTGCGCACAGTATATCCGGCCGGGAGCGGAATTGTCAAACACCGAATTTCCAGACGATGAATTGCGTCACGAGCAGGAATTCATCGACGGACTGTACGCGCGGGTGGACGCCCTGCGCGGCGACACCGAGGACTCGGTCGCGGACGCCCTCGCCCTGGGCGACAAGCCGATGCAGGCCCGGCTGGAGCGGGACATCCTGGTCACCGAACGCTCCGGGCTGCTCGCCGCGCTGAACGCCGTGGACGGGTCGCTGTGCTTCGGCCGGATCGACCTGACGTCCGGTACCCGGCACCACATCGGCCGGATCGGGCTGCGCCTGGACGACGCCGAGCGCACCCCCGTCCTCGTCGACTGGCGTGCCGAGGTCGCCCGCCCCTTCTACCTGGCCACCGGCCACACCCCGATGGGCCTGCGCCGCCGCCGGCACATCGCCACCGACGGCCGCCGGGTCACCTCCCTGCACGACGAGATCCTCGACCTCGGCGACCGCGAGCGCACCGGCCACGAGGACCCGTCCGGGGACGCGGTGCTGCTCGCCGCGCTCAACTCGGCCCGCACCGGCCGGATGACCGACATCGTGCAGACCATCCAGGCCGAGCAGGACGAGATCATCCGGGCGCCGTACCGCGGGGTCCTGGTGGTCGAGGGCGGCCCGGGGACCGGCAAGACCGCGGTCGCGCTGCACCGCGCCGCCTTCCTCCTCTACGAGTACCGGGAGCTGCTCGCCAAGCGGGCGGTCCTGATCGTCGGCCCCAACCCCGCCTTCCTCGGCTACATCGGCGAGGTGCTGCCCTCGCTGGGCGAGACGGGGGTGCTGCTGGCCACGGTCGGTGAGCTGTTCCCCGGTGTGAAGGCGACGGCGTCCGACACCCCTGAGGCGGCCGCCGTGAAGGGCCGCGCGGACATGGCCGACGTGCTCGCCGCCGTCGTACGGGACCGGCAGGCGCTGCCCGACCCGGTCCTCACCGTCGAGCACGACCGTGAGGTGCTGATGCTCGACGACGGCCTGGTGAACATGGCCCGCGAGCGCACCCGCGCCGCCCGGCTGCCGCACAACGTGGCCCGCGAGCACTTCGAGGGACACATCCTCAACACCCTCACCGACCTGTACGCCGAACGCGTGGGCACCGACCCCTTCGACGGCAGCAACCTGCTGGACCCCTCCGACATCACCCAGATCCGCGACGACCTCGCCGAGAACCCCGAGGTGTGGTCCGCCGTCGACCAGCTGTGGCCGCGGCTGACCCCGCAGCGCCTGGTCGCCGACTTCCTCGCCGGCCCCGAGGGATACCTGAGCGACGAGGACGCGGCCGCGGTGCGCCGCCCGGTGACGCGGGCCTGGACGGTCTCGGACGTGCCGCTGCTCGACGAGGCGGCCGAGCTCCTCGGCGTGGACGAGCGGCTCGCCCGGGCCCGCGCCGAACGCGAACGCGAGACGCAGATCGCCTACGCCCAGGGCGTCCTCGACGTCTCCTACGCCTCCCGCACCTACGAGTTCGACGACAAGGAGGACAGCGACCCCGACGCCTCCGAGGTGCTGTCCGCGCACCACATCATCGACGCCGAACGGTTCGCCGAGCGCCAGGAGGAGGAGGACTTCCGCAGCGCGGCCGAACGGGCGGCGGCGGACCGCACCTGGGCGTTCGGGCACATCATCGTCGACGAGGCGCAGGAGCTGTCGCCGATGGCCTGGCGGCTGCTGATGCGGCGCAGCCCGACCCGCTCGATGACCCTGGTCGGCGACCCGGCCCAGACCGCGGAGGCGGCGGGCGTCGGCTCCTGGGCGGACATCCTCGGGCCGTACGTCGAGGACCGCTGGGACCACACCCGCCTCGGCGTCAACTACCGCACCCCCTCCGAGATCATGGACCTCGCGGCGGCCGTGGTCCGCGCCGAGCACCCGGACTTCGATCCCCCGAGCTCGGTCCGCTCGACGGGTGTACGGCCGTGGGTGCGCGCGACGGACGACCTGCCCGGCGCCGTCCGGAAGGCCGTCGCCGAACTCACCCCGGCGGAGGGCCGGCTGGCGGTGATCGCCCCCCGCGACCTGCACCGCGCCCTCGCCGCCCGCCTGGACGGCGTCACGGCCGGCGCCGAGCCCGACCTGACCCGGACCGTCGTCCTCCTCGATCCGCGCCAGGCCAAGGGGCTGGAGTTCGACTCGGTCCTGGTGGTGGAACCGGGCCGCTACGGCACCAGCGACCTGTACGTGGCACTGACCCGGGCGACCCAGCGGCTGGGGGTGCTGCACACCGGCGACCTGCCGGCCGGGCTCAGGCAGGCCGCAGCCACACCGTAGCCAGCGGGGGCAGCGTCAGGCGGATGCTCGCCGGGCGGCCGTGGGCGCCCTGCGGCTCCGGCTTCACCGGGTCGGGGTTGGTGACGCCGCTGCCGCCGTAGCGCGCCGCGTCGGTGTTGAGGGCCTCGTGCCAGGCGGGGATCTCGTCCGGGACGCCCAGCCGGTAGTCGTGGCGGACCACGGGGGAGAGGTTGGAGACGGACAGGAGCGGCGTTCCCCCGGCGTCCAGGCGCAGGAACGCGAAGACGTTGTCCTCGGCCGCGTCCCCCGCGATCCACTGGAAACCGGCGGGTGCCGTGTCCCGCTGCCACAGGGCCGGGGTCGCGCGGTACACCGTGTTGAGGTCGCGGACCAGGTCCCGCACGCCCCGGTGGTCGGCCTCGGCGCCGTAGGCGGGGTCGAGCAGCCACCAGTCGGGGCCGTTCGCCTCCGACCACTCCGCGCCCTGGGCGAACTCCTGCCCCATGAAGAGCAGTTGCTTGCCCGGGTGGGCCCACATGAAGGCCAGGTAGGCACGGTCGTCCGCGCGCTGCCGCCACCAGTCGCCGGGCATCTTCGAGACGAGTGAGCCCTTGCCGTGCACGACCTCGTCGTGGGAGATGGGCAGGACGTAGTTCTCGCTGTACGCGTAGACCATCGAGAAGGTCATCTCGTGGTGGTGGTACCTGCGGTGCACCGGTTCATGGGACATGTAGGCGAGGGAGTCGTGCATCCAGCCCATGTTCCACTTCAGGCCGAAGCCGAGACCGCCGCTGTCGGTGGGGCGGGTCACGCCCTCCCACGCCGTCGACTCCTCGGCGATCGTCACCACGCCCGGCGCCCGGCGGTAGACCGTCGCGTTCATCTCCTGCAGGAACGCCACCGCGTCCAGGTTCTCCCGGCCGCCGTGCTCGTTCGGCGTCCACTGCCCCGGCTCGCGCGAGTAGTCGAGGTAGAGCATGGAGGCCACCGCGTCGACGCGCAGCCCGTCGATGTGGAACTCCTCGCACCAGTACACGGCGTTCGCCACCAGGAAGTTGCGCACCTCGCGGCGGCCGAAGTCGAACTCCAGGGTGCCCCAGTCGGGGTGCGCGGCCCGCAGCGGGTCCGCGTGCTCGTACAGCGGCCGGCCGTCGAACTCCGCGAGCGCCCAGTCGTCCCGCGGGAAGTGCGCGGGCACCCAGTCCATGATCACGCCGATGCCCGCCCGGTGCAGGGCGTCGACCAGGTACTTGAAGTCGTCGGGGGTGCCGAGCCGGGCCGTCGGCGCGTAGAAGCCGGTGACCTGGTAGCCCCAGGAGCCGCCGAAGGGATGCTCCGCGACCGGCATCAGCTCCACGTGTGTGAAGCCCAGGTCGCTGACGTAGGCGGGCAGCTGCCCGGCGAGTTCCCGGTAGGTCAGGCCGGGACGCCAGGACGGCAGGTGCACCTCGTAGACCGAGAAGGGGGCCTCGTGGACGGGGGTGTCGCCCCGGTGCGCCATCCACTCCCCGTCCGTCCACTCGTGGTGGGACGCGTGGACGATCGACGACGTGTGCGGCGGCACCTCCGTACGCCGGGCCATCGGATCCGCCCGCAGCGTCCGGGACCCGTCCGGGCGGGTGATCTCGAACTTGTACAGCTCGCCCGCGCCGACACCCGGCAGGAACAGCTCCCAGATCCCCGAGGAGCCGAGCGAGCGCATCGGGTACCCGGTGCCGTCCCAGAAGTTGAACCCGCCGGCCAGCCGCACCCCCCGCGCGTTCGGCGCCCACACCGCGAACCGGGTGCCCGCCACCCCCTGGTGGGTCGTCGGACGCGCGCCGAGCACCTCCCACAGCCGCTCGTGCCGGCCCTCGCCGATCAGGTGCAGGTCCAGGTCGCCGAGGGTGGGCAGGAAGCGGTACGCGTCCTCGGTCTCCTGGACCGTCCCCTCGTACTCCACCAGCAGCCGGTAGACCGGTACGTCGGTGACGGGGAGCAGCACGGAGAAGAAGCCGTCGCCGTCGTCGTGCAGTTCGGCCCGCAGGTCCTCGCCCGCGACGGCCGTCACCGCGCGGGCGTACGGGCGGAACGCGCGGACGGCGACGCCGCCGGGGACCGGATGCGCGCCCAGCACCGAGTGCGGGTCGTGATGGGTGCCGTGCAGCAGCCGCTCACGGTCGCCGCCGGCTACGGGCACGGGGTTCATGGAGGTCACGGACGCGTCTCCCGGAGATCAGGTCGGGTCAGGGGTGGCCAGGCGGTGTACGGCCGACAGCGGGACGGGAAGCCACTCGGGCCGGTGCCGGGCCTCGTAGACGACCTCGTAGACGGCCTTGTCGGTCTCGTAGGCCCGCAGCAGGACGGGATCGGTGCGCGGGTCGACGCCGGCGGTCTCGGCGTAGCCGGAACAGTAGGCCGCCCGGCACACCTCTGCCCAGCCGGGGGCCGGCGGGGTCACCGAGCGGGCCGCGTAGTCGAAGGAGCGCAGCATCCCGGCGATGTCCCGCACCGGCGGCTGGGGCATCCGGCGCTCGGCCAGCGGGCGGGCCGGCTCCCCCTCGAAGTCGATCAGCGACCACTCCCCGGACGGCGCGCGCAGGCACTGCCCCAGGTGCAGGTCGCCGTGGATCCGCTGGGCGGTCCAGGTACGGCCCTCGGCGGCCAGGTCGCCCAGCGCGGTGTAGGCGGAGCGCAGCCCGTCCTCGTACGGGCCCAGCGCCGGCACCGCCTGCACGGCCGCCGCCAGCCGCTCGACCATGCCCGCGACCTGCGGCTCCAGTTGGCTCTGCCCGACGGTGACGGTGGGCAGCGCCTGGGCCAGCGCCGTGTGCACCTCGGCGGTGGCCCGTCCCAGCGCCCGCGCCTCGGCCGCGAAGTCCTCGCCCTTCGCCAGCTCGCGAAGCGCCAGCTCCCAGCCGTCGGTCGCGCCGCGCACGAACGGCTGGAGGACGGCCAGGACGTACGGCTCACCGGGTCTGCCGGCCGGCTCCGCCCGCAGCCAGGCCGTCGGGGCCGGCACCCGGGCGCAGCCCTCGCGGGCCAGGGCCAGGGGTATCTCCAGATCGGGGTTGACGCCGGGCACGACCCGGCGCAGCAGCTTCAGGATAAACGTATCTCCGTAGACGACCGACGAATTGGACTGCTCGCCGGTCATCAGCCGGGCCACCAGCCCGTCGCGTATCTCCTGGCCCGGGTCGCGCTCGAAGCGCAGCCCGCCGATCCGGGCCTGGGTGCGCAGGGCCTCCAGGAGCACCTCGGCGGGCCGGGGGTCGTACAGGGCGTCGTAGACCGTCTGCCCGGCCAGCGGGCCCTCGGTCACGTGTCCGATCAGCGCGGGCGCCAGCCGGGGCGGCAGCGCCTCGCGCACGCCTATGAGGAGCTGGTAGCAGTCGCCGGCCTCGGCGGGGGCGGGCGGCTGATGGGCGCGGACCAGCAGATGGCGCAGGCCCAGCCGGCCGTCCGCCGGCAGGAGTTCGGTGTCGGCCACCAGGGAGAAGCCGGTGACCGGGCTTCCCTTGCCGGCGAACCAGCGCTGCCGGGGCAGCCACTCGCGCAGCAGCGGGTCGAGCGAGGCGAGCAGAGCGGGCGTGGAGAGACTGACCGTGTCCGCCATGGCGGTACGTCCTTTCCCCGGTCGGCGGGGGCGTTAGTGATGCGTGCCCCGGGCGGGGCGGAGGAAACACAACCGCCGCCGCCCGGGGTGGACTCTGCGGGGTCCGCCGTCCTACGCCGCGTCCGCGCGCAGGCGGAACCAGTAGAAGCCGTGCCCCGCGAGGGTGAGCAGATACGGCAGCTCGCCGACCGCGGGGAAGCGGACCCCGCCGAA
>NZ_JAJONF010000027.1 GCF_021462265.1 Streptomyces shenzhenensis | reverse complement strand
CATGGCCGCGGGCCCGGCGCCCATGGCCGCGGGGTCGGCGTCTGCGGCCGTCGGCCGGGCGCCCGGTACCGAGGATCCGGCGTCCGGTACCGGGTTTCCGGCACCCGCCCCTGCGAGGCCCGTGGGGCCGGTCATGCGACCGCCTCCGGGTGGTCGTGGCCGACCCGGCCGACCTTGCGCGCCCCGCCGGGCGAGCCGAGCGGTTCGCCGCCGAGTCCCAGGGTGAAGAACTCGGCGTTGATGCGCTCGAACTTCCTGCCCTCCTCCGGCAGGTCCTCGTGGTGGAAGATCGAGATCTGCGGGCACACCGGTTCACAGCGCCCGCATTCGACACATTCGTCGGGCTGGATGTAGAGCATCCGGTCGCCCTCGTAGATGCAGTCGGCCGGGCACTCCTCCATGCACGACTTGTCCATGACGTCGACGCAGGCCTGAGTGATGACATACGGCACGAGCTTTTTGCCCTTCACACGGTCGCACGGAATGCGAGACGGTGTCTTTCAATGTGAAATTGGATGATGACGACACCGGCCAGGTGTGTCAACCACCGGATGAATGCTTGACAGTCCCGAGTGTGCTAGGGGACGCTACTGCGACATACGAGATGGCGTCTCACAGCGCGCCACTCGGGTCGGGACTTGTGAGAGGCAAACTCCCCATGGGAAGCAATCCCCGGACCGTCCCAGCGCCGATGATCGTCGAGGACTGGGACCAGCTCACCTTCCGGGTCAACCGAGAGGCCTACCGCAGCGCGGAGATCTTCGCCCGGGAACGCGGCTGGGTGTGGATGCACACCTGGCTCTACCTCGGGCACGAGACGGAGATCCCCAACCCCAACGACTTCAAGGTCCGCACCCTCGGCGGCCGGCCGCTGATCTTCTGCCGGGACAGCGCCGGCGAGGTGCACGCGTTCCTGAACTCCTGCCCGCATCGCGGCACGGTGCTGTGCCGCGAGACCGAGGGCTCGACCCGGCTCTTCCAGTGCTTCTACCACGCCTGGACGTTCCGCAACAACGGCGAGGTCGCCGCGATCCCCGACGCCGACGCCTACGAGTCGAGCGACGAGTTCCGGGCGTCGATGGGACTGCGCGCCGTGCCGCGCCTGGAGATCCACGAGGGGTACGTCTTCGTCTCCTTCGACCCCGACGTCCCGCCGCTGCTCGAACACCTCGGCGACGCGGCCGACTACATGACGATGATCGAGCAGCAGCACGTCGGCGGCATGACCACGCTGCCCGGCACCCAGCTCTACAGCGTCCGGGGCAACTGGAAGCTCGCCGTCGAGAACGCGATGGACGGCTACCACTTCGCGCCCACCCACAACACGTTCGTGGGCTACCTGCGCGAGAGCGGCTACGCCGTCACCGACGACAACCAGTACGCCTACGACCTCGGCAACGGCCACGGCCTGCTGGTCCTGACCGGCCACGGCGGACGCATCAGCATGGTCTGGGAACCGCGCTTCGGCGAGGACGAGAAGGTCCGCACCGAGCGGCACCGCGCCGAGATGACCGAGCGGCTGGGCGAGAAGCGGGCGCACCACGTCGCCGACGAGAGCCACATCCTGTTCGTCTTCCCGAACCTGCTGCTGTTCGACATCGAGGGCCTCTCGATCCGGCAACTGGAGCCGGTGGCGCCCGACCAGACCGACGTACGCGCCTGGCAGCTGGTCCCGCGCGAGGAGGACCCGGCCACCCGGGCCCTGCGCATGAAGACCGTCGTCAGCTTCGTCGGCCCGGGCGGCCTCGCCACCCCGGACGACATCGAGGCGTACGAGGCCGTCCAGCGCGGCATCCAGGCCACGGCCGGCACCACCGCGCCCGAGCTGGACTACAGCGACATGTCCCGCGGCATGGCCGACGAGGTCAAGGGCGTGCAGGGCAGATCGACCGACGAGGGCGCGATGCGCGGCTTCTGGCGGCACTGGGTCGACGCCATGGGCATCGACGAGGGCCTTGAGGTCAACGGCGACCGGCCGGCGTCCTTCCTGTCCGGAAGGGACGTGCGATGACCATCCTCGGCAACCCCGGTTCGCACGCCGTGCCGTGCGCGGGCCGCACCGTCACCCGCCAGGAGGTCGAGGACTTCCTCTACTCCGAGGCCGACATCCTCGACCGCTGGGACTACGACGGCTGGCTCGCCCTCTTCGAGCCCGGCGCCCGCTACGAGATCCCGACCACCGACCACCGGGCGGGCTGGTCGCCGCACGAGACCGGGTCCTTCGTCGACGACGACTGGGACCTGCTGCGCGCCCGCGTCAAGCGCCTGAAGTCCCGCAAGGCGCACGCCGAGAACCCGCACTCGCGCACCCACCGGCTGATCTCCAACGTACGGCTGTCCGAGCACACCGAGGACTCCTTCCGGGTGTCGGCGGCGTTCATCGTGCACCGCGCCCGCGACGGCCACTTCGACGCCTACGTCGGGTGGTACGAGCACGTGCTGGTGCCCACCGGCGACGGACTGCGTTTCCGGCTGCGGCGCTCCCTGCTCGGCCACGAGTCGCTCGCCGCCGGCGCCCGGCTCAGCTTCATCCTCTAGCCGGCACGGAAGGCGACCCGATGATCCGACACACCCTGTCCTTCCGTTTCGCCGACGGGACCGACCAGGCCATCCGGGAGTCCGTACTGGCCGAGCTGCGGACCTTCCCGGACCGCTACCCGGCGATGCGCGGCTTCCTCCTCGGCGAGAACATCAGCACCCGCGACCAGACCTTCACCCACACGATGGCCGTCGACTTCGACAGCCAGGACGACCTGCTCGCCTACCTCGGCAGCGAGTTCCACGAGACCTTCGTGCGCACCCGCTGGCGGCCGGTCATCGGCAACCAGGCCATCACCTCGTTCGAGTTCGCCGAGCGTCCGTCGCTCGCCGCAGGAAGGACACCGCCGGTGAGCACCCGCCAGCACGGCCCTTACGGCATGGAGTACGCCCGCATCGAGGTCCCCGACCTGCAGGCCACCATCGACTTCCTCGAATACCACGTCGGCCTGCAACTGGAGCAGCGCACCGACGACTACGCCTACCTGCGCGCGGACATCGAGCACCACTCCGTCGAGCTGATCCACGCCCCCGAGCGCACCGACGGCTGGACCACCGCCGTCGGCTACAGCGTGGCGAGCGAGGAAGTCCTCGAACAGCTCCACAAAAGCGTCCTCGACGCCGGCCTGGAGGTCCTCGAACTGCAGGACCGCCAGAAGGCGCTGTGCGACAACGGCTTCGCGGTGAAGGACCCCAACGGCCTGATCGTCGAGCTGTTCACGGAGTTCCAGGAGTACGCCGAACCGCCGCACCTGGAGATCCGCCCGCTCGACCTCGTCCACCCCTTCATCGCCACCGCCAAGTACGAGGAGACGCTGGACTTCTACCAGAACGTCCTGAAGTTCCTGCCCTCGGACTACGTCGTCGGCTCCACCACGTTCTTCCGCTGCGAGGACCGCTACCACCACAGCCTCGCCGTGCAGAACAACACGGAGCACTACGTCGCGCACCTGTGCTTCGCGATGAAGAGCCTCGACCACGTCATGCGGATGCGCGCCCGCGCCCTGTACAAGGGCGCGCCGATCGCCTCCGACATCGTCAACCACTCGGCGTCGACGTCGATCGCGTTCTACCTGCACGACACGCGCTTCGGCCCCCGGTTCGAACTGTGCGACGCACACCGTGTGTTCACGCCCGAGGAGCACGAGACGCACCGGCCCCGCAGGATGCCGGCCGACCCGCGCAACATCGATGTGTGGCGTCCGGCCTCCGACGACTGGGGACGTTTTTGAGGCAGCCGCTGCTCGACGTGCTGCGGCTGCTCGACACCGTTCCCGCCCCGCGCGGGCGGGAGCGGACGGCGGCCCACCGGCTGCGGGACTGGTGCGCCGAGCGGTGGCCGGACATCGACTGGCAGGTGCTGGAGCACGGCCCCGAGGGCGGCAGCCTCTTCGCCGCTCACGGGGCCGGGCCGCTGCTCTACTCCCACCTCGACACCTCGCTGGACGACGGCGCCGCGACGGTCAACCAGCTGGTCACCGGCAACGCGGCGCCCATCGGCCCGCTCGCCCTGGACGGCGACACCGTGACCGGCTTCGGCCTCGGGGTGGCCCGCGGACCGGCCGCCGCCGCCCTGGTCGCCTTCGCGGAGTCGGGACGGGGGCAGGGGCAGTTGCTGCTCGCCGGTTCCGGCACGCACCGCCGCGGCACAGCCGGCGGGATCACCGCGGTCACCGGCCTGGAGGCCTACGCCGGCACCCACCCGCTGCCGCGCTCGGCGATCGTGGCGAAATGCGGCCCGCCCACCCTGCTCTGGCACGAGCCGGGCGCCTTCTACCTGACGGTGGAGGTCACCGGCCGCTCCGGCGCCGCGATGCTGGCGGAGTCCGCCACACCGCCCGGGGGAGTCCTCGCCCACGCGGGCGTCGTCCTGGACGAACTGGCCCGCTGGCGCGAGACCTACCTGGCCGCCGACCCACGGCAGGGACAGACCGGCCGGGCGTGCGGCATCGGCGCGATCAGCGGAGGGTGGCCCGACAAGCCGGACCTGCTGCCCGCCCGGTTGCGGATCGGCCTGTACGTCGTCGCCGGCGACCCGGTGCAACCCGCGCCGCTGGCAGCGGAGTTGGCGGGACGGCTGCGGGCGCGGTGCGCGCGGTCGGCGCTGCGGGACTGCGCGGTGGACGTGGCGGTGGAGCCGGTCGCGGCGGCCGCGGCCACCCCGTCCGACGCCGCCGTGGTGACGGCCGCCAGGGTGGCCTGGAGCGACGAGTTCGGCGCTCCGCCGCCGCCGATCACCGGCTGGACGGGCTCCACCGACGGCGTGGAACTGCGCGCCCGGGGCGTCGACACCGTACGCCTCGGCCCCCAGGCGAGGCCGGCCGCCTCCGACCCGCGCCGCGACGCGCTGTCGCTGGCGCAGCTGGAGGCCTACGGGCGTATCTACCGGCGGCTGTTGAGCGAGCTTCCGGCATAGCCGCGACGACGAATCATCGCACCGAGGCGATCGCACCGAGACGGCCTCACCGAGACGGCCTCACCGAGGCGATCGCACCGAGACGGCCTCACTGAGGCGATCGCATCGAGACGGCCTCATCGAGACGGCCTCCCTCACTGAGGCGATCTCAGCGAATCGACCTCAGCACATCGATTTCAGCGAGGGGCGCCGGGTGCGCCCTGACAAGGAAGTGGGCGGGCGGATGGACAAGGTGGTCGCTTCCGCGGCCGAAGCGGTGGCGGACATCCCGGACGGGGCGTCCCTCGCGGTCGGCGGCTTCGGGCTCGGCGGGATCCCGGCGGTCCTGATCCAGGCCCTGTACGAGGCCGGCGTGACCGGACTCGACGTGGTCTCCAACAACTGCGGCGCCCTGGACTCCGGCCTCGCCGTACTGCTCTCGGCGGGCCGCATAGCCCGGGTCACCGGCAGCTACATCGGCGGCAACAAGGAGTTCGCCCGCCAGTACCTGAGCGGCGAGATCGAGCTGGAGCTGATCCCGCAGGGCACCCTCGCCGAGCGGCTGCGGGCCGGAGGCTCGGGCATCCCGGCCTTCTACACCCCGGCCGGGGTCGGCACCCAGGTCGCCGAGGGCGGGCTGCCCTGGCGCTACGACGGGCGGGGCGGCGTCGCCGTGGCCTCACCGGCCAAGGAGGTCCGCGAGTTCGGCGGCACCGCCTACGTCCTGGAACACGGGATCACCACCGACTTCGCCCTGGTGCGCGCGGCGAAGGGCGACCGGTACGGCAACCTGGTGTTCAACAAGTCGGCCCGCAACTTCAACCCGGTGGCGGCTATGGCGGGCCGTATCACGATCGCCGAGGTGGAGGAGCTGACCGAGCCGGGCGGGATCGACCCCGACCAGGTCCATCTGCCGGGAATCTTCGTCCAGCGCGTGGTGGTCCTCAGCCCGGAGCAGGCCGCCGACAAGAAGATCGAGAACATCACGGTGACGCCGGGGCCGCGTGCCGGGCAGGTGGGGGCCTGATGGCCTGGACACGTGACGAGGTGGCCGCCCGCGCGGCCCGCGAACTGCGCGACGGCGAGTACGTCAACCTCGGCATCGGACTGCCGACGCTGATCCCCAACCACCTGCCCGAGGGCGTCCACGTCGTCCTGGAGTCGGAGAACGGCATCCTCGGCACCGGCCGCTTCCCCTACGCGGACGAGGTCGACCCGGATCTGATCAACGCGGGCAAGGAGACCGTCACCGTGCTGCCCGGCGCCGCGTTCTTCGACTCGGCCCTGTCGTTCGCCATGATTCGCGGCGGCCACATCGACACGGCCGTGCTCGGCGCCATGCAGGTCTCCGAGCGGGGCGACCTCGCCAACTGGGCCGTCCCCGGGCAGCTGGTGACCGGCATCGGCGGGGCCATGGACCTCGTGCACGGCGCCCGCCGGGTGATCGTCACCATGATCCACACCGCCAAGGACGGCACCCCGAAGATCGTGGCGGACTGCGGCCTGCCGCTCACCGGGAAGCGCTGCGTGGACCGGATCATCACCGACCTGGGCGTCCTCGACGTCACGGACCAGGGCCTTCTCCTCGTCGAGACGGCCCCCGGAGTCACCGCGGAGCAGTTGGCGGCCAGGACGGCGGCGAAGGTGCGCGTACCCGAGGGCAGCGGCTCGCCAGCCTCATCGTGACCTCCGCCCCACCGACGCCGTGCTCGCGGCATGGGCATGGGCATGGACCTGGTGGCGTACGTCGCGAAGGCGCGGGCGCGCGGAGACCGTGACGGGACACCGGCTCCGCGGTGCCCGGCCGGCGGCAAGGGCGCCGGCCGGGCCGTGGCAGCGGCCCGCGCCGACGCGCTGCGGCTCCCGCCGGAGACGCCTCTGGAGTACGTCGCGGTCGCCACGGGGCCGCCGCACCGCAGGACATGGGATGAGACCGCCGCGACCTGCTGCAGCCGGTCGCGGCGGTCTCATCCCATGTCTGTCGTCTCAGCCCGGAGGCGTCACGCGCCCCAGTCGTCGTTGACGGTGACGGCCTCGGCGATGGTGAACCGGCCGCCCGGCAGCAGCGGCGTGGTCGGCTCGCCCAGGACGACGACGTGCTTGCCGAACTTGGGAGCCAGCGGGCGTCCGACGTCCCGCTTGAGCCACATGCGCAGCAGGTGCCTGCGCCGCTCCGGCTCCGGGTGGTCGGTGTAGCTGGTACGCGAGTGCAGGGCGGCGTAGTTGAGCAGCCACTGCACGTCGCCGGGCTGGAAGTCCATGTCGATCGGCAGACCGGGCTCCTGCGAGATCTCCTCGAAGAGGTTGATCGCCTCGGTCTGCTCGGGCGTCAGCTGCGGAACCCCGGGGTACTCCTGGGCGCTGAAGATCATCGTGCTGCCGGCGTAGGTGCTGAAGACACCGTCGACGTAGCTGATGATCGGCGAGCTGTAGGTCAGCTCGGGGGAGTCGGGGTCCTGGCGGCGCCAGTCCCAGTGGTAGGTGTCGAAGAGCCGGGGGGCGAGGTCCGGGCGGCGGCGCAGCATCTCGTTGTAGATGGTGGTGCCGCTGACCAGGCTGGAGGCCCCGCCTTCCTTGGCGCCGTGCAGGCACATGAGGGCGACGACGTCGGAGCTGTCGGAGTGGAACGGCAGCCGGTCCCGCACCCGGGAGGGCAGCGCGCCCTCGTCGTCGAGCGTCTTGTTCGACGTGGCGATGACGTGGTCGAGCAGGTCGCCGCGCTGGTTCTGCCCGATGGGCTGGCCGAGGTGGAGGCTCATCACGAAGAAGATGGCCCCGGCCACGGTGTCGCCGTACTCCTCGGTGCGCAGGCCGCGCACCAGGATGAAGCCCCGGCCGGCGTCCATCTGGCGGGCGCACTCGTCGTTGAGGGCGCGGCAGGCGTCGAAGGGGTAGTCGGCGGCGGTGACGGTGCGCAGGTCGGGGTCGTCGGCGACGAAGCGACGGCCCAGCTCCTCCAGCTCGGTGCGCTCGGCGTCACTGAGGACGTAGATCCAGTCGGTGGACTTGGACAGCTCGTCGCCACGCCAGGCGGACGGCCCGGGGATCTGCTGAGCGGGGGCGGTGGTCACGATGGTGCACTCCTCGCGAAGGTGGTGGAAGGCTCTGCCCGATGTCGGTCGGCCATGACGCGCGGACGCGGAAGACGCCGGCGCGGCAGCGGTGCGTCGCGGGGCGACGCGGCACCTCAGAAGGGGGTCTGAGGTACGCCGACAGCCGTGCCGGGGCGCAGTCCTTCCCTGGGCGGGGAGTACCTGAGCGGTTCGTCGTAGGTCCGGCGGCCGGCACACGACACGAGCAACACGCCGATCAGGGCGGCTGGCTTCATGCGGTCCCGTCCTTTCAAGAAGTGCCCTCACCCTAAAAGGGGGTGGTATGGGAGTCAATAGGTGAGACGCCATCTTGTATTGCAGTACGCGATCCACCGCGCCGCCGACTCATGCCGGCCCGGTCTCCTGGTCGTCCCTCGGCCGGCGCAGGAGGGGCAGGAGCACGATCGCCACCGCTCCCGAGGCGAGGCCGAGAGCACCGAAGGCGGTGGGCAGGCTTCCGGTCCTGGACTCCAGGGAGCTGACGGCGATCGGGCAGAGGAACTGCCCGAGGAAGAACGACCCGGTCCACAGGCCGGTGCCACCGCCGCGGTTGCGGTGATCCAGTCCGGACATCGCCCAGGTCAGCATCGTGGGCAGCAGGAGACCGGTGCCCAGGGAGTTGAGGAAGGTCCCGAGCAGCAGGATCCCGAAGCTGTGGGCCAGGTCGATGGCCAGGCATCCGGCCCCGCACAGCAGGAGGATCAGGGGCAGCCTGCGCTCCGGCCGGCCGACCATCGAGGCGAAGATGGCCGATCCGGTGACGGAGGCGGCGCTGGCGATCGCGCTGACGAGGCCGATGATGCCGGTGGACTGCACGCCGAGGCCGTTCACCAGGTAGGCCGTCTGCGAGGGGACGGCGTTGAAGACGAGGCCGCCGAACACCGTCAGCAGGCAGATGGCGAGCAGCCCGCCCTTCGAGGACGCCCGCCGCCCGGTGGCGGCCTCCTCGGCCGCGGCCGCGCCCGGTCTGCGCGCGGGCAGGAAGACCATCGCGGGGGCGATGAGCAGCCCGACCGCGTAGAGCTGGAACGGGGAACGCCAGCCCGAGTTGCCCAGCGCGCCGCCGAGGATGAGGAAGGCGGTGGCGGAGACGGTGGCGCACACCGTCTGCAGGGCCAGGTACCGGTGGCGGTTCTGCCCCGTGTAGTAGTCGCCGATCAGCGTGGTGCAACAGGTGATGACGACGGCCTCGGCGACGCCGAGAAGAGCGCGGCCGGCCACGATGGCACGCAGCGAACCCAGCCACAGCGGCGCGGTGCCGAACACCGCGTACAGGACGGTCGCGACGACCAGCGGAGTCTTGCGTCCCACCCGGTCGATCACGACGCCCGCGAGGGGCGCCGCCAGGGCGACCGCGAGCGCGGGAACCGACAGGATCAGCGGGACCAGAGTGGCCGCGCCGGGCGCCGAGCCGAACGCGGCCTGCAGGTCGGGCAGTTCCGGGGCGAGCAGCACCGCGCCGAGAACCGGCAGACAGCTGCCGGCCATCAGGACCGCCACGCGCAGGCCGGCCCTGGCTTCGGGCGCGGGCTCGGTGTTCCGGACGGCGAACCCGTCGGCGGGCACAGGCGGGTGGGTGAATCCGGGCACGTGAGGCCTCCGTGCGGGCGGGGACTGGGTGCACGGCGGGCAGCCGCCATGACCGTGCCATGTCGCGGAGTGCCGGTGCACCGGAGAGGAACGCCCGCGATACCGAGGGGGCGTCAGGGCTGGCATGACTATGGGGCAGATTGCGCATGCCGCACACCCCTCGCACCATCGACCTTGTGGATCACGGGTATCCGGGCCGTGGATGGGGGCGCACCGACGAGGACCTCCCTGACCGGCGTCCGCCGACTCTGCCGGACGAGGAGCCACCGGGTGTGCGGGCGGCCTCCGGCCGGTACGAGCAGTCGCCGGGGCGACCGGGCGAGGTGAGGAGGTCCACGGTAGCCGCCACTCGTACCAGAATCATGTACCAGTGCGGTACCGTTTTCTAGTACCACCAGAAAAGAGGTGCCGCCAGATGACCATAAGTGCCAGCGAGGCCCGCAAGGACCTCTTCCCACTCATCAAGCGCGTCAACGACGACCACACCCCCGTGCGGATCAGCTCCAAGAGCGGCGACGCGGTTCTGATGTCCGCCGAGGACTACGACTCCTGGCAGGAGACCGTCTACCTGCTGCGCTCCCCCGCCAACGCGCGAAGCCTCATGGAAGCCGTCGCGCGGGACAGGGCCGGCGAGGCCATGGTCACCAAGACCATGGCAGAGCTGGAAGAGCTGGCGGGTGACGGGTGAGGAGCGTCCACTTCGACCCGGCCGGATGGGAGGACTTCCTGTTCTGGCTCGGCTCGGACCGCGCCATGGCCCGCAGGATCACCCGGCTGATCGCCGAGATCCAGCGCACCCCCTTCACCGGCATCGGCAAGCCGGAACCCCTGAAGGGCGACCTGTCCGGCTACTGGTCACGTCGGATCGACGACGAGCACCGGCTCGTCCACCGGGTGGACGAGAAGGAAGTCAAGATCCTCAAGGCCCGCTACCACTACTGATCCCACCGCTCGCCCCTGCGGCGAACACCCTGCCACGCCATCCGCCGGGCGGGGTGCGGAGCACGCCGTCACGTCATCGACCCGTTGGGGCTCCTCCGGCAGCCGACGGCTCGCGCCGTGAAGGGCTGCCGGGATGCAGGCTGGGCGCGACGTCGAGACTGTGCTTGCCCACATCGCGGAGACTGTCGGCGTCCGCCGGCCTCCGCTCCGGAAGCGTCCCGTTGTGGCGCCCCATGCGCCCTGCGGAGACCCACCCGTAACGGCCAGGCAGGTGCGTCTGCGCCGGCCGGCCGGACTACCGACTCCCCGGCTGGGCTCGCGCGGCCTGCCCTACTTGCGGGCTGCGGCCTCGTACCGGTCGACCTGATCGCGCAGGAGTTTGGTGGCGGTGTCGGCATCCGCGTCCGTGAGGCCGCCGGTGCCCACGTTGATCAGGGTGGGCCCGTCGAGGGTGAACTGCTGGAGCAACGTGGTGCCGTCGCTGTCGATGCGTACGCCAAGGGACCGGTCGCCGAGATCAGGGCGGCGAGGGCGAGGAGCACGTGCCGACGGTCCAGACGGCCGGCCGCCGTGGTGAGAAGCGGCGCGGCCGCCGCCGCGACCAGTCCGGGGACGACCACCAGGAGCCCCGCGGTGCCGGTGTGCACTCCGAGGCTGCCGCTGATCGCAGGCAGCAGGCCGACGGGCAGGATTTCCGAGAGGACGAACGCGAAAGACACCGCTGCGACGGCTTCCACGGCCGGCCATCCGCCCCGGCGGCGCCGGCCGACCGGCGCGCGGCGGCCGGTTTCGGCGGACGGGCCGGCCGCGGCAGGGCGACTGCTCATGACTCTCCTTGTACGCGGATCACTGCGACAGCGGTGGGCCTCCCGGGCCGGGCGGCCCGGAAGGCCCGGAAGGGCGCCGGTGGCCTGCGCGTCAGCGGGCCAGCGGAGCCAGCGCCCGCCACTCGGTACGGGGCAGCCCCCCGTGGGCGCTGATGACGTGCAGGGCGACGTGGGTGGCGCCGGCGTCGAGGTGGGCCCGCACGCGCTTGTCGATGGCGTCGATGTCGCCCCAGGCGACGACGGCGTCGATGAGGCGGTCGCTGCCGCCGTGCGCGAGGTCGTCCTCGCTGAATCCCTGGCGGCGCAGGCTGGCCGCGTAGTGGCCCATGCCGATGAACGTGGAGAGGAACCCGCGGGCGGTGGTGCGGGCCCGGTCCGGGTCGTCGTCCACGACGACGGCCTGGTAGGGGGCGAGCAGCGGCGCGGGTCCGAGGAGGCCCCGTGCGGTGGCGGTGAAGTCGGGTGTGACGAGGAAGGGGTGGGTGCCGGCGCTGCGCCGTCCGGCGAGCTCGGTGAGCTTGGGTCCCATGGCGGCGACGAGGCGTTCGCCGGCGGCCACGGGGGTGGGGCTCTCGTCGAGTTCGTCCAGGTAGCCGCTGAGCGCGGACAGCGGACGGTACGCCGTGCCCGCGCGATGGGCGGCGGCCGCGTCGCTGACGCCGAGACCGAGCAGGACGGGCCGGCCGTACTGCCGGCGCAGCCGCGCGTGTCCCGCCGCCATCTCTTCCGCGGGGTGCCGCCAGATGCTGAGGACCCCGGTGGCGACGGTCGTCCGCCGGGTGGCACGGAGCAGCCGTTCGGCGTCGCCGAGGATGTCGCCGCCCCCGAGGCCGGGGATCCACAGGGCGCCCCATCCCCGCTCGTCCAGTTCGGCCGCGGCCTCGGTGATCTCCGCCGGGTCGGCGTGCAGGCGCAGCTCAGGGCTCCAGAGGCCGGTGGTTCCTATGTCCATGATCGTTTTCCTTGTCCGCTGGATCGGCTGAGGACGTTCTTCGGGCCGGGTCGCCCTGTCCGCCGGGGACCCGGACGGGATTACTGACGACGGCGGCACGACCGCGGACGGGTGCGTCAGTCGCGGTCGGGCGACCGCGTGAGAACGCCCAGCACCGTGTCGGTGATCTCCGCCAGCTGGGCCACCTGGTCGGGGGTGAGGTGGTCGAGGAAGAGCCGGCGAACGTCGTCCGCGTGGCGCCGGGCTGCCGCCGACATCACCTCGTAGCCGGCCGGGGTCACGCTCACGTACACCCCGCGGCGGTCGCAGGCGCACGTCTCGCGGTCGACCAGACCGCGTCTCACCATCCGTGCCATGTGGTGGGACACCCTGCTCTTCTCCCACCCCAGCTCCTTGGCGAGCTCCAGGACGCGGAGTCTGCCGCCGGGGACACGGGTCAGCTCGGCGAGCATCGCGTAGTCCGCGGCCGACAGTCCGTGCTCGGCCTGCAGGGGCTGCCCGGTACGTGTGACCAGACGCTCGAACACCCTCAGCAGGCCCCGCCAGGCCTGTTCTTCGACCCCCGTCAGCCGGCGGGGTGGTTCAGCGGCCATGGCACCCCTTGTCAAGTTGATACGTCACATATCTGATCGGCGGTCGTCCCTCAGGTACGGGCGCCGCGATCACGCCGCCTGGGCGGGGGGTCGGCCGGGACACCGGCCGGGAGGCGGCGGGGCCGGCGTGGAGTGCCACGGCCCCGTTGCCTCGCGGGGGCGGGCCGGACTACACCTGCTTGGCGCCGCCGTCGACGAAGATCTCGGTGCCGGTGATGAAGCTGGACTGGTCCGTGGCGAGGAACAGCGCCAGGGCGGCCACTTCCTCCGGCTGGCCCATGCGGCCGAGGGGGACGATGCCGGCGAGGGTCTCCCGCAGCTGCGCGGCGCCCTCCTCGTCCGCGGCGAGACCGTTGAGGCCGGGGGTGGTGATGGGGCCGGGGGAGATGGTGTTGACGCGGATGCCGCGCCCGCTGAGCTCGTTGGCCCATGTGCGGGAGAAGGAGCGGATGGCGGCCTTGGAGGCGCCGTAGACACCGAAGGCCGGATCGCCGGAGACGCCCGCGGTGGAGCCGGTGAGGATGACGGAGGCGCCGTCGACCAGGTGCGGGAGCGCCTTCTGCACGGTGAAGACGGTGCCCTTCACGTTGCTGTCGAAGGTCGTGTCGTAGTGCTCCTCGGTGACCTGGTCGAGGGGGGCGAACTCGCCGCCGCCGGCATTGGCGAACAGGACGTCGATCTGGTGCCCGGCGTCGGCGACGGTGGCGTACAGCCGGTCGAGGTCGGCCAGGTTCGAGCTGTCGGCCTGGACTGGGGTGACATTGCCGCCGATCTGCTCGGCGGCCTGGTCGAGGACCTCCTTGCGGCGTCCCGTGATGTAGACGTGGGCGCCCTCCTGTGCGAAGCGGTGGGCCGTGGCCAGCCCGATGCCGCTGGTGCCGCCGGTGATGACGACCGTCTTGCCGTCCAGCTGTCCCATGGTGTCTCTCCTGTGTGCGCGGCGGCCTGTCGGCCGCCGATCCGTTCGGCTTCAGTCACGGTAGGCCGAAGAAGATGACGCGTCAACCATCAAGGTGAAGAATCATCTACCTTGGAGTGCTGCCGGGTGCTGCCGGGGTGTCGAGGGATGGCCGGGGTGTGCGACCGGAGTGTGCGACGCCCGGCCGGGCGCCGCGGCGTCTGCGGCCGGATGCGGTGATGCCCTTTGGCGGAGGGTGGCCGCAGATTCCGGTATGCGCGGTTTTCGGGCATTTGTCGATGGTCGCACCGGAGGGGAGCGGGGGCACCGCCAGCGCGTCGGCGTCCGCGTGGGCCGTCGCTTCGCCGGGCGGCGCCCGCCGTGGCTCCTGGTGGTCAGCGCCAGCCGAGTGCCGGTGCGACGTGCGTCAGGATGCTGTCGAGCACATGCGCGTTGTAGTCGACGCCGAGCTGGTTGGGCACCGTCAGCAGCAGCGTGTCCGCCGCGGCGACGGCCTCGTCCTCGGCGAGCCGCTTGACGAGCACGTCGGGTTCGGCGGCGTAGGAACGGCCGAAGACGCTCCGCGTGTTGGCGTCGATGTAGCCGATCTGGTCCGTCGAGTCGCGGTCCCGGCCGAAGTACGCACGGTCCCGCTCGTCGACGAGCGGGAAGACGCTGCGGCTGACCGACACCCTGGGGGTGCGGGAGTGGCCCGCGGCGCGCCATGCCTCGTGGTACGCCTCGATCTGCTTGCGCTGCTGGACGTGGAGCGGCTCGCCGCTCTCGTCGTCCTTGAGGGTCGAGCTCTGCATGTTCATCCCGAGCCCGGCGGCCCAGACCGCGGTGGCGTTCGAGCCGGAACCCCACCAGATCCGGTCCCGCAGCCCCTCGGAGTGCGGTTCGATGCGCAGCAGCCCCGGCGGGTTGGCGAACATCGGACTGGGGTGGGGCTCCGCGAACCCCTCCCCGGTGAGCGCCTGGAGCAGCTCCTCGGTGTGGGCACGGGCCAGGTCGGCGTCGGTGCCGCCCTCCGGCGGCCGGTAGCCGAAGTGCCGCCAGCCGTCGATCACCTGCTCCGGTGACCCCCGGCTGAGGCCGAGCTGGAGCCGGCCGCCCGCGATGAGGTCGGCCGCGCCCGCGTCCTCCGCCATGTACAGCGGGTTCTCGTAGCGCATGTCGATCACACCCGTGCCGATCTCGATCCGGCTGGTGCGCGCGCCGATGGCGGCGAGGAGCGGGAACGGTGAGGCGTGCTGTCGCGCGAAGTGGTGGACGCGGAAGTAGGCGCCGTCCGCTCCCAGTTCCTCCGCGGCGACGGCGAGGTCGATCGCCTGCAGGAGCGAGTCCGACGCGGAACGCGTCTTCGAGTGCGGCGATGGCGTCCAGTGTCCGAAGGACAGGAACCCGATCTTTTTCATGCAGCTTTCAACAATCGGCGAACGCGTTCATTCCGCGGTCCGGGACGGCGGCCCGGCCGGGCGCTCCTCCCGCGGCGGCCCCGGCGACTGCTTGCGCGAACCGGCTCCGGTCCTGGTGGAGGGAGCGCGTGGCCGCCCCTCTTTATCTGCGTAGAGTCAGCCGGGCGGACTTGGCCGTCGCCGGTCCGTCGCCGGTCCGTCGGCGGTCCGTCGGCGGTCCGTCGGCGGGCACGCCGACGAGACGGGCCGCCTCCGGGACCCGCCTGCTTCCCGGCGGTCAATTGGTGTCGATCTTCTCGATGACCGAGTCGGTGATCTCCGCCAGCAGCGTGATCTGGCCGGGCGAGAGGTGGTCCAGGAAGAGCCGCCGGACGTCCACCACATGCTGGGGCGCGGCGTTCTCCAGGGCCGCACGGCCGGCCGCGGTCACCATCATGTACGCCCCGCGTCCGTCGTCGAGGCACTCCTCCCGGGCGACCAGGCCGCGCTTGGCCATGCGGGAGAGGTGGTGCGACACCCGGCTCTTCTCCCACCCGAGCACCTTCGCGAGTTCCAGCACGCGCAGCCGGTCGCCGGGCGCGCGGGTCAGTTCCGCGAGCACGGAATAGTCGGTCGCGGACAGCCCGAACTTGCTCTGCAGGGTCCGGCCGGCCTGATTGACGAGCAGGTCGTGCATGCGCAGCATGCCTCGCCAGGCTCGTTCCTCGACCGGGCTCAGCCAGCGGGGTGCTTCCTCCATGGGCATCGCCCCACCCTACGAGAAGGTTGACCTCTCCACCATCTTACCTTCCTGGGCGGTGCGCGAAGCGCTGGGAACGGCTCGTGGGCGGGCGGGTGCCTGTGTCCGGGGCGGAGCGCGGAGACGCGGCGGCAAAGGCCTGTCGTGCGCCTTCCGCGACCGCGCTCCCTCCCTCCGGGATCCGCGTCAGGGGTGGTCCGGGGTCACTTCACCAGGCGGGCGAACTTCCGGACCTCCCGGGTGAACAGCAGCGGCTGTTCGAACGCGGCGAAGTGGCCGCCCTGGGGTATCTGGTCGTTGAAGCAGACGAGGTCGCTGTAGGCGCGTTCGGCCCAGATCCTCGGGCTGCGGACGAGTTCGTGCGGGAAGACGCTCACTCCCACCGACAGGTCGAGCGTGGTCAGTCCCGAGGCGCCGTGGTTCTGCCAGGAATTGACATGTCACTTAGTTCGTTCCTGGGATCGGCCGGGCCGCCGAGCCGGCGGTGAGCCCACGGCACCGGTCCCGGCGGGCCCGCTTCCCGTGCCCGTGGCCGTCATGCCGGGCCCCATCCGGCATGACGGCCACGGCCGGTCCGGTGCCTTCCGGCGCTGCCGGGGAGCGGTTGCCGGGGGAGAGGTGGTTCACGTGCCCGCTGACCTGCGGCCGAGACGTACTGCGCGTCGGCAGGCGGCGCCGGTGGCACGCCGTCCGCACCACGTGGCGCCCGCGGCCTGCATCGGGCCGGGGGCCGTCACGCCGACGGTCCCCGGACCACCGGGCCGTCGGCGACTTCGATGCTCAGCGGGCGAAGGGCAGCCGTTCAGCCGATGACCGCGGTGGCTTCGATCTCGACCAGATGGTCGGGAACGTCCAGTGCCGCAACGCCCAGCAGCGTGGCCGGCGGGACGGGGGTGGATCCCAGCTTTGCGGCCGCCCGGGAGATCCCCTCCAGGAGCGGGGGCATCTTGTCGGGAGTCCAGTCGACAACGTAGACGGTCAGTTTTGCCACGTCGTCGAAGGAACCCCCGGCCGCGGCGAGGGCGGTACCGATGTTGAGGTAGCACTGCTCGACCTGCGCGGCGAGGTCGCCTTCGCCGACCGTGGTCCCCTCGGCGTCCCAGGCGACCTGCCCGGCGATGAAGACCAGCTTCGACCCGGTTGCGATCGAGACCTGCCGGTAGACATCGATCTCGGGCAGTCCGCTGGGGTTCACCAGGGTGATGGCCATGCCGTCCGCTCCTTGTCCGGGCATCGTGGGCCCGTGCTCGTCACTCCAGACCCTCGTGGTCTCTTGTGGTTACTCGGGAACCGTAAGAGAGCGGTCGCTGACATGGAAGAACGCACTTTTTAGTGACTGGGGAACCTGATGGTGACCAAGGAGATCAAGGGGCGATCCGAGGAGGCGGACCTCAGGCGCGCGGACTCATTGGCGCGGGAGATCTTCTCCGACGTCGCCAACAAGTGGGCGTTCCTGATCATCGAGACTCTCGGTGAAGGCACCCTGAGATTCAGCGAGCTGAGGAACGAGATCGAGGGCATCAGCCACAAGATGCTCACCCAGAACCTGCGCATGCTGGAGCGCAACGGCCTGGTCGAGCGCAGCGTGCACCCCACCGTCCCGCCACGTGTCGAATACACCCTCACCGAGCCGGGCCAGGGTCTGCGCGCGACCGTCGACGGAATGTGTGACTGGACCCACCGGTACTTCGGTCACATCGAGGCCGCCCGCCACCGCTTCGACGCCTGACGGCTGATCACGACGTGCAGCTGGAGTAAAAGGCGCTGTGTGACTCGGCGACAGAGCACGCGTGGGAACAGTGTCTGGACGCGCAGCTTCTGGCGCTCGGTCCGCTCGGCTCCACGTCGACGCTCCAGGACGTGGCGGCGGCGTTCGCCCGGCCGGTGATGCGCGCGCCGGCGGCCGGTGGGCACGACCTGGCCGTTGCTGACCGGGCCGAAGGCGACCGGAGTCGGGCCTCGGCTCCGCCTGGTGAGCGGCAGTGAACGGCGCGGTGGGCCGAGGCGGAGTCAGACCGACCCGAGCAGGCCGTCGAGGATGCCCTTCTCGGCAAGGTAGAAGACGAGACCGCCCACGGGAGCGAGCGCCGGGCACAGCCAGTAGCGGTGGGCCCCGGCGCGGGCCAGGTAGGCGGTCAGAAGGGCGGTGAGCAGCGCGCCGACGGCCAGGAAGACGGTCGCGTCCGTCCAGTAGTGAAGGCCCAGTCCCAGCCAGAGACCCTCGCCCAGCACCACCGTCGTGATGACCGCCCCGGCCACCGGCCGCAGGTCCCCCTGTCCTCGCCGCACCGTCCACCCGGCCCATCCCAGCAGGAGCCCGCCGGCCAGCCCCGCGAACGACCACACGGCGGCGGCCGGGAGCCCTCCGCTCCCGAAGGTGCCGCCGAGCGTGGACGCCGTGTAGTAGCCGCCGCAGGTGGCGGGCATCATCAACGCTCCGGCCCAGACGGCGAGTCGCCGGCCCCGGATCAGCGCGCCGGCCGCGGCGGTCCAGATGATCCAGGTGGACACCGAGTTGGTGGCCCGGTCCAGCAGGGGTGCCGTCCCGTGCAGCGCGTACGTCGCCCAGCCGAGCAGCAGTCCGAAGGCGATGGTCGCGGCGAGAACGGCAAGGGGGGTGTCGCGCCGGAAGGCGGTTACGGAAGCCATGACGCCGTACTATACATGCAGTGTATACACATGGTGTTTAGTTGCTGGGGGAGGGCTTGACCCGTTCCGTCATGGAGGCTCTGACCTGCCGCGTTCCCAGGCCGTGGCGGGCCCCGGCGACGCGACGGCCCCGCAGCCGTGCAAGGAGCCACCTCCGCCACGGGACTGAACGGTCCGTCGAATTCGTGCCGACCGGCCTCGCGACGAGTGCCGATCAGCCCTGGAGAGGCGCCCTTGTCGCGGGGTTGACTCGAAGGACCGGAGGAGGCTGCCATGAACAGCGAAGCCCTCAGTGTCCGCGCCCGCCGACCCCACCGCGCCCTGGTCACCGCGACGTTGGCGCTTCCCCTGCTCGCGGTCACCGCGTGCGGCGCGGGCACCGACTCGACCGCACCGGGCGGCAGCAGCGGGCCCCCGAAGGCCACGGCCGGCTCCGCGACGCCGGGCGGTACCTCCGCAACGCCCGCGCCGTCCGCGTCGGCCACGCCCACCACGCCGGGAGCCGGGGTCCCCACGCCCTCGGCGAGCGGCGGCACCGGCAGCGCGGCGAAGCAGGTCCGCACGGCGGTGTACTTCCTGCACGGCGAGCAGGTCTCGTCCGCCCCGCGCACCGTGACCGCTCCGGCCACCGCCACCGCGGCCGTCCGCGCCCTGCTGAACGGTCCCAGCCGCTTCGAACAGAACCGCAGCCGCACCACGGCCATCCCGTCCGGCACGAAGCTGCGCTCCCTCACCGTCCGGAACCATGTGGCGACCGTTGACCTCTCCGGCCGGTACGACGACGGCGGCGGCAGCCTGTCGATGCGGGCCCGGCTCGCCCAGGTCGTGTTCACCACGACCCGCTTCGCCACCATCCACTCGGTCCGGTTCGAGCTCGACGGCAAGCCGGTGAAGCACTTCGGCGGCGAGGGCATCGTCCTGAGCGGACCGGTGGGACGGGCCGATTTCGAGGATCTCGCGCCTGCCGTCCTGGTGGAGTCCCCGCTGATCGGGGACACCGTGCGCACTCCCGTCCGGGTGTGGGGCAGCGCCAACACGTTCGAGGCCGTGTTCCGGCTGAAGGTCACCGACACCACCGGCCACACCGCGGCCGACGTCCGGGTGACGGCCACGTCCGGCACCGGAACCCGGGGGACTTTCGACGTGACCTTCCCCTACAAGCCCGTCCGTACCGGTCCGGGTCTGCTGACCGCGTACTACCTGTCTCCCCGGGACGGCAGGGCCGTGACCGTGGACACCGTTCCGCTGTACCTGAACCGGTGACGACGGTGGCGGTCCGCCGCTGCCGCGAGGCGATGCCCCGGACGGCGGACGGCCGAAGGCGCCCGGGCCGGCCGGCGCGGTCCCGGGGGAGGCGCCGGCGCGCCCGCGGTGGGCGCTGATCCGGACGCCGGTCCGCGAGGGGGCCATCCGGAGAGGTGTTGATCAGCCTCCCGCCGCTCGGGGACGGCGGAAGGCCGGGGCCGAACGCGCCGGCCGCCCGGCTGGAGGCGGCTCGGCCGGAGGTGGCTCGGCCCAGGTGCTCACCTCACCCCGCCGCCGGACTCGGCGACACCGTGCTGTTCGCCGGCGGAGTGAGGACGGTCTGCGGCTGGCCCGCGACCGCGGGCGGCGGGGTCAGGTTCTGGGCCGGAACGTTGGGAGAGGTGGTTTCCTGGACGAGGACCTGGCCGAAGTCGACCAGGCCGGTCTTCTCCACGGCGGAGATGTGGTCGAGGACGGTGTTGTTGACCTGGTCGGCCAGAGCGCGGACCAGCGAGTTCCTCGTGGTGGTGCGGACACTGGCGATCGTGGTGAGGAACTGGCCGTTCGTCGTGCGTACGGTGGTGGCCAGGTCGGTGTCGAACTGCTTGCCGCTTTCCGCGTTCAGCCGGGACTCCAGGCTCTGCTGTTGCGGCGACGGCTGGTTGGGCAGCGCGATCCCCAACTGGTTGGCGACATTTCGGCAGGCGGCGTCCAACGCGGCGTCCCCGTCGACCAGATGCTCCCCGGCGCTCCTGACCGCCTTCGTGGTCCCCTTCTTCAACGCCCGCTGGCCGACGGGGTACTCCCACAGTCCGGCCGCGCGCACCTGGACGACGAAATCACGGTCGGCTTCCGTCAGCGTCCCGGTCGCCGGGGCGGCGATGACCCGCGACGGTGCGCTGCTGACCTTCTGAACTCCGAGCATGGAGGGGTAGAAGAGGGAGCTGAGAGTGAAGCTGAGCGCACCACCCACGACGAGAGTTCCCGCCGTCTTCCGTGAAACGAGCACCATGTCTCCTGATCCGGTCCTTCGGATCCCGCACGCACAGACATACGGACGCGAGGGCCCATGGAACCTCTTGATCTGGTCATGGGCTGGTAAAGCCACGGGTGGCCGCGGCACGGCGTGCGGCGTGCCGGTCGTCCCTGTCCGCTCGGCGGTGTGAAGAAGGGCCGTTCGGCCCTACCGGCGGCCAAGGAAGGGACTGTTAGGCCCTATCGGGGCCGGGCGCCTCACGGCCCACCATGGGGCGGCGGCCGGGAAGGGCCAGGTCCATTCCCGCACTTCTGGTCCTTTCCGGCTCGTCCACAACGCCTGATGGGGGATGCTGTTCGGTCGACGAGAGCCGGCGGTCACCGGCTGCCGCCCGCCCGCCCTTCCTGGTCCGTACTGGCTCCGTACCGGCTCCGCGTTCGTGCGCCCCTGTCTCCGCGCCCGCCCTGGCGGCCCGCGTCCGACTCGGCTGCCGCCCCTGCGGCCACCCTCACGCAACCTTCACGATCATTGACGTTCCTGCACCTCGGCGCCCCGGTCGTCGATGCGGTCGCGGTACGAACAGGCTTTCTTGTGAGTGTGTTTGGCTGATAACCGATCGCTAGTGACGCTGATCGGATCAGTGTATGGTCACCCCTGAGCGAGATGTGACGTCGCATCAGGGGGATTTTCCTGGTTCCCGCCTTTTGGTGGTGTCCCGTCGGAGTCTCACCCCATACCACAACGGGACATGCAGGCGATGGTTTCGCGACGAAAATCGGGTTGCCGACGGGCTGGGCCGTCGTCGGCGGCTTCCCGCGCAGCGGCGTGACTAGCATGACCCGTGCGTGGTCGGAAGATCGCCTTCCCACCGGCTGACTTCCCTTCCGGCCCACGGCGCACCGTGCCGCCGTCCTGATTCCCCTGTTCGCACAGACCGAGGGACCGCTCCATGCCAGTGTCTGCTTCACCCCGCCAGCGTCAACCGGTGGGGGTGCCGCGCACCTCGTTCGCCGTACCGGCGGCAGTGCTGGTGGCGAGCGCCGCCGCCGGCGGCGTTGCGATCGCCTTGGCGCCGTCCCGCACCTTCGCATGGACCCTGGCTGTGGTGGTGACCGCCTGGGTGTGCGTGGCCTTCGCCGTTCTCGTCGGGCACCGGCTCGTCCGCCGGGCCCGGAGAGCGGCCGCCGAGCAGGAGGCGGAGAAGGGCCGTCTCGGGGCGGAGGCCAACCGGCGTGCGGCCGAGATATCCCACCTGGCCGGCGTGACGCTGCCCGCCGTGGCCGCACGGCTGCGGGAGGGCGCGAGCGCGGCCGACGTGCTGGGCAGCGTGCCGCCGCCGTCCGACCCTCAACTGCAGCGGCTGGCACACACGTTCGCCGCCGTCGTCGAGGAGGACGTGCACAGGACGGCCGCCCTGGACGGCGAGTACCGCAAGGCCCGGCACGAACTCGACCAGGCCGTAGGTGAGTTGGAGCGGCTGGTACGGGAGACGCTGCCTACCTCGGTCGCCCGGCTGCGCGACGGCCGGTCCGCCGGTACCGTGCTCGCCGAGGTCGAGCTGCCCCGGCTGCCCGCGCTGCGTGCTCCGGCGGAATCGTTCATCCGTGAACTCGCCCTCAGCGAGCGGCGCGCCGCCGCGGCCCAGGCCGCCTCCGCCAAGGCGCTCAGCCGCGTCCAGGCCAAGGCCGTGAGCATGCTCGCCGACCTGCGGGACATGCAGGAGCGGCACGGCGCGGAGGTCTTCGGGGACCTGCTGAAGCTGGACCACAGTACGTCCCAGCTCGGCCTGATGGCCGACCGGCTGGCGCTGCTCATGGGCGGCAGGTCCAGCCGCGCCTGGAACAAGCCGATCGTGATGGAGAGCATCCTGCGCGGTGCCGTCGGCCGCATCGCCGCCTACCAGCGGGTGCGCCTGCACTGCTCCACCCGCGCCGCGGTCTCCGGCTTCGCCGCCGAGGGAGTGATGCACCTGCTCGCCGAGCTGATGGACAACGCCGCGAACTTCTCCCCGCCGATCGACGAGGTGCACGTCTACGTCGAGGACCGCAGCGCCGGCATCGTCGTCACCATCGAGGACAGCGGCCTGAAGATGGCCGACGCGGCCATGCGGCGCGCCGAGGAGGCCGTGGCCGGCCGGGTCATGGACCTCGCCTCGCTGCAGGGCACCAGGCTCGGACTGGCCGTGGTGGGGCGGCTCGCCGTGAAGTACGGCATCAGCGTCAACTACCGTCCCTCCTCCCGCGGCGGCACCGGCGTCGTCGTCCTGCTGCCCCTGGACCTGCTCGCCCAGCAGCGCGACCTGGTCTCGCACGAGACGGCCGCCCCCCGGCCCGCGGCAGCGGCCGCGGCCCCCGCACCCGCGGCACCCGCGCCGCGCCCGCTGCCCGACACCCCCGTCCGCCCCGCTGTCACGAGGGCGGCGGCGGGACCGGAACCGTCCGCGGTCACCGAGCGCCCCGTCGCACGGCCCGAGCTGCCCGGCCACGCGCGGCTCCGGCAGCCCGACGGCACCACGCCGAACGGCCTGCCGGTCCGTGCCCCCGGCCGCACCATGGCCGAGGCGGAGCGCGAACGCGAGCAACGGCAGCGGGTGTCCGGGCAGGCCGATGACGCACCGGCGGCACCGGCGGCACCGAACCCCGTACGCGACGCGGGCTCGCGGTTCGGTGCCTTCCACCGCGCACGGCAGTCGGGGAACGGCACCGGAGACGGCACCGGAACGGGTACCGCCGGACCGGACGCGCGTTTCGAGGCCGAGCCGCCGACGGCTCACTAGTCCCAGCTCTTCCCGTACGGCGTCCGGGGCGACGGCGCCCCGTCCCGCTTGAGTTCGTGAGATAGGAGAAACGGGCCGGTGACCGGTCAGCCGGACACCACCGTCCCATCACCCATCATGCAGACCACCGACAACAGCCTCAGCTGGCTCCTGCACAGTCTCCTGGCGCAGACCCCCGGCGCGCGGCACGCTCTCGTCCTGTCCCGTGACGGCCTGAAGCTCTGCTGGAGCGAGCACCTGACGCTCGACCGGGCCGACCAACTGTCCGCGATCTGCTCCGGCATCCAGGCCCTCGCCCAGGGCGCCTCCATGGAGTTCGGCGACGGCACCGGCGGCGTCCGGCAGTCGATGACCGAGTTCCACGGCGGCCTGCTGTTCATCGTGGAGGCCGGCCAGGGGGCGCACCTCGCCGTCGTGGCCGGGGAGGACGCCGATCCCGGGGTCGTCGGCCACCAGATGACGGAACTGGTCGAGCAGATCGGCGAGCACCTGCGGGCCGAGCCGCGGGCGCAGGCCGCGGGGAGCGGCACCTCGTGACGCGCAAACCCGTCGACACGGGTGATCCCGACCGGCTCTACACCATCACCGGTGGACGCAGCCGCGCCGACGACTCCTTCGACCTGGTCACCCTCATCGTCAGCGAGAGCGGGCCGGTGCCGGGGATGCAGTCGGAGCACGCCCGGATCCTGGAGCTGTGCCGGCATCCCGCCGCCGTCGTCGAGATCGCCGCGGAACTCGGGCTGCCGGTCACGGTGGTACGGATCCTGCTCGGCGATCTGCTGGACATGGGCCGCATCACCGCCCGCCATCCGCGCGCGGCCCCGTCCGTCGCCGCCATGCCCGATTCCGCTCTACTCCAAGAGGTGCTCCATGGGCTCCGCAACCTCTGAGCTGCCCTCCCACCGCACGCCGCTGAACGACACCGCGGAGACCGGCCTGAAGATCGTCGTCGTCGGGGGGTTCGGCGTCGGCAAGACGACCCTGGTCCGCTCCGTCAGCGAGATCCGGCCGCTGAACACCGAGGAGGTCATGACCCAGGCGAGCGTGGGCGTCGACGAGAACGGCGCGGTGGCGACGAAGACCACCACGACGGTCGCGTTCGACTTCGGGCGGATCAGCCTCAACGACAGCATGGTGCTGTACCTGTTCGGGGCGCCCGGACAGGAGCGCTTCTGGTTCCTGTGGGACCGGCTGTTCTCCGGCACCCTGGGCGCCGTCGTCCTCGTGGACACGCGCCGGATGGACGACTCCTGGTACGCGATCGACAGGCTGGAGCACCACCGCACTCCCTTCGTGGTGGCCGTCAACCGGTTCGACGACGGTGTCCGGCACTCCCTGGACGAGATCCGCCAGGCGCTCGCCCTGCCCGCCCACGTGCCGATGGTCGACTGCGACGCACGGTCCCGGCAGTCCGGCAAGGACGTGCTGATCACCCTCGTCAATCACCTCCATGACTTGGCCATCGCCCAGGAGGCGACACTGTGACCGACTCCGGCTACCCCTCCGCGCACCCGGCGCCCCCGGGCTGCCCCGCCCACGCCGACGCGGTACGGCTGGGCGGGCTCGAGTACCAGCAGACGCCGTCACAGCTCTACCGGTCGCTGCGCCGGGACTACGGCCCGGTCGCGCCGGTCCTGCTCGACGGCGACATCCCCGCCTGGCTGGTCCTCGGCTACTCCGAGGTCACCTATGTGACCAGCCACGACGACCTGTTCGCCCGCGACTCGCGGCGCTGGAACCAGTGGGAGAACATCCCGGGGGACTGGCCGCTGCTGCCCTACGTCGGGTACCAGCCGTCGGTGCTGTTCACCGAGGGCGAGGAGCACCGGCAGCGGGCCGGAGTGATCACCCAGGCGCTGGAGGGCGTCGACCAGTTCGAGCTGTCCTACGACTGCCGCGAGATCGCCGACGACCTCATCGCACGGTTCGCCGGCAGCGGCCAGGCGGAGCTGATGGCGGAGTTCGCGCACGCCCTGCCCATGCGGGCCGCCGTGCAGATGTGCGGGATGCCGACCTCGGGCGACGACACCCGCCAACTCGTCGACGACCTGCGGGCCTCCCTGGACGCGGGGGAGGGCGACGATCCCGTGGCGGCGTACGGGCGCGTGGGCGAGCGGCTGCGGCAGCTGGTGAAGGACAAGCGGGCCGCCCCCGGCCCGGACGTCACCTCGCGCATGCTGACCGACCAGGCCGGCCTCACGGACGAGGAGATCGTCCAGGACCTGATCTCCGTGATCGCGGCGGCGCAGCAGCCCACGGCGAACTGGATCTGCAACACGCTGCGTCTGCTGCTCACGGACGAGCGGTTCGCCGTGAACGTGTCGGGTGGCCGGCTCAGCGTCGGCGAGGCGCTCAACGAGGTGCTGTGGCTGGACACACCCACGCAGAACTTCATCGGGCGGTGGGCCGCGCGGGACGTCCAGCTGGGCGGCCGGCAGATCAAGGCCGGTGACTGCCTGGTGCTGGGGCTGGCCGCGGCCAACACCGACCCGCAGATCTGGCCCGAGGGACACGTGGGCGCGGAGAACGCCGCGCACCTGTCGTTCAGCAACGGCGAGCACCGCTGCCCCTATCCTGCTCCCCTGCTGGCGGACGTCATGGCGCGGACGGCGGTCGAGACGCTGCTGGAGCGGCTGCCCGACCTGGTGCTGGCGGTGGAGCCGGAGGAGCTGAGCTGGCGTCCGTCGATCTGGATGCGGGGCCTTACGGCGCTTCCGGTGCGGTTCACGCCGGTGATGCAGTAGCGCGGGTCCCCGGGCCCCAGCGAGGGGCCCGGACCCCGGCGCGCGTCGGCGAGCGGTGGATCGGTGAATGGCGGACGACGGACGGTGGATCGGTGGGCGGTGGATCGGTGGGCGGTGGACCGGCGGACGGTGGCCGATCGGTGCGGTCAGTCCCGCACGGGGGTGAACCGCACCGGCAGGCTCTGCGGCCCGCGGGTGAACACGCCCTGCTCGGCCGGTTCGAACCCGTCGGCGAGACGTACGTCGGGCATGGCGTCGAGGAGCTGTCCGACGCCGATCTCCACCTCCGCCTTGGCCAGCAGCGCGCCGACACAGAAGTGCCGGCCGAGCGCGAAGGCGAGATGGTCGGCGGCCGCGGAGAAGGCGGTCGTGGTGGTGAGGTCGTCGCGGAAGATGTCGAAGCGGTCGGGGTCGCGGTAGCGGCTCTCGTCGCGGTTGGCGGCGCCGATCAGACAGGTGACGGTGGCCCCCGCGGGTATGGTGCCGCCGCTGAGCTTCACCTCCGTCGCCGACTGCCGCATGATCATGTGCACGGGCGGGGTGAACCGCAGGGTCTCCGCGAAGGCGCGCGGGATCAGCGAGCGGTCCGCGCGGACGGCGGCGAGCTGGTCGGGGTTGACCAGCAGGTTCGCGAAGATGCCGGCGATGGCCTTGTCGGTGGTCTCGCCGCCGGCGGCGAGCAGCAGGCTGCAGAACGCCTTGACGTCCTCGTCGCTCATCCGCACCCCGTCGACCTCGGCCGCGCACAGCGTGGACAGCAGGTCCTCGCCCAGGTTCTCGCGGCGGTCCCGGATGATCGGCAGCATGTACTCGGCGAACTCCACCCGGGTCCGCTCACCGGCCGCCGTCACCTCGGGGTCGCCCGAGAGGTTCCCGAGGAAGGCGATGACGGCCGTGTACCAGCGGTGGAAGCGGGCGTGGTCGGCCTTGTCCAGACCCAGCATGTCCGCGATGACGTTGACGGGGAAGCGGGTGGCGTAGTCGGCGACCAGGTCGACGGATCCGGTGTGCCGGAAGGCGTCGATCAGTTCGCGGGAGTTGCGCTCGATGACGGGCAGGAACTTCTGCTCCAGGTCGCTGCCGCGGAAGGCGGGGGCGACCAGGGCGCGGCGTACGGCGTGCTCCCGGCCACTGAGCTGGAGGATCGTCTTGCCGTGCACAGGCTCGATCTGCCAGGCGTAGTTGTCGGTCGTGAACTCGCCGGCCTTGTCCTTGAAGACACGCTCGACGTCCTCGTAGCGAGAGACGATGTAGCTCTGGGTGGCCTCGTGCCAGATGAGGGGCGCGGTCTCCCGCATGACCTGGTAGGCGGGATAGGGGGCCGCGGCGAACTCGGCCGAGAGGATGTCGGGCACCTGCTGTGCGGTGGACATGTGGCTCCCTGGAATCATGGTGTCACGTACCGGACAAGGTTAATGATCAACCATCAGATGCGACAGAGGGAGCGAGATCCGGCCACTCCGGGAGTGGGCATCGGCCGGAAATCGCCCTTTGGCTTCCGTCGTGGGCCGTCGGTACGCGCAGCTTCGCCCATACGGTCTTGCCGGGAGCGGCCGGCCAGAAGCGCAATGTGGAGATCCAGGTGATGCCGCTCTCCCGTCAGGAACACGCGGGACTGGCTGGTCCCTTCACCTTGATGGAGATGAAGGATGGGCGCAGGATCGCCGGTGCGGAGGTACAAGGCGACAGCCGTGTGCACATGGAGCGCCAGAGGGTCCGGGAGCTTGAACGTACGTACGGGACTCTGCGCGCGCAGGCCCGCACTCCGGCAGAATCACGTGCGTTGATCGAGAAGCTGTTGGGAGAGAGATGAGCGGGGAAAAGGCCAGCCGAGGCCTGGACGAACTGGCCTGGTTCAAGAGCAGTCACAGCGCCGGCAACGGCGGCGAATGCGTCGAGGTCGCCGCCTCCCCCGGCACGGTCCACGTCCGCGACTCGAAGGACACGGCCCGCGCCGCGCTGACCGTGGAACCCGCGGCGTGGACCGCGTTCGTCGGGTTCGCGGCACTCTGACAGGGGCAGGGCCCTGCGCACGCCCCAACGGAGCCCGGAAGGGCCGTGGCCTCACGAGGCAGCTGTTGCGGACGGGCCCCCTGCGCCGTAATGGACTGCTCCAGCACGCACAACCTTCCGGGAGGCCGCCGGTCTGAACAGGCACACACCTACGCGAACTACTGGGGGTAGTCATGCGAATAGGTACTGCACTGGCCGCCATGGTGCTGGCGGGCGGCGGCCTGCTGGCCGGCACGGTTCCGGCGGTGGCCGCGCCGACGGCCGTGGACTGTGCCGTGACGTGGGGGAGCCTGGACAAGTCCGGTGACGCGGCTGCCTCCAGGCGACTGAGCGGCGTGCGGGCCGGGCAGCACGAGTGCTTCGACCGGCTGGTCCTCGACGCCGAGGGCACGGGGGCCGACCCGATCGGCTACCGCGTCCGCTACGTCGACGTGCTGCACCAGGACCCGAGCGACGAGGTGGTTCCGGTCAAGGGCGGAGCCATTCTGGAGATCTCGCTGTTCTCCCCGCGCTACGACCCGGCGACCGGACAGCCCTACCCGCCGCTTCCGTCCGTCGACGTCACCGGGTACCGGACCTTCCGGGAGTTCAAGTTCACCGGTGGATCCGAGGGCTACACCCAGGCCGGACTGGGCGTCCGGGCCCGGCTGCCGTTCCGGGTCTTCCAGACGGCCAACCATCTCGTGGTGGACGTGGCGCACACCTGGTGACCCCGTGCGGCCGGGGGCGCGTTGGGCGTGCCCCCGGCTGACGCAGGACGTGAACTCGCAGGCAGGGAAACGGAGTTCGATCGTAGGATGGGCCGCGAACGATCCCCGCCCCGCCGAAGGAGGTACCCGGCCCATGGACGACGCCGTGACCACGCCCGAGCCGGCCGAGCGGCAGAAGATCGACACGTCGGTGCCGCATTCCGCCCGGATCTGGAACTACTGGCTCGGCGGCAAGGACAACTATCCCGTCGACGAGGCGGCCGGTGACGCGTACACCGATGTCTTTCCCGGGATCGTCACCATCGCCCGCTCCAGCCGGGCCTTCCTGCGGCGCACCATCACGTATCTCGTCTCCGAGGCCGGTGTCCGGCAGTTCCTGGACATCGGTACCGGACTGCCGACCGCGCAGAACACCCACGAGGTCGCCCAGCGGCTCGCTCCCGAGGCGCGGATCGTCTATGTGGACAACGATCCGATGGTGCTCACGCATGCCCGGGCGCTGCTCACCTCCACCGAGGAGGGTGCGACCGCCTACATCGACGCCGATGTGACGGACCCGGACCGGATTCTCGAAGCCGCCGCCAGGACGCTGGACCTCGGTCGTCCCACCGCGCTCATCCTCAGCAACATCCTCGGCCACGTCGCCGACCACGACCAGGCCCGTTCCATCGTCACCCGGCTGATGGACGCGCTGCCCTCGGGCAGCCACCTCTCGGTCAACGACGGGTCGCGCGGCATCGACCCCGTCTTCGAGCAGGCCCAGGACGCCTACAACAACAGCGGCGCCGTTCCCTACAACCTGCGCGGCGTCGATGAGATCACCGCGTTCTTCGACGGCCTGGAACTCGTCGAACCCGGTGTCGTGCCGGTGACCCGGTGGCGGCCGGAGCCCGGTTCGGGTACTCCGGAGGTCGTCGCCGAGCACGGCGGACTCGCGCGGAAGCCCTGACGGCGCGAGGGGAGCGGGTCGGTGCGGCACCGACCCGCTCCCCTCGCGCGGCGCGGGTCAGGAGAGGGAGGCCGTCTCCGGTGCCGCCTCCCGTGCCGTGTCGCGTGCCCCGGCGCGGCCGGAGACGCGCTGGCGGACCAGGGCGAAGACGACGACGGCCAGGGCCACCAGGGTGGACAGGACCACCTGGTCGCGGCCGCCGCCGTTGCTCGTGTCGGTGAGCATGTAGCCGAGCACGAAGGTGATCAGGCCGATGGTGGCCCAGGTCAGGTAGGGGTAGAGCCACATCCTGACGACCAGTTTCTCCGGCGCCTCGCGCTCGATGACGCGGCGCATCCGCAGCTGGGAGAAGCAGATGACCAGCCACACGAACAGGGCGATCGCACCGGAGGAGTTGAGGAGGAACTGGAAGACCGTGTCCGGCCACAGGTAGTTGAAGGCGACGGCGACGAAGCCGAAGACGACCGAGGCGAGGATGGCCGCCCGCGGCACCCCGCGGCCGGTCGTCCGCGCGAACGCGGCCGGGGCGTCGTTGCGGCCGCCCAGGGAGAACGCCATGCGGGAGGCCGTGTACAGGCCGGAGTTGAGGCAGGAGAGCACGGACGTCAGCACGATGGCGTTCATGATCTGGGCCGCGTGCGGGATGCCGATGGAGCTGAGCGCGGCGACGTAGGAGCCGTCCTTGAGGATCGCCGGGTCGTCCCAGCGCAGCAGGGAGACGACGATCAGGATGGAGCCCAGGTAGAACACGGCGATGCGCCAGATGACGCTGTTGGTCGCCTTGGTGACCGCGGCCCTCGGATCGGCGGTCTCGCCGGCCGCCAGGGTGACGATCTCGCTGCCCATGAAGGAGAAGACCACCATCAGGACACCGGTGAGGATCGCGCCGGGGCCGTGGGGGAGGAAGCCGCCGTGCGCGGTGAGGTTGGTGAAGCCGGACGCCGGGTGGTCGGAGCCGGGCAGCAGGCCGAAGAGGGCGAGGCCGCCGATCACGATGAACGCGGCGATGGCGACCACCTTGATGCCGGCGAACCAGAACTCGAACTCGCCGTAGGAGCTGACCGAGGCCAGGTTGGTGGCGGTGAGGACGAGCATGACGATCAGTGCCCAGCCCCACTGCGGGACCGCCGGGATCCAGCCGGCCAGGATCTTCGCGCCGGCGGTGGCCTCGACGGCGAGCACCACGACCCAGAAGAACCAGTACAGCCAGCCGATGGTGAAGCCGGCCCAGCGGCCCAGGGCGCGGTCGGCGTAGGCGGAGAACGAGCCGGAGCTGGGGTTGGCCGCGGCCATCTCGCCGAGCATGCGCATCACCAGGACGACGAGGACGCCGACCAGCGCGTACGAGATCAGGATGCCGGGGCCCGCGGCGGCGATGCCGGAGCCGGAGCCGACGAACAGGCCGGCGCCGATGACGCCGCCGATGGCGATCATCGACAGGTGGCGGCTCTTGAGTCCGGCCTTCAGACCGGGCTCGGTGGGTGGGCTTGCGGGCAGGGTGGTGGTCATCTCGCCATCCATGGAGGGGGTGCGGACCAGGGCGTCACGGAAATTAGTTCAGTAGGATCTAAAAAAACAGTCTTGTTTAAATGTTCATGTTGCTCTATTTTCCGTTCAGCGTAGAGCCATGCCCTCCGGGTGCGGCCGTCGCCCCGTCCCCCCGTGTTCCGGCCCTGAGGGGAACTCATGCACGTAGCAGCAGCGTGGTCGCCGTTAGGGTGGCGTCGTGGTGAACACAGCGGGCAAATTCGGCCCCTACAGCCAGCCGGGTCCCGGGCGGCCCGCGCCGGGTGCCGGGGCCCTGGCCGCCCGTGTCCTGCCCGGCCGGGGGCTGACGGGAGCGGAACTCGTCCGCTCGCGGATCGCCCTGCGGGTGCGGCTGCGGTCCGCGGCGCCCGGAGACCGGCTGCCGGACGCCGGGGTGCTCGCCGAGGAACTGGGGATCAGTGAGATCACCGTGCGCCGCGCGCTGGAGGGCATGTGCCAGGACGGCCTGCTCGACCGCCGCCGGGGCCGGTCCGGCGGCACGTTCGTGGCCGGGGAGTGGGACACGGTCGTCGCCGTGCTGCACGATCCCGCCGAGGCGGCCGCACTGGACGCCGTCCATGTGCTCCTGGAGTGCGGCCTGGTCTCCCACGCGGTGGGCGAGCTCCCGGACGGCGGGCTGGACGGGCTGCGGGCGCTGGTCGAGGAGATGGACCGGTCCGAAGCGCCGGCCCGGCTGCTCGAACTGGAGACCCGCTTCCACCTCGACCTCGCCCAGGCGCTCGGCGGCCCCGGCATCCGCGAGTTCGCCGCCGACCTGCTCGGCCGCCAGTGCCTGCTGGTGCCGGCCCCGGCGCCCGAAGCCGTCCGGGCGCGCAACCACCACCACGCCGACCTGCTCGACCGACTGGCCCGCGGAGCCATGGCCGAGGCGGTGGCCGCGGTGAAGGCCCACCGGGACACCGAACCGGCCTGACGCCGGCCCCCGCCGTCCCCGACGACCGCCTCGCCCCGACCCCACCATCCGCTTAAGGAGCTGGCGCCATGCCCGACCCCGCAGCCGCCGGACCGCCGCCGACACCGGGCCCCGCCGGATCCGCGCCCCAGCGGCTGCGCGGCGGTGTCCTCGGCATGGCCGACATCGCCGCCGCCACCATGGCCAACGTCGGTCCGGCCATGAGCTTCTTCTTCGGTTTCGCCTTCCTGGCCACCACCGCGGGCGTCGCCTCCCCGCTGACCATCGCCGCCGCCGGCGTCGCCGTCGCGCTGCTCGGCAACACCCTGGCCGAGTTCTCCCGGGCGCATCCCTCCGCGGGCAGCTTCATCACCTTCGTCGGCCGGACCTTCGGGCCGGTCAGCGCGGTGACCACGGCCCTGCTCGCCGGACTCGGCTACATCATCGCGATGGCCTCCGTCATCGCGATCTCGGGCGGCTTCGTGCAGATCACCCTGCACCACTACACCGGCCTCGACGTGCCCTGGATCATCTGGACGCTGCTGCTGACGGGGCTGGCGGTCGTGCTGATGCTGCGCGGGATCGTGGTCTCCACCAAGTGGGCCGGGTACTTCTTCGCCGTGGAGATGCTGGTCCTCGTCGTGGTCTCGGCCGTGGCGCTCGCCGAGCACCGCGGCGGTCTGTCCGCCGCACCGTTCCTGCCCGGTCACATCACCCACGGCGTCAGAGGGCTGGCCGCGGGCTTCCCGCTCGCCGTGTACCTGTTCGTCGGCTGGGAGAACTCGGCGGCGCTGGCCGAGGAGACCGAGAACCCCCGGCGCAACGTCGGCCGCGCGGTGTTCTCCTCCGTCGCCATCATGACGGTGAGCTACATCCTCTTCGCCTACGCCACGGTGACCGGCTTCGGCTATGACGTCGAACGGCTCGGCGACTCACCCATCCCCTTCGTCGACCTCGCCCAGAACACCTTCGGCGCGCTGGCCGTCCTCGCCTACGTCGGCGGCCTGACCTCGACCCTCGGCGTGCTGATCGCCGGCATCAACTCCCAGGCCCGGCTGATCTTCAACGCCGGACGCGAGGGGCTGCTGCCGTCCTTCTTCGGCTACGTCCATCCCACCCGCCGTACGCCGAACAACGCGATCGTCACCTTCGCCGTCACCGCCCTGCTGATCATCGGCGGCTGGGGGCTCGGGCACCTGCTGGGCGCCGACGGCGGTCCGATGGACCCGGTGGTCTTCTTCACCGAGTCCTCCAGCCTGGGCACGATCCTGATCCTGCTGGTCTACCTGGCCTCCAACATCGCCCTGCCGCTGTACTACCGCAGGTACCGGCCGCAGGAGTTCCGGACCGTGCGGCATCTCGTCCTGCCGGCGACCGGCGCCCTGGCGATCCTGGTTCCGCTCTACTACCTCACCAAGCCCGGCCAGCCCGCCCCGTACAGCTGGTTCCCGTACGCCGCCCTGGCCGCCCTGCTGGCGGCCGTCTGCTACGCCACGGTGCTGGTCCGCCGCGACCCCCAGCTGGCCGACCGGGTCGGCTCCGTCGTCGCCGACGAGGAGTGACCTCCGGTCCGCCGCCACCCCGGCCCGGCGGGGAGCGCCGGGCGTTCCCGCTGAGCCGCCGTGCGCGGCCCCGTCCCCGCCCGCGCGGACCTGACCGGCCCGCGCCGACGTACCCAGCTGCTGCCCGGTCGCTGCCTGGTCGGGGCCGGGGACCGGACGAGCCCGCCGTCGGCCCGGCGGCCGAGCGCGCGGGCGCCACGGTCGGCGGGGCGCCCGACGGCCAGGTCGGCCATGTGGCGCGGCCCGAGACGGTCGTAGGTGTCATCGAAGGTGTCGGCGCCGCCGGTTGAGACACCTGTCGGCCCAAGTCACGTCCGTGGGACGGCCTATGTGCGTAGGCTGTGTCCCCGCGCGCGACACATGGACATCGCGCGGAGCACATCGACGAGAGGTCCGATCGCATGTCCGAGTCACCCGGCACCGAGCTGGCGTCCGAGTACAGCGCACGGATCGCGCAGGACCTCGAACTCAACGCCGAGAAACAGGACCGCCTCGCCACCGAGATCGCCGCCCTGGAGGAACAGCTGCGCGCGGTACGGGAGAACAGGGTGGTGCTGGAGCGGCTCCAGCAGGCGCTCACCCCGCAGGCCACCGCCCCCGCATCCGGCTCGGCCACGGCCTCCTCGTCCGGGACCGACGGACCGGCCGGACCGGCCGAAGCAACCGATGCCGTCGCGGCCGCCGTGCCGCACCAGCGGACCGAGTCCGCGGCGAAACGCCGTGCCTCGGCGAAGCCGAGCCCCGCGCAGACGAAACCGAGCCTCGTCGAGGCCGTGCACACCTACCTCGCCCAGCAGCGGGAACCGGTGTCCGTGACCGATGTCGCCGAGGCGATCAGGGCGGCCCAGCCCGGCCGCGCCATCAAGACGACGGTGATCCGCACGACCCTGGAGAACCTGGTCGCCAAGAACCGGGCCTGGCGCACCAAGCAGGGCAGGGCCGTCTCCTACACGCTCAAGGCGTCGCGGGAGCCCCAGGCACCGGAGGCCGACGCGGACGCCGAGGCCTAGCCACGCGGCCGACGGCTTCCGCCGGCACCTGGCCCGGCCGCTCGCGAAGAAGGACTGCGTCGTCCCTGTTCCCGGCTCACGCACCCCCGACCGCGTGGCCCTGGGACCACACTCGGTCCATGCCCGATCAAATAGTGACAAAATCGACTTACGGGGAGGGGGTGGTCGGGAGGCAGGAGTGGATCTGGACGCGGTCGGCAGGCGGGCCGGCTGACAGCCCAGGCCGGGCAGCGCATCAGTGACGATGCCCTACGTGACCCGGCCATTTCCCTCTGAGCCGGCGCTTGACGGTCAGCACGGTCGTCGTGTGCGGTCGCGGCGCCGTGGCACATGTGGTCATGGATGTGTCGCTGTCAGCTCGGCGACGTGTTCGCCGGTGACCAGGAAGACCACGTGGCGAGCTACGGAGACGGCGTGGTCGGCGAAGCGTTCGTAGTAGCGGCCGAGCAGGGTGACGTCGACGGCGGTCTCCACTCCGTGGTGCCAGCGATCGTCCATGAGGTGCTGGAATACCGAGCGGTGCAGTTCGTCGATCCGGTCGTCGTCCTGCTCCATCTGGACCGCGGCGTCGAGGTCGTGGGTGACGAGGACGTCGGCGGCCTGTGCCATCAGACGCTGGGCGAGCTGGCTCATCTCCAGGATGGTGCGGCGCAGGTCCTGGGGCACGGCATGCCCTGGGTAGCGCAGCCGGGCCAGTTTGGCGACGTGCTGGGCCAGGACCGAGCAGCGTTCCAGGTCCGCGCTCATGCGCAGGGAGGTGACCACCAGGCGCAGGTCGGTGGCGACCGGCTGCTGGCGTGCCAGGACCGCGATCGCCCGGTCCTCCAGGTCGCGCTGCAGGTCATCGATCCTGGCGTGGGCGGAGATCACGCTTTCCGCGAGCTGGAGATCTGCGTCCAGCAGCGCGCTGGTGGCCCGGCCCAGGGCCGAACCGACCAGGTTCGCCATGTCCACAAGGGCCTCGCCGATCGAGGCCAGCTCCTCGTGGTAAGCCCCGCGCATACGAGCCCACTCCCTGTGTCTGTCCCCGGTCCCCGTCTCTGCCAGAATCCCACACACCCCGCGCGAGCAGGGACATCGGCGTCACGCCGGACGTCAGGGGGGCCTGCGGGGCTTCGGGCGGCGCGGCCGGTGGCCGGGAGTGGTCATGGCCCGGCCAGGGCGGGCGTAGGCTCGAAATGCGGAGGTCACAGCCAGTGATGTGGCCCAGACCTTTGCCGATGAGCCCGGCCGGTTACGCGCGGGCCGGGCCTTGGTGATCACGGCCCAGGTGATCAAGGTTCCGGAGTGCCGGACGAGGCCGCCGGACTGGATCCTCGAGCCCAACCACGCCACGGGGCACCCCTGGCCGCGAGCGGAAACACCCCAGAGCCGGGAGGGGAGGCTATACGCTGCGGCCCTGTGACCGGGATCGATCTTGTCAATGGGATAGTCGGGGCCGTCATCGGCATCCTCTTCACCATACTTTTCCAGCAGCCGCTCCAGGATGCCTGGTTCAGGATCCGCCGCCGATCCGCTACTGCTGTGCGCAGCCTGACCTACCGTGCGGACGGCGCTGCGCTCTCCACGTGGTCGACATTCTCGATCGGGCCGCTACAGACGTCGGCGCTCATCGTCGAGGGCGACGGCGAGCAGGCCATCGCGCCGGAGTCGGTCCGGGTCCAGGTGCTGGAGGGGGAGGTGGTCCTCCCGGAGGAGATGGCGCCGTGGCGTGCGGAAATCGCGGAGGCGGAGGAACAGGCGGAGACAAACGGCATCCGAGTTCGCACCTGGAACGGCCCCCGGTACGCGGTGGAGAGCCTGGAGATCTCCCGCACCGCGCTCGAGGAACAGCCAGAGGTCCGACTGCGGCTGCGCCCCACGGACTACTTCACCTTCCTCGCGGCCCAGCAGCTCGATCGCCGGCTGCTCGACGGGAGTACTCCCAGGGGGCGTTATCTCGACCCGGACAAGCCTTTGGACGCCCCGGCCTTCCTGCAGTGCAGCTTCGGCGTGAACGTGGCTGTGGTCACCGCCGACCATCTGCTCGTGGTCAGCCAGCGAGCCGCCAACGTCCGCTCGGGGGCCGGCCTGTGGGGTTCCTCGGTGAACGAGGGGCTGTCCCGGCACATCGACTCCGCCGGCCGCAGCGCACCCGATCTGCACGACGTCGCGCGGCGTGGCATGCGCGAGGAACTGTCCCTGGAGCCGCACGAGTTCACGCTCACGATGCTGGCGTTCGTCCTGGACGTCGAGCGGCGGCAGTGGTGCGCCCACTTCACCGCGCACCTGGCCGGCCTGACCGGCGACGCGCTGCGAGACCGTATCTCGCGCGGCGTCGCCGACCGGTGGGAACACCAGGGTATCGAGTACGTGCCGTTCCGCCCGGCGGATGTGGTGCGCTACCTCCTGCGCCCGGACCGCGTCCGTCGCTGGGCTCCGGTCGCCCCCGCCCTGTTCCACCTGGCTCTGGTGCACACCCACGGTCGCAGCGCAGTGGAACGCGCCGAGGCCCAGGCCGTGCGCCGCCTGCGCAACTGACAGGCTTACGGAGCGTCAGTTCCGGCCCGCGGCACACGAGTTGTGCCTCACGGGATACCCGGTGCCGAGCGCGGCGCCCAAAGAGGGGGAGACGCCGAGACGCAGACCGTGCGCGGTCAGGAAGCGGCCGCAGACCACGCCTCACCGGGCCCCGCGTCCACTGGATCCTGCTCGGCCAGCTCGCACAGGCCGTACGCGACCCGGACCTGCTCGACGAGGTCACCGCCCTCCACAAGGAGACCCTCACCCAGATCAAATGGCTCACGACCCGGCTCAAGGACGCCGCCCCCGGGTACTGGCCACCGGCTGAGTGCCGGTGCCCGACCTCCCATGCCGGCCGGGAGACATGTGTCTGGGCCGGACATTTCTGGGCCGGACCGACGGAGACACATCACCTCCGCGGCACCGACAGCACATGAACGCAAGCCGCCCGCAGACATGTCGCACCCGACGGGGCCGTGGTGGCCGGCGCGGACATCGCGAACGGGCCCGCGCCCGCACGGCCCCGGCGCCGGGTGTCCTACGGCGCGGTCGTGCCCAGCGAGCGTTCCGTCACCCGCGCCAGATGGCGCTCGAACGCCTCGCGGGCGTCCGGCGTCAGCGTCCGCAGCGCCACCAGCGCCGTGATCACCACGTCGCACAGTTCGCCCTGGACGTCCTCCCAGCTGTGGGTGACGCCCTTGCGGGGGTTCTGGCCGGTCGCGCCGATCACCGCCTGGGCGACCTCGCCCACCTCCTCCGTGAGCTTGAGCATGCGCAGCACGAGGCCCGTCTCGCCGCCGTGCCGGCGGTTGGCGTCCAGCCAGGTCCAGAGGTCCTCGACGGAGTCCCACATGTCCGGGGCTCCGGGGGCGTCCGGGGCGTCCGAGGTGGCCGGGGGGTTCGCAGGCGGTGTCGTCCGCAGTCCCTGTTCCTGTTCCTGTTCCTGTTCCGTCATGGCGGACAGCCTGCCCCACCCCCACGCCGCCCCACCCCGCACTACTCCTCGAAGAGCGCCTCCTGCTCGCCCTCCTTCGCCCGCCGCACCCGCCGGTTCCGGGCCCCGATGACCACGGCCGTCACCGCCCCCGTCACGCCGAGGGCCGCCGGGACCATCCAGCCGCGGTCCAGGACATGGCCCAGCGCGTGGTCCAGGGAGAGCCGGCCGGGGCCGGTGACGGCGAGGCCCGCGGTGGCCAGGCCCAGGGTCGCCGCGTACTCGTAGCCGCCCTCCTGGGCGAAGAAGCCGTTCGGCCTGTGCAGGGCGGTCGCGCCCGCCATCGAGCCGGCCGCCGCGGCGCCGGCCGCCGGCGTCGCCAGGCCCAGCGCCAGCAGCGTCCCGCCGCCCGCCTCCGCCAGCCCCGCCGCCAGCGCGCTCTGCCTGCCCGGCGCGTACCCGACCGACTCCATGTACTGGCCCGTGCCCTTGACCCCGCCCCCGCCGAACCAGCCGAACAGCTTCTGCGCGCCGTGCGCGGCCAGTACCCCGCCGGTGCCCAGCCGGAGCAGCAGCAGGCCCACGTCACGTCGGTCGTAGCAGGTCACAGGAACTCCCATCGGCGGCAACGGATCGCGGGTTTCCACCGTCGCACCCGGCACACCCGATCGGCCCGTCCGCGCCGCCGTTCGGGTGGCGGGCGGGTGGCGGGCCGTCGGGACCGATGTGACGCTGACTGCCATGACGATCAAGACAGCCAAGCTCAGCGACCCGGCCGTGCGGGCCTTCGTCACCGCCGTCAACTCCAACGACCGCGAGCGCTTCCGGGATCTCCTCACGCCGGACGCGACCATGGCGGACGACGGCTCCGACCGGGACCTGGACGACTGGATCGACCGGGAGATCTTCTCCTCCAACGGCCACCTCGACGTCGACAACGAGTCCAACGGCGGCCGCTCCCTGCTCGCCCACTACCGCAACGACGCCTGGGGCGAGATGGTCACCCGCTGGGACTTCACGGTCGCGGACGACGGCCGCATCTCCCGCTTCGAGACCGGACAGGCATGAAGCCTTGCCTTCGTGTGCGCTTCAACTCCTAGCGTCCTCAACCATGGAAACCAAAAGGACGGAAACCAAAGGGACGGCAAGCGCAGGCACGGCAAGCGCAGGCACGGCCGCGGAAGGCACGGCAACCGGCGGCGTCACCAGGACTCTGGGACGTTCCGGCATCCGCGTCAGCGCGCTCGGCTTCGGCTGCTGGGCCATCGGCGGTGAGTGGCAGGACGCCACCGGGCAGCCGCTCGGCTGGGGCAAGGTCGACGACGAGGAGTCGGTACGGGCGATCCACCGCGCCCTCGACCTCGGCGTCACCTTCTTCGACACCGCCGACACCTACGGCGCCGGTCACAGCGAGCGGGTTCTCGGCCGCGCCCTCGGCAAGCGGCGCGACGAGGTCGTCGTCGCCACCAAGTGGGGCAACGTCTTCGACGAGGAGACCCGCACCCTCACCGGCCGTGACGACTCCCCGGCCCACGTCCGCCGCGCCCTCACCGCGTCCCTGCGCCGCCTCGGCACCGACCACGTCGACCTCTACCAGCTGCACATCTCCGACGCCGACCCGGCCCGCGCCGCCGAACTCCGGGACGCGTGCGAGGAGTTGGTGGGCGAGGGACTGATCCGGGCCTACGGCTGGAGCACCGACGACCCGGCCCGCGCCGCCGTCTTCGCCGAGGGGCCGCACTGCACGGCCGTGCAGCACACCCTCAACGTGCTCCAGGACGCTCCGCGGCTCCTCGCGTTCGCCGAGAAGGCGGAGCTCGCGGCCGTCAACCGCAGCCCGCTCGCCATGGGGTTGCTGGGCGGCCGGCGGGCGGGGGCCGCGGCGGGCGACATCCGCAGCAGGCCGCCGGCCTGGCTGCCCGGGTTCGGGGACGGCGCGGGCGCGGACCCCGCGTGGGTCGAGCGGATCGACTCCCTGCGCGAGGTCCTCACCAGCGACGGGCGGACCCTCGCCCAGGGCTCCCTCGCCTGGATCTGGGCCCGCAGCCCGCGCACGATCCCGATCCCCGGCTTCCGGTCCGTCGCCCAGGCCGAGCAGAACGCCGGCGCGATGGCGAAGGGGCCGCTCACCGCCGGGCAGATGGCCGAGATCGACCGTCTCCTCGGGCGCTGAGCGGCCCCGGAGGCCCGGGCGCGGAACTCAGTGGCCCTGGCCGCCGCCGTACTGCTGCTCCACGTAAGGCTGCCGGCCGTGTGCCGCCTGCTGCGGCTGGGCGGCGGTGTGCGCGGCCGCCTGTTGCGGCTGGGTGCTGTGCGCGGCCGCCTGCTGTGCGTGTGCGTACCGCTGGCCGCCGCCCTGCTCGGTGAGGGTGATCCGGCCGGCCTTGATGGTGGCCAGGCGCGGGGCGCGGCGGGCGATGGAGGAGTCGTGGGTGACCATCACGAAGGTCAGCCCGTACTCGTGCCACAGACCTTCCAGGAGGGCCATGATGTCGTCGCGGGTGCCCTCGTCGAGGTTGCCGGTCGGCTCGTCGGCGAGCAGCACCTTCGGCTTCTTCACCAGCGCGCGGGCGATCGCGACGCGCTGCTGCTGGCCGCCGGAGAGCTCGGAGGGGGCGTGCGTGAGGCGCTCGCCCAGGCCCACCGAGCGCAGGGCCTCGGCGGCGCGCTCACGGCGCTCGGCCGGCTTGACGCCCAGCGGGACGAGGGCCGTCTCGACGTTCTCCTGAGCGGTGAGGGTCGGGATGAGGTTGAACGACTGGAAGATGATGCCGATCTTCTCGGCGCGCAGCCGGGTCAGCTTGGTCTCGCTGATCCGGGCGAGGTCGACGCCGTCCAGTTCGACGCTTCCCTCGGTCGGACGGTCCAGGCCGCCGATCATCTGGAGCAGGGTCGACTTGCCGCCGCCGGTCGGGCCCTGGATGACGAGCTGGTCGCCGTCCTCGATGGTCAGGTCGACGCCGCGCAGCGCCTCGACCGTCTCCTTGCCCCGCGTGTAGCGCTTGGTGACTCCGGTGAGTCTGTACATGGGATCTCCACTGGCTGGTAAGGGGGTGGGGGCGCCGCGTCCCGGGGGGAGTGGAAGCGGCGCCCCGGCTTGGGGGCGGGGTGTTACGCGACGCTGCGCAGGGCGTCGGCCGGGCGCATCCGGGAGGCGCGCCAGCCGCCCATCGCACCGGCGATCAGACCGCCGGTGACCGCGAGGCCGACCGCGAGGGCGATGGTGGTGAGGGAGACGGGCGCGGACAGTGCGATCTCCAGGGTGTTCTGGGAGGCCTGCCGGCCGGGGCCGCCGCCCGGGCCGCCGCCCGCGCCGCCACCGCCGGTGTTGCCCAGCTGCGCGGTGAGCTTCGGGCTGATCGCGGTGACCGCGTAGGCCGCGCCCACGCCGAGGGCGATGCCGAGGGCGCCGCCGATCAGGCCGTTGACCATGGACTCGCCGACGACCTGGCGGGTCACGTTGCGGGACGGCCAGCCGAGCGCCTTCAGGGTGCCGAACTCACGCACCCGGCGGGAGACCGCGGACGACGTCAGCAGGGCCGCCACCAGGAAGGCCGCCGCCAGGACCGCGATGGACAGCCACTTGCCGACGCTGGTCGCGAGGCTGGAGGCGGTGGAGAGGGAACCGGAGACGGTGGACGCCAGGTCGGCGGAGGTGGTGACCGTCGTACCGGAGATGTTGGCCGTGATCTCCTTCTTCACAGCGGAGATCTGCTGGGAGTCGGTCGCCTTGACGTAGATCGTGGTGACCTGGTTCTTGGCGTCGCCGAGGGCCTGCGCGACCTTCAGCGGGACGAACACGTCGGTGTCGGACTCGCCGCTGTCCGGGGTGGCGATGCCGATGACCGTGAACTTGGTGCCGGAGATCTTGAAGGTCGAACCGACCTTGTACTTCTTCTCCTTGGCGTACGACTTGCTGACCACCGCGGCCTTGGCGCCGGTCTGCGCGGAGGTGAAGGTCCGGCCCGTGGTGATCTTCATGGTGGACAGCGGGCCGAGGCCCTGGTGGGCCACGTCGACGCCGACCACGGAGTAGCTGTTGACGTTGAAGTTGGCGCCGCCGCCCTGGACTTGCGGCGCGCCCCCCGAGCTGCTGCTGCCGCCCGGCTGCCCCTGACCGCTGGTGCTGCCGCTGGTGCTGCTGCCGCTGGAGGACTTCGCCTTGCCCTGGGTGAAGGAGCCGTCGACCTTGGTGACGTCGAGGGAGAGCGCTCCGACCGCGCTCTCCACACCCTTCTGGCCGGCGACCTTGGTGACCAGGGACGACTTCAGGGCCTGACCACCCTGAGTCTGCACCCGGTCCGAACTCTGCGTGGAGCTGCTGCTGGACTTGGCGTCGAACTTGAAGTTCGGGCCGCCGGAGCTGCCCGAGGCCGGCGCGGTACGGGCCTTGGTGACCGTCATGTCGGTCCCGAGGCCGTAAAGCGACTTGAGGACCTTGTCCTGCGCCTGGGTCATGCCGGCCGACACCGAGTTGACCGTGATGACCAGCGCGATACCGAGCGCCAGACCCAGAGCGATGACCAGGGCCGCCTTCTTTCTGCGGCCCAGCTCGCGCTTGAGATAGATGCCAAACATCCCGTTCCTCGAAGGTTCTTGGCGCCCGCTGTGGACGCGAGCTCAAGCTAGGGAGGAACCTTTGAGCCACACTGGGTAAAAGATGTGTCAGAGCTGAGAAACGGGGATGTCTCAGCAAACTTTCATAAGACAGCAAATTCATCTGCCGGGTTGGGGTCCTCCCGGCAGACCGCTGTCGGGTGCGGTGTACGGTCCCGGGATGCGTGCTTCCTCTCGGCTGACCCGGCGTGCCGTCCTCGGACTGACGGCCGCCGCCCTTCCCGTGTCCGCGGCCGCCCCAGCCTTCGCCGCCACCGTCATAGGCGGCGACCGGCTGGCCCGTGGCGGTATACAGGTGAGCGGGGCCACCGGCCTGCCCAAGAAGATCACTGCTCGCGCGTGGCTGCTCGCCGACTGCGACAGCGGTGAGGTGCTCGCCTCGTACAACGCGCACCGGCGGCTGCCGCCCGCCTCCACCCTGAAGATGCTTTTCGCGGACACCGTGCTGAAGAAGTTCGAGCGCACCGAGCGGTACCGGGTCAAGGACTCCGACATCTCCGACGTCCCGGCCGGTTCCAGCCTGGTCGGCATCAAGCCCGGCCTCACCTACACCGTCGAGCAGCTGTGGCAGGGCGTCTTCCTGCGCTCCGGCAACGACGCCGTGCACGTGCTCTCCCACATGAACGGCGGGATCGCCAGGACCGTCGCCGAGATGCAGGCCAAGGCGGCGGACCTGCAGGCCCTGGACACCCATGTGGTCAGCCCCGACGGCTTCGACCACAAGGGCCAGCTGTCGTCGGCGTACGACCTGACCCTCTTCGCCCGGCACGGGCTGAAGGACGACGACTTCCGCGGCTACTGCGGCACGCGTACCGCGGACTTCCCGGCCGGCGGCAAGAAGACCTTCCAGATCCAGAACACCGACCGCCTGCTCACCGGTGCCTGGGGACTCGGCGTCTACAAGGGCCTGTTCGGCGTCAAGAACGGCTACACCAGCCACGCGGGCAACACCTTCACCGGCGGTGCCACCCGGAACGGCCGCACCCTGCTGGTGACCGTGATGCATCCGGACCCCGCCACCAACGCCGTGTACGAGCAGACCGCCGCGCTGCTCGACTGGGGCTTCGGGAAGGGGAGTTCGGCGCAGCCGGTGGGGGTGCTGGTCGATCCGCTCAGTGAGGGCGGGGCGAGCGCGAGTCCGGCGACGTCGAAGGGCAACGGGGCCGCGGGCGCGTCCGGGACGGGGGCGGCGGCCGGTTCGGGGACGTCCGGGCCGTCGCCGTGGCGGCTCGCGGAGGGCGGGGCGGGCACGCTCGCGCTGCTGGGCGCGGGGGCGTGGGCGCTGCGCCGGCGACGGCGGCCGGCCGGTGCCGCGGCCGCCTCCGGTCCGGGTGACACTGCGGTCGACTCGGCTGACACCCCGGCGAGTTGACGTCTCGCGGCAGCCGCCCCACCCACCGGTGCGTACCCGCGGCGTCCCACGGATCCACCCCCACCCGGTCCGGTGGAACGGCTGCCGCCTCCCCCCTCGATGTGGTCGGCGGAACACCAGAGTCTCAAGTGTGAAGTTCTGGTGGAGAAGAGTTGAGCATAGGCCCGTTACCGGCCGCAATACCTCGGATGCCGGAATTCCGCTTGTGCAGATTGTGGATGGCCCGGCTGAACGGCCGTTCAGCCCCGGCCCACGTACGGCATGGCCGTCGCCAGTACCGTCGCGAACTGCACGTTCGCCGCGAGCGGCAGCTCGGCCATGTGCCGCACGGTCCGCGCCACGTCGGCCACGTCCATCACCGGTTCCGGGGCCACCTCCCCGTTCGCCTGCAGCGCCCCGGTCCGCATGCCCGCCGTCATGTCCGTCGCCGCGTTGCCGATGTCGATCTGCCCGACCGCGATGCCGTACGGCCGCCCGTCCAGGGACAAGGACTTGGTCAGCCCGGTCAGCGCGTGCTTGGTCGCGGTGTAGGCGACGGAGCGCGGGCGGGGCGTGTGCGCCGAGACGGACCCGTTGTTGATGATCCGGCCGCCCTGCGGCTCCTGCTCCTTCATCTGCCGGAACGCCGCCTGCGCGCACAGGAACGCCCCGTTGAGGTTGGTGTCCACGACGTGCCGCCACGCCTCGTACGGCAGGTCCTCCACGGCCACCCCGCCGGGCCCGAACGTCCCCGCGTTGTTGAACAGCAGGTCCACCCGCCCGAATCGCTCCACGGCCGCCGCGAACAGCGCGGTCACGTCGTCGGGCCGTGACACGTCGGTCCGTACCGCGACGGAGGCGCCCTCGGGCACCAGCGCCGCCGTCTCCGCGAGCCGCGCAGGGCGCCGGCCGGCCAGCGCCACCGACCAGCCGGCCCGCAGCAGTTCCGTGGCCACGGCGCGGCCGATACCGGAACCGGCGCCGGTGACCACGGCGATCTTTGGTTGCTTGGTGTTCATGGGGTCGCAGCGTAGGCGCTCCGCTGGGGAGGGCCGACTGTTCGGCCGTCGTTCGGCTGCGGGTGGGGGGCTGGGCGCGCCCACGCGGCGGAGCCGCATGTCAAATACAGCCCCGCGCCCCTTTGGGGCGCGTTGCGCTTCTACGCCTCGCCCGGGTAGCGGACGCCGATGAGGTCGCGCAGGCCGTCCAGGGTGCGCATGATGGCCAGGGTGCCGGCGTGGGGGACGAGGGGGGACTCCTGTTCGCCGGCGCGGACGGCGCGCATGGCCTCCCTGGCCTCGTGGCGGAAGGTATCGCGGGGGCCGTCCTCCGGGGTCAGGGCGAACTCCTCCGGGTCGCGGCCGTCGCGGTGCAGCACGAAGCGCTCGGGGTTGAAGAAGCCGTCCGGTATGTCGATCCGGCCCTTCGCGCCGGTGACCGAGGCCGTGGTGCCGGTGCCGCCGGCGATGGAGCAGTGCAACGCTGCGAGAGCACCGCTCTCCCAGGAGAGCAGCGCACCCGTCTGGAGATCGACGCCCTCGTCCGAGAGCACCGCTCGCGCCGACATCCCGTCCGGCTCACCGAGCAGCAGGTGCGCGAACGACACCGGGTACACCCCCAGGTCGAGCAGCGCGCCCCCGCCGAGCAGCGGGTTCCGCAGCCGGTGCGCCGGCGGGAACGGTCCCTCCAGGCCGAAGTCCGCCTGCACGGTCCGGATCTCGCCGATCGCCCCGTCCGCGACCAGCGCCGTCAGCCGCCGGATCAGCGGATTGCAGTACATCCACATCGCCTCCATCAGGAAGCGGTCGTGCTCCTTGGCCAGGGCGACCAGTTCCCCGGCCTCGCGGACGTTGAGCGTGAACGGCTTCTCGCACAGCACGTTCCGCCCGGCCTCCAGGCACAGCCCGGCGGCCGCCCGGTGCGCCGAGTGCGGAGTGGCGACGTACACGATGTCGATGTCCTCGTCCCGGGCCAGCGACTCCCAGTCCCCGTACGCCCGCCCGATCCCGAACCGCTCCGCGAACCCCGCCGCGGACTCCGGGGAGCGCGAGGCCACCGCCACGATCTCCGCGTCCGGCAGATCGACCAGGTCCGCCGTGAACGCGGCCGCGATCCCGCCCGTCGCCAGGATCCCCCACCGCACGCTCTGCTCAGCCATGTCCCGGCCGCCCCACCCTCGCTCATGTGTTTCCCGGCAGTCTGTACGAGCTGAGAGCATATGTGGGGGCCACCGGTGTCCATCAAGAGCGGACCGGACCGCGAGACCGACGAAGACAGACGGGGGACACATGCCAGAGCAGCCGGCGCCGTCGACACCGGGCGCGCAGGGCGCGGGGGACGCGCGGGACACCGCCGCCCCCGTGGCGCACCGCCCCGCCCCGCCCGCGGCCCGCCGGGCCGGTCTCCTGCTGGTACTGGTCCTCGGCGGCCTCACCGCGACGCCCCCGCTGGCGATGGACATGTACCTCCCCTCCCTGCCGGAGGTCACCCGCTCCCTGCACGCCCCCGCCGCGACCGTCCAGCTCACCCTCACCGCGTGCCTGGCCGGCATGGCCCTCGGGCAGCTGGTCGTCGGCCCGATGAGCGACCGCTGGGGCCGCCGCCGCCCGCTGCTGACCGGCCTCGCCGTCTACGTCGTCGCCACCGCGCTGTGCGCCCTCGCGCCGGACGCCGAGACCCTGGTCGCCGTCCGCCTCGCGCAGGGCCTCGCGGGCGCGGCCGGGATCGTCATCGCGCGAGCCGTCGTACGCGACCTCTACGACGGGGTCGCCATGGCCCGGTTCTTCTCCACCCTGATGCTGGTCTCCGGGGTCGCCCCGGTCGTCGCACCGCTGATCGGCGGGCAGATCCTGCGGGTGACGGACTGGCGGGGCGTCTTCGTCGTCCTCACGGTCGTCGGAGCACTGCTCGCCGCGCTGGTCTGGGTGCGGCTCCCGGAGACGCTGCCGCCGGCCGGCCGGCACGCCGGGGGAGCGGCCGCCGCCGTCCGCGCCATGCGCGCCCTGCTCGCGGACCCGCCCTTCACCGGCTACATGCTCGCGGGCGGCTTCGCCTTCGCCGCGCTGTTCGCCTACATCAGCGCCTCGCCGTTCGTGATCCAGGAGATCTACGGCGCCTCCCCGCAGACCTTCTCCCTCCTCTTCGGCCTCAACTCGGTCGGACTGGTGATCGCCGGGCAGGTCAACGGGAAGGTGCTGGTCGGCCGGGTCAGCCTGGACAAGGTGCTGGGCACGGGCCTGGTCGTGACCGTGCTCGCCGCGACCGCCCTGCTGCTGATGTCGGCCGGTCTCCTCGGTCCGGTCGGCCTCGCCCCGGTCGCCGCCGCCCTCTTCGTCCTGATGTCCGCGATGGGCCTCACCCTCCCCAACGCCCAGTCCCTCGCCCTGCTGCGCACCCGGCACGCCGCCGGGTCCGCGTCCGCGCTGCTCGGGACCTCCTCGTTCCTCGTCGGCGCGGTCGCCTCGCCGCTGGTCGGGATCGCCGGGGAGAGAACCGCCGTGCCCATGGCGATCGTCCAACTGGCGGGGGCACTGGTGGCGCTGGCCTGCTTCGTGGGAATGTGCCGTCCCTGGGCACGCGGGAACACCCGTGCGAGCGCGGAGGGAGCAGAGCGCTGAGCGTACCGAGACTGCGCGTCGAGACACCGGAACGGGCCGGTCTCGACCCCACGCAACTCAGGCACCTGGTCCGCGAGGTGCGCGACCTCACCACCGGTGAGCGGCCCTGGGCGGCCGGGGCCGTCGTGGTCGCCGGACGCGGACCCGTGATCGCGGTACAGGAGGCGGCCGGCTGGGCCGTGCGCTACTCCGCGTACGACCCCGCGACCGACGCCGGTGTCGAACTCCCGCCCGCCGCCCGGGTCCCCATGACCGTCGACACCCCCTTCGACCTGGCCTCCCTCACCAAGCTGTGCACCGCGGTCGCCGCCGTGCAGCAGCTGGAGCGCGGCACCCTCGGCATCGACGCCCGCGTCGGCGCCTACCTCCCCGACTTCCGCGGGGCCGCCGCCCACGGCATCACCGTCCGCCAGCTCCTCACCCACACCTCGGGCCTGCGCCCCGAACTCCCGCTCTACGACTGCCCCGACGACGCGGCCCGGCTCGACCTGCTGCGTGCGGAGACCCCGAGCAGCGCACCCGGTGCCTACCGCTACTCGGACCTCAACATGCTCCTCCTCCAGCACGTCCTGGAGCGGATCACCGGCCGCCCTCTCGACGTCCTCGTCCGCGACGGCATCACCCGCCCGCTCGGCATGACCGCCACCGACTTCGGCCCCTGCCCGGGGGCCGCGGCCACCGAGGACCAGCGGCGGCCGTGGGCCAAGGCCGACCGGGGGATGCTGCGGGGCGTCGTGCACGACGAGACCGCCTGGGCACTGGGCGGGGTGGCCGGGCACGCCGGCCTCTTCTCCACCGCCCGGGACCTGGCGGTCTTCAGCCGCGCCCTGCTCTCGGGCGGCGCGTACGGCACCGCGCGCATCCTCGGCCCCGACTTCGTGGACCTGCTGCTGGGCCCGCCCGGCCTGGGCTTCCTGGTGGACCAGCCGTGGTTCATGGGCGAACTGTCGGGACACGGCGCGGCGGGCCACACCGGGTTCACCGGGACGTCCCTGGTCCTGGACCGGGCGACGGACACGTTCCTGGTGCTGCTGGCCAACACCGTGCATCCGCGCCGCCGCCCCGGCGACAGCGCTCCGCGGGCGGCGGCGGCGACCCGCCTGGCCAGGGCTGTCCATACAATCGCCGGGTGAACCACCCCACCCCACCGGCCGACCGGCTCCGCGCCACCCTCACCGACCTGCTCGGCGGCCTGCCCCCGAAGCAGGCGGCCGGCGCCGTCGAGCGGCTGATCGCCAACTACCGCGGGGCCACCCCGACCGACGCGCCGATCCTGCGGGACCGGGCGGACGTCGTGGCGTACGCCGCGTACCGGATGCCGGCGACCTTCGAGGCGGTACGGTCCGTGCTGGCCGCGTTCGCCGACGCCGTGCCCGAGGAATGGGTGCCGGGCAGCCATGTGGACGTCGGCGGCGGCACGGGCGCGGCGACCTGGGCGGTGACCGACACCTGGGAGGGCGCGCGGCCGGTGACGGTCCTCGACTGGGCCGAGCCGGCGCTGGCCCTCGGCCGGGAGATCGCCGCGGCGAACCCGGCCCTGCGGGACGCGAAGTGGCAGCGCTCTCGGATCGGAGCGGGGCTCACCATCGAGAGCACTGATCTCGTCACGGTGTCGTACGTCCTCAACGAGCTCGACGAGGCCGGCCGTGCCGCCCTCGTCGGCGCCGCCGCGGCCGCCGCGCAGGCCGTCGTCCTCGTCGAGGCCGGCACCCCCGCCGGCTACGCCCGGATCATCGAGGCCCGGGACCGCCTGATCGGCGCCGGTTTCCACATCGCCGCCCCCTGCCCGCACAGCGCCGGCTGCCCGATCATCCCCGGCACGGACTGGTGCCACTTCTCCGCCCGGGTCAGCCGCTCCTCCCTGCACCGCCAGGTCAAGGGCGGGTCACTGCCCTACGAGGACGAGAAGTTCAGCTACGTGGCCGCCACCCGTTTCCCGCCCGCCCCGGCCCCGGCCCGGGTGGTCCGCCGCCCCCAGATCCGCAAGGGCCAGGTCCTGCTCGACCTGTGCGAGAACGACGAACAGCTGCGCCGGACGACGGTCACCAAACGCCACGGCGACCTGTACAAGGCGGCCCGGGACGCGGACTGGGGAGACACCTGGCCGCCGCGGTGACACAGCCCCGTGAAACCGGTGGCACGGCCCCGTGAAACCGGTGGCACAACCCGTGACACAGCCGGTAACACCGCACGTGACGCAGCCCGTGACACACACCCCGTACCCCCCGCTTCGCACCCAGAGGGGGCCATAAGGCATCCTGGCCGGACCACAGCGAGGCGAGGCGATAGATGAGCGCGACGTTCGGCGGCCCCAGCGGCCGGCAGGGCAGACTCTCCCGGTGGCTGCGCGGACGCCGCCCGAAGGAGACGGCCGCCGCCGACCCGGGCCGCGAGGCCCTGCTGCTCGCCGCCGCCGAGGCGGGCTTCCCGCTGGCCCCCGCCGCCCACCCCGCCCCCGGCTACGGCTGCTCCTGCGACCGCGTCGGCTGTCCCACCCCGGCCCGGCACCCGGTGTCCTTCGCCTGGCAGACGCAGTCCACCACCGACCGCGCCCAGATCGAGCGCTGGGCCCGGCACCAGCCGCAGGCCAACTTCATCACCGCGACCGGCATGACGCACGACGTCCTGGACGTGCCCCTGGAGGCGGGCCGGCAGGCGCTGGAACGGCTGCTCGCGGGCGGCGTCGAGGTCGGCCCGGTCGCCGAGAGCGACGACGGCCGCATGCTCTTCTTCACCCTCACTCGCGGCACCCCCGAGGACGAGGACGAGTGGTGGCCCTGCGAGCTGGACTGCCACCCCGAGACCATGGACGAGCACCCGGGCCTGCGCTGGCACTGCCGGGGCTCCTACGTCCTGGTACCGCCCGCCCGGCTGCCCGGCGACGACGACCGGCGGGTGCACTGGGTACGCGGCCCCGAGCACGCGCTGCCCGACCCGCTGAGCCTGCTGGAGACCCTCACCGACGCGTGCGCCCGGTACGACGGCGGAGAGGCCGACCAGGTGGGCGCCGCCTGGCCGCTGCGGCGCTGAGCGCCTTGTCGGGGGGCGCCGGGTCGGGGGGTGCGGGGTCGTCGGTCGGGTGCGGCGCCGTTGTGGCTGGTCGCGCAGTTCCCCGCGCCCCTTCGGGGCGCTGTTTTCTGGGCGCTGTTCAGGAACCCTGTGCCGAGGTCAGGCCCTGGATGCGGCCCAGGATCGAGACCTTTCCGGTGCCCGCCGGGTCCAGGGCGACCTGGTTGGAGACGAACTGCATCGTCAGCGACTGCTTGATCTCACCCTTGGTGAGCGCCTTGACGTCCTGGTTCGGCGTCGGCACGGAGGTGCCCGCGGCCGCCGTCTGCTTGGCGTAGTAGCGGGTGGTGAAGAACACCATCGCGCCGCCGTCGGCGGTGCGCAGCGCGAGCGGCGCGTAGTCGCCGCCGGTCAGCGCCTCGTCGATGTACTGGGTGGCCAGGCCCGGCTTGGTGGACTTCTTGCGGTCCGTGCGCCAGCCGCTGGTGTGCGGGCCGTCCGCGAAGACGGTGCCGCCGCTCTTCAGGTACGTGGCGTAGTCCTGGCCGAGGCCGGCGGGGGAGGCGGCGAGTTGGGCGCTGTTCGCCGGTACGGCCTCGGCCCAGCCGTTCTTGTCGGTGGTGAACTTCGGTACGTCGCCCGGCGCGACCAGCGTCAGGTACGCCACCTGGAACGGGTCGGAGAGGCCGTTGCGGGTGAAGACCAGCAGCCACCGTTCGTCGCCGCCCTTGTTGCCGTGCGCGTCGGCGAGGAACCAGCGCGGCCAGCCGGCCTTCTTCGGGATGGTGTAGGTGACGTCGTCGAACTCCAGAGGCGAGTGGCCGGAGTTGCCGCCCGGACTGTTGACGTGCCCGGCCTTCAGGCGCGCGGAGTCGATGTCGGCCAGGGCGCCGGTCGTGTAGTCGGCGTCCAGGGAGCTGTCGTAGGCCTTGTCGGCCTTGTTGTAGGCGTCCGTGAACTGCCGCAGCGCCTTGGCGGCCTCGGCGCGGGTGGTGGTGGGGAGCACCTCGCGCTCCCCGTGCACCACCACGCATCCGCTCACCGTCAGCGACATGGCGGTCAGCGAGACCGCTATGAGTGCGCTCCGGTCACGCCTGCGGAGTCCGCGGAGCCGCCGAGGGCTGCGGTCCCCGGTCGTCCGATGCGTCCTCAGATGCCTCATCAGATGCCTTCACCTTCCCCTTCCCGGAGCCGAACCCTACCGGGGCGAAGAAGAGGACGAGCGTCGGGACCAGGTACAGCAGCCACACCGTGACCTGGAGCACGGTCGGGTCCGGCTGGAAGTTGAAGACGCCCTTCAGCAGTGTCCCGTACCAGCTGTCCGGCGGGACGGTGCCGCTGATGTCGAAGGCCTGGTGGGTCAGGCCCGGGATCCAGTCGGCCTCCTGGAGGTCGTGGAAGCCGTACGCGAGGACGCCCGCCGCGACCACGACCAGCATGCCGCCGGTCCAGGTGAAGAACTTGGCGAGGTTGATCCGCAGCGCGCCCCGGTAGAACAGCCAGCCCAGGAAGACCGCGGTGGCCAGGCCCAGCGCCACGCCGATCAGCGGGCGCGGGGTGCCGTCGCTGGCCGCGTGCACGGACGCCCACACGAACAGGGCGGTTTCCAGTCCCTCCCGGCCGACGGCGAGAAAGGCCGTGGCGACCAGCGCGCCGGTGCCCATCGCCAGGGCCGCGTCGAGCTTGCCGTGCAGCTCCGACTTGAGGTGCCGGGCGGTGCGCCGCATCCAGAACACCATCCACGTCACCAGCCCCACGGCCACGATGGACAGGGATCCGCCGAGCGCTTCCTGTGCCTCGAACGTCAGCTCCTGGGAGCCGAATTCGAGCGCGCACCCGAAGCCCATGGCGATCAGCACCGCCACCGCGATACCGGTCCAGATCGGCTTCAGGGCGTCCGTCCGCCCGGTCTTGACCAGGTAGGCGATGAGGATGCAGACGACGAGCGACGCCTCAAGGCCTTCCCGCAGACCGATCAGGTAGTTGGAGAACACGGATCACGCCCCCTTGGAGGACTTGGCGGACTCGGAGGACTTGGTGGAGCTGGAGGATCCGGAGGACTCGGTGAACAGCGTCCGGCCCCACCAGTCGTCCGTGTCCCGGACCCCGGGCGGGATCGCGAAGACCGCCGAACCCACGTGCTGGATGTACTCGTTGAGCGCGTCGGACGCGGACAGCCTGCGCTGCAGCGGGATGAATCCCTCGCGCACGTCGCGCTGGTAGGCCAGGAAGAACAGCCCCGCGTCGAGCCGCCCGAGTCCGTCGGTCCCGTCGGTGAAGGAGTAGCCACGGCGCAGGATGGTGATCCCGCCGTTGGAGTCCGGGTGTGCCAGCCGGACGTGGGCGTCGGGCTTCATCGCCTTCAGGAACGGAGCGTCGTGCTCCTTCGCCCTGCCGACCGGGGCACCCTCGCCCTTGTCCCGCCCGAAGACGTCCTCCTGCTCCTGGAGCGAAGTCCGGTCCCAGGTCTCGATGTTCATGCGGATACGGCGGGCGACGAGGTACGACCCACCCGTCATCCAGTCCGGCCCGTCCCCGTCTCCCACCCACACGAACTTCTCCAGGCGGCCGGCCTCGGTGCCCGCGATGTTGCGGGTGCCGTCCTTGAACCCCATGAGATTGCGCGGCGTCTGGGCGTCCGGGGTCGTCGACGAGGTCTTCCCGAAACCGAGTTGGGACCACCGGACGGCGACCTTGCCGAAGCCGATCCGGGCGAGGTTGCGGATGGCGTGCACGGCGACCTGCGGATCGTCGGCACAGGCCTGCACGCACAGATCGCCCCCGGTACGGGAGGCGTCGAGGTTGTCCCCGGGGAACCCGGGCAGGTCGACGAGCGCGGCCGGCCGCTGCCCGGCCAGGCCGAACTTCTCGAAGAGGGACGGCCCGAAGCCGATGGTCAGCGTCAGCCGGGACGGCCTGAGCCCGAGGGCCTCGCCGGTGTCGTCCGGCGGCGCCTCGGCGAGCCCGCCGTACGCGCCCTCGCCCACGGCCCTGCCCGCGGTCAGCCGCCGGGCCGCGGCCGTCCAGTCCTTCAGCAGCCGCACGAACTCGGCCCGGTCGTCGGTCTTCACGTCGAACGCGGCGAAGTGCAGCCGGTCCTGGACGGGCGTGGCGATCCCGGCCTGGTGGGCGCCGTGGAACGCCACCGCGCCCCCGGCCTCGGCGGCGGGGCCGACGTCGTCACCGGCCTCGGCCATCGCCACCGCGCCCCCGGCCACGGCGGCCCCGAGCGCGAGCCCGGCCCCGCCCCATCCGATCAGCGCCCGACGCGACGGATTGACTCTCTCACCCATGTCCCGCCCCCTACTTGGCCACGGCCGCGGCGAGCTTGGACAGCGGCTCCGCGAGGGCGTTGACCGCGTCGGACAGCTCCTTGCGCTGGTCCCCGGTGACCTTGTCGTACGAGACGAAGTCGTAGGACGTCCTGTCCGCGCGGTACTTGTCGAGCAGGGTGTCGAGCGCGGCGAACTGCTTGTCCAGCTCGCCCGTCAGCGCCGGGTCGTTCTTCGCGGCGACCGGCTTCAGCAGCTCGTACGCCTTCTGCGCGCCCTCGACGTTGGCCTTGAAGTCGACCAGGTCGGTGTGGGAGTAACGGTCCTCCTCGCCGGTGACCTTGCCGGTGGCGACCTCGTCGAGGAGTTCCTTGGCGCCGTTGGCCATGGAGGTCGGGGTGATCTCGGCCTTGCCGACCCGCTCCCGCCAGTCGGTCAGGTCGGCGACGAGCCGGTCGGCGAGGGCCGCCTCGGTGGCACCGGTCTTCCGGTCCGCCCAGAGGGCCTTCTCCAGCCGGTGCCAGCCGGTCCACTTCTGCCCCTCCTCCAGGCCGTCGGCGCGGGTGTCGGTCTTCGGGTCGATGTCACCGAAGGACTCGGCGATCGGCTCGGTGCGCTCCCAGCCGAGCCGCGAGGGGGCGTAGGCCTTCTTGGCGGCCTCCAGGTCACCGGCCTTGATCGCGTCGGCGAAGGTCCGGGCGAGCGGGACGGTGGCGTCGGCCTGCTCCTGGGCGTACTCGCGGTAGTCGGCGACGGCCTTGTCGAGCGCCGGGTTGCGCTTGGCGACGGTCCCGGAGCCGGTGACGGTCAGCTTCTGCCGCACCCCGTGCCCCTTCATCCCGGGCCGGCAGGCTATCTCGTACGACCCGGCCTTCACCTCGGCCGTCAGCGTGTACCTGGTCCCCGGCCCGATGTTCTCCTTCTCGGAGACGATCCGGTCGTCCGGGAAGAGGATCTCGACCTCGGTGGCCTTGGAGCCCGTGTTCTCGATGGCGAGCGTGACGTGCCCGGCCGGGACCGACTTCGTGGACGTCGCACACGTGGAGTCGGCGGCGGTGACCTTGATCGCGCCCGCGCCCTCGGCGTCGCTCTTCGCCGTGCAGGCCGAGAGGGCGGTCAAGGCGGCCGCCGTGGCGGCGGCGGTGACGGTGAGTCGGAGGGCACGCATGCAGGCTCCAAGCGGAGATGGATTGGTGAGGCTGTCCTAAGTTACCCCAGGCTTACCTTACTTTTACCGGGAGGGGGCGTGACATGCCAGACAGGGAGAGATAATGGTAAAGGAAAAGTAAAGAGCGCTGTGAGTGCTTCAATGCCGGAGTGACTGATTACGACGTGCTGCGTGTCTTCTGCGCGGCGAACGGCGGGTACGGCAACGAACTCGGGGTCGTCCGGGACGGCTCCGTGCTGCCCGACCGGGAGGACCGGCAGGCGCTGGCCGCGAAACTCGGGTTCAGTGAGACCGTGTTCGTGGACGACCCCGAGCGCGGGGCCGTCGACATCTACACCCCCACCCTGCGCCTGCCGTTCGCCGGGCACCCCTGCGTCGGCACGGCCTGGCTGCTGGACGTACCCGAGCTGGTCACCCCGGCCGGTGTGGTGGGCGCCCGGCTGGACGGCGAGTTCAGCTGGATCGAGGCGCTCCCGGAGTGGGTACCGCCGCGCACCCTGCGCCGGTACGCCACGGCCGCCGAGGTCGACGCGCTGCCGGTGCCGCCGCCGGGGGAGTGGATCTACGCCTGGGCGTGGGAGGACGAGTCGGCCGGCCGGGTGCGCGCCCGCGCCTTTCCCGGCCGTGACGACGGCATCGACGAGGACGAGGCGACCGGCGCGGCGGCGCTGCTGCTCACCGCGCAGCTGGGCCGGGCCCTGAACATCACCCAGGGCAGGGGCTCGCAGATCCTCACCGCACCCCAGCCCTACGGGTGGGTGGAGATCGGCGGTCGGGTCCTGCTGGAGGGCGAGGAGAAGCAGCCCCGGATCAGCCGGTGACCGGCTTGTCCTGCCGGGCGCGCCTCGCGTAGTACCAGGTCATGTTGGACGACAGACCCGTCAGCAGCACCCAGACCACACCCATCAGCCAGCTGCCCTGGACGAAGGAGATGACAGCGGCGATGACGGCCAGGACGCAGACGGCCAGGGCGTAGCGGGCGAGGCGGGGCATGAGGCGAGTCGCTTTCGGATCGGTCGGGGACACTGGCGGCGACCACCAGTGTCCCCCATCCGCTCAGACGTCCGTGAGGCGGAGTCCGGCGTGTGCCTTGTAGCGGCGGTTGACCGAGATCAGGTTCGCGACCAGGGACTCCACCTGGTGGGCGTTGCGCAGCCGCCCCGCGAAGACGCCGCGCATCCCCGGGATGCGCCCGGCCAGCGCCTGCACGATCTCGACATCGGCCCGCACCTCCCCGAGCACCATCACGTCGGTGTCGATCTCCTCGATCTCCGGGTCCTGGAGAAGCACCGCGGAAAGGTGGTGGAAGGCGGCCGTGACCCGCGAGTCCGGCAGCAGCGCCGCGGCCTGCTCGGCCGCGCTGCCCTCCTCCGGCCGCAGCGCGTAGGCGCCCTTCTTGTCGAAGCCGAGCGGGTTGACGCAGTCCACGACCAGCTTGCCGGCCAGTTCCCCGCGCAGTGACTCCAGCGTCTTGCCGTGCCCGTCCCACGGGACGGCGACGATCACCAGGTCGCTGCGGCGCGCGCACTCGGCGTTGTCGGCGCCCTCGACACCGTGTCCGAGCTCGTCGGCGGCGGCCCGCGCGCGCTCGGCGGCCCGGGAACCGATGATCACCTTCTGGCCGGCCCGCGCCAGCCGGTAGGCGAGGCCCTTGCCCTGCGGGCCGGTGCCGCCGAGCACACCCACGACCAGAACGGAGACGTCGGGCAGGTCCCAGGGATCCTTGGCGGGGGCCTTCTCGGCCGGCGGCTGCTGTGCACTGTCGGTAGAGGTCATGGGCCGACTCTACGGCCGGGCCGGCGGCCGCACCCGGTCAGGTGAGCCGGTTCAGGGGCACCCGGCGGAAAGTGATCGTCTCGTACGCGCCGAAGTCACCGGTCTCGTACAGCAGTCCGACGGTGGCCGCGTCGACCCGGGTCAGGTCGGAGTAGGCGGCGGGCAGTCCGTCCACCGTGTACGCGGGGCGCCAGGTGGTACCGCCGTCGGTGGAGACGCGGACCGTCATCAGGGCGCGGGCCGCCGGGTCGGCGGGGCCGGAGTACAGCAGCAGGTCCGGATCGCGGAGTTGGAGCACGCTCGCCTCGCAGACGGGGGCGGTGAGCCCGGCCTGCGGCCGGAACGGCTTCACGAGCGTGCGCCCGCCGTCCGCCGAGTAGGCGTCGGCCCTGTTCCCCGGCGCCGGGGAATCGTTGCGCGTGTTGAAGTAGACGCGCCCGTCGGGCAGTTCGGCGGCGGTGGTCTCGTTGACGTTGATGTACCCGTCGGTGTTCTCGTCCAGGTAGCCGAGGTACCAGGTCTCCCCGCGGTCGTCGCTGAGCAGGCAGTGCCCGCTGTTGTACCTGCCCTCGGTGCCGTTGTCCGTCCCGGTGGGCGGCAGGGTGTGGTTGGCGGCCACGACGACCCGCCCCGAGCGCAGTTGGAGGGCATGCCCGGGCGTGGTGGCGTACCACCGCCATCCGGCCTTCTTCACCGACGGGGTGATCTCCTTCGGCGCGGACCACGTCATCCCGTCGTCGTCGCTGTGCTGCACCCACACCCGCCGCCCGTCGGCTTCCGGCACCTGCCCGCGCAGGATGGCGTCCTCGGTGGCGGAGGCGGCACTGCGGACGTGCACGAGCAGGATCCGCCCGCTGTCGAGGACCACGGGCGCGGGGTTCCCGGCGAGATCGGTCCCGTTGGCGGCGGCGACCTGGAGCGCTCCCCAGGTGCGCCCGCCGTCCCCGGACCTCTTCAGCACGATCTCGATGTGCCCGTAGTCGGCGGCGGAGCCGACTCTCCCCTCGCAGAAGGCGAGCACGGTGCCCGCCCGGGAGACCACCACCGCAGGGATCCGGAAACTGGCGTAGCCCTCGTCGCCCGCGCGAAAGGGAATGCTTGCCTCTGCGTCGCTCATGCGCCGTCTCCTCCCCGGGTCGGGCGAATTCGGGGTGAACTCCACGTCACGAGTGCCCGATTGCGGCAGTATGCGAAGGCATGGATGCCGTGAGGGTCGCGTTGCTGCGTGAAGTGCTCGCCGGGACCGAGTGGTTGACCGCGACGCGCAGATTCGCGGGTGTCCTCCGGGGCTCGGTGGTGGCCCACGGCGGCGGACTGCTCCTGCTCGGCACCCCCGAGTACGAGCCGTGGCATCTCGCCGCGCACCTGGTGGACGAGGCGGCGTGGTCCGGGGTGCCGGAACTGGCGCCGACCCTGGTACGGCACGACGCCCGGCCCACCGACCCGGCGCACCTCGCGGTCGGCCCCGCCCGCATCGAGACGGCCCGCCGGGGCGAGACCCTGCTGGTGGTGGCGCCGGGCGACACCGAACCCCTGCTGGAGCGGGTCCACACGGCCCGCCGCGCCGGCGTGACGGTCCTGACCCTGTCCACCACCACCGACGACGCGCTGACCGCCATGGCCCACGAGACCCTGACCGTCCCCGAGACCGCGGAACTGGACCTGGACACGGTCCAGCACCTGGTCAGCGCGGCAGCCGGCGAGAACGGCCCCTCCCCGAGAACCCACCGCCGCTTCCGCGACCGCCTCACCCGTCTGGTGGAGACGGTGACGGCCCCGCCTCCGGCCCCGTGGTGACGGCCGGCCCGTCCCACGGCCACCGCCCCCGCCCAGCCCCCAGCCCCGACCGGCCCGGTCAGTCCTCGTCCGAGGTGTCACCCGCCGGCGCGTCGTGCCACCGCGGATCGTTCTCCCACTGCAGGTTGCGCTCCCGGGCGGTCTCCATCGCGTGCTCGGCCTCCGCACGGCTGGCGTAAGGACCGAACCGGTCCTTGGCGGGGCACTCCGGCCCCTCCTCGACCTTGTGGTGCTCCAGGCAGTAGTACCACTCGCCCGCCTTCGCGGCGGTCCGCTTCTTGAACAGGGCCATGACCGGCTCCTTTCGCCATCCACATGTTCCCGCATGCCCGCTGGTTAGACTCGCTGCCATGTCTGGCCAGTCGCTGCTCGTACCAGGGGAGCTCTCTCCCACCCGTTCGGTACCCGGAAACATCCGCCGCCCCGAGTACGTCGGCAAACCCGCGCCGGCCCCGTACACCGGGCCCGAGGTGCAGACCCCGGAGACCATCGAGGCGATGCGGATCGCCGGCCGTATCGCCGCACAGGCGATGGAGGAAGCCGCGAAGATCATCGCGCCGGGTGTGACGACGGACGAACTCGACAAGGTGGCGCACACGTACATGTGCGACCACGGGGCCTACCCGTCCACCCTCGGCTACCGCGGCTTCCCCAAGTCCCTGTGCACCAGCGTCAACGAGGTCATCTGCCACGGCATTCCGGACTCGACGGTGCTCCAGGACGGTGACATCGTCAACCTGGACGTGACGGCGTACATCGGCGGGGTGCACGGCGACAACAACGCGACCTACCTGGTCGGGGACGTCGACGAGGAGAGCCGGCTGCTGGTGGAGCGGACCCGGGAGTCCCTGAACCGGGCGATCAAGGCGGTCCGGCCGGGCCGGCAGATCAACATCATCGGCCGGGTCATCGAGTCGTACGCCAAGCGCTTCGGCTACGGGGTGGTCCGCGACTTCACCGGGCACGGCATCAACGCGTCCTTCCACTCCGGGCTGATCATCCCGCACTACGACAGCCCGCACGCGACGACCGTGCTGCAGCCCGGGATGACCTTCACGATCGAGCCGATGCTGACCCTCGGGACGTACGAGTACGACATGTGGGACGACGGCTGGACCGTCGTGACCAAGGACCGCAGGCGAACCGCGCAGTTCGAGCACACGCTGGTGGTGACGGACACCGGCGCGGACATCCTCACGCTTCCCTGACTCCCGCCCGACCAGGCCTGGCCTCTCCCCCCGGAGGGCAGGCCTTTCCCGGGCGAGGAGTTCCCGCGGCCGGCCTGATCCCCCGCGCTACCGGATGATCGAGCAGTACTCGTCCGTCCCCTGCCAGAAGCGGTAGAGCCGCTGGCCGCAGTACTGGTCCAGGTCTCCGACGCCCAGGTGGCGCAGCAGCGCGTCGATCACGTCGAAGAACGCGCTGTTGACCGACGGCACCCACAGCAGCGCGAACACGAACAGCAGGCCGAACGGCGCGAACGGCTCCACCTGGCGCTTGACGCCGTACGACAGCCAGGGCTCGATCACGCCGTAGCCGTCCAGGCCCGGCACCGGCAGGAAGTTCAGGATCGCCGCCGTGACCTGGAGCAGGGCGAGGAAGGCGAGGGCGAAGCGGAAGTCGCGCGGGACGCCGTCCAGCGCGTCCAGCCAGAAGGGGGCCGTACAGACGGCGGCGAACAGGACGTTCGTCAGCGGACCGGCGGCCGAGACGAGGCTGTGCCGCCAGCGGCCCCGGATCCGGCCGCGCTCGATGAAGACCGCGCCGCCCGGCAGACCGATCCCGCCCATGATCACGAACAGCACCGGGAGCACGATGCTCAGCAGGGCGTGCGTGTACTTCAGCGGGTTCAGGGTCAGGTAGCCCTTCGCGCCCACCGTGATGTCGCCGCCGTGCAGGGCCGTGCGCGCGTGCGCGTACTCGTGCAGGCAAAGGGAGACGATCCAGGCGGCCGTCACGAACAGGAACACGGCGACCCCGGGCTGCTCGGCGAACCCGGACCAGGTGGCCCACCCGGTGACCGCGGTGACGGCCAGGATCCCGACGAACACGGGACTGATCCGCCGGTCACTGGGGCGGGTGGTGGTGGCGGTCATGGGGTGGGACTCCCGGGTCGCTTCGGAGACGGTGCGTGCGGGGTCGACCGTACAGGTGACGTGAGAAGAACGTCATGCGGAGGGCCGTGGGTTCCACGGCACCGAGCCGAGCCGCTGTGCCCCGCGCGGGATCCCGGTCACCCTCGACTCCGCGCAGTCCGAGCGCACTGAAACCCTGCGGCGGTGCCGGGGCGTCCCCAGGGACAATGGACCCCGTGCGCTACGCGATCCTCGGCACCACCCAGGCCCTCCGCCCCGACGGCACGGCCGTTCCCGTGGGCGGGGCGCGGCTGCGTGCCCTGCTGACCGTGCTGGCGCTGCGGCCGGGCCGCGCGGTGTCCGCCGGGCTGCTCGTCGACGAGGTGTGGGGCGAGGACCCGCCCGCCGACGCGCCCGGCGCGCTTCAGGCCCTGGTCGGCCGGCTGCGCAGGGCGCTCGGCGCGGCCGCCGTCGACTCCACCGACGGCGGCTACCGGCTCGCCGCCGCCCCCGACGAGGTCGACCTGCACCGCTTCGAGCGGCTCACCGGCGAGGGCCTGTGCGCCCTCGCCGACGGCGACCCGGCCAAGGCGGCCGGCGTCCTCGACGACGCCCTCGCCCTGTGGCGCGGCCCGGCCCTGGCCGACCTGCCCGACCGCACCGCCGAGGCGGCCCGTGTCGACGTCCGCCGCCTGGACGCCCTGCGTGCCCGCCACACCGCCGCCCTCGCCCTCGGCGAGGCCGAGCGGTCCCTGCCCGAGCTCACCGCCCTGTGCGACGCCCACCCCCTCGACGAGCCCCTCCAGGCCCTGCGCCTGCGTGCCCTGGGTGCCACCGGCCGCGGCGCCGAGGCGCTGGCCGCCTACGACGACGTACGCCGCCTGCTCGCGGACCGCCTCGGCTCCGACCCCGGACCCGAACTGCGCGCCCTGCACGCCGAGTTGCTGGACCCGGCGCCGGCGGTGTCCGCCGGGCGCCCGGCCCGGCCCGGCAACCTGCGCGCCCGGCTCACCTCCTTCGTCGGGCGCGAGGCCGACATCGAGGCCATCCGCGGCGACCTGGCCGCCGCCCGGCTGGTCACCCTGCTCGGACCGGGCGGGGCCGGCAAGACCCGTCTCTCGCAGGAGGCCGTCGAGACCGTGCGGTACGCCCCGGACGGCGTCTGGCTGGCCGAGCTGGCCCCCGTCGACGACCCGGCCGACGTCCCCGAGGCCGTGCTCAGCGTGCTCGGCGCCCGCGAGGCCGTGCTGTACGGCGGCGGCGCCGAGGCCATGCGGGCCGTCGCCGACCGGCACGACGATCCGGTCGAGCGGCTCGTCGACCACTGCGCCCGGCGCCGGATGGTGCTCGTCCTCGACAACTGCGAGCACGTCGTCGACGCGGCGGCCGGCCTCGCGGTCCGGCTCCTGGAAAGCTGCCCGGACCTGACGATCCTGGCCACCAGCCGCGAACCCCTCGGCGTGCCGGGGGAGCTGCTGCGCCCGGTGGAGCCGCTGCCCGAGCCGGTGGCGCTGCGGCTGCTCGCCGACCGGGGCGCCGCGGCCCGCCCCGGCTTCACGGTCGACGCCGACGAGGAGACCGCGGCGGCCTGCGCCGAGATCTGCCGCCGCCTGGACGGACTGCCCCTCGCCATCGAACTGGCCGCCGCCCGGCTGCGGATGCTGACTCCGCGGCAGATAGCCGACCGGCTGGACGACCGGTTCCGCCTCCTCACCTCCGGCAGCCGCACCGTGCTGCCCCGCCAGCAGACCCTGCGCGCGGTCGTCGACTGGTCCTGGGACCTGCTCGACGCCGGCGAACGCGACGTCCTCGGCCGCCTGTCGGTCTTCGCGGGCGGCTGCGACCTGGCCGCCGCGGAGGCCGTCTGCGGCCCCGCCGCCCTCGACGCGCTCGGCTCACTGGTCGACAAGTCCCTGGTCGTGGCGGCCCCTTCGGGCGAGGCCGAGCACGACGGGATGCGCTACCGGCTCCTGGAGACCGTCGCCGAGTACGCCGGCGAGCGCCTGGACGAGAGCGGCGGGCGCGCCGCCGCCGAGCGCGCCCATCTGACGTACTACCGCGAACTCGCCCGCACCAACGAACCCTTGCTGCGCGGACCCGGCCAACGGGCCGCCATCGCACGGCTTCAGCTGGAGTACGAGAACCTGCGCACCGCGCTGCGGCACGCCATCGCCGCCCGGGACGAGCACGAGGCGCTCTGCCTGCTCCACTCCCTTTTCTGGTACTGGCAGTTGCACGACCAGCGCATCGAGACCCGCACCTGGTGCGCCGACGTCATGGCCCTCGGCCCCGACCCGTTCACCGCACCGCTCAGCCGGGCCGAACCGGTGTGGCAGCGCTGCACCGACACCCCGCCGCCGTACACCGGCGAGCTCCTCGCCGAGGCCTGGCGCGGCGTGCACCTGGCCCATCTGGCCTGTATGGACACCGAACTGGAGGCCTGGCAGACACCTCAGGCGCAGGCCAGACTGCGCGCCGTCACCGAGATCTACGAGCCCGGCCTGCCGCAGACCTGCCGGGCCCCGGGCATGTTCTGGTTCTTCGCCGTGATGCTGACCGGCGGCATGGACCGGCTGCGCGAGATCCTCGACGCCGCCGTCCGCACCTGCCGTGAGACGCCCGGCTACGAATGGGAGCTGGCCGGGTCTCTCGCCATGCGCGCCAACCTGCTCGCCAACCGGGCCGCCTGGGCGGGCGACGCCACCCGGGACGCCGACGAGGCACTGGAGATCTTCCGGCGCCTCGGGGACGACTGGGGCACCGCCGAGGCCTTCTCCGGGCGCGCCGAGGCCCGGGAGCGCAAAGGCGACTACCTGGCGGCGGCCGCGGACTACGAGGCCGCCATCGAGCGGGCCGGCCGCCTCGGCGCCCGCGCCCAGGCCGCCGTGCTGCACGCACGCCTGGGCAGCGTGCTGATCGAGTCGGGCCAGACCGAGCGCGGGGAACGGCTGCTGCGCCAGGTCGTCGCCGACCACGAGGGCCTGAACAACGAGGCCATGCCCGCCGCCCGGCTCTTCCTCACCACCTGGCTCCTGCTGAGCGGCCGCGTCGCCGAGGCCCGTGAGCAGGTCCGGCTGGTGCGCAGCGAGTTCAAGATCTCCCACTTCCTCGTCTTCGACGCCCTGATCCTCACCCAGGAGGCCTGGGTGGACGCCCTCGACGACCGCCCCGCGGAGGCCCTGGACAGGCTCCGGAACGCGCTGCGGCTCGCCGCCGACCCGCTGAGCGAGGCCATCACCCCGCACCTGACCTCCCTGTGCCTGACCGTCGCCGCGGTCGCGCTGTCCGGCCTCGACGGGGGTGCGCGTGCCCTGGACGCCGCCCGCTGCCTGGGCGCCGCCGACGCCCTGCTGCCGCCCGGCCACCTCCAGGTCGGACTGGAGCGCACCGCACGCGACCGGTCGGAGGCCCGGGTCCGGGCCGCCGTCGCCGACGACGGTGCCTACGAGTCGGCGTACGCCGAGGGCGGCGGCCTCTCCCGCGCGGAGGCCACCGCCCTGCTCTGACGTCGTCTTCCGCGTGCGCCTCCTGGCGAACGTCAGCTCTTCGTACGGAACTTGTAGATCGCGTACGGTGCCGCGACCGCGGTGAGCCCGACCGACCAGGCCAGTGTGATCCACAGACTGTGCGTCACCGGACCGCCGAGCATCAGCCCGCGCGCGGTGTCGGCGAGCGCGGACAGCGGGTTGTAGTCGGTGAAGGCCCGGAGCCAGCCCGGCATCGAGTTCGTCGGTGCGAAGATCGAGGAGCCGAACTGCAGCGGCATCAGCACCAGGAAGCCCATCGCCTGCACCGACTGCGCGCTCTTCATCACCACCCCGAGGGTGAGGAAGACCCACATCAGGGCCGAGCCGAACACCGCCGACAGTCCCACCGAGGCCAGCAGGCCCGACCAGTGAGTGATGTCGAAGCCCACCAGGACGGCGACGACCATCAGGACCGCGGTCGCGAACAGCATCCGCATCAGCTCCACCGCGATCTTGGCGAACAGCACGGAGCCGCGCCCGATCGGCAGGGACCGGAAGCGGTCCATCACACCGGAGTTGAAGTCGGTGTTGAAACCGGTGCCCACCCCCTGGGCCATGTTCATCCCCATCATGGCCATCAGGCCGGGGACCACGTACTGGACGTAGGCCTGCTGGCCGCCGCCCAGCGACTTGCCGATGGAGCCGCCGAAGACGTACACGAACAGCAGGGTGAAGATCACCGGGAACAGGATGGCGTCGAACATCGACTCCGGGTCCTGCCGGATCCACAGCAGGTTGCGGCGGACGAGCGCGCCGGTGTGGCGCAGATGGGCGCGCACCGAGATCGGCGTGTCGGCCATGGGGACAGGGGCGGTTGCGGTGGCGGTCATACGGCGACCTCCTGACGGTCGTCGGCGGGCACGGCGTCCTGCGGGGCACTGGCGCGGTGGCCGGTGAGGGACAGGAACACCTCGTCCAGGCTGGGCAGTTCGGTGGTGATGGAGCTGATGGTGATACCGCGGGCGGTCACGGCGCCGACCACGGCGGTCAGCTGCTCGTCGCTGAGGATCGGCACCAGCAGCGTGCCGTTCTCGCCGTCCACGGTCGTACCGGCGAGCCCGGTGATCCCCAGCTCGTCGATCAAGGCGGCGAACGGCCGGACCTGCAGCGGATCGACGGGCCGCACCCGCAGCGTCCGGCCGCCGACCTTCGCCTTCAGCTCCTCCACCCGGCCGTTCGCGATGACCTTCCCGCGGTCCACGACGGTCAGTTCGGAGGCGAGCTGCTCGGCCTCCTCCATGTACTGGGTGGTCAGCAGCACGGTCACGCCCTCGCCGACCATCGCCTTGACCTCGCCCCACACCTCGTTGCGGGTGCGCGGGTCGAGACCGGTGGTCGGCTCGTCCAGGAAGAGCACCTGGGGGCGCCCGATCATCGAGGCGGCGAGGTCGAGCCGGCGCCGCATACCACCGGAGTAGGTGCTCGCCGGCCGCCTGGCGGCCTCGGTCAGGGAGAAGCGCTCCAGCAGTTGGTCGGCCCGGGCCCGCGCGTCCTTGCGCGACAGGTCCAGCAGCCGGCCGATCATGTACAGGTTCTCCCAGCCCGGCAGTTTCTCGTCCACCGAGGCGTACTGCCCGGTCAGCCCGATCACCCGGCGCAGCCGGCGGGGCTGGCGCAGCACGTCGTACCCGGCGACGGTCGCCTCTCCCGCGTCGGGCCGCAGCAGCGTGGACAGGATCCGCACCAAAGTGGTCTTGCCCGCCCCGTTCGGTCCGAGCACGCCCATCACGGTGCCCTGGCGGACGTCCAGATCAACTCCGTCGAGTGCCTTGGTGTCGCCGTAGTGCTTCACCAGCCCCCGTACGGACACGGCGTTGTTGTCGATTCGCGTCATGGCAGGAACCGTGCCAGGCCCCACCGACAAACCACCGACAGGCCGCCGACCCCTGCCGACAGCCCGCCGACAGGCCGTCGCCGGGACCGCCGACACCGGGGCGTACGCTGCCGGGCGTGACCCCACTCGTGGCCGAGGCCATCAGCACCGGGCGGCTCGACCTGCTGCCACTGCGGGCCGGGCATGCCGAGGAGATGGCCGAGGTGCTGTCCGACCCGGCGCTGCACGCCTTCACCGGCGGCACGCCGGACACCGCCGGGGAACTGCGCTCGCGCTACCGCCGGATCACCGCGGGCTCCGGCGACCCGGCCGTCTCCTGGCTGAACTGGGTGATCCGGCTCCGGGCCGAGTGCTGCCTGACGGGTTACGTCCAGGCGACGGTGCGGGGCCCGGTCGCCGAGATCGCCTGGGTGGTGGGCACCCCCTGGCAGGGCAGAGGCATCGCCACCGAGGCCGCCCGCGCTCTCGTCGACTGGCTCACCCGCCGGCCGACGGCCGGCGTGATCGCCCACATCCACCCCGACCACCACGCCTCCGCCGCGGTGGCCAGGGCCGCCGGGCTGGTCCCCACCGGCATACGGCAGGACGGCGAACTCCGCTGGCACCGCCCGACAGCTCCGGGCACGGCGCCGGCCTGAGCGGTTCCGCCGAGGCCCACCGCGGTCCGGCGATGTCCCTCACGACGCGGGACAGCCCGCCGACGGGGGAAGATCGGCGGGCTGTCCTTGGTGTTGCCGCAGTGGCTCTGGGGGGGGGCTAGTGGACGGAGTGCTCCTCCTGCGGGAACGTTCCGCCGACGACGTCCTCGGCGTAGGCCTTGGCCGCGTCGCCCATGATCTGGCGCAGGTCCGCGTACTTCTTCACGAACTTCGGGACCCGGCCCGAGGTCAGGCCCAGCATGTCCGTCCAGACCAGGACCTGCGCGTCGGTCTCGGGACCGGCGCCGATGCCGACGGTCGGGATGTGCAGCACCCGGGTCACCTCGGCCGCGAGCTCCGCCGGGACCAGTTCGAGGACGACCGCGAACGCGCCCGCGTCCTGCACCGACTTGGCGTCGCGCAGCAGCTGCTGGGCCGCCTCCTCGCCGCGGCCCTGCACCCGGTAGCCCATCGCGTTGACGGACTGCGGGGTCAGGCCGATGTGCGCCATCACCGGGATGCCGGACTCGACGAGCAGCCGGATCTGTTCGTACGACCGCTCGCCGCCCTCCAGCTTGACGGCGCCGACGCCCGCCTCCTTCACCAGCCGGGTCGCCGAGCGCAGCGCCTGCACCGGGCCCTCCTGGTAGGAGCCGAAGGGGAGGTCGCCGACGATGAGGGCGCGCTGGGTGCCGCGGACCACGGCCGCCGACAGCATCGTCATCTCGTCCAGGGTGACGGGCACCGTCGACTCGTAGCCGAGGTGACAGTTGCCGGCCGAGTCGCCGACCAGGAGTACCGGGATGCCGGCCTCGTCGAAGACGGAGGCGGTCATCGCGTCGTAGGCGGTGAGCATGGGCCACCTCTCGCCGCGTTCCTTGGCGAGGGCGAGGTCGCGGACCGTGATGCGGCGAGTGCCCTTACCCCCGTACAGCGCCTTGCTGCCGTCGGAGGGGCTGTTCTGCACAGTCTGGGCAGCCGAAAGCTGCGTCATGACAACGGCTCCTTCAAGTCATCTCGTGGCACCCTCACGGTGTCCCCGGATCCCTCCCATGGTGGCACCTCGTGCCGTCCTCGGCCAGAGTGCCTCCGTGTGATCCATCGGGCACCACCCCCGGCCGCCCCCCGGCCCCGCGTCACCCTGTCGCGTTATGTAAGGTTCGGGTAAAGTGATTCAGATACGAGACGGTGCCGTATTGAAATGGGTCTAGGCTCGTCGGTATGACAACTCCTGCCGACCGCGCACCATCCGGTCCGCGCATATCCGAGGCGGTGCACCGGCGCCGCTGGGCCATCCTCGGCGTGCTCATGCTGAGCCTGCTGATCGTGGTGCTCGACAACTCGATCCTGAACGTCGCCGTCAAGACCATCTCCACCCCGGCTCCGGTCGGCCTCGGTGCCACCCAGAGCCAGCTGGAGTGGGCGATCAACGCCTACACCCTCGTCTTCGCCGGCCTGCTGTTCACCGCCGGCCTCGTCGGCGACCGCCTGGGCCGCAAGAAAGTGCTCGTCGGCGGCCTCCTGGTCTTCGGTGTCGGGTCGGCCTTCGCCGCCGAGTCCGGCTCCGCGGACCAGCTGATCGCCTTCCGTGCCCTGATGGCCCTCGGTGCCGCCTTCGTGATGCCCGCCACCCTGGCCGTCCTGATGAACGTCTTCGAGCGTGAGGAGCAGCCCAAGGCGATCGGCATCTGGGCCGGCGGTGTCGGCCTCGCCATCGCCATCGGCCCGATCACCGGCGGTGTGCTGCTGGACCACTTCTGGTGGGGCTCGGTCTTCCTCGTCAACGTACCGATCGTGATCATCGCGCTCGCCCTGATGTTCTGGCTGGTGCCGGACTCACGCGACCCGCGCCCGGGCCGCCTCGACCCCGTCGGCGTGGTCCTCTCCGTCGTGGGCCTGGTCCTCCTCGTCTACGGCATCATCAAGGGCGGCGAACTCGCCGACTTCACGGACGCCAAGGTGCTCGCCACCATCGCCGCGGGCCTCGTGGTGCTCGCCGCCTTCGTGATCTTCGAGAAGCGCAGCGACCACCCGTCCCTGGACGTCACCTACTTCAAGAACAAGGTCTTCTCGGCCGCCATGGCCGCCATCGCGCTGGTCTTCTTCGCGCTGATGGGCGTGACCTTCTTCTCCGTCTTCTACACCCAGAGCGTGCGCGGCTACTCGCCCCTGCAGTCCGGTCTGCTGCTGCTCCCGCTGGCCGTCGCGCAGATGATCTTCGCGCCGCGGGCCCGGCTGGTGGTGCAGCGGTTCGGCAACAAGGCCACCACCGCGGGCGGCCTGGTGCTGATCGCCGTCACCCTGGGTGCCTTCGCCACCTTCGAGGCCGACACGCCGATCTGGATCCTTGAGATCGTCTTCTTCCTGATGGGCTTCGGCATGGCGCACATCATGACGCCGACCTCGGTCGTCATCATGCAGGCCCTGCCCCGCGAGAAGGCCGGTTCCGCGTCCGCGCTCAGCAACACCTTCCGCCAGGTCGGCGGCGCCCTCGGTATCGCCGTGCTCGGCTCGGTGCTCTCGACGGCGTACCGCAACGGCATCGAGGGCAAGCTCGGGGCGCTGCCGCCCGGGCTGCGCGACACCGCCGGCGAGTCCATCGAGGCCACGCTCGGCGTCGCCGCCAAGCTCGGCGCGCAGGGCAAGGGCCTGGTCACCCCCGCCAACGACGCCTTCCTGCACGCCATGCACACCACCGCCCTGTGCGGCGCGGTGGTCGCACTGATCGGCGCCGTGGTCGTGGCCCTCTTCCTCCCGGGAAAAGCACCGGCGGGTCAGCAGGACGACCGCGAACAGGAGTTGGTCGTAGCGGCGGAATGACGAACGGCTGAAGCCCGGCACCGGCAGGGCGACGGCCCCCGGACCCCGGGCGCCGCGGGAACGGTGGGGACCGTGGGTACGGGGGGCCCACGAGGGAAGCCTCGTGGCGACAACGGGGGGAGGCTTCGGCTGCGGGAGGATTCCCGTGGTCAGTGAGAGGACGGTATGACGTGACGCTTGCCGACAGCGGCCCGCGGTCGATGGCTCCGGCCCGGGGCCGCCCCCGGAGCGAGGCGGTGGAAGTCGCCATCGTGGAGGGTGTGATGAAACTCCTGGAGGACGGCGTACCGCTCGGCGAGCTGTCCATCGAGCGGATCGCCCGGACCGCCGGCGTCGGCAAGGCCACCATCTACCGCCGCTGGAACGGCAAGGAGGAGCTCTTCGTCGACGTCATGCGCGCCGCCGAGCCCCCCGACCCCGAACTCCCCGGCACCTCCATGCGCGACGACCTGGTGGTGCTCCTCGAATCGCTGCGGCAACGGGGACTGATGAACCGTTCGTCGGCGATCCTGCACAACGTGTACGCCCAGATGAAGAGCAGCCCCCGCATCTGGAACGCCTACCACACCAGCGTCGTCAACCCCCGGCGCGAACTGGGCAGGGAAGTGCTGCGCCGGGGCCAGCGCAACGGCGAACTCCGCGCCGACATCGACATCGAACTGGCCAACGACATGTTCACCGGCCCGATGCTGCTCAGGGCGATCCTGCGCCCGGAGGCGGATCTCCCCGAGGGCCTGGCCGAACAGATCGTCGACGCCGTGCTGGCGGGTCTCGGGCCCGTCGCCGCACCGGAGCCGTGAGCGGGGAGTGTTCGCGTTTCGTCACAGTGCCCGCCGACCCGCCGGTAACCGGAACTCCTCCCCTCGGCCCGTTCGTCCTCGTCTTCCGTACGGCCGTCATGGGACGGCGGGAGAGGAGCCGATCATCCCCTAGGGTCGTATCCGGGGGACGACGGTGTGCACGGCAGGTTGTGAGGCAGACGGTATGGCGCAGCAGGCGTACATGACGGAGACGGACAACGGAGGCTCGGGACCCGAGCGCCGGGGAGACCGGTTCCGGCGCCTGGTGAACCGGTTGCTGTCCGGCTGGCGCGACGATCCACGCATCTGGCGCCGGGGCGTCGTCACCGCGGTGGTGGCGCTGCTCCTGGCCGGGGTGATGCTGCTGCACTCCCGCATCCCCAACCGGATCGGCAACCTCGGCAGTCTCACCGAGACCTTCCTGCCCTGGCTGGGCCTGCTGATCCCGGTGCTGCTCCTGCTCGGCCTGGTGCGCAGGTCGGCGACCGCGCTGATCGCCGTACTGCTCCCGGGGATCGTCTGGCTGAACATGTTCGGCGGACTGCTCACCGGCAAACAGGCCACCGGCGGCGACTTCATGGTGGCCACCCACAACGTCAACGCCGAGAACCCCGACCCGACCGGCACGGCCGCTCAGCTCGCCTCCTCCGGCGCCGAGGTGCTGGCCCTGGAGGAGCTGACGGCGTCGGCCGTGCCGACGTACGAGAAGGCGCTGGCGTCGACGTACAAGTACCACGCGGTCGAGGGCACCGTCGGACTGTGGAGCAAGTACCGCCTCACCGGAGTGAAGGCCGTCGACATCAAGCTCGGCTGGACGCGTGCGATGCGGGCCACCGTCGCCACCCCGGACGGCCCCCTCGCCGTCTACGTGGCCCATCTCCCCTCCGTCCGGGTCAAGATGAACGCCGGCTTCACCGCCCGGCAGCGCGACACGAGCGCGGACGCGCTGGGCGAGGCCATCGTCGACGAGAGCCTGCCCCGGGTGATCCTCCTCGGCGACCTCAACGGCACGATGAACGACCGTTCCCTCAACGCCGTCACCTCGCAGCTGCGCTCCACGCAGGGCGCGGCGGGCAGCGGCTTCGGGTTCAGCTGGCCGGCCTCGTTCCCGATGGCGCGCATCGACCAGATCATGGTCAGGGGCGTGCAGCCGGAGAGCTCCTGGACCCTCCCGAGGACCGGCAGCGACCACCTCCCGGTCGCCGCACGGGTGAACCTCACCACATCGGGTTCGTAGAAACCGCTGGTCAACCGCTTGCCATCGGCCTTGTGAGGACAACCGGACACTGCGCCGTAACCTTGCGGAATACTCGGCCTGGGAGACTTTGTTCCGTAGCTGAACTTAGAACGCACGGAACCCTGCTCCCCGAAAGGCAGCGCCCTTCATGCCCCTGGCCCTGCTCGCCCTGGCCGTCGGCGCTTTTGGTCTCGGCACCACCGAGTTCGTGATGATGGGCCTGCTGCCCGACGTCGCCGACGACCTGCACATCTCGATCCCCGCCGCCGGCCACCTGGTCTCGGCGTACGCGCTGGGCGTCGTCATCGGCGCCCCGCTGCTGGCCGCGCTCACCGCGCGCCTGCCCCGCCGCACGGTCCTCATCTCCCTGATGGCCCTGTTCGTCGCGGGCAACGCGCTCTCCGCGCTGGCTCCCGGCTACGACTCCCTTCTGGCCGCCCGCTTCCTCAGCGGCCTCCCGCACGGCGCCTTCTTCGGCGTCGGCGCGGTCGTCGCCACCAGCGTGGTGGCACCGGAGCGCAAGGCCCGCTCCGTCTCCCTGATGTTCATGGGCCTGACCGTCGCCAACATCGCGGGCGTCCCGGTCGCCACCCTCATGGGCCAGCACCTCGGCTGGCGGGCCACTTTCCTGGGCGTGAGCCTGATCGGCGTCGCCGCGATGGCCGCCGTCTTCTTCCTGATCCACCCCACGCACACCCCGGCCCCGGCGTCCGGTCTGCGCGGCGAACTCTCCGCCCTGCGCTCCCTGCCCGTCTGGCTGGCCCTCGCCACCACGGTGGTCGGCTTCGGCGCGCTCTTCTCCGCGTACAGCTACATCACGCCGATGCTGACGGACGCCGCCGGCTACGCCGCTTCGAACGTCACCCTGCTCCTCGCCCTGTTCGGCGTCGGCGCCACCATCGGCAACCTGGCCGGCGGCCGCCTCGCCGACCACACGATGCGCGGCACGCTGTTCGGCGGCCTGGTGTCGATGGTCGCGGTGCTGCTCCTCTTCCCGGTCCTGATGCGGACGGAGTGGAGCGCGGCCCTCGCGGTCGTCCTGCTGGGCGTGGCGGCCTTCGTCACCGGCTCGCCCCTCCAGCTGATGGTCATGGAGCGGGCGGCCGCGGGCCCCTCCCTCGCCTCCTCCGCCAACCAGGCGGCCTTCAACCTCGCCAACGCCGGCGGCGCCTGGATCGGCGGCGTGGCCCTGGCCGCGGGCTTCGGCGTCACGTCCCCGGCGCTGGCGGGCGCGGCCCTCGCCGTCCTGGGCCTGGGCGTGGCGAGCGTGGCGCACGCGGTGGACCGGCGCCGGGACGTTCCGGCACCGGTCCGTGACCGGGTGGTCGCCTCGCACGTTCCACAGCCCGCGGAGCCGGTGCACTCCGCCTGACCGCCCGGTTCCCGGCAGGCCCGCTGGTGTGCGCCGCGCATCCGGCCGTCAACCGGCAGGGGGAGTGGTCACCTTCGGGTGAAGCGGTTCGGACGGGACGCCGACGGCCCGATCTGCCTACGATGATGCTCTCGACACCAGCCCCTGGGAGGCACGCGATGTCCGCCGCAGCCATCGAGCAGCCCTTCGACGACGAGCCGTTCTCGCTCACGGCCATCGCCGACGAGATCATGGAGCGCCATCCGGGCTACCGCGTCGAGATCATCGGAGGCCACCTCCTCGTGACCCCATCACCGGATGCCCCTCACGCCCGTGCCCTGACCGGCCTGATGATTCCCTTCATCGCAGCCGGTCTGCACGGAGAGGAAACCGAGGTCCTCCAGAACGTCGGCCTCTGGCTGCCCGCCGGAGCCGAGGACTACGCCATCCCCGACCTCGCGATCGTGGACGCCGACATCGACGACCACCTCGTCGAGAACAACGCCTACGACCCGGTCTGCTTCCGTCTCGTCCTGGAGGTCACCTCCAGCAACTGGAAGGACGACCTGAAGACCAAGGCCGTCGCGTACGCCCAGGCCAAGGTGCCGGTCTACGTGATCGTCGACCGCAAGCACCAGCGCGTCCACGTGCTCACCGATCCCAGCGGGGAGCAGTACGAGCACCACCGCCCGTACTCGCCGGGCGAGTCCGTCACGCTGCCCCAGTCGATCGGCGCCCGGGTCGTCCTCGATGTCGACCAGATCCTCAAGGCCGCCCAGAAGAAGGCCACCTGACCGCGTCCGCCTCTGCGGCGACGAGCCGCACGTCGTGCACCGGACACCGCCCCTCCTGTCCCGGAGGGGCGGTGTCCGCGCTTGCTGGGATACCAGGACTCGAACCTGAACTAACGGAACCAGAAACCGTCGGGCTGCCAATTACCCCATATCCCATTCGCACCGAAGACCGCGGGAGCTCGGTCGGCCGGGCGTCGCCCTGCCGCGTGTCGCTGTAGGGCGTTGCCCAACCTATCCGCGCGCTGCGCGGTCCGCCGTGAGGCGCGAGGGGTGTGTCGGCCGGAGTCCTGGCCGTGCTCTCCTCCCGGACCACGCGCGGGCTTCGACCCGTTCGGCGCCTTCGGGCAGAAACCCATCCTGCCGTGTCCGGGGCCGGTTCGCCGGTCACCGGAGCCGATCGGGGGATTCCTCGCGCCGATCGGCTCGCCCGATTGCGGGACGGAGTGGTGCGGCCATAACTTCGGCATGTCGGAAATATTCCGAAAAGGTAAACAGTGTGTCTTATGTTTGCCTTCCTGTGACATCGAAACGGAGCATTCATGTCGGTGATGACCGGTACCCCGCCCCTGCAGCAGTTCGGCCAGCAGTTCGGCCAGCAGCAGTACGCCGGGCCGCAGCAGCTCGCGCAGGTCGTCCAGCAGTCCATCCAGCAGGCCTGCCAGCAGGCGAGCCAGCAGATCGCGCAGCGCATGCAGCAGACGCTGCAGCAGATCCAGCAGGTCCAGCAGCAGCTGCAGCAGCAGGGCATCGCCCACCACGCCCACCCCTACCTGGCCGTCGCGCTGCACCACTCCCTGGTGCAGGGCGTGCGCAGCGCCGTTGAGCAGTCCGTGCAGCAGGCGCTGCCGACCGCGATCCTGACGCTGGTTCAGCAGAGCCAGCAGGGTCAGCAGGGTCAGCAGGGCCAGCAGAGCCAGCAGCAGTGGGGCGGCGGGTTCGGCCAGCAGTCGTACGGCCAGCAGTACCCGCAGCAGTACCAGCAGCCCGGCTACGGCTTCGGCCCGATGGGTCAGCACTTCGGTATCGGCTGACGCGAGGCAGTGCCCTGTGCGGTGTGCCCGGGACTGGTTCCCGGGCACACCGCACAGCCACGGAAGGCACGAGCCGCCCGTCAGACGGATCAGAAGCGCGGAAACCGACGTAGGCATGGTTGAGGTGGATGTAATGGTCAAGGACAGGCCCGGAAGCAAGCCCAGGAGCAGCCGCCAGAGCGAATCCGAGGGCGCGGGGGCCGGCGGGCCGGGCCCCGAGGAGAAAACGACGCCACGCAAGAAGGGCGGATCGTCGCCGATCGCGGTACAGCCGCGCCGGTCCCGCTACATGGTGACCCCGCTGCCGCAGCAGCTGCTGCCCGTGGGAGTGCCCGAACTCGGCATGGACGCGGTGTGCGACCACCTGGAGCGGATGCCCGAGGTCACGGTGGTCCGCAGACTCACCCCGTCGGACAAACTTCAGTCGGCGGGAGTGCAGCCCTCCTGCCCCGAACTCGTGGTCGTCGAGGCCGCCGAAGCCCAGGTGCCGGCGATGCGGTCGCTGCATGTGCACATCGAGCCGGATCTGCCGCTGGCCACGGGTGTACCCGTCGCCATGCCGGCCGCGGGGTTGCTGCCGCTGCGCGACCCGGGGCTGGTCATGCCGCTGGAGAAGCCCCTGGAGGTCTCGATCAGTGTCTGCGGTCCGGACGCCGAACCGCTGGCCGGTGCGGGCGTGTTCCTGATCGGGGCGGCATGGCCGAGCCAGGGCGTCACCGGCCCCGACGGGAAGGTCACCCTCACGCTTGCGACGGAGACCGCGCAGTCCGTGCAGGCACTGTACGTCCGGCCCGAGGGCGGCTACACGGACCGCTGGATCCACCGCCCCGAACTCTCGGCGACCCAGGACAACCTGGTCACCCTCACGCCGCTCGCCAAGGTCTACCCGGAACTGGACCAGCGGCAGAGTTACGGCTGGGGCCAGCAGGCCATGCGGCTGGACCGGCTGCCACCCACGTTCCGTGCCTTCGGCACCAAGATCGCCGTCATCGGTACGGGCGTCAGCGTCGACCACCCCGACCTGAAGCAACGGGTGCGCTCCGGCGCCGACCTCGTGCGCGGCACGAAGGAGGGCTGGGCCCACGATCCGGTCGGCACCGGTACCCACGCGGCAGGCATCATCGTCGGGGCGGACACGGGCAAGGGCGTCATCGGCATCGCCGTCGACGCCGAACTCGAGGTCTGCGAGATCATGCCCGACGGCCACTTCAGCGACCTGATCGCGGCCCTGGACCACTGCGTCGAGCAAGAGGTGGACATTGCCCACATCCAGGTGGCGGCCCCGTACCCCTCGTCGCTGGTCTCCCGCAAACTCGCCGATGCCACCGCGGCGGGCATCGCCTGCATCGCTCCGGTCGGCGACAGCGGCGGACCGGTCTCCTTCCCCGCCTCCCTGCCCACCGTCTTCGGCGTGGGCGCCCTGGGAGCCTTCGGCACCTACCCGCCCGACACCTCCCAGGCCACCCACATCGGGCCGCAGTTGAGCCCGGAGGGGCTGTTCGCCGCGCCGTTCAGCTGCCACGGTCCCGGAGTGAACGCCGCCGCCCCCGGCGTCTCGGTCCTGTCCTGTTCCCCGGACGGCGGCTACACCGCCCTCGACGGCACCGGCACCGCGTCCGCCCACATCGCGGGCCTGGCCGCGCTCGTGCTGGCCCACCACGAGGACTTCCACGGCCAGCTGCTGCCCCGGGGGCCGGGCCGCGTACAGCACCTCTTCGGGATTCTCGCCGCCAGCTGCCGCCCGCTCGCCGCACCGGGAACACTGGACGCGGCCCGTACCGGGTGCGGTGTGCCCGACGCTCTTGCCGCCCTCGGCCTGGCCCACGGCCCCCAGCTCGGCCCGGCCCTGTCTCCGTTCGCCCCGTCCATGATGGGGTAACTCCCTCTCCCGGCCCGTGAGCCGGATACTCCGGATCCTCCGGGTACTCCGGCCGGGGCGAAAGCCTTCCGCTCGTCGTCATGCGGAGGGGGTGCGGTCGCCAGGACCAGGACCCCACGCCCCTCCGCCCGGCGGGTCGGCCGATCGGCGGCTCCACGGCCACCTGCCGGCGTACGCGCACAGGAACGGCCGTCGGGCGCGACCGGGTCGGCGTTCAGGTGCGACCACGTGCATGGGCCGTTCGTGAGGTGGCCGAGCGGCACGGGGGCCGAACCGGTCTTCTTCATCGTCCTCACGGTCGGACGGCCGTCGCCTGCGGCGAAAGCCGCGGCGGTGATTCCTCGCGAAGGGGCGGATGGCTGATCTCGCACCAGACCGTCTTGCGGTCCGGGCCCCGGTCCACGCCCCAGCGATCGGTCAGCGCGTCGAGGACGGCCAGGCCGCGCCCCGACTCCGCCGTCTCCGTGGCGGGGAGCACGGCGGGCAGCGTCCGTGGATCGGAGTCGGTCACCTCGATCCGGGTACGGCCGTGCTCGTGAGCGCCCATGACCCGGACGGTGACCGGCGTTCCCTCGCCGACGTGCTCGATCACGTTCGCCAGCAACTCCGTCGCGCACAGCCGGACGTCGAAGGCGTGGTCGCGGAGCATGTGACGCAGCTCCGGCGCCGCCTTCGCGGTGGCCGCCAGGTGGAGTTCGAGGTGCGTCGTCATCGTTCCGCCACCGCCGTCTTCCTGAGCGCGGCGGCGAGCGCCCGCGCCGTCGCCGTGTTGCAGTTCCCGAGCGCGACGAGGCCGGCGGGCGGTGAGTACGTGCCCGCGAAGCCCGCGAGGTCGACGCGCAGGGACGGGAGCGAGATGCCGTGTTCGGCCAGGGCGGTGCGGAGGTCCTCGACGCAGAGGGCGACGTCGTAGGCGGTGGGGGAGGGATCGGGCATAAGGCCGGGCTACCTTCTGTGCGTTGTGTGACGAATCCCTCACAGAGTGTCGCCCCGCTCGCTACCGTGGAAGGGCGTTCGCGTACGCGACGCGAACTGCGGAAACAGCCCCATGAGTTACGGCGGTGAGCGCGTGGCCCGACGCAAGGACATCGACGGCTCTTCGAGTGTCCCCGGCTTCTACGGCAAGGAGTTGAGGTGGAAGCGGGAGGTGGCGGGACTGTCCCTGGAGAAGCTCGTCGAGGGCAGCTTCTACGGCAAGTCGCATCTGAGCGACATCGAACGCGGCGAACGCCGGATGCCGTTGGAACTGGCCCGGCATGTGGATCGGGTGCTGGGGACGGACGGGTACTTCGAGCGGCATTGCGAGGATGTGCGGAGGGCGAGGAGATCTGGTCACGCCGAGTACTTCGAGAAGGTCCTGGAGGCGGAGAAGCAGGCCACGACCATCGAGGAGTGGTGTCCGATGCTTATCCCAGGGCTGCTTCAAACTCCGGCTTACGCGAGGGCCGTGATCCTGGCCGGCCTTCCGCTGTCCCTTGACGAGGAGGTGGAGGAGAAGGTCAGCGCCCGGATGGCACGCGCCGCCCTCTTCGAGGCGAACCATCACACTCCCGAGTACTGGGTGATCCTGCACGAGTCATTGATCAGTGATCCGCTGCTTGCGCCGCAGGGCATGACTGCACAGCTCGACCGAGTCGTGGAGTTGGCTGAGCGTCGACGGATCACTCCGCAGGTTCTGTTGCGGAAGTGTGTAGCGCACCCCTTCATGACCGGCGCGGCCATGATCATGACCTTCCCCGATGCCCCGCCGCTGTTCTACACGGAGGCGCTGCACAGCGGGGACACCATCGACGATATTGCGCTCGTGCATGAGTACCGCAGGTCTTACGATCGGCTCAGGGCCGTCGCACTGTCACCGGAGACGTCCCTGGCCATGATCAAGTCAGCGGCAGAGGACTACCGAAATGGCAAGCAACCGGATCGACTTGAGTGATGCGCTCTGGCTCAAGAGCAGTTACAGCAATGCGAGCGGTGGCAACTGCGTAGAGGTCGCCCGCGACTTCCCCGGCGCCGCCCTGTGGCGTAAGTCGAGCTACAGCAACGGTGACGGCGGTGAATGTGTCGAGGTCGCCGGTGGCTTCCCCGGCGCCGCCCTCTGGCGCAAGTCCAGCCACAGCAACGGCGACGGCGGCAACTGCGTCGAAGTCGCCGGCAACATCCCCGGCCTCGTCCCCGTCCGCGACTCCAAGTCTCCCGAGGGTCCCGCCCTCCTCCTCCCGGCCGCCGCCTGGGCCCCCTTCGTCGCCTCCCTCAAGCGGGCGCAGCACAACGGGGCGTGAGGTCTGCGAAGACCCCACGCCCCGTTGTCGGTCAAGCCGCGCGCGGCGGATCAGTGCTTGCGGTGCGCCTGCGACTTGTACGACTCGACGTAGCCGGCCGCCGGGGTGCCGACGCCCGTGACGTCGTCATAGCCCTTGACCGCGGACAGGGAGCTGTCCTTGCCGAGGCTGCGGACCGAGGTCAGCAGGCCGTCGGTGGCGTCGTAGCCGTTGGCGAAGTCGACGCGGGCGACCGCGAGGTCCTTGCCGGTCGGCTCGTCCGTGACGTCGTGGTAGACCTTCGTGCCGTACCTGGAGTAGATCAGCGGGTTGGCGAAACCGATCGCCTTGCCGCCGCGCGCCTCCTGGGCGAGGGCCTGGACGGCGGCGATGACCGGCGCGGCCAGCGAGGTGCCGCCGATGCGGTACTCGCTGTACGCCTCGGTGCCGTCCGCCTGGGTCTGCGTCTGGCCGACCTTGAAGCCCGTGTTGGGGTCCGCGATCGCCGAGATGTCGGGGACGACCCGGTTGCCGGCGGCGCTGTTGGCCGTGGCCAGCGCCTTCGGGACGACGTTCTTCTGGTAGTACGGCTCGCCGACCGTCTTGCTGGTGCCGCCGCCCGCGCCCGAGGTGAAGGCGCCGGGGAAGTTGGTCCAGCTCTTGCCGTCGGCCGACAGCGAGGCCTTCTCGGTGCCCCAGCCGGTCTCCCACAGGTACTTGTCGCCCTTGCCGACGGCCAGCGAGGTACCGCCGACCGCGGTCACCCACGCGGAGTTGGCCGGCGTGTCGACCTGCTTCGTCTTGGTGTTGGCGACCTCGTCGCCGTTGTCACCGGAGGAGAAGTAGAAGCCGATGCCCTGCACCGCGCCCAGCTGGAACACCTGGTCGTAGGCGGCCGCGAGGTCCGGGGTCTGGTTGGCCTCGATGTCGCCCCAGGAGTTGGAGACGATGTCGGCCAGGTGGTTGTCGACGACCTTGCTGAGCGAGGCCAGCAGGTCGTCGTCGTAGCAGGAGGCGGCGCCCACGTAGGTGACGTCGGCGTTCGGCGCGACCGCGTGCACGGCCTCGACGTCGAGGGTCTCCTCGCCGTACCAGCCGGCCGCGCCGCACTCCTCGGTCTTGGTGTAGGTGTCCGGCAGCGCCTGGTGCAGCTGGCTGGTCTTCCAGGCCGCGTCGCCGTGCGCCTTGGCGTAGGTGCCGGCGTCGAAGGCGATGGTCGGCGAGGCGTACGCGTCGGTGATCGCGACGCGCACGTGCTTGCCGGTGTACTTGCCGGCGCCGTAGGCGGCCCGCAACTGCTTGCCGGTGTAGCCCTCGACGGCGTACGGGATCTTCGTGCCGTACGCGTCCGGCAGCGTGGTCGCGATGTTCGAGCCGTAGTACGAGGAGAACGGCCCGGAGTTCTTGAACACGGAGTCCGGCGGCGGCAGCGTGTCGTCGTGGCTCGCCTTGTGCGGCGCGCTGTCCAGGCCGGTGACGGTCAGGACTGCGGCGCTGACGGAGGCCGGCACCGAGGCGGTCTTCGCGGGGGCGCGGTAGGTCTTGGAGCCCTTGGCGTAGTTGTGCATCTGCGTGCCGAACGCCTGCTCGGCGGCGGACACGTCGCCGGTGACGGCGATGTAGTGCTGGGTGACCTCGGTGACCGTCAGGCCGGACGCGGTCAGCCAGGACTTGACGGCCTTCACCTGGGCCTTGGTGGCGCCGTAGCGGGCCTGGACCTGCTTGGCGCTGAGGTACTTGCCGTAGAGCGGCGAGCTGGGGTCGGACACCGCCTTCGCGTAGGCCGCGAGGCCCTTGGCGTCCTGGCCGGCCAGGTAGACCCGGGCCTTGACCTGCGCGCTGTCGGAGGTTGCGCCCTTGTCCGCCTTGGCCGTGGCCCAGGCGGGCTTGGTGCCCTTCAGGGCTTCACGGGCCGGGCTGTCCGCGGCGTGCGCCGCGGGTATGCCGAGTGCGAGCGCGCCGGCGATCATCGGCAGTGTCGCTGCCATGCTCACGCTGGCCCGCACCTTGGCACGGTTGGATCTCATACTGCCCCCTGCTATGCGGTTCGACGCATGGAGTGGTCGGTCGTCCGTGATCACCGGGAGGCCTGCGGCGGATCGGCCCGTGAATGGATCACACGGTGGAGGTCACTCTTTCGGCGAACTGTTCATGTCAGGGGAATGAGAAAGCCAAGGAAATCCCAAGTGAGCGTTGATTAGGGCCTTTTGGTCCACTTTCGACTGCGCGCAGAACATTACAGATCGGTTGCGATTGTTGCCGATCGCTTGCGGTGCCGTTAAGTCGACAAATCGCCCACCTGGTAAGGCGGTTCGGTGTCGTCCGCGCGGCGGTTCAGCCGCGCGGCCCGGCGCCCCGCTCCCGCAGCATCTGCTTCATCGTCGTCAGCTCCGACTGCTGCGCGTCCACCATGCCCTGGGCGAGGCTCTTCTCCACCGCGACGGTGCACCTGGCCACGCACCCCTCGGCCATGTGGATACCGCCCTTGTGATGGTCCGTCATCAGCTGGAGGTAGAAGATCTCCGCCTGCTTGCCGTTCAGGGTCCCCAGCTTCTTCAGCTCGGTGTCGGTCGCCATGCCCGGCATCAGCGAACCGTCCCCGCGCTCGGGCATGTCGCCCATGCCCATCCAGGACATCGGCGGCTTCGCCGAGACCTTCGGCAGGTCCCACAGGTCCAGCCAGCCCAGCAGCATGCCGCGCTGGTTGGCCTGCGTCTGTGCGATGTCGTAGGCGAGCCGGCGCACTTCCGGGTTCTTCGTGCGGTCGCGGACCAGGTACGACATCTCCACGGCCTGCTGGTGATGGACCGCCATGTCCCGCGCGAACCCCGCGTCCGCCCCGTCCGCGCCCGGGACGCTCAGGCCCCCGCCACCGCCGCCGTCCTCGGCGGCCGCGTAGGTGATCGCACCGGCGGCGACCAGCACCGCCGCGGCCGTCCCGGCGATCCAGCCGATGTGTTTCCTCACGTCACATCGTCCCGCCGGTGCAGGAGGCACCCGGCTCCGGGGTCTGCTTGCCCTGCACGTACGTCTCGAAGAACTTGCCGACCTTCGGGTCGTCGGCGCTCGTCACGCTCAGCTGGTGCCCCCACGCCGAAAGCTCGATCGGCGAGGTCTGGTTCGCGTACGGGCTCATCAGCGAGTACGGCGTCTGCTTCACCTTCGCCGCCAGCTTGTCCACGTCCGGCTTCTTCGCCTTGTCGGTGTACGTCACCCAGACCGCGCCGTGCTCCAGGGCGTGCACGGCGTTCTCGTCCTTCACGGCCTTGGTGTAGACGTCGCCGTTGCAGTTCAGCCAGACCGGGTTGTGGTTGCCGCCGACCGGCGGGTGCATCGGGTAGTCCACGGTCCCCGTGACGTGGGTGCGGGACAGCTTGCCCGTCCAGGTCCGCACGCCGTCGCCGCCGGTCACGAAGTGCCCGGAGTCCCCGGAGGCGCCCTTCGAGCCGCTCGCGCTGTCGCTCTTGTCCGACTGCGAGTTGACGAGTACCACTCCGCCGACGACGAGACCGGCGACGACCACGACACTCGCGCCGACCGTCAGGATCCGGTTGCGCCGCTCACGTGCCTGTTCGGCACGCCGCATCTCCTCTATGCGTGCCTTGCGCGCTGCGTTGGTGCTCTTCTTGGCGGTGGCCATGACCGTGTCCTTCTTGGGGGAAAGGGACGTGGAGGATGGGGCCCGCTGATCGTAGTGGGGGAGACGGGGGCGGTCGTAGGGAGGGCAAAGGAAAGAACTGGAAAGATCCCCGTCCGACAGGAGACCGATAAGTTGAACGGCGGATGCGTATTACCTACGCTGGCTGGTATGCGGCTGCTGCGCTCCACCGACCTGGCTCTGCGTCTCCTGATGCGGCTCGCCGTCGTGAGCGGCTCCAGCCCCACCACCCGCGAGGTCGCGGCGGACATGGACGTGCCGTACACGCACGCCGCGAAGGTGGTCGCGGAACTGCAGCACCTGGGGCTGGTCGACGCGCGGCGCGGCCGGGGCGGCGGGCTCACGCTGACCGAGAAGGGCCGTACGGCCTCGGTGGGAGCGCTGGTGCGGACCTTCGAGGGTGAGGGGGAGGTCGTCGAGTGCGAGGGCGACAACCCGTGTCCCCTCAACTCCGACTGCCGTCTCAGGGGCGCCCTGCGCCGGGCCCGGGAGGCGTTCTTCGCGGCCCTGGACCCGGTGACGGTGGCGGACATGGTGGTGGCGCCGACGGGGCCCTTGCTGCTCAGCATTTCCAAGAGGCCGGGGGCGGTCTGAGGCGCCCACGGGGGTGCCGCGGGCTGCCGCCGGCGGCGCGGTGCCGTCGTGGCTTGTCGCGCCCACGAGGCGGCAGCCGCACACCGGACAGGGCCCGGCGCCCCTAGCCTGAGCGCCTGTTTTCAGCCCCGGTCGGAGGGGGCCCGGGTCGCCCCTGACCCGCCGGTCGTGGTGACCGGCGGGTCCACTGGCTGGGAGTTCGGGTCGAGGTCAGACGGGGTTGAAGGTGAGGGGGGCGGTGGTGGTGGCGGCGGGGTGGCCCGGGGAGCCGGCGAAGGTGGCGGTGTAGTGGCTGGCGGTGATGAGGGTGGCGGACACGGGGGTGTTGGTGAGGGTGGCGGTGCCGTTCGCGTCGGTGACGGCGGCGCCGAGGGTGACGGGGCCGGTGGAGGGGGTGGCCGTGAAGGTGATGGTCTGGCCGGGGATGGGGGTGCCGGAGACCTGGTCGGTCAGGGTTGCGCTGAGGGCGGGGATGTAGTACTGCCTGGTGGCCAGGTTCAGGCGGATGACGGCCGGGGTGGCGCTCAGCGTGGTGGCGGCGGAGACGTAGGTGAATCCGCCGGGCAGGCTCGCGCTGCCGATCTCGTTGGTGACGGTGACGGTGACGGTGGCGGGGCCGGGTGTGCCGGGCGGGGTGGTGGCGATGAGCGCGGTGCCGTCGAGGTTGTAGAAGAGGTTGGTGGCCGGCTGGCCGCCGATGGTGACGGTGGCGCCGAACAGGTCGGTGCCGGTGAGGGTGACCTGCGTGCCGCCGGCTGCGCTGCCCTGCGCCGGGCTGATGCCGGTCAGCGTGGGCGGGCCTGGAAGGACGCTGACAGTGTTCGCGTTCTGATCGGCGACGTAGGCGCTTCCGTTCGGGGCGACGGTTACGCCGGTCGGGCCGTCGCCAACGGGGATGGGGGAGCCGATGACCGTGTCGGTGACTGAATCGATCAACGACACCGTGTCCGAGTTCCCGTTCGTCACGTAGACGAGCCCGCTCGGGGCGACCGCCACCCCGGACGGGCCGTTCCCCACGGGGATGGTGGCGATGACCATGTTGGTGGTCGAGTCGATCACCGACACCGAGTTCGCGGCGAAGTTGGCCACATAGACGCGCCCGTTCGGGGCGGCCGCGAGATCGGCCGGGCCGCTGCCCACGGGGATGGTGGCGATGACCATGTTGGTGGTCGAGTCGATCACCGACACCGAGTTCGCGCTGAGGCTGGAGTTCGTCACGTAGACGCGTCCGTTCGGGGCGACCGCCGCCCCGCGCGGGACACTCCCCACGGGGATGGGGGAGCCGATGACCGTGTTGGTGGTCGAGTCGATCACCGACACGGTGTTCAAGTTCTGCTGGGTGACGAAGACGTGCCCGTTCTGGGCGGCTGCTACCCCGAACGGGCTGCCGGCGAGCGGGATGGGCGAGCCGACCAGCGAGTTCGTGGCAGTATCGATCACCGACACCGTGTCCGAGTTCGAGTTGGCGACGTAGGCGCGCCCGTTCGCGATCGCCACCCCGCGCGGCCAAACCCCCACGGGGATGGGGGAGCCGATGACCGTGTTGGTGGTCGAGTCGATCACCGACACCGTGTTCGCGCCGAAGTTGGCTACGTAGACGTTTCCGTTCGGGGCGGCCGCCAGCCGGAACGGGGTGTTCCCCACGGGGATGGTGGTCAGGCACACCTGAGCTGCGGCTGCGAGCTGCTGCGTGCTCGCGATCGCCGCGAGGGCGGTCGGCGTCGGCAGTGCGGGCAGCGAGAGCGGTTGTGCGATGGCGTTCAAGGAGAGGCCTCCTTCGAGGGGGGGTCGGACGGCCTGCGGTCGGCAACGCTGAGTAGCGTCGGCCGAGGCCGGAACCTCTCCGGAGGGCCCATGGGCGACCACGGTGTCGTGCATCATCGGCACGCAGCGGGCCGCCGACTCCGAAGAGGGTGGGCCGCCCGCCAAATGAGTTCACCCGGCTTATCCCCGCTCGCCACCCCGCCATACACGCAATCGCAAACCATCGGTGGCGAAAGGATCGTTGTGGGGGGCGCGTGGTGCCCCGCATTCACACCCCCTTCAGAAGCGGGCATCCAGAGCATCCACGTCCTCCGGATCGCCATCGGCGACGCGGAGGAACAGAGGGAACAAGGCGGGCGGGTGGTCAGGTTTCGGCCGACGCGGGTTTCCCCGGCCGGCAGGATGCGTTCGGCCGGCGGTCACTGTGACCGTTCGCCAAACGGTTCCGCTCGACGCCTCCAGGCCCTCATCTTGCACCGCGGCGAGCAGAACACCCCGTCCGAGCGGCGGTCGACGCCGGGCCACCCACCGAGCCCCGCACTCCGGGCACTCCACCTCGCCCGTGCCGTCCTGAACGGCCGCCAAGCGCCGGCGCAACCGTCGTTCCCGACGCCACTGCCTGGACCGGCACACCGACGAACACAACTCCGCCCCGGGCCTGGCTCCCGGCCTCAGCCGTTCCCCGCAGCCCCGGCAGATCCTTCCCCCGGCCCGAGCCGGCGTCCTCGGACACCAGGCCGGCGTAGGACTCGAAGCTACTCAGGACCGGGGATCAGAAACACGCATTACGGGGCGCTGACGCTCAGGCCGCCGCCAGCCACAGGTCCGGGCCGAACACCTCGTAGTGGATGTCCGCCGGAGCCACGCCCTGCTCGATCAGCTGGGTGCGCACCGCGCGCATGAAGGGGAGCGGTCCGCACAGGTACGCGCGCGTGCCGGCCGCGACCTCGATGCCGGTGAGGTCGACGAGGCCGGTGCGGGTGCCGGGCTCCGCGTCCCGCTCGTAGAAGAAGTGGACGGCGCTGTCCGGGAGCTTGGCCGCGTAGGTCTCGTGGTCGGTGCGCAGGGCGTGGTCGGCGGGGGAGCGGTCGCCGTGTACGACGGTCACCGGGGCCGAGTGGCCGTCGGCCACCAGTGCGGCGAGCATCGCCACCATCGGGGTCACGCCGATACCGGCGGAGGCGAGCAGCAGGGGGCGCTCGGCGGCGTCGCCCAGGACGAGGTCGCCGTACGGCTCCGACAGTTCGAGGACGTCACCCACCCGCACGTGCTCGTGCAGGTGGCGGGAGACCTCGCCGTCGAGCTTGACGCTGAACTGGCGGACCGACTCGCCCGGCGCGCCGGAGAGGCTGTACTGGCGTATCTGGCGGGCGCCGTCGGCGAGGGTGACGCCCACGGAGACGTACTGCCCGGCCCGGAAGCCGCGCACCGTCGGCCCGCCGTCCACCGGCCGCACCCGGAAGGTCACCACGTCGGCGGTCTCCACGACCCGCTCGACGACCTCCCACGGCCGCAGCCCCTGCAGGCCGCCGCTCTCCTCGTACAGCCGCTTCTCGATCGCGACGAGCGCGTTCGCCATCAGCCAGTAGACCTCGTCCCAGGCGGCCGCGACCTCGGGGGTGACGGCCTCGCCGAGCACCTCGGCGATGGCGGCGAAGAGGTGCTCGTGGACGATGTCGTACTGCGCGGGCGTGACGCCCAGGGAGGCGTGCTTGTGGGCGATGCGGCTCAGCATGGCGTCGGGTCGCTGGTCCGGGTGGTCCAGCAGGTGGGTGGCGAACGCGGCGATGGAGCCGGCGAGGGCCTGGCGCTGGGTGCCGGCGGCCTGGTTGCCGCGGTTGAAGAGGTTCCGCAGCAGCTCGGGGTGGGCGTCGAAGAGACGGGTGTAGAAACGCTCCGTGATCTCACCGATGGCCGCGCCCACGGCGGGGAGGGTGGCGCGGACGGTGGCGGCGGACGGCTCGGACAGCATGAGGGCTCCTTGTGGCTCGGCGTGGTTCGACCGAACGGCTCGTGATCAGACGTTATTAAAACTTGCATCTGAGATTCAAATTTATGGACCGTGGTCTCCGTCACCTGCCGGCGGCCCGGAAACCGGATCGGCCATTACGGATGTCGGCGCGAGCAGGCAAGATGGGCGTCAGGGCAGGACATCTGCCGTACGAGAGCCGTTCACGCCGGGGTCGCTCGGGCGATCAAGGTGCGCAACGCGCATGAAATGCTGTTGTGGTGTGATGCCCAGGTGCCCGACCGCCTCCCGCGGGACAGGGAGACAGGCGGCCTGACCAGCAAGGATGGGGAAGCGGAAGATGGACAAGCAGCAGGAGTTCGTGCTCCGGACGTTGGAGGAGCGCGACATCCGGTTCGTACGCCTGTGGTTCACGGACGTGCTGGGCTTCCTCAAGTCCGTCGCGGTGGCCCCGGCCGAGCTAGAGCAGGCCTTCGACGAGGGCATCGGCTTCGACGGCTCCGCGATCGAGGGCTTCGCCCGGGTCTACGAGTCCGACATGATCGCCAAGCCGGACCCGTCCACGTTCCAGGTCCTCCCGTGGCGTGCGGAGACCCCCGGCACGGCCCGCATGTTCTGCGACATCCTCATGCCGGACGGCTCCCCGTCCTTCGCGGACCCGCGGTACGTCCTGAAGCGGGCCCTGGCCCGCACCTCCGACCTCGGCTTCACCTTCTACACCCACCCCGAGATCGAGTTCTTCCTCCTGAAGAACCGCCCGCTGGACGGCTCCCGCCCCACCCCGGCCGACAACTCCGGCTACTTCGACCACACGCCCACCAGCGTCGGCATGGACTTCCGCCGCCAGGCGATCACCATGCTGGAGTCGATGGGCATCTCGGTCGAGTTCTCCCACCACGAGGGCGCGCCCGGTCAGCAGGAGATCGACCTGCGCTACGCCGACGCGCTCTCCACGGCCGACAACATCATGACGTTCCGGCTGGTCATGAAGCAGGTGGCGCTGGAGCAGGGGGTGCAGGCGACGTTCATGCCGAAGCCGTTCTCCGAGCACCCCGGCTCCGGCATGCACACCCACCTCTCCCTCTTCGAGGGCGACCGCAACGCGTTCTACGAGTCGGGCGCGGAGTTCCAGCTCTCCAAGGTCGGCCGCTCCTTCATCGCGGGCCTGCTGCAGCACGCCGCCGAGATCTCCGCGGTCACCAACCAGTGGGTGAACTCCTACAAGCGCATCTGGGGCGGCTCCGAGCGCACCGCCGGCGCCGGCGGCGAGGCCCCCTCCTACATCTGCTGGGGCCACAACAACCGCAGCGCTCTGGTCCGCGTCCCGATGTACAAGCCCGGCAAGACCGGCTCCGCGCGCGTCGAGGTCCGCTCCATCGACTCCGGCGCCAACCCGTACCTGGCCTACGCGGTCCTTCTCGCCGCCGGCCTCAAGGGCATCGAGGAGGGCTACGAGCTCCCGCCGGGCGCCGAGGACGACGTCTGGGCCCTCTCCAACGCCGAGCGCCGCGCCATGGGCATCGAACCGCTCCCCCAGAACCTCGGCGAGGCCCTCACCCTCATGGAGAACAGCGACCTGGTCGCCGAGACCCTCGGCGAACACGTCTTCGACTTCTTCCTGCGCAACAAGCGGCAGGAGTGGGAGGAGTACCGCTCCGAGGTGACCGCGTTCGAGCTGCGGAAGAACCTGCCGGTGCTTTAGGGGCAGGTCAGGGCCCGGCTTTTCCCGCTCTGAGGATGCTGCAGGAGCTGCAGCCGACGGCCGCAGCTCCCCGTTTGCGGGGTTCAGGCGGCCTGTGACACCGTCCGGTCGCGCTGGAGGACGACCATGGCCAGGTCGTCGTTCAGCCGGCCGCCCGTGTACGCCCGGACGTCTGCGGCGAGCTGCTCGACGAGCAGGTCTGGTGCCTTGTCCGCCCAGGCCGCGGCGCGCTCCGCGAGCGGATAGAACTCGCCTTCCGTGTTCCGGGCCTCGCTGACGCCGTCCGTGTACAGGACCAGCCTGTCGCCGTGCTCGAAGGGGAAGGTCGCCGGTGCGTAGCGGCCGTCGACGCTGTCCGTGCTGCGCGTGTCGGCGGGCCGTACCGCGAGGCCGAGCGGAGGCGACGGTTCGGGGACCGTCAGCGCCAGCGCCGTCCCGGTGGAGCCACGCAACAGGAGGGGTGGCGGGTGCCCGCAGCTGATCAGATGCACCACCGGCTCGTCGTCCGGGATGTCCAGGACGGCGGCGGTCACGAAGCGCTCGGCGGCATCCTCGTCCGGCTCCGAGAACTCCGCGAGTCCCCACCGGACGGCGTCCTCGATGTAGCCGACCAGCTCGGGCAGCGGGACTCGGCGGTGCGCGGCGGCGCGGAAGGCGCCCAGCACGATCGCCGTGTCGCTGATCGAGGGGAGTCCCTTGCCCCGGACGTCCCCGATGAGCAGCCGCGTGGAGCCGGCGATCCGGGCGGCGGCGTACAGGTCGCCGCCGATGGTCGGGTCCGATTCGGCGCTGCGGTAGTGCGAGGCAAGAGCGACCGGCCCGGCCCGCTTCGGCAACGGCCGCAGTACGACACGCTGTGTCGCGTCGGACACCGAACGCACCCAGACCAGTTCGCGCTCCCGACGGTCTCGCAGTCGGGTGAAGAGGACGAGGAAGACGCAGACGACCAGGAGGGCGGAGAGTTCGACGAGGACACTCTCGGTGGCCAGGGTGCGTCGCTCCAGGCCGGCGCAGACCAGTGCGAGGACGGCCAGCGCCCCGGTCAGGGCGGTGGCGCGCGGCCCGCTGCCGACCGCGGTGATCGCCACCGCGACCACGAGCAGGTGAGCGAGATGCACGTCCGGCGGCAGGAACCCGTCGGCCACCGGGATCGCGATGATCAGCAGCAGGGGACCGGCCACCCACAGGAGCCGCAGTGTGGAACGGTGCCACGCCCGCACGCTCTCTACCACTGAACTCGCGATGGTGGCAGTGCTCACGTCGTGCTCCGGTACAGGTCTGCTCTGGGCTCGTCGTACTGCCTCCGGAAACGCAGCGCGACGTGCTTCCCATTCCCGGGGTCAGCCGACATACGCCGGCGACACCGCCGAGACGCTGATCCGCCGCGGCTTCCCCGTGCCGTCGGCCGGGACTTCGTACAGGTCCGCGCCGTAGTCGCCCGGCAGGGCGTAGACGATCGTGTGCGCGTCCTTCCACACCGCCTGGTCGTCCACGCTGCGGGGCTCGGCCAGCGGCGTCTCGCGCATCGTGCTCAGGTTCAGGACGTACAGGCGCCAGGGGGCGTCCTTCGGCAGGCCCCGCACGCGTTTCTTGTACGCGATGCGGGTGCCGTCGGGGGAGAGGGACGGGCATTCGACGTTCGCGTGGAGGGTGGTGAGCGTGCGGGTGCGCAGGTTGCCGCGGACCAGGTAGGTCGAGCCCTTCGTGGCGAGCGTCGCGTAGAAGGTGGTGTCGTCCGACGCGAACGTCACGCCCCAGAAGTTGGCGTCCGCGGAGTGGTAGGAGCGGCCGTCCTTGAGGACGCGGAAGGACTCCAGGGTCGGGATCAGCTCGCCCGTGCGCGTGTCGGCGATCGCCGTGCGGGTCGAGAAGTTCGTGCCCGCGTACGAGTCGCCGCCCACGAACGCCGTCCAGGCCGCGTAGTGGCCGGTGGGCGAGACCCGGGCGCGGGACGGGATGCCCGGGACGTCGTAGTGGGCGGTCGCGTGCAGGTTCGCGTCCAGGATCAGGGCGCGGTAGGTGTCCGAGACCGGGCCGTGGACGGCCTGGAGGCAGACGCCGGTGCCCGCGGCGGCGTAGAAACGCAGGCATTTCACGCCGGAGGCGGTACGGGGGCCGGAGGGGGAGGCGGCGGGGACCGTGGAGAGTTCGTCCCGGTGCGGTCCCCAGGCCATGTTGCGGAAGACCATGCGGCCGGGGGCCGTCAGCGTCACCGTCCCCGCAGTGACCTTCGGGCCGCCCGCCTGCGTGTGGTCGCGGCGCTCCGCCCGGGCGGAGGCGTGCAGGACGGAGGCCAGGGCGACGGCCCCCAGGACCGCCAGCGCCGAGAGGAGGATCAGGAGGCGGGAGCGGACGGTCATACGGCGGCCTCCCGGAAGGGCCTAAGGGTGAGGGCGTACGCCGCGCACCCCGCCAGGGCCACCGCCGACACGCTCAGGGCGGTACGGTCGCCCCACAGCGTCCAGGCCGCCCCGAACCCCAGTGAGCAGGCGAAACGAGTCGCCGCCTGACCCGTCTGGACCAGCGCCAGACCCGACGAGCGCAGCGCCTCGGGCACGCTGTCCGACGCGGCCGCCATCAGCACACCGTCGGTCGCCGCGTAGAACGTGCCGTGCAGCGCGAGCACCGCGTACGGCAGGGCGGTGCCGTGCCAGGACGCCAGCAGGAGCGCGTAGGCGAGCAGCAGAGCCGCGTGGCCGGCCAGGAAGACCCGCCAGCGGCCCCAGCGGTCCGCCAGGCGGCCCAGCGGGACGGCCAGGAGGAGGAACGCGGCCGCTGTGCCGAGGGGGAGCAGGGCGAACCAGCGGTCCGGGACGCCGAGCCGGCGTTGCAGCAGCAGGTAGACGAAGGAGTCGCTCACCGTCGCGAGGCCCAGCAGAAGGGCGCAGAGGGTGATGCGGCGCAGGTCGCGGTCGGCCAGCAGGCCGAGTGCCGCGCGCAGGGTGGGGCGCGCGCCGGGGGCGGCCGGTTCCGTACGGCCGCCGGACGGAACGAACAGGACCAGGATCAGCACGCCCAGCACCGCCACGCAGAAGCTCACCGTGAACACCGCGTCGTAGCCGTCCACCGTCGCCCGGAGGATGAGGAACGCGGCCAGGGGGCCGAGCAGGGCGCCCGCCGTGTCCATCGCGCGGTGCACGCCGAAGGCGCGGCCCCGGGTCTCCGGGGTGCTGGAGAGGGAGATCAGGGCGTCCCGGGGGGCGGTGCGCAGGCCCTTGCCGGTGCGGTCCGCCGCCAGGATCAGGCCGATGGGGGTGAGGCTGTGGGCGATCAGCAGGAGGGGTTTGCACAGGGCGGAGAGGGCGTAGCCCGCGCCCGCCACCCACTTGTGGCGGCCGCCGCCGCGGTCGGCGAGGTGGCCGCCGACGAGGCGTACGACCGCCGAGAAGCCGTTGTAGACGCCGTCGAGGAGGCCGAAACCCAGCGGGGACAGGCCCAGGCCCGCCACCAGGTACAGCGGGAGGACCGCCGTGACCATCTCGGAGGACACGTCCGTGACCAGGCTGACCGTGCCGAGGGCGAGGACCGTGGGCGCGATCGTGGAGCGGTACCGCCCGGCCGTGGCCGGCCGGGCGGTACCTTCCACGGACGCCGGCGCCGGGGTGCTCGCGCGGCTGTCCGCTACGTACACGTCAGGACGCCCAGATCCCGGTGATGTCGGACGCGGACGCCGCGTTGCCCGCGTGCGCGCTCAGGCCCTGGCTGTCCTCCAGGGTGCGCAGCAGGTCGTAGTGGTCGTACGTGGTGGACGAGGTCGAGCCCGCCGCGACCGGCTGGCCGTAGAGCACCGTCGGGATGCGGTTGCCGGCCAGGCGGTTGTCCTCGTCCGTGGTGACGACGAGGAGGCTGTTGTGGGTCTTGGCCCAGGTGGCGTACGCGCCCAGGTTGTTCTTCAGCCAGGTGTCACCCGTGGACACCGAGCAGTCGTGCATGTCGTTGCACAGGTTGGGGATCACGTAGGACAGCTGGGGGAGGGTGGTGTAGTCCGTCGGGAACTGGGCGAACGTCTTCGCGGTCGACGTCGGTACGTTGCTGAAGCCGAACCACGGGTTGTGCTTCTGCGCGTACTTGCCGCTGCTGCACGTGGTGGAGCCCTGGCTGGGCAGGGTCTCGTTGTAGCTGGCCCAGGTGCGGCCGGCCGCGAGCTGCTCGGAGGCCAGGTTCGCCGCCGAGGAGAAGCCGGGCGTGATGCAGCTGTCGTCCGTGATGCCCTGGGTGGAGCCCGAGAACATCGCGTAGTAGTTGGGCTGGCTCGGGTGGGTCTCGGCGTACATCTGGGTCAGGTTGGCGCCGCCGGTTGCCAGCGAGTTGATGTACGGCGCGCTGGAGGAGCCGATGACCTGGCTGTAGGCGTGGTTCTCTAGGACCACGACGATCACGTGGTCCGGGGAGGGTACGGCGCTCGCGGCCTGCGCGGACGTGCCGCCGAGCCCGGTCCACAGGCCGATCGCGGCCGCGGTGAGGGCGGTGGCCGAGGCCATCGCCGTACGGGCGCGGCGGATCATCGCCGGACGTGCGGAACTGCCGGACACATCAACCTCCGGTGCTGGGGGAAGGGAAAGCCTGGTGGCGGTGCGGGGACTGAGCATGCACACGCCAATAATCCTCCGTGTCGCCGCGCTCGGCCAGACAGGTGAAGACCGGATGAACTACTTCCGCCTCGGGCTCGCGCGCGACGCCTCCCGGGGGCGCCTGCCGGTACGACCACCATCCCGCCCTTGACTCGTCGGCGCTCGTGACGGGGTCTGCGGTTAGGCTCGGGCGGGGACGACCTTGATCCGGAGGGAGCCGCGGATGACGCCGGGGCGCAGGAGCAGTACCTTCACGCGACTGCTGCGGCACGGCTTCACCGATGCCTCGGCCGCCGAGCGGCTGCTGGACAGCGCCGAACTGGCCGCCGTGCGCGACGACCCCGTGCTCCTCGAAGCCCTGGGCGCCACCGCCGACCCCGACCTCGCCCTGCACGGCCTGGTGCGGCTCCTGGAGGCCCAGCCCGGCCCCACCGCCCGCCGGGAACTGCTCGACACCCTGATAGCGGCCAAGCCGCTGCGGGACCGCCTGCTGGGTGTCCTCGGCGCCTCCGCCGCCCTCGCCGACCACCTCGCCCGGCACCCGCGCGACTGGGAGACCCTGGTCACCTACGAGCCCCGCGACCTGCACCCCGGCGTCGCCGAGTTCGAACGCGGGCTCGCCGAGGCCGCCGACCCGGTCTCCCTGCGCGTCGCCTACCGGCGCTGCCTGCTGTCCATCGCCGCCCGGGACGTGTGCGGGACGACGGACCTCACCCAGACCGCCGCCGAACTCGCCGACCTGGCCACCGCCACCCTGCGCGCCGCCCTCGCCCTCGCCGAGGCCGCCGCGCCCGGGGACGCCGCCGCCTGCCGGCTCGCGGTGATCGCCATGGGCAAGTGCGGCGGCCACGAGCTGAACTACGTCTCCGACGTCGACGTCATCTTCGTCGGCGAGGCCGCCGACGGCGCCGACGAGAGCAAGGCCCTGCGCGCCGCCACCAAGCTCGCCTCGCACATGATGCGGATCTGCTCCGAGACCACGGTGGAGGGGTCGATCTGGCCCGTCGACGCCAACCTCCGCCCCGAGGGCCGCAACGGCCCCCTCGTGCGCACGCTCAGCAGCCACCTCGCCTACTACCAGCGGTGGGCCAAGACCTGGGAGTTCCAGGCCCTGCTCAAGGCGCGCCCGGTCGCTGGCGACCTCGACCTGGGCCAGGAGTACGTCGCCGCCCTCGACCCCCTGGTCTGGAAGGCCGCCGAGCGCGAGAACTTCGTCGCCGACGTGCAGAAGATGCGCCGGCGCGTGGTGGAGAACATCCCCGCCGCCGAGATCGACCGCGAGCTGAAGCTCGGCCCCGGCGGCCTGCGCGACGTCGAGTTCGCCGTCCAGCTGCTGCAGTTGGTGCACGGCCGGGCCGACGCCGCACTGCGCAGCGGTACCACCCTGGACGCCCTCCAGGCGCTCGCCGCCGGCGGCTACGTGGGCCGCGCCGACGCCGTCCAGCTCGACGACGCCTACCGCTTCCTGCGCTCCCTGGAGCACCGCATCCAGCTCCACCGGCTGCGCCGCACCCACCTGGTCCCCGAGGGCGAGGCCGACCTGCGCCGCCTCGGCCGCTCGCTGGGCCTGCGCACCGACCCGGTGACCGAGCTGACCCGCGAGTGGAAGCGGCACACCGGTGTCGTACGACGCCTGCACGAGAAGCTCTTCTACCGCCCGCTGCTCGACGCCGTCGCCCAGCTCGCCCCCGGCGAGGCCCGGCTGAGCGCCGAGGCGGCCCGGGAGCGCATGGTGGCCCTCGGCTACGCCGACCCCGCCGCCGCCCTGCGCCACCTGGAGGCCCTCGCCTCCGGCGTCACCCGCAAGGCCGCCATCCAGCGCACCCTGCTGCCCGTCCTGCTGGGCTGGTTCGCCGATTCCGCCGACCCGGACGCGGGCCTGCTGAACTTCCGCAAGGTCTCCGACGCCCTCGGCAAGACCCCCTGGTACCTGCGGCTGCTCAGGGACGAGGGCGCCGCCGCCGAGAACCTCGCGCGCGTGCTGTCCGCCGGGCGCCTCGCCCCCGACCTGCTGATGCGCGCCCCGGAGGCGGTGGCCCTGCTGGGCGACGGCGACGGGGGCGGCCTGGAGCCGCGCGGCCGCGCCCAGCTGGAGCAGGAGATCCTCGCCGCCGCCGGCCGCGCCGACAACGCCGAGGACGGCGTGCGGGCGGCCCGCGGCGTGCGCCGCCGCGAGCTGTTCCGTACGGCCGCCGCCGACATCGTCGACTCCTACGGCACCGAGACCAAGCCCGCCGAGCCCGACCAGGGCGCCCTGGTCGACCGGGTCGGCGCCGCCGTCTCCGACCTGACGGCCGCGACCCTGGCGGGAACCCTGCGGGCGGTGGTCCGGGACGGCTGGAGGGACACCCTGCCCACCCGCTTCGCCGTCATCGGCATGGGCCGCTTCGGCGGCCACGAACTCGGCTACGGCTCCGACGCCGACGTCGTGTTCGTGCACGAGCCGCGGGACGGCGTCGCCGAGCGGGAGGCCACCGACGCGGCCAACAAGGTCGTCGCCGAGATGCGCCGGCTGCTGCAGATCCCCAGCGCCGACCCGCCGTTGCTGATCGACGCGGACCTGCGCCCCGAGGGCAAGTCCGGGCCGCTGGTGCGCACGCTGAACTCCTACGAGGCGTACTACCGCCGCTGGTCCCTGGTGTGGGAGTCGCAGGCGCTGCTGCGGGCCGAACCGGTCGCCGGGGACGAGGAGCTGGGGCGCCGGTTCATCGAGCTGGTCGACCCGCTGCGGTACCCGGCGCAGGGGCTCGGCGAGGACGCGGTGCGCGAGATCCGGCGGCTGAAGGCCCGGATGGAGTCCGAGCGGCTGCCGCGCGGCGCCGACCCCAAGCTGCACACCAAGCTCGGGCCGGGCGGGCTGTCCGACGTGGAGTGGACCGTGCAGCTGCTGCAGCTGCGGCACGGCTGGGCCGAGCCCGGGCTGCGCACCACCCGCACCCGTGAGGCGCTGGCCGCGGCGCAGGCGGCGGGGCTGCTGGAGACGGAGGAGGCCGCGGTGCTCGACGAGGCCTGGGTGCTGGCGACGCGCGTGCGCAACGCCGTGATGCTGGTGCGGGGGCGGGCCGGCGACACGTTCCCCACCGAGAGCCGGGAGCTGGCCGCCGTGGGCCGATACCTGGGATACGGGCACGGGCACGCCGGGGACATGCTCGACGCGTACCGGCGCACCATGCGCAGGGCCCGGTCCGTCGTGGAGACGCTCTTCTACGGGGCCTGATGAGGCCGGTGCTCCCTGGTTCCCGGAGCCAGGTGCGTACGTCCTGCCCGTCCGGCACCATGGTCGGGAAGCGGTCCGCGGCCCGCCGGGGCGTGTCGCGCGGCGCTCCGCCGTACCCCGGCGGTCCCGCGTCCGGGGCGCGCCCTCGTTCTGCTCGTGCCCGGCCGAGGAGTACGAGGCGTTCAGGGCCGAGGCGGCGGCGCCTCGAGAAGCAGCGACGCGGCAACCGGACTTGACGGGGCAAGCCGGTTCTGGACCGGTACCGCTCCCGCGACAGCGGACGTCACCGATGGCGGACGAAGCCGTCCGCGGGGCTCTGCGGCAGGGCGTACGGCAGGGCGCCGTACCACAGGCGGGCCACGGTGAAGCCGAAGGCGAGGCAGAGGGCGCCGCCCACCGCGTCGAGCCAGAAGTGGTTGGCGGTGGCGACGATGACGAGGAGGGTGGCCGTCGGGTAGAGGAGGCCCAGGAGCCGGACCCAGGGGACCGAGGCCAGGGCGAAGATCGTCAGGCCGCACCACAGGGACCAGCCGATGTGCATGGACGGCATCGCGGCGTACTGGTTGGACATGTGCTTGAGGTCACCGGAGGCCATCGAGCCCCAGGTGTGGTGGACCGTCACCGTGTCGACGAAGCCGCCGCCGTTCATCAGGCGGGGCGGGGCGAGCGGGAACACGTAGTAGCCGAGGAGGGCCACCCCGGTGGCCGCGAAGAGGGCCAGGCGGGCCGCCGCGTAACGGCCGGGGTGACTGCGGTAGAGCCAGACCAGCACGCCCAGCGTCACCACGAAATGCAGCGTGGCGTAGTAGTAGTTCATGCCGATGATCAGCCAAGTCACCGAGTTCACGGCGTGGTTGACCGACTCCTCGACGGCGATCCCCTGGTAGTGCTCGGCCTTCCAGAGCCAGGCGGCGTTGCGCAGCGCCTGCGCCCGCTGCTCCGGGACCGCGTTGCGGATCAGCGAGTAGGTCCAGTAACTCACCGCGATCAGCAGGATCTCGAACCAGAGCCGGGGCCGGCGCGGCGTCCGCAGCCGCCGCAGGAACCGCTGCTCCCCTTCGCCCGTGACGGACCGCGGAAGGGTCTGCTGTGCGCGACCTTCCGGCTCTGTCACGGTCGAGTCACTCATAGGCACAGAGTCTGCCAGAAAAGACGTCTCCGGCAGATCATCCCAAGGTCGGGTTCACCACGCATGTCCTACCGCGCGGCGACTACTGCTCAGGTACCGCACGATCCACAGCGAGGTAATCGGGCGCGGTCAGGGGCGGTTGGCGCGGTCGCCCGGCGCCGACGCCGTAGAACCGCGTACCACCAATTCCGGCATGAAAACGAACTCGCTGTGCGGAGCGGGAGTGCCGCCGATCTCCTCCAGAAGGGTGCGCACCGCTGCCTGGCCCATCGCCGGGACCGGCTTGCGGATGGTGGTGAGAGGGGGATCGGTGAACGCGATCAGCGGGGAGTCGTCGAAGCCGACCACCGAGACGTCCCGGGGGACGTCGAGGCCGCGCTGGCGTGCCGCCCGTATCGCGCCGAGCGCCATCATGTCGCTGGCGCAGACGATCGCCGTGCAGCCCCGGTCGATGAGCGCCGTGGTGGCGGCCTGGCCGCCCTCCAGGGTGTAGAGGGAGTGCTGGACCAGCTCGGACTCGATGGTGTCCGCCGACAGGCCCAACTGGTCCTGCATCGCCCGCACGAACCCCTCGATCTTGCGCTGCACGGGGACGAACCGCTTCGGGCCGAGGGCGAGCCCGATCCGGGTGTGGCCCAGGGAGGCGAGGTGGGTGACGGCCAGCGTCATCGCGGCCCGGTCGTCGGGGGAGATGAACGGCGCCTGCACCTTCGGCGAGAACCCGTCCACCAGCACGTACGGCACGCCCTGCGCCCGCAGCCGCTCGTAGCGCTGCATGTCGGCGGTGGTGTCCGCGTGCAGGCCGGAGACGTAGATGATGCCCGCGACCCCGCGGTCCACCAGCATCTCGGTCAGCTCGTCCTCCGTGGACCCGCCCGGGGTCTGGGTGGCGAGCACGGGGGTGTAGCCCTGCCGGGTCAGCGCCTGCCCGATGACCTGCGCCAGGGCCGGGAATATCGGGTTCTCCAGCTCGGGGGTGATCAGCCCCACCAGGCCCTCGCTGCGCTGCCGCAGCCGTACCGGACGCTCGTAGCCGAGGACGTCCAGGGCGGCGAGCACGGACTGGCGGGTGGTGGCCGCGACGCCCGGCTTCCCGTTCAGGACCCGGCTCACCGTCGCCTCGCTCACCCCCGCCTGCGCTGCGATGTCGGCAAGCCGTGTGGTCACGGCACTGGACTGTACCGGCCGTATGTCCCCTTGCACACCGATCGGGCGCCTGATGCGGCCTGGGGGGCGGCCCGTCCTGGGCTGCTGCGTCATCGCACTCCCTACTGAAACTTGACGGCAAGAGCTTGCAGAGTCTTGCACAAAGGGACGTCGTAGCGCTCTACCGCCGTAAACAAGCGTCTCATGGCGGTCGCCGACAGGTCACGCCCGGATAACTTCGGAGATCTCTTGCACTTTTTTGCTGCAAGGTCTTTCGCGGCGCTTACATCGCTGTTACGTTCCCTGACGCCCGGCCGCCGCAGCAACGGCGCAGTCGGCACGACAGCGGGACGGTGGACGGGACCGCCCCCGCATCACTCGGGCTTTAACCCTCAAGGAGAACTCATGCGGCGTGGCATAGCGGCCTCCGCGCTGGTGGCGTCCCTCGCCCTCACGGCGACGGCGTGCGGCGGGAGCGACAGCGACAGCAAGTCGGACGGGCCGGTCACCATCACCTGGTGGGACACCTCCAACGCCACCAATGAGGCACCCACGTACAAGGCCTTGGTCAAGCAGTTCGAAGCCGCGAACAAGAACATCAAGGTCAACTACGTCGACGTCCAGTTCGACCAGGCGCAGAACAAGTTCGACACGGCCGCCCAGTCCGGCAAGGGCGCCCCCGACGTGCTGCGCTCCGAGGTCGGCTGGACCCCCGCCTTCGCCAAGGCCGGCTACTTCGTGCCGCTGGACGGCACCGCCGCCCTCGCCGACAAGGACAAGTTCCAGCCCAGCCTGATGACCCAGGCCCAGTACGAGGGCAAGACCTACGGTGTCCCGCTGGTCACCGACACCCTCGCCCTCGTATACAACAAGGCGCTGTTCAAGAAGGCCGGCATCACCGCGGCCCCGACCAGCTGGGACGAGGTCAGGGCCGACGCCGCCAAGATCCAGGACAAGGCCAGGACCACCGGTTACTGGGGCCCCGAGGCCGCGTACTACACGCAGCCCTTCCTCTACGGCGAGGGCACCGACATGGTCGACGCCTCCGCCAAGAAGATCACCATCACCTCGGCGGCGGCCAAGAAGGGCTACCAGACCTGGCTCGACCTGTACTCCGGGAAGGGCCTGCACAAGGCGGACGTCACCGCCGACGCCTACGCCCACCGCCAGGACGCCTTCGTCAACGGCAAGGTCGCCATGACCATCGAGGGCCCCTGGGAGATCACCAACTTCTACAAGGGCTCCGCGTTCAGCGACAAGTCCAACCTCGGCATCGCCACCGTCCCGGCCGGCTCCACCGGCAAGGCGGGCGCCCCGACCGGCGGCCACAACCTGTCGGTCTACGCGGGCTCGGACAAGGCCCACCAGGCCGCGGCCGAGAAGTTCGTCGCCTTCATGACCTCCGCGCAGACGCAGACGCAGATCGCCCTGAAGAACTCGACCCTGCCGACCCGCTCCGACGCCTACACCGCCGCGGTCAAGGCCGACCCGGGCATCGCCGGCTACCAGGCCGTCCTCTCCTCCGCCCAGCCGCGCCCCGCGCTCGCCGAGTACTCCTCCCTGTGGGGGCCGGTCGGCACCGAGCTGACCAAGATCGCCGGTGGCAAGGAGTCCCTGGACAAGGGCCTGAGCAACGCCGAACTCGGGATCGAGAAGCTCGTCCCCGACTTCAGCAAGTAAGCGCCGAGTGGCCGCCGGAGCGCCCTGTTCAGGGGGAGCGCTCCGGCGGCCACCGGCCTGTGCCAGCCGCCCAGCCCACCCCGGAGAGCCGGCACCGGCGCGAACCAGCCGGAAGAAGCAGCCGGAAGAACCAGCCGGGAGAACCAGAAGGTGTCGAACCCATGACAGTCGCCATCGACCGCGCGACCGGCCAGCGCCGCGGTGACCGCGCGCCCCGCCCCGGGCTGGGCCAGCGGCTGAAGAACAACTACCAGAAGTACTGGTACGCCTACGCGATGATCGCCCCGGTGGCCGTCGTCCTCGGGGCGCTCGTCCTCTATCCGTTGGTGTACGGGTTCTACCTGACGCTGACGGACGCCAACAGCCTCAACACCGCCCGCACCATCGGCGTCAACCACATCGACGCCACGTACAAGTTCATCGGTCTGGACAACTACAAGGACATCCTGTTCGGACCGACGTCCTACGACCGTTTCTGGTCCCACTTCCTCTGGACGATCGTCTGGACCGCGCTCTGCGTCACCCTGCACTACACCATCGGTCTCGGCCTCGCCCTGCTGCTCAACGAGAGGTTCCGCGGCCGGACCTTCTACCGCATGGTCCTGGTCCTGCCCTGGGCGGTCCCGACCTTCGTCACCGTCTTCGGCTGGCGGTTCATGCTCGCCGACGGCGGCATCATCAACAGCGCCCTGCACTTCCTCCATCTGCCGCAACCCGGCTGGCTGGAGGACACCTTCTGGCAGCGGGCCGCGGCGATCCTCGTCAACACCTGGTGCGGTGTGCCGTTCATGATGCTGTCGCTGCTCGGCGGCCTCCAGGCCATCGACGGCACGCTGTACGAGGCCGCCGAGATGGACGGCGCCGGCGCCTGGCAGCGCTTCCGGTACGTCACCCTGCCGGGCCTGAGGTCCGTCAGCTCCACCGTCGTACTCCTCGGCATCATCTGGACGTTCAACCAGTTCGCCGTGATCTTCCTGCTCTTCGGTGACACCGCCCCCGACGCGCAGATCCTGGTCACCTGGGCGTACTACCTCGGCTTCGGACAGCAGCCGCGGGACTTCGCCCAGTCCGCCGCCTACGGCATGCTGCTGCTGGCCATCCTGATCGTCTTCACCTCCTTCTACCGCCGCTGGCTCAACCGCAACGACCAGCAGCTCGCGATCTGAGGCAGGAGTTCCCATGAGTACGACCACGGTCCAGACCTCCGCCCAGGTCGCCGAGGAGACCCCCGTGACCAGCAGCCCGCGCCGCGTCCGCGGCCGCGACGAGCGCGGCCCGCTCGCCACCACCCTCACCCACGGCCTCCTGGGTGTCGCCAGCCTGGTCGCGTTCTTCCCGGTCGGCTGGCTGATCTTCCTCTCCCTCGGCCCGGACAAGGACGACTACCTGCACCCGGGCGGCATCTGGCACAAGATGACGCTGGACAACTACTCCTTCGTCCTCCAGCACACCGGGTTCTGGGACTGGTTCAGGACGACGATGATCGTCGTCGGCGGTACCACGGTCATCGGCCTGATCCTCGCCTCCACCACCGGCTACGCGGTCTCCCGCATGCGCTTCCCGGGCTACCGGAAGTTCATGTGGCTGCTGCTGGTGACCCAGATGTTCCCGATCGCCGTGCTGATCGTGCCGATGTACCAGATCATGTCCCGGCTCGGCCTCATCGACAGCTACCTCGGCCTGATCCTCGTCTACTGCACCACCGTCGTGCCGTACACGGCCTGGCTGCTCAAGGGCTACTTCGACACGATCCCCTTCGAGATCGACGAGGCCGGCCGCGTCGACGGGCTCTCGCCGTTCGGCACGTTCGGCCGGCTGATCCTGCCCCTGGCGAAGCCCGGCCTCGCGGTCGCGGCGTTCTACAACTTCCTCACCGCCTTCGGTGAGGTCGCGTTCGCCTCCACGTTCATGCTCAGCGACGACAAGTACACGTTCGCGGTCGGCCTGCAGAGCTTCATCAGTGAGCATGACGCGCAGCGGAACCTGATGACCGCGACGGCGGTGCTGATCGCGATACCGGTGGCCGTGTTCTTCTACCTCGTGCAGAAGAACCTGGTGACCGGCCTCACCGCCGGCGGAACCAAGGGCTGACCGTTGGCCGAGCCACGCGGCCGTCGTTCGTCTGCGGCGCCGTCGTGGCCGGTCGCGCCCACGCGGCGGAAGCCGCACATCAATAGAGCCCCGCGCCCCTTCGGGGCGCTGTCCTTCGGGGCGCGGGGGCGGCGGCCGCGGTCTCCATCCGACCCCGCTGTGACCGCGGCCGCCTCTCCATCCATCCTCTGACCCGATGACCCAGTCACGACGCATCAAGGACGCCATGAGCCAGCAGCAATCCGCCGCACCGGCCCCCGCCATCGCCACCGTCGCCCGTCGCCGCGACTGGTGGCGGGACGCGGTGATCTACCAGGTCTATCCGCGCAGCTTCGCCGACAGCAACGGCGACGGGATGGGTGACCTGGAGGGTGTGCGTTCCAGACTTCCGTACCTGCGCGACCTCGGTGTCGATGCCGTGTGGCTCAGCCCGTTCTACGCCTCCCCGCAGGCCGACGCGGGCTACGACGTCGCCGACTACCGGGCCGTGGACCCCATGTTCGGCAACCTCCTCGACGCGGACGCGCTGATCCGGGACGCCCATGCGCTGGGCCTCAGGATCATCGTCGACCTCGTGCCGAACCATTCCTCGGACCAGTACGAGTGGTTCAAGCGGGCGCTGGCCGAGGGGCCCGGCTCGCCGCTGCGGGACCGCTACCACTTCCGTCCGGGCAAGGGCGAGAACGGCGAACTCCCGCCCAACGACTGGGAGTCCATCTTCGGCGGGCCGGCGTGGACGCGGGTGGCCGACGGGGAGTGGTACCTCCACCTCTTCGCCCCGGAGCAGCCCGACTTCAACTGGGAACACCCCGCGGTCGGCGACGAGTTCCGCTCCATCCTGCGGTTCTGGCTGGACATGGGCGTGGACGGCTTCCGTATCGACGTCGCCCACGGGCTGGTGAAGGCGGCGGGGCTGCCGGACATCGGCGGCGGCGACCAGCTGAAGCTGCTGGGCAACGATGTCATGCCGTTCTTCGACCAGGACGGTGTCCACGAGATCTACCGCCAGTGGCGGCACGTCCTCGACGAGTACGCCGGCGAGCGGATCTTCGTCGCCGAGGCCTGGACGCCTACCGTCGAGCGCACCGCGAACTACGTCCGCCCGGACGAACTCCACCAGGCCTTCAACTTCCAGTACCTGAGCACGGCGTGGGACGCGAAGGAACTGCGGGCCGTCATCGACCGCACCCTGGAGGCGATGCGCCCGGTCGGCGCCCCGGCCACCTGGGTCCTCTCCAACCACGACGTCACCCGGCACGCCACCCGCTTCGCCAACCCGCCCGGTCTCGGCACCCAGATCCGCTCGGCCGGCGACCGGGAGCTGGGGCTGCGCAGGGCGCGGGCGGCCACCCTCCTCATGCTCGCGCTGCCCGGCTCGGCGTACGTCTACCAGGGCGAGGAGCTCGGCCTCCCGGACGTCGTCGACCTGCCCGACGAGGTCCGTCAGGACCCCGCGTACTTCCGGGGCGCGGGCCAGGACGGCTTCCGTGACGGGTGCCGGGTGCCGATCCCGTGGGAGCGGGAGGGCTCGTCGTACGGCTTCGGGGCCGGGGGCAGCTGGCTGCCGCAGCCCGCGAGCTGGGGCGGGCTGAGTGTGGCGGCGCAGACCGGGGTGGCCGGTTCCACCCTGGAGCTGTACCGCGGCGCGCTGCGCGTCCGCCGTGAGCAGGCCGACCTCGGCGCGGGCGACGCGGTGGAGTGGCTGCGCGCCCCGGAGGGCGTCCTCGCCTTCCGGCGCGGGCAGTTCGTCTGCGTCGCGAACACCAGCGGCGAGTCCGTCACCACTCCGGTGTACGGCAGGGTGCTGCTCGCCAGCGGTGAGCTGACGCAGGCCGACGGCGGGGCGAAGGTGCCGGCCGACACCACGGTGTGGTGGACGACCGCCTGACGCACACCCGACGGCCCGTCACCCGGTAACTTCTTGCAGCAACTTCACAAGGCCCGCTGTCCAACTGGGTGGCGGGCCTTTAACATCTGCGCAACGCAAGGTTTCAGCAACCTTTCAGCAAGAGCCTTCAACGACGAAGGAACCCCACATGGCACGTAAGACCCTCTCCGCCGCACTGGCGCTGGCCGCCTGTAGCGTTGTCATGACCCCGTCCGTCGCGTCGGCCTCCCCGCCCGGCACGAAGGACGTCACCGCCGTCCTCTTCGAGTGGAACTACGGCTCGGTCGCCAAGGAGTGCACCAGCACCCTGGGCCCCGCGGGCTACGGATACGTCCAGGTCTCGCCGCCCGCCGAGCACATACAGGGCTCGCAGTGGTGGACGTCGTACCAGCCGGTGTCGTACAAGATCGCGGGCAGACTCGGCGACCGGGCCTCCTTCCAGAACATGGTGAACACCTGCCACGCGGCGGGTGTGAAGGTGGTCGTCGACACCGTCATCAACCACATGTCCGCGGGCAGCGGAACCGGCACCGGCGGCTCGTCGTACACGAAGTACGACTACCCCGGCCTGTACTCCTCGTACGACTTCGACGACTGCACCTCGCAGGTCACCAACTACCAGGACCGCTGGAACGTCCAGCACTGCGAACTCGTGGGCCTCGCCGACCTGGACACGGGCGAGGAGTACGTCCGCAAGACCATCGCGGGCTACATGAACGACCTGCTCTCGCTCGGCGTCGACGGCTTCCGGATCGACGCGGCCAAGCACATCCCGGCCGAGGACCTCGCCAACATCAAGTCCCGGCTGGCCAACCCGTCCGTGTACTGGAAGCAGGAGGTCATCTACGGCGCCGGCGAGGCCGTCCAGCCGACCGAGTACACCGGCAACGGGGACGTGCAGGAGTTCCGCTACGCCTACGACCTCAAGCGGGTCTTCAACAACGAGAACCTCGCGTATCTGAAGAACTACGGCGAGGGCTGGGGCTACCTGAGCAGTTCGGTCGCAGGCGTCTTCGTCGACAACCACGACACCGAGCGCAACGGCTCGACGCTCAACTACAAGGACGGCGCCAACTACACCCTGGCCAACGTCTTCATGCTCGCCTACCCGTACGGCGCCCCGGACATCAACTCCGGCTACGAGTGGACGGACGCCGACGCCGGGCCGCCCAACAACGGTGTCGTGAACGCCTGCTGGCAGGACGGCTGGAAATGCCAGCACGCCTGGCCGGAGATCATCCGCATGGTCGCCTTCCGCAACGCGGTGCGCGGCGAGCCCATGACGAACTGGTGGGACGACGGCGCCGACGCCATCGCCTTCGGCCGGGGCGCGAAGGGCTACGTCGCCATCAACCACGAGCCGGGCTCCCTGACCCGGACGTACCAGACGTCGCTGCCGGCCGGGACGTACTGCGACGTGCAGAACAACACCGGCGTGACCGTGAACGGCTCCGGGCAGTTCACCGCCACCCTCGGCGGCAACACGGCCCTCGCGATCTACGCCGGGAAGTCGACCTGCTGATCCATCCGCTGCGTCCCGATCACCGACAGCAGCCGCAGCGCCTCCTCGGACCGTGAGCCCGGGGTGGCGGTGTAGATCACGACCTGCTGGTCCCGGTCGGTGATGTCGAGGGCGTCGCAGTTGACGGTGACCGGGCCCACCACCGGGTGCAGGAAGGTCTTGCACAGGGTGGGCTCGGCGGACACGTCGTGCGACTCCCACAGCCGACGGAACTCCTCGCTTCCGGCTAGGAGTTCGGCCACCAGCCCGGTCACCTCCGGTGAGTCGGGATAGCGGCCGGCGGCGGCCCGCAGCCGCTGCGCCGAGAGCCGGGCGAAGGCGTCCACGTCCGACACTCCGTACAGCCTGCCGCCCTGCGAGCGAGGGGTGAGGAAGGCGCGGCGCACCAGGTTGCGGTCGCGGGGCGGCAGGGCGGAGAAGTCCTCCATGAGGGCGGCGGCGAGATCGTTCCAGGCCAGTACCTCGAAGGTCGCGGACGTCACGAAGGCCGCGGCCTGCGGCAGCCGGCGCAGCAGGTCCAGGAGGCTCTGCCGCACCTCGCGCGAGGGTCCGGGCGGCGGCCCCGGCGGAGCCCCGGCGAGGTGATGGAGATGCCCGCGCTCGGCGTCCGAGAGCCGCAGCGCCCGTGCCAGACCGCTCAGCACCTCCCGTGACGGACGCGGCCCCCGGGCCTGTTCGAGCCGGGTGTAGTACTCGGCGGAGATGTACGCCAGTTGCGCCACCTCTTCGCGCCGCAGTCCGGGGGTACGCCGCCGCGGGCCGCGCTCCAGCCCCACCTCGGCGGGGGAGATCCGTTCACGCCGGCTGCGCAGGAACGCCGCGAGTTCTTGCCTGTCCACGCCTCCAGTGTGCGCCCGGCGCCCGGCCCCATCCAGGTACCGCCGGTGCCTGGATGAGCCGCGGGTCCGGGTCCAGGCTCGAAGCCATGGAAAACACTGCGATCACCTACCAGGGCCTGCTGACCGGCAAGGTCGCCTTCATCAGCGGCGCCGGACGGGGCATCGGCGCGGCCGCCGCCCGGCTCTTCGCCCGCGAGGGCGCCCGGGTCATGCTGGCGGCCCGCACGGAGGCCCAGCTCAAGACGGTCACCGAGGAGATCCGCGCGGCGGGCGGCACCGCGGATCACGTGGTCTGCGACCTGGCCGACGCGGCGAGCGTCCGCGCCGCCGTGGACCGCACGGTGGAGGTGTACGGCCGCCTCGACGTCGCCTTCAACAACGGCGCGATCGGCCAGCACCGCCCCGGCCCCCTGGACGGACTCCCCGAGGCCGAGTTCGACCAGCTCACCGCCGTCAACCTCAAGGGCGTCTGGCTGGCCATGACCGCCGAGATCCACGCCATCCGCGCGACCGCCGGCACCGGCGCCATCGTCAACAACTCGTCCGTCGGCAGCCTGCGCGCCAACCCCGTGCTGCCGGTCTACGGCGCCCTGAAGCGCGCCGTCAACAGCCTCACCGAGTCCGCCGCCGCCACGTACGGCCCCGAGGGCATCCGCGTCAACGCCGTCGCCCCCGGCGGCACGCTCACCGAGATGATCCGCGACTGGGAGGCGGCCACCCCCGGCGTCATCGACCACATAAGGTCCGTGTCGCCCCTGCGCCGCATGGCCGCCCCCGAGGAGATCGCCGAGGCCGCCGCCTGGCTCCTGAGCGACCGGGCGTCGTTCGTGTCGGGCGCGATCCTCCAGGTGGACGGGGGAGCGGGCGCGTGAGAGGCCGCCACCGGGGAGAAGCTCCCGGTGGCGGCCCGCCCGGCCGTGCGGTCAGGGTGTGACGTCGATGTGCCTGGCCAGCGCGGTGACCGAGAGGTCACCGTGGTCGACCCACTGGTGGAACGCCAGCGTCTTGTGCTTGGTCGAGGCGGGCGGGGTGATCTCCAGGTAGGAGGCGTGCACCGCGCCGGAGGTGCCGGTGTTGGCGTGGGTCCAGGCGACGACGGCCTCGGCGCTCTGGCCGTCCTTGAGGACCAGGGTCTTCTTGCCGGGGTCCTTGGCGTACCAGGTGTCGCCCCAGTGGGTGTGGGTCTTGAGCGCCTTGTGCGCGGAGTTCTCCAGGCCCAGGCCCGGGTAGCCGCGCAGCGCGCACGTCCTGCCGCTGAGGTTGCGCAGCCTGATGACGACACCCTGGTGGTTCATGCCGCCGGCGAGCTGCTGGCCGAAGGTGGCCTTGAGCGCGGCGGCGGAGCAGGTCGGCGTGGCCTTGGCGGTGCTCGGGGTGGCGGCCTGTGCGGTGCCCGCCCAGACGAGGCCGAGGCCTGCGACGGCGGCCGCGGCGAGCGCGGTGCGCAGGTACCCGCGCCTGGTGCGGTGCCCGGTCGCGGGCCGGGCGGCGGAAAGGCCGGTGGTCTCGGTGACGCCGGTGTTCAGCTCTTCGTTCACGGCGACGGCGCTCCCTTCGTGTCCTGCGGCACGGGGCGCGGTGGGCGCCCCGTGCCGTCCTCTGGTGCTGTACACGAGGTGGGATGCACGGCGCTGCGGATTTGTTCGCCGGGGTCGCGGCGCTCTTCCCAGGCTCTTACTTCCAGGTGTCGCTCGTCGTGTAGCCGGACGAGGTGCCGGTCGTGTACGACCGGTTCGTGCCCGACTCCCACGTCACGTTCCCGGAGCTGTCCTTCTTGATGTACTTGTACGTGAAGGCGGTGCTCTTCGGGACGATCACGAGCTTGCGCCACGTCGGGTACGACTCCGACGACAGCGGGATCGCGTCGCTGGTGTTCCAGGAGCCGAGGGAGGCGATGGAGCCCACGACGTAGACGTTGGTGCCCCAGTCGGTCGTGGCGTACTCGTTGAACGTCACGTCGGTGGCGTCGGCGTTCGCCACGTTCCAGGAGTTGTCGAGGGAGAGCGCCGAAGTGGTGCTGGCCGCCGATCTGTTGGCGTTGGACTCCCAGGTCACGTTGCCTGAGCTGTCCTTCTTTATGTACTTGTAGGTGAAGGACGTGTTGATCGGCACGTTCACCGCGCCCGACCAGACCGGGTATCCGGTGGACGAGAGCTGGACCGCCTTCGAGGTGTCCCAGGCGCCCAGGGCGTCGAGGGAGCCGACGACGTAGACGTTGGTGCCGCTCGTGGTGGACGCGTACTCGTCGAAGGTCGCGGTCACCGTGGAGCCACCGCCACCGCTGCCGCCGCCGTCGCAGCCGACCGTGCAGGTGTAGGAGGAGTTGTAGAAGGCGACGGCGCCCTTCGCGGGGATCGTGATGCTCGCGCTGCCGCCGGAGACGGTGACCGTGGTGGCGCCGCCGTCGACGACGTCGGAGTACGTGCCGTCGGCCATGCCCGTCGCGAAGGTGTAGGTGGCCGACGACGAGCCGTTGTTCAGGGCGAAGAATCCGGCGCCGCTGCGGCCGAAGCCGATCACGGAGGACGACTTGGTCGACCAGTTGGAGACGGCGGCGCTGCCGGCCGCGTTGTGCCAGGCGACCATGCCGACGACGGCGGTGTCACGGTCGAGGCAGTTCCAGCCGTTGGAGCAGTCGGTGTCGGTGACGAAGCCCGCGGAGTTCGGCGGCGCCTGGTCGCTCTGGGTCCACTGCCAGCTGGAGTAGATGGTCGGTGTCGACCACTTGTAGGCGAGTTCGAAGAGGTTGGCGAGCTTGTAGCTGTCGCCGTCCTTGTAGCTCATGTGCAGGCCGTTGCGCTCGGTGTCGTGGTTGGTCACGAAGGAGACCGAGTTGGCGGCGGGCAGGATGCCGGACGAGGACAGCGACTCCAGGTCCGAGACGTTGCCCTGGAAGGCCGACTTCATCTTGCTCGCGTAGGTGAAGTCCAGGACGTCACCGGAGCCGTAGTAGTCGCTCGGCTGCGGGGTCGAGCCCGGGTACACCTCGTCGAAGACGTACGGCGCCGCACCGGACGTCGTGGTGTTCAGCTTGGCGACGATGGCCGCCATGTCGGTGGCGGGGATGTGCTTGGCCGAGTCGACGCGGAAGCCGTCGACGCCCAGCGCGATCTGCTTGTTGAGGAACGCCGCGAGGCCCGAACGGACGTTGTCGGCGCTGGTCTTGAGGTCGGGCAGGCCCAGCAGTTCGCAGTTCTGGACCTGGGTGAGGTTCGAGTAGTCCTGGATGGTCAGGTCGGAGGTGGGGCAGTCGGCCGAGGTGTGGTAGTCGCCCGGGTTCCAGTCCGGTGTGTCGTACTTGTTGGTGAGGGTGGTGCCGGCGTAGCCGGTGCCGGTCTGGGCGGCCGTGTGGTTGATCACCGCGTCGGTGTAGACCTTCATGCCCGCGGCGTGGCAGGCGGTGACCATCGCGGCGAACTGCGTGGCCGTCCCGAAGCGGCTGTTCAGGTTGTACGAGTAGGGCTGGTAGACGTCCCACCAGTAGTAGTTGGACTGCTTGAGGGACTCGGAGGGCGGGGCGACCTGCACCGCGCCGTACCCGGCCGGGCCGAGCACGTTGGTGCACTCGGAGGCGATCGAGTTCCAGTTCCACTCCCAGAGGTTGGCGATCACATCGCCCTTGGCGGTGGTGTCCGCCTGCGCGGCGGTGGCCGGCAGGGCGATCACGCCCGCGAGCGCCAGGGCGCCCGCGGCGATCGCGACGGCCGTGCGTCTGAAGACACCCGGGGGTCGGTGTCCGGTCATGTGCGGCTCCGAAACGAGAGGGACAGGCTTCAACAACCCTGGAGCGTGGGCCAGTTGAAACACCGCGTCAATACGCTTCGTGAAAGTTCTTGCTGTGAGTTTCAAGCCTCTTGCTGTAAACCTTTCGTTAGCGATACGGTCGCGCGGGGTCGGACCCAAGAGAGCAGCTATCGCTAGGAGTTCATGCCGGTGATACATGTCAGACGGGTCGCGGCGGTCGCCGTCGCCGCCCTCGCCGCCGCGCTGGTGCAGCCCCTCGCCGCACACGCCGCCGCCCCGCCCGCACCACCCTCCGACGCGAAGCTCGCCGCCGTGCCCGCCCGCCACGACGACACCCGCGAGCAGTTCTACTTCGTCATGCCGGACCGTTTCGCCAACGGCGACACCGGCAACGACGAGGGCGGCCTCACCGGCTCCCGCCTCTCCACCGGCTACGACCCCACCGACAAGGGCTTCTACCAGGGCGGCGACCTCAAGGGCCTGACCAAGCGGCTCGACTACATCAAGGGGCTCGGCACCACCGCCATCTGGATGGCGCCGATCTTCAAGAACAAGCCCGTGCAGGGGACCGGAAGCAACGCCTCGGCCGGCTACCACGGGTACTGGATCACCGACTTCACCCAGGTCGACCCGCACTTCGGGACCAACAAGGACCTTCAGACCCTCATCTCGAAGGCGCACGCCAAGGGGATGAAGGTCTTCTTCGACGTCATCACCAATCACACCGCCGACGTCGTCGACTACGCGGAGAAGTCCTACGACTACCTCTCCAAGGGCGCCTTCCCCTACCTGACCAAGGACGGGCAGCCCTTCGACGACGCCGACTACGCGGACGGGAAGACCAAGTTCCCGGCCGTCACCAGCGCCTCCTTCCCGCGGACGCCGACCGTGACGAGCGCCGGCAAGGTGCCGTCGTGGCTCAACGACCCGACGATGTACCACAACCGGGGGGACTCCACGTTCGCCGGCGAGTCCGCGACCTACGGCGACTTCTCCGGCCTGGACGACCTGTGGACCGAGCGGCCCGAGGTCGTGCACGGCATGGAGAAGATCTACGAGCGGTGGGTGAAGGACTTCGCCATCGACGGCTTCCGGATCGACACCGTCAAGAACGTCGGCATGGAGTTCTGGACCCAGTGGGCGACCGCGCTGGACAGGTACGCGGCGCGGCACGGCCGCAGGAACTTCTTCATGTTCGGCGAGACGTACTCCGCGGACACCTCCGTCACCTCCCCGTACGTCACCCAGGGGCGGCTGGACGCGACCCTCGACTTCCCCTTCCAGGACGCGGCCCGCTCCTACGCCTCCCAGGGCGGCAGCGCACAGAAGCTGTCGAGTGTCTTCGCCGACGACTACAAGTACACGACCGACAAGGCGAACGCCTATGAGCAGGTCACCTTCCTCGGCAACCACGACATGGGCCGGATCGGGTACTTCCTCAAGCAGGACAACCCGAAGGCCACGGACGCCGAACTGCTCGCCAAGGACAGGCTCGCCAACGAGGTGATGTTCCTCAGCCGGGGCAACCCGGTCGTCTACTACGGCGACGAGCAGGGCTTCACCGGCTCCGGCGGGGACAAGGACGCCCGGCAGACGATGTTCGCGTCCAAGGTCGCCGACTACCTGGACGACGACGAGATCGGCACCGACCGCACCGCCGCCAGCGACTCCTACGACACGAGTGCGCCGCTCTACAAGCAGATCAGTGCTCTCGGCAAGCTCCGCAAGGACAACCCGGCCCTGGCCGACGGCGTCCAGACCGAGCGCTACGCGGCCGACGGCGCCGGTGTCTACGCGTTCACCCGGACGGACGCCAGGACCGGCCAGGAGTACGTCGTCGCCTTCAACAACGCCGACACGGCGCGGACGGCGACCTTCGCCACCGGGTCCGCCGGCATGCGCTACCGGGCGATCCACGGCACGGACGGCATCCTCACCTCCGACGGCTCGGCCAGGCTGACCGTCACCGTCCCCGCCGAGTCCGCCGTCGTCTACAAGGCGGCCGGCCCCCTCGCCGAGCCCGCCACCACACCCACGATCACCCTCCAGGCCCCGGCCGCCGGCGCCACCGGCACCGTCGGCCTCACCGCCGACGTCACCGGCGGCGGGCTCGACCGCGTCGTCTTCGCGGCCCAGACCGGCAACGGCAGGTGGACCATCCTCGGCTCCGCCGACCACGCCCCCTACAAGGTCACCCAGACCATCGCCGAGGACGTCCCGGCCGGCACCGCCCTGCGCTACAAGGCGGTCGTGATCGACTCCGCCGGGCACACGAGCAGCGCGCTCGCCGAGAGCACCAGCGGCACCCCGCCCGTCGCCGCGCCCCCCGTCGCCTCCTCCCGTGACTACGCGGTCGTCCACTACAAGCGCCCCGACGGCGACTACGACAACTGGGGCCTGTACGCCTGGGGCGACCTCGCCGACGGCGAGGCGACCACCTGGCCCGCCGGCCACCCCTTCACCGGCCGGGACGCTTTCGGCGCCTTCGCCTACGTCAAGCTGAAGCCGGGGGCCACGAACGTCGGCTTCCTCGTCGTCGACAAGAACGGCGACAAGGACGTCTCCGCCGACCGCTCCATCGACGTCACCAAGACGGGTGAGGTCTGGATCGAGCAGGGAAAGACGGACGTCCTCACGACCAGGCCCGACTATCCGGCCCAGGACACCACCAAGGCGGTCATCCACTACCACCGCGCCGACGGCGACTACGACGGCTGGGGCCTGCACGTCTGGACGGGCGCCGCGAACCCCACCGACTGGTCGAACCCGCTGAAGCCGGTGAAGACTGACTCCTATGGCGCGGTCTTCGAGGTGCCGCTCACCGCGGGTGCCACCAGCCTCAGCTACATCATCCACAAGGGCGACGAGAAGGACCTCGCCGCCGACCAGTCCCTCGGCCTCACGTCCGACGGCTACGAGGTGTGGCTGTTGAACGGCCAGGACAAGCACCTGCTCCCGCAGCCCGCCGGCAGCGCGGCGGCCCTCGACCTGTCCACCTCCAAGGCGGTCTGGATCGACCGGGACACGGTCGCCTGGGACGGCGCCGACGGCGCGGCCTCCACCCAGCTGGTCTACTCCCACGACGGCTCGATCGCCGTCAAGGACGGAACGCTGACCAGCGACGACGAGCGGTGGCTGCGGCTGACGAAGACCGCCCTCACCGACGCCCAGAAGGCGAAGTTCCCGTACCTGAAGGACTACACGGCCTGGTCGGTCGACCCGCGCGACCGGGACCGGGTGCGCGAGGCGCTCGGCGGACAGCTCGTCGCCTCCCAGCGGGCCGCGAACGGCGCCGTGCTGGCGGCGACCGGCGTGCAGCTCGCCGGGGTGCTCGACGACGTGTACGCCAAGGCCACGACGGCGGACCTCGGCCCGGTCTTCCACCACGGAAAGCCCACCCTCTCGGTGTGGGCGCCGACCGCGCAGAGCGTCGCCCTCGAACTCGACGGCTCGCCGAAGACGATGCGCCGCGACGCCGCCACCGGCGTCTGGTCCGTCACCGGCCCCGCGTCCTGGCGGAACAAGCCCTACCGCTACGTCGTGAAGGTGTGGGCGCCCAGCGTCCAGAAGATCGTCACCAACAAGGTCACCGACCCCTACTCGGTCGCCCTCACCGCCGACTCCGAGCGCAGCCTCGTCGTCGACCTCGACGACAGGTCCCTCGCCCCGAAGGGCTGGTCGACGTACACCAAGCCCAAGGCCGTACCGATGAAGGACGCCCAGATCCAGGAGCTGCACGTCCGGGACTTCTCGGTGGCCGACGCCACGGTCCCGGCCGCGCAGCGGGGCACGTACCTCGCCTTCACCGACAAGAACAGCGACGGCTCCAAGCACCTCAGGGCGCTCGCCAGGGCCGGGACCTCGTACGTCCACCTGCTCCCGGCCTTCGACTTCGCCACCGTGCCCGAGAAACGGTCCGACCAGAAGAGCCCCGGCTGCGACCTCGCCTCCTACCCGGCCGACTCCGACCAGCAGCAGGCGTGCGTCGCGAAGACCGCCGCCACCGACGCCTACAACTGGGGCTACGACCCGTACCACTTCGCGGTCCCCGAGGGGTCGTACGCCACCGACCCGGACGGTACCGCGCGTACCGTCCAGTTCCGGAAGATGGTGCAGTCGCTCAACCAGGACGGACTCAGGGTCGTCATGGACGTCGTCTACAACCACACGGCGGCCGCCGGCCAGGCGGACACGTCCGTCCTCGACCGGATCGTGCCCGGCTACTACCAGCGGCTGCTCGCCGACGGCAGTGTCGCCAACAGCACCTGCTGCGCCAACACCGCGCCCGAGAACGCCATGATGGGCAGGCTGGTGGTCGACTCGATCGTCACCTGGGCGAAGGAGTACAAGGTCGACGGCTTCCGTTTCGACCTGATGGGCCACCACCCGAAGGCCAACATCCTCGCGGTCCGCAAGGCGCTGGACGCGCTGACCCCGAAGAAGGACGGCGTCGACGGCAAGAAGATCATCCTGTACGGGGAGGGCTGGAACTTCGGGGAGGTCGCCAACGACGCCCGGTTCGTACAGGCCACGCAGCGGAACATGGCCGGCACCGGCATCGCCACCTTCTCCGACCGTGCCCGGGACGCCGTACGCGGCGGCAGTCCCTTCGACGACGACCCCGGCATCCAGGGCTTCGCGTCCGGGCTGTACACCGACCCCAACACCTCGACGGCCAACGGCACCCCGGCCGAGCAGAAGGCCCGGCTGCTGCACTACCAGGACCTGATCAAGATCGGCCTGACCGGCAACCTCGCCGGGTACCGGTTCACCGACACCGACGGCAAGCAGGTCACCGGCGCCGAGGTCGACTACAACGGCTCGCCCGCCGGATACGCGGACGCGCCCGGCGACGCCCTCGCCTATGTCGACGCGCACGACAACGAGTCGCTGTTCGACGCGCTGACGTACAAGCTGCCGGCCGGCACCTCCGCCTCCGGCCGGGCCCGCATGCAGGTCCTGGCGATGGCCACGGCCGCCCTCTCGCAGGGACCGTCGCTCTCCCAGGCCGGCACCGACCTGCTGCGCTCCAAGTCCCTGGACCGCAACTCCTTCGACAGCGGCGACTGGTTCAACGCCGTCCACTGGAACTGCGCCGACGGCAACGGCTTCGGGCGCGGGCTGCCCATGGCCGCCGACAACCGGTCCAAGTGGTCCTACGCCAAGCCGCTGCTGACCTCGGTGCGGGTCGGGTGCGCGCAGATCGACGGGGCCTCGGCCGCCTACCGGGACCTGCTGCGGATCAGGACGACCGACAAGGCGTTCTCGCTCGGCACGGCCGCGCAGGTGCAGTCGGGGCTGTCCTTCCCGCTGTCCGGCAAGGACGAGACACCCGGCGTGATCACCATGGAACTCGGTGACCTCGTCGTCGTGTTCAACGCGAGCCCCGAGCGGCAGGAACAGCGGGTGAGCTCCCTGGCCGGAACCGGCTACCGGCTGCACCCGGTGCAGGCGTCGGGCGCGGACTCGGTCGTCAAGTCCGCATCGTTCGAGCGGGAAACGGGTACGTTCGTGGTTCCGGGGCGCACGGTGGCGGTGTTCTCCCGGACCATGTGACCGCGGCCTTACTGTGGTGGGGCAGGCCCGGCACCGGGCTCTGCCCCACCACTGTCGGCCAGGGGCTGGGAGAATGGACGTCAACGGCAAGCTGACCGACACGACCGTGCTGGTCGTGGACGCCACTGCCGCGAGCCGCTACGCGATCGGCACCGTGCTGCGCCGGGCCGGTCACGAGGTCGTCGCGGTGACCGGCGGCCGCGAGGCGCTCGGCGAACTCGACGTACGGCGGCGCAAGGGCAACCTGCCCGATGTGGCCCTCATCGACGTGCACCTGCCGGACATGAGCGGCTTCGAGCTGTGCCGCCGGCTCAAGGAGCGGCCGCACATGGCCGGTCTGCCCGTCGTGCACTTCTCCGCGCTCTCCGTCGTACCCGCGGACCGCTGCCCGGGGCTGGACTCGGGAGCCGAGGCGTATCTGACGGTGCCCGCCGAGCCGGAGGACATCGAGGCCGCGGTCCGGGCCGCGGTGCGTGCCGCCCGGCTGCGCGCCGACGACCAGGCGCTGGTACGGCGGCTGCGGCTGCTGTCGGAGACCATCGTCACCATCCAGGCGGCCCGCTCGCTGCCCGAACTCGCCGACGCCGCGGCGGACGGCGCGGCCCGGCTCCTCGGCTGCCCCGCCGCCGTCTTCGTCCTCGACCAGGACGACGAGCTGTACCAGGGCCTGTACCGGGAGCGCACCTCCCTCGCGCTGCCCGGCGAGGACGCCCACCGGACCGTGCGCGACCTGCTGCGGCGGCTCACCCGAGGGCAGTCCGACGTGCAGATCACCACCGTGCCGTCGCCGCAGTGGCCCGCCGGGTTCTTCCGGCCCGGAGTGCAGCACGACGCCCGGCTGGCGCTGGTCCTCACCCAGGACGGCAGGGCGCCGGTCTGCCTGGCCACACCCACCCGCGGGCTGCGCCGGGTCCGCCCCGAGGGCGAGGCACTGCTGGCCCAGCTCGCCCAGGCCACCGCGCTCGCCGCCGAGCCCCTGCTCATGTACCAGGTGGAGCGGCATGTCGCGCTCACCCTCCAGCACAGTTTCCTGCCCCGCCCGCACCAACTGCCCGAACTGCCGGGCGTCGACATAGCGGTGCGCTACGAGCCGGCCTCCCAGGAGACGGAGATCGGCGGCGACTTCTACGCCGCGCTGCGGGCCGGCGACGAGGTGCTCACCGCGGTCGGGGACGTCGTGGGGCACTCGCTGGACGCGGCCACCGTCATGGTCGAACTGCGGCACGCGCTGCGCGCCTACTGCCTCACCGAGAGCGACCCGGCCGCCCTCGCCGAACGGCTCGACCAGGTGCTCCAGCACTACCACGCCGATGTCACGGCCACTGTGTGCCTGGCCCTGATCGACCCGGCGACCGGGCGCACCCGCATCGCCAACGCCGGCCACATCCCGCCGCTGATACTGGGCGACGACGGCAGCGCCGAGTACGTCAAGGCGTCCGGTCCGCTGCTCGGGGTGGGCCTGCCCCATCCGCCGCCCACCGAGCTGGTCCTCGCACCCACCGACCGGCTCCTCATGGTCACCGACGGCCTGATCGAGACCCGCGGCACCGACCTCGCGGTCTCGATGGAACAGCTCCGGGCCGCGGCCGGCGGCGCCCTGCCCGGCCTGGAGGCCCTCTGCGACACCCTCCTCGCCTCCTTCGGCCGCCACCGCGAGGACGACGTCGCCCTGCTGGCGCTGAGCCTTGCGAACTAGGCTGAGCCCCCGTAGCCGTAGAACAGGAGTACTGATGCCGCAGATCACCGTCGACTACACCGCTGTGCTGACCGACGAGGGCGCCTTCGACACGGACGGTTTCGCACGGGCGCTGCACGAGGCCGTCGTCGAGATCGCCGCCGCCGAGCCCAAGGCCTGCAAGACCATGTTCCGGGACGGGTACTCCGCCTACGGGTACAACGCCATGGACCAGAGCGACGCCCTGGTGCATGTGACCATCGGGCTGCTCGCCGGACGCACCGAGGAGACGAAGGCGAAGCTCACGGAGACCGTGCTGGAACTGGTCCGCGGCCATGTGACGCCGGCGGACGGGATCTCCCTGCACGCCTCTGCCGAGGTACGGGACCTGGACCCTTCGTACCGGAAGTACGAGGGGTAGGCCTACGGCCTGCCGGGCTATCCCGCCAGGGCGATCAGCCGCGCGGCCAGGTCGGCGAACGGGCCGTCGGCCGGTTCGTCCCGGACCATCCGCTTGACCAGCGCCGTCATCTCCCCGTCGTACGCCGCGCTGACCGCCGTCAGCGCGGCGAAGTCGTGGACGAGCTGGATCTCCAGTTCCCCGCGGGGAATCCGCCGCCCGTCCAGCCAGATCAGTGCCGTCGACTCGGCGAGCGAGATCCAGGAGCGGACGACCAGTTCGAGACGGGCCGGGGCCTCGGTGATGCCGAGGTGGGAGAGGATCTGCTCGTAGGCGGCCTGCCGTACGGAGTCGATGAGCGCGTTGGTCGCCGAGGAGCCGACCGCCGGGCCGCCGCGCATCAACGCGGCGAAACCGGGTCCGTGTTCGTCGACGAAGTCGAAGAAACGGCGCATCACGCGCAGCAGCCTGGCCCCGAGCGGGCCCTCGTGGGGTTCGTCGAAACGGCCCGCGAGATCCTCCGAGGCACGCTTCAACGCGGCCTCGTACAGGCTGAGTTTGCCGGGGAAGTAGTGGTAGACGAGCGGCCGCGAGATGCCGGCGGCCGAGGCTATCTCGTCGATGGAGACCTCGTCGGGCGAGCGACGGCTGAACAGTTCGAGGGCGACGCCGATCAGCTGCTGCCGACGCTCCTCGACTCCCATTCTGCGGCGTACCCCGGTTGTCATGTGGACACCTTACCGATCGGATCCGGCCTCCCACGGACCTGACCCTTCACGAGCGTTCACAGATCCAGCACAAGTCTCCCATTTCACGCCCGGGACGCACAGACCAGTATCGAGTCGGCCCGCTCCGTGCCCGAACCGCCAAGGCCACCCCGCCGCACCGGAGTTCCCGCTCGAATACGCGGGTTCCGCCGCTCTGTGCGGGCGGCGCCGAAGGTTCGTCGCGAGCGGCCGGAAATCGCTCCTTCGGCGCCGCCATCGGTGGCTCGGACCGCAGCGGCACACCAGCGCGCCCTCGGGGGCGCGCCACGCTGATCGGCCCCGGCGCCGGGCTCACCGCAACCCGCTGATCTCCCGCCCGTCCTCCAGGGTGGCCGTCAACTCGGCCTGCGCCCCCTGCTTCGCCGCCGCCACCAACTGCGTCCCCTGTGCCGACGCCGTGACCCCGCCGGTCGCCCGGACCGACGCGGTGTCGCGGCTGCCCGCGGCCAGCAGGTACCAGCGGCCGCCCCCGGACTTCCACAGCACCCCGGCCAGCACGTGCGGATCACGCGGACCGCAGGCGGTCACATCGGCCCCCTTCGCCGCGACCGCCCCGTACCGGCTGCCCGGCGTCCGGAACTGGGCCAGCGACATGGTCCCGTCACCCCGCCAGGTCTCGGCGCGCGTGCACACCCACGACCCGGTACCGCCGGCGTCCGGCAGCCGCTGCTCGGCGAACGCCCACGCGTTGACACTGCGCACCCCGGCCGACCGCTCCGCGGCCAGCGAGCAGGCGAACGGCGCCCAGTCGCGCAGCCCCTGCGCGCCGGAGGCCTCGCCGCTCCCGCCGGGCCGCCCCGCGGTGAGCCGGGCCGGCACCAGTTCGCCCAGGTCGGTCGAGAGACGCACACCCCCCGCGTCGGTCAGCTGGAGCACGTTCCAGGACGTGCACGCCCCCGGTCGCAGCGCGGAACTGGCCAGCGGCCCGGTCACCCCGTCGGTCAGCCCGAGGTCCATCGCCCCCGCGGTCGGCTTCATCAGGTCCCGCTCGGCCGCCCCGGTCACCCAGGGGGCCGTCAGATAACGGACGTTGTCGTCGGCGCGGCCGAGCACCAGGGCGCTCGCCGCCGCGCCGGTCGCGCCGTCGGCACGGGCCAGGTCCAGGGCCGCGCCCCGGGTGCCGTCCTCCGGTTCGGCGTAACGGGCGATGCGCAGGCCGTCGTAGAGGATCACCACCCGGGCACCGTCGACCACACCCGCGTAGAGCAGCTGGGGCGGTCCCGCCGGGCCGCCGGTCTGGGTACCGGGGGTCGCCGAGACGCGGACGCTGTCGCCGGGCCGGGCCCAGACGGCGAGGGCGCGGCGCAGCAGCGCGGTGTCGCCGGTGAGGGCGCCGCGGGCCGGCCAGACCGAGAAGTCGGTGCGTGCGGCGGTCTTCCAGACGGTCGCCGGGACCTTCGTCAGCTGGGCCGGGTCCAGGGCGGCCCGGGCGGCCGGGTTCTGCGCGTACACCGGGGCGGCCGCGCCGTCGGCGCCCCAGCCGCCGCCCGGCAGCGCGACCAGCGCCCCGCACACCGCGAGCGCGGCAGCGGCGGCGAGCGTGGCCTTGGTGTGCCGGCGGCGGCGCATCAGATCGGTGGGCCGGGCCTGCAGGGAACAGGGGTCGAACTCGGGGGAGTCGAGCAGCGGGTACTCCGCCGGGACACCGTTGGCCTCGGCGAGCGCGCCCTCGGGGTGCTCGACGCCGACCGCCCGGAGGATCTCGCGGACGTCGCCGTCGGGAAGCTGTTCGAGGCCGCGCAGCGCGTAGGCGGCGCGGGCCGCACCGGAGAGGGCGGCGAGCCGCTGGTCCAGGGCGAGTTCGTCGGCGCCGCCGGAGCGCGGGAAGAGCCTGAGGCCCCACACCAGGGGGAGCAGCGGCGGCAGCTGGGCGCGCGTGGGCCACGCGGTGAGCCGCAGCGGCCGGCCCGCCTCCAGTGCCGTACGCACCACTTCGAGGCGGACGAGGGAGTACCCGGGGTCGGCCTTCCGTCCGTCCGGCTGGGCCGGGATCACCGGGACCTGCCGGCGGCCCCGGGGCAGGGTCCGCTGGACCAGGGAGTGCGCGGTCAGGACGCGGCGGCCGCGCGCGAGGCCCGGTGGCAGTACCAGGTAGGCGAGCCGGACCAGCCGTGGATAGTGCTCGACGAGCGCGGCCTCGGCCTGCTCGACGTCGACGGCCGGATGCGGGGCTCCGGTGGAGGCGGCTGCGTGAGGCTGGGCTACATCCTGTGACTGCACGTCCTGAAGAACGAGCGGCCCGTTGGTTGGTCACCGCCGCACAGGTGACACCGCGGTGCCCGCATGAGGTGAGTGCTTCGCGGCCCGCAGCCGTATCGAAGGGGACGGGCCCCCTGAAGGCACCCGGGGCCGGCAATGCGACCGGAGGAACAGATGAGGTTGACCCGACCGATGCTCGCCGTGGCCGGCGCCGTGGCCGTACTGGCGCTGGCGGGCTGCGGATCCGGAGACGGCAAGGCGGAGGCCGCGATCCCGGTCACCGCGACCGGCAGCCTGGAGAGTCTGGCCGCCAAGGTGAAGTGCACCCCGGACATGCAGATCGACTCCGACGAAGTCCGCCAGGCCATCTGCAAGGTCTCCGCCGGCAAGTTCGTCTTCGCCACCTTCGCCACCGACCGCGGCCAGCGCGAGTGGATCAACGACGCGAAGGACTACGGCGGTTTCTACCTCGTCGGCCGCAAGTGGGTCGCCGTCGGCACCGACAAGGTCGTCAAGGCGCTGCAGACCACGCTGGGCGGCGAGGAGGAGATCGGGGTCGACCACAGCAAGCACACCAGCTGAGGTCCGCTCCGCCGGAGTCCAGGGCACATACGGAAGCGGGCGGTGGGAGATTCCCACCGCCCGCTTCGTGCCGCCGACCTTCGCGCTGCCGGCTAGCTGCTCCTCACTAGCACCTCTTGCCGGAGTTGATGCAGTTGGCGATCGTGGCAGCCAGGTTGTTCTTGGTGACGCTGATGAAGTCGTCGTGGTCGGTGGCCGCCTTGTGCAGCTGCTCGGGGAAACCGTCCACGGCGTAGGCGTTCTTCACCTGGCCGTTGACGATGGACGGCTGGGCCACCTTGTAGACCAGACGCATCGTCAGCTGCGGGATCGCCTTGAACCCGTTCGGGCAGACACCGCTCGCGGGGTCCGCGAAGGCCACGTGCGTACGGTGGTTGGCGCTGTCGACGTTCACGCCGTCCCAGCAGCTCTGGAAGGCGAAGGTGCGGACCACGTTGCTGCCCTGCGGGCAGATCGGGTACTGCGTCGTCAGCTGGACCTTGTTCTCGAAGCCGGTGCAGCTCCAGTGCGCGTTGGCGTTGGCCAGACCGTTGGTGGTGGTCTTGGCGTCACCGGTGATGATGCGCAGGAACTGGGGCATCGCCGTGACCTTGCTGGCCGGGCTGCCGACGTACTTGATCTGCGCCTGGACCGGCGTCAGGATCTTGCCGACGTTGCCCTCCTTGCCACCGCCGAGCGCGTTGGCGTCGAACTCCTGCGAGCCGTCCTGCTCACGCACGACCGGCCAGTAGTACGCCGAGAGGTCACTCTGGTTCTGGCAGCTGGAGGGGGCGGCCAGCAGCGAGTTGTTCGTCGAGAACGCGTTGACCTTCTGGTTGCCTACGTAGTCGTGCTCGTGGTGCGCGCCGTTGGTCACGCCGGGCGCCACGATGACGTTGTCGGTGTTGTGGTTCTTGTTCGCGTTCACACCGCAGCGGGTGGTGAAGGAACCGGTCGAGGCCTGGCCGCTCTTCTGCGGTTTGGCCTGGACGTTCGGCGCGACCTTCGTGATGTCCACGAAGTCGGCCGCGACCGGACCGTTGCCGGCCTGCCCGCCGATGTTCGCCGGCGCGCTGGCGCCGGCGCTCGGGGCGGCACTGGCCTGGCCGTTGTTCCCGTTGTTGTTCTGCCCGCCGTTGTTGTTGCCCTGGCCGGCGGTGGTCTGGTTGGTGGTCTGCGTGGTGCAGGCGGCCAGCTGCGCGAGCGAGCCGTCGAAGGTGCCGCCGACCCGCGTGATGTCGATCCTGATCCGGTCGATCGTGGCGGCCCGCTTCTCCTTCAGGGGGCCGACGATCGCGTTCTGCACGAAGTTGGCGTCGTTCGCCTGCGCCTGGCGGGTGGAGGCGAGCCTGGAGTAGGCCTCGGTGATCTGCTTGTCGAGGTTCGCCAGTTCCGCCGCCACCCCCTGCTTGGCCTTGTCCGGCACGCTCGTCAGCTTCTGGCCGACGTCGGGGCAGGAGATGGTCGCCACCGTCGCGGCGGCGGCCTTCGTGTAGTTCTGGGCCGAGTTGTTCGACTCGTGCGCCGAAGCGTTCATCTGTGCCCAGAGCAGCCCGCCCCCGCCGAGCGCTATGGCTGCCGATGCGGCTATGGCCTTGACGGCCAGCGGCGAACGGCGTTTGCGTATGTTGCGTCCCATGGAACTCCTCTGACTTCCTTGGCGGGGCAGCATCGAGGCGCCCGACAGGAGTGAAGCGGCGTCCATTCATACGCGCTGCGCCTCAGATGTGTTCAGCCGCCTCATGGATTGCTCAGAGATTTGTTACGCGCTTGGGGCGCAACCGCCGTTTGAGCAGGGCGATTTCTGGAAAATCAGCGGTCGCGGTCAAGGTACGCGAGCACCGCCAGGACGCGCCGATTGTCATCGTCCGACACCTCAAGTCCCAGTTTGGCGAAGATGTTGGAGGTGTGCTTCGCGATGGCCCGTTCCGTGACGACGAGCTGTGCGGCGATCGCCGCGTTGGACCGGCCCTGCGCCATCAGCTCCAGGACCTCCGCCTCCCGCGGCGTCAGCCTCCCCAGCGGCCGGTCGTCGGCCCGCCGGGACAGCAACTGCTGGATCACCTGCGGGTCCATGGCCGTACCGCCCGCCGCGACCCGCCGTACGGCGTCCACGAACTGCTCCGCGTCGAACACCCGGTCCTTCAGCAGGTACCCCACCCCGCCGGTGCCGTCCGCCAGCAGCTCGCGCGCGTACAGCTGCTCCACGTGCTGGGAGAGCACCAGCACCGGCAGCCCCGGTCTCGCCCGCCGCGCCCGGAGCGCGCACTGCAGCCCCTCGTCGGTGTGCGTGGGCGGCAGCCGTACGTCCACCACGGCCACGTCCGGCTCCAGATCGGCCAGTGCCCGCGTGAGTTCGGGGCCGGACTCGACGGCCGCCGCGATCTCGAAGCCGTAGGCCTCCAGCAGCCGGACCAGCCCGTCGCGGAGCAGGAACAGGTCCTCGGCTAGGACAACGCGCACGGAATCTCCATCGTGACCATGGTGGGGCCGCCCGCGGGGCTGCTGACGGCCAGGACGCCGTCGAATGTACCCAGCCGCCGCTCCACCCCGGCGAGCCCCGACCCGGCACCGATCACCGCGCCGCCCCTGCCGTGGTCGGTGACCGAGATCCGCAGCATGCCGCCGCCGTCCGGCACGTGGTGCAGATCCACCCAGATCCGGTCGGCACCGGAGTGCTTGACCGCGTTGGTCAGCACCTCGCTCACCGCGAAGTACGCGGCCGACTCCACCGGCGCGTCCGCCCGCCCCGGCAGCTCCACCGTCACCTCGGCCGGCACCGGCAGCCGCAGCGCCAGCGCCCGTACGGCGTCCCCGAGCCCGCGCTCGGCCAGCACCGGCGGATGGATGCCCCGCACCAGGTCCCGCAGCTCGCCCAGCGCCTCCACGGAGGCCCGCCGGGTCTGCGCGAGCAACTGCCTGGCTTTCTCAGGATCCTTGTCCAGAAGCATCTCGATCGTCCCGAGGTCCATCCCCATGGCGACCAGCCGGGCCTGCGCCCCGTCGTGCAGATCCCGCTCGATCCGGCGCAGCTCGGCCGCCGACGTGTCCACCGCGTCCTTCCGGGTCTCCGTCAGCACCTTTACCCGCTCGGCGAGTTCGCCCTTCCCGGGGTCGAGGACCGCGCGGGTCAGCCGGAAGTGGGCGGTCAGCAGCCGCGGGCACAGGTGCCAGGCGCCGACCAGCAGGACGGCGGCGGTGGCCGCGGCGCCGAACGCGGTGGCCTGGCCGGTGACCGGCACGAAGCCGTACCAGTAGGTGCCGCCGAGGGTGAGCACCCGCCACAGCCCGGCGGCCACCGCGAACCCCTCGAACGGATAGAACAGCAGCACCGCCGGCAGCAGCGCGGTCACGAACCCGGCCGTCATGTCCGTGAACAGCCACAGCACGTCCCTGCCGACCTGCGGGTCGCGCAGCATCCCGAAGGTCCTGGCCCACGGGTTGGCGTCCGCCGGGAGCGCCCGGTACGCCGACCGGATCCGCACCCCGCACCACTCGTACGCCAGCCGCCGCCGCACGTCCGCCACCTCCCGGACCCCGTCCAGGACCCAGGGCGTGGTGACGATCCCCACCCCGATCGGGATCAGCGAGACCGAGACCGCGGTCAACGTGATGCAGAGCACCGACAGCGGCAGAATCACCAACGCCAGCACCAGCCCCCGCACTGCGGCGAGCAGCACCTCCCGTGCCCTGGTCCGGAAGCTCCCGCTGTTCGTGTTCGTCGTCATGCCGTCAGTCTGTCCGGCCGGCCGAGCGGGGGTCACTGGCCCGAAGCCCCATGTCAGGGGGTGGTGCTGGATACACCACGGGAGCTTTGAGCGCTCGGCTGGAAGTGCTGCGCCATGCCGTCTGCCGTCTGCCGTCTGCCGTCTGCCGTCTGCCGTCTGCGGCGCCGTCGTGGCTGGTCGCGCCCACGCGGCGGAGCCGCATATTGACACAGCCCCGCGCCCCTTACGGGGCTTCAGGCAGCGCCCTGAAGGGGCGCGGGGCTGTTGTCGACAGGCGGCTCCGCCGCGTGGGCGCGACCGGCCCCCACCGGTCCGCAGCCAAGATCAGACCCCTCCCAACGGAACCCCAAGCACCCCCGCTTCGACATCGGGGTCGAGCCCGATCCCCGGCCGTACCGGTGCCGCACCGCCAAGGCCCCGCAGCCACTCCCACGTGTCGGCCACCGTCTCCTCCACCGGCCGGCACCGCAGCCCCGTCGCCACCGCCCGCGACACGTCCAGCCCGTGCACACCGTCGTGCAACTCGCTGTCCGCCGGCACCCACACCGGCAACTGCGTCCACGGCTCGATCCCGGCGCCGAGGACCACCTCCGCGCCGGTCCACCGGAGCTCCGCGTCCGAGCCGGTGCTGCGGCGGCACGCTTCGAGCAGCCGGCCCATCGTGGTGTGCCCCGGCGGACTCACCAGGTTGTACGGTCCGGACAGCTTCTGTTCGACCGCCCCGAGGGTCCACTCGGCGAGATCCCGGGCGTCCACGAACTGCACGGGCAGCTCGTGCGGGCCCGGCGCCAGCACCGGGCCGCCCCGCGCGATCCGGTTCAGCCACCACGGCAGCCGGCCGACGTTCTCGTACGGCCCGAGGATCAGCCCGGCCCGCACGAGCACGGAGGCGTCCGCGCCGAAGGACTCGACGGCGGCCAGCTCACCGCCCAGTTTGTCCTGCGGGTACTCGGTCGCCTCCGCGTCGGCCGCCGCCCCCGCCACCAGCCGCGCGTCCTCGGCGTATCCGGCCGGACGCGGCCAGTCGTACACCGAGCAGCTCGACACGTACGTATACCGTCCGGCACGGCCCCGCAGCAGCCGTGCCGTCTCCCGCACCGCCCGGGGCGCGGCCGACCAGGTGTCGACGACCGCGTCCCAGGCGGTGCCGTCGGCCAGCGCGGTGAGGCCGGCGGGCGCGGTGCGGTCGCCGTGCAGCGACCGCACCCCGGCCGGGGGCCGGTGGCGGCCCCGGTTGAAGACGGTCACCTCCCAGCCGCGCCCGAGCGCCGCCTCGACGACCGCCCGCCCCACGAACTCCGTACCGCCCAGCACCAGAAGCCTCATGCCGCTGATCGTGCCCGTCGGGTGCGGCGTGCGTCACCGGGTTCAGCCGAGGGCGGACCGGCCCGTCGGCGGCCGCTGGACGGCCTCAGCGGCCCGTCGGCGGGGTGTACTTGTATCCCACGCGGCGGACCGTCTGGATCGCCCGGCGGTGCTCCGCGCCGAGCTTGCGGCGCAGCCGGGCGACATGGACGTCGACCGTGCGGCCGTCGCCGACATGGCCGTAGCCCCAGACCGTGGTGACCAGCTGGTCGCGGGTGTGCACCCGGCCCGGATGCGCGACCAGGTGCGCGAGAAGCTCGAACTCCAGGTAGGTGAGGTCGAGTTCGCGCCCGTCGACCTGGGCGGTGCGCTCCACGGTGTCCACGGCGACGAGCGGCCGGGCGCCGGTCGCGGGAGGTGCCGCGGCCGGCTCCTGCGGGTCCGGCACCGCGACCGGCAGGAAGGGCGGCCGCTGGTCCGCCGGGACCAGCACCAGGTAGCCGATCATCGGCGGCCGGCCGGGCAGCGCGGGCAGGGCGTGCTGCGGGGCGGGCAGCCAGGTGGCGCCCGGCGGCAGCAGGCCGGCCATGTCCACGACCTCGTCCCGGTCGACGGCGCGCAGCCGGTGCCGGGCGGGCGAGGAAGCGGGCAGGGCGGAGGCGGGGGAGACAGAACGAGTGGTCGTCATGAGACGTCAGCTCTTTCGCGCGAGGAGTCAGTCGGTCGGGACGACGGCCGCGACTCGTGGTCGGGCGCGCCGGGGACGTACTGCTTTCCGCGCTGGCCGAAGGCCGGGGTGTACGGCTTTAGAGGGCCTGCGCGTTCGTCGCGCGGCAACACACCCGGTCGAAGTCGTGGTGCTGACGGGAAGGCCAGAACGGCTCGAGGTCCTGGCGACCTGTCGCGCTGCACTTCTGGATGCCGACCATGCGCCCATTGAAGCAGACACAGCCGGGAAACAGGACTCTCCTCTCACTGCTTGGGACGCTCCTCGGCGTGCCACCGGCGTCGCCCGCCGCATGCCGAAGGGGCGCCCACCGCACGGTGGGCGCCCCTTCGGGACAGTCGTCCGCGGATCAGACCTGGCCGGCCTTGTCCAGGGCGGAGCAGCAGGTGTCGACGATCAGCCGGGTCACGACGTACGGGTCGACGTTGGCGTTCGGGCGGCGGTCCTCGATGTAGCCCTTGCCGTCCTTCTCGACCTGCCACGGGATACGGACCGAGGCACCGCGGTTGGAGACGCCGTAGGAGTACTTGTCCCACGGGGCGGTCTCGTGCAGACCGGTCAGACGGTCGTCGATGCCCGCGCCGTAGTTCTTGACGTGGTCGAGCGGCTTGGAGCCCTCACCGAGCGACTCGCACGCGGTGATGATCGCGTCGTAGCCCTCGCGCATCGCCTTGGTGGAGAAGTTGGTGTGCGCGCCGGCGCCGTTCCAGTCGCCCTTGACCGGCTTCGGGTCGAGGGTGGCGGAGACGCCGAAGTCCTCGGCGGTGCGGTAGAGCAGCCAGCGGGCCACCCACAGGTGGTCGGAGACCTCCAGCGGCGAGACCGGGCCGACCTGGAACTCCCACTGGCCGGGCATGACCTCGGCGTTGATGCCGGAGATCGCGAGCCCCGCCTTCAGGCAGTTGTCCAGGTGCGCCTCGACGATCTCGCGGCCGAAGATCTCGTCGGCGCCGACGCCGCAGTAGTAGCCGCCCTGGGGAGCCGGGAAGCCGCCCTCGGGGAAGCCCAGCGGGCGGGACCCGTCGAAGAAGGTGTACTCCTGCTCGATCCCGAAGATCGGCTCCTGGGCGGCGAACTTCTCGGCGACCTCGACCAGCGCGGCACGCGTGTTGGAGGAGTGCGGGGTGAAGTCGATGTCCAGGACCTCGCACAGCACGAGGATGTCGTCGCCGCCGCGGATCGGGTCGGGGCAGGTGAAGACCGGCTTCAGCACACGGTCCGAGGAGTGCCCCTCGGCCTGGTTCGTGGACGACCCGTCGAAGCCCCAGATCGGCAGCGCGTCCAGACCGGCGGGGGCGCCCGCTATGATCTTCGTCTTCGAACGCAGCTTGGCCGTCGGCTGGGTGCCGTCGATCCAGATGTACTCAGCCTTGAAGGTCACGGGCCACATCCTTCGGGGTGGGTCGGGCGCACTTGCGGGTGCAGTGGCGCTACGGCACTGGGGCGCCTCGGTGTTGCCCGGCAGCCTGTCAACAGGCGATTTCCCGATCATTGCTCGGATGTGAACCCGGTGTTACCTGGTGGTTCTGTGGTGCGACTCACGTTGTGAGGGGCGGGCGGCCTGGGTACCCGGCCTATTTCGGGCGCCGTGCCGGGCCCCCGGCATGGCGGTCGCCGGCTTTCCCTCCGTGAAAGCCGGCGACCGTGCCCGGACCTGTGGTCCGGTCAGCCGACCTTCTCGATCAGTGCCCGGCGGATCAGGAACTTGCCGGGCTCCCGGACCTGTTCGAACGCCGCGTTGTTGAGCAGCACGCAGCTGCCGGAGACCGACGTGACCTTCACCGTCGTGGACTTGTTGTTGTCCAGGTTGGTGACCTTCAGCGTGGTTCCCGCCGGGAACTGGTTGCTGGAGGCGGCCGGTGCGCCGGCCTCACCGGAGAGCGTGACGGTCGAGCCCTTGCAGACCTGCTGCCCCAAGGCGGCGGTGCCCCCGGTGCTTCCGGCGGCCGCGCTCCGCGACGGCGACGCCGTCGCGGTCTGCCCGGTCTGGCCCGTCTGCGTACCGCTCGCCGCCTGGGAGCCCTGAGCCGACTCCCCAACGACGCAACCGGACGCCTTCTGCTGGACCTTGATCTGCTCGATGACCGCCTCGCGGTTGGCGATCCGGGCCGCCGACTGGGCGTCCGGGGCGGCCCGCTGTCCGGCGATGAACTTCTGGTTGTTGCCGAGGGCCGTCGCCAGCCCCGAGCAGACGGTCGAGTCCGCGGCCGACGACAGCGTCTTCGCGTTCTGCGGGGTCTGCGCGGCGTTCGAGGTGGACGCCAGGGCGAAGGCCCCGCCACCGGCGACGGCCGCGGCGCCGACCAGCAGTGCGATGGTCTTCCTGGCGCCGAGAGTTCTCCTGCGCGACATGCGCGCCTCCTGAAAGGGGTGAGGGAGCGTACGCCGCTATGTACGAGATGCCGAACGTCGTTACTCAGCGGTTACAGGAGTCGCTGAAGTAACCTGCGTCACAAAGGAGTTGAGCGCTGCTCAGCTCTTGCGTCTGGTCAGTGCGTCCTGTACCGCCTCGTCGGTACGGCCGACGACCGCCGTGCCGTCGTCGGCGGTGATGATCGGTCGCTGGATGAGCCTGGGGTGCTCGGTGAGGGCCGTGATCCACCGGTCGCGCGCGCTCGCGTCCCGCGCCCACTCCTTCATCCCCAGTTCCCTGGCGACCGCCTCCTGGGTGCGGGTGATGTCCCACGGTTCGAGCCCGAGCCGTTCGAGTACGGCCCTGATCTCGTCCTCGGTCGGTACGTCCTCCAGGTAGCGGCGGACGGTGTAGTCGGCCCCCTCGGCGTCGAGCAGGCTGATCGCGCTGCGGCACTTCGAGCAGGCCGGGTTGATCCAGATCTCCATGCGGAAGACGGTACGCGAGCCGCCGGCCAGGGGTGCTCTGTTCGAATTTCGGGGGTGCCGTGAGAACCCCTCGCGTACCTCGCGACCCACCTGAAAAACCCATCTCCACCTGGCCGTTCGGCCAAGTCGCGGGCTGTCTCGTTGTCAGTGCCGGCCGGTACACTGGAGGCAGTGTTCGAGAGAGTCGCCGGGGCGTCCGGTGGCCCTCTGACCGCGACAGGAGGATGCCTGTGCCCGCTGCCGCACTGAAGCCGAAGCCGAAGCCCCTGCCGACCCAGTCCACCGCGAAGCGTGCGGTCCTGTTCGACTCGCCGTACGCGCCCGTGGAGAAGCGCCCGTTGCCGGCCGGGCGGCCACGCGAGTGGTATGTCACACACAACCGCCGTCTGAAGGCCATGCGCCTCGCCATCGCCCTGCTCGACTCCGGTGTCCATCTGCCGCGGCAGGCCCGGAACGAGACGATACGGAGCACGGCGGAGAGCATCGGCGTCCACCCGCCGTCGGACACGACGTGCCACATGGTGCGGGCCCTGATGCGCTATTCGCGTTGAGCCGGTGGTGCCGGGCGCCGTGTACCTGCGGCGGCGCCCGGCGCTTTCCCGGCCGGGGGCTGCCGCCCCCAGGCCCCCGCACCGGGTGGGCGGCCCCTCGTGGTCCGGCTGTGGGTCGGTGTGGGTTGCTCGCGCAGTTCCTCGCGCCCCTGGGCGGGGTGGTGCCTCTCGCGGTGCGGCTGTGGGTCGGTGTGGGTTGCTCGCGCAGTTCCTCGCGCCCCTGGGCGGGGTGGTGCCTCTCGCGGTGCGGCTGTGGGTCGGTGTGGGTTGCTCGCGCAGTTCCTCGCGCCCCTGGGCGGGGTGGTGCCTCTCGTGGTCCGGCTGTGGGTCGGTGTGGGTTGTTCGCGCAGCTCCTCGCGCCCCTGGGCGGGGCGCTGCCCAGCCGCGTCCTTTCAGCCTGGGGGGCCGCTCACCCGGTCAACTCCCGTTCCACCGGTGTCCGGAAGCGTGGTGTGACCTTCGCGGCGCCCACCCATCCGCGCAGCCGCTCCGCCTCCGCCGCGACCGCCTGCTCGGCCTCTCTTCGGATGCCGGGATCGAGGATCCGCCAGACGATCTCGCCGTCCCGGCGCTGCGCCCAGCCACCCACCACCAGCCCGTTCCACCACACCGTCGGCCCCACGTTGCCGCTTCGGTCGAAGAGAAGCGGCCGGAGCTCCGGCGGCAGGTACCAGTCCCGCTGCTGCCACGCCATGGCCGTCGGGTCGAGGGCGGGGAGGAGGGCCGCCCAGGGGCGGGACGGCTCGGCGACCGCCGGCAGGTCCTCGGCCGTCACGTACCCCGTGCCGCCCTCGTCCAGCGTCACCGGCCGCGCTCCGATCGCGGTCAGCGCCCGGCGGACCTCCGTCACCCGCCACCCCGTCCACCACTTGAGGTCCGCCTCGGTGGCCGGCCCGCAGGCGTACAGCCAGCGGTTCAGCAGGGCCGCCTGGGCCTGCGCGTCCGCCAGCTCCGGATGGTCGGGCGCCGGTGCCCAGCGGAACTGGCTCGACGTCCAGGAGCCCAGCGGACGGCCCCGCACCACCTTGCCCTCCACGCCCAGGACCCGCAACAGGCGCGTGGAGACGGTGTGTACGCCCTCGTAGCTCTTGCCCTCGGCGTACGCGAACCGCTCGCGCAGGCGTGGTTCGGCGGCCGCCAGTTCCGTCGCCGTCGCCTGGCCGAGCCGGGCCAGCGCGGCCAGCGCCGAGGACTCGACCTCCGCGAGCCAGGCCGCGTCCGGGGCACCGGCCCGCGCCATGTCCTTCAGCAGCGCGGCGCGCTCGCGGGCGGCCACCGTCAGGCCCGTCGAGGCGTGCACGACCGCCGTGAGCTCCGCGGGGAAGACGAACACCGTGTGCCGCATGCCGTGCATCCGCACCAGGGTGCGGTCCTCGTACAGGGCCCGCTCCGTCTCCGGCACGGTCTTCGCCGCCTCGGCCAGCCGCGCCCCCACCGCCAGGTACACCGTCGCCGGATCCGAGCCGTGCAGCGCCACCAGCGCCTCGGCGACCTCCTCCGGCGCCGTCGCCCGCGCGGTGTCCGCCAACAGGTGGCGCTCCGCCAGCCGGGCCCGCCGCTCCGCCACCCCGATGTGCCGTTGCCCGCCGCTCATGCCGACCTCCCCGTGGATTCCTGACCGCATCCTGCCCGACGCCACTGACAATCACCTGCTCGCCGTCCGCGGCAGGCCGGGAGCCGGGGCGGGGGTCCGAGCCGTCCGCTCCGGGCCGGCCGTGGTGGTCCAGCAGCGTCGTGACGAACTCCCGCCGGTCGTCCGGGTGATCGCGGAACCAGAGGCCCAGACGGTGCTGGGCGTCCGGGAGTTCCAGGCGGGTGTACCGGGACCGGGTGCGCGGGGCGTCCTGGACGGCCGTCGTGACTTGCGGCGGGGTCACCGCGTCCGTCCCGGCACCGCGAGCACCGCCCGGCCCGCGCGGCGGCGCAGCGCCTCCGGGGCGGGTGCGGCGCGCCAGGCGTACCGGCGGGTGTGCCCGCACGAAAACGGGATGCACGGCGCGTGACCGGCTCCCTACGCTGGAGACGCGTTGCGGAGGGGTCCACCACCGCTTTCCGAAGGGCGGGCCGCGCCCCCGGAAGCCGGGACTACACTGCCGCGCACCGACGGACGGCCGCCCGTCCCCAGCGTCGTGTGCCGTCGGATCCGTCGACCGCTCACACACCCACGCCACGGAGGCCCGTCATGGGCACCATCGTCCTGTCCGGAACCGTCGTCCTGGTCATCCTCGGATTCGGCAACCACACCTGGTGGCTCGCCGCCGTCGTCCTGCTCTTCCTGTACGTGCAGTACGGGCGGGGCTCGTCGTCGGCCTCCTCGTCGGGCGGTCCGTCCGGCGGGGGAGGGGGCACGGCGGGCGACTACAAGACGTACCGCGACCGCCGTGACCAGCAGGCCAAGTGGGAGCGCCGCTACCGCCGCGAGCGCCCCCTGGAGTTCCGTCGCCAGCAGAACGAGAAGGGGAAGTAGCCGGCCGGTCAGAGGCCGGGGGCACCCCAGACCGGGAACCAGCGGCTGAGGTCCTGCTCGACGCGCAGGTCGCTCGCGAGCGCCGCCTTCACCTGCAGCTCCAGT
>NZ_JAJONF010000026.1 GCF_021462265.1 Streptomyces shenzhenensis | reverse complement strand
CGACTCCAGCGCGTCCAGATGCGACAGGGCGTACGGGGTGCCCGTGCCCTCCCCGTGAGCCGCCACGGTCGTCGTCATGCCAGTCCCTTCCCGCTCAGCAGGGCGTACACCGACGCCGCGGACTCCTGCACGCTCTGGTGCTGCGACTCGATCCGCAGATCGGGCGTCTCCGGCTCCTCGTACGGGTCGTCCACGCCGGTCAGCCCGGTCAGCTCACCCGCGGCCTGCTTGGCGTACAGACCCTTCACATCGCGTACGGAGCACACCTCGACCGGGGTCGCCACGTGCACCTCCACGTACGCGGTGCCGTTCTCCGCGTGGCGCTTGCGGACCGCCTCGCGGCTGTCCGAGTAGGGCGCGATCACCGGGACGAGCGCCTTGACGCCGTTGCGGGCCAGCAACTCGGCGACGAAGCCGATGCGCTGCACGTTGGTGTGCCGGTCCTCGCGGCTGAAGCCGAGGCCCGCCGAGATGAACTCGCGTATCTCGTCGCCGTCGAGCACCTCGACGAGGTGGCCCTCCTCGCGCAGCCGGCCGGCCAGCTCGTACGCGATGGTGGTCTTGCCGGCACTCGGCAGACCCGTGAGCCAGACGGTGGCTCCGGTCGTCACGTTGTTCTCCTGGTTCGTCGAAAGCCCGATGGCCGTCATCCGTGCAGTCCGCACTCGGTCTTGGCCCGCCCCGCCCAGCGGCCGGCGCGCGCGTCCTCGCCCTCCAGCACCCGGCGGGTGCAGGGGGCACAGCCGACGGAGGTGTAGCCGTCCATCAGCAGGGGGTTGGTCAGCACCCCGTGTTCGGCGACGTAGGCGTCCACGTCGTCCTGGCTCCAGCGGGCGATCGGGGAGATCTTGACCTTCTGCCGCTTCTCGTCCCAGCCGACGACCGGGGTGCCGGCCCGGGTCGCGGACTCGTCGCGGCGCAGCCCGGTCGCCCATGCGGTGTAGTTCTTCAGGCCCCGCTCCAGCGGCAGCACCTTGCGGAGCCTGCAGCACAGGTCGGGGTCGCGGTCGTGCAGCCTGGGGCCGTACTCCGCGTCCTGCTCGGCGACCGTCTGGCGCGGGGTGAGGGTGATGACGTTGACGTCCATCACCGCCTCGACCGCGTCCCGGGTGCCGATGGTCTCCGGGAAGTGGTAGCCGGTGTCGAGGAAGACGACGTCCACACCCTTCTGGACGCGGGACGCCAGGTGGGCCACCACGGCGTCCTCCATGGAGGAGGTCACGCAGAAGCCCTTGCCGAAGGTGTCCGCCGCCCACTGGAGGATCTCCAGGGCGGAGGCGTCTTCGAGGTCACGGCCGGCCTGTTCGGCCAGCGCCCTCAACTCCTCGGTGGTTCGCTCTTCCTGAGCGGTGGTCATGTCTGTTCCCCTCCAGCTTCGGAGCGCTTCAGCCCCCGGGCGAGCAGCCCGAGGAACTTCAGCTGGAATGCGCGGTTGCAGGCGGCGCATTCCCAGGCGCCGTGGCCCTGCTCGCCGGGACGCAGGTCCTCGTCACCGCAGTAGGGGCAGTAGAAGGGGGCGGCCCGCTCGCTCATGAGAGGGCCTCCTCGCCGGCGCGGGCGGCCCAGACGGCGAACCGCTCGCCGGCCGCGCGCTCCGCCTGGAAGCGCCGCAGCAACCGCTCGACGTAGTCCGGGAGTTCGTCCGCGGTCACCTTGAGACCGCGGACCTTGCGGCCGAACCCGGCCTCCAGGCCGAGCGCCCCGCCCAGGTGCACCTGGTAGCCCTCGACCTGCTCGCCCTCGTCGTTGAGGACCAGCTGGCCCTTGAGACCGATGTCCGCGACCTGGATCCGGGCGCAGGCGTTCGGGCAGCCGTTGAGGTTGATGGTGAGCGGCTCGTCGAACTCGGGCAGCCGGCGCTCCAGCTCGTCGATGAGCGAGCTGCCGCGCTGCTTGGTCTCGACGATGGCGAGCTTGCAGTACTCGATGCCGGTGCAGGCCATGGTGCCGCGCCGGAACGGGGACGGCCTGGCGGTCAGGTCCAGCGCCTCAAGGGCCTCGACCAGCGACTCGACCTGCGCCTCCACCACGTCGAGGATGATCATCTTCTGCTCGACGGTGGTCCGTACCCGGCCCGAGCCGTGCGCCTCGGCGAGGTCCGCGATCTTCGCCAGGGTGGCGCCGTCCACGCGGCCGACGCGCGGGGCGAACCCGACGTAGAAGTTGCCGTCCTGCTGCCGGTGCACACCGACGTGGTCGCGCCAGCGCTGGACCGGCTCACCGGGGGCGGGGCCGTCGACGAGCTTCCGCTGCAGGTACTCGTCCTCCAGCACCTGGCGGAACTTCTCCGGGCCCCAGTCGGCGACCAGGAACTTCAGGCGGGCACGGGTGCGCAGCCGCCGGTAGCCGTAGTCCCGGAAGATGCCGACGACGCCGGCCCAGACGTCCGGGACCTCGTTCAACGGCACCCAGGCGCCGAGCCGGACGCCGATCTTCGGGTTGGTGGACAGGCCGCCCCCGACCCACAGGTCGAAGCCGGGGCCGTGCTCGGGGTGCTCGACGCCGACGAACGCCACGTCGTTGATCTCGTGGACGACGTCCAGGAGCGGGGAGCCGGAGATCGCCGTCTTGAACTTGCGCGGCAGGTTGGAGAACTCCTTGCTGCCGATGTACCGCTCGTGGATCTCGTCGATCGCCCAGCTGCCGTCGATGATCTCGTCCTCGGCGATGCCGGCGACCGGCGAGCCGATCACGACACGCGGGCAGTCGCCGCACGCCTCCGTGGTGGAGAGCCCGACCGCCTCGAGACGGTTCCAGATCTCGGGCACGTCCTCGATCCGGATCCAGTGCAGCTGGATGTTCTGCCGGTCGGTGATGTCCGCGCTGCCCCGCGCGAACTCCTGCGAGATCTCGCCGATCACCCGCAGCTGCCGCGTGGTGAGCCGGCCGCCGTCGATCCGCACCCGCAGCATGAAGTACTTGTCGTCCAGCTCCTCCGGCTCCAGGACGGCGGTCTTGCCGCCGTCGATGCCGGGCTTGCGCTGGGTGTACAGCCCCCACCAGCGCATACGTCCGCGCAGGTCGTTGGGGTCGATCGAGTCGAAGCCGCGCTTGGAGTAGATCGTCTCAATGCGTGTCCGCACATTGAGACCGTCGTCGTCCTTCTTGAACTGTTCGTTGCCGTTGAGCGGGGTGTGGTGCCCCATGGCCCACTGCCCCTCGCCGCGGTGACGGCTCACCTTGCGGCGCGGCGCGGAGGCAGCGGGGTTCTGCGGGGTGGCGGCCATGGCGATATACGTCCTTCGGACAGGTGGGAGGCTCTGACCTGCGCCTGCGGGCGCATACGGGCACAGGCGCGCAACATTGCGCTGGGAGAGGTCTGGACAGGGCGGCGCGGCGGAGCTGTGCTCTCAGCCTGCCGGACAGATGGCGCTGGACATGCGGCCGAGATCGACGTGGCGTCGACTCACCAAGGCAATTCCAGTTCCAGACATGACGGAAGCGTGTCACGCGGATCTCCGGGCAGTCCACCATCGTCCGCGATTCGGACTAATCTATTCTGAATACTGAGACGGAGTGTTGTGGGTCACGCCCCGTCTCACACGGTGGTGTGCGCCCCGGGCCACGGTCCGGGCGCCGAGACGTCCGGTTCCTCCGCGACCTTGGTGTCGAACAGCCGGAAACCCCGCCGCTGGTAGTTCGCCATCGCGTGCTCGCCGTCCAGGCTGCACGTGTGCAGCCACACCCGCTTCGTCGGCGGCCGCTCGGCCCACCGCTCCGCCAGGTCCCAGGCGCGCGCGGCGCCGTACGAGAGCAGGTGACCGCCGATGCGGCGCCCCCGGAACGCCGGGAGCAGGCCGAAGTAGGCGATCTCCACGACCCCGTCGTCCTGGGGGTCGAGCTCCACATAGCCCGCCGGGGTGCCCCGGTCGTACGCGACCCAGGTCTCCACGCCCGGTCGCGCCAGGTACTGCTGCCAGCGGGCGTGGCTCCAGCCCAGCCGGTCGGTCCATCGGATGTCACCGCCGACCGAGGCGTACAGGAAGCGGCTGAACTCGGGGGAGGGGACCTCGGCGCGGACGATCCCGACCGTGCCGCCGTCCGGGGCGGCGGCGGGCAGGAGGTCGGCCGGGGAAGTCTGCTCCAGGGACCAGATGGTCACGACGATGCTGCTCATGGGGCCAGGCAATCATCCCGGTCCCGGACATGTCGACAGCCGTTATCCGAGGGACGCGTCGATCGAGCGCAGCGGGACCGAGAACAGCATGCGGTCGGTGACCGACCACACCTCGCCGGTGTCCGGCGCGTAGGAGAGCGAGCCGGTGCCCTCGGCCCAGCAGCGGTGCGAGGCGTCCGAGCCGCAGTCGGCCGCCCGCGCGCCCTTGGCGTCCTGGCGCCACAGGCTGCCGTGCCCGTCCATGGCGCCGGGCAGGTGTCCGACGTACCACTCGGAGTCCGTCGCGCCCGGCGGCCGGTACGACAGGACACCCCGGATCTCCGAGGCCCCGGTCCGGTACGCCTCGACCGCGTCGGCCCGGCCGAAGGTGTCCGTGGCGAGCAGTCCGCCGCGCCCCGGATCCTCGTCGAACGCGTACCGCCACAGCCGGGCGTGCTGATCGCTGCCCGCGGGCGTCCACTCGCCGAGGACCAGGCTGTCCGGGGCCGTCCCCCGGTCCACCGAGAGCGCGCTCGGGCAGGGCGTGCCGGTCGGGGAGCAGGCCCCGTCGGTGAAGCGGTACGAGCCCACGGCCGGCATCACGTACCGGAAGCCGTCGGCCGACCAGCCGCCGCGCACCCGGCCGATCGCCCGGGTCAGCACCGAGGTGCGCTGGATGCGGTTCAGGTCGTAGACGTAGAGCGCTTTGGCGCTGCCCTGGACGGTGGTGACCAGGAGCTTGTCCTGGTACCAGGCCATGCCGGAGATCCCCGAGGTCAGGCCGCGGTAGGTGCTGCCGTCGGCGCTGGGCACGGTCAGCAGGACCCAGGAGTAGGAGGGGTGGGCGGGGGGGTTCGCGTTGATCACCGCGATCCTGGCCAGGCCCCGGGAGGCGGCGGGGCCGCTGCTGGTGCTGTGCGTCCAGCCGGCCAGGACGACGCGGTTGGCGCCCCACAGGCCGTCGTCGTCCGCCTCCGAGGAGGTGGTGACCGAGGCCGGCTGCCAGTCGTCGGTGAGGGTGTCGGCGGGGTCCCAGCAGTACGCCTCGGTGGCGGCCGGGGTGACCGGCAGCGAGTCCCGGTCACCGGAGTCGCAGTCGGCCGCCTCGCGCAGGGTGTGGTCGGACTCGGCCAGCACGTCGGCGACCCCGACCGTGCCGCCCATCGCCGAGGCGAGCCGGTCCAGCGAGCGGCGCGGTACGAGGCGTTCCTGGAGCTGCAGCCGGGCGGTGTCGGCGGTGGAGGTCAGTGGCTTCAGTGCGCCGGGGTTCTCGGCGACGGTGGCCTGCGAGGCGCTGACGATCGTGGCCGTCGCGGTGAGCGCCAGCGCGGTCCCGGCCAGGGCCGCGCGCAGTGCCGCACCCCGTCTGCGCCGCCGGTGTCTGCCGCGATGCTTCATGTGTCCTCCCGAGGCGGGCCAACTGCGCCTGATGGTCCGAGCGTTGATCAAGGTGCAGGTGGGGAGGCCCGTACTCGGATGGTACGGCAGCCGGGGTCGCCGTACCTCGAAGTCCGCGCAAATACGCGGAAGATACCTCCGCGGATGACCCGGATGCCCCGGATGTGCCGAAGAGGTTCGGGAGCCGGGACGTTCAGCGGGGGCGAGACGCCCGGCCCGCCGTCACCGCCGGGGCGGTCGAGTGCGGCAGCAGGTCGCCCGGGTCGTCGGGGAGCAGCACCTCGATCTCGGCGTCCTCCCGGAAGCGGTACGGCCGGTGTTCGAGAAGTGCCCCGAGGTACCGCCGGATCCGGGACATCTCGGCGCGTACGGTCACGGTCCGCGAGGCGTCCCCGAAGATGTCCTCGGCCAGCCCGGCCGCGCTGCGCCCGGCGCGCCGCACCGCCAGCAGGTACAGCAACTCGGCGTGCCGGGGGCTGAGTTCACGGGACCACGAGCCCGCGCCGCCGCCGACCGTCACCGAGGGCCGGCGTGGCCGGGCCAGATCGAGCACGAGCCGGCCCCCGCCCGCCGGCGCCGGCTCGTCCACCGCCCGCAGCAGCCAGCCCCCGGCCAGCGGCTCCACCACGCACAGCCCGAGCGCGGGCAGCCACCGGTGGCCCGGCGACAGCGACTTGGGCAGCGCGAGCCGCCGTGGATACGGCACGCCGGTGACCGCCGCGGTCCAGCCGTCGGCGTCCACCACCACCGCCCGCCCGCCGAGCCGGGCCAGCACCGGGGCCGCCACCGCCCGCAGCCGCTCCAGCGCGTCCAGGTGCAGTTCCCGCAGCCGGGCCTCGGCGAGCTTCGCCACCGAGTTCACCCAGGCCAGGGTGGCCGGATGCATCGTCTCCAGCGGGCCGCTGACGTCCACCACACCGAGCAGGCTGCCGTCCCGGGGGTCGGTGATCGGGGCGCCGGAACACGTCCAGGAGACGTGTGAGCGGACGAAGTGCTCGCCGGCGAACACCTGCACGGGCCCGCGCACCACCGCCGGGGTGCCGACCCCGTTGGTTCCGACGACGTCTTCGCGCCAGTCCGCGCCGAGTTCCAGGCCGAGCCCGTCCGCCTTGCGCAGCACCGGCGAGGATCCCTCCCGCCACAGCACCCGCCCGTCGGCATCGGCCACCACCATGATGTGCTGGGCGGTGTCCGCGACCGGAAGCAGTCCCTCGCGCAGCACCGGCAGTACGTCCCTGAGCGGTGACTCCTCGCGTCTGCGCCGGACTTCGTCGGCGGACAGCAGCCCCGAACGGAAGTCGTGGTCGGGGTCGACTCCGCTGCGCAGCATGCGCCCCCAGGACTGTTCGATCACCGGCCGGGGCGCGAGCCGCCCACGCCGTCCGGAGAGTCTGGCCTCGCGCACCTCGTTCAGTACCCGCGCCGCCTGCGCCGCGTCCTTCGCGGCGAGTCGCGCCACGTCCATCGGCGGGTTCCCCACTGAGGTCCTCCCGGATACGCCTCGAAAGGCATCGATGAGTCGCTGTCAAGCGGTCCGGGCGGCGGGTTCCGGTCCGACTGCGCGTCTCATACTGCCGTTTTCCGGTGCCGGAGGCACACAGTCCGCACACAGTCGCCGAGATGTTGCAACCCCCTGCAACCCTGGTGGACCGGCGGGGGGTGGCCGAAACTTGAGCGGACGCCGCGGCGTCGGCGGCCTGTTCCACGGGCCGAGGAGGCGGGGGTGGTGCCGTGTCGGCGCAGCACCACCCCCGCCGGCCGGTGGGGGCCAAGTCGCAGCAGGGGGTGCGTCGGCGGCTGACGGTTGTGGAGGGTTGCTCGCGCTCACTGGCGGAGCCGCATGCCGATACCGCCCCGTGCCCCTTCAGGCAGGGATGAGCACCCTTGCCCGGTCCACCACGGCGGTGAGGTCGAGTCCTGACGGCAGGGTGCCGAAGGTGGAGCCCCAGTCGTTGCCCAGGCGGGACGCGCAGAAGGCGTCCGCCACCTCCGGCGGCGCGAAGCGGACCAGCAGCGAACCCTGGAGAACCGTCGCCAGCCGTTCCACCAGCCGCCTGGCCCTGCCCTCCATGCCCTCCAGGTCGGCCAGTTCGGAGAAGAGGTCCTTGACCGCGCGGTCCAGGCGGTGGTCGGCGCCGTGCGCGCGGCCGATCTCCTGGAGGTAGGCGTCCAGCGCGCCCGGTTCGCGTTGCAGCGCGCGGAGCACGTCCAGGGCCTGGATGTTGCCGGCGCCCTCCCAGACCGAGTTGAGCGGGGACTCGCGGACCAGCCGGGGCAGGCCCGACTCCTCCACGTAGCCGTTGCCGCCCAGGCACTCGGCGGCCTCCACCACGAGCGGCGCGCAGCGCTTGGTCACCCAGTACTTGGCGGCGGGCAAGGCCAGCCGCAGCAGGGCCAGTTCGGACTCGCCGCCGTCGTCGTAGGCGGCGGCCAGCCGCAGCGCGAGGGTGGTCGCGGCCTCCGACTCGATCGCGAGGTCGGCCAGCACGTTGCGCATCAGCGGCTTGTCGGCCAGCCGCCCGCCGAACGCCTCGCGGTGCGTGGCGTGGTGCACGGCCTGCGCCACCGCCTGCCGCATCAGCCCCGCCGAGCCCAGCACGCAGTCCAGCCGGGTCGCGGCGACCATCTCGATGATGGTCCGCACCCCGCGCCCCTCCTCGCCCACGCGCCGCGCCCAGGTCCCGTCGAACTCGACCTCGGCGGACGCGTTCGACCGGTTGCCGAGCTTGTCCTTGAGCCGCTGCAGGAGGAAGACGTTGCGGGTGCCGTCCTCCAGCACCCGCGGGACGAGGAAACAGGTGAGCCCGGCGGACGCCTGGGCCAGTACGAGGAAGCCGTCCGACATCGGTGCCGAGCAGAACCACTTGTGGCCGGTGAGGGCGTACGCGCCGGCCTCGGCGAGCGGAACGGCGGCGGTCGCGTTCGCCCGCACGTCGCTGCCGCCCTGCTTCTCCGTCATGCCCATGCCGAACAGGGCGCCGGCCTTCCGTGCGGCGGGCCGCAGCTCACGGTCGTAGATCACCGAGCTCAGCAGCGGCTCCCACGCGGCGGCCAGCTCCGGATCGGCGCGCAGCACGGGCACCGCAGCGTTGGTCATCGACAGCGGGCAGCAGTTGCCGGCCTCGACCTGGGTCCAGACCAGGAACGCGGCGGCGCGCCGGACGTGCCCGGACGGCCGGGCCCAGCCGGTGGTCAGGCCCGCGCCGACGCCCTTGCCGAGCAGCCGGTGCCAGGCGGGATGGAACTCGACCTCGTCGATCCGGCGGCCGTAACGGTCGTGGGTGCGCAGCCGCGGCGGGTGCTCGTTCGCCTGCGCCCCCCACTCCTGGACCTGCGCCGAGCCGGCCGAGGCGCCGATCCCCGAGAGCTCGGCGCGCACCTCGTCGAGCAGCTCCGGGCCGGTGTGCCGCTCGACGGCCTCGACCAGGGCCCGGTCGGCTCCGAACAGGTCGTACCCGACCAGCGGGGGCGGCTGGTTGGTCACGGTGTGCGTGGTGTTGCCTGCCATGGCTGTGAACCTACCCGGAGCGGCGGCGGTGGTCTCCAGCCTGACACAACGGCCCCGCTCGACGAGTCCGCCCCGGCCCGGGCCCCGTGAGGTGAGGAGGGCCCCGGGCGGCGGATACCGTTAGAGCGTGCAGTCAGCAAGCGATACTCCCGAGCGGCCCTCCGGCCGGCTCCACCGGGCCAGAGCCCTCTACCGGAACGTCTCCAAGCGCCGGACGGCCTGGCTGCTGCTCAAGGACACCGTCAATTCCTGCGTGGAGTACCGCATCCTCGGTCTGGCCGCCGAAGCCGCCTTCTTCACCCTGCTCTCCGTACCACCGCTGCTGCTCTCGCTCATCGGACTGCTCGGCTACGTCGACGACTGGACCGGCGCCCACACCATCGCCAGCCTGGAGGCCAACCTCCTGGACGCCTCCCGCACGGTCCTGTCCGACAAGGGCGTCAAGGAGATCGCCGAGCCGATCCTGAACGACGTGATGAAGGGCGGCCGCCCCGACGTCATCTCCATAGGCTTCCTGTTCGCCCTGTGGTCGGGCTCCCGCGCGGTGAACGTCTTCATCGACACGATCACCGTGATGTACGGCCTGGACGGCGTCCGGGGCATCGTGAAGACCCGGATCGTCTCCTTCCTTCTCTTCATCGCCGCGCTGCTGATCGGCTCGGTCGCGCTGCCGCTGATGGTGGCCGGCCCGGACGCGGTGGTCGGGGTCGTGCCCTGGTCGGAGACGCTGGTCCAGGTCCTGTACTGGCCGGTCGTGATCGTCCTGTCCATCGTCTTCCTGACCACGCTGTACCACGTCTCCGTGCCGGTGCGCTCGCCGTGGATCGAGGACGTGCCCGGTGCCCTGGTCGCCCTGGCCATGTGGGTCCTCGGCAGCTTCCTGCTCCGCATCTACCTGACCAGCACCATCGAGGGCGCGACGATCTACGGTTCCCTCGCCGCCTCCGTCGCCGTGCTCCTGTGGATCGGCGTCTCGGCCTTCGCCGTGCTCGTCGGCGCCGCCGTGAACGCCGCGATCGACCGGGTCTGGCCGGCCGCCGCGACGGCCGCGGCGCGCGCCGCCAACGAGCGGCTGCGGGAGGCCCAGGTCGCCGAGTACGTGGCCCGTGCGGCCGCGGCGCGGGAGGCCGATCCCGGGGATCCCGACGACCCCGACATGCCGTCGGAGTTCCCGGAGCGATGGTCCCGGTTCCTGCCGCCGGAGGACGTCACGGCGCGGCTGCGCGCGCATGTGAAGAGCGGCCATCCGCCGCCGCGCAAGCCGGAGGCGTGAGGCCGACGCCGGGTTCGTCGTGGGGGTTCGCGACGGGGGCGGGGCGCGGGTTCGTCGTGGCCGGCCGCGCGCACGCGGCCTCAGCCGCGTATCGGACGCATATCGGACCTGGCGCCGCGCCCTTTCGGTGCGTGGTCGGGACGGCATATCGGACCTGGCCCCGCGCCCTTTCGGGGCGCGGTCGGGCCGGCGTGTCGAACAGGGCCCCGCGTCCCTGAAGGGGCGCGTCTACGCTGACATCCGTGTACGAGGAACGGGCGTCTCGGCTCTCTGGTGCGGTCGTCTGGGTGAACAGGACCGACGAGGGCGGCGCCGGGCGTGTGCTGCCCGACGGGTGCATGGATCTGCTCTGGCACGAGGGGCGGCTGCTGGTCGCCGGGCCCGATACGCGCGCTCACGTCACCGAGGGCGCCCAGGGTGTGTGGGTCGGCCTGCGCTTCTACCCCGGTACCGCGCCCGCCGTCCTCGGCGTGCCGGCGCACGAGCTGCTCGACCGGCGGGTGGAGCTGGGGGACCTGTGGCCGGCCGCCGACGTACGACGGCTGCGGGACCGTGTCGTCCGCGCGGCCGACCCCGCCGCCGCGCTGGAGGAGATCGCCCTGGACCGGACCCCGCCCCCCGACCCGTCGCTGCGGCGGCTCGTCGAAGCCCTGGACGCCGGGCGGTCCGTGGCGGCCGCCGCCGACGAACTCGGTCTCGGCGCCCGCCGCCTGCACCGGCGCTGTCGTGCCGCCTTCGGCTACGGGCCCAAGACGCTCGCCCGGGTGCTGCGGATGCAGCGGGCGCTCGCGCTCGCCCGGGCCGGGGTGCCGCTCGCGGAGACGGCGCTCCGGGCCGGGTACGCGGATCAGCCGCACCTCTCCCGGGACGTACGGGAACTGGCGGGTCTGCCGCTGACCGGGCTACTCGGCGGGTAGCGGGGCGAACAGGTCGACGCCGTTGCCGTCGGGGTCGTGCACCGTGGCGTACCGCTGGCCCCAGAACGCGTCCCAGGGCTTGAGCTCGCCGTGGTGGCCGGCGCCGACCAGGTCGTCGTAGAGCGCGTCGACCTCGGCGGGTGAGGCGCAGCGGAAGGCGAGTGACACCCGGCCGCCGCCGGACGGCGGGCGCCAGTCCGGGTGGAAGGAGCGGATCGTCTCCTCCGTGTCCAGCGCGAGGGTGAGCCCGCCGGGCAACTCGGCCTCGACGTGCGGCTGTTCCTCGGCACCGGGCGGGAACCGCAGGCCGAGGCGGCGGTAGAAGGCGAGGGAGGCGGTCAGGTCGGAGGTGACGAGACCGAGCACGGCGAATCGTGGAGTCATGCCGTCACCGTAGGCGGGAGCCGGTCGCCGGTCTTGAAGGAATCGGACACCCGGTTCAGCGAGGGGCCACCGGGCCGTGCGGGGCGCCGACGGTGGTGGAGAGCGACGCCGGGCCTTCGGCTGTGGCCGGGGCCGTCACGCGGGACGCGGGGAAAACCGCTCCCCTGTGGAACACCTGTGCGGCACGATGGGTGCGTGATCCGTGCCGTGCGCGTCCTGCCGCCCCTGCTCCTGGCCACCGCCCTGCTCACCGGCTGCGGCACCGAGCAGGCGGGCCCGGGAGCTTCCGGAGATTCCGGTGCCCCCGCCGCCCCGGCCGAACTGGCCTCCAGGGCAGCGGCGTCGGGGATGGCACCGGAGCTGGTCTACGTCACCGACGCGCCGGGCTTCACCTGATTCTGGCGAGGATGCCCCGGTGTTCACGCCGGGAGGGATCGCCTCCCGTGACCGTGACGCGGAGCGTTGCCGCGTCGCTCGTTGCTGGGCGCGGAGCGTCCGTACGGCTGCTGGCAGAGCCGAGGAGTGCGAACAATTGTCTAACGAGGTCACCGATGGGGTGATCGTTAGATGAACGGCGGTCGTGTGTGCGGTGGTCGTACTACGGTCCGATGTCGTGAAGCTGGTCGTGCAGGTGAAGTTGCTGCCGACGCCTGAGCAGGCGTCGGCGCTGGAGGCGACCCTGCATGCCTGCAACCGGGCCGCCACCTACGCCTCGCAGGTTGCCTTCGCCAAGGACCTCACGGACCGAAACGGCCTGCAGAAAGAGGTGTATGCGGATCTGAAGGTGACGTTCGGGCTGTCGGCGCAGCCGGTGGTGCGGGCGGTGAAGAAGGTCGTCGACGCTTACGCCGCCCTGAAAGCCGGCCTGCGGTCCGGGAGTCTGGGCCCGCCTACCTCCAAGCGGTACCGCAAGGCGGTCGGTACGCCGATTGCCTTCCGGCCGGAGGCGGCGCAGCCGTTCGATGATCGCTGCCTGTCCTGGCAGTACGACGCGCGCACGGTCTCGATCTGGACGGTGGACGGGCGATTGAGGGGCATCCGCTTCGCCTGCTCGCCCGACCAGTTCAAGACGCTCGTGACCTGCCGTAAGGGCGAAAGTGACCTTGTCCGGCGCGGCGGGAAGTGGTTCCTGGTCGCCACCTGTGACATTCCTGACCCGGAGGTGTACGAGCCGGTCGACTGGATCGGAGTGGACCGGGGGATCGTGAACCTGGCCACCACATCCGACGGCACGAATCATCAGGGCCGCCGTCTTTCCCGCTACCGACGCTGGCAGGCCCGCAAACGCGCTGAGCTCCAGGCGAAACAGACCCGCTCGGCCACCCGTCGTCTCGCCCGCCGCGCGCAGAAGGAGAAGCGCCATGCCACGCACGTGAACCACGCGATCAGCAAGAAGATCGTGTCCGTCGCACAACGCACCGGTCGCGGGATCGCCGTCGAAGAGCTCGGCGGGATCCGTGAGCGGGTACGGCTTCGTCGCGACCAGCGGGGCACGCTCTCCTCCTGGCCCTTCCACCAGCTCGGACAGCACCTCGCCTACAAGGCCAAACGGGCCGGGGTGCCGTTTCTTGAGGTTGATGCGCGCCATACCTCGCAGCACTGTCCGCGCTGCGGGCACACCGAGCGGGCCAACCGGCCCGACCGGGACCATTTCCGCTGTCGTCGGTGCGGGCTCGCTGGTCCGGCCGATGTCGTCGCCGGGGTCAACGTGCGCGATCGCGCCCGCTCGGCGTGGGTGCTTGTCACCGCACCCGCACTCTCCCCCTGACATTTGTCGCGGTTGGGTGGATGCGACCCGTGACCGTCCCGTCGTAGGGGGCAGTCGGGAGCGCGACGAGGCGTGAACGGATCGAGTGCGCAAGCTCGGCCGTTCACGGCCGAGAAGGTGACCGACGAGTGGTACGACTTCCGGGTGCGGGTGCTGCTGAGTGCCGACGAGACCTCGTACGACGGTGGCGGGATGGGGGACGGCCATCCGCTGGCCTGGTGCCGGGAGCAGGGGGCCGGACGGGTGTTCTGCACGGCCCTGGGGCACGCCCGGGAGGCCTACCGGGATCCGGCCTTCCTGGCCCACGTGCGCGGGGGCCTGGCCTGGACCGCCCGGCTTGGCCAGTGACGTTTCTCCGGTGAAACCGATCCGCCATTGGAGTGAGTAAAGGTCGCGCACGGTGATGGTCACGTGTGTATCTAGAGATGCTCTTGTCTTGGTAAAGGGCTGCAGAGACGTGGCGGCTGCTCGTGCCGTCGCGCCCACCCACAGGAGGAGCCGGACCTTGACTTACGGGAAGAAGCTGCGCGAGCAGATCGCCGGGCCGGGGACCACCCCGCTGATCGGCGTTTATGACATGTACTCGGCGTCGATCGCCGCCAAGCACTACGACGGGATGTTCGTGTCGGGCTTCGGCTTCGCCGCCTCGTACTACGGCCTGCCGGACATCGGGTTCATCGCCTGGCCCGACATGGTGGCCTTCGTCCAGCGGCTGCGGGGCGCGTTCCCGCACCACCATCTCCTCGTCGACATCGACGACGGCTATGTCGACCCCGAGGTCGCCTGCCACGTCGTGGAGGGGCTGGAGCGGATCGGTGCCTCCGGGGTGATCCTGGAGGACCAGAAGCGGCCGCGCCGCTGCGGGCACGCCGACGGCAAACAGGTGCTGCCCCTGGAGGAGTACCTGGACAAGCTGGAGAAGGTCCTTCAGACCCGCCGGGACCTGGTCGTCGTGGCCCGCACGGACGCCACCGACGAGCGCGACATCCTGCACCGCGCGGAGCGGCTCGCCGCCACCGACGCCGACGTGATCCTCGTCGACGGGGTGCGCAGCGAGGAGTGGATCCGCCGCATCCGCAGGGTCGTCGGCGACAAACCGCTGCTCTTCAACCAGATCGCCGGCGGCAAGTCACCCCGTCTTTCGCTCAGCGAGCTGGACGACCTCGGCGTCGACGTGGCGATCTACTCCACGCCCTGTCTGTTCGCCGCGCACGAGGCGATGGACTCGGCGCTGAGCGCGTTGAGGGCCGCGGACGGCAGGCTGCCGGTGGTCGACGGGGCCGGCGGCGTCGGCGTCAAGGCGTCCACCACCCTGCTGGAGCGCAACATCGCCCGGGAACGGCTCCGCGCCCCCGAGTCCGAGGGCGTGGGCGTGTGACGCGGTTGCGGACCGCCGCGGCCGTCACGGCGACCACGGCGGCACTGCTCGCAGGAGCCACGGCACCCGTGCACGCGGCCGGCGGTCTGATCACGGTGATCGACAACTCCCACGCGGACTCCATCCTGGAGGTGGACCGGACGGCGAACGTCCAGGCCGGCCGGGGCACGGCCGGCAGCGATCACGACGGCAGCGCCGTGGACGCGATCCAGGCCATGCTCGGGAAGCCGCGTCACAGCGGCGACGACTGAGAGACGTGCCCGTGGGGCACCGCGCGTCCGTCACGGCCGGCCCGTGCGGTGCCCCGCGCCCCTGACGGGGGCGCTCCCGCTCAGTCCTCGCCGAGGTCCGGGCGGCCGTTCTCGTCCAGCTCCACGTCCTCCTTCGGGTCGTGCTCGTCGGCGGGGACGGCCACCGTGGGGTGGTGGCGGCCGGGGGCGAGGGTCAGGGTCGTGGCGCGGGCGGTGCCCAGGACCGTGGTCACGGCGGCCGCGGCCAGGGCACCGGCCACCGCGGTGCGCAGGGTGAGTTTCATGCCCTGGAAACGATCTTGATGAGGGCGCGGTCACCGTCGTACGGCCGAACGGGCAGGCGGCGGCGCCGTACTGGCCCGCTCCACCAGCCTGGTCGACAGCTCCGTCCGGGTGCTCTCCGGACGGTCCCCGCGCATCAGCCGCACCAGCAGCCGCAGCGCCGTCGCCGCCATCTCCGCCAGGGGCTGGCGGACCGTGGTCAGCGCCGGGGTCCCCCAGCGCGCCTCGGGCAGATCGTCGAAGCCGACCACGCTGACGTCATCCGGCACCCGCAGCCCGCGTTCGGCCAGCGCCGCGTACGCCCCGAGCGCCATCCGGTCCGAGCAGGCGAACACGGCGGACGGCGGCTCCGGCAGGTCGAGCAGTTCGTGCATACGATGCCGGGCCGTGCCCCCGTCGAAGCCCGCGTGCCGGACGTACTCGCCCCGATGGCGCAGCCCCGCCGAGGCGAGCGCCGAGCGGTAGCCGCTCACCCGGGCGGCGCTGCACATCCGGCGCCGGTTTCCGGCGATCACCGCGATCCGCTCATGCCCGAGCGCGAGCAGGTGCTCGGTCGCGGTGACCCCGCCCTGCCAGTTCGCCGCCCCGACGGAGACCACGCCCGCCGGGGGTTCGTGGACCGGGTCGATCAGCACGTACGGGATGCGGTGGTGGTCCAGCCAGGCGTACTGCGCCTGGTTCAGCTCGGCGAGGTTGAACAGCACCCCGGAGGAACCGCGCGCGGTGAGCTTGTCCAGCCAGCCGCGCTCCGGGCGGCCGGCCCGGGTGCGGGCCAGCCCCGCCGACACGACGATCTCCAGGCCCGCCTCGTGCGCCGCCTCCTCGACACCGTGCAGCACCGCGCCCGACCAGGAGCTGTCCAGCGCGTCGACGACCAGGTCGATCAGGGTGGGGGCCTTCGTCGCGTCGAACCGCGGCCGGCGGACGTAGCCGAGCCGTTCGAGGGCCTCGGTGACCCGGCGGCGGGTCTCGGGCGCCACGTCGTCGCGGCCGTTCACCACCTTCGAGGCGGTCGGCACGGAGACACCCGCCTCGCGGGCCACCACCGCCAGCGTCGGACCGGCCGCCGCCATGCTCGTACCTCCGGCACGGACCATGGAGAACCCGCCTCTCCGGCCCGCCCTGGGCCAACGAAAGTAACGAAAGTTGCGACCAACGCTGCTTCCGCGGTCTGCGTGCAAGCCGTGCAGTAAGCGCTTCCTACGATAGGTGCACGTCAACACGGCGTGAAGACCTGGGAAATGACGGCACGTTCGCGGCCGCGACTTTCGAAACTTCGAACAGGGGTGGTCGGATCAGGCCGGAGTACGGCTGACCTGGAAATACGTGAAGTCCGCGATGAAAAAGGCGTCGGCGAAGTCTGTCTTTGACCGTGTGCGGTGTCCCCGTTCACGGGGGAGGCGAAGTGCCGCTCGATACTGCTCCGACCTTGGTGCGGGCGCGGATCTCCGCTGTCGACCTCGGTCGGAACACCACGGCACGGGGGCACCGCGGCGGCGGGAACTGCGGCTCGGCCGGCGGCTACGACCCGCCCGGTTTCGGCGCCCTGATGTACGGCAAGCAGCCGCGCGCGTCCGACCGGCCGCCATGTGCCGGAATACCGGGAGCAGATGTGATGCTCTTGTCATACCGGCGTACTGGCGCACGCGGCGGGAGGAGCTGGTGGGCGGATGACGGCAGCGCGCACGGACCCGAAGGATCACAAGGACCCTGTGGAGCCTGTGGCCGGCACCCCGTACGGGGCGGTGCGCGGCAGGTGGGAGCACGGGGTCGCCGTGTTCCGGGGTGTCCCGTACGCGGCCCCGCCCTTCGGAAGACACCGGTTCCGTCCGCCCGCGCCTCCCGAGCCCTGGGACGGCGTCCGGGACGCGGGCGCGTTCGGGCCGACGGCGCCCAAGCCGCCGTACTCGGAGGCGTTCGCACAGTACCTGTCCGACCCGGTGATCCCCGGCGACGACTGCCTCAACCTCAACGTGTGGACCCCGGAGCCGGGCCCCGGCGCCCGGCTCCCGGTCCTGGTCTGGCTGCACGGCGGAGCCCTGACCCGGGGATCCTCGGCCGTACCGGTGTACGACGGGCACGCCTTCGCCCGGGACGGGGTCGTCTTCGTCTCGGTGAACTACCGGCTGGGCGTGGAGGGCTACGGCCTGTTCCCGGACACCCCGCCCAACCCCGGCCTGCGCGACCAGCTCGCCGCCCTGCGCTGGGTCCACGACACCATCGCGGCCTTCGGCGGCGACCCGGCCCGCGTCACCCTCTGCGGCCAGTCCGCCGGCGCCATCAGCGCCGGCGCCCTGCTCGCCGCACCCCAGACCCAGGGCCTGGTCCGCCGGGCCGTCCTGCAGAGCGGCCCGCCCGAGGCCGCGGAGCGGGACAAGGTACGGCGCATGGTCCGCCGGATGGCGAACCGCCTGCGGATCCCGGCGACCGCCCGGGCCTTCGCCGAGGTCGACCGTGGCCTGCTGCTGCGCGCCCAGGCCGAGGCGGGCAGGCTGAGCAGCCCCGTCCTCGGCGGCCCCGCCTTCGGGATCGTCGTCGACGGCGACCTCGTCCCCCGCGACCCCTTCGAGGCCCTCCTCGACGGCGAGGCGGCCGACGGCGTCGACCTGCTGATGGGCTGGACCCGCGACGAGTACCGGCTCTGGCTGGTCCCCGGCGGCCTCGTCGACCACGTCGACCGGCTCGGCCCGGTGGCCTTCGCCGGCGCCATGGCCCGCTGCCACGTCGGCCACGAGGTGCCGCGCGGCTACCGCGCCCTGCATCCCGACGCCGGCCCCGCCGAGATCGTCGGCCAGATGGTCACCGACCACCTGCTCCGCCTCCCGCTGCACCGGCTGGCCGAGGCCCGCGCCGGCTCCGCCCACCTCTACGAGTTCGCCTGGCCCTCCAACCGCCCAGGCCTCGGCGCCTGCCACGCCCTGGAACTGGGCTTCGTCTTCGACACCGGGGAGGACCCGCACTCGGCCCGGCTGGCCGGCGAGGGCGCCCCGCAGGAACTGGCCGACGCCATGCACGGCGCCTGGGTCCGCTTCGCCACCACCGGCGACCCCGGCTGGCGGCCCTGGGACGACACCCACCCGGTCCGCGTCCTCGGCGACGGCGAACCCCACACGGTGTCCGGCCCCCGGGACGCGGAGTTCGCCCTCTGGACCCGTCCGGCAGCGCCGCCCCGCCCCGAGCGATCGGCCGAACCGACCCTGGCGGTACGCCGGCTGCGCCGCTCGGTGGCCGCCGTACGCCGCCGCTGAGTCCCCGCCCACGGTCCGGCCCGCACGGCGGACAGGCGCCCCTCACACCACCCGGGCGATCCCCGAAATCGCCTCCGGCCCCACCCGGCAGCACCCCCCGATCAACCGGGCCCCCGCCTTTCGCCACCCCTCCACCTGCTCGGCGTCGAACAGCGACCGCCCGGTCCACGCCCGTGCCTGCGCGTCCCACACCTCCCCGCTGTTGGGATAGACGACCACCGGCTTCCCGGTCACCCTCGCCGCCACCTCGACCGCGTTCGCCACATCCTCGGGCGCACAGCAGTTCACCCCCACGGCGATCAGCTCGTCGGCCTCGGCGGCCAGGCCGAACGCCTCCTCCAGCGGCTGCCCCGCCCGGGTCCGTCCGCCCGCCACGCTGTACGACAGCCAGGCCGGCACCCCCAGCCCCCGCACCGCCCGCAGCAGCGCCGCCGCCTCGTCCGCGTCCGGCACGGTCTCCAGCGCCAGCACATCCGGCGCCGCCCCGGCCAGTACCTCCAGCCGCGGCCGGTGGAACCGCTCCAGCTCGTCGACGCTCAGCCCGTACCGCCCCCGGTACTCGGAGCCGTCCGCGAGCATCGCCCCGTAAGGCCCGACCGAGGCGGCCACCCACAGCGGCCGTACGATCCCCTCCGCCCGCGCCCGCCGTACCGCGTCGCGGCCCAGCGCCACGCTCAGCGCGAGCAGCCGGGCGGCCTCCTCGTGCGGGATCCCGCGCTTGCCGAAGCCCTCGAAGGTGGCCTGGTAGCTGGCGGTGATCGCGACGTCGGCGCCTGCCCTGAAGTACGCGAGGTGGGCGTCGCTCACCGCGTCGGGCCGATCGGCCAGCAGCCGTGCCGACCACAGCTCGTCGCTCAGGTCGTGCCCGGCGGACGCCAGCTGGTTGGACATGCCGCCGTCGAGCACGACCGTCCCGGCGGCGAGGGCGTCGGCGAGGCTGGGGGAGGGGGCGCTGGTCATGCCCCGACGCTAGTCGACCCGGCCCCCGACGACCGACCGTGTCCACTTCATGAACAGATCGCCCATGATGCGGACACCGGATCTGCGGTCACCCGACTCCCGGCCCCCTGGGCAACCACCGCCCCGGAAATCGCTTTCCCCCTTGTCTCGTCAGACCCGTTGACCTCCCCGTGACACACCCATACCTTTTCGGCGATCACAACGTTCGGCATGGCAAATGCCGTTCGCAGTCCCGAACGGCCGGGCCGGACCATCCCCCCATCCCCCCAGGACCGAACCGTCCCCCAAGGAGCGTGTCTGACATGAGACGTGCGTACGCGATCCTGCTGTCCCTCTGTCTGGCGGTGATCGGCGCCCTGGCCACCGCGGGACCGGCCGCGGCCGCCTCCCAGACCGTCACCAACGGCACCCAGTTCACCGACACTTCGGGGAACATCGTCCACGCCCACGGCGGCGGGGTCATCAAAGTCGGCGGCTACTACTACTGGTTCGGCGAGGACCGCAACTCCGACAACACCTTCAGGTACGTGGACGCCTACCGCTCCACCGACCTGAAGACCTGGGAGTTCCGCAACCACGTCCTCACCCAGTCCTCCGCCTCCGAACTCGGCACCGCCTACATCGAGCGCCCGAAGGTCATCTACAACGCCGCCACCGGCAAGTTCGTGATGTGGATGCACAAGGAGAACGGCGTCGACTACAGCGAGGCCAGGGCCGCGGTCGCCGTCTCCGCCACCGTCGACGGGACCTACACCTACCAGGGCAGCTTCCGGCCGCTCGGCCAGTACATGTCCCGGGACCTCACCACCTTCGTCGACACCGACGGCACCGCCTACATGGTCTCGGCCGCCAACGAGAACGCCGACCTGCACATCTACCGGCTCACCGCCGACTACACCGCCATCGACAGCCTGGTCGCCAACCCCTGGGCGGGCGCCAGCCGCGAGGCCCCCGCCCTCTTCAAGCGGGGCGGCGTCTACTTCATGCTGACCTCGGCGGCCACCGGCTGGAGCCCCAACCAGCAGAAGTACGCCACCGCCACCTCCCCGGCCGGCCCCTGGACCTCCTGGACCAACGTCGGCGACGCCACGGCGTACGGCTCCCAGACCGCGTACGTCCTTGCGGTCAGCGGCACTTCGGGCACCTCGTACCTCTACATGGGCGACCGCTGGGGCAACTCCTTCGGCGGCACGGTCAACGACTCCCGCTACCTCTGGCTGCCGTTGACCTTCCCGACCGACACCTCGATGTCGATGTCCTGGTACCCCGAGGTCTCCGTCGACACGGCCGCCGGCACGGTCAGCGGTACCAGCGCCACCTACAACACCCTGATCGCGCGGCACAGCGGCAAGTGCGCCGACGTCCCCGGCCAGTCTCTCTGGGAGGCCGTCGCGATCAGCCAGTACACCTGCAACAGCGGCACCAACCAGAAGTGGTGGTTCAAGGACCTGGGCACCGGCTACTACGAACTGATGGGCCGCGGCAGCTCGCTCTGCCTCCAGGAGAACGCGAGCGACGTCACCCAGGAGGACTGCACCGGCGCCACCGCCCAGCAGTGGTCGGTCGTCACCTCGGGGTCGTACGTGAACATCAAGGCCCGTACCACGGGCGAGTGCCTGGACGTGTCCGGCGCGTCCACCGCCAACTCCGCCGCCCTCATCACGTACACCTGCAACGGCGGCACGAACCAGCAGTGGACACGCGGAACATGACGGCACCCTCAGGTCATGCCAGCAGGTCGATCGCGTCGATCGCGGTGCCGGCGCTGAGGTAGGACGTCGTCCCCGAGCCGCTCGCCACGTAGATCTTCAGCGTGTTGTAGGCGCTGGTGTCCGTCAGCCAGGCGGACGCCGGAACGCTGTAGGTGAACGTGTGGTTGTTGCCCCGGTACGAGCCCACGGTCAGCGACCGGGTGCTCGGCTGGGTGGGCGGGGAGGGGACGGCGGAGGTCCAGGTGTCGTTGACGACGACCTGCGGCCGGCCGTTCGCGTAGGCCGTCGTCACGCCGATCCTCAGGGTGCGCGCGGCGGCGGCCTGGGCGGCCGTGAGCCTGAAGTAGACGACGATCCCGCTGTTGACGTCCTTCCACAGGTAGCAGGGGAAGGCGGAGGTCTCGGTGCCGCTGCCGACGACCACGTTCCCGGTCCAGGACGCGGCCCGTACGTCCGACGGGTGCATGTACGTCATCAGGTCGGCGTTCTTGAACCCGCCCGGCGTGCCGTCCCAGTTGTTGATGCGCCAGATCGCCGAGGCGTTGCTCGGATCGTTGGAGGACGGGATCGCGAGGGTGTTCAGGGTGGTGGTCGAACCCGCCGACACGCTCACCGAGCCGGTGTAGACGGCCAGTTCGCCCTTGAAGACAGTGAGGGTGTACGTCCCGGGCAGCACGCCCGCGATCGAGAAGTAGCCGTCCGACGAGCGCGCCGGGCCCCAGTACTGCGCGGCCGAGTTGGCCAGTCCCACGGTGTACGGGTACGCCGTGTCCCGCCCCGAGATGCCGACGCCGGCCACCCGCCCGCGCCCGCCGGCCGCCACGTACCCGGAGATGCCGAGCGAGTCCGCCCACGGCGTGGTGAGGGTGCCCGGGTACAGGGACGAGGAGGGCGCGCCGCCGTCCGTGAAGGCGATGACGTACGGGCCCTGGAGGCCGTAGCGCTCCGCCTCCGTCTGGTTCTCGCCGTAGTACAGGATCTCGTACAGGCCACCGCCGTCGGCGCTCTGGTGGCGCAGCAGCGAGCGGTAGAACGGGCCGCCGGAGGCCTTCTCGTGGTTGCTGCGCACGATCCACAGGCCGACGCCGCCGGTCGTCCAGCCGATGTAGTCGTAGTCCGTCACCCGCAGCCTGGAGTAGTGCTTGGCGCGGGTCTGGCCGTCGGACTTCTCGAAGACGTCCGCGGACTCGATGACGGTGGGCGCGTAGGTGTAGGAATCCGGCTCGTCGTTGAGGAACAGGCCGGCCTTCACGCGCACGATGTACCGGGTGGCGGTGACCGACGAGTCGGCCTTGTTGGTCCACAGGTAGACGTTGTTCTCGCCGCTGCGGGCCGCGTAGTAGTGCTTCAGTGTGCCGTACGCGACGGAGACCAGGATCGTCGAACCCGACTGGGCGATGGTGACCGTCGAGGTGCCGAGGCCCGACTCGACGTGCGAGTTCTTGCCGCCGTAGCCCTGGTACTGGGTGCCCTTGTAGACCAGCGAGGTCAGGTCGCCGTTGGTCTTGCTGACCTTGAAGACCAGGCCGGCGCCGGTGTCCACGACGTAGTCGGAGCCGTCGTCCGACCAGCCGAAGCCCGCCGCCGAGGCGGTGGCGGCCAGCGGGCCGGTGAGGGCGGCGGTGCCGGCGGCGGCCGCGCTGCCGAGGACGAAGGTGCGGCGTCCGAGCGGTCTCCCGGTGGATCCGGACATGGGGGTGCCTCCTTCGGTGGGGCGGGGGTGCGGGTGACTGTGAGGGTGGCAGTTGAATCGATTTCGCGAAAGGGCTTTCGCGGCCGCGGAGTTGGCAGTTTGCTGAAACTGGTCCATGGGCTAGAAAGCGCTTGTTGATTGGCGGTACGGTCCGCGCCAGACCATGTCGCCACGACGGAGGAGTCCCGGGTGAGACGTTTCAGCGGTGTTCGCGTCGCCGCGTTCGCGGCGGTCGTCCTCGGTACCTGCCTGACGGCCGCGCCCGTCGCCCAGGCCCATGACCGGCAGCCGCCCCTCGGCACGGAGAACTGCACGCAGACCGCCTGCCACTTCGACGTCCCGCCGGGCGACTACGACGTGACGGTGCGGCTCGGCGGCACGGCCGCGTCCAGTACCAGCATCAGCGGGGAGACCCGGCGCTCGCTCCTGCCCGAGACGGCCACGGCCGCCGGCCGGCGCGTCACCCGCAGCTTCACCGTGAACGTCCGCACCCCCGAGGGCGAGCCGACGGGCCCCGACGGAACTCCGGGGCTGGACCTCACCGTCGGCGGCTCGGCCCCGGCACTCGACGGCATCCGTGTCACCCCCGCTTCCCGCCATGTCCGGCAGATCCTCCTGGTCGGCGACTCCACCGTCTGCGACCAGCCCGCCGCCCCCTATTCCGGCTGGGGCCAGCAGCTCCCGCAGTACCTGCGCAAGGGCGTCGCCGTCGCCAACTACGCCGACTCCGGCGAAAGTACGGTCACCTACCTCCGGAACCCACTGCTCTGGGGTACCGTCCAGCCGTTGATCCGCCCGGGTGACCTGGTCCTGATCCAGCTGGCACACAACGACAAGACGACCGACGAGGCGACCTACCGCGCGAACCTGGAGACCCTGGTGGCCGGCGTACGGGAGCGGGGCGGCAAGCCGGTCCTGGTCACGCCGATCGTGCGCCGCTGGTTCAATGCCGACGGCACGCTCGACAACGACATCGCGCTTCTGGTCAACGGGCTCGGCGTCAATCATCCTGAGGTGATCCGCTCGGTCGCCGCCGCCGAGGACGTTCCGCTGATCGACCTCACGGCGAAGACCAAGGCGCTCGTGGAGTCCCTCGGCGTGGCGGGCTCCAAGGCGCTGTACCTGTACGACGAGAAGAAGGACAACACGCACACCTCCGCCTACGGCGCCACCGTCTACGCGGGCCTGGTGCGCGACGAGCTTCTCGCCCAGCACCTGGTGCCCCACGGCACCGTGCGGGTGGGATGAGCCCCTGGGGCGCCCCGACCGGAACCGGGGCGCCCCAGGTTCCACGGGTACGAGGTTCGGTACGAGACTTGGTACGAGGTTCGGCACGAGGTCGGGTACGAGCCCTGGTACGAGGTTCGGCACGAGGCCCGGTACAAGGTTCGGTACGAGCGAGAAAGAGCACCGATGCAGCTGCCTCCCGAGGACCGCGGCCTCAGCCCGCGCACCGGCTACACCCGCGCCCACTGGGAGGCCGCGGCCGACGCGCTGCTCGCCGCCGTGGAGCCGTACGCCACCGCGGACCGCGCCCTCTATCACCTCCCCGGCGACCACCAGAGCTGGTCCGGCCACCTCTCCGACGGACTGGAGGGCTACGCCCGCACCCTGCTCCTCGCCGCCTTCCGCCGCGACGAGACCGCGCTCCAGCGGTACGCGGACGGACTCGCGGCCGGCGTGTCGGGCGGCTGGCCGCGCATCGAGGACCGCAGCCAGCCGCTCGTCGAGGCCGCCTCGATCGCCCTCGCCCTGCGCCTGACCCGGCCACTGCTGTGGGACCGGCTCGACGACGCCGTACGACAGCGCGCCGCGGCCTGGCTCGCCGACGCGCTGACCGCCCAACCCTGGCCCTGCAACTGGGAGCTGTTCCCGGTGACGGTCGGCGGCTTCCTGGCCGAGATCGGCCACGAGCCGGCGGCCGCGCACCGGGCGATCGACCACGGCCTGGCCCGCATCGAGGACTGGTACGTCGGCGACGGCTGGTACACGGACGGCGACGGCCGCAAGTTCGACTACTACAACGGCTGGGCGATGCACCTCTACCCGGTGCTGCACGCCTGGCTCGCCGGTGACGAGAAGCTGCTCGACCTGTACGGCCGCCGCCTGGAACGCCATCTTCACGACTACGCCCGCCTGTTCGGCGGCGACGGCGCCCCGATGCGCCAGGGCCGCTCCCTGACGTACCGCTTCGCGACCACGGCCCCGCTGTGGCTGGGCGCGCTCACGGGTCGTACCCCCCTGTCTCCCGGCCAGACCCGCAGGCTGGCCTCCGGGGCGCTGAGGTACTTCCTCGACCGTGGCGCGGTGGACGCCCACGGCCTGCTGACCCTCGGCTGGCACGGCCCCGACACCGCGCTGCTGCAGGGCTATTCGGGCCCGGCGTCCCCCTACTGGGCGAGCAAGGGCTTCGTCGGCCTGCTGCTCCCGCCGGACCACGAGGTGTGGACGGCACCGGAGGAACCGGCCCCGGTCGAACGAGCCGACGCGGTCACCCCGATCGGCCCGACCAACTGGCTGCTGCAGTCCACGAGTTCGGACGGCGTGGTCCGCCTCCACAACCACGGCAGCGAGGACGTCCGCTACGACCCCTACTACACCCGGCTCGGCTACTCGACGGCGACCGCGCCCTCGGCGTCGTACGACAACAGCGTGATCGTCGGCGGCGACCCGAGCCGCACGGGCATCGAGCCGCTGGGCGTGGGGGACGGATGGGCGGCGTCGCGGCACTCGGCCGGTGCGGGCGCCCGGGTGACGAGCGTAGTGCTCGTGCGGGGGGCCGCGGAGGTACGGGCCTTCCGGGTGACGGGAGCGAAGCCCGGCACACCGGTCCGGGTGACCGGCTGGGTCGCACCGGAGGGGCTGCGGTCCGAACTGCAGCCCGCCGTGGGCCTCGACGGCACCCTGACCGGGGTCACGGGTGCGGGCCCGACCCTGTTCGTGGCGCTGAGCCGCCTCACCGGCACGACGGACGCCGTGGCGCTGGAGGAGACGGTGACCGTACGCGCGGAAGACGACCGGGAACTGACGGTCCTGTGGCGCGACGGCCCCGGACTCCGCGTCCGGTGGCGGGACTCCGGAGTGGACGTGGAGAACATCGCGCAGGGCTGAGTCGCCTCGGGCATGATGCGGATCATGGGGTGGAGAGACGAACTGGTCGAACTGCTGGGGCGGGCCGGGCTGGAGCTCGCGGGGGATCCGTGCGTCGAGGACGTGGTGCCGCCGCCGGTGGCGTGGCGCCATGTGATCAGGTGGGAGGCCCGGCCGGCCGTGGAGGTCGCCCTGGACCGTCCCGACGCCGTCGCCGAACTCAATGCGCAGTGGCACCGGCTGGCGGCCGAAGCGGGGCTGCTCGACGGGGACGGCGTGTTCCTCGTCGACTTCCAGGGCAACCCGCGTCAGGGCTGGATCCGGGTCCGGCTCACCGACGGCTGGGACCTCGCCGGAGTCTTCGGTGGGCGGCCCGGACAACCGGAGTTCGTGACATTGTCGCGGGACGGGGACGCACTGGTCGGGGCCACGACGGAGGAGTACACGGTCTGGCTGGTCGTCGTCGACCGGATCAGGGAGCGGCAGGAGGAGAGTGCGCGGGCGGCCGCCGCGGAGACCGAGGAGGACCGGGCGACGGCCTGGGAAGCGCTGTTCCGGGGGCCCCGGCCCATGGAGAAACTGCTGGGCTCTTGGGCCTGCGGTCTCTCGCTCAATCCGGCCCTCCCGAAGGACCTGCTGCCCCTGCTGCTGGAGAGGTCCCACTTCGCCATGTACAGCGCCATGCCGGCGGACGTCGTGGACACGCTGCTGGGCCATCCGGACTGGAAGGTCAGGAAGCACGCGGCGGAGGTGCAGCCGAACATCACGCCCGATCAGTGGGCGCGCGTGATCGCGGCCGAGGAGGACGAGAAGCACCGCTGGATCCTCACCCTGCTGGCCGCCGACCGCCGGGCCGAGCTCCCGGAGGACACCTGCCGCAGCCTTGCCGCCGACCCTTCGGCCCGGGTGCGCTCCGAGACCGCGCGCCTGCAGGGCCTGCCCGCCGACCTGGCGGTCACCCTTTCCCGCGACCCCGACGGCGGAGTGCGTACCGTGGCGTGCGTGACCGCCTGGCCGCATCTCGACGCAGCGGCCCGGGCGGCGCTCCTGGCCGACCCGCACGGCACGGTGCGCGAGCGGGCGCTGCAACTGCACCACCGCGGCCACCCGGTGTCCCGGTCGGTGTACGAGTCCGGCGGCATCGGGGGCGAGATGCTGGAGAGCTGCAGGCTGGAGCGCGCGCTCGCCGAGCACCTGGCACGCCACGGGGAGGCGGACGAGCGCCGTTCCCTCGCCCGCAACCCATGGCTCGACCCCGGCCTGGTCGCCCTGCTCGCCGAGGACCCCGACGCGCACGTCCGCTGGTCCGTGTCCGTCCGCGCCGACCTCACCGAGGAACAACGCGCCGGCATTCCCGTCGACTTCGATCCGGTCGGCCGCTACCACCCGCTCGACTGGGTCACCGCGCTCCACGACGACCCCGACGCCATGCGCCGCCTGGCCGCGTCCACCCACCCCCTCATCCGCAGAAGCGTCGCCCGCGCCCGGCACCTGCCGCCGGACGTCGTCGCCCGGCTCGCCGACGACGAGGACCGGGTCGTACAGCTGTTCCTCGCCGAGTCCTGCGACGACGCGCCCGCCGAGATGCTGCTGCGGGTGTGGCAGTGGTGGACCGGCAGCCTGACTGTTCCGGACCGTCCGCGCGGCCATCCCAACTTCCCCCGCCACGGCCTCCTGCGCTACGCGGACGATCCGAGCCCGCGGCTGCGCCGGCTGGCGCTGGACGACCCCGAGTCCACGCCCGATCTGGTGGAACGGCTCAGCCGCGACCCCAGCGACGAGGTTCGCCACCGTGCCGCGACCGACCCCCGGCTGCCCGCCGTCGCCGCCGCACGGCTGCTGGCGGACCCTCATGAGTACGTGCGGCAGGCGGCCGCCCGCCATCCGCGCCTGCCCGTAGGGCTCCTGACGCAGCTCCTGCGAGGCGGCGGCGCCGAGACGGCCGCCCGCAACCCGGCGCTGCCCGTGGCGGTCATGCGCCGGATGGTGGAGTCGCTCGGCACCGTAAGGGCGCACGGGGCACACGTCAGGGCGTGAGGCGGGAGATCCGGGACGTGGTCGTGAGCGTGGGTCGTGGTCGGCGACGCTCCGCTGAGCGGACTGCCGCAGTCCGGGTCCGTCGCCGCGCAGGCGGCGGCCTACCAGGCGCCCGCCGGCAGCCCACCGGCCCGAGCACCCCGATCACGGGCTCGCGGAGGACACGGGCCCGGCGGTGACGCGTGGTGCGGATGTCGCGCGCTGCGGTCGCCGCCGACCGACAGAAGAAGTTGCCTCTTCCGCGCTGACGCGGGGTTTTACTGCGCGGGCGGTGCGGAGGGGGCGGACGGTGCCTGTCCGGCCGCGAGCAGCGTCTCGGTGAGCCGGGCCGCGAACGTGGCGGGGTGTTCAAGGGTTCCCAGATGGCCGCCCGGGAACTCGGCGAACGCGGCGCCGGTGTACGCGGCGGTGAACTCGGCCGTGCGGTGCAGGAGCTGGCCGCGTGAGTCGAGGCCGGCGGCCAGGGTGAGGCGGGGCAGGCCGGTCGGTGGGCGGTACGCGGTGAACGGGCGCAGGACGTGGGCGAGGAAGACCGAGAACGGGGTCGGTTCGCCGGGGTCCCGGTGTCCGCCGTCGAGTTGCCCGATCAGCTCGGCCCGCAGGCGTTCGCCGTCCGGCAGCAGGGTGACGCACGGCGGCTCGTGCGCGATGACGTGCCGGAGCCGGTCCGGGTGGCGGGCCAGCAGGTCGAGGGCGGCGATGCCACCGGCACTGGTGCCGAAGACGTACGCCGGCGCGCCGTCCGCCGCCACCTCCGCGAGCACCCGGTGCGCGCCCTCGCTCCAGTCCGGCACGGCCTGGTCGGCGACCGGGTCCCCGAGGTGGCCGTGGGCGAGGCCCAGCGGGTCGTACGTCACGACCGTGAAGTGCGGGGCGAGCTGTTCCGTGAGCGGTCCCAGGCCCATGGGGTGCCCGGCTCCGCCGGGGAGCACGAGCAGCACGGGGCCGCTGCCAGTGACGTCGTAGTGCAGGTCAGACATGGTGGTCGGTCTCCTCGCGGGGCCAGTTCTCCAGTGCGATGTGCAGGGCGTCGATCGCCCGGTCCCAGGACGCGCGGACGTCGCGCGGGGCGTTGAAGCCACCGCAGGCCTCCAGTGCGCAGTAGCCGTGGAAGGTGGCGCGCAACAGGCGTACGGCGTCGGTGAGATCGGGTTCGGCCAGGCCGTAGCCGCGCAGCATGCCGTAGGTGATCTCCACCGTGCGGCGCATGGCGGGGGCATCGGCGTCGACGAGCGTGGGGTCGACGCGGATCTGGGTGGCCGCGTAACGGCCGGGGTGGGCGAGGGCGTACGCCCGGTAGGCGTCGGCGTAGGCGGCCAGCGCGTCCCGACCGGACCGCCCGGCCACGGCGACGGCGATCCGGTCGATCATCTCGCCGCCCGCGCGCAGCGCGAGCCGGTGGCGCAGGTCCTGGAGGTTGCGCACGTGCGAGTAGAGGCTCGCGTCCCGCACGCCGAAGCGGCGGGCGAGCGCGGACAGCGAGACCTGCTCGAAGCCGGCCTCGTCGGCCAGTTCGGCCGCCGCCGCGACGAGCCGGTCGGCGGTGATCCCGGCACGTGCCATGTGATGCCTTTCTCTAGGATTCCTAGGGGAAAACCTAGAGGTTCCAGGTTCTGGCGTCCAAGTGGTTATCGGGCCCTGTCCGGCGGCCCGAGGGCGGGCCCTGTCCGGCGGCCCGGGGCGCGTCTTTCCGGTGGGTCGGGGGTCTGTCGGGTGGCCCCGCGGCGCGTCTGCCTGGCGGCATAGAGTTGCGGGAGGACGGAAGGGGGAGCCGTGGGGTACGGGGTGCGGCGGGTGGCGCGGGCGGCGTCGCGCGGGGACGCGGCGGGTGGCCGACCGCTCTGGAGACAGCGGGACTTCGCGTTCTTCTGGCTCGCCCAGACCCTCTCCGTCCTCGGCGACTCGTTCAGCCTGATCGCCCTGCCCCTGCTGGTGCTCCGGGCGACCGGCTCGGTGGCCCGGATGGGCCTGCTCACCGGCGTCGGCGGGGCCGCGATGGTGCTGGCGGCGGTCTTCGCCGGCGTGATCGTGGACCGGGTCGACCGGCGCCGGCTCCTCATCGGCTGCGACCTGGTCCGAATGGTCCTCTACGGCCTGGTCCCCGTCGTCTGGCTCGCCGGGCCGCGGCTGTGGCTCCTGTATGTGGTCCTGCCCCTGTGCGAGGCGGTCGGGATGCTCTTCGCCGTCGGGTACGTCACCGTGGTCCGCGGGCTGGTCGGTACCGGCCGGCTCACCGAGGCCAACGGGCGGTTGAACGCGACGGCGGCCGCGGCCGGCGTCCTGGGGCCGCTGGGCGCGGGTCTGGTCGCCGCCTGGGCGGGACCGGCCGACGCGGTGGCCGTGGACGCGGCCAGCTACGCGGTGTCGGCGAGTTGCCTGCTCTTCGTACGGCTCGGCGAGCGCGCCGCGGACGACCGGGTGCCCAAGAACACGAGCCTCGGGCGCGACCTGCGCACCGGGGTCGCGTACCTCGCCCGCCATCCCGTCCTGCGCTCGCTCACCGGGCTGCTCTGCCTCTTCAGCTTCCTCACCTTCGGCGTCAACGACCTGGTGATCTATCACCTCAAGCACGACCTCGGCCACGACGACGGCACCGTCGGCACCGTACTGGCGGTCGGCGCGGTCGGCACGATCACCGGGGCGCTGCTGGTCGCCCCGCTCCGCAGGCGGCTCGGCTTCGGGCCGACCTGGATCGGCGCCACCGCCCTGTGCGGACTCGCCTTCGCCGGGCTCGGCCGGCTGGGCACCGTACCCGCGGTGGCCGCGCTGAGCGCGGTCTACCTGGCCTGCGTGGGCATGGCCGGCACCTGCTCCATGTCACTGCGGCAGGAGATCACTCCCGAACCTCTCCTCGGCCGGGTCACCTCCGCCTACTGGACGCTCCAGTACTCGATGGCCCCGGTCGGCGCCGCCGTCCTCACCTGGGCGGCCGGGCGCTACGGCACCGCCCCCGTGGCCGCCGCGGCCGGTGCCTGCTGCACCCTGATCGCTCTAGCGGCCCTGTGCACCCCGGTCCGTGGCGCGGGGCGCACCTGACGGACGCGGGGAACCTCAGCCGTTCACCCCCGTGTAGTGCCCCAGCGCCCACCGCCACAGCCACCGGGCGGCCAGGTAGCCGAGCAGGCCGAGGAGCGGGGAGGCCGCCGCCAGCCAGTAGGGGACGCCGGTCGAGTGGCCGTGGCCGGTGAGGACGGCCGCCGGGAAGTAGGCGACGAAGGCGAGCGGGAGGCCGAAGGTGAGGAAGCCGCCGACCGCCCTCGGAAGGACGTTCAGGGGGTAGCTGCCGAAGGTGCCGAGGAGTTCCTCCAGCCACCGGCCCCAGTAGTCGGCGGCCGGGAAGCGCAGGGAGGCCGAGGCCACGACGGTGAACAGGGCGGTCTCCAGGAGCATGCCGCCGAGGACCGCGGCGACCAGGTACGTGATCCGGCCCGCCGTCCAGTCCAGGTGGCTGCGGCCGAGCGCACCCGCCATCAGACCCGCCGCCACGGTCAGGTCGCCGATCGCGTTGGTCGGGAAGAACTCCAGCTGGACCTGGCGGTGGACCGGCAGGGGACGCAGCAGATAGGCGTCGATCTTGCCCTCCTGGATGTGCCGGCCGAGACCGTGCACCCGGCCCAGGAAGAGCACGAACAGGCCGTGCGCGAGCATGCGGGTCGCCGGGATGAGCAGCACGTCCGAGCTGTCCCACCCGCCCATCCCGGCGAACCGGGTCAGCAGCACGGTCGCGAACACGATCACCGACACCTGCCAGACGGCGCCGATCGCGATCATCATCAGGAACTCGGTGCGGTACTCCAGCTGGGCACGGAAGTTGAGCTGCGTGACCCGCCAGATGATCCGTACGGCGTTCATGGCCTCAGCCTCCCTGGGAGACGACTCGACGGGCGGCGCGCCGCCACAGGAACCGGGTGAGGAAGCGCAGCGCCACCAGCCAGGCCGCCTGGACGCCGAGCTGGAAGCCCGCGTCGGAGAGCGGGATGCGGCCCACGTACAGCGACAGCGGCACGTTGAGCGTGGCCTGGAAGGGCAGGAAGGAGCTGAGGACCAGGAACCAGTGCGGGAAGAACCACAGGGGCGCGTACACCCCGGACATCAGGTTCTGCGCGAAGATCAGGATCAGCAGGGCGGCCGTGTTGCGCAGCGTCCAGAAGCACAACTGGTCGATGAGCAGCATGACGTAGTGCAGGACCCACTGCCCGAGGAGCAGGCTGAGCGCGAAGACCGCGGCCACGGCCGCCGACTCGGGCGGCACCACGACACCGGCCGCCAGGCAGATCGCGTATCCGGTCGCCGCCCAGGCGAATCCGTAGAGCTGTTCGCCGAGGGCGCGCAGCGCGTAGTAGCGCTGCGGGGACAGCGGGCGCAGGTACCAGTAGACGATCGTGCCGTAGTACATGTGCTGCACGACCGTGTCCCGGGCCGCGTACTGGTCCAGCTCCCGCAGCCGGGAGGCGAGTACCGCCAGCACGGCGAAGGTGACCGCCTGGTCGCGGGAGAGCCCGGCGGTCGTACCGGTCTGGGCGTACAGGCCGTGCCACAGGGACGCGACCAGCACCACCTGCACGGTCAGCCGCAGCAGCGCGGCGGTGACCCGGGGCGGGGTGTACAGCTCGCCGAGCGGGGTGACGCGGGCGGCGCGCCAGGCATGGGTCAGGGTCGTCATCACGCGGCCTCGGCCCTGGCCCTGGCCTCGGCGTAGGCGGCCCGCATCACGTCCTCCAGGTCCGCCTCGTCCACCGCCACACCGGTCACCTCGTACCGTTCGATGACCAGCTTCAGCGCCTGGTGGACGGTGGGCGCGGCCGGACCGTCCGGGCCGAACACCACCTGGGGCCCGTCATGGCTCACCAGCGCGATGCCCGGCAGCGCCCCGACCGGGGTGTGCGGGTCGGCGAGCGTCGCCCGCACCTGCCAGGTCGAGCCGAAGTCGCGGCGGACCTCGTCCAGGGTGCCGTCGAGCACCAGCCGCCCGTGGTTGACCAGCACCACCCGCTCGGCGAGCCGCTCGACCTCGGTCATGTCGTGCGTGGTGAGCAGCACGGTACGGCCGCGCTCGGCCACCTGGTACCGCAGGAACTCGCGGACCTGCTCCTTCACCACCACGTCCATGCCGATGGTCGGCTCGTCGAGGAAGACGACCGGCGGATCGTGGAGCAGGGCGGCGGCCAGGTCGCAGCGGACGCGCTGGCCGAGCGAGAGGTGCCTGACCCGGGTGTCCCAGAAGGCGGAGAGTTCGAGGAGTTCGTCGAACTCCCGCAGGCGCGCGGCGTGTTCGGCCTTCGGCACCTCGTAGATGTCCCGCAGGATCGCGAACGACTCCCGCACCGGCAGGTCCCACCACAGCTGGGTCCGCTGCCCGAACACCGCGCCGATGTTCCGGGCGTTGCGCTCCCGCTCCCGGTACGGCACCACGCCCGCGACCCGGGCCTCGCCGGAGGTCGGGGTGAGGATGCCGGTGAGCATCTTGATGGTGGTCGACTTGCCCGCGCCGTTCGGGCCGAGCAGGGCGAGGAGTTCGCCCGGGGCGACGTCGAAGGAGATGTCGGAGACCGCCTGCTTCTCGACGCGCTCAGGGTTGACCAGGGATCGCAGGGCGCCCGCGAGACCCGGGCGCCGGACAGTGGTGTGGAAGGTGCGGGACAGACCGCGGACCTCGATGTTTCCGGCCACGCCGGGTACTCCCTCGTTCCGTGCACGACGTACGGCCGGTCGGCTTGAGAGGCCGACCGGCCGCGGATACGCCACGACGGTCGCAGAGTGCCGAGGAGCCCGGCAATGGATTAATCGAGCGGCGATTTGGACTGTTCGATCACCGGGAGGCGGGCGCGGTGCGGCCCGCGCGGACGCCGCCCCGCTGGCCCACCGGCCGCAGGGCGCCCTCCAGCGCGAACGTGGCCGCGCCCAGGCAGACCGGGTCGGTGGGGATGGGGGAGAGGACGATCTCGGTGGCGGCGAACGGCCGTGCGAGCGCGTGCCGCCGGACGGCCTCCCGCACCTCCGCGAGCAGCGGCTCGCCGAGCCGGCGGGCCACCCAGCTGCTGAGCACGACCAGTTCGGGGTTGAGCAGGTTGACCAGGTTGGCGATACCGGCGCCGATGTAACGGGCCGTGTCCCGGACGACCTTGACCGCGACGGGATCACCGTCCGCCACGCCCCGGGCCAGCGCGTCGATGGTCGCCGTCTGGTCCTCGGGGTGCAGCAGCGGGCTCTGCGGGCTGAGTTCGCGCAGGTTGAGCATGATGCCGGGGGCGCCGACGTACGTCTCGACGCAGCCGTGGTTGCCGCAGTGGCACAGCCGCCCGTCCAGCACGAGCGTGGTGTGCCCCCACTCCCCGGCGCTGTTGCTCACCCCCCGGTGCAGCCTGCCGCCCAGCGCGAGCCCGGCGCCGACCCCGGTGCCGAGGTTCACCACCACGGTGTCCCCGCGGCCGCGAGCCGCCCCGAACCACTGCTCGGCCACCGCGCACGCCCGCAGCGGGTTGTCCAGGTGGAGCGGGTAGGCGATGTGCTCGGAGAGCAGGTCGAGCAACGGCACGTCGTGCCAGTCCCAGTTGGGCGCGTACTCGGCGATGCCGGTGGCCCGGTCCACCTGCCCCGGCACGCTCACCCCGACGCCCAGCACCCGCGCGCCCTCGACGCCGGCCTGCGTCACCACCGAGCCGACGGCCGCGGCCACCTGGCCCACCACCTGCTCCGGCCGGTTCTCGCCGGGACGCATGTCCTCATCGGCGCGGGCCAGCACGTTCAGGGCGAGGTCGAACAGCTCGACGTGGACGTAGGTCTCCGCGATGTCGACGCCGATCAGCGCGCCCCCCGAGGCGTTGACCGCGACGAGGCCCCGGGGGCGGCCGCCCGCGGAGTCCTCGAAGCCGACCTCCGTGATCATCCGCAGTTCCAGCAGCTCCCCGACGAGGGTGGCGACCGTGGCCAGGCTCAGCCCGGTGACGGCCGCCAGCTCCTGCCGGGAGGTGGGGGACTCGGCGATGATGTGCCGTAGCACCTCATAGCGGTTGGCGGTGCGTATGTCACGTGATGTGTGCTTCACACGGCGCAACGCTATGGCCTGGGAAGCGCTTTCGACAAGCCATTACCTTAAGGGTTGGATTAAGTCCGTCAGTCGTGCAGGACCTCCGCCACGAAGGGGTTCGTGAACTTTCCGTTCGGGTCGAGGTCCCGGGCCAGGGCGCGGAAGTCGCCGAGGCGCGGGTACCGCCGCCGGACCTGGTCCGCCGCGACGGCGAAGACCTTGCCCCAGTGCGGCCGCGGACCGAACGGCTCCAGCGCCTCCTCCAGCCGGCGCACCACCGGCAGTACGGCCGTCAGGTCGTCCACCCAGGTGAAGTGCAGCGCCACCGAGTCCCGGCCGTGGGCGGGGCTCAGCCACTGCTCGTCGGCCGCCACCGTCCGCACCTCGCAGGTCTGCAGGACGGGGGCCACCGTCCGCCGGATGCCGTCGACCGCGTGCAGCGCGTCCAGCGCCGCCGGCCTCGGCAGCAGGTACTCCGTCTGCAGCTCGTCCCCGCTGCTCGGCGTGAACTCCGCCCGGAAGTGCGGCAGCCGCTCGTGCCAGGGCCCCGGCACCCCGAACTGCTGCGTGCAGTTGCCCGCCGGCATGCCCGGCACCGGGTGCATCGCCTCGGTCGCGGGCGCGGCCCACGGGAAGTCCACGGCCGGCTGGTCGGTGCGCCGCTTCACCCACACCTGCCGGAAGCCCGGCTCCCGCCAGTCGGTGAACAGGCTCACGCTGTGGGCCGCGCCGGACACGGCGGCGAAGTCCAGCCCCTCCAGGGGCAGTTCGGTGAACACCGTCTGCGCCATGTCGTACGCCGGCTCCAGGTCCAGGGTGAGCGCGGTGACGGCACCCAGTGCGCCCAGCGAGGTCACCGCCCCGTCGAAGCCCGCGTCCCCCCGCGCGAACGTCGCCGTCGAGCCGTCGGCGAGGACCAGCTCCACCTCCCGGACGGGCGCCGCGAGCGACCCGTTGGCCACGCCCGAGCCGTGGGTGCCGGTGGCGACCGAGCCGGCCACCGAGATGTGCGGCAGCGAGGCCATGTTGGGCAGCGCCAGGCCGTGCGCGTGGACCGCGCGGGCGAGTTCGGCGTACCGGACGCCGCCCGCGACCCGGACCGTACGGGCCGCGGTGTCCACCTCGACGGCCGGCGGCAGCCCGGCGATCGAGACCAGGACCCCCTGCGGGCCGGGGTCGGCGATGCGGTTGAAGGAGTGCCCGCTGCCCAGCACCCGTACCCGCGCACTGCCGGCCACCAGCGTCCGGAGCGCGTCGAGGGAGTGCGGGCGATGGAACTCCTTGGGGGTGTACGTGATGTTGCGCGCCCAGTTGGTGACCGTCTGCGCCGGGTCCGTCATCTCTGCTGTCCCATCCCTGTCGTCCCCCGGGGAGTGTCCGCCGTCCTCCGGGGGTGTCCGTCGTTCGCCGGGCAGTCAGTGTCCGTCCCTTTCGGGGAGTGTCTGTCCATTGACCCTCTCATTTGCCGGGACCTACGGTAGACACCGGTTGCTATCCGCGCGTCACCGAGCCGGAAGGTCACTTCCTTGCCCGAGCGTCCGCAGGCTTTGTTCGCCATGACAGCCCAGAACGTGCCGCAGATCTTTCCGCCGGAGGTGCTCGCGCGGCTGCGCGAGCACGTAGAAATCGATCCCACTCTGGTGGCGCACGACTTCACCGACCCCCGGGTACGGGACACGCTCGCCCGCACCGAGATCCTGGTCACCGGCTGGGGCTGCCCGGTCCTGGACGCGGCCGCGCTGGACGCCGCGCCGAGACTGCGGGCGGTGCTGCACGCGGCGGGCTCGGTCAAGGGCTTCACCACACCCGAGGTCTGGCGCCGCGGCATCGTCGTCTCCTCGGCCGCCGCCGCCAACGCGCTCCCGGTCGCCGAGTACACCCTCGCGATGATCCTGCTCGCCGGGAAGGACGTCTTCGCCTTCCGCGACCTGCTGCGTACCCGCCGCACCTTCCCGTACGGCGACATCGTCCCCGGCATCGGCAACTTCCACCGCCGGGTCGGCATCGTCGGCGCCTCCCGCATCGGCCGCCGGCTCCTGGAGCTCCTGCGCCCCCACGACCTGGCCGTCGCCCTCGCCGACCCCTACGTGGACGAGGCGGAGGCCGCCCGGCTCGGCGTCCCCCTGCTGCCGCTGGACGAGTTGCTGCGCACCTCGGACATCGTCACCGTGCACGCGCCCGAGACCCCGGAGACCCGGCATCTCCTCGGCGCCCGCGAACTCGCCCTGATGCCGGCCGGATCGGTGCTGATCAACACCGCGCGCGGCTCCCTGGTCGACCACGACGCCCTGACCGAGGAGCTGCGCGCCGGCCGCCTGACCGCGATCCTCGACGTCACCGACCCCGAGCCGCTGCCCGCCGGCTCCCCCCTCTTCGACCTCCCGGGCGCCTTCCTCACCCCGCACCTGGCCGGCTCGCAGGGCAACGAGGTGGCGAGGCTCGGCCTCACCGTCGTGGCGGAGGCCGGCCGGCTGCTGACCGGAGACGGCCTCCTGCACGCCGTCGACCAGTCGGCCCTCGATCGGGCCGCGTGACAGGCCGTCCGCCGGGTGCCCGCGGCCGTCTCCCAGGGGGCGGCCGTCTCGTAGGGTGACCTGACACATGACGAAGGGGGAAGCGAGCGGTGGCGAAACGGACGCGGCCGGCGCCGAACGGGGACGCCTCGACGGTACGGGACGTCGCCGCGCGGGCCGGCGTCTCCGCGTCGACCGTCTCCCGCGTCCTCGGCGGCACCTACCCGGTGGCCGCCGCCACCCGCGCCAGGGTCCTCAAAGCCATGCGCGAGCTGGACTACGTGGTCAACGCGCACGCCCGCGCCCTCGGCGGCGCCACCAACAAGACCGTCGCCGTCGTCGTGGACGACGTCACCGGCCCCTTCTACGCGCACATCGCCCGCGGGGTCGAGGAGCAGGCCTCGGCGGAGGGCCGGCTGTGCATGCTCTGCACCACGCACGGCGACCCGCGGCGCGTCCTCGCCGTCGTGGAGACCATGCGGGAGCAGCGGGCGGACGCGGTGATCGTGGTGGGCGGCGCCCTTGAGGACAAGGCCTACCACGACCGCATGACCCACTTCGCGCACGCCCTGGACCGGTCCGGCTCCCGGCTGGTCCTCGTCGGCCGCCCGCCGCTCGGCCCCGGCGTCCCGGCCACGGTCGTCGACTACGACAACGAGGGCGGCGCCTTCGCCCTCACCAGCCACCTGCTCTCCGGCGGCCACCGCCGCATCGCCTACCTCGGCCGGGTCCCCGGCCTGTCCACCAGCGCCCAGCGCATCGCCGGCTTCACCCGCGCCCACGGACTCCTCGGCCTCGCCCCCGACCCCGGCCTCGTCCTCGACGGGGTCTTCTCCCGCTCGTACGGCTACCAGGCGACCCGCGAACTCCTTTCCTCCGGGCGGAGTTTCACCGCGGTCCTCGCCGCCACCGACATGATCGCCACCGGCGTGATCCGGGCCCTGCGGGAGTCCGGCCGCCGCATTCCCGACGACATCGCCGTGGCCGGCTACGACGACATCCCGGTCGCCCGGGACGTCCACCCCACGCTCACCACCGTCCATGTACCCCAGGAAGAACTGGGCCGCGCCGCCGTCCGCCTCGCCCTGCACCGCGACGAACTGCCCGACGGGCAGCATCTGGTGCTGGGGACGCATGTGGTGCTGCGGGAGTCGACCCGGCGACCGCCGCAGGGCGGCTGATCCGGTGGCCGTGGAGCGACTTCCACGGCGCCGCCGTCCAGGCCGGTGACGACGTGATGGCCCGGCTCGGCCGGGCCCGCGCCGCGCCGCAGCCGCCCCCCGCTCTCCCCTCCGCCGACGACGGGGCATAACGTGAGGAGCCGAACGCCTGAGCCGGGAGGAGACACGGGATGGGCAGCCGTACCGCGCTGGTCGAGGATCTGATGGAGAGGTTTCCGCATGTTCCGCGGGAAGCCGTCTTCAAGGAGGACCTGCTGCGGGGCGGTGTGGCCTTCGACCCGTCCGCCCTGAGCGATACCACCAACGAGGCAGCTGGCGAGGTCAAGCCGAAGTCGTACTTCATCTTCTCCTTCGACCACGGCACCCTGCCGGAACTGGGCGAGGCGGCGCTGCGCAGGCCCCCGGAGGAGATCATCCTCACCGGCGGGCCGTACGACCTGCGGCGGACCGTGGTGTCCGTGCGGGTGAACCCGACCTCGCCGTACCGGGTGGCCGCCGACGACGAGGGCGTGCTCGGGCTCTACCTCGACGGGAAGCGGATCGCCGACGTCGGGGTGCCGCCGATGCCGGAGTACTACCGGCACAAGCTCGCCAGCGGCAAGTCCGTGATGGAGGTCGCCCCGACCATCCAGTGGGGTTACCTCATCTACCTCACCGTCTTCCGGGTCTGCCAGTACTTCGGCGCCAAGGAGGAGTGCCAGTACTGCGACATCAACCACAACTGGCGCCAGCACAAGGCGGCCGGGCGGCCGTACACCGGTGTGAAGGACGTCGAGGAGGTCCTCGAAGCCCTGGAGATCATCGACCGGTACGACACCGCGAAGGTCTCCACCGCCTACACGCTGACCGGCGGTGCGATCACCAAGACCGTCGCCGGGCGGGACGAGGCGGACTTCTACGGGCACTACGCCAAGGCGATCGAGGAGCGGTTCCCGGGGCGGTGGATCGGCAAGGTCGTCGCCCAGGCGCTGCCGCGGGACGACGTGCAGCGGTTCAAGGACTACGGGGTGCAGATCTACCACCCCAACTACGAGGTGTGGGACGAGTACCTCTTCAAGATGTACTGCCCGGGCAAGGAGCGGTACGTCGGCCGGGACGAGTGGCACAGGCGGATCCTGGACTCGGCCGAGATCTTCGGCGCCCGGAACGTGATCCCCAACTTCGTGGCGGGCGTGGAGATGGCCGAGCCGTTCGGGTTCAAGACCGTCGACGAGGCGATCGAGTCGACCACCGAGGGGCTGCGCTTCTTCATGTCGCACGGCATCACGCCCCGCTTCACCACCTGGTGCCCCGAGCCGACCACCCCGCTCGGCAAGGCCAACCCGCAGGGCGCCCCGCTGGAGTACCACATCCGGCTGCTGCAGGCCTACCGGCAGACGATGGAGGACTTCGGGCTCTCCTCCCCGCCCGGCTACGGCCCGCCCGGACCCGGCCGCGCCGTCTTCTCCGTCAGCTCCTTCATGGACAGTCTGCCCGCGGCGGACCCGGCGAAGGCGTGATGCCGGGGGCCGGCACAAGAAACCCGCCGGAACGGTGAGTCGAAACGCGGTCGCTGTCCGTACCAGTGGCCGGAGTTGTGGGCCACGACGGGCACGAAGGTGTTCTCCGGACGGCCGGCACAGCGGTTGACGTGACACCGGGGACCGGTGGTATGGGTGACGGGGAGGATCCGTGACGCGACCACCGGTAACCGGTATTGAATATGCCGCTTGTCAGTTGTGCAGGTGACGTGAAAAGCTCGGTCCCACCGTGAGGTTCCCCCCAACTCCGTTGCCGATACGGTGAGTTGACCTCGCTTTGGATGCAGGAGACCCATGCCCGACCTGCCGACCCCTCAGGACGCCGCCGAAGCAGCGCTGTTCTCCGAGTGCTGGGACGCGGTGCTCTCCTACGCCGATCTGTGCACGTCCGGCTCGCTGACGGCCAACCAACTGGCCACCGAGGCTTTCACGCTCGGTATGCGCGAGGCCCGTGACGCGGACTTCACGCCGGTCCGCGGCTCAGGACGGCGCGCCGCCCGACTGCCGATGATCCCGCTGCTGCTCACCGCGGTGCGCAACACGGCCGCCGCCTGGGAGGCCGGAGGACTCGGGCACAAGCTCGACCCGGACCTCCGCCTCTGGCTCAACTCCGAGAAGGCGGAGCGCTATACGGGTCCGCCGTTGCAGCGACCCGTCGCACTGCGCGGCATACGTGACATGCAGGACGCGGACGCCTCACTGCTGTGGCTGGCCGAGGTGGAGGCGCTGCCGCTGCCCGCCGTGGCGCGCCGGCTCGGCCTCGACCCGGCCGTCGCCGCCCAGGAACTGGAGCAGGTGCGCGCCCTCTTCCGGGACCGCTGCCACCGCGCCCACCTCGACACGCCGATGGCCGCGGAGTGCCGCAGCTACGCCCGGCTGCTGGACGCGGTCACCCGGTCCTCGGCGGCCGACACGCCCGAGGACCTCTCCCGGCACCTCGCCACGTGTGTGCAGTGCGCCGAGGCCGCCGCCTGTCTGCGGCTGCACGGCGGCGGACTGCCCGCGGCGCTGGCCGGCGGGGTCATCGGCTGGGGCGGCCTCGCCTACCTGGAGCGGCGCCGCCGCGCCGCCGAGGTGCGGCTCGGCCCGGTCCGCCCGGTCGCCGCCGACAACGACGGCGGCGACCCCAGGGAGGGCGGCGGCCGGGGCAAGGTGCTGCGGCACGGGCTGCTCGGCGCGGCGGTGCTGATCTCGATGGTGGCGCTCGGCGTGTCGATGATGCCGATGGGCGGCGGCTCCGGCGACGACGCGGCCTCCGCCTCCCACGACGACCGCCAGCCGGTCGCCGACCCCACCGCCGACATCCCGTCGGCCGACCCGACCGGCACGCACACCGCCGCCGCGGCCCCCTCGTCCTCCTCCTCGGCCACCGCCGGGAAGCCGGACCACAAGAACCCCGACCCGGAGCCCCAGGGCACCTCCGCGGCCACGGCGGGCACCGGCGGCCGTCACGCCTCCGCCTCCGCCGATCCCACCGACCCCGCGGCGGCCACCTGCCAGGTCTCCTACGACCTGGTCAACCAGTGGACCGACGGCTTCCAGTCCACCGTCACCGTCACCACCAGCCAGGCCCTGTCGGGCTGGCGGGTCCAGTGGTCCTTCCGGGACGGCCAGAAGGTCACCCAGATGTGGGACGCGACGGTCAGCCAGAACGGCGGCCTGGTCACCGCCGACGCCGCCGGCTACAACCAGTCGGTCGCCGCGAACGGCACCCTGTCCTTCGGCTTCCTCGGCACCTGGAGCGGCCGGAACTCGGCGCCGTACGCCTTCACGCTGAACGGCGACTCCTGCTCGCTGAACTGAGCCGGGCCGCCCGCACGACCGGCGGCCGGGCGGACCCAAGAGGGTGGGTCCGCCCGCCCGCTGACCGCGGTCCTCCGCTCAGCACTGCGACTTGTAGAAGTACTTGCTGACCGACGGGTCGTTCATGTTGTCCTTGGTGATCGCCACCATGTCGGTCCCGATCGACTTGGTCACCGACTTGCCCTCGAAGGCGCCGGCGAGCTGGTCCACCGCCTGCCGGCCGATCGCCGCCGGGTCCTGGGCGACCAGCACCTGGAGGGTGCCCGACTTCAGTGAGGCGACCTCGTCGGGCTCCGCGTCGAACGCGGCCACCTTCACCGCGCCCTGCCTGCCGGCCTGCTTCAGCCCGGTGGCGATGCCCTGACCGGTGTTGGTGTTGCCCGCGAACACGCCGCCGAGGTCCGGGTGGGCGGCGAGCGTCGACTGGATCTGGGAGGCCGCCGTGGCCGGCAGGTCGTTGTCGTAGAGCGTGGGCAGCACCTTGATGCCGGGGTACTTGCCCATCTCCTCGGTGAAGCCCTTGATCCGGGCGTCGGTGGTCGAGACACCGGGCTTGACGCTGATGACGATGACCGAGCCCTTCTCCTTCATCAGCTTGGCCAGCGCGTCGGCGGCGACCCGGCCGCCCTTCTCGTTGTCCGACGAGATCCGGGTGATGCCGATCGACGTGTCCGTCACCGTCGTGTCCACCAGCGCCACCTTGGTGCCGGACGACTGGATCTGCTTGAGCGACGGAGTCAGCGCGCTCGTGTCGACCGGCGAGATCAGCAGCCCGTCGGGCCGGGAGGCGGCCACCGAGTCGAGCAGCGGCCGCTGCACGGAGACGTCCCACTGCGCGGAGCCGTCGGCCGTGAAGTCCATCCCCTTGGCCTTGGCCTCCTCCTGCGCGGCACAGGTCATGGTGATGTAGAAGGGGTCGCTCTTCACCCCGGTGATCAGCCGGACCTTCTTGCCCTTGGCGCTGCCCGAACTCCCCGAGCCGCCACTGTCGTTCGACGATCCGCACGCCGAGGCCCCCGCGCCGAGGGCCAGGACCGTGCCCACCGCGACCAGCAACCGGCGCCTGCTGCGAATGCTCCTCATCACAGAGTCCTCCTTCGTCACGAGCGATTCAGCGGTCATGAGTGATCCAGTGGTCATGAGTGATCCAGTGGTCATGCGCGGTCCCGTCATGCGCGTTCCCGGGTCTTCCTGCGCAGCTGGTCGATGTAGACGGCCACCACCAGCACCACGCCCACCGCCACGTCCTGCCAGTACTGCTGGACGCCGATCACGATCAGTCCGGTGGTCAGCACCGCCGGGATGAACACGCCGATCACCGTGCCCAGCACCGAACCCCGCCCGCCGAACAGGCTGGTACCGCCGAGGACCACCGCGGTGATCACCTTGAGGTTGTCGGTGGAGTGCCCGGCGATCGACGTCGTGCCGTACGAGGCCAGCCACATCACCGCCCCGAGCCCGGCCAGCAGCCCCATCAGGCCGTACACCTTCACCAGCTGGCGGCCCACCGGAATGCCCGCCCGCCGCACGGCAGTCGGGTTCGACCCGATCGCGAGGGTGTGCTCGCCGAACCGGGTGCCGCCCAGCACCGCGCCGAAGACCGCGGTCACCACGGCCGCCAGGATCACCATCCAGGGGATGCCGAGCACTTTGCCGAAACCGAGGCTGTTCTGCAGATGTGTGGAGGCCGCCCCGGCCGGGTCCTGGCCGCCGGTGGCGAGTTCGGCGATGCCCAGCGCCGCGCCGAGCCCGCCGAGCGTCACGATCAGCGGCGGCACCTTGCCGGTCGCCACCACCGCGCCCTGCAGCGCGCCCCACGCCGTGCCCACCGCCAGCGCGATGACGACACAGAACGCCACCGTGCCCCAGCCCGAAGTCGCCCCGCCGTGATGGATGTTGTACTCACCCGCCGCCACCGCGGCCAGCACCAGCACCGAGCCGATCGACAGATCGATGCCGGCCGTGATGATCACGAAGGTCATGCCGACGCCGAGCACCAGGTAGATGGCCGCGTTCACGGCGATCTGGGTGATGTCGTACGTGGTGAAGAACTTGCCCGGCGCCGCGATGGTGAAGAACAGGACCAGCGCCACCAGGATGACAAAGGTCCACAGCTCGTTGAGGGTTGCCGCGCGGCGCACCCAGTCGGGCACCGCGGCCCGGCCGCCCACGGCCGCCGCGGCCTTCTCGCTCTGCGCCGTCATCGCGCGCCCTCCGCTTCCCCGGTCCGGTTCGGCTCGTCCAGCGAGCCGGTCATCGCCCCGACCAGCTCCTCGATCGTCGTGTCGGCGGCGGTGTACGACGCGACGCGCCGCCCCAGCCGCAGCACCTCGACGCGGTCCGCGACCGACAGCACCTCGGGCATGTTGTGGCTGATCAGTACGACGCAGATGCCCTGGTCGGCGACCCGCCGGACGGTCTCCAGGACCCGGGCGCGCTGGACGACGCCCAGCGCGGCGGTCGGCTCGTCCATGAAGATGACCTTGTGGGCGAAGGCGACGGCACGGGCGACCGCGACGGACTGCCGCTGCCCGCCCGACAACGTTGTCACAGCGGCCGTCACATCCTTCAGTTCCACACCGAGTTCGGCGAAGGCCTTGACCGCCTCCCGGCGCATCGCGGGCCGGTCGAGGACGCCGATGCGTCCGAGCAGCCCCCCGCGCACGATCTCCCGGCCGAGGTAGAGGTTGGCCGCCGCGTCCAGGTCGGGAGCGAGCGACAGGTCCTGGTACACGGTCTCCACGCCGTGCCGCTGCGCGTCCATCGGGCCGGAGAACCGCACCGGCGCGCCGTCGAGGCGGACTTCACCGGCGTCGGGGGCGAGCACGCCCGACAGGACGTTCACCAGAGTGGACTTGCCGGCACCGTTGTCACCGATGAGGGCGACGACCTCGCCGGGGTATGCCGTGAAATCGGCGCCCGAGAGCGCCTGGACGTGGCCGAAACGTTTGACCACTCCATGTGCGGTGAGCAGTGGTTCCCTTGCAGAGGCCATGTTGTGCCTTCTGGTTGGTATCGTTAACAGCTTGGCTGATTCTTGGGGCGCCCGCAGCGGGGTGTCAAGGGTGGTGCAGCGGGTCGCCGCGCGCGCTGGTCGCACCCACATCTCCCGTTGTCCGCAAGGACGTTGACACGCACACGAGTTGGTAACGTTAACGAGTCGACGCTCAAACGTGACGCAGCTGGAGGACGTGGCGTGGCAGCCACCCGGCCGACCATGAAGGACGTTGCCGCGGAAGCGGGCGTGAGCACGATGACGGTGTCCCGGGTCGTCAACGGTGGTTCGGCCGTCGCCCCGCGGACCGCGGCGCGGGTGGAGGCCGCCGTCCGCAAACTCGGCTACCAGCGCGACGACGTGGCACGCCAGTTGCGCCGCACCCATGAACTGAGCCAGATCATCGGCCTGTTGGTCGACGACGTGACCGATCCCTTCATGGCCGCGGTCGCCTCCGCCGCCGAGCACGTCGCCCGGCAGCGCGGCAGCGTCATGCTCATCGGCTCCAGCCGCGCCGACCTGCGCCGCGAACGCGAGGTGATCGCCGCGTTCACCGCCCGCCGCGTCGACGGCCTGATCCTCACCCCCGCCGCCGGCAGCCACCGCTTCCTGCGTCCCGCCCAGGCGCAGGGCACGAAGATCGTCTGCGTGGACCGGGCGGCACCCGGCCTGGAGGTGGACGCCGTCGTGGTCGACAACTTCGGCGCGGTGCGCGAGGCCGTGCAGCAGTTGGTGGCACGCGGGCACCGCAGGATCGGCTACCTCGGCGACACACCGAAGATCTGGACATTCGGCGAACGCCGGCGCGGCTATCTGGCGGCGCTCGGGGCCGCGGGCATCATCGCCGACCCGGCGCTGGTCAGGGACGGTGTGCGCAACGGCCCCGAGGCGGCCGCCGCCGTCACCGGGATGCTGGCGCTGCCCGACCCGCCGACGGCTCTGCTCGCCGGCAACGAACTGCTGGCTTTCGGCGCCCTGACCGCGGCCCCCCGCGATCTCGCCTTCGTCGCCTTCGACGACTTCGCGCTCGCCGCCCGGCTGACCCCGCCCGTCACGGTGATCGCCCAGGACCCGGTGGCCCTCGCGACCAGCGCGGCCCACCTGCTGTTCGCCCGGATCCACGGCGACGTCTCCCCACCGCGCACCGTGGTCATGCCGACCCGGTTGATCCGGCGCGGCTCGGGGGAGCTGCCGGGGCCGTTCGCCGCGTAGGGGGGCGGGGGTGGCGATTCAGCCGGGGGGCGGATGCGGGGGAGCCCGGCCGGAATCCGGGTGCGGGTGAGTGGGGGCCGGTCGCGCCCACGCGGCGGAGCCGCACATCGATACAGCCCCGCCCCCCTGACGGGGCGCTCCACGCCACGTGCGCTACGGCCCGCAGCCGCGTCGCCGTCGACCGCCGACGAGTCCCGGCCGTCGGCGCGCCGGGCGAAGTCCGCTGCTGATCGGCAGCGCCCCGAAGGGGCGCGGGGAACTGCGCGACCAGCCACGATGGTGCTGCGGGGGAATGGCGGCGCGTCATGCCCCTCCAGCCGCGACGGTGCCGCGGAGGGACGACGGCGTGTCGTGCCGTGTCCAGCCACGATGGTGCCGCGAGGGAATGACGTCGCGTCACGCCGCCTCCAACCACGGCAGCGCCCCGAAGGGGCGCGGGGAACTGCGCGACCAGCCGCGACGGTGCCGTGGGGGAATGACGTCGCGTCACGCCGCCTCCAACCACGACGGTGCCGCGGAGGAATGACGGCGTGTCGTGCCGTTTTCAGCCGTGCTCAGGTGGTCGAGGTGCGGCGGTCGCCCCGGCGGCCCGAGCCGCGGCCGCCGGTGCCCGCGGCGCCGCCGGCCGGTGTCCGCCTGCGGGAACCGCGGTCGTCCTTCCCAGTCCCGGTCCCGGCAGCCGCTCCGGCCGCGCCCCGGCGGTCGGAGCCACGACCGCCCGCGCCGCCAGAGCCGCCACTGCCACCGGTTGTCCCGGCGGCTCCGGTACGGCGGGAGGAGCCGCGTCCGCCGGCCGCGGACGTGCCGTCGGCCGCCGTCCGCCCGGCGGTGGCGCGGGAGCCTGCTCCCTGGCCACCTGTTCCCGTGGCGGCGCGGGAGCCCGAGCCGCGGGTGCCCCGTCCGGTGGCCGTACCCGTCGTCGCTCCCGGGCCGTCGCCGTTTCGGCGTCGGCGGCCGGACCGCCTGCCGGGCTTGGCGCCGGGCTCGCGGTCCGGGCGGGACGCGGTGGCCGGCTGGGGGATCTCGATGACGATGGGTACACCGGAGGGCTCGCGGGCGCCGGTGATGGTGGTCAGCTCCGCGTCGGCCGAGGTGACACGGGCCGTGCGGGGGCGGATGCCGGCGTCCGACATGAGCCGGGTGACGTCCCGCTTCTGGTCGGGCAGGACCAGTGTGACCACGCTTCCGGAGCCGCCGGCGCGGGCCGTGCGGCCGCCCCGGTGGACGTAGTCCTTGTGGTCGGTGGGGGGATCGACGTTCACGACGAGGTCCAGGTCGTCGATGTGTATGCCCCGGGCCGCGACGTTCGTCGCCACCAGCGCGGTGACCTGGCCGTTCTTGAACTGCTCCAGGGTGCGATTGCGCTGCGGCTGGGAGCGGCCTCCGTGCAGTGCCGCCGCGCGGACACCGACGGACAGGAGCCGCTTGGCGAGCCGGTCGGCGGACCGCTTGGTGTCGAGGAAGAGGATGACCCGGCCGTCACGGGCCGCGATGCGCGTGGTGACGGCCTTCTTGTCGGTCTCGTCCTGGATGTGGAGCACGTGGTGCTCCATGGTGGTGACCGCGCCCGCCGACGGGTCCACGGAGTGCACCACGGGGTCGGTCAGGAACCGCTGCACCAGGCGGTCGATGTTGCGGTCGAGGGTGGCCGAGAAGAGCAGGCGCTGTCCGTCGGGCCGTACCTTCTCGATCAGCTTGGTGATCTGCGGCAGGAAGCCCATGTCGGTCATCTGGTCGGCTTCGTCCAGCACCGTGACGCGTACGTCGCCGAGCACGCAGTCCCCGCGTTCCACCAGGTCGTTGAGCCTGCCGGGACTGGCCACGACCACCTCTACGCCACGCCGGAGGACGGCCGCCTGCTTGGTGATCGACAGCCCGCCCACCACGGTGGCCACCCGGAGGTTCACCGCTGTCGCGTACGGGGTCAGCGCGTCCGTCACCTGCTGGGCGAGCTCACGGGTGGGCACCAGCACGAGCGCGAGGGGCGCCCTGGGCTCGGCGCGCAGCCCGGCCGTACGGGCCAGCAGCGCCAGCCCGAACGCGAGGGTCTTGCCGGAGCCGGTGCGTCCGCGTCCCAGCAGGTCACGGCCGGCCAGCGAGTTCGGCAGCGTGGCGGCCTGGATGGGGAACGGGGTGGTCACGCCCTGCGCGGTCAGGGTCTTCAGCAGCGCCGCGGGCATGTCCAGGGCGGCGAAGTCGTCGACGGCGGGAAGCGCGGGGGTCGTGTTTTCCGGCAGCCGGAACTCACGCGGTGCCGACCCGGACGGCGGGGCCGACGGGCCCGGCGAGGTGCGTCTGTTCGGCTTCTGGGGCCTGCGGGACATGCGGTGATCTGCCTTCCTGGAAACAGCACAAACCGGGGTCCGCACCAGTGACGGTGCGGACCCCGGTGAGCGGATACGCGTCCGGCGATCAGGCGGGGACGATGTTCTCCGCCTGCGGGCCCTTCTGGCCCTGCGTCACGTCGAAGGAGACCCGCTGGCCCTCCTGGAGCTCACGGAAACCCTGGGACTGGATGTTCGAGTAGTGAGCGAAGACGTCGGGGCCGCCGCCGTCCTGCTGGATGAAGCCGAAACCCTTTTCGGCGTTGAACCACTTCACGGTTCCCTGTGCCATGACCTTCTCCTTCGGTAGGCAGAGGCCCCATCCGGAGACGCCGGAAAAACAAATAATGCGCCTGCAGGAGGAAAACATTCCCGTCAGGCGCACATAGGTTCATGGGTACCACAACTGCAACTGAGTCAACTGTAGCACAGACTCACACCCGGTCCGCGGCGCGAATGGCCCCGGGCCGCTCCAGCCGGTCTGTCGCCGTCCTCCGCGGGGACGCCACCAGCACCAGTGCGATGCCCAGCGCCAGGCCCAGCGCGGGCAGCACCGGGAACCGGCCGCCCGGCGCGAAGCCCTGCACGGCCAGCCGGCTCAGAGCGGCGACGCTCATGGCCAGGCCGAGCCACAGCGGCCAGGCACGGCGCAGGCCGGTGTCCGGGACGGTCCCGCCCGGCGCGGCCCCGCCCGGCGCTGTCCCGCTCGGTACGGTCCGCCCGTACAGCACGTCCAGTGCGCGGTCCAACGGCTTCAGCGCGGACACGACGCAGGCCAGGACGACGCCGAGCACCAGCAGCCAGGGCACGCGCAGCGCCCACCACGCGGCGGACCCGAGCGCCGGCTCGGGCGCGAGGCCGGGCAGGTAGAACGCGGCGGCGACGGCGAGCACCGGCAGCATGTGCCACAGGTACAGCGTCATGCTCGCCGCACCCACGGGGCGCACCAGGCGCCACACCCGCTCGCGGTCCAGCAGCCGCCGCAGCGGCGGCGCGACGAGGAGGCAGAGGCCGGCCTGGGCGACCACCCAGGCCAGCATCGCGGCCGACGGCGGGTCGGTGTTGCTGGGGCTCTGCCCGGTCACCAGGATCAGGCTGACCGGGAACGGCCCGAGGGCCACGAGCGCGGCGAAGGCGAGCCCGCCGCCCGCCGCCATCGCGAGCGGCACCAGCCGGCGAGCGGTCAGCAGACCGTCGCGCCAGCAGAAGCCCAGCTGATAGGCGACGCCCCACACGAGCACGTAGTCGAGCAGTCCGACCCAGGGGGCGTGCGCCGTCGCCACGAGCGCGTCGGCCACCAGAGCGAGGGCACCCAGCGCCGCCGGGACGCGTGGCCCCCAGCGTCGGTGCGCCGCGTACAGCGGCGGCGTCAGGGCGCTGAGCAGCAGGTACACCGGGAGGAACCAGAACTGCATCCCCATCGCCCAGCCCACCAGCGCCAGCGTGTCGGCGTCCACACCTGCCGTCGTACAGACACCGACGGCGAGCAGCACCGCACCGCTGTAGACGCCCACCGGAAGGAGCAGCCGCAGCGCCCGCCGCCCCAGCCACCCCGCGGGCGTGCCCCCGGCCGCCCGGGCCCGCGCCCAGGAACCGCCCGCGGCATGGCCCCCGGCCAGGAAGAACAGCGGCATGATCTGGAACCCGAGGGTCAGCCACTGGGTCCAGGGAACGGCCGCCAGCAGCTCCGGGGCGATGATCCGCCCGTCGGGCTCCCGGACCAGGGCGGTGATCAGCCAGTGGCCCAGCACCACCAGCACGATCGCCCAGGCACGCAGGAAGTCGACGTAGCGGTCTCGGCTCATGGCCGTCATGCTGCCCCAGCCCCGGGGCCACGGCGGCACCACGCCCATGCCGCAACCATTCCGTGCCCGGTACGACACCGTCCGTCGGCGAACTGCGCCCGTATGCCGACGAGTCCGGGCTCGCGCCGGGCAACGGGCAACCCGCGGGCCACCGGGCCTGACGCCCGCCGGTCACTCGGGCCGGGTGCCGGGACGCGTCGAGTACCCGATCAACAGGCTCAGGGGGTAAGCGCCGGACACCACGTTCCCGCGGAGTTGCGGGGTGGCCGGGGCCGGCGAAATTCGGTGGTGCCGCAGAGCGCGTCTCTCTAGGGTGGGACTTGCTTCTCGCGGTGGCCGTCGGCCGCCGCGGTTCAGTCGTGTGCGGAACGGGAGGTGTGACCGATGGCTGTCTCTGTGACGGGCGCTGCCCGCAACCAGAAGTTCGTCCATTCCACCTCCGTGGCCTCCGGCTGATCCTTCCTGTCTTCCGCGTGCCTGTGAGCGCGCGGCCGGGGCCGCCCTTGTGAAGGGTTTCCCTTGAACCGCTCTTCTCTTTCGGCTTCTTCTTCGGCTTCTTCGGCCACTTCCGCTTCGTCGCACCCGCTGGCCCCGTACGGCTGGGACGGGGGCTGGGAAGCGGAGTTCGCCCCGTACGCCGAGCAGGGTCTCCTGCCCGGCCGGGTCGTACGGGTCGACCGCGGTCAGTGCGACGTCGTCACCCCGTCCGGCACCGTCCGGGCCGACACCGAGTTCGTCGTCCCCCGTGACCCGATGAAGGTGGTGTGCACGGGAGACTGGGTCGCCGTCGACCCCGAAGGCAGCGACCCGCTGTACGTGCGGACACTGCTGCCGCGCCGTACCGCCTTCGTGCGGTCGACGTCGTCCAAGCGTTCCGAGGGCCAGGTGCTGGCCACCAACATCGATCACGTCGTCATCTGTGTGTCGCTCGCGGTCGAACTGGACCTCGGGCGGATCGAGCGGTTCCTCGCGCTCGCGATGTCCTGTGCGAGCGGCGAGGCCCTGCTGCACGAGTCGGCACCCGCCCCGAGGTTCGAGGCGCAGCCGGTCGTGGTCCTCACCAAGGCCGACCTGGTGCCGGAGCCGGCGACCCTCGCGCACCTCGTCCAGGACGTCGAGACGACGGCCGCGGGCGTGCCGGTCCTGACTCTCAGCGCGAAAGCGGGCGACGGCCTGGACGTGCTGGTCGCCCTCGTCGGCTCCGGCACGTCGGTGCTGCTCGGCCAGTCCGGCGCCGGCAAGTCCACCCTCGCCAACGCGCTCCTCGGGGAGGACGTGATGGACGTCCGGGCCGCCCGGGACGTCGACGGCAAGGGCCGGCACACCACCACCACCCGCAACCTCCTCGCGCTCCCGGGCGGCGGCGTGCTGATCGACACGCCCGGACTGCGGGGTGTGGGGCTGTTCGACGCCGAGACCGGGGTCGGGCAGGTGTTCGCCGAGATCGAGGAACTGGCGGAGGACTGCCGGTTCTCCGACTGCGGGCACGAGAGCGAGCCGGGCTGCGCGGTGCGCCTCGCCGTGGAGACCGGAGAGCTGCCCGTCCGCCGGCTGGAGAGCTACCGCAAGCTGATGCGGGAGAACCAGTGGATCGTCGCGAAGACCGATGCCCGGCTCAGGGCCGAGATCAAGAAGGACTGGAAGCGGAGGGGCGCGGAGGGGAAGGCGGCGATGGAGGCGAAGCGGGGGCGGCGGTGGTAGCGGTAGCAGAAGCAGTAGCCGTCTGACCGTCGGGTTGGGGGGTGGGGGCCGGGGGCGTCATGTCCGATTCCCGCCAGCCCCGCCCCCGGCCCTCACCCAGACTTGAGGGGTGATGGACGAAGAGACCAGGTACGAGGCGGTCCGCAGCCGTGACGGCCGGTTCGACGGCGCGTTCTTCTTCGCCGTCCGGACCACCGGCATCTACTGCCGGCCCAGCTGCCCCGCCGTCACCCCGAAGCGGCGCAACGTCCGCTTCTTCCCCACCGCGGCCGCCGCCCAGGGCTCCGGGTTCCGGGCCTGCCGGCGGTGCCGCCCGGACGCGGTTCCCGGCTCCGCCGAGTGGAACGTCCGCGCCGACGTCGTCGGCCGGGCCATGCGGCTGATCGGTGACGGCGTGGTGGACCGGGAGGGCGTCGGCGGGCTCGCCGACCGGCTCGGCTACAGCGCACGCCAGGTGCAGCGGCAGCTCACCGCCGAACTGGGCGCCGGGCCCGTCGCGCTCGCCCGGGCCCAGCGGGCGCACACCGCCCGCACCCTGCTGCAGACCACCGAACTGCCGATCACCGAGATCGCGTTCGCGAGCGGCTTCGCCAGTGTGCGGCAGTTCAACGACACCGTCCGCGCCGTGTACGCCACCACCCCGAGCGGGCTGCGCGAGGCCGCGCCCGGCGGCCGGGGCGCACGGCGCGGATCCCCGGCCGCCGGGATCCCGCTGCGGCTCGCCCACCGCGGCCCGTACCAGGCCGGCCCCGTCTTCGACCTGCTGGAGCGGGAATCCGTGCCCGGCGTGGAGGAGGTCACCGGCGTCGCCGGCGCGCGCACCTACCGCCGTACCCTGCGACTCCCGTACGGCCACGCCGTCGTCGCCGTCGAGGAGCGGACCGGTGCGACTCGCGCGACCGGTGCGGGCCCGGGCGCCCGTCCCGGCGGCTGGCTCGACGCCCGGCTGCGCCTCACCGACCCACGTGATCTGACCACCGCCGTACAGCGGCTGCGCCGGCTGTTCGACCTCGACGCCGATCCGTACGCCGTCGACGAGCGGCTCGCCGAGGACACGCGGCTCGCTCCGCTGGTCGCGGCCCGGCCGGGGCTGCGGTCGCCCGGCGCCGCGGACCCCGCGGAGGCCGCCGTACGGGCCCTCGTCGGGACCGCCGGCGCCGAGCGGCTGGTCCGGAGGTACGGCACGGCGCTGGACACCCCGTCCGGCGGCCTCACCCACCTCTTCCCCGAGCCCGCGGTGCTCGCGGGGGCGGAGCCCGACGGCACCCTCGGCGCGCTTGCCGCGGCGCTCGCGGACGGGACGGTACGGCTGGATCCGGGCGCCGACCGGGACGAGGCGGAGGCGGCGCTGCGGGCGCTGCCGGGGATGGACCCGGCGGTCGTCGCCACGGTGCGCGTCCGCGCCCTCGCCGACCCTGACGTCCCGCCGGCCGGGCCGACCGTACCGGACGAGTGGCGGCCCTGGCGGTCGTACGCCGTCCGGCATCTGCTGGTGGAAGCAGAGGCGAGGCACTGATCGCAGCCCTCGCCGTCCGTCCCCGGACGGTGGGGCGGGTGGAACGTGGTGGTGGGGTGACGGTTCGACCCCGGTCCGTTCCGGGCCGCCACCGTCACCACGCCCGGCCCGCTCCGCCCGCCCCACCGCGCCGCTCCACCCCCCGGCTCCGCTCCGCGCTCCGCCACCCGAGTGGTCTCGTGGTCCGGTTGCTGTTCGAGCCGATCCCGGTATGTCACCTTCCCCTCCAGTGGGCCTTCGAGAGGGCAGGTGTGGATGGGCAGGGTCGGGCGGGTGCTCGCGGTGGTGTTGTTGCTGGTGATGGGGGTGACCGGGCGGGCCGGTGCCGACGCCGGGCCCGTGCTGTGGACCGGGAGCTGGGAGGCCGCGCCCTCCGGTACCGAACCGGCCGTGCCCGGCGGCGCGTTCCGCAACGTCGTGCACCTGAGCGTCGGGGGGAGCGCGGTGCGCGTGCGGGTCAGCAACCGGCTCGGCAGCGCCGCGCTGCGGCTCGGAGCGGTCACCGTGGCCCTGCGGCAGGGCGACGGACCGGACGCCGTACCCGGCTCGATGCGCGCCGCCACCTTCGCGGGCGCCGGCACCGCCGTCGTACCCGTCGGGCAGGACCTGGTCAGCGACCCCGTGCCGCTCGCCGTCGCGGCCGCCGCCGATCTGCTGGTCACCGTCGAGACCCCGGGCGACTCCGGGCCCGCCACCTTCCACCGGGTCGCGCTCCAGACCAGCTACCTCGCGAAGGACGGTGCCGGGCGGGCCGCCGACGAGGACGGGGACGCGTACACCCGGACCACCGGTCACTGGTACTACGTCACCGGCGTCGACGTGCGGGCCGTGGCCCACGGCAGTGTGGTCGCCTTCGGCGACTCCCTCACCGACGGCAACGGCACCAGCATGGACGCCAACCACCGCTGGCCCGACCGCCTCGCGGACCGGCTGCGGCCCTGGCGGACCGGCGTCCTCAACGCCGGGATCTCCGGCAACCGGCTCATGCGCGACAGCACCGGCGGACCGGGAGCCCTCAGACGCCTGGACGCCGACGGGCTCGACCGGAGCGGTGTGCGGACCCTGGTCGTCCTCGAAGGCATCAACGACATCAAGGGCACCCCGGAGGCCACGGACCCCGCCGACTTCGTGCGGGCCTACCGGACCATCGTCGCCCGCGCCCACCTCAGAGGGATCCGGGTGATCGGCGCGACTCTCACGCCGTACGCCGGGTACAGCGGCTACACCGACGCCCGGGAGGCCGTACGGCAGGCGGTGAACGCCCTGATCCGCACCCAGCACGTGTTCGACGCGTACGTCGACTTCGACGCCGTCGTACGGGATCCGCAGCGGCCCAGCCGCATCCTTCCCGCCTACGACCCCGGCGACCACCTGCACTTCAACGACACCGGCACGCGCGCCCTGGCCGACGCCGTCCCGCTCGCCGACCTGCTCTGAGCCTCAGTCGGCCCAGCCCACCACGGCCGGCCGCCACCAGCGGGCACGCGAACAGGGAGGGCAGGACAGGAAGGCCAGTTCCGGACCACCCCGCCCCGTGCGTGTCGCCGACCCCCTTTCGTCGCACGGGTGTTCAGGATGTCCCTCGCCATACCCCCCGGGACGAGGTCCGGTACGGGATTTTCCGGATGCCCCGTTTTCATCCGGCCCACGCGGTGGACAATTAGGGGCATGAGCCAGCCAGGGGGTAGGTCCGCCCGTCATGAGGACGACTGGTGGGGGCAGTTGTACGAAGACTCCGCCGACGACACCGGACCCACGGCCGTCCCCGATTCCCTCGACGACCGCTTCGCCTCGGCGGAGAAGACGGTGGGGGGACGGCGGGGCGTCACCGCGGAACCGGGCGGCGACCAGGCACCGCCGACCGTACCGGCCCAGCGGGCGCCCGCCGCCCCCGCTCCGAAGGCCTGGCCGTGGGACGAGGAGGACCAGGAGCAGCTGGAGGCGGACGACGACGCCCCGGCCGCCGCCCACCCCGCGACCCGTCCCGACCTGCCCGCCCCACCCCCGCGTGCCGCCCCGGAAGCCCCGGAAGCCCCGGAGTCCTTGCCCCCATGGGCGTCGCGAGCTCCGGAAGTGGCGGATGCCGTGGAGCCCTTGGCCGCATGGGCGCCGCGAACCCCGGAAGCCCCGGAAGCCCCGGAAGCTCCTGAAGCGACGGTTGCCCCGGAGCCCTTGGCCCCGTGGGCGTCGCGAGACCCGGAAGTCTCGGAAGGGACGGTTGCCCCGGAGTCCTTGGCCGCACGGGTGCCGCGAGTCCCGCAGGAGGCCCCTTCGGCCTCCTCCGTCGACTACGTCGGGTCCGGGCCGCCCACCTACGACGCCGAGCCCACCGCCCTGCCCGCCGCCGACCCCGACGAACTCGACGACCTGGTCGCCGACACCGTCCTGGAAGGCGCCCGGTACGGCTCCTGCACCCTGCGGGCCGTCTCGCAGCGCGGCGACTCCGCCCGGTACCGCGGCGAGCCGCGCCGCGACGCCCTGCTCGTCGCCCGGTTCGGGGCCGGCGAACAGGCCCTGGTCCTGGTCGCGATGGCCACCGGCGCCCGGGCCGTCCCCGGCGCGCACCGGGCCGCCGCCGAGGTGTGCGAGTGGATCGCCCGGGCCGTCGGCCGCAGCCACCAGCGGCTCACCGAGGACATCCAGGCCGCCCGGCGCGGCGACCTGAAGTCCGGGCTGCACCGGCTCACCGACCGCAGCCTCGGCAGGCTCCGCGCCGGCGCCGCCGAACGGGGCGTCGCCCCCGAGGAGTACGCGGCCAGCCTGCGCTGCCTCCTGGTCCCCGCTCACCCCCAGTGCCGTACCCGCGTCTTCTTCGGGGCCGGCGAGGGCGGGCTGTTCCGGCTGCGCGACGGCGAGTGGCAGGACATCGAACCGCGCGTCGACACCGACAGCGCCGGCGAACCCGTGCTCGGCTTCGGCTCGCGGCCCGCCGAGACCCCGGCGGGCGACCGGCTCACCATGGACCTCGGCATCCCGACCCCGCCGAGCCCCTACGAACCGGCCCCCGAGCCACCCCGTGACCCGTTCCTGTTCCGGGCCTCGGTAGCCCGCCCGGGTGATGCTCTCGTGATGTGCACGGGCGGCCTCGCCGACCCGCTGCGCGGCGAACCCGCCCTCTGCGCCTACCTGGCCCGACGCTGGTCCGGCCGTACCCCGCCGGGCCTCGCCGCGTTCCTCGCGGACGCCCAGGTACGGGTCAAGGGGTACGCGGACGACCGTACGGCGGCGGCCGTCTGGGAGGCGTGAGCGCGGTCTGTGTGGATACATGGAAGGGCGTCGCGGGGGGAAGCCGGAGATCCGCGCAGCCGAAGGGTGCCCGACCGCCATGGCCAAGCAGAACGTCGCCGAGCAGTTCGTCGACATCCTCGTCCGCGCCGGAGTGCGCCGCCTCTACGGCGTCGTCGGTGACAGCCTCAACCCGGTCGTGGACGCCGTCCGCCGCAACTCGGCCATCGACTGGATCCACGTCCGCCACGAGGAGACCGCCGCCTTCGCGGCCGGCGCCGAGGCCCAGATCACCGGCACGCTGGCGGCCTGCGCCGGCTCCTGCGGCCCGGGCAACCTGCACCTGATCAACGGCCTGTACGACGCCCACCGCTCGATGGCCCCGGTCCTGGCCCTCGCCTCGCACATCCCCTCCGGTGAGATCGGCCTCGGCTACTTCCAGGAGACCCACCCCGACCGGCTCTTCCAGGAGTGCAGCCACTACAGCGAGTTGATCTCCAGCCCGCAGCAGATGCCCCGGCTGCTGCAGAGCGCCATCCAGCACGCGGTCGGCCGCAGCGGCGTGAGCGTGGTGACCCTGCCGGGTGACATCGCCGACCAGCCTGCCCCCGAGCAGTCCGCCTCGGCCGCCGTCGTCACCTCACGGCCCACCGTCCGCCCGGGCGACGAGGAACTCGACAAGCTGGTCGCGATGATCGACGCGGCGGACAAGGTGACCCTGTTCTGCGGCAGCGGCACGGCGGGCGCCCACGCGGAGGTCATGGAGCTGGCGGAGAAGATCAAGTCCCCGGTCGGCCACGCCCTGCGCGGCAAGGAGTGGATCCAGTACGACAACCCGTACGACGTCGGCATGAGCGGGCTGCTCGGCTACGGCGCCGCCTACGAGGCCACCCACGAGTGCGACCTGCTGATCCTGCTCGGCACCGACTTCCCGTACAACGCCTTCCTCCCCGACGACGTGCGGATCGTCCAGGTCGACGTCCGGCCCGAGGTCCTGGGCCGCCGGTCCCGGCTGGATCTCGCGGTGTGGGGCGATGTGCGCGAGACCCTGCGCTGTCTCGTTCCGCGCGTGCGGGCCAAGACCAACCGGCGGTTCCTCGACCGGATGCTGAAGAAGCACACGGACGCGCTGGAGGGGGTGGTGCAGGCGTACACGAGGAGGGTCGACAGACATGTCCCGATCCATCCGGAGTACGTGGCCTCGGTCCTCGACGAAATCGCCGACGACGACGCGGTGTTCACCGTCGACACCGGCATGTGCAACGTGTGGGCGGCCCGTTACATCTCGCCCAACGGCCGCCGCCGGGTCATCGGTTCCTTCTCGCACGGCTCGATGGCCAACGCACTGCCGATGGCGATCGGGGCCCAGTTCACCGACCGGCGGCGGCAGGTCGTCTCGATGTCAGGAGACGGCGGATTCGCCATGCTGATGGGCGACTTCCTGACCCTCGTCCAGCACGACCTGCCGGTGAAGGTGGTCCTGTTCAACAACTCGGTGCTGAGCATGGTCGAGTTGGAGATGCTGGTCGGGGGGCTGCCCGCGTACGGCACCGCCAACACCAATCCCAACTTCGCGGCTGTCGCGCTGGCCTGTGGCGCCTACGGGGTGCGGGTCGAGAAGCCCAAGCAGCTCGCGGGCGTGCTGAAAGACGCTTTCAAGCACAAGGGGCCGGCCCTGGTCGACGTGGTCACCGACCCCAACGCGCTGTCCATCCCGCCGAAGATCAAGGCGGAGATGGTCACCGGGTTCGCGCTCTCCGCGTCCAAGATGGTCCTGGACGGCGGCGTGGGCCGGATGCTCCAGATGGCCCGCTCCAATCTGCGCAACGTGCCGCGGCCGTGACGGGGGCCGGGGCCGGGGCCCAGACTGTGACTCAGCCGGTGGGCACCCACTGGCGGACGCCGTCGACGAAGCCGTACCAGTAGTGCGGCAGGCCCTTGATGGAGCTGGTGCGGAACGGCCTGCCGTGGTCGTCGATCCGGACCGTGCCGCTGCGTCCCTGTGACGACCAGTCGAGTTCGAGGTACCAGCGGCAGTCGCAGCCCGTGGTGTCCGCCTTGACGCGCAGCACCTCGGGGTCCGTGGCGGAGACCCGGTAGGGCAGGCGCATCGTCGAGACGGTCCGACCGTCGGGGCCCTCACCGGCCACCGGGCGGGCGATGGGGCGGTCCTTGTCCAGGTTCACGGCGAAGTAACGGGGCGTGAGCCCGCCGCCGCAGCCGTCGGCCATCGAGTACGCGATGCCGGGCGCGGGAGCCGTACGGCCGACGACGCGCACCCGCAGGTCCTCCAGGACGACGGCGGTGGACGAACGGCCCTGCACGGAGACGTCCACGATCGTGTTGCCGCCGTGCACCGCGCCCTGGGTGGCCGCCCAGGTGCCGGCGTCCTGCGGGGCGGGCGGCGGCGGGACCTGGGCCGGCTGCTTGTCGATGACGTAGTCGTGGTCGCAGCCCAGCTCCCACCGCTGCGAGTTCGCCGTCCAGGTGAGGGGGACGGCGGCCGGGGCCGGGGTGGTGGACGTGCCGTGGCCGGCGGGGGAGGAGGCCGTGCCGTCGCCCGCCGAGGAGGACGAGGAGGACGAGGCCGATGCGGACAGGGACGACGGGGCGGCCGAGGAGGAGTCCGGCGCCGTGCCGGTGGCGCCGTTGCCGTGGCGGTCGGCGTCGCCGGCTGCGGTGGTGGCGGAGGAACTGGTGTCCCGGGCCGCGCTGCCGCCGGCCTCGCGGCCGTCCGGCAGAGCGGCCAGGCTGCCCAACGTCGCCAGGAGCACGGTGACCACCGCCGAGGCGACCAGCGTGCCGCGCCGCCGGTACCAGGGGCGGGTGACGGAAGCCGCTTCCGCCGAGGGGGCAGCGATGGAGGCCGCTTCCGCCGAGGGGTCGGCGACGGCCCCGGGGCTCTCCACCGGTTCGCGGGCGCCGGCCGGCACGGGGGCGGGGGGCGCCGGCTCGGTGTTCTCCACGGGTCCCGCGCTCTCCGTGGCGCTCGGTCGCCGGCGTGCCGCAACCGCGCACAGCCAGCGCTCGTGGAGAGCGAGCCGTTCCTGCGGTGTCGCCCCGCAGAACGCGGCGAGGCGTTCCACCGGGGCGAAGTCCAGCGGTACCGCCTCGCCCGCGCAGTAGCGGTGCAGGGTGGAGGTGTTCATGTTCAGGCGGCGGGCCAGGGAGCCGTAGCTCCGGTCCGTACGGTCCTTCAACTGCCGCAGCAGCGCCGCGAACTCCTCGACGTCGTCGCGCACGCGCACCTTCCCCCGCTCGTCCGTATCCCAGGCACTCACATACCTGCACGTCAACGAGGCTGGGATGGTTCCAGGCAGGTGAAAGGGGCGGTGGCCGTTGCGGTTCGCCGAGGTGACGGCCGATGCTTCTGGTGCCGCACCGACCAGGGCCGCACCGACCATCCGGCGCCGTCGGCGGCATCCCACACCCATGCACCGACCCACGGGGGATCAGTCATGCCCAAGCGCACCCGAGCAGGCGCGCTCATCGCACTCGCCGGCGCCGCACTGGCCGTCGGCACCGCGCTCGCCGCCCCGGCGGCCGCCGCGCCGAAGCCGCCCGGCTTCCTCGCGGCGGCCGACCTGCCGCCGCAGCCGGGCCTGTCCTGGACGGCCGGCAGGGTCACCGCCGGAGTACCGGAGGAGGTCGAACGGGACACCTGCCTCGGCATCGCGCTCGGCGGCGGTCAGAACACCTGGTACCGGGAGTTCCGCACCGACCTCGACACCGGTGCCCGACAGGTCAGCGCCGAACTGCCCAGCGTCCGTGCGGCGAAGGGCCGGTTCGCGAAGCTGGACGAGGACATCGTGTCCTGCGCCTACCGGATCGAGATGGACGACCCGCAGACCCGGGCCACCTTCCAGGACCACGGTGACCTGCCCGTCGGGGACGGCGCCCACGTCTACGCCCTGCACACCGTGACCTCCTGGGGTGCCAGTGACATCCGGCTGCTCTCGGTCGGCCGGGACGGGCGCACCGTCACGGTCGTGGACTGGGGGCGGCTGGGCGGCTTCGCGGACGCGCCGGTGAAGGCGTTCAAGAAGACGACGGCCACGGCCGTGCGCAAGCTCCACTGACCCACGGTCACCGCAAGGACGGGGCCGTCCTCCCGTTCGGGGGACGGGAGGGCGGCCCCGAAGGACCACCACCGCACAGTCCATACGGCCGGTACGGCAGCACAGCCGGTACGGCACACACAGCACACCCAGAACCCACCGCACACACAGCACCCACAGAACACGGGGTATCAGACATGAGCAGCAAGACCCGCGCCGTCCTCACCGCCGGTGTCCTCGCCGTGGCCCTCGGGCTCGGCGCCACCGCCCAGGCCTCGGCCGGCGCTCCGCGCAGCGTCGCCGGCGACCCGGGCGACAACATCACCCGCATCGCCGACTTCTACGGCGCCTACATCGACGCGGAGAGCGACGTCGACGGCAGCGGCGGCCTGACCAAGGCACTGCGCGCCTACTACATCGAGCCGACCTACCTGAAGAAGCTGAAGGCCTGGGAGGCCCGGGAGCACGCGGACGGGGTGCTGCGGGCCCAGAACACCCCGCTCAAGTGGAAGGTGACCGACCGCGGCACGGCTCGCTACACGGAGGCCGCCGTCACCCTCACCTGGAGCCGGAACACTTCCACCAAGCTGATCGTCGACATGAGCCGCTCCACCCACAAGATCATTCACATCGGCACCACCGGCCTCGGGGGCAAGTAGCCGGAAGGTCGGCTTTCGGCCAGGTTCACAGGTGCCGCGGACCGCGTGAAACAGCCCGGGGAATTGTGTACGGGGCTGAATCACACCGGGTCCGCGGCACCCTTGGCACGTACGGGACGGTCCGGGCGGTGACGTACGTGCCGGAGCGGACCGGGGAGTTGGCCGAACACCCGGTCGTCATCGACGTGACATGACTGGCCCGTGCCCGAGCGGGCATGGATCCCGTGAACGTGTTCGATCAGGAGGGGATCCGGTAGCGGCGTGCGGGCGGGGGCCATGAACAGTCAGGCACGAGGGGGCGGTCCCGTGGCCATCGGGGCCTCCTCGGCGCAGACGGCGGGGGAAGAGACCGACACGACGGAACGGGGCCACCCGTCGCAGTTCAGGCGCCGGCTGGGGCGGGCGGATCTGCGGGCGGTGCCTGAGGCGCGCAGGGAACTGCGGGAACTGCTGCGGCACTGGGGGCGTCCCGGCCGCTCCGAGATCGCGGAACTGCTCACCAGCGAACTCGTCACCAACGCTCTGGTGCACACGGACCGCGAGGCGGTGCTGACAGCCGTCGTGGAGCCGAGTCAACTACGCGTGGAGGTGCGGGACTTCGTGGGCCGCAAGCCGCGTGTGCGCGCCCCGGACACCGGCGACGGCACGCACGGCCGGGGCCTGGTGCTGGTGGACGCCTTCGCCGACGCGTGGGGCGTCCAGGCGCACGAGGTCGGGAAGTCGGTGTGGTTCGAACTGGACGCCGAGGCCGCCTGACGCCGAGGCCGCCGGGCCGGGGCCGCATACGCAACGGGACGGGGGCGTGACCCGAAGGTCACACCCCCGTCCCGAGATGCCGTACGGCAGGCAGCAGCCGATCAGCCGAACTGCTGCTCAAGGTCCTTGAGCTTGCGCTCCAGGGAGTCCAGGCGCGGCAGCGCCATTGTGTCGTCCTCCGCGGTCAGGTCGACGGTGATCGGGTCAGACCCTTTGCGGACGGGCTGAAGGGAGGGCCGCTGGCGTACGGGCAGTTGCTCCGGCGCCGCTATGGCAGGCTCCGTAGTGGGCTGGGAGGCGCGCTCCACCTGATGCACCTCGTCCTGCCGGCCGCGCCCGATGAAGCCGCGGTGGCCCCGGCTGATGGCCTTGAGCTGGGCCCGCTCCAGGCGGTCCTGCTCGCGGCGGCGCATCCGGTTCGCCTCGCTCTGCCGCTTGTCCTCGCGCACCTCGTCGACCGCCTCGTCCAGGCTGCGCACGCCCTCCAGGAGCATCAGCGACCAGGCCTTGTAGGTCTCACGGGGGGCACGCAGCCAGCGGACGATACGGATCTGCGGCAGCGGGCGCGGCACCAGGCCCTGCTCGCGCAGGGCGGCCTTGCGGGTCTGCTTCAGCGCGCGGTCGAAGAGCACGGCCGCGGAGAGCGACATGCCGGCGAAGAACTGGGGGGCGCCGGCGTGGCCTCCGCCCCTGGGGGCGTGCACCCAGTTGAACCAGGCGGACGCGCCGGCGAAGGTCCACACGAGGATTCGGGAGCCGAGCGCCGCGTCACCGTGACTGGCCTCGCGCACCGCGAGGACGGAGCAGAACATCGCGGCGCCGTCCAGGCCGAACGGCACCAGGTACTCCCAACCGCCGGAGAGGTTGAGGTTCTGCTGGCCGAAGCCGACCAGTCCGTGGAAGGAGAGAGCTGCGGACACCGCCGCACAGCAGAACAGGAGCACGTAGGCGGCGGTGGCGTAGATGGCCTCCTTGCGCCGGCGGCGCTCCTCGCTGCGCTCCCACGAGTCGTCTTTCGCGTGCTCCCCACCGGACCGCTTGGAGCGCGTCAGCACCGCCACCGCGACCAGCACGCCCAGGAGCAGTACGGCGCCGGGAAGCAGCCAGTTCAGCGATATGTCGGTCAGTCTCATCTAGGGGTCCCTTGCATTGGGATAGGGCGTATCGCCCGCCATAGTGGCCCAATCCCACTGGCCCTCAGGGGGTTTCGGGCCAAGAGGCCGCCAAGGAAGTGCAAGGGGATGCCCCAGGGCGGCATTCTGCTCGAACTGCCGCATGAGGGGCGGGAGTTGAGTTCGATTAAGACTACCCATACGGGTGGTTCCTCGGAAAGTTCCTGCGACAAGTGAGGAAGTTGTGAATTCCCTGTCCCCGCAGGAGTGCCTTGCCGTCGGCGATCCTAGTGGATGCCGCGGGGTGCCCTGCCCCCGGGGGGGTGCCCCGAACGGGCTGAGGTGGCCTCAGGCCGCGGCGGCCGTCGCGAGTTTGGCGATCCGCGCGTCGTCGCAGGTGCGCGGGCAGGTGGCGCAGGTGTCCTCCGGACGCAGGGTGTAGTACATGCAGCAGCTCGCCCGGTCCCGGGTGGGCAGCGGCTCGCCGGCCGGGCCGGTCAGCACCCGGAACGCGGCCGAGCCGACGTACGGCTCGGTCGCGCCCGGCAGCAGCTGTTCGAGTTCGCGTACGGCTCGCGCCTCGTCCCCGAGCAGCCCGGCGATGTACCAGAGCCCCTCGACGACCTCGTCCGTGGCCATGCCCCACAGGGCGCGGCCGCGCCGCCGCATCCGGGGTCCGAAGCCGCCGAGCACCGGTTCCAGGTGCTCGGCGACGGCCGCCCGCACCTCGGCGCGCAGCGCCTCCTCGCCGGAGACGACCACCGCGCCGGGCAGTGCCGCCGCCGGGTCGCCCGGGAGGCAGGCGAAGGAGACGACGCGCACGGCCATCCGGCCCGCCGTCCGGTCGTACGACACCTCCGCCACGGGGAGGCGGGGGACCCGGCGGCCCAGGAACCAGGGGACCGTGATCAGGAGGCAGGCGGCCCAGGCGTAGCGGTGCAGGCCGAAACTCGCGACCACGTCGGGGCGGGCCGGCCTCCCCTCGTCCCGCAGGATCTGCTCCGCGTCCCAGGCCAGGAAGGCGTCCAGCGCGGCACCGCCCGCCGCCAGCTCGGCGCCGCCCACCCAGCCGCCGCCCCGCGGGGCCGCGTCGCCCGGCCCGAGCTCGGAGACCACCAGGGCGGGGCAGGCCTCGCTGAGGCGCGCGTAGGCGTCGGAGGCGGGGGAGGCGGGGGAGAGCATGGGCTACCACCGATCGGATGCGGGCTCTGGACCGACTGCCGGATAAGTAAGGCTTACCTTACCTAGCTGTTCGGGAATTTGAACCAGCGCCTTGTGCGCCTAAGGTGCTTGACGGACAAGTAACAACCCGCCGTTAATGACCCAAGTGCCGATGACCCGGAGGAGACCCGTGAACCAGCGCGCGCACGCGGCTCCCGCCGAGACGGCCAGGGCGTCGGCGCGGTCGCGGTCCGAGGAGTCGGCGCGGGAGGCGCCCGGGTTCCCCGCCGACCCGCAGGCCGCGCGCGGCGAGCACACGCACGGCGAGCACCCGCACGGCGAGCGGCCGGTCCCGCGGCCGCGGCCCACCGTGCAGCGGGCGTCCGTGCGCGGGCAGATCCTCGACGCGTTGCGTACCGCGCTGGCCAGCGGAGAACTGGCGCCCGGCGAGGTGTACTCGGGGCCGGCGCTGGGGGAGCGGTTCGGGGTCTCCGCGACGCCGGTGCGCGAGGCGATGCAGCAACTGGCCCTGGAAGGCGCGGTCGAGGTCGTGCCCAACCGCGGGTTCCGGGTCGTCGAGCGGGGCGCCCGCGAGCTCGCGGAACTGGCCGAGGTGCGGGCGCTGATCGAGGTGCCGGTGATGCTGCGGCTGGCGCGCAGCGTGCCGGCCGAGCGGTGGGCCGCGTTGCGGCCGCTCGCCGAGGAGTCGGTGCGGGCGGCGGCGTCGGGGTGCCGGGCGACGTACGCGGAGGCCGACCGGGCGTTCCACCGGGCGGTGCTGGCCCTGGCGGGCAACGAGCAACTGGTGCAGATCGCGGAGGACCTGCACCGCCGTGCGGTTCCGCTGCGCGGGGGCCGGGCCGACCTGATGTCGGACGCGGGGGAGCATGCCGCGTTGCTGGAGGCTTTGGTCGCGGGGGAGTTGGATACGGTGCGGAGGCTGGTGGCCGGGCATTTCGCCGGCGCGGGGTGAGGGGCGGGACGGGTTTACGCGGGGGCGCGCCGTGGGGGTGGCGGCCGGGGCCGGCTGTCGGGATGCGGTAGGTGTCGGGGGCCGTCGTCAGTGCGCGTGCCGGGTGCCGGGTGCGCGTCCGTCGTGCCTGGTCGCGCCCACGCGGCGGAGCCGCACATTGAGACAGCCCCGCGCCCCTGACGGGGCGCTGCGGTCCCCGGTTCTTCCCGGCTGCGGGCAGTCGTGCCTCGCCCAGTGCCTCAAGGGTCTGGGAGGGGCCCCGAGAGTGGGGGAGGGTGGGCGCTGGGGGTCCCCCCGGCCGAAGGCTGGGGGAGGCACCCTGCCGACGCCGGTGAGTGACACTCCCCGCCCCCGGCTGTCACGCCGTTGCCGCTCCCGGGGACGGTGGGGTGAGCTGCCTTGCCAGCCACGTGGGCACACCGCCCAGGAGGCGGAACAGCCGGCCGGCCTCCTCCCGCAGCCGCGACGCCTCCGGCTCGGACTCCGTGTCGGCCAGGGAGGCGAGGGCGGGGGCCGTGCCCACGAGGTAGCCCAGTTCCTCCCTGATCCGCAGCGACTCGGCGAAACCGTGTCGTGCCTCGCTCACATCGCCGTCCCGCAACGCCAGTCCGGCCAGGTGGCGCCAGGTGAAGGAGAGCAGGAGGGGGTCGGCGTGGGCCGTGGCGCCGGCGTGGGCGCGACGGTAGGCGGCGCGGGCGGCCTGCGGGGCGCTGGTGAGGTTCTCCGCCAGCAGGCCCCGGCGGAAGTCGAGGAGCGCCCGCACCGGTGCCCCCGGCGGGATCAGCGCCGCCGCCCTGCCGAGCGCGGCCCGCGCCTCGTCGGCCCGGTCGCGGACCCCGTGCAGCGTGGCCGCGTAAGCGAGTTGGCCGCGCTCGCAGGCGGCCGCCCCCCGCTCCTCGTCGGACCGGGCCACCGCCTCCGCCGTCCGCAGCGCGTCCTCGGCCTCCTCCCAGCCCCGCTCGGTGTACAGGCACCGTTCGACCATCAGCCCCGCCCGCTGCAGCGTGTACGCGGGCGTGTCCGACGGCAGCAGAGCCGCCGCGTCGGCCCAGCAGGCCCGCGAACGCAGCCGCCATACCGCGGTCTGGAGCGGATCGTCACCAGCGGTCGTTCCGTTCCCAGACATGGCGGAGTACGCCACGTTGCCCTCCCCTAGCGCGCCGTCGAGCAGTGAAGTGGTGGCCGCATTCCAGCACCGATCACAGCGCGGGGCCAAGAGGGTGGGTGAATAATTTCACAAAGTCGTGGGACGGCGACGGCACTCGGCGGGAGCCGGTCGTACGCCCGCGTGACCTCAGCTCATCCGCAACGCCAAGAAGAAATCGAGCTTGTCCTCCAGCCGGGACAGGTCCCGGCCCGTCAACTGCTCGATCCTCCCCACGCGGTAGCGCAGCGTGTTGACGTGCAGGTGAAGACGGGTGGCGCAGCGCGTCCAGGAGCCGTCGCAGTCGAGGAACGCCTCCAGGGTGGGGATCAGTTCGGCGCGGTGGCGGCGGTCGTAGTCCCGGAGCGGGTCCAGCAGCCGGGCGGTGAAGGCACGGCGGACGTCGTCGGGGACGAAGGGGAGCAGCAGGACGTGCGAGGCCAGCTCCTGGTGGCCGGCCGCGCAGACCCGGCCGGGGCGGGCGGCGGCCACCCGGCGGGCGTGCCGGGCCTCCTCCAGGGCGCCGCGCAGCCCCTCCGCCGAGTGCACGGCCGCGCTGACCCCCACGGTGACCCGGCCGTCGTCGCCCAGGCCCGCCGCCAGCGGGGTCCGTACCGACGCCAGGAGGACGTCGGCGTGCACGCCGGCCTCGGAGCCGTCGTGCTCGGCGGCGACGGCGGGCAGCGGGACGAGGGCGACCGCCTCGTCACCGGTGTGGGCGACCGCTATCCGGTCGGAGGGCTCCGGGCCGCTCGCGAGCGGGTCGACCAGGATCTCCTCCAGCAGGCACTGGCCGACCGGGCCGCCCGCCACCTCCCCGCCGTCCCACTCGACACGGGCGACGACCACCTGCCAGTGCGGGGCCGCGCCGAGGCCCGGCAGCAGGACCGGCGCGGCCACCCGCAGACGGGCGGCGATCTCGGTCGGTGCCGCGCCCGTCTGGACCAGTTCGAGGACCTCCTGGGCGAGCCTGCGCCGCACCGTGCGCGCCGCGTCACGGCGGTCGCGTTCCACGGCGATCAGCTGGGTGACGCCCTGGAGCAGGTCGAGCCGCTCCTCGGGCCAGTCGCCGGCGTCCGCCTCGACCGCCAGCAGCCAGTCCGACAGCACCGTCTCCCGCACGTCCCGCGCGCCCTGCGGGGAACGGACCGGGAAAAGGGAGTACGGGGTGGTGCCCAGCAGCACGCGGTGCGGGCCGCGGCGGCCGGTGCGGGTGGCGGCCAGGTGCTCGGCGGCCAGCGCCGCGCAGACGTCGGCGGGCAGCGCGGGCCCGGACACCTTGGAGCCCGCGATCAGACGGCCGGCCGGGGACAGCACCCAGGCGCGCAGGTCGAGGTCGGAACCGAGCAGGTCGAGGACCACGTCGGGGCCGCCGCCCGCCGGCCCCGACGTCATCATCCGCCGGTGCCGGTCCACGACGGCCGCCAGGTCCCCGGCGCGCTCGCCGCTGACCTGCCGTACGACATGCTCGGTGATCGTCGCGAACGCCACCGACTCATGGACCGCGAAGAGCGGGAGCCGGTGCCGCGCACAGGCCACGACCAGGTCCTCGGGGACGTCCCCCAGCTCCGCCTCACCGGCCGCCAGCGCCGCCACCCCGGCCTGCACCAGGAGTCGTACGAACGGCTCGGAGTCCGCCGCGTCCCGGCGCCAGGCCAGGCCCGTCAGCACCAGTTCGCCGCCGGCCAGGTAGCGGCTGGGGTCGCGCAGGTCGGTGGTCATGACCCCGCGCACGGTGCGGTCCAGCTCGTCCTCGCCGTCGAGCAGCCGCAGGCCCAGCGCGTGGGTGTCCAGCAGTGCGCGCAGCCGCATCTCGTCGCCGCCGTTCTGTGTCTCGAAATCTACGATGAATCCTGAAGGGTCATGAGTGGGGCGCCCCGGACCTGCGGGTCCGCGGGCCGTCACCAGGAGTCGCCGGGCCGCGACCGACGGCTGCCAGGGTGTTTCCTGCGTTTCCCCGGGAAAACCAGGAGGTTACTGATGGCCCCCGTTCATACGAATCTACAAGATGGCCGTGCTGGCCAGCCAACTCCTTCATGGTTTCGGTGACTGACCCCGCTGGAGCAAGGGGCGGTGTACTGGCCTCGTTCCGCGTCAACAGGACATGAACGAGCCGGGCCCGCCGCACACGGATTGGCTCAATCCGCACGACTCACGAGACTCGACGAGACGGAGAAGAGAGCCGGTCATGGACTTCCTTCGCCCCGCCAGCTGGGAGGAGGCGCTCGCCGCGAAGGCCGAGCACCCCACCGCGGTGCCGATCGCGGGCGGCACCGATGTGATGGTCGAGATCAACTTCGACCACCGCAGGCCCGAGTACCTCCTCGACCTGAACCGGATCGGCGACCTCTACGAATGGGAGGCCGTCGAGGGGAGCGTACGGCTCGGCGCCTCCGTCCCGTACGCCCGGATCATGGAGCACCTGCGCACCGAGCTGCCCGGCCTGGCCCTCGCCTCGCACACCGTCGCCTCCCCGCAGATCCGCAACCGCGGCGGCGTCGGCGGCAACCTCGGCACCGCCTCCCCGGCCGGCGACGCCCACCCCGCGCTGCTCGCGGCGGGTGCCGAGGTCGAGGCCGAGTCGGTGCGCGGCACCCGGCTCATCCCCATCGACGACTTCTACACCGGCGTGAAACGCAACGCCCTCGCCCCCGACGAGCTGATCCGCGCGGTGCGGGTGCACAAGGCCGACGGCCCGCAGCAGTACTCGAAGGTGGGCACGCGCAACGCGATGGTGATCGCCGTGTGCGCCTTCGGGCTCGCCCTGCACCCCGAGACGCGGACCGTGCGGACCGGGATCGGTTCGGCCGCTCCGACGCCGGTGCGCGCCAGGACCGCCGAGGACTTCCTGAGCGCGGCGCTCGACGAGGGCGGCTGGTGGGACAACGGCAAGGTCATCACCCCGTCGGTCGTCAAGCAGTTCGCGGACCTGTGCGCCGCCGCCTGCAACCCGATCGACGACGTCCGGGGCACCGCGGGCTACCGCCGCCACGCGGTCGGCGTGCTGGCCCGCCGGACGCTCACCTGGACCTGGGACTCCTACCGCGGCACCGCTCAGCAGAAGGGGATGGTCGCCTGATGCGTGTCAACTTCACCGTCAACGGACGCCCGCAGGAAGCCGACGACGTCTGGGAGGGCGAGTCCCTGCTGTACGTCCTGCGTGAGCGCCTCGGCCTGCCCGGCTCCAAGAACGCCTGCGAACAGGGGGAGTGCGGGTCCTGCACCGTCCGGCTGGACGGCGTACCGGTGTGCTCGTGTCTGGTCGCGGCCGGACAGGTCGAGGGGCGCGAGGTGGTCACGGTCGAAGGGCTGGCGGACCAGGCCAGGCAGCGGGCCCGCGGCGATGCCCGCGGGACCTCGCTCGACGAGGCGAAGGCGTTGGCCGCCGGGGGCCAGGAGTCCCCGGCCGGCGAAGGCACCGGCGCATTCCCGCACGCGGCGCTCTCTCCCGTCCAGCAGGCGTTCATCGACGCCGGCGCCGTCCAGTGCGGCTTCTGCACCCCGGGGCTGCTGGTCGCCGCCGACGAGATGCTGGAGCGCAACCCCAGCCCGACCGACGCGGACATCCGCGAGGCGCTCTCGGGCAACCTGTGCCGCTGCACCGGCTACGAGAAGATCATGGACGCGGTCCGCCTCGCGGCCGCCCGGCAGGGAGAGGGGGTCTGAGCCGGATGCCCTCCGACAGCGCCCCCCTCGGCACTCCCAGCAAGGTCACCCAGGGCTCCCCGGGCTCCCCGGCACAGGGCGGCATCGGCGAGTCCACGCTTCGCCCGGACGGCACCCTCAAGGTCACCGGCGAGTTCGCGTACTCCTCCGACCTGTGGCACGAGGACATGCTCTGGGGCCAGATCCTCCGCTCCACGGTCGCGCACGCCGAGATCGTGTCGATCGACACCGGCGAGGCCCTCGCCCAGCCGGGCGTCCACGCCGTCATGACGTACGACGACCTGCCCACCGAGGTGCGGAACTACGGCCTGGAGGTCCAGGACACCCCGGTCCTCGCGCACGGCAAGGTGCGCCACCACGGCGAACCGGTCGCGATCGTCGCCGCCGACCACCCGGAGACGGCCCGCCGCGCCGCCGCGAAGATCAAGGTCGAGTACCGCGAGCTGCCGGTCATCACCGACGAGGCCTCCGCGACCGCACCCGGCGCGGTCCTCGTCCACGAGAACCGCGCCGACCACCACATCGGCCACGTCCCGCACCCGAACATCCTGCACCGCCAGCCGATCATCCGCGGCGACGCCGACGAGGCGGCGAGGCGCGCGGCCGTCATCGTCAAGGGCGAGTACCACTTCGGCATGCAGGACCAGGCCTTCCTCGGTCCCGAGTCCGGCCTCGCGGTGCCCGAGGAGGACGGCGGCGTCCACCTCTACATCGCCACGCAGTGGCTGCACAGCGACCTGCGCCAGATCGCCCCGGTGCTCGGTCTGCCCGAGAACAAGGTGCGGATGACACTGGCCGGCGTCGGCGGCGCGTTCGGCGGCCGCGAGGACCTGTCGATGCAGATCCACGCCTGCCTGCTGGCCCTGCGCACCGGCAGGCCGGTGAAGATCGTCTACAACCGCTTCGAGTCCTTCTTCGGCCACGTCCACCGCCACCCGGCCCGCCTCTACTACGAGCACGGGGCCACGAGCGAAGGCAAGCTGACGCACGTCAAGTGCCGGATCGTGCTCGACGGCGGCGCCTACGCCTCCGCCTCCCCGGCGGTCGTCGGCAACGCCTCCTCGCTCGGCATCGGGCCGTACGCCGTCGACGACGTCGACATCGAGGCCATCGCCCTGTACACCAACAACCCGCCCTGCGGCGCGATGCGCGGCTTCGGCGCGGTCCAGGCGTGCTTCGCCTACGAGGCGCAGATGGACAAGGTGGCCCGGCGACTGGGCATGGACCCGGTGGCGTTCAGGAAGCTGAACGCCATGGAGCAGGGCACCGTCATGCCGACCGGGCAGCCGGTCGACTCCCCGGCGCCCGTCGCCGAACTCCTGCGCCGGGTCGAGGCGATGCCGCTGCCGCCCGAGCGCCAGTGGGAGAGCAGCGAGGGCGTGGACGTACGGCAGCTGCCCGGCGGTCTGTCCAACACCTCGCACGGCGAGGGTGTCGTACGCGGCGTCGGCTACGCGGTCGGCATCAAGAACGTCGGCTTCTCCGAGGGCTTCGACGACTACTCGACCGCGCGGGTGCGTATGGAGGTCGTCGGCGGCGAGCCCGTCGCCGTCGTGCACACCGCGATGGCGGAGGTCGGGCAGGGCGGGGTGACCGTCCACGCGCAGATCGCCCGCACCGAGCTCGGCGTGGCGCGGGTGACCATCCATCCGGCCGACACCCGGGTGGGTTCGGCGGGTTCGACCTCGGCCTCCCGGCAGACGTACGTCACCGGCGGCGCCGTGAAGAACTCCTGCGAGCTGGTCCGGGAGAAAGTACTCGACCTGGGCCGCCGCAGGTTCGGTACCCACCACCCCGCCTGGGCCGCCGCCGAGCTGCTCCTGGAGGGCGGCAAGGTCGTCACCGACGGCGGCGAGGTGCTCGCCGACCTGGTGGACGTCCTCGGCGACGAGGCCGTGGAGGTCGAGGCGGAGTGGCGGCACCGGCCGACCGAGCCGTTCGACCCGCGCACCGGGCAGGGCAACGGCCACGTCCAGTACAGCTTCGCCGCCCACCGAGCGGTCGTCGAGGTGGACACCGAACTGGGGCTGGTCAAGGTGATCGAGCTGGCCTGCGCCCAGGACGTCGGCAAGGCGCTCAACCCGCTCTCCGTCGTCGGCCAGATCCAGGGCGGCACCGCCCAGGGCCTGGGCATCGCCGTGATGGAGGAGATCATCGTCGACCCGAAGACCGCGAAGGTCAGGAACCCGTCCTTCACGGACTACCTGATCCCGACCATCCTCGACACGCCGACCATCCCGGTCGACGTCCTCGAACTCGCCGATGACCACGCCCCGTACGGGCTCCGCGGCGTCGGCGAGGCCCCGACCCTGTCCTCGACTCCGGCCGTCCTCGCGGCGATCCGGGACGCGACCGGGCTGGAACTCAACCGCACGCCGGTACGCCCGGAACATCTGACGGGCACCGCATGACGAGGGCGTGGCCGCCGCTCGCGGCCGCACCGTGACACAGCTGCCGTCGCGGGCAGTCGTGCCTCCCCAGGCCCTCAACGCCTCGGGGACCAGGCGGTACGGGTGGGCGCAACGGCATCCCGGCGCCGGGCGGCAACCCGCGACGGCGGCGACGGCACGGTCCCGCGCCCCTGTCGGGTCGCCTGCCCCCGACCTGCCAAGGAGAACCGGAAATGCTGGACATCGCCGACGAGCTGAACCGGTGGATCGCCGACGGGCGTGACTTCGCCGTGGCCACGGTGGTGGCGGTCGGCGGCAGCGCTCCGCGGCAGCCCGGCGCCGCGCTCGCGGTGGACGCCGAGGGCACCGCCGTCGGGTCGGTCTCCGGCGGCTGTGTGGAGGGCGCCGTGTACGAGCTGTGCCGGCAGGCACTGGAGGACGGCGAGACCGTCCTGGAGCGCTTCGGGTACAGCGACGAGGACGCCTTCGCCGTCGGCCTGACCTGTGGCGGCGTCATCGACGTCCTCGTCACCCCGGTACGGGCGGCCGACCCGGCCCGGCCGGTGGCCGCGGCCGCGCTGGCCGCCGTCGTGCGCGGGGAGGCGGCGGCCCTCGCGCGGATCGTCAGCGGGCCGGCCGAGCTGCTGGGCCGCGCCCTCCTGGTGGACGCCGACGGCTCCCACGAGGGCGGCTTCGGCGCCCGTCCCGAGCTGGACCGTACGGTCGCCGCCGAGGCGGCCGCCTTCCTGGACGCGGGCCGCACCGGCACCCTGGAGATCGGAGAGCAGGGCTCCAGGTGCGGAGCACCGCTCACGGTGCTGGTCGAGTCCTCCGTCCCCCCGCCCCGGATGATCGTCTTCGGCGCGATCGACTTCGCGTCCGCACTGGTCCGCGTCGGCAGGTTCCTGAACTACCGCGTGACGGTGTGCGACGCGCGCCCCGTCTTCGCCACCACGACCCGCTTCCCGGAGGCCGACGAGATCGTCGTCGACTGGCCCCACAGGTACCTGGACCGCACCCGGGTCGACGGCCGTACCGTCCTGTGCGTCCTCACCCACGACGCCAAGTTCGACATCCCGCTGCTCCGGCTCGCCCTCCGCCTGCCGGTTGCCTACGTCGGCGCGATGGGCTCCCGCCGCACCCACCTGGACCGCGAGGCGCGCCTGCGCGAGGCCGGCGTCACCGAGCGTGAGCTGGCCCGTCTCCGCTCGCCCATCGGCCTCGACCTCGGCGCCCGTACGCCCGAGGAGACCGCGCTGTCGATCGCGGCCGAGATCGTCGCGAACCGGAGAGGAGGCAGCGGGGTCCCCCTGACCGGCGCGCACACCCCGATCCACCACGACGCGGCGTCCTCGCCTGCCCCGGCTCCGGCGCGGCGGATCGGGCCAGTGCACCTGGCGCTCCCTCTCGCCGGCGTCAGGGCCGCCGGAGCAGCGAGTTGACCGCCCGTCCGAAGACGGCCCGGGACGTCCGGCGCACCAGCGGGTCGAAGACCGAGGGCAGCCCCCGGATCCGCAGCTCCTCGTGCCAGACCACCCGGGTACGGCCGCCGGGGCCGGGGTGCACCTCCAGTTCGGCCCAGCCGAGCACCACCCGGCCGTGCTTGACCAGGCGGCACCGGCCGGAACCGCCGTCCTGCGGGGGCTCCCAGACGGTCACCTCCATGGGATCGTCGAACGCCAGCCGCCCGAAGCCGGAACGGGCCACGAAGACCGTGCCCGCGCGGGTCGGGGGATCGGTGAGCACGGTGACCCGGGTCAGCGGGACCACGTCGGCGTGCCGGGACCACCGCGTGAGCCGGCGCCACGCCTCGTCGATCGGCAGCGGAGCCGTCCGCTGAAGGAGGAAGTTGACCACGTCACGATGTTAGGCAAGCCGGCCGGGGCGGGCACGCTTCACCGTTGACCCGTCGCAGCCGGCCCACGAGGGGTGGCCGGCCGCCTTCTGACTGGGCCCCGGCCCCGCCCCCGCCCGGCCCGGCCCTGTCGCGGCCGCACGCCGGTACGGCACCATGAGCGCGGTCCGTACCGTCGTCGTCCCGGGGGGCGTCTCATGGAACGCGAACTGCACGACAGCCACGACAGCCACGACAGGCTCGACGACTTGATGCGCGACCCTTATCCGCTGTACGCGCGGGCGCGGGCGGCGGAGGGGCTGGTGTGGGTGCCCGAACTGGACGCCTGGCTGGTGGCCCGGGACGAAGACGTCCGTGAAGTGCTGCGGCGGACCGAGGAGTTCTCGTCGGCGAACGCGTTAAGGCCGGACGTCGTGCCCGCGCCCGCCGCGCTCGCCGTGCTCGGCGGCGGCTTCGGCGGCCGCCCGGTCGTGGTCACCTCGGACGGCGAACGGCACCACCGACTGCGCACCCCGCTGCTGCGCGCACTGTCACCGGCCCGGATCGCGGCGGCCGTACCGTACGCCCGGGAGCGCGCCGCCGCCCTCGTCGACGGGTTCGTGACCGAGGGCCGGGTGGAGCTGATGTCGGCCTACGCCGCTCGGCTGCCCGGCGAGGTCATCGGCCGGATCGTCGGCCTCGACCCCGCCGACGTGCCCCTCGTCGTGCACGGCGGCCGGCGCGCCGAGGAGCTGCTGTTCCGGCCGTTGCCGGAGGCCGGGCAGGTCGCCGCCGCGGAGGACGTCGTCGCCATGCAGCACGTCCTCGACCGCTGCGCCCGCGACCGCTACACGCACCCCCGCGAGGACCTGGCCACGGAGATCGTCACCTCCGTGGCCGAACCCGGCCACGCCGAACTCCCCCTGGAACAGCGCCACGAGGCCGTCGCCCACCTCCAGAACCTGCTGCTCGCCGGGCACCTGACCACCACCGCGCTGATCGGCACCACCGTCCTGCATCTGCTCGGCCACCGTCGCCAGTGGGAACTGCTCTGTGCGCAACCGGACCTGATCCCGGCGGCCGTGGAGGAGGCCGCCCGCCACGACGGGCCGCTCCAGGGCTTCCGGCGGGTGGCCACCCGCCCGGTCACCCTCGCCGGTACCGAACTCCCCGCCGGGGCAGAGCTGTTCGTCGCGTTCGGCGCGGCCAACCGGGATGCCTCGCGGCACCCCCGCCCGGACACGTTCGACATCACCCGCACCACCCCCGCCCGCCATCTCGCCTTCGGCTTCGGCGCCCACGCCTGCGTCGGCGCCCAGCTCGCCCGTGACCAACTCCGCATCACGGTGGAGGAGTTGACGCGCCGACTGCCGGATCTGCGGCTCAGGCGGGGGCGGCCCGTCACCATGCGCCCGACGCTGATCCACCGCTCACCCCAGGAACTGCACCTCACCTGGCGGGCGGCCTAGGCCGGTGCGGGCGACGGTCCCGGACCGGGTCTGGCTCGTCTGCGTGGTGTGGTCGCGTACGTCGGCGGGTGAGACCGTGGCGACCTGTGCGCAGCCCGCCAGGACCAGGGCCGGCGAGACGGCCGTGGCGGTGAGCGCCGGAGGCGAAGACGGGCGACCGGGGCGGGGACGGGGTACGCGGTGCCGGAGCTGACCGAGACCGAGGCGCGACGCCGGTTCGCCGGCGCACGGGTGGCACGGCTCGCGACCGCGGCGTGCTGTCATCGCGATGCGCTACGTGCCGGGGCCGGATCCGCGCGCCCTGCTGGACGAGGAGGGCGCGCTGCCGGTGGCCACGACCCTGCGGATCACAGGCCAGGTTTGCCTCCTCTCTCGACGCGGCTCACGAGCACGAGCTGGTGCACCGGGACGTCGAGCCGGGACGCCGGTGCCGCCGGCCGACCAGGAGGAGCCCGCGGCCACCCTCGTCGTAGGTGCGGGTGGGCCCGACGCATGGGCGGGGGCGGTGTCGCTGGAGTCGAGGACCTCGCAGGTGACGGTGTGCTCGTCGTGGACGGGCGGCCCGGCAGACGGGGCTCTCCCCGCACCCGGCCTGCGCCCACCTGCGCCGTATCCGGGCCGGGCCCGACATCAAGACCACCGCCGAGCTCACCCCGCCGGCCATCTCCCCCGGCCTGTGATCCCGCTCCGCCCGACAGATCCGCCCCGCCGTGGCAGCGTGGGAGCAGCGGCTGAGCACAGTGGTGTCCTGGAGGCGGAGATGACGGTGAACGGACTCGGACTGGTGGTGCACGGCGGGCACGCGGAGGCGGTGGAAGCGGCCTGTGCCGTACGGGCGTGGGCGGCGGAGCACGACGTGCGGTGCACCGACATCGACGTGTGGCACGACGGCGGACGGCACCACTCCGGGGAGGAGGTCGCCGCCGCGGGTGATCCCGACCTGATCGTCACCCTCGGCGGGGACGGCACCTTCCTGCGCGGCGCCCGGCTCGCCGCCCGCAACGACGCCCTGGTCCTCGGCGTCGACCTGGGCCGGGTCGGCTTCCTGACCGAGGTCCCGGTCCGCTCGGTCCGGGCGGCGCTGGACGCGATCCGCGAGGACCGCTACACCGTGGACAGCAGGCTGCTGCTTACCATGCGCGCCTCCCGGCGCCTGGAGGTGCCGGCCGACATGGAGCGGCTGATGCAGTACGGCCGCGGGCCGCTGCTGCCGCCGCCCCAGGTGCGCACGGACTGCGAGCAGGACACCGACTGGGGCGTCCCGCTGCACGTCACCGCGGTCAACGACGTCGTCCTGGAGAAGCTGTCCCGGGACCGTCAGGTGTCCGTCGGGGTGTACATCTCGGGCCGGCTGCTGGCCTCCTACTCCGCCGACGCGCTGCTGGTGGCGACGCCGACCGGCTCGACCGCCTACAGCTTCGCCGCCGGCGGACCCGTCGTCTCGCCCTGCGCGGACGCGCTCGTCTTCACCCCGGTCGCCCCGCACATGGCGTTCAACCGCTCGGTCGTCACGGCCCCGAACGAACCCGTCGGCCTGCGCGTCCTGGAACGGTCCGGGCAGGCCGCGGTCAGCGTCGACGGCCAGGTGCGCGGCGTCCTGGACCCGGGGGACTGGATCGGCGTGTACGCCGCCCCGGCCCGGCTGCGGGTGGTCCGGCTCGCGCCGATGGACTTCTACGGCCGCCTGCGCGAGCGCATGAACCTGACCGACGCCCCGGCCGCGGTCGCCGACGGAACACCCCCGCCCCTGTGGTCGTTGACGTCGCCCCCGCCCGGCGACATGGCCCACATCTCCATGCCGCTCCTCGCCGCGCAGCGCGCCCAGGCGAAAGGACCGTGCGCCGACCGGACGGACGGTGTCGCCCCAGCACTGGAGGAGCCGGTCCTCCCACGTCATGCGCGGGACGGCGGGAGCGGCCACTGACCGCCGACTCCCGCTGCACATGGACGGGCTGCGAGCCGGAACTCCGGCCCGCGCCGCGGGGCACGAGCCGGACCGGCGGGGTCACCAGCCCGTGAACAGCAGGTGGTTCAGCAGCAGCGCCAGCAGTGCCTGGGCCGTGAGCCAGGCGCGCGGCCGGGGCAGGAACGCGCAGGCCGGCAGCAGCCACATCGCGAACGGCAGCCAGATGCGTTCCGTCTCCGCCTTGCTCATCCCGGACAGGTCGGCGATCAGCAGGGCGAGGAGGGCGGCGCCCACGAGGAAGGCGAGACGGGTCTGCCCGGCGGCCGCGGTACGGCGGTGGATCAGTACGGCACCCGCCCTGCGCAGCCCGGCCACCGTGGCCAGGCCCGTGATGACCACCGTGCAGGCGAGGTTGGCCCACACCCAGTAGCCGTACGGCCGGGTCCCGCCGACGCCCTGGTAGTAGCGGGTGACCAGCAGCCGGTACCCCTGCCACCAGTCGAACCCGGCAAGGGTGAACACGAGCGGCACGACCGCCGCCCCGGCCAGCAGCAGGGCGAGGACGGCAGGGCGGGCGCGCACCCGGCGCCGGCCGAGCACCAGCACCGCCGCCCCGATCAGCGCGAAGAGCGTCAAGCCGTACGACAGGTAGCAGGTCAGCCCGTACAGCAGTCCGGCACCCGCGGCCCACGCCACGGACCGGCCGGTCACCGCGAGCGCCAGCAGGGCCACCGCCCAGGCGGCGACCGCCGCGAAGTACCCGTCGGCCGAGGCGCCCACCCACACCGCGGCCGGGGCCAGGACCAGGAAGGGCGCGGCCCGCCGGGCGAGCCGCTCGTCGGCCAGCGCCCGCACCGCGACCAGCACGGCGACACAGGCCGTGGAGCCCACGGTGATGCACCAGGCGCCCGCCCAGCCGCCGCCGCGCAGCCCGGCGCGGTCCAGGAGGACGAAGGTGAGCGTGGCCGCCGGCGGATGCCCGGCGATGTGGGCGGGCCAGGGGGCCGGGGTGCCGCTGACGATGTGGTGCGTGAAGTCGCGCAGGGCCGCCGGGATGTCGTGGAAGCGGCCGATGACCGTGAGGTACTCGTTGGGGCTGGTGAGCCGGCCCGCCACGCCCCGCTGCCAGCCGTCGACCAGCGCCAGCGACCACGTCCAGGCCAGACAGGCACCCCAGGCGGCGCCCAGCAGCCCGCGCCAGGGCAGCCGGACGGCGAGGCTCGGCCCGTACGCCGCCACGGCGGCCGCGACCAGCACGGCGGCCGGGGTGCCCGGCCCCACGTGCGGGTCCCAGTCGGCGAACAACGGCGGCCAGTGCACGAACAGGACGCGGTAGGTGTCCTGGAGGTGCCGGCCGACCAGTACGGCGACGAGCACGAGCAGGGCGGCGGCGAGGACGGCGATCAGGTCGGCGGACCGATCGGCGTACCGGTCACGGAGCGGGGTGCGGGTCACACCGGAACGCTAGGTCGGCGACCGCGCCGGAGTGTGGATCAGGCGGCTGACGTCAGACTTTCGTCATGGGTCGCGTCCCCTTTTCCGGACTTCCCCCGGCCTACGGTCGGACCATGCGACACGACGACCCACGGCTTCCCACCTCACCCGGCTTCTGGCGCAGCCCGGTGCGCGGCACCTGGTTCACCTCGGTGCTCGGCCTGGTGCTGCTCGCCGGCATCACCGTGCTGTTCGTGACCGGACTGCTGTCGTACGCCGCGTACAACCCGGACCTGGCCGCGGTGAACGACCAGACCCCGGACAAGGGCATCCTCGGCTTCTACCTCTTCGCCTGGCCGACGAACCCCTCCTGGCTCTACCGGGCCACCCAGGGCCTGCACGTCACCCTCGGTATCGCCCTGATCCCGGTGCTGCTCGCCAAGCTCTGGTCGGTGGTGCCCAAGCTCTTCACGCTGCCCCCGGCCCGTTCGCTCGCCCACGCCCTGGAGCGGATCTCCCTGCTGCTGCTGGTCGGCGGCGGTCTCTTCGAGTTCACCACCGGCGTCCTCAACGTCCAGCTCGACTACCTCTTCCCCGGCTCCTTCTACCCCCTGCACTTCTACGGCGCCTGGGTGTTCTTCGCCGCGTTCCTGGCGCACGCGGCGCTGAAGACACCGGCCGCGCTGCGGGCCGTTCGGGAACGGCGCCAGGACGAGGCGGAGCTGGCGCCACCCCGGCCGGACGCGCCCACCGTCTCGCGGCGCGGGGCGCTGCGGTTCGTGTCCGGCGCGTCCCTGCTGCTGCTCGTCACGACGGCCGGGCAGAGCATCGGGGGCGCGCTGCGGCGCACCGCCCTGCTCGCACCGCACGGCGGAGCCGACCCGGGCAGCGGGCCGAACGGCTTCCAGATCAACAAGACGGCCGCGTACGCCGGTGTCGACCCGAAGGAGACCGGGGAAGAGGCCTGGCGGCTCGTCGTCACCGGACCGGACGGCCGGACGGTCCGCCTCAGCCGCCCCGAACTCCTCCGGCTGCCGCAGCACAGCGCCGCGCTGCCGATCGCCTGCGTGGAGGGCTGGTCGACCGCCGACCAGTGGTGGCGCGGGGTGCGCCTGCGCGACCTCGCCGCACTGGTCGGCTACGACGACCCGCCGGACGTGCTCGTCGAGTCCCTTCAGCGGCACGGCGCCTTCCGCCGCGGTGCGCTGCGTGCCAACCAGGTCGCCGACCCGCGCTCCCTGCTCGCCCTCCAGGTGAACGGCGAGGACCTGTCCCCCGACCACGGCTACCCGGCGCGCGTGATCGTGCCCGCCGCACCCGGTGTTCTCAACACCAAGTGGGTGGCCCGGATGACCTTCGGAGACCTGTGATGCGCCCGCGCCCCGCCCTCGGCAGCCCCTTCCAGATCCTCCTGCTGGCCTGCTCGTTCGCGCTCGCCGCCTACGCCGGCGTACGGCTGCTGTCCGGCGACTGGCTCGGCGTGGCGCTGTGGGTGGTGGGGGCGGCCCTGCTGCACGACCTCGTGCTGCTGCCGCTGTACGCGCTGGCCGACCGGGCGGTGCTACGAGGGCTGGGCACCGCCGGGCGCCGGTCCTGGGCGATGTACGTCCGGGTCCCGGCCGCGCTCTCGGCGCTGCTCCTGCTCGTGTGGTTCCCGCTGATCAGCGGGACGGTGGCCGGCCACTACCGGTCGGCCACCGGCCTGTCCGCGGACGGCTTCGCGGCCCGCTGGCTGCTGATCACCGCCGTGCTCTTCGGCGGCTCGGCCCTGCTGCTGGCACGCCGGGTGCGCAGGGCCACGAAGCGGCGCCCGCCGGCCACCCAGCGAGCCTCCGGCTCCCAGCCCCGCGCGTAGCGCAGCAGGGCCGGGGTGCCGAGCCGCGCCCAGAGGAACGGGACGCCGACGGCCTCCCGGGCGTCGGTGAGGTGGACGTGGGCGCGTTCGTCCACGTCCACCTCGGTCGTCTCGGCGATCAGCAGCCCACCGGGGGCGAGGAGCCGGGCCACCCGGTCCAGCAGGGCGTGCGGGTCGCCGCCGATGCCGACGTTGCCGTCCATGAGCAGGACGGTGCCCCAGCGCCCCTCGCCGGGCAGCGGATCGAAGACGGAGCGGCACAGGGCCTGGCCGCCGAGCCGCACGGTGTGGTCGACGGCGGCCGAGCTGACGTCGATGCCGAGGACGGTACGGCCCCGGCCGGCGAGTTCGACGACCAGCCGGCCGGGGCCGCAGCCGACGTCCAGGACCGCGCCCTCGCAGCGGTCCAGGACCGCCCGGTCGACCGGGTCGGCCCGCGCGCACCAGCGTTCGACGTCCAGGGGCAGCAGCCAGCCGTCGGCGCGGCGCAGGAACAGCGGGCCGTGCCCGGCGCGCAGCGCGGCGGCGTAGGGGTCTGTGCCGGTCCAGGGGACGGCCGGCGAGGTGGTCATCGGCGGCCCGTTCCGCTGGGCGCCGCGCACCGGGCCAGCAGGGCGGCGAACCGGCCGTGCGGGGCGAGCGCGGCGACGGCGGCCGCGTCGGCCGCGGTGTCCACGTCCCGCAGCCGGGGCAGGTCGCACACGCGCAGCCCGGCGTCGCGCAGGCGCTGCCGCTGGACGGCGCCGGTCTCCGGCACGGACATCGGCACCCCGCGCAGCAGCGCCGGGTCCGGGTCGGCCAGTCCCAGCGCCCAGAACCCGCCGTCCTCGGCGGCACCGAAGTACGCGTCGCACTCCGCGAAGTCCACCGTGAGGAGGGCCGGGGTGACCTGGGGGGTGTCCATGCCGATGAGGAGGGCGGGGCCGGAGCAGCGGGCGAAGGCGTCGGCGAGCCGTTCGTCCAGGCCGCCGGCGCACTGCGGCACCACGTCGAAGCCGGGCGGCAGCCAGGGGCCGGGGTCCCCGTCGAGGGCCAGGACCCGGCGGTCGGCGGGGGTCGCGGCCACCGCGTCCAGGGTGTCGGCGAGGGCGGCCTCGGCGAGGGCGGCGGCCTGCCCGGGGGAGAAGGGCGGGGTGAGCCGGGTCTTGACCTTGCCGGGGCGGGGTTCCTTGGCGATGACGAGGAGGGTGGTCATGGGGGTCCCTTGGACGGTGCGGGTGGGTGGGGGCCGGGGGGTGGAGACGCTTACCGGCGCTTGCCGGGTGGGGGACGCTTACCGGCGCTTGCCGGGTGCCGCTGCGCCCACCCGTGCCGCCCTGGGGGCACCTCCCAGGCCCTCAAGGCACTGGGGGAGGCACGACTGCCCGCAGCTGTGTAAGCCCCTTAGGGGCGCGGGGAACTGCGCGACCAGCCCCCACCGGCCCGCACCCGAGGCGCCTCGTGCAGCACCCGGCTCATGTCCCGCACCGCCTGCCACGTGCCGAGCCACGTGCCCGTCACCTTCGAGGAACCCGCGCGCGGCAGGTACGCCACATCGTGCTCGGCGATCCGCCACCCCGCGTCGGCCGCCCGCACCACCATCTGGAGCGGATAGCCGCTCCGCCGGTCGTCCAGGTCCAGACCGAGCAGCGCCTCGCGGCGGGCCGCGCGCAGCGGACCGAGGTCGTGCAGGCGCAGTCCGGTACGGCGCCGCAGCAGCCGCGCCAGTGCCAGATTCCCCGCGCGGGCATGCGCGGGCCACGCGCCCCGCCCCTGCGGACGCCGCCGGCCGAGCACCAAGTCCGCCTCGCCGTCCAGTACTTCGCGCACGAACGGCACGAGGAGCCCTGGATCCAGCGAGGCGTCGCAGTCGCAGAAGCAGACGATGCCGGCGGTCGCCGCGGCCAGCCCCGCGTGGCACGCCGCGCCGAAGCCGCGCCGCGCCTCGTGCACGACGGTCGCACCGTGCGCCCGGGCGATGCCGGCCGAGCCGTCGGTGGAGCCGTTGTCCACCACGAGGGCCCGCCAGCCCGCCGGGATCCGGGCGAGCACCCAGGGCAGGGCGTCCGCCTCGTTCAGACACGGCAGGACGACGTCCACGTCCGGCACCGGGCAAGGGGAAGAAGGTGAGGTGGTCACGGCTCTCACCCTACGAACGCGAACCGGGCATATCGGGCCCAGGCTGCTTACGAAACGCGGACGTCGGAGCCCCGGCACCCGCCTCCCCGGTTTCTTACGAAACGCGAACGTCGCCCACCGGGCCCACCCGCGGCCGCGACACCCGCGACGGCCCGGTGCGAGGCTTGGGGCATGCAGCAGCCGTATGAGCTCACCGAGGCCCGGGCCACCGCCGGCGCGGCCCGGGTCCTGGTCGTGGACGACGACCCGACCGTCGCCGAGATCGTCGCCGGATACCTGGAGCGCGCCGGGTATCTGGTCGATCACGCCGACGACGGCCCCACCGCCCTGACCCGCGCCGCCGCCCACTGGCCGGACCTGGTCGTGCTCGACCTGATGCTGCCGGGCATGGACGGCCTGGAGGTCTGCCGGCGGCTGCGCGGCCACGCCGCCGTCCCGGTCATCATGCTCACCGCACGCGGCGACGAGGACGACCGCATCCTCGGCCTGGAGGTCGGCGCCGACGACTACGTCACCAAGCCCTTCAGCCCCCGGGAACTGGTCCTGCGGGTGGAGTCGGTGCTGCGCCGCAGCCGCCCCGCCTCCGCCGACCGGTCCTTCTCGCGCGCCGGCCTCACCGTCGACCCCGGCGCCCGCCGCGCCACCAAGGGCGGCGCCGAACTCGCCCTCACCCTGCGTGAGTTCGACCTCCTGGCCTTCTTCCTGCGGAACCCCGGCCGGGCGTTCAGCAGGGAGGACCTGATGCGGGCGGTATGGGGCTGGGACTTCGGTGACCTGTCCACCGTCACGGTCCATGTCCGCCGGCTGCGCGCCAAGGTCGAGGACGACCCGGCCCGGCCACGGCTGATCCAGACGGTGTGGGGCGTCGGCTACCGTTTCGAGCCGAGCGGCCACGCCGGCCAGGCCGGACAGAGCTCCCAGGGCGGACCTGACGGATCGGAAGGGGCGGCCTGACATGCGCGACACCCTCCTCATCGCCCTGTACGCCTTCGCCGGCGCCGCCGGAACCGGGCTGCTCGGCGCGGCCGCGCTGCGCCTGCTGCGGCGGCGCTCGCTGACCGCGTCCCTCGCCGTGGTCGCCACCGTCGGCGTGGTCGCGATGCTCGCCGGCACCCTGGCCGTCGCCTGGGCGATGTTCCTCTCCTCGCACGACCTGTCGGTGGTGACGACGGTCGTCGCGATGGCGGCCGCGGTGTCCCTCGCGACGGCCCTGCTGCTGGGCCGCTGGGTCGTCGCCCGTAGCCGTGAACTCGCCCTCGCGGCAAGGTCGTTCGGTGAGGAAGGCGACTTCGCCGTGCCCCTGGTGCCGGCCACCGCCGAACTGGAGGAGGTGAGCCGCGAGCTGGCGGCGACCAGCGCGAAACTCGCCGAGTCCCGGGAGCGGGAACGCGCGTTGGAGACCTCGCGCCGCGAACTCGTCGCCTGGATCTCGCACGACCTGCGCACCCCGCTGGCCGGGCTGCGTGCCATGTCGGAGGCCCTGGAGGACGGTGTCGCCACCGACCCCGACCGCTATTACAAGCAGATCCGCACCGAGGTCGAGCGTCTCAACGACATGGTCGGCGACCTCTTCGAACTCTCCCGCATCCACGCCGGCGCGCTCGCGCTGAGCCCGAGCCGGATGTCCCTGTACGACCTCGTCGGCGACGCCCTCGCGGGCGCCGACCCGCTGGCCCGCGAGCACGGCGTACGGCTGGTCGGCGACCGGGTGGAGCCGGTGCCGGTCGAGGTGGACGGCAAGGAGATGAGCCGGGTGCTGGGCAACCTGCTGGTGAACGCCATCCGCCGGACGCCCCCCGACGGCACGGTCGCGGTCGCCGCCGAGCGGTCGCCCGAGGGCGCCGTCGTGCTGTCCGTCACGGACGGCTGCGGCGGCATCCCCGACGAGGACCTGCCCCGCGTCTTCGACACCGGCTGGCGCGGCAGCCACGCCCGTACCCCGCCGGCCGGGGCCGGACTCGGTCTCGCCATCGTGCGCGGGATCGTCGAGGCGCATCAGGGCCGGGCCACCGTGCACAACATTCCCGGTGGCTGCCGCTTCGAGGTGGTGCTGCCCGCCGCCGCTTCCTGATCGCGGGCAGCACCACCGGTCCGTCCGGGGCAGAGGGCCTGTTGCGAAAGTGCCGTCTGCCGCGCGACGCCCGGCACGCCCCCTCTCGCCGCACCGCCCGAAAGCCCGAGTACGCCCAGTACGAGGGCTTCCGGGCGGCACGCCGAGAGCACGCACCGGACGCCGCGCGGCCGCCCTTCGGGCGACGACGCCACTTTCGCAACAGGCCCTATGCGCCCCGCATCCCGGCCCGCGCGAACTCCGCGATCCCGTCCGCGAACCCGACCTCCGGCTTCCAGCCCAGGTCGGCCCGCAGCCGCGAGGAGTCGGCCGTGATGTGCCGTACGTCGCCCAGCCGGTACTCCCCGGTGACCACCGGGGCCGGTCCGCCGTACGCCGCGGCCAGCGCGCGGGCCATCTCACCCACGGTGTGCGGCTCGCCGCTTCCGGTGTTGTACGTCCTCAGTACACCCGGGACCGGATCCGCCTCCAGCGCCACCGCGTTGGCGGCGGCCACGTCCTCGACGTGGACGAAGTCCCGGCGCTGCCGCCCGTCCTCGTACACCCGGGGCGCCTCGCCCCGGGCGAGCGCGGAACGGAAGAAGGAGGCGACGCCCGCGTAGGGGGTGTCGCGGGGCATCCGGGGGCCGTACACGTTGTGGTAGCGCAGCGACACCGCCGAGGCGCCCGTCGACCGGGCCCAGGCGGCGGCCAGATGCTCCTGGGCCAGCTTGGTCGTGGCGTACACGTTGCGCGGATCGGCCGGCGCGTCCTCACCGACCAGGCCGGGTGTCAGCTCGGCACCGCACACCGGGCAGCGCGGCTCGAACCGTCCGGCGTCCAGATCGGCGACCGCGCGCGGGCCGGGCCGTACGACGCCGTGGCGCGGGCACTCGTACCGTCCCTCCCCGTACACGACCATCGACCCGGCGAGCACGAGGCGGCGTACCCCGGCCTCGGCCATCGCGGAGAGCAGCACGGCCGTACCGAGGTCGTTGTGCGAGACGTACTCCGCCGCGTCGCCGAACCCGACGCCGAGGCCGACCATCGCGGCCTGGTGGCAGACCGCGTCCACCCCCGCCAGCGCCTGCCCGACCGTCGCCGGGCTGCGCACGTCGGCGCCCGGATCGTCGCGGACGTCGAACACGACCGCCTCGTGACCGCGCGCCGTCAGCGCCTCGACGACATGGGACCCGATGAACCCGGCACCGCCGGTGACCAGTACACGCATGCGGGCCACGCTAGGCGCACGCGGCCCCCGCACCACGCGTCCGCGCCCGCACGTCACGACACCGTAAGACGCGAAGCGTCTCCCCCAGCGGCCGGCCGACCGACGTCACGCTGTGCTCCGTCAGCCACGGCTCGCTGAGCGCCCGCGCCGCCGTACCGTCGTCGCCGGTGAGGTCCCAGCGGTGCAGGATCAGTTCCTCCCTCATGTGCTCCGCGAAGAAGGGGACCCGCACCGTCCGGCCGGTCCACATCACCTCCGTGTCCGGGGACAGTTCCCGGGCGGCGGCCGCGGCGGCCTCGGTGAGCTTCTCGCAGCGGCTCAGGAACGCCGCCCACAGGTCGGTGCCGGACATCCGCCGGTAGGGTTCCTCCCGGTCGAAGCCCCTGGTCTCCACCGGTGAACCGGCGAGGAACGCCTCCAGCACCCGGGCCAGTTGCCAGTTCCTCGGCGTTGCCGGTCTGGTGGGCCGGCACGTCCCGCACCGTCCACGCCTCGCACCACGTACCGTCGTCGGGCCCCCGCCCCCGAACGGCGTGCCCGAAGGGGGCCGGCTCCGGCAGGGTCTCCTCGACCCGAGAGGGAATCATGCGCCATGGGCAGCCGGACCCGCGGCCGCCCGAACGCCCCCGCAGGCCACGGCGGTGGCGACCGGCTCGCCTGTTGAACGGCCCGGCCGGGGGTCACGTACCTGTCGCTGTGGGCGGCGCCGTGCCGCCCGGAGGCACCGACGACGCACGGCGCCGGTGCCCGGAGAAAGGGTTGAACGATTTCAGTGGATTCGAGTCGCCCGGCCGGCAGTGCCCTCGACCTGGCCGCCCCCGTGGGCCAGGGGGAGGGCGGGAACGCGGACTCCGGCGGAGCGCGGAGCCGCCGGCAGGTGCGGGGCCTGGACGGGCTCCGTGGCCTGGCGGCCTTGTACGTGGTCCTGTTCCACTGCTGGTTGTACACCTTCCCGGGCTATCCCCGCAGTTCGGCGCCCCCCTGGCTGGGCGGGCTGATGTTCGGGCGCCTGGCCGTCGTCTTCTTCCTGGTGCTGTCCGGGTTCTCCCTGGCGATCTCCCCGGCCCGGCACGGCTGGCGGCCGGCCGGCATCGGCGAGTTCCTGCGCCGCCGCGCCTGGCGCATCCTTCCCCCGTACTGGGCGGCACTGGCCATGAGCCTGTTGATCTCCTGGTTCGTGGTGCCGGCCTCGCACTTCGGGCCGCCCACCGGCGCGACGGTCGTGGTGTACGGCCTGGTCGCCCAGGACGTGGTCACCGCCCCGACGCCGAACGGCGCGTTCTGGTCGATAGGCGTGGAGGCCGAGCTCTATCTCCTCTTCCCCCTGCTCCTGTTCGTCCGCCGGCGCTGGGGCGCCGTGCTGCTGGCCGGGTGCGTGACCCTCCCGGTGATCGCCTGGGGCCTGACGGCGGCCGGCGCGAACCCGGTGGAGGGCGACAACTGGCTCGCTCCCCATCTCGCCCCGGTGTTCGCCGCCGGCGTGCTGGGCGCGGGCGTCGTCACCGCGTCGGACCGGGTGCGGCGCCTGCCCTGGGGATGGCTCGCCGTGCTGGCCGCCCTGCCGGTCCTGGCCCTGTGCGCCGTCCGGGGGTCCGTCTGGACGGTGCACCACTACTTCTGGATCGATCTCGCCGTCGCGCCCGCCATGACCATGCTGCTGGCCGCCGTCGCCACCGGAAGACCCGCCCTCCTGGTACGGCTGCTGACCGCACGCCCCGTGCACGGCCTCGGCGGCTTCTCCTACAGCCTCTACCTGATCCATCTGCCGATCGTCCTCGCGGTGATCCGCCGCATCGCCCCGCATTTCGTGGCGCCCGGCCTGCCCACGTTCTGGTTCACGCTCACCGTGGGCCTGCCGGGTTCGATACTCGGGGCGTGGCTGTTCTCCAAGGTCTTCGAGATTCCGTTCAAGCGGAACAGGTCCTGGCAGGCGTTCGCCGCGGCTCGTTCGGCCAGGTGAGGCAGGTCAGGCGGGTGAGGGAAGGCAGGCGGCCGGCGCGTCAGCCGGTCGCACCGGACTTCTGGCCGGAGGGAGTGACGGCGTACCACTCGCCGTCCTTCCCCTGGCCGTTCGTCTGTCCGGCCGCCGTGTCGCCCATGTACCGGTAGAGCGGCCAGCCGGCCAGGGTGAGCTGTGTCATGCCGTTCCGGTGGACCGTGCCCAGGAGGCTCTTCTCCACCCCTGAGGTCTGTACGGACTCCGGCACGATCACGGGCAGCCAGGTCTTGGTGCAGGTGCCCGAGCACGTCCACTTCGAGGGGTTCGGCTGGTCCTTGTCGAAGCGGTAGAGGGTCAGCCCCTTGTCGTCGGTGACGATGCTGCCCACGCCCTGGGCCGTCCTGGCCGCCACCGCGGAGGTCGTGGCCGGCTGCCCGCTCGCGGGAGTGCCGCCGGCGGCGGGCGCGGAGGTCACCGGATCGGGCGTGGCCGACGTGGCCGACGTGGCCGACGTGGCCGACGGGGCCGGGGCGGCCGGGGCGGCGGTGGATCCGGTGCCGTTCGAGGAGTCGCACGCCCCCAGCAGGAGAGCGGAGGCGAGCCCGGTGGCGAGGCCCAGGCCGATGCGTCGCGGAATCAAGGAGGTGCCCTTCGTCGGGAGTCGCGTCTACCTGCCCCTTCAGTACGTCGGCCGGCTCCCGCCCGCTCAGCCGCCGAGACCACGTGACGCACTCTTGACCATCGCCGCGCCGGTGCCGGCGACCTTGTCGCCCTTGCCGCCGGCGCGTCTCGGCCGCCCGCCCGGCAGGGGCATCCGCTACGGCTGACCGTGCGGGGCGCCGGGCTCCTCGTAGGGGATGCGGTTCAGGTGCGGGACCCCGCCCAGCGTGCCCCATTCGTCGCCGCCCAGTCTGGTGAGCGGACGCGGCGACTCGCTGCCGGGCCGGCCGTCGACGAGGTGGTCCTCGTCGACGGCGGCATGGTCGTCGTCCCGCGGCCGATCGCCTGGAATTAAGGGCCGGGGCCGACGCGGACAGGCCGGTCAGCGCGCCGTGTAGCCGCCGTCGATCGGCAGGTTCACGCCCGTCACCCAGCTCGCCTCGTCCGAGGCCAGGTAGAGGACCCCGTAGGCGACGTCGATCGGACGACCCAGGCGACGCAGTGACTGATTGCCCGTCATGTACTTCTCGTAGGCCGGCAGGCCACCGGGGAACTCGGCCGCGATGCCCTCGACCAGCGGGGTGAGGACCGTGCTCGGGTGCACCGAGTTCACCCGGATGCCGTACTTGCCGTAACTGGCCGCGTCCTGCTTGGTCTGCATCGAGACCGCGCCCTTGGCCACGTGGTACGCCGTGAACTCGTCGTTCCCGATCATCCCGTAGATGGACGAGTAGTTGACGATGCTGCCCCTGCCCCGCTCGATCATGTGCGGAACCGCGTGCTTGGTGCAGAAGAAGACGCCCTTCACATCGACGGCGAACAGCGCGTCCCACTCGGCCTCGGTGAGCTCGTGGGTCGGCTTGTCGACGCCGATGACACCGGCGCAGTTGACGAGGATGTCGAGACCGCCGAACTCCGCTGCCGCCGCGTCGATCACCTCTCTCGCCTCGGCCTCCCGGGCGACGTCCAGCCGCCAGAAACGCGCGGTTCCGCCGGCCGCGAGGATCCCCGCCACCACCTCCTTGCCCTTGACCTCGTCCAGGTCGGTGACCGCGACCTGGGCCCCCTCGGCCGCGAACAGCTCCGCGGTCGCCCGGCCCATGCCCATCGCGGCCCCGGTGATCAGGGCGGCCTTGCCGTTCAGACGTCCCATCCCGATTCCCCTTTCCCCGTCGAGTTCTCAGGCCCTGGGCGACTGGTTGGCCAGGAAGGAGCGGTAGCCGTCCTCCTCGGCCGTACGGCAGAACTCCTGGTACACCTGTCCGCCGCCCATGTAGACCTGGAACTCCTCCGGCTTGCCGGGGAGGTTGTCGCCCAGGAACCACGCCTTGGCCTTCTTGCCCTCGGAGTACATGACGGTGGCCTTGCCGGCCCGCTCGGTCTCCGCCATCCACCAGGCCTCCGACTCCGGGGTGGCCTCGAGGAACGGAACGTCGTTCTCACGCGCCCACGCGATGGCCCGCTGGAGCCACTGGGCACCGAGCTGGATCGGGACCGGCAGATTCGAGTACGGCGTCTGCGGGCCGAGGGACATGAAGAAGTTCGGGAACCCGTTGGCGCTGATGCCGAGGTTCGACCTGAGGCCGTCGGCGAGCCACTTCTCGCGCAGCGTGCGGCCGCCGCGCCCCACGATGTCCATGTTGGTCAGGGTCCCCGTCATGGCGTCGAAGCCGGTGGCGAAGATCAGCACGTCGAGCTCGTACTCGGTGTCGCCGACCACCACGCCGCGCTCGGAGATCCGGCTGATCGGCTGCGAGGCGACGTCGACGAGGTGCACGTTCGGCTGGTTGAACGCCGCGTAGTAGTTGTGGCCGGTCGGCACCCGCTTGCCGTTGAAGGAGTAGGTGGTCGGCGAGAGAAGGTCGGCGACGTCCTGGTCCTCGACGATCTCGTGGATCTTCTTGCGGATGAACTCCGAGGCGAGCTCGCTGGCCTCGTGGTTGGTGGCCAGGTCGGTGAAACACTCGTTGGCGAAGTGGAATCCGCCCTCGTTCCACTTGCTCTCGAAGATCCGCTCGCGCTCCTCGGCGGACACGTCGAGGGCACTGTGCTCGGCCGGCTCCATCGCGACGCCGAAGGGGTGGCTCGCCGCCTTCTCGTAGATCTCGTCGTAGTGGTCGCGCAGGTGGGCCATGTCCTGCTCGGTCACCGGGTCGTTCGTCGTCTCGACGATGAAGTTCGGGGTGCGCTGGAAGACGTGGAAGTCGCCGGCGACCTTGGCGATCTCAGGCACCATCTGGATGCCGGAGGCACCCAGCCCGATGAGGCCGACACGCTTGCCGGTCAGGTCCGCGCCGTCACGGGGCCACATCGAGGAGTGGTACTTCTCGCCCCGGAAGGTGTCGATGCCCTCGATGGCAGGGAAGATCGCCTGTGAGAGGACGCCCATGCCGGAGACGAGGTAGGTCGTGGTCAGGGTGGTGCCGTCACCGAGGTGGACGGTCCACGTGTTCGCGTCCTCGTCGTAGACGGCCTTCTCCACGCGGGTGGACAGGCGGATGTCCTTGCGCAGGTCGAGCCGGTCGGCGACGAAGTTGAGGTACGTCAGGACCTCCGCGCCGGACGGGTAGCGCTCCGTCCAGGTCCACTCGTCGCGGACCTCCTTGGAGAACGAGAAGGAGTAGTAGCTGTACTCGCTGTCGGTGCGGACGCCGGGATAGCGGTTGACCCACCAGGTGCCGCCGACGCCGTCCTCGCCGTCGACCACGAGGGTCGAAAGACCGATCTCGCGCAGGTGGTGGAGCATCGCCAGGCCGGAGAAGCCTGCGCCGATGACGATGGCGTCGTAGTCGGGCTTGCTGGTCATGTGTATGTCGGTCCTTTCACCGAGTGATGACAGAAGGGCGCTCAGGCAGGAGTGCGCAGCAGAGGAGGTGGAGGGGGGCAAGACGCGGTCGGGGCTCTGGCCGGGGGCCGGTAGCGCGCCGGTCAGGACCGGTACCAGGCGGCCATGGCGGCGATCTCCTCGTCGGCGCGCGCGAGGCGTCCGGCCTGGAACGGGAAGACGTGCTGCATGCCCTTGCCGACGGAGAACGTCACGTCGACGCCGGCGCTCTCGGCCAGGTGGACCAGGCGCTCGGCGTCCTCGAAGAGGGATTCGGTGTCGGCCGCGCAGACGTAGAGCCGCGGGAAGCCCTCATAGGTGGCGTAGAGCGGGTTGACGTACGGGTCCGTCGGGTCCGCGCCCCCCGAGAGGTACCGGGCGATGTTCCCGGCGAGGCCTTCGCGCGTGATCAGGAAGTCCGTGTCGTCGTTGGTCTCGATGGTGGCGCCGTTGTTCTCCATGTTCAGCCACGGCGACATCGTCAGGACCCGGCCGGGCAGCGGGCGGCCGTCGCGGCGCAGCGTGAGCGTCATCGCGACCGCGAGGTTTCCGCCGGCGCTGTCGCCGGCGAAGCACACGTCGCCGGCCTTGACGCCGTTGTCCAGCAGGGCCTGGTAGACGGCGAGACCGTCCTCGATCTGCGCCGGGAACGGGAACTCCGGCGCGAGCCGGAAGTCGAGCACGAACGCATGCGTTCCGCAGGCCTTGGCCAGGTGCCCGGCCATCTTGCGGTGGCTGGCGGAGGAGCCGAGCGCGAACCCGCCGCCGTGCATGACCACCATCACCTGGGAGGGATCCGCGTCGAGGGGGGTCACGAGGACGCCCGGCACGCCCCCGAGGGTGGTCGTGGCGTAGGTGACCCCTTCGGGCTCGGCGGTCGCGCGCTGCCAGTCCTCGAAGACCCAGCGCATCAGCTGGAGCGACATCTCCGGGTTGGCCTCGAACTCCACGCTCCACTCGGCGTAGATCTCCCCGAGCGGGTCCGAAGGACGGGGAAGGGGCATGGGTACTCCTCAACGTCATCGTTGGTGGTACTGGCTGTTCCCCGGGCCGACAGACGGTCGGCCCGGCCAGTCGAGGATCACCGCGCCCGGGCGTCGAAGGCGGACGCTGTCACAAAATGAGGCACCCCCGTCTCACGGTGACCCGCGTCACACGGCCCTGCTCGCGACAGCCTTCTGCCGGGGCCCTCACCGAGCCCGTTTCCCTCACCCAGGCGATCACGTCACTCCGGGCACGCCGGCGATCCCGCCCCCGGAGTCCGGCCAGGCGCTCCGGTCTCACGGCCCGGCGCCCGCGCACACCTGGTGCCCCCGGGCCACCGAGGCCTTCACCGTTCTCAACGAGGAGACATTCCATGCACATCAAGAAGCGGGCCGCCGCGGCGACCGGCGTCGCCGCCGCCATGGCCATGGCGCTCAGCGCCTGCGGGGGGCTGTCCACCGGTTCCGGCGGCGCGGGGGGTTCCGGCGCCTCCGTCGGCTCCGGCAGCCCGTGGCCGACCGTGAAGGTGGGCGGTGTCGGCGTGCAGGCCGACATCCCGGACATCAGCCAGTTCTGCGGTACCAAGCCGATCAAGGTGGGCTACGCCGACGGCAACGACAACAACACCTGGCGCAAGGCCACGATCGCCCTCTTCAAGGCCCAGGCGGCCAAGTGCAAGAACATCACCCAGGTCGTGGTGACCGACGCCCAGAACAACACCCAGAAGGCGATCTCGGACATCAACTCGATGGTCGCCCAGGGCGTCAAGGTGATCGTCACCTTCGGCGACGCCGGACAGGCCCTCCTGCCGACCGTCCAGAAGGCGACCGCGGCCGGCGTGGCGGTCGTCCCGATCGTCTCCGGCATCGGCGGCACACCGGGCAGGGACTACGTCGACTTCGTCTCCGAGAACGTCGAGACGTACGGCAAGAACCTCGCCGACTGGACCGTCAAGGCGATGCACGGCAAGGGCAACCTGATCATGCTGGGCGGTGTCGCCGGCAGCGCCTACTCCCAGACCGTCTACGCGGGCGTCCAGAAGGCGGTCGCGGAGCATCCCGGCGTTCACCTGCTCAACACGGACGGGTACGTCGCCACCGACTGGGACGTCAGCAAGACGCAGCAGGTCGTGGCCGGTCTCATCACGAAGTACGGCAAGATCGACGGCATCGTCTCCGACTTCGGCGGCGGTTCGGTCGGCGGCATCCGGGCGTTCATCGCCGCGGACAAACCGCTGCCGGTCTGGTCGGCAAACGACTCCAACGAGTTCGCGGCGCTCTGGTACCAGTACCACAAGCGGTACCCGAGCTATCAGATCGCGACCGAGTCGTCCCGCAACTGGGTTGTCGAGGCCGCTCTGAACAAGGGGCTCGCGGCCTGCAACGGCATCACGGACACCGAGCCCTCGACGTACAACCTGGAGATCATCGAGGACTCGACCAACCCGAAGATGATGCCCAAGTACGACAAGTCGCTGCCGGCTGACGCGATTCTCTCCTCCGGCCTGACCACCGCGCAGCTCAAGGCTCTCTACAAGTAGACCGTGCGGCAGCCCGGTCGGCCGTGAGGTCGCCTCAATTCCCGGCAGGTGCCCGGGCCTTCACGAATTCCGTCCCGGCCCGGGCGGCTGACCTCATCGCCTTTCGGGAGTGATCTCCCGCCCGAATCCCCTTTTTCTGCCGGAACCCGGCAGCGCAGCCCCGCACGGATATCCCAGGAGTACCCCATGAACCGACTCGACGGCAAGGTCGGCATCGTCACCGGCGCCTCACGAGGCATCGGGCACGCGATCGTCGACGCCATGGCGGCCGAGGGCGCCGCCGTCATCGCGACCAGCCGCGCCGCCGCCGACGACTCGTTCGGCGCAGGCGTCACGTACGCGTGCCTCGACGTGGCCAGCGAAGCCGACTGGCGGCGTGTGGTCGCCGAGGTCATCGACCGCCACGGGCGCGTCGACTTCCTCGTCAACAACGCCGGCGTCATCGCCTACGAAACCGTTCACGAACTCACCAGTGAGGAGTGGAACCGGGTCGTCGCGGTCAACCAGACCGGCACCTGGCTCGGGATGCGCGAGGTGATCCCCCAGATGATCACCCAGGGCGGCGGCAGCATCATCAACGTCTCCTCGATCTGGGGCAGCGCCGCCGTCTCCGGTGCGCACGCCTACCACGCGACCAAGGGCGCGGTGCGCAACATGTCGAAGAGCGCCGCCGTCAGCTACGCCAGGGAATGCGTCCGCGTGAACTCGGTTCACCCCGGTTTCATCTGGACCCCCCTGACCGAGGCTCAGGCCCCTGAGGTGAACGAGTACGTCATCTCCCAGACCCCGATGGGCCGCGCCGGACGGCCGGAGGAGATCGCCGCCGGAGTCGTCTTCCTCGCCTCCGACGAAGCCAGCTTCGTGACCGGTTCCGAACTCGTCATCGACGGCGGCTACCTCGCCCAGTAACGGGCCCGTCCACGGGCCGAGGCGCCGGCCCGGCCACGCGGGCCCGCGCCCCTCAATCATCCAGGAGTCCGACGTGACCAACTTCGGCAGCAACCGGCCCGAGACCCAGGTCCGGCCACCGCGGCAGGGCGCGAGCCCCGCCCCCCTCCAGTCCCACCACGCGGCGAGTCAGGCGGCAGGGCACGTCGCGTCGGCGCTCTCCATGCGGGGCATCGGGAAGTCCTTCCCGGGCGTGCGCGCGCTGGACGAGGTGAGCTTCGACGTCCGCCCCGGTGAAGTCCACGCCCTGGTCGGCGAGAACGGCGCCGGCAAGTCCACGCTGATGGCCGTCGCCTCGGGCGCGCTGGCGGCGGACGTCGGCACCGTCCTCATCGGCGGCGTCCCGCTCACACAGGCGCAGCCCGAGCAGGCGCGCGGCCTCGGCCTCGGCATCGTGCGTCAGCATCCCGCGCTTCTGCCGGACCTGACGGTGGCGGAGAACATGGCGCTCGGCGTCGGGTACCAGCGCGTCGGCGGCCTTCGCCGCGCGGCCGCCTGGGCCCGCGAGACCCTCGCGCCGTGGGAGACGGAGATCGACCCGCGCGCCCGGGTCGCCGATCTGTCGATGGAGAAGCGGTTCATCATCGAGATCGCCAAGGCGCTCGCGCTGAATCCGAAGGTCCTGATCCTCGACGAGCCCACCGAGCACCTCGACGCCGAAGAAGTACAACGTCTGTTCACGAAGGTCCGCGAGACCGTCGCGGCCGGCGCCGGTGTCGTCTACATCTCGCACCGCATCCCCGAGGTCAAACAGATCGCCGACCGGATCACCGTCCTCCGCGACGGCCAGACCCGCGGGACCTTCGACTGCGAGGCCGTCACCGAGGAGCAGATCGTCGAGCGCGTCGTGGGCCGCACACTGGAGACGGTCTTCCCCGCCAAGGAACCCGTTCCCGCGAGCGCGGCCGGGCGACTCGTCGTGACGGGGCTCTCGGGCCACGGCTTCGACGACGTCTCGCTGACCGTCCGCTCCGGCGAGATCGTCGGCCTGGCCGGGGTCCAGGGCAATGGCCAGGCCGAGCTCGTCCGTGCCCTGGCCGGCCTGGTCCCGGCGTCGGGCGAGATCGTCGTCGACGGACAGCGGGTCCGCGGCTCGAACGCGGCGGCGGCGAACGCCGGTGTCGTCTATGTGCCCGCCGACCGGCACGGCGAAGGTGTGTTCCTGCCGCTCGGCGTGAGCGAGAACATCGTGGCGCGCACCCTGGCCAAGGTCTCACGCTTCGGCCTGGTCAGCGACGTGCGGGCGCGGTCCACCGCGCAGGAGCAGATCCGCGGCCTCGCGATCAGGACCCCCACCCCCGATACGCCGATCAGCTCGCTGTCGGGAGGCAACCAGCAGAAGGCCGTCATGGCCCGCACGCTGCTCGCGGCACCGAAGGTCCTCGTGGTGGAGGAGCCCACCCAGGGTGTCGACGCCGGTGCACGCGTCGATCTGTACAAGATCCTGCGCGCCGCGGCCGACGACGGTGCCGCCGTCGTCGTGCTCTCCTCCGACAACGTCGAGCTGGAGGGCCTGTGCCACCGCGTGCTGATCATGTCGCGCGGAAACGTCGTGGAGGAGCTCACCGGTGCGGAGATCACCGAGGCGGCCATCGCGCACGCCGCACTGACCTCGACGAGCGTGCGCGGCCAGGAGAAGACCCGGCCGGCGAAACGCCGCCGGCTGCACGCCTGGCTGGCCGGCGACCAGGCCCCCGCGGCGGTGCTCGCCCTGATCGTGGTGCTCCTCGGTCTCGGGACCGGCCTGCACAACGGCGACTACTTCGGCCAGCTCAACCTCAACAACCTCCTGCTCATGCTGGCGCCGCTGCTGCTGGTCGGTGCCGCGCAGCAGGTCGTCGTCCTGGGAGCCGGGTTCGACCTGTCGGTCGGCCCTCTGATGGGCTTCCTGGTCGTGATCGCGTCGTACTGGATCGTCGACGGCGGAAACCTGGTCCTCGGGCTGGTCCTCATGGCCCTCGGCGCGCTCGCGGTAGGCGTGCTCAACGGCGTCATGGTGACCTGGTTCCGCATCAACCCGGTCGTCGCGACCCTCGCCGTCTACATGGCGCTGCAGGGCATCTACCTGTCCCTGCGGGACACACCGGGCGGCACGATCTTCCCGTCGGTGGCGGCCGGCATCCAGGCCCGCTTCGGCGCGGTTCCGCTGGTGACCGTCATCGCGGTGCTCCTCGTCCTGCTTCTCGAGCTGGCCCTGCGCCGCACCAGGTGGGGCGTGGAACTGCGGGCTCTGGGGTCCGAGCCGGACGCGGCGGAGCGTCTGGGGGTGCGGGTCCGGCTGATCCGGTTCACCTCGTACGTGATCTGCTCGGCTCTGGTCCTGCCCGCCGGCATCGTCCTGATGGCCCAGATCGGTGTCGGTGACGGCCGTCCCGGGCTGGCCTACACCCTCAACTCGGTGACCGTGGTCGTGCTCGCGGGAGCGAGCATCTTCGGTGGCCGCGGTTCGTTCATCGGGATCATCGCCGCCGCTCTCCTCGCTGAGCAGCTGGTCAATGTCTCCCCGTTCCTCAACCTCTCCCCTGCCTGGGGCTACTGGCTCCCGGGCCTCATCACGATCGGCGCCGCGGTGCTGTACGCGCAGCTGCGCCGCACTCGCCGGACGGGAGCACACGCATGACCCCCCGACCCACCGACGCCTCCCGCCGCACTCCGAGTCAGGACGGGAACGCCATGGACGGCTTCGACGCGGGCGCCGCCTGGCGCCGTCTCCTGTCGGGCAGCTGGGTGGGGATCGTGGTCGCCACGATCGTCCTCTTCGCCCTCAGCCCCGCCGTCGCGCAGGGCAGCCTGGGCTCGGCCCCGCTGCTGAGCATGCTGCCCTTCGCCGCCGTGCTCGCCATGGCGGCCGCCGGGCAGACCCTCGTCGTGCAGCAACGCGGCCTCGACCTGTCGGTGCCCGGCATGATCGCGCTCGCCGCGGCCCTGTGCACCTGCATGGTCCAGTCCCACGGCTGGCCGGCGTGGCTCGCCGTCACCGTCGCCGTCCTCGCCCCCGCTCTCGTCGGCCTGGTCAACGGAGTCCTGGTCGCGGTCGCCCGCGTCATGCCACTGGTCGTGACGCTCGGCATGAACACGGTCCTGCTCGGCACCGTCCTGGCGATCTCCGGCGGCTCGCCGGCCACGGCGCCGGGCGGCCTGAGCCGGTTCTCCGTCGACCGGACCTTCGGCATCCCGAACACGTTCGTCATCGCGGTCGTCATGCTCGCGGTGGGCGGCGTCATCGCCAGGCGTTCGGCGGTCGGGCACCGGTTGACCTACATCGGGGTCAGCGTGCCCACCGCCTCGGCGCTGGGCATCCGGGTCACCCTCTACCAGGTCGCCGCCTACGGGTTCGCGGGCCTCGCCTACGGCGCCGCCGGCGTTCTCCTGGCCGGTTACACCCGGACTCCCGGCCTGTTCATCGGGGACAGCTACGTCCTTCCCACCGTCGCGGCCGTGGTGCTGGGCGGTACCGCCATGACCGGCGGTCTCGCGAGCATCGTGGCCAGCGGCGTCGGGGCGCTGTTCCTGACCCAGCTCGGTCAGCTGCTGCGCTCGCTGGGCTGGAACGACGCCCAGCAACTCGTCGCGCAGGCAGCGGTCCTCGCCGCGGTGGTCCTGCTGCGCCAGGCCGCCCCCGCTCTTCGCGGGGCGGCCCGGCGCCGGCGCCGGCGGGTGCTGCCCACGGCCGGATGACGGCCGAGCCCCAGGTACGCACAGGGTGGTCCGGGAGCAGAGTTCCCGGACCACCCTGCGCGTACCCGGGGCCGCGAGGGGACTGCGCTACGGCCGTGCCGAAGGCGTCCGTCACGAGTCGGTGATCTTGTAGGCCTTCATCTTGCGGTAGATCGTCGCCCGGGACAGGCCGAGTATCTCCGCGGCGCGGGAGCGGTTTCCGTCCGCCTCCCGCAACGCCCTGGAGATCGCCTCCAGTTCGGCACGCTCGATCATGGTCAGCGTACGGGAGCCCTGGATCCGCTCCGGCAGGTCACCGGGGAGGACGTAGCCGCGTTTGCCGGCCAGGGCCAATCCCTCCACCACGTTGTGGAGTTCCTTGAGGTTACGGGGCCACTGGTAGCCGACGAGCAGCTCAAGGGTCTCCGCACGGGGTTCCAGGCCGACGCCCGGCATGGCCCGGTCCGTGAAGTGGCGCCACAGCGCGGGCACGTCGGCGGTACGCTCCCGCAGCGGCGGAACCCACACGTGGGACGTCCCGAGACCGACCGCCATCTCCTCGGCCTCCGCGGCCGAGCGAAGCGTGGCGGTGAGCATCACCGGGCCCTTCAGCACGCTCATCTCCAACAGCCTGGCCAGCGCGAGCCGGGCCGCGGGGTCGAGCGCGTCGATGCCCTTGACGACGACGGGCGCTCCGCTGTGCAGCCGCTCCGCGATGCCGCGAAGCCACCGCTTCCCGCCGATCAGGGTCCGCTCCACCGTGTCGATCACGATGTGAGCACCGGGTCCGGGATCGCCGGGACGGAACGGTAGCCCCAGGGCGAGCGACGTCTTCCCCACGCCGGGCTCGCCGGCGATCACCACCGGCCGCGTCGCCTCCCGTCTTCGGGTGACCGCGTGCAGAGCGGCCATCCAGTCCGGCGAGCGCCCGATCAGCTGCGTACGGGCAGGACCCAGCGCGGTGGTGGTCGAGGTCCTGCCCCGCTGGAGGGAGACGATCGCTCCGGCGCCCGTCTCGACCGGCGCCAGCCGGACCTCGGTGAGGCCGCCGGAGAGCTCGATGACGAACCGGCCGCCGGACTGCCGCTGGGCCAGCTCTCCGAGCACCGCGACATCCGCGCTGGACAGGCGGGCGGCGCCCTGGCTCTGCATGATCAGTCCCTGCGGACCGAAACCGATCACCGCGCCGGCCTTCGCCTTCGAGGCGCCCACGAATGCCTGGAAGACCGCCCGGGCCTGGGGGGAGGCCACATCGAGGAGATGCTGCTGCAACTGGTCGGCGACCGTTTTGACCATGGGCCGCAGCAGCGAACGGCCCTCGATGAGCCCGCTGGACAACGTCACCACGGCGACGGTCTTCCGGGTCAGCGGGTGCTGGATCGGCGTTCCGGTGCAGACGGAGTCGCTGTACATGTCCGCGTAGTGCTCCGCGCCGGTGATCTGGACGCAACTCCCGGTCGCCAGGGCGGTACCGACGCCGTTGGTGCCCACGAGCGACTCGTCCAGGACGGCTCCGCGGTCGGTTCCGACCCTGTCGAAATGGCGCGATGCGTCATGGTCCGCGGCCCAGCGTCCGAGGATGCGGCCCTGGGCGTCCGCGAGCAGAAGGCCGACGCCCGTGCCCGAAAGGTCGGCGGAGAAACGTGACATCGGCGCCTGAAAAAGATCCAGGAGATACTGATCGAGCTCATCTTCCGCGACATGCGGCACCTCGCGGACGTTGGTCGGCACACCGAGCGCCTCCCGGGAACGCTCCCAGGATCTCAGCAGCGCAGGCGCCACATCGATGCGGTCGGTGTTGCCGGTCAACCATTCGTCTTTGAGTGCGTTGACTGGCCCAGTCGACATGCCTTTCCCTCCCTGGTGCAGAGCCGGAGCATAAGGCGACATGGCGCGGAAAGCGCCATTTCGCGACCATCCTGTGATGCGAGGAAGAACGACGGGCGTCGAAGCCGGACCGGGCGAGCCGCCGACAGCCTCAGGCCAGGCGGCGGCGATACTCCTCGACGGCCAGCGCCGCCGCGCCCTGGACATGGTGCTCGCACGCGGCTCGCGCGGCGGCGGCATCGCACGCGACAGCCGCGGCTTCGACGATGCGGCCGAACGCCTCGAACGAGATCCGCGCCCGTCGGTCGTCGACGAACGCGTAGCGGCGGAAGATCTGGATCCGAGCGTGAACGCGAGCGACGTCCTCGGCGAGGACCGGGTTGCCGGCCCCTTCGAGCAGGAGCCCGTAGAACCGCTCGTTCGCCTCCTCCCGTGTCGTGACAGTGCCCCTGAGGTAGGTCGTCTCCATCTCGATCAGGAGTGCCCGCAGTTCCTTCTTCACCCGCTCCGACGCGCGTGCCACGAAGAGTTCGCCCACCAGGCCCTCGAGCGCGCGCCGTACCTCGTAGATCTGCTCGATGTCCTGCGGCGTCAGCACGGTCACGACCGGTCCGTGGTGGGCGACCACCGTCACCAGCCGCTCCGCCTCCAGTTGGCGCAGCGCTTCTCTGACCACGGTGCGTGAGACGTCGTAGGCCTCGCACAGGGCGCTCTCGCGCAGGGCGTCGCCGGGCTGGAAGGTCCCGCTCAGGATGTCCTCACGAAGCAGACGCGTGATCTGCTGCCGCAGCGGTGCCGCATGTCGAGTCAGTCTCGAAGTGCTCATGACGGGTTCTCGGCCTCTCACTGTTGGTCGCCGGGCCCACGGCTCTCGGGCTGGTGAGGCACTGTCTCAAATCGATGCACCTGGCCAGATCCAGCACTTTGGGCCGTAGCGTAATACCAGATGACGGTAATACGACAGCGCGGGAACGTGCCTGCCGTAACGGCGGCAGCCCCACCCGAGCCGGTCGGCCGCCGCCGCACCGCTCCCGCCGACACAGGAGGCCCCTTCCATGACGACACCGACCGCGCCGGTCACCGCCCAGGTCCGCGGACGGGAGATCCCCGTCGATCTGTACATCGACGGTGCGTGGACCCACGCCGCCGAGACGTTCCCGGTCGTCAACCCCGCCGACGGCCGGCCGATCGCCGACGTCGCCGACGGCACCGTGGAGCAGGCCCGCGCCGCGCTCGACGCCGCTGTCACCGCCCAGGACGCCTGGCGCCACGTGCTCCCGCGCGAGCGGGCCGACCTGTTCCACCGCGCGCACCGGCTGCTCCTGGAACGTGCCGACGCCGTCGTCGAGACCATGACGCTGGAGAGCGGAAAGCCGCTGGGCGAGGCCCGGGGCGAGTTCCAGCTCTCGGCCGACTTCTTCCTCTGGTACGCCGAACAGATCGCCCACCTGCACGGCACCTACGCGCACGGCTCCCGAGGCGCCTACCGCGTCGTCACCACCCACCAGCCGGTCGGCCCGTGCCTGCTCATCACTCCGTGGAACTTCCCGCTGCTGATGATCGCCCGCAAGGCCGGCGCGGCCCTCGCCGCCGGATGCACGGTGGTGGTGAAGTCCGCGAAGGAGACCCCGCTGACCTGTGCGCTGTTCGTACAGGCGCTGCACGATGCCGGTTTCCCGGCGGGCGTGGTCAACCTCGTCCACACCACGACCTCGTCCGAGGTGTCGGCGGCGCTCATGGCGGACAGCCGCCTGCGCAAGGTGAGCTTCACCGGCTCGACCGGTGTGGGGAGCACCCTGCTGAGCCAGGCGGCCGCGAACATCACCAACGCCTCGATGGAACTCGGCGGCGACGGCCCGTTCATCGTGCTCGACGACGCCGACCTCGACCTGGCGGCCGAACAGGCGATCGTGTGCAAGTTCCGCAACGCCGGTCAGGCGTGCGTGGCGGCCAACCGGATCATCGTCGACAGCAGTGTCGCGGAGGAGTTCACGGCCAAGTTCGTCGCCCTGACCGAGAAGCTGACGGTCGGCGACGGATTCGACCCGGCCACGGAGGTCGGCCCGATCATCTCGGCCCGGCAGCGCGACACCGTCAAGGAACTCGTCGACGGCTTCTCCGGGATCGGCGCGACCCTGCTGACCGGCGGCAGGGAAGTGCCGGGCGACGGATACTTCTTCGAACCGACCGTCTTCTCGGTGACAGAGCCCGATGACGACCTGTGCCATCAGGAACTGTTCGCCCCCATCGCGACGATCTACACCGTCGACTCGGCCGCCGAGGCGGTCAAGGCCGCCAACGACACCACGTACGGGCTCGCCGCGTACGTGTTCACCCGCAACGTGGACCGCGCCATCGCCGTGAGCGAGCGCCTCGACTTCGGCATGGTCGGCATCAACCGCGGCATCATGGCCGACCCCGCGGCGGCGTTCGGCGGCCTCAAGGCCTCCGGCCTCGGCCGGGAAGGCGGACACGAGGCGATCTACGAGTTCCTCGAACCCAAGTACCTCGCCATCACCGTGAACGAGACGGAGGCGGGCCTGTGACCGCGCACGTCGGCTCCCTCGGCGTCCTGCGCCAGCCCAGGACCGTCGTCTTCGGTCCCGGCGAACGGCGCCACCTGCCCCGTCTCCTGGCCGGGATCGGACACCACGTCCTCGTCGTCACCGACGCCCGGATGGCGCAGGTGACCGAATTCAAGGACCTGGTGACCGCCGTCGAAGGACAGGGCATCACGGTCTCGGTGTTCTCCGAGGCCGAGCCGGACCTGCCCCGCGAGAACGTGCTCGCCGTCGTCGACCGCTACGGCGACACCGACGTCGACGTGCTGCTCGCGGTCGGCGGCGGCTCCTGCCTCGACCTGGCCAAGGTGTCCGCCGCCGTCCTCGCCCACGGCGGCGACGTCCGCGACTACTACGGCGAATTCCTCGTCCCCGGTCCCGGGCTCCCGGTCGTCACCGTACCCACCACGGCCGGTACCGGCGCCGAAGTCACCTGCGTCTCGGTCGTCTTCGACCGGGACCGGGGCATGAAGATCGGCGTGGCCAGCCCGCATCTGGAGGCCTACGCCGCCGTCATCGACCCCGAACTCACCGTCTCCTGCCCGCCGGCGCTCACCGCGGCCACCGCGGCGGACGCGCTGACCCACCTGGTCGAGACGTTCACCGACCGGGTCAAGGACGTGACGCCGGAGTTCCTGGCCAACCATCTCTACATCGGGAAGAACCCGCTGACCGACATCTTCTGCCGCAGCGGACTGACTCTGCTCAACACGTCCCTGGAGAGCGTGGTCGCCGACCCGTCCGACATCGAGGCACGCTCCGCGACCATGCTGGCCGCCTACAACGCGGGCATGGCCATCAACACCGCCGGCACCGCCGCCGCGCACGCGATCCAGTCCCCGATCGGAGCGCTGACCCACACCTCGCACGGCTTCGGTGTCGGAGCCCTCCTGCCGTACGTGATGCGCTTCAACCTCCCGGCCCGGATCGCGGAATTCGCCGAGATCGGAGCACTGCTCGGTGCCGCGGACCCCCAGGCGTCCCCGCTGGACCAGGCGAAGGCCGGCATCTCCCGCGTCGAGGTGTTGCTGGAGACCGTCGGCTGCCCGACCGACCTGAGGACGCTCGGCCTGGACCCGAAGGACTTCTCCTACGTGGCAGACCAGGCGATGCTCGCGACCCGCCTCACGGCCAACAACCCGCGCGACCTCACCCACGAGTCCGTCGTCGAGATCCTCCGGCGCGGCCACGCCGACGACCGCACCTGGTGGTCGGTGTGACGGCCACCGCCGCGACACCGACGAGCCGCCCGATGGAGCCGATCGCCGTCACCGGCGCCGGCTCCATCGGGGTCGCCTTCGCGATCGTCTTCGCGAGGGCCGGCCACGAGGTCCGGGTGTGGGACCCGTTTCCCGCCGCTCTGGAGCGCGCCCGCGCCGAACTTTCCGATCGCCTCGACCAGTTGTCCGAGCACGGCCTGGTCGGGAATCCGGGCGCGGTGCGTGCGCGGGTCACGTGCGCCCAAGACCTGGCAGAGGCGGTGGCGGGTGTGGCGCTGGTGCAGGAATGCGCCCCCGAGCGGGTGGAGGTCAAGCAGGACCTGATCCGGCGCGCGGCCCGCAGCGCGCCCGGCCAAGCGGTGTTCGCCAGCTCCAGCTCGGCGATACGCCCCAGTCTCGTCGCGGCGGACCTGCCCGAGGGACTGGGGGAGCGGATTCTGGTCGGCCACCCCGGCAACCCGCCGTACCTCATCCCGGTGATCGAGCTCGTCCCCTCACCCAGCACGGCCACGTGGGCCGTCGAGCGCGCCCGTGCCCTCTACACCGGCGCGGGACTGCGCCCGGTCACGGTCTGCCACGAACCGGAAGGGTTCGTGTTCAACCGTCTCCAGGGCGCAATACTGCGTGAGGCCTACTGCCTGCTGCGGGACGGGATCGCGACCGTCGACGAGATCGACGAGGTCGTCCGCAGCGGTCTCGGGCGCCGGTGGAGTCTCATCGGCCCCTTCGAGACCGTCGACCTCAACACCCGCGGCGGTCTCGCCTCGCACGCGGAGAAGATGGGACCCGCGTACGCGCGCATGGGCGCCGAACGCGGTCAGGACGACCCGTGGACGCCGGACCTGGTGTCGGCCGCGGTACAGCAGCGCCGCACACTCCTGCCGCTCGACCGATGGGAAGAGCGGGTTCGCTGGCGGGACGAGCAGCTCATGCGGCTGACGCCGCTGTGGGAGGACATTCGCCGCACCTCATGAGCACGGCGTCGGCGGCCGGCCGTCGCCCGGGGCCGGCCGCCGACGCACCCGCGTGTCAGGCGCCGGAGCCCGCCAGGGGAACCCGGGTCCAGTCGAGGACCTGGGGGGTGTGCGGCTTGACAGTGACCTTCAGGTAGTCCTTGGCGTTGCTGGAGCCGTCGACGGTGACGCGGTGCAGGTTGGGCACGGCGGTGGCCAGGTGGTAGAACGACAGCCACGAGGAGCCGGCGGCCAGCGGCTGGTCGCTGTTGTAGACGTGGCTGTCGCCGTTGAAGAGGTAGACCGGGCCGTCGAAGGCGGCCGACTCGCGGGCGATGGCGGCGACGATCGGCTGGAAGGCGTAGTAGTCGGCGTAGGAGGGATCACTGACGGTGGGGTCGAACATGTCGGCCTGCATCATCAGGGTGACGGCCTTGTCGTGATGTTTGCGCGCCGAGGCGAAGGTGTCGTGGATGGACCCGATCACCGATGCCGTACGGGCCAGTACCTCTGCGGCCTGCTCGGGGGTGGGCTGGGTGTTACCGGTCCACGGCGCCATGCTGTTGTTGCTGCCCACCACGTCGACCGCGGCGAACGCGACGCCGGCCCGGGTGTACCGGACGTTCTCCGGGACGCCCTCGTCGGCCTGCGAGGTCACCCGCACGCTCTTCTGGCCCAGGGTCCGGCCGGGGCGGGGGAAGAAGACCTGGCGGATCTTGGCGAGGCGTTCCAGCGGGTTGTACGAGCCGTTGTTCGGCCGGTGGCAGTCGGTCCACTCGTTGTCGCCCACCGTGTACACCAGCGGGTCCTTGAACTGGTCGAATTCCGACTTGACCATGTCGAAGTACGCGTCGCTGCACGCCGTCGAGCCGTTCTTGATGTCCCCGAGGTGAGAGACGAAGGTGACGTCCGGGTCCGCGTTGATCTGGCTGATGACGTGCGGGAAGTCGGCGATCTCGGCGCTGCCGTAGGGCATGTCGCCGATCACCGCGAAGGTGAACGGCTTGTCGTGGGCGTCCGCGGCGTGCGGGCCGGCGGAGGCCGTCCCGGCGGACACGGCGAGCGTGATCAGGCCAAGGGCGGCGGAGGTGGACACGGCGTGGCGCCACGATCTCATGGGTTTCTCCCTCACGGTCGAGCGGCCTGGACGTTCCAGGCACACAACTGGTCAGCGGCCGGTGGGGGGTAGCGGTGCGGCTCACGGCGGGCGCGGGCGGCAGGCGATGATCGGCTCGGCCGGGAGTTTGGCCGTCCTGGTTGGCCTGGGAGTCGGTCGGCGAGCGGACAGGCGGTGAACTCTTGGCGGCGCTCCGGCGGCCGGTCCGGGCCCGCTCACGCGCTGAGGGCGACGATCCGTGCGCCGGCCGTCGAGGTGACGGAGGCGCTGCGCCGGCGGCGGCCAGGAATCCGGAGCCGCGGAAGGAGCCCTGGCGGTGAGGGTTCGTCACCGCCGGCCGGGCGGGTGAGGGTCCGGGAGGAGACGGGTGGACGTGGTCCCCGGTCGGCTCGGGCGCCGGATGGGGTGACGGGTCTCCGTGCGAGAATGCCTGTGCTCCCTGTCCGGTCCTCCGCGTGCCGCACCGCATTGATCCATCGAGGTCTCCGTGTCCAAGCCAGTCGCCCGTGAGCCGTTGCGCCGCAATTCCCGGGCGAACCGAGCGCGCATCCTGGCCACGGCCCGCCGGGAGCTGGGGCGGAACCCGGACCTGACGCTGGAGGAGCTGGCGCGCGCCGCGGGTGTCGTACGGCGCACGCTGTTCGGGCACTTCCCCGGGCGCGCCGCGCTGCTGGAGGCCCTCGCCGACGAAGCCTCCGGAACGGTCCGGTCCGCGGTGGCCGCCGGTGTCGAGCGCGCGCAGGGGGAGTCGGTCGAGCGGGCGCTGACGCGCCTCGTGCTCTCGATGTGGCCCGTGGGCGACCGCTACCGCCTGCTCCTGGCGCTGGCCAAGCGGGATCTCGGCGCCCAGCGGGTGGCCGAGGTGCTGGCACCGGCCCGCGCGGCGACCACGGCCGTTCTGGAGCGTGGGCAGCGGGAAGGCGTGATCCACTCGTATCTTCCGGCCGCGGTGCTGAGCGCCGGTCTGGAGGCGATGACGGTCGCGCTGCTGGAGGCGGTCAACACCGGGGCGCTGGAGGACGACGGCGGGACCCGGGTCGCCATCACCACGCTCATCGCGGTCGGCGTGCCCGAGGAGCGGGCGTGCGCCGTGGTCGAGGACATCGCGTCGACGGTGGTCGTGGCGTCCCCGGACGGCGACTGAGCCGCCGTCCTCGCCGGAGTCTGAGGGATCTTGTCCGCTCCCGCGTTCCGTGCGGGGGAAGCTGGTGGACCGACGGGCGCGACGGTGCTGGGGGCGCCGGACGATCTGCTACCGCTCTGCTACCGCGTCGGCGCCGTGGGGCGTGCGGACGGTGCCGGTTCTCCGACCTGCACCGTCCGGGGCCGTACGCCGCTCGGGCACGACCCGTCCCCGCGCGTGGGCTCAGACGGCGCCCACGGTCTCGGCCTGCTCGGCAGGCGTCTTCGCCGCGTCCGGTGAGGCGGGCTTCGCCTGGCGCGCACGGCCGGGCAGCACCGCCAGGACGATCACCGTCCCGGCGGCCATGATGATTCCGCCGACCAGGCTGGTCCGGGCGATGCTGTGCGCGAAGGCCTCGTGGACGGCGTCGACCAGCGCCTGCGCCTGCTGGGGGCCGCCGGCAGCCGGGTTCTTCGCGACTTCCTGGGCCACCGCCAGGCCGCCTCCCACCGAGTCCTTGGCCGTGTCCAGCGCCGCGGCCGGGAGGCGGGCGCCGACCAGGTCGGTCAGCCTGTCCCGGTAGGCGGTCCCGAGCAGGGAGCCGAGCAGGGCGATACCGAGGGAACCGCCCAGTTCCACCGAGGTGTCGTTGGCTCCGCCGCCGACGCCCAGTTCGGACTCGGGGAAGGAACCCATGATGGTGTCGGTGGCGGGGGAGACGCTGAGGCCGATGGCGAAGCCCAGCATCATCATCGGAGCCAGGAAGGCCGGGTAGGTGGAGCCCTTGTCGATCTGCGTGAGCAGGAAGACGCCGGCCGTTCCGATGACCATGCCGGTCACCACCATGGGCTTCACGTCGAGCTTCGGCGTCAGGCGCCCCGTGATCGCGGCGCCCACGACGACGGCACCGGCCAGCGGCAGCAGTCGTACGCCCGTCTCCAGCGGCCCGTAGCCCAGGACGAACTGCAAGTACTGGGTGGAGTAGTAGATCGCGCCGAAGGTGCCGAAGAAGAAGAACAGCACCGCGATCATCGAGCCGCTGAACGGCCGCTCGGCGAACTTGCGCACGTCCAGCATGGGGTTCGGGTGGCGCAGCTCCCAGGCGACGAAGGCCGGCAGGCCGGTTCCGGCGACGACGGCTGCCGTGATCGGGCCGGTGCCCCAGCCGAAGTGCGGGCCCTCGATGGTCGCGTAGACCAGGGAACCGATGGAGACGATCGACAGCAGCCCGCCGACGTAGTCGATCCGGCCCATGTCCCGCGCCCTGGACGGGGGGACCAGCGTCAGCGCGCCGAGGACGGCGGCGACGGCGACGGGCACGTTGATCAGGAACGTGGAGCCCCAGGCGTGGCGCTCCAGCAGCCAGCCGGCGATCAGCGGGCCGACGGCGATGGCGAGGCCGGACGTCGCCGACCAGGCCGTGATGGCCTTGACGCGCTCGCCGCGCGGGAACATGGCCACCAGCAGGGACAGCGTGGCCGGCATGACCACGGCGGCACCGACGCCCATGATCGCGCGGGCGGTGATGACCAGGCCGGTCTCGTCGACCAGGCTGCCCGTCACAGCACCGGCCGCGAAGACCAGCAGGCCGGTGATCAGGGCGCCGCGACGGCTGTACTTGTCGCCCACCGCGCCCAGGACCAGCATCAGCGCGGCGTACGGGACGGTGTAGCCGTCGATGACCCACTGCAGGTCACTGCTGCTCAGGTCCAGGTCCCTCGTCATGTCAGGGGCCGCCACGATCAGTGACGTGTTCGCCATGACGACGATCAGCAGGCTCAGGCAGAGCACGATCAGCGCCCACCAGCGCCGTGCGTACGGCCCGGTCATCTTCTCGACGGGTGTGGTGGCAAGGAAGGGCACGGGGACTCCCGGGTAATGAGTTCTGCACATCGATGAGCAGACTAGTTTCTTGCCCGTAGACGTGCAAATATCTCGGCTGCCCCGCTCCTTCCCGTACCGAGGTGCCGCCGGACTCTCCCTTCGTCTGAACGGGCTGGCCAAGTCCGGCGACGGCAGCGAAGCGCGGGCCCGGAGCACCGAGGCGACCGCCTGCTTGTCGTACTCGGACCTGTCGAACAGCCTGGGCCTGGAGGTCTCCCAGGGGGACCGTCCCGGTCGGGTGAGCGCGGTGGTGCCGCTGCCCTTCGGGTGCCAGGTCACCGTGACGACGAGCGTCACCGCGGTCTCCGGCAACCGCGTCGTCCGCAGGGGCTTCAAGGTCACGGGCGGAGCGCTGCCCGACGCCGGCGGTCAGTCGCTCGACAAGGTCTTCGCGCAGCCGATCCGGCGGCGGAACCTCCCCAGCGGTCTGCGGCTGCGCTCGCTCACCAGCGCGGCCGAGGGACTCACCGCCCGCATCTCAGGCGGTTCGGTCACCTTCCGGCCCGACGGCGCGGCACGGGACGGCATCGCGCGGTCCGGCACCGCCGGCCGGACGGCTTGACGTGCCGGCTCGGCCAGTGCCGGGGGTCTGCGACCTGGCGATGGGAAGTGCCTTTCGAGAGGCCGGGTGCCGGCCTTTCAGTCCAGTTCGGGCAGCGGTCGCCGGGCGACGTCGTGGGCGTCGTCCGGCGGGACGCCCAGCATGCGCAGGACCATCTCGGCGAGGTTCGAGGCGGCCTCGTCACCGTCGAGTTCCGGGCGGGCGAACCTCAGTTCCAGGAGGGACAACAGGGTCCCGCCCAGCGCCGACAGGGCGACGACCGGTTCCACGGCGGTGAAGCGGCGGGCGGCGATGCCGGCCTGGAGGTCGCGCAGGGCCCGCCTGGACAGGCCGTTGTCGCAGTAGAGATGACCGAGACCGCGATGGCGTACCACCTGCATGAGTTCCGGTTGGGAGTCGGCCATACGGGCGCTGAGCCTGAAGCCGGCGGCGACGAGTTCCGCCGGGTCGTCGATCCCCGCCAGACGCTCGTCGAAGGCCTGGCCGAACTCCTCCAGGGCGTCCACGATCGCCGCTTCGAACAGCTCCGTCTTGGACTCGAAGTGGTTGTAGAAGGAGCCGAAGCCGACATCCGCGCGCTCGGCGATCAGCTGGATGCTGGCGCTGGTGTCCCCGGTCTCGGCGAGGATCTGGCGGGCGGCGCGGACCAGCGCCTTGCGGGTCTCGGCACGGCGTCGCTCGAACCGGTTGCTGGGCGGGGCTGACGTGGGCATGCGACGAAGTCTAGCCGCCGCATCCAGACTCACCACAGTTCTGATGAATCCATCATTCTTCCTTCGGTCCTTCTATTGACGAACCTTCTGTCAAAGATGATGATTTCCTCATTACGGCAATGTTGCTCGGAGGGCACCATGTCTGAAACACGCGTGGCCACAGCCGCCGTCGCGACACCCCATCAGGATCTGCACAGCGAGCAGGGCGCCCTGCGCGGCGAGCACCCCGGCCGGTCGCGGAACCCCGTGATCAAGGTCGCCGACCTGGCCTGGCTGGAGTTCGAGAAGCCCGACCTGGACCGGGCGGAGGTCTTCGCCCGCGACTTCGGCTTCCAGACCGCCGCCCGCACGGAACGGGAGCTGTGGCTGCGGGGCACCTTCGCCGGCTCGCCCTGCATGGTGATCCGGCGCGGCCGGACCTCACGTTTCATCGGCCCGGCGTTCCGCGCTGCCGAGCGCGCCGACCTGGACCGGCTGGCCCGGGCGACGGACAGGCCCGTGCGGGACTCCGACGTGCCGGGCGGCGGCGGGGTGGTCGATCTGCTCGACCCGTCCGGTTTCCCCGTGCGGGTGGTGCACTGCGCCGGGCAACTGCCCGAACTGCCGGGCCAGCAGCCGCTGCTGCTCAACTTCGGCACCGACCACCGCCGTACGAACGCCACCCAGCGCCCGCCCCGCGAGCCGTCCCGGATCCAGCGGCTGGGCCATGTGGTGCTGGAGACAAGGGTGTTCGCCAGGGCCCTGGACTGGTACCTGGACACCCTCGGGATGATCGTGTCCGACTTCCTGTTCCTGGACGGGCAGCGCGGGCGCGGTCCGACGATGGCCTTCATCCGCTGCGACCAGGGCAGCCGGGCCGTCGACCACCACACCCTCGCCATGCACCTGGGACCGGGCACCGGCTATGTGCACTCCGCCTACCAGGTCACGGACCTGGACTCGATCGCCGCCGGCGGCGAGTACCTGGGCGAGCGCGGCTACCGGCGCAGCTGGGGCATCGGCCGGCACATCCAGGGCAGCCAGCTCTTCGACTACTGGCGCGACCCCGACCACTTCATGCTGGAGCACTTCGCCGACGGCGACCTGTTCTCCCACGACGTCGAACCCGGCTGGGCGCCCATGTCCACGAGCGGCCTCGCCCAGTGGGGGCCGCCCGCCACCCGCGACTTCCTCGGCGCCACGCCGTCGCCCGCCAAGCTGCGCGAGGTACTGCAAGCCCTGCGCGGCGACAACGAACTCGACCCCGCCCGCCTGCTGGGCCTGCTGAAAGCCGTGAACTCATGAGCACCAATGTCCTGCGTACCGCCGACGGCTGGTGGGTGGTGCGCGGTGACCGCGCCGTCCCCGTCGGCACCAAGGCGACGACCACCGCCGAGCTGCTCGCCGACCGCGCCGCCGTCGGGGAGGCCGCGGCCTCCGCCGAGACGGGCACCCCCGTCGCCGACCTGGCCGCCCTCTCGCCGGTCACCACCCCCTGCCGCGTGGTCGCCCAGATGGTCAACTACCGCAGCCACGCACGCGATTCGGGCTTCACCGGGGACATCCCGCCCGCCTTCTTCCGCAAGGCGTCCGGATCCGTCAGCGGACCGGCCGACGCCGTCGTCCGGCCCTCCCACGTGCAGTTCCTCGACTACGAGATCGAGCTGGGCCTCGTCATGGGGGCGCCGCTGCCGGTGGGCACCGTCGTCGAGGAGCCGGACCTGCCGTCGTACGTCGCCGGACTCGTGATCACCAACGACGTCAGCGCCCGCGACGTACAGCTGACCAGGACCCAGTTCTACGAGAGCAAGTCGTACCCGACCTTCACGCCGACCGGTCCTTACCTGGCCCTGCTGGAGCCGGAGGACTTCACCCGTCTCCTCGACCTGCGGCTGAAGCTGAGCGTCAACGGCGAACTGCGTCAGGACCGGACACTGGCGGACATGATCGTCCGCCCGGCGCAGGCGCTGACCCTGCTGGCCCGCTTCCAGTGCCTCGACCCCGGCGACCTGCTGCTGACCGGCACCCCCGGCGGCACCGCGCTCAAGGCCCCGCCCAAGGCGGTCGAGAAGATCGGCGCGCTGCTGCCGCCCGCGGTGAAGTGGAAGGCGTTCTTCAAGAGCCAGGCGAAGAACCCGCACTACCTGCACGCCGGTGACGTCGTCACCGCCACCATCGCCACCCCGGACGCCCGGATCGACCTGGGCGAGCAGCGCACGCCCGTGGCCGACGCGCACTGAGACCCGAAGCGAGCCGCACATGACCGTCGAGTCCCACTCGGCAGACGTACCCGTGGTGATCGTCGGAGCCGGGCCGGTGGGGGTGACCGCCGCACTGCTGCTGGCCCGGCGCGGGGTGAGGACCGTCGTCCTCGAACGCCACCACGACATCTACCCGCTGCCGCGCGCCGTCGCCACCGACGACGAGGTCCGCCGCATCCTCCAGGCCGCCGGTGTCGCCGACGAGTTCACCGCCGTCGCCCGTCCGGCGCACGGCCTCAGACTGCTGGACGCCCGGCACCGCGTGATCGCCGAGTTCCGGCGGACCGCGCGGGGCCACCACGGTTTCCCGCAGACCAGCATGTTCGACCAGCCCGAGCTGGAGCGGCTGCTGCGCGAGGCGCTGGCCCGCCGCCCGGAGTCCGAGCTGCGCGGGGGTGTGGAGGTGACGGGCGTCGAGCAGACCGGCGACGGTCCGCTCCGGGTCACCTACCGCGACGAGGAGGGCGAGCACCAGCTGCGGGCCGAGGCGGTCCTCGGCTGCGACGGTGCGAACGGTCTCACCCGCGACGCCGTCGGCGCCGGCTGGCAGGACCTGCACTTCGAGGAGGAGTGGACCGTCATCGACGTGACGACGAAAGCCGCCGTCCGCTGCTGGGAAGGCGTCGACCAGGTCTGCGACCCGCACCGCCCGGCCACCTTCATGCGGGTCGGCGAGGACCGCTACCGCTGGGAGTTCCGGCTGAAAGAAGGTGAGGTCCTCGACGACGCGCTGCTGCGGGAACTGGTCATGCCGTGGGTGGACCTCTCCCGCGTCGACGACTTCTCCGTCATCCGGCAGGCCCAGTACACCTTCCGGGCCCGCATCGCGGACCGCTGGCGCCACGGCCGCGTCTTCCTGCTCGGCGATGCCGCGCACCTCACCCCGCCGTTCGTCGGGCAGGGCCTGTGCTCGGGGCTGCGGGACGCCTACAACCTGAGCTGGAAGCTCGCCCGGGTACTGCGACAGGGCGGCGACGAGCGTCTGCTCGACACCTACGAGCGGGAACGCAAGCCGCACACCCGGCATGTGATACGCCTCGCGGTCGCCACCGGCTGGGCCATGACGGGCGGTCAGGACGGCGCGGCCGCCCTGCGCCGCGCCGCCGTCGCCATGGTCTGCCGCATACCCGGAGTGACGGCCAGGGCCGGCCGGGATCTCGGCCGCCCGCTGCACGTCGGCCCGCTCGTTCGCCGTAGCCGGCTCGGCGGTACGCACTGCCCGCAACCGTTGGTGACGACCGGGGACGGACAGCGGGTTCGCCTCGACGATCTCCTCGGTGACTCCTTCACCGTGCTGACCGCGGTACCGCTGGCGCCCGGCGTGCGCGCGCTCACCGACGCCCTCGGCGCGCGGGTCGTCGACGTCCACGCTGTCGATGACGACGGCACACTCGCCGCCTGGCTGCGCGCGGGGCGTGCCGACGCCGTGCTGCTGCGGCCCGACCGCGTCGTCCTGGACGTGGTCCCCGCCGGAGCCGCCACCTTCGGGGCGGCCGCCGCCTGGGCGCCCCTGCTCTGCACCACCTCCGGGTCCGCCGATCAGCCCGTGTCCACCGCCTCGCCGAGGAGAGCCGCTCCATGACCACGCCGTACGCCACCCCGTTCTGGACCCCGGACCCGGAGTCCACCGGACGAAGCCGGATAGCGGACTTCGGGCGCTGGGCCGCCGAGCACCGGGGCGTCGAGGCCGACCTCCGCGACTACACCGCCCTGCACCGCTGGTCGGTGACCGACCTGGAGAGCTTCTGGGGCGCGGTGTGGGAGTACTTCCGCATCGACGCGGACACCCCGTACGAGCGGGTCCTGGCCGAGGAGACCATGCCCGGCGCCCGCTGGTTCCCCGGCGCCACCCTCAACTACGCCCACCACGCGCTGCGCAACCTCGCCGACGACGACCCGGCGGTCATCGCCCTCGACGAGACCGGCTCCGGATACGAGGTGACGGGCAAGCGGCTGCGCTCCCAGGTCGCGTCCGTCGCCGCCACCCTGCGCGACCTCGGGGTGGGACAGGGCGATCGCGTGGTCGGCTACCTGCCCAACACCCCGCACGCCATCGTCGCGTTCCTGGCCGCCGCCAGCCTGGGCGCCGTGTGGTCGGTGTGCGGGCAGGACTACGCACCGCAAGCCGCTGCCGACCGTTTCGGCCAGCTGGAACCCACCGTCCTGATCGCCGCCGACGGCTACCTCTTCAACGCCACGACCTACGACCGCCGCGAGGCCGCCCTGGAACTCGCCCGCGCGCTGCCGACGTTGAAGGCGACCGTGCTGGTCGACCACGTCGGCCTGCCCGGTCTCCCGTCGAACTACCCGTCACTGGTCCTCCCCTGGGAGGAGGCGGTCACCCGTACCGAGGAACTCGCCTGTACACCGGTGCCGTTCGACCACCCGCTGTGGGTCCTCTTCTCCTCCGGCACCACCGGCCTGCCCAAGGGCATCGTCCACGGCCACGGCGGCGTCCTGGTCGAACACCTCAAGACCCTCGGCCTGCACTCCGACCTCGGCCCCGGCGACCGCCTCCTGTGGTACACCACCACCCACTGGATGATGTGGAACCTCGTCGTCTCCACCCTCCTGACGGGCGCCACGACCTGCACCTACGACGGCAGCCCGGCCCTGCTCACCCAGCCGGACATCCTCTGGGAACTGGCGGCCCGCCACCGTGTCACCCTCTTCGGCACCAGCCCGCAGTACCTGCTGGGCATGGCCAAGTTCGGCATCGACCCCTCAACCCACGACCTGTCGGCGGTCCGTGCCATCGGCTGCACCGGCTCCGCGCTGCCGGCCTCCGCCTACCCCTGGGTCCGCGACCACGTCGGCGAGCATGTCCAGCTCGTGTCCACCAGCGGCGGCACGGACATCGCCTCCGGCTTCGCCGGCGGGGCCCCCACGCTGCCGGTATGGGCGGGCGAGCTGTCCGCGCCCTGCCTGGGTGTCGCGCTCGCCGCGTACGACGAGGAGGGCAGGCCGGTGGTGGACCAGGTCGGCGAGCTGGTGGTCACCCGTCCCATGCCGTCGATGCCGCTGCGCTTCTGGAACGATCCCGACGGCACCCGCTACCACGACGCCTACTTCTCCACCTACGAGGGCGTGTGGCGGCACGGCGACTGGATCACCCTCACCTCCCACGGCTCGGTGATCGTCCACGGCCGCTCCGACTCCACCCTCAACCGCAACGGCGTACGCCTGGGCAGCGCCGACATCCACGACGTCGTCGAGCGGCTTCCGGAGATCGCGGAGGCGCTGGTCATCGGCGCGGAGGAGCCGGACGGCGGCTACTGGATGCCGTTGTTCGTGGTCCTCGCGGCCGGAAGGGAACTGGACGACGCGCTGCGGGAGCGAATCCGCGAGGCGGTCCGCACCGGCGCCTCACCCCGCCATGTCCCCGACGAGATCATCGAGGTGCCGGCGATCCCGCACACCCGCACCGGCAAGAAGCTGGAGGTTCCCGTCAAGCGCCTGCTCCAGGGTGCTCCCGTCGAGCAGGTCGTCAATCCGGCCACCGTGGACCACCCCGAGCTGATCGGCCTCTACGCCCGCCTCGGGGCCGACCGCCGCGCGCAGCGGCACGGCTGATTCCGGCCTTCAGCGGCGGCGAGTTCGGCGAGAGACGGAGGCGGCGGTCGAGGCTGCCTGGGCGATGCCCATCAGCCGATCACCTACTGGCCGGATTGGCCGTAGGCGGGCATCGCGGAGCAGGGCGTTGAAGTGGCGGGTGAGGGTGGCGGGCTCGATCGGGTGTCCGTCCGGTCGCGTGAAGACGTGCCCGCTGCCCTGCCGCACCGAGCCCGTTCGGTCTCGTTCCCTGGCCTGCCGCTCGCGGTGTGCGCGAAGCGAGGTGACGCAGGAGGCCGGCAGGGCGCGCGTGGCCCTCCTGCTCCACATCTCGGACCCGGTGCGAGCCGCATCCGTGCAACCCGTCTTCGGGCCGCCCCTGCGCGTCACCACGCGGGCCTTCGATCCCCGGCAGGCGATCGACACCGGCAGCACGCACCGGCTCGGCAACTACCAGGGACTGGCCGCTGCTCCCGGCGACGTCTTCCACCCGATCTGGACCGACACGCGCACCGGCCGCGCGCAGATACTCACCGCCGCTGTCCGCCTTCGCCGCGTCTGAGCCCCCGGACAAAGGCGAGCTTGAGCACCGCCCGGACAGGCAGGCCAAGGTCCGAATCGGCGAAGCTGCTCGCTGGACCAAGGTTCCCGGAAACGGAAGCCGAGGAATCCCCTGACAGCGCCGCCGGGCATACGGCTCACACGAGTAGAGCTCGCGGCGCGCAATCGGCGTACAGGCCCCCCGCGCCTCACCGCGCGGGTGTGGACCGGGCCGCCGTGTCGACGTCCGCGGTGGTGACGAGGCGATCCTGCTGAACGCGGGATTCGGCGTGCCGGAGACGGACGACCGCGTCGAGTCCGCCGCCGGGGGCAGCCTCCAGGGTGACCTCGCCGCCTCCTGCGCGGGTGAGGTGCCTGACCAGTGGCAGACCGAGGCCGGTGCCGTCGTGGTCGGCGTGGGGAGCTCGCCAGAAGCGGTCGAAGGCTCTGTGCCGTTCGGCCTCGGTCATGCCGGGGCCCTGGTCGATCACATGCAGTTCGGCCATGGACGGGGTGCGGGTGCCTGGTGCGGGAGGGGTGATGACGGCCAGCGTGACCGAGGTTCCCGGTGCGGACACGCGGAGCGCGTTGGAGAGCAGGTTGTCGATGATCTGTTCCAGTGCGCCGGGGACTGCCAGCACCGGAACGGACGTGCTTCCGGACACGATGATGTCGACCTGCTGTTCGTCGGCGAAGGCCGTCCAGATGTCCGCGCGATCGGAGACGACGGCATCGAGGTCGGCGGCTTCTGCCCGGATCTCGGCGTTTTCCAGCCGTGCGAGAGCGAGCAGCCCCTGCACCATGCGGCTGAGCCGCTCCAGCTCTCCGAGTGCCTTGTCGAGGCTGTCGCCGGCGCAGGGGGCGAGGTGCGGCTCGAAGTTCTCCAGGCGCAGGCGCAGTGAGGTCAGGGGTGTCTTCAGCTGGTGTGAGACGTCGGAGGCGAACGCGTGCTGAGCCTGGAGCAGGTGCTGAAGCCGGGTCGCGGTCCGGGTGAACGACGCGGCGAGCCTGCGCAGTTCCGGTGGCCCGCGGTCGGCGGCCGGGGGATCGGTGATCCGGCCCTCGGCGAGTTGCGCGGTGGCGCGTTCCAGGGCCTGCACGGGGCGGGTGATCGAGCGCGCGAGAGCGAACCCGATCAGGGAGGCAGCGGCGAGGACTCCGAGACCGACGGCGGCGAGGACCAGCCAGGCGGTGCGCACCCTGGCCTTGAGCGGGCCCAGCGCGTACACCGTCCGCACCACACAGGCGACGGCGGGGTTGGACCCGCCTGGCACGGTGACGAAGAGGAATTCACCATCTGCGGGCGGCGCCCCGCGCGTGCCGACGGTGGGGTGATCGTGCAGTGCCGTGGAGATGTCCGGCTCGGCGGACAGGTCCTTGCCGGCCACGGCGTGGGCAGCGGTGTCGGCCAGGACGACACCCCGGCGGTCGGCGACGAGCACGGTGCCGCCGGTCCGCCGCCCGTATGCGAGGGCGAGGTCGGGCAGGTCGGCTGTCAGTCCGTGCTCCATCTTGTCCTCGCAGACCTCGGCGAGCGTCATCGCCCCCTGCTCCGCCGTTCGGGAGAAGCGGGCCAGCTCGCTTCGGGCGTAGAAGACACCGAAGGGCACTTCGAGCGCGAGCAGGACGAGCAGTATCAGGCTCAGGTGGCTGAGGAGGAGGCGACGGGTCACCGGGTCTCTCCGCCGCGCGCCCGCACCGCGGCGGACGTGGCGTCGGGATGTGCCGGGGGGACGAGGCGGAAGCCGACTCCGCGGATGTTCTCGATCCATGAGGCGTCGCCGAGTTTGCGGCGCAGCGCGGCGATGTGGACGTCCAGGGTCTTGGTGGGTCCGAAGAAGTTGGGTTCCCAGACCGTGTCGAGGATCTGCCGGCGGGAGCAGACGGCGCCGGGGTCCTCGGCGAGGCAGGTGAGCAGGTCGAACTCCTTGGGCGCGAGGGCGACGGACGTCTGGTGCAGGCGTACCTGCCGGGTGCGACAGTCGATGGTCAGAGGGCCGATCCGCTGGATGTCGGGTGGCCCGGGGTGATCGAGGCTGTCCGAGGGCCTCGAAGATCCGCACTGGGGGTCCGGAACCGCTGGGCGGGTGCGGCGGGTGACGGCACGGATCCGGGCGACGAGTTCCCGTACGCCGAACGGCTTGGAGACGTAGTCATCCGCGCCCAGTTCGAGCCCGAGGACACGGTCCACCTCGTCGTCCCTGGCCGTGATCATGATGATCGGTACGGACGAGCGGGACCTGAGCGCCCGGCAGACATCGATGCCGTCCATGTCCGGCAGCCCCAGGTCCAGCAGCACCATCGCCACCTCCGGCGCGGCGAGCCCCTCGGCCCCCGTTCTGGCGTGTTCCACGGTGAACCCGAAACGGCGCAGCCCCTCCGCCAACGGTCCGGCCACCCGGCCGTCGTCCTCGATCAGCAAGACACGCATGCCGAAAGGCTCACAGACACCGGCCACGGAGCGTGGCGCAAACGCCGCAAGCTCCCCCGAGCCAGTGATCTTCCCGGTCGGCTCATTCGCCAGGGCGTGGTTTCTTGACGACATCAAGGGCCTGGCCAGCGTGGCGTTAGCCCGGAGTTAAGACGTCGGACGCCGGCACTCGGTCTCCCAGGTGACAGCCGGAATCTGATCCAGGGCCAGTGCGTCGGCCCCTGCGCCGTCCTCGGCCGGTTCGGCCGGAACCACGCAGGGCGAAACGCTGTTTCGGGGGTGTCCGCGACCTCTCCCTGTATTCGCTCTGGCAATTCCCTTGATCGTCCTCCCGTAGCGTCGGTTGGGCGGTCGGTGCCACCGGAGCACCACCGGACAGTCCGCCACCGCAAGAACCAGGGACACCCCATGCCCATTGACGAACTGCACCGCATCCGCCCGGACCTGGTGGAACCCTTCGCGACCGCGCTCCCGGGAGCACGCGCCACCGTGCTGTCCCGGCTGTGGGGCGCCTTCGGACGAGAACCCCTGCCCGCTGTGACCGCGCGTCGCCGTGAGTCCGGATCTTTGGTTGTCGAGCTGCAACGGGGTGGTTCGCTCTCGGCGGCCGAGGCGGGCGCGCGGCCGTTTGCCCAGGTTCCGCAGGACTTCACCGTGTCGGGGCCCAAGGGGCCGATCAGCGACCCGGCCCGGCTGCTGGGACAGCTGGGCCTGCGCACCCCCGCGGCGGAGCGGTTGGCGGCCGAACTCGGCAACAGCGTCGTCAACCTGGCCCTCGCCAGAGCCGCGAACGCGGACCGGAAGGTTTCCCCGGCCGACTCGGCGGATGCCGAGCAGGCGGTCGTCGACGGCCACCCGCAGCACCCCTGCTGCCGGACGCGCACCGGCATGTCCGTCGCCGACGTGCTCGCCTACGCGCCCGAGCACCACCAGGTCGTCCGACTGGCCCTGGTCCGGGTCCCGGCCGACCGCTGGCAGGGCGCCGGCGACTGGCCGCGGACACTGCGGGACGGCGACGCGTTCCTGCTGCCGGTGCACCCCTGGCAGCGTGACCACGTGCTCGGCCACCACCGCGACCTGGTCGTCGTGGAGGAGACGATCCCGGCCCGCCCGCTGCTGTCGCTGCGTACCCTCGCACCGCTGGGCGCACTGCCCGGCTGCCACGTCAAGACCGCGCTCGACGTCCAGGTCACCAACTACCGGCGCACCATCTCCGCGGCCGAGGCCGCCGACGGGCCCCCACTGTCCGAGCTGGTCACGGCCGTCATCGACAAGGCCGGACACAACGGCAGTCTGCGTGTCCTGCGGGAGCTGGGCGGTGGCTCGGTGCGCGTGGACGGACAGCCTTCCGCGAGCCTGACGGCCATGATCCGGGAATCGACCGACTGCCACCTCGACGCCGGGGAGATCGCGGTACCCCTCACGGCCGTGCACGCGACCGGAGCCGCCGTGGTATCGGGGGACCCGGTGCGCTGGCTGGCGGACCTCGCCGGTCTCATCCTGCCACCGGCCCTGACGCTGCTGTCCATGGGGGTGGCGCTGGAGGCACACGGCCAGAACACCCTGGTCGTCCTGCGGAACGGGCGGCCGGTGCGGGTGCTGTACCGGGACCTGGACGGCGTACGGGTCAGCCCGCGCCGCCTGGCCCGGTACGGTTTCACGCTGCCTCCGTTGCTCGGCACCCGCGCCGGCGACGACATCGGCGCGCTGCGCACCAAGCTTTTCGGCGGCCTGGTCAGCGGGGTCTTCAGCGAGCTGGTCGACGTCCTCGGCCGGACCCGGGCGGCTGAGCCGCGGGCGCTGTGGGGCACGGTCGCCGAGGTCGGACGCCACGTGTTCGCCACCCTGCCGGACCAGGAGGACGCGGCAGCGTTCTTCGGGGACACGATGCCGCTGAAGGCGACCATCGCCATGCGCCTGTCCGAGACCCCGGGCGCCGCGCAATGGACGTCCGTGCCCAACCCCCTGGCCCTCTGCCGTTGACCTCTGACACCGACCACTGTCCCCCTGGAGCGACCACATGACCACCGGCACAGCCCCGCACACCGACGGCGCCACCACCGTCCTTTCCCCGATCGCGGAGCCGTCGCTGACGGCCGACCTGGTCACGGCCCACACGCTGCTCAACTGCCTGGTCCGCGAGGTGTCCGCCCCCGAGCATCAGGTGACGGTCGTCGACGATCACCTCCTGCTCCGACTGCCCCGCCGGGGCCTTCTGCTGCGTGCCGCGCTGCGTCGGACCTCGTTGATCGGAGCGCATCGCTTCCAGGGCTCGGTGCAGCGGCTCGACGGCGATGCCTGGGTGACCGTGGACTGGCGCGAGCTGGCCGGCTGCATCCAGGACGAACTGGAACAGCGCACGGGCCTGGCCAACGAGGAGTTCCTGGGCCAGGTGGCGGACAGCCGGGAGACGATCCGCGTCGTACTGGAGGAGCGGGCGGCCGCCCGGGCGGCCGCGGACCCCTACGTGGCCTCGGAACAGTCCCTGGTGTTCGGCCACCGTTTCCACCCCACGCCCAAGGCCCGTACCGGCGACCCGGCGGACTGGCTGGCGTACGGCCCGGAGACCGGCACCCGCTTCCGCCTGCGCTACCTGGCCGTGCGCCGCCACCTGGTGCGCGAGGAGGGCGAGCCGCACGTGCTGGACGCGCTGCACCCGGTGGCCGGCCCGGAGTTCGCCGTACTCCCCGTGCACCCCTGGCAGCACCGGCTGCTGAAGGACCACGACCGGCTGCGTGAGGCGGTCGCCGCCGGGGATGTCGTGGACACCGGCACGGGCGGACCGGAGCTGGTGCCGACCGCGTCGGTGCGGACGCTGTACGCCCCCGGGACCGACGCGTTCCTGAAGTTCAGCCTCAACGTCCGCATCACCAACTGCGTCCGCAAGCAGGCGAGTTACGAGCTGTCCGGGGCTGTCGCCCTCAACCGGCTGCTCCAGCCCGTCTTCGCCCGGCTCGCCGACCGCTTCCCGGGCTGCGCGCTCCTGGCCGAGCCCGGCTACCGCACCCTCGACACGGCCGGCGACACCGCCCTCCTGGAGGGCTTCGGTGTCATCGTCCGCTCCGGCCTGCGCCACCATCTGCGTCCCGGGGTCACGCCCCTGCTCGCCGCCGCGGTGGCGGACGAGTATCCGACCGGCGCAGCCCATGTCTCCCAGCTGCTCGCCCGCGGCGACGGTGACATCCTGGCCTGGTGGGACGCGTACCTCGGGCTGTTGCTGCCGCCGGTACTGGCCGCCTACTTCGAACACGGCGTCGTGCTCGAACCCCATCTGCAGAACGTCGTCGTCGGCGTCGAGGCCGACGGCACGCCCGCGCAGATGTTCTTCCGCGACCTGGAGGGCACCAAGCTCCTGCCCGGCCGTCACGGGCAGGCCCTCGACGAGATGCCGGACGACGTGCGCGGTCCCCTCACCTACGATCCCGAACACGGCTGGAACCGGGTCGCGTACTGCCTCCTGGTCAACCACACCGCCGAGATGCTCAGCGCCCTGGCCGACCTCGACCCGGTCCTGGAACCCGCCCTGTGGGGCCTGGTCCGCGACCACCTCGCCGGCTACGCCCGCACCGCCGCCGAACCGCCGCGTCTGCGTGCCCTGCTGTCCGGCGTACCGCTGCCGGCCAAGGCCAACCTTCTGCTGCGCTGGTCCCGCAAGGCCGACCGGCACGCGACCTACGTGCCCCTGCCCAGCCCGCTCGGCGCGGACTTCCCCCGCGAGGTGGTCCGGTGAGGCCCGAGACGTACGGCCTCGTCGCCGCGCTGCCCGACGACGATCTGCCCGCCTACGTCTACGACCTGTCCGACCTGCGCGAACACGTGCGCACGATCCGGGCCGCACTGCCGGACCGCGTCGAGCTGCTGTACGCGGCCAAGGCCAACTCCGACCCCCTGATCCTGCGCACCCTCGCCGAACACGTCCACGGCTTCGAGGTGGCCTCCGGAGGCGAACTGGACCACGTCCGCGCCACCGTCCCCGAAGCGCCGATCGCCTTCGGCGGTCCTGGCAAGACCCAGCAGGAGCTGACCCGCGCACTGGACGCGGGAGCCGAGCGCCTGCACATCGAGAGCGAACACGAACTCCGCCTGCTCGCCAGCCTGCTGGGCGACCGGACCGTGGACGTCCTGTTGCGCGTCAACCTGCCCGTCGACGTGGGCCGAGTCGCCCTGGTCATGGGCGGCGGGCCGTTCGGCATGGATCCCGTACAACTGGACCGCTGCCTGGAGGTGCTGGAGTCGGTCCCGGGCGTCCGGCTGCGCGGCCTCCACTTCCACCTCGCCAGTGGTCTCCAGGCCCAGCCCCATCTCCTGCTCGTCGACAAGATCCTCGCCTGGGCCGAGAGCTGGGCCAGCGATCGCGGAGTGGACCTGCGCGAAGTCAACGTGGGCGGCGGCATGGGCGTCGACTACACGCATCCGCCCAGAGTGTTCGACTGGGCCGCCCTCGGCGCCGGACTGCGCTGGATCCTCGCCCGCCACCCCCACCTCACCCTGCGGATCGAGCCCGGCCGCTCGGTCACGGCGTACTGCGGCCGGTACGTCACCCAGGTCCTGGACATCAAGTTCAGCCGAGGACACGCGTTCGCCGTACTGCGTGGAGGTACCCACCACCTGCGCACACCGGCCGCGAAACAGCACGACCAGCCCTTCGAGGTGATCCCCGACGACACCTGGCCGCGGCCCTGGAACCGTCCGGAGGTGCGAGACGAGCCGGTGACGCTGGTCGGACAGCTGTGCACGCCCAAGGACGTACTGGCAAGCCGGACCATGATCGAACGGCTGCGCGTCGGCGACCGCGTCGCGTTCGCCATGGCCGGCGCCTACGCGTGGAACATCTCCCACCACACGTTCCTCATGCACCCCCACCCGACCTTCCACTACCTCGACGGCACCGGCGAGCCCGTCGCGGGCGACACGTATGCCCGTCAGATGTCATGAGTGCCGTCTTCCGCCTGCCGGTGACGCACGCACTCGCCGTCCCGGATTTCCGGCGCTACCTGATCGGACAGCTGATCTCCAACATCGGCACCTGGATGCAGCGCGCCGCCCAGGACCTGCTCGTCCTCCACACCACCGGCAACAGCGGCAGCGCGGTCGGCATCGTGACCGCGCTGCAGTTCCTGCCGCAGACCCTGCTCGGCCTGACCGGAGGCGTTCTGGCCGACCGGTACCCCAAGCGACGGACGCTGCTCCTGACCCAGACGGCGATGGCCGCGCAGTCGCTCCTGCTGGGACTGCTCACGGTCAACGGAGCGGTGAACCTTCCGTCCCTCTACGCGCTGGCCTTCGCCCTCGGCACCGCCACCGCCGTGGACAGTCCCGCCCGCAACGCCTACATCGGCGAACTCGTCTCCCACGAGCGCACGGCCAGCGCGGTCAGCCTGAACGCCGCCCAGTTCAACATGGCCCGCGCCGTCGGCCCGGCGCTCGCCGGGCTGACCGTCGCGGCCTTCGGCACCGGCCCGGTGTTCCTTCTGAACACCGCCTCGTACCTGGCCGTCCTCCACGGCCTGTTCACCATCCGTACCGACGCGCCGGACGTCCCTGTCCGCACGCGACCGGGCCGCACCCGAGCGCGCGAGGCACTCCGCCACATCGCCACCACTCCGGAACTGCTCCTGCCGATCAGCCTCATCGCCTTCGTCGGCACCTTCGGCCTCAACTTCCAGGTCACCATCTCGCTCGTCGCCATCACGGTGTTCCACACGGGCGCCGCCGCCTTCGGTTACCTCTCCGCCGCCTACGCTCTGGGCAGCCTCCTCGGCGCGATCTACTGGGCCAACCACGGCAAGCCTCCCACCGCACGACGTCTGACCTCCACCACGATCGGCTTCGGCGCACTGGAGGTCGCGCAGGGCCTCATGCCGAGCTACGGCTCGTTCCTGGTCCTGCTGTTCCTCACCGGATGTGCCGCGGTGACCGTGACCACCACCGCCAACGCCCTGATCCAGTTGCATGCCGCCCCGCCGCTGCGGGGCCGCGTCCTGTCCGTCTACTTTCTCGTCCTCCTCGGCGGCACCCCCGTCGGCGCACCGCTGGTCGGTCTGGTGTCCGACACGCTCGGAGCCCGCTTCACCCTGGTCCTGGGCGGCGTGATCTCGCTCATCACCGCGCTCGCGCTCTCCGCCTCGTTCGCGAGCCGAAGGCGACGGCGGATCCGCATCACAGAACCGGCACCTGCGACCAGCTCACCCGTTGCTTCGGCCCGGCCGAAGAGACAACGGCAGCCCGACCTCTGATGGCGGCCCGCTGCCTCGCGTCCCTGGCCAGGGGACGGCTGCGTGCGCAGTGCTGGTGCCGGCAGCTCGGCGGGCGCGCCCGTCCGGGGACTGCCCAGCCCTGCGCGCCGCGGCCCGGCCACCCTGTTCGGACGGCTCCGAGACGAAGCGGGCCGGCACCGCCTGACGATCGGAGCCCCCCCCGTCAGCGGAGAGTGCAGGCGCTGGGCGGTGTGCGACGCCTCGTCGCGGGCCGGTTCGTAGGCATAGCCACGGCCCTCGCGGTGCCGTACCAGGATGCCCTTGTCGTGCAGCCGGGACAGGGTGGTGAGTACGGTCGTGCAGGCGAGGTCGCCCGGCAGCTGTTCCCGGACCTCCCGCGCGGCCAGCGGCCCGTTGGCCGCCCAGAGCGCGGCGAGCACGTTGCTCTCCAGTTCGCCGCGCGCCCGCCTGCCGGATGCCTGGTGGGCTTCCTCGTCTCCTTGGCCCGTCGCCTCGGCGTCCGCCTTCCCTCGCCGTCGTGGCGTACAGGCCACCCGCCTGCCTCCTACTTGTTGTAGGACGTGTCCCTGCGGGAGACCGCCAGGTAGCCGACGAAGCAGGCGATGGCGACCGTCCAGGCGAGGGTGACCGGACCGAGTCCGAACCCGAGGCCGCCACGAGTGTGCCCGAGTGCCATCCAGTCGGCGAGGGATGCGCCCAGGGGGCGGGTGATGACGTACGCCGTCCAGAAGGCGGGCACGGCGGCCAGACCCCCGAAGCGGTGGGCGAGTGCGGGAACGCAGATCGCCACGGCGAAGAGAACGGCCGAGCCGAGGTAGCCGAGTCCGGCGGTCGCGGTGAGGTCGCCGGCGGCGGTGCCGAGGGCGAAGGTGGCCAGGACGGCCGCCCAGTAGAAGAGCTCGCGGCTGCGGGTGGTGATGCTGTGGATGGACAGGGTGCGCTCGACGGAGTACCAGAGGGCGAAGACCGCGGCCAGCGCGACGAGGAAGAGCGGCGTGGACACGGTGTAGGGCACGCCGAGGCCGACGTGCAGGACGTCGGCGGCCATCGTGCCGAAGACGCTGACCATGACGACGGCCGTCCAGTAGATCCAGGCAACGTAACGGCGCACGGCGAACTGCACGGCCAGCGAGAGCGCCAGGGCGAGACCTCCGAGACCGACCGCCGGCACCGGGCCGAGGACCTTGGCCAGCAGGTCCGACGCGGTCTCGCCCATCCCGGTGGTGAGAACCTTGATGATCCAGAAATAGGCGGTCACTTCCGGCACCTTGTTCGCCATGGTGCGCAAGGAGGTGAGGGGGCGGTCGTCGAGGAGACGGTCTGTGGTCATGGTGCGCACGATGACATGGCCGTCTCCCGCTGCCCCCGGCCCCTTTACCGTCGCTTGGGGATTTCCGGTGCATGAATTTCATTACCGCGCGTCCAACCTGACCACAACCTGAACGCCTCGCCGAAGCGCCTGGTCACCGTGGTTACGAGGGTGATACGGCCGGCGCGCGGGCCGTCGTGATCGTCGTCGGGGTGCCGGTGCCGGAGGCGGAGACCAGCGCGGCGGTCCAGGGGGCGCGTCCCTCCGACCGCCGGGCGATATATAGGATTCCGGACGATTCCCAAACGGCTGCTACATCACGTAGAGGCGGGGCGTACGCTGCGGGCATCGCGGGAACCGGGCAGTCATCCGGTCTGTGCTGACCTTCTCTCGTCGGCTGTCGGGGGGACGGGCGCCGGGCCGTGAGGTCCGAAGAGGGCCGCGGGTGATCAACGCCCGAGTCGGCGGCGGGGCGTCGACGACTGCACCGCACCGGTCGAAGCCGTTGCGGACCTCGCGGACTACCAGGACGCTGACCAGGGACAATGGAGAACTCTCAGTGGAATACCTAGGGTCGGCCTGTGGCTTTCATCGTGGTGTGTGAGGATGATGCGGCGGTCCGTGACATCCTCAGGCGTGCGCTTGAGCACGACGGTCATACGGTGGCGGTCGCCCCTACGGCGGACAGCCTGCTGCGGCAGCTTGAGCCGGTCCCTCACCTGGTCGTCCTGGATCTGGGGCTCCCGGATGCCGACGGCCGTGATGTCTGCCTGGCGCTGCGGGCACGTGGCGTCGACGCCCCGGTGCTGATGCTCACCGCTCTGGACGGCATGCATCACAAGGTGGGCGGCTTCGAGGCGGGAGCCGACGACTACCTGACGAAACCGTTCGACGTCCCGGAGCTGCTGGTGAGGGTCCGCGCCCTGCTGCGCAGAACAACCGCGGCGACCCCACCGAGCGGCGTCGTTCTCGATCCGGCGAAACATGTCGTGATCCACGGTTCGACGAGCGAGAGCCTGACGCCGACCGAGTTCCGGTTGTTGGGCAGGCTCATCGCCTCGCAGGGCGACGCTGTACGCCGCCACGCCCTCGTCGCCGCCGGTTGGCCGCATGGCGCGCAGGTCAGCGACAACACCCTGGACTCCTACGTCCGCCGGCTGCGGACCAAACTCGGTGCGCTGGGCGTGGCCGATCGCCTGGCGACGGTCCGTGGGGTGGGCTACCGATGGGAGTGACGGGCTTCCGTGGAAGGGTCGTCGCGCTCGCGGTTCTGATCGCGACCGCGGTGGTCGCCGTGCTGGTGGTGGTCTCGCACGTGTTGCTGAGCCAGGTGACCGACGCCGACGCGAACGCCCTGGCGCACAGCCGTGCGGAGGCGGTGGCGGCGAACGTGGCCGTACGCGGTGGCCACGTCGTGCTGATCGAGAGCGGCAACGAAGCGCTGGACACGGTCTCGTGGGTGTATGCCGATGGGCGCCTCATCGACGGGATCGTGCCGGGGGACGTCCTCGACCGCGTCGATGGGCTTGTCGGCTCCGGGAAGTCCCAGACCACCACGGTCGGCAGTCACCTGCTGTATGCCCGGCCGATCCGGCTCGCGGGCCACCACGTCATGGCGGTCGTGAGGGTGGATCTGACGCCGTACGAGACGTCGGAGCAACGCAGCCTGACGATGTCGCTCATGTTGGGCGGCATCTCGATCCTGCTCGCAGGCGTCGTCGCACATCTCGTGGTGGGCCGTGCGTTGCGGGTGGTCCACGACATGGCCGCTCTCGCCGACGACTGGGGCGAACACGAACCCGGGCGCCGGTTCGACCTCGGCGTTCCCCGTGATGAATTCGGGGAACTCGGGCGAACTCTCGATCGCCTGCTTGACCGCGTGGACAACGCGCTCGCGGACGAGCGCCGGCTCACCGATGAGATCGCCCACGAACTGCGGACGCCCTTGACGGCCCTGCAGGGCGAGGCGCAGTTGGCGCAGCTCTCCGGTCAGCATGTGGCACCGGAGTCCGTTCTGACCGAGGTCGACCGCCTGAACACGGCGATCACCACGATTCTCGGTGCCGCCCGGACACGGATCCCCGGCGGTACCCGCTGCGATCTCAGGGCGGCGGCGCGACAGGCGATCGCCGGCCGCTCCGTCGAACTCGCCGTCCCGGCCGACGTCGACGTAGCCGTGGCGACCGAACTCGTCGTGGCTGTGCTGTCACCCCTGCTGGAGAACGGCCTGCGGCATGCGAGTTCGCGCGTCTGGGTCACGGCGTGCCGTCAGCCCGAGGGGGTCGTGATCAGCGTCCTCGACGATGGCCCCGGATTCGATCCGGCGGAGGTCGACCGGGTCTTCGAAGCGGGCGTGACCAGCGGCAACGGCCACGGACTGGGGCTGGCCGTGGTGAAGCGTCTGGCCGCCTCCGCGGGAGTGGCGGTCCGTGCGATCGCGGACGGTCACGGCCGGGTGGAGGTGACCTTCCCCACGCCGTAGGCGATCGCGTAGTCAGGTTGTGTGCAGGTTGGCCGAGCCAGCCTCGCCGCATGACAACGACGAGCGAAGCCCGCACGCGCCGCAGCGGGCGGCTGATGCTGAGCAAGGTTCCCGAGGTCACCGTCTGGTTCTGGGTGATCAAGATCCTGTGCACGACCGTCGGTGAGAGTTTCGCCGACTGGATCAACATGAAGCTGGGCGTCGGCCTGGTGAACACCGCATTGATCTTCACCGTGGTGTTCGTGGTGGTTCTGGGGATCCAGCTGCGGCTGAAGCGGTACGTCCCGTTCCCGTACTGGCTGACCGTGGTCGTTGTCAGCGTCACGGGCACGCTGTACACCGACATCCTGACCGACCAGCTCAACGTGGAGCTGTGGATCAGCACCACCGTGTTCTCGGTCCTGCTCGCCGTGGTCTTCGGCGTGTGGTGGCTGCGCGAGCGCACCCTCTCCATCCACGCGGTCACGACGCTGCCGCGTGAGTCGTTCTACTGGCTCGCCGTTCTCGTCACCTTCGCGCTCGGCACCGCGACCGGCGACTGGACCCTGGAGCTCACCGGCTGGAGCCCGGGAGTCTCGGTCCTGCTGCCGCTCGGCCTCATCGCGGCGATCACGCTGCTGTGGAGGTTCGGCGCTAACCCGGTGCTGTCCTTCTGGCTCGCCTACATCCTGACCCGCCCGCTGGGCGCCAACATCGGCGACTGGCTCGCCTCCCCGAAGGCCGCTCAGCCGGGCGAGCCGACCGGCCTCGCACTGGGCACCTTCACCACCAGCCTGATCTTCCTCGGCCTGATCCTGGCGACCGTCGTCTATCTGACCGTGACGCGCTCCGACGTGACCGAGACATACGACGCCACGCACCCCCCGCAGATCACCGCCGACCCGCGGCGGGAGCGCGTCGCGCTGGCGGGCTTCGGCCTCCTCGCCCTCGCCACCGTGGGCCTGCTGGTCTGGGCGCACAGCCGGCCGCACGTCGGCCCGGCACCGGAGACCGACGCCACCTCCACCGTTCGACTCGCCCCCGGCCAGGCCGTGAAGAAGTTCCCGCCCGCGAAGGTCGACGCACTCAAGGCACTCGCGTCGACCTCGCTCAAAGACGCGCAGTCGGGGAACGCGACCGGGGCCCACGCCGCTGCCCAGTCGCTGCGGGACCTCTGGGATGCCGACCAGGCCTCGCTGCAGCCGTTGGACAACACCGGCTGGACGTTCCTCGACGCCCAGATGGACCAGGTCCTGAAGACCTTCGGGATCGACCACCCGAACCCGCCGATGGCGCCGGCGCGGCAGGAGGCCGAACTCCGCACCCTCCTCACGGACATGCGCTGACGGACCTGATCGGCGGCGCCTCTCCTGAGGCCGCCGCCGATCACGCTCTCGCGGAGCACGGGATCGCCGACGCGGTGGAACGCCTCGTCGCGGTCAGCCGTCCGGCGGGGAGCTCGCCCCGACCACAGGGCGAGCTCCCTGTCGTACGACCACACAAGGACCGTCGGGTGCGTGTCGCTCGGGGCCCGACTGGTTGCCCCGCCGTGACGCGACGACGAGCCACGAGTTCCAGGGTGACCGTCACTCCGTCCGGCGGTGCGGGGCCGCCCGGGTGACATCCACCCGGGCGGCCCCGTGTCCGGCGGGAATCAGCCTGTCGGTCCTGCCGGGGTCGTGGTGGTCCTGAAGCCCTCGGTCTTGTTGGCCCGCAGGGCGAACTCGTTGGTGAACGTCTTGCCGAGGTCCACCGATCCCTTGACGTTGCCGACCAGCTGCTCCGTCGCCAGCGAGGTCTTCGGGCCGCCGGCGGGCATGATGCCGTCGGGGAGGAACTGGCCCTTGTCCCCGGTCAGGGCGGTGACATAGTCGGCCTTGGTCACCAACTGGTTCGACACGAACGACGCCGGCAGCTTGTTCGCGATGTCGGCCGCGCTGTGCGTGTTGATCCAGTGCATGGTGGCGACGAGCGCGTCGACGACCTTCTGCACCGTGTCCTTGTGCGAGTTCACCCAGTCGGTGCGGGCGAGCACACTGGCCGCGGGGAAGGCGCCGCCCATCGCGGCCGTGGCTCCCTGCGTGGTGGCCAGGTCGATCGCGGAGGCGCCGACGCCCTTCTTCTCGATCGCGGCGACCGTCGGCTGCGTGGTCATCACACAGTCGACCTTGCCGTTCTGCAGGGCGGCGATGGCGGTGGAGCCCGCACCGACCCCGATCCGGTGGAACTGGCTTGTCCTGACGCCCTTCTTGGCGGCCAGGAACTGGGTGAGCGTGTCGGTGCCCGAGCCCAGGTCGGTGACGCCGAGGGTCTTGCCCCTGAAGTCGGCGCCCGACGTGACGCCCGACTTCTTCGTGCACATCTCCCGCTCGCCCGGCGCGCCGGACAGCTGGACGATGTCCTCGACCGCCTTGCCCTTCGCCTGGAACTCGATCGTGTGGTTGTACCAGGCGCCCGCCATGTCCACCTGGCCGGAGGCCATGGCCTCCTCGGCGCCGACACCGCCGTCCTGCTCGGTGCTGAGCTGGACGTCCACGCCGTACTTCTTGTAGAAGCCGAGGTTCTGGGCGAGCTGGTAGGGCAGGTAGATCTGCTTGTCGATGCCGCCGACCATGAGCTTGACGGTCGGTGTGCCGCCGGAGCCGCTGCTCGCGGTGGTGCTGCCGGAGTTGCTGGAACAGGCGCTGGCCGCGCCGAGGGTGAGAACGGCGAGGAGAGACGCGGCAACGGTGGCGGGTCGTCTGGACATGGAGGGTCACATTCCTTTTGTGAGATGGAACAGGGAAGAGCGGACGAGGGCGAAGGGCCGGGTCAGAGGGCGCTCGACGCCTCGGACGGCGCCGGCGGACGCCAGGCCAGCAGCCGGTGTTCGAGCTTGCCGATCAGCCACTCGGCGCCGAGCACGATGACCGAGATGACGAGCATCGTCGCGAACACGCCGTTGGGATCGAAGTTGTTCTGCGCGGTCTTGATGACCAGGCCCAGGCCGCTCTGGGCGCCGAGCACCTCGCCGACCAGCGCGCCGACGATGGCGAAGCCGAAGGCGCTGTGCAGGCTGGCGATGATCCAGGTGAGCGCGGAGGGCACGGTGACGTGCCGGATGATCTGCAGCTGGGAGGCGCCGAGCACCCTGGCGTTGGCGAGGATGTTGCGGTCGACCTCGCGTACGCCCTGGAAGGCGTTGAAGAAGACGATGAAGAACACCAGCACCGCGGCGAGCAGGATCTTCGGCAGCACGCCGATGCCGAATGCGACGATGAAGATCGAGCCGAGGACGATCCTCGGGATCGCGTTGACCATCTTGATGTAGGGGCCGAGGACATCGGCGAGGAACCGGCTCTGACCCAGCGCGACACCGAAGACCACGCCGGCGACGGCCCCGACGGCGAAACCGACGAGCGCTTCCTGGATCGTGGTCCAGATGTTCGCGTAGAAGGACCCGAACTCGGTGCCGTGCCGGAACAGGTCGGCCAGCCGCTTGGCGATGCCCGACGGCTGCCCGAAGAAGAACGGGTCGACGATCCCCCAGGTGGTGAACGCCTGCCAGCCTCCGATGACGAGGACGGCGAGGCCGATGCGGCCGGCCCACACCAGGGCGACGCGGCGCCGGCGAGCGCGCCTGGCGGCCGTCCTGGCCGAGAGCTGTGCGCTGCCCTCGACGGGGGCGGGGGAAACAGCGGACGTCGTGCTCATGCCGTACCTCCTGCGGTGCGTGCGTAGGCGCGCTCCACCTCCTCGCGCAGCGAGTCCCAGATCTGGTGCTGAAGTTCGATGAAGCGTGGCTGGAAACGGATCTCCTGGACCGAGCCGCGTGGGCGGGGCAGGTCGATGTCGAAGACCGCCTTGACCGACCCGGGGCTGGACGTCATGACGACGACCCGGTCGGCGAGTGCCACGGCCTCGTCGAGGTCGTGGGTGATGAAGATGACCGACGGCCGGATCTGCTCCCACAGGCCGAGCAGCTCGGTCGACATGATCGCCTTGGTCTGCACGTCCAGGGCGCCGAACGGCTCGTCCATGATGAGGATCCGGGGTTCGTTGATCAGCGCGGCGGCCATCGCCACGCGCTTGCGCATGCCGCCGGAGAGCTGGTGCGGATAGCGGTCCTCGAACCCCGCGAGGCCCACCCGGCGCAGCCAGTCGCGTGCGGAGACCTGCGCCTGCTGCTTGGGCACCCCGCGGAAGACCGGCCCCATCAGCACGTTGCCGAGGACGGTCTTCCAGGGCAGCAGCGCGTCGGCCTGGAACATGAAGCTGACGCCGTCGGTGACGCGGTCCACCACACGCCCGCCGACCCTGACCGAACCCTCGCTGGGGCGGTCCAGCCCGGAGACCATGCTCAGTGTCGTCGACTTGCCACAGCCGGTCGGGCCCACCACCGCGCAGAACTGGCCGGGCTCCACGGTGAACGAAACGTCCTGGAGCGCCGTGAACACCTCACCCGCGGGAGTCAGAAATCGTTTGGTGAGCCCGGAAATCTCGACTCGTGCGCTGTCCTGGCCGGCTTTCTCGGCGACCGGGCCCACCGCGGCGTCGTTTCGCGAAGCCATCTGAGGCCGTCTCCTTCCTAACCTCGGGGTCGAACCTCGGGGGTCGAGGAAGGCAGACGCTAGAGGCCGCCGGGTGTTACGTCGCTGTTTCAGCCGTATCCCGCGTTAGCTGTGTTAGCCGGGGTTCTGCTCGTTCTGCTCAGCGATCCGGGGCTGGGCAGAAGGCCGAGGGCGGGGGCACAATCACGCCACCACGGGTACGGCGAACGGGCCGCGCCCGGCAGTCGTACGGCGGGCAGAGAGACCTGTGAAACCCATCTGTATGCCGATCATCGGCCGTGGCGGGAAGGGGAGGCTCTCCGCGCGGATTCTGGCCAACCAGATGGTCATCCTGGCGCTGACCGGGCTGATCGGTTTCTTGTTGTTCGCCTTCGCGCAGCGCGGCGAGATCGACCGCGCCTACGAGCAGCGGGCGCTGGACATCGCGCAGACCACGGCCGCCGAACCGCAGATCCGCCACGCGATGCAGGACGGGGCCGGCGGCGACGTGGTGCAGACCGTGGCCGAACGGATCCGCAAGGCGGCGGGCGCGTCGTACGTCGTCGTGCTCGACCTGCGCGGCGTCCGCCACTCCCACCCCGACCCGGCGCTGATCGGCGAACCGACGGGCGATCCGATCGTGGTGCTCGACGGCAAGCCGCACATCGGCACGAACCAGGGCGCGACCGGGCGTTCCGCCAACGGCAAGGCCCCTCTGTACGGGCCCACCGGCAAGCTGGTCGGCGAGGTGTCCGCGGGCATCCCCGAGCACTATGTGCTGGGCGAGCTGTGGCGTGAGCTGCCCACCTTCGGCGTGTACAGCGCCATCGCCGTCGCGCTCGGCTCGGCGGCCGCGTTCCTGCTGGCCGGGCGGCTCAAGCGGACGACGTTCGGACTGGAACTGGAGGAGATCGCCGGGTTGCTGCAGGACCGCGAGGCGATGCTGCACGGCATCCGCGAGGGAGTCGTCGCCTTCGACCCCGGCGGGAGGATCACGGTGGTCAACGACGAGGCCCGCGAGCTGCTCGGCCTCGGCACCGCGCTCGGCAGCACGCTTGAGGAGGTGCTGCCGGACGGGCGGCTGCGCCGCGCCCTGGACGGCACCCTGACGGGCAGCGACATCAGCGTGCTCACCGACGGCCACTGCCTGGTCGTCAACCGGATGCCGGTGGCCCTGCACGGCCGTGAACTGGGCGCCGTGGTCACCGTCCGCGACCGCACCGAGCTCATCGGGCTGCTGCGCGAACTGGACTCGGTACGTGGGCTGACCGACGCGCTGCGCGCCCAGCAGCACGAGTTCACCAACCGTATGCACACGGTGGCCGGGCTGCTGGACATCGGCGACCATGACGCGGCCTACGAGTTCGCCGTCGAGACCGCCGGCGCCGAGCAGGCGCTGACCGAGTCCGTACGCGAACGGATCGGCAACCCGCTGCTCGTGGGACTGATCGTCGCCAAGACCACGGTGGCGGCGGAACGCGGAGTGCGGATCGTCCTCAGCGACGACTCCGCCCTCGGCGAGGATCCGCCGCATCTGCGCCGGCTGCTCACCATTGTCGGCAACCTGCTGGACAACGCGATCGACGCGTCCGCGACCGCACCTGCCCGGCGGGGCGGTCCCGAGGTGCGGCTGTCGCTGATCGAGGCCGTCGACGCGGTACGGGTGGAGGTGGCCGACACCGGTCCGGGCATCCCGCCCGGCACCGCCGACTCGATCTTCGAGGACGGCTGGTCGACCCGTCCGGACCGGGGCACCGCCCGGCGCGGCCTCGGACTCGCCCTCGTCCACCGGCTGGTGCAGCGGCACGGCGGCACGATCACGGTCAGTGAGGGGCCGGGCGCGGTCTTCACCATGACGTTGCCCGTGCCCGACACTGCCCCGGCCCCGCAGGGCGCCCTGTTCACGACGGCTCCGCCGGTGCCGGTCGGCGCGCCGGACGGCGTCGCAGGAGGTGACCGCTGGTGATCCGGACCCTGGTGGTGGACGACGACTTCCGGGTCAGCCGTGTCCACTGCGACTACGCGTCCCGCGTCAAGGGCTTCGAGGTGGTCGGCCAGGCCGCGACCGTGGTCGCGGCGCTGGACGCGGTACGCGACCTCCAGCCGGACCTGCTGCTGCTCGACATCTTCCTGCCGGACGGCAGCGGACTCGACGTGCTGCGCCGGCTCAGCGGGGACGTGGGCGGCGACCGCCCCGACGCCATCATGATCACCGCCGACCGGGACATCACCTCGGTACGGATCGCGATGAAACTCGGCGCCGTCGGCTACCTGGTCAAACCCTTCGGCGCACCCGACCTCGCCGAACGGCTCACCGCCTACCGCGAGCTCCAGTACCGCATGGACGCCCTGGGCACGGTCCCCGAGACCGACCAGGCGGATGTGGACGCCCTGTTCAGCGCGGCCCGCCCGCCGGCCGTGCCCCGGGTCCCCGCCAAGGGCCACTCCGCGCCGACCCTCGCCCTGCTGCACCAGACTCTGCGCACCACGCACGACGCCCTCTCGGCCGCGGAGACCGCCGAACGCACCGGGGTCTCCCGCGCCACGGCCCAGCGCTATCTCTCCTACCTGGTCAAGGAGGGCATGGTCCGGCTCGAACTGCGCTACGGAGCCACCG
>NZ_JAJONF010000253.1 GCF_021462265.1 Streptomyces shenzhenensis | reverse complement strand
ACTCTCGTGCCGGTCCGCCACATCACCCAGCGCAGCCTCAAGCGCTCCGACATCGACGCTGCCGGACAGACGCAAGGCAAAAGGAAGGTTGTAGGCCGCAGCACCTTCGGCGTCAGCGCCGTCCATCCGGTTCAAGAACCACATCCGCTGCTGCGCATACGACAACGGCACCCGCTCCGGACGCTCCCGACGCGCCAGCG
>NZ_JAJONF010000252.1 GCF_021462265.1 Streptomyces shenzhenensis | reverse complement strand
CCCGGCTCCAGCACGCCAAGAAGCGAGGGGACGACACTGGCCACCTGAACACCGCAGGCCTCCACCATCGCAGCCAGCGCCACCGGGTCGAGACGCTCGTCGGACGAGGCGATCGCCAGCGTGCCGCCCGCAGCCAGGGTCACGGCCACGTCCAGCACCGAGGCGTCGAAGCTGAAGGAAGCGAACTGCAGCGCCGTAACACCC
>NZ_JAJONF010000251.1 GCF_021462265.1 Streptomyces shenzhenensis | reverse complement strand
CACCGACGCCGCCCTCACCGGACAACTCAAGGACCGGCTCTCCGGGTTGCTGGACACGCACCTGAACACCGGCCTGGCGCTGCCTGGTTCGGGCGATCAGCTGCACATCACCCTGAACCTGATCGACGACCCCGCCCATCCCGAGGCGATCACCCTCACCAGCACTGCGAACCCGGCCCGCGCCGACCAGCTCCACCTCGACGCGAAC
>NZ_JAJONF010000250.1 GCF_021462265.1 Streptomyces shenzhenensis | reverse complement strand
AGCGAGATCCAGGTGGAGTTGATCGGCCCGTGACGGTGCGGACGTGTCGGTGAGGGTGATCGCCTCGGGATGGGCGGGATCGCTGACCAGATTCAGGGTGATGTGCAGCTGGTCACCCGAACCGGGCAGCGCCAGACCGGAGTTCAGATGCGTGTCGAGCAGGCCGGTGATGCGCTCGTCGAACTGCCGGATGAGCGACGGATCCGTC
>NZ_JAJONF010000025.1 GCF_021462265.1 Streptomyces shenzhenensis | reverse complement strand
CAGAGGTACTCGGCGTAGGCGTCCAGCACCGCCAGCACCTCCGCCTCCCCGGCCGGCGGCAGTTGGAGCACGACCTCCTCGACGCCCAGCTCGGCGTAGTGCGCGAGCTTCCCCGGCGCGGGCAGCACCGCGTACGGGACGACCTGGAGGGCGGCCGGGTCCCGCCCCGCGTCCGCCCACACGCCCCGCAGCACCGGCAGTGACTCGGTGAGCCCGCGGCCGCCGATCGGCAGCCACCCGTCGGCGTACTCCGCGATGTGCGCGAACAGCTTCGGCCCCGCGGCCCCGCCGATCAGCGTGCGCGGCCCGGTGACCGGCCCGCGCGGCTTCTGGACCGGCTTGGGGTACGCGGACGACGCCCGTACGCTCCCGAACTCCCCTTCGTAGGCGGTGGGTTCGTCCGCCCACAGGGCCCGCATCAACGCCATCCGGTCCCGGCCCAGTTCACGCCGGTCGCGCCAGCGCACCCCGTGGTCGGCGGCCTCCTCGACGTTCCAGCCGAAGCCGACGCCGAGGGTGAAGCGGCCGCCGGACAGGTGGTCCAGGGTGGCGATCTGCTTGGCGAGGCCGATCGGGTCGTGCTGGGCGACCAGGGTGACGCCGGTGCCGAGACCGAGGCTCCCGGTGACGGCGGCGGCCTGGCCGAGGGCGACGAAGGGGTCGACGGTACGGCCGTACTCACGGGGCAGGTCGCCGCCCACCGGGTACGGGGTGGTCCGCTCCACGGGGATGTGCGTGTGCTCGGGCAGGTACAGCCCGGCGAACCCACGGGCCTCCAGCTCACGAGCGAGCCGGACCGGGGCGATGGTCTCGTCGGTGAGGAAGATCGTGACGGCTATGCGCATGCCCCATCTGTACCGGCGGTGGCGCGATATGTCCATACCGACCAGTCGGCATCACCCGTCCCGCCTTTCACACGGCTATGCACAGGGCAGACGGACGCCTGTGGATTCCCTGTCCTTCCAGGGGAGTTCACGTCGAGAGGGGAGAGTGACCGGCATGTGTGAGGAGACGCACGGCATCGGCAGACGGGCTCTGTTCGTGACGGGCGCCGCGGCAGCCCTTACGTTGGGACCCGTGAGCTTCGCGGCGGCGGACGACGGTCAGGACCAGGAGACCCGGACGGTGAGCGGCACACTGCCGCCCGGCTGCCCGGACTTCGTGTACGTACCGGTCGAAGTACCGGCCGGCGTACGCGAGATCAAGGTCGCCTACACCTACGACAGGCCGGGCGTCCCGGCCGGCACCACGGGCAACGCGCTCGACATCGGCCTCTTCGACCAGCACGGCACCGACCTCGGCGGCAAGGGCTTCCGCGGCTGGTCCGGCGGCGCCCGCACGGAGTTCTTCGTCCGCGCCGACGACGCGACCCCCGGCTACCTCCCCGGCCCGGTCGGCGCCGGCACCTGGTACGTCGCCCTCGGCCCCTACACCGTGGCCCCGCAAGGCCTGTCGTACGAGCTGACGATCACCCTCACGTACGGCGAACCCGGCACCCCCGTCCGCCCGGTCTACCCGCCCTCCCGCGCCAAGGGCCGCGGCCGGGACTGGTACCGGGGCGACTGTCACCTGCACTCCTGGTACTCCGACGGCCGCCGCACCCCCGCCGAGATCGCGGCCCTCGCCCGCGCCGCCGGCCTGGACTTCATCAACTCCTCCGAGCACAACACCCACTCGGCGCACGCCCACTGGGCGGACCAGGCCGGCGACGACCTGCTGATCATGCTCGGCGAGGAGGTCACGACGCGCAACGGCCACGTCGTCGCCCTCGGCACCGACCCCGGAACCTTCGTCGACTGGCGCTACCGGGCCCGCGACAACCGCTTCGGCCACTTCGCCCACCGGATCCACAAGGCGGGCGGCCTGGTCGTACCGGCGCATCCGCACGCCACGTGCGTGGGCTGTGCCTGGAAGTTCGGCTTCGGCGAGGCCGACGCCGTCGAGGTCTGGAACGGGCCCTACACCCCCGACGACGAGGTGGCGCTGTCCGCCTGGGACGCCACCCTGGTCGCCTCGGTGCGCGACAACCGGCAGTGGCTCCCGGCGATGGGCAACAGCGACGCCCACCGCGATCCCGACGCCGTCGGCATGCCCCAGACGGTCGTCCTCGCCGACGACCTGAGCCGCGCGGCCGTCCAGGCGGGCCTGCGCGCGGGCCGCTCCTACATCGCCGAGTCGAAGAACGTGACGCTGAACTTCACGGCGACGGGCGGCCGCGGCGAACGGGCGGGCATCGGCGAACGCCTCGCCGTCGCCCCCGACACCCCGGTGACCGTCCGCCTGGCGGCCTCCGGCGTGCCGCGCTGCACGGTCCGCTTCGTCACCGACGAGGGCGTCCTGCTCACCAGCGATCCGCTGCCGGTCGCCGGGTCGGGCGTGGTGGAGTGGCGGACGACCCCGTCGTACGCGGCGTACGTACGGGCCGAGGTCCGCCACGAAACGGCCGCGGGCCCCGTCCCCGGCGCCCTCGCGGCCCTCACCAACCCGATTTTCCTGGGGCGTTGACACCGCCTCGCCGCGGCACCCGTCTCGGCCCTGTTCTCGTATATCCACCGCCAGGTGGCGTGTGGCGCTGAGTAACTACACGGGGCCGCGGTCGCGCTGCTGAAGAGCGGCGAAGTCGGCGCGTGCCGTATCGACGGCCTCCGGGTACGCCTGGGTCCTCTCGTGCTCGGCGAGGGCCCGGTAGATGCCGGCGACGGACGGGTTCTGTCCCTTGCGCTTGCCGGTTGGGATGATCAGGCCGGGCTGGATCTGCTCGACGGACCCGCCGAGCGCCTTGCGCCGCAGCACGGTGTGCAGCATGTCGTCGGTGATGACCGGGAGCCGGCCGCCGTACTTGCCCTTGCGGGCTGCGGTCTCCAGCCCCTCCAGCGTCGGCTCCCGGATGTTCTCCCGCTCCGTCTCGGCCATCGCGGCGAAGAAGCCGAAGGGTTCTGAGAGCGGATCCGCTCCCTGGTGATCTCCGGCCGGTCCTGTCTGATCTCGCTCGGGCAAAGGGTCGTCGTTTGTGAGAGGACCGAAGCGGAACCGGGCTTACACCAACCGCTGCCGGCCCGGCGGCGCGCTACGACCCCTGCGCGGCTCGGCGGCGGACGCGGATGCCCGCGCGGCGCGGTCTCGTCTTGGCGGTCGATCCGGTGTTGCTTCGTCCGCCGCGAGCTGTCGGCGGGTTCGGGTGGTGCGTCCATACGCACCACCCGAGCAGCGCGGTGACTATTCAGGCAGGGGGAGGTGCCCGATCACCTTCTGGCCGACGAATGCGGACGTCCGCACCGCGTGGTAGGCGTAGTCACGCATGGTGTCCTCGTAGGTGCCGATGCCGTCGAGGAGAGGTTTGTCGCCGTGGGCGACGGCGAGCAGTTGCTCGCCCAGGGTGTGCGCGTCGCGCAGCGCGGTGTTGGCTCCGATGCCCAGGGCGGGGCTCATGGCGTGGATCGCGTCGCCCATGACGGTCACGTTGGAGGGTTCCCAGGCGTCGACGGGTACGCAGCTGCGGCACTTGAGGGCCTGCACGGTGGCGGTGTCCCACAGTCGGACCGTGTCGACCAGGGCGGGGTGCCAGGTGGCGACGCGCTGCAGGGCATGCGCCTTGAGTTTGTCCGGGCCGGCGGTGAACAGCTCGTCGTCGGGGAGCATCTGGCCGGCGAGGGAGTTGAAGATGCTTAGCGCGTAGTTCGCGGTGGCCTCACGCCGGAAGTCGGGCTCCTGCTCCGCGATCAGTGGCGAGGCGGGGTCGGTGCGCTCCAGCGGGCCAAGGGTCAGCCCGGTGAAGTCGGCGGCGTAGGCAAGCGAGAAGGCGTTGAACATCTGCTCCGGCAGCTTGGCCTTGGCCTCGTCGGTGAGGTGGATCTTCGCGGCGATGTGCCGCGAGCCGAGATCGGCGATCCGGACCTGGGGTAGGCGCTGGGCGCGCACGGAGGAGTTGATGCCGTCCGCGGCGATCAGCACGTCGGCCTCGGCCGTGGCCCCGCCTTCCAGTAGCACGGTGATCGTCGAGTCGGGGTTGGTGCGGTAGCCGGTGACCCGGGAACCGAAGTGCGCGGCCTTCTCCAGGCCGAGGTGGAGGATGCGGCGCAGGGTCGAGCGGCACACCACCAGGTGCTCGGGGATATCGGTGGGCACCCCGGTGCCCTCGGTGGCCGACCTGTCCCGGCCAGGGCGAAGGTTGAACTGTTCGTCGAACAGCAGCATGTCATCGCTCGGCATGCCGCAGGTCGCCAGGAACAGCTCCCACAGACGCGGCTCCAGCGCTGCGTGCAGCGCGGACGTGCCGGTGGAATTGATGTGGATTCGGTACCCGGCCTCGCGTGCCGCCACGTCGGCGTCGCGCTCGTAGACGGCCACGTCCAGGCCGTTCCGGTTCAGGTGGTGGGCCAGCGTCAGCCCGGCGAGTCCGCCGCCGGCGACGACGATACGCATTCCAGACACAGTACTCCCAGTGCAGATTTCTTCTCGTACTCGGAGCACACCAGGACTCCCCTAAAGGGGAGGACGTTGACGCAGCAGAGCGGAAACCCGGTGCCTGCGGTCCGGACTACCAACCGGAAAGCAATTTCGTGTGCCTTGAAAGCGTACACCGAAAGCCCGCCATCAACAGCGGATCATCCCTCTGATGTGCTGTTCTTCACTGATCTCGTACTCCCGCAGCGACTGCCGAGATAAATGGCGAGTCCAGTCTTGACGAATCGATGGAAGTCTGGTCAGGGAGAAGATGATTTGACCGTCCCGGGAATTTCTGCCCGTATTCGCTCAATTGTTGTCTTGCCGCACATCGGATGGAGTGGAAAGGGTTGCCCCCGCCGGGATCCGAGCAGGATTGGACCGTCGCTCGGACGGACAGGTCGAGATCGAGGCGGGTGCTCATGTCCAGCTCGAACCGGTCGTACGGATTCACGTGAGTCCAGAACAGCGGCGACAGCGCCCCGCGGTCCGCGTCGGTGAGGCGTGCTGCCCACTTCGGATCGGTCCTCCCGCACCCACCCCACCCCTCGCCGCCACTCGTCCGGCTCAACGTGGCGGCCGGGGCGGGGAAACGAGGGCCAGGGAAGTTACTCGGTGCTACCGCCACGTGGCGGTAGCCACACGAGAAAAGGGCCGTCTCCGAGGCGCCGGCGGTCACCGTCGGCGGCGAGGCTCCGCGGTGCTCACCAGGTCTGCTCGGAAGCGCGGACGAGGACCTCGTTGACGGAGACCCGGCGGTGGCGGGTGACCACGAACGAGACCGTGTCCGCGACGTCCTCGGGACGCAGCATCTCCATCCCGGCCAGCTGCTGGTCCAGCGAGGCCCTGATGTGGTCCCGCGAGTGCGTGACGAACTCGGTGTCCACGGTCCCCGGTTCGATCACGCTCACCCGCAGGCGCTGCCGCATGACCTCCTGGCGCAGGGCCTCGGTGAACCCGTTCACGCCGAACTTCGTCATGCTGTACACCGCCGTGCCCGGCCGGGCCACCCGCCCGGCGGTCGAGCTGATGTTGACCAGGTCCGCCACCCGGCGGGGCGAGTCCTCCGCCGCGCGCAGCAGATGCGGCAGCGCGGCGTGGGTGACGTGCAGGAGGCCGTGCACGTTCACCGCCAGCATGCGTTCCCATTCCTGGGCGGGCGCGTCGAGGACCGGTCCGGGCAGCCCCGTGCCGGCGTTGTTGACCAGAACGTCCAGGCGGCCGAGTTCGGCCACCACCCGCTCCACGGCGGCGGCCGCCTGCCCCTGATCCGTGATGTCGGCCACCACCACGAGCGCCGTCCCGCCGGTGGCGACGATCTTTCCGGCGAGCTCGTCGAGCCGGTCGCGGCGCCGGGCCAGGACCGCGACCGCGGCCCCCTCGGCGGCGAGGCCCAGGGCGACCGCCGCGCCGATACCGCTGCTGGCGCCGGTCACGAGGGCAACGGTGTTCTGCAGACGTGCGGTCATGACCGTCTCCTTGATTCAGATCGGGAGGGCTCGGCTCGGGAGAACCGGGGATCGGGAGGGTTCGGACCGGGTTGACTCCGGGCCGCCGGTGGCGCGAGCGCGGGCTGCCGCCGTACCCTCACATCCGGAACGCGAACCGGAACCGGTTCCGGTTGACGTTCCGAGAGTAAGCGGAACCGGTTCCGGTTTGCAAGGGCGGCAGGAAGGGGGTCGGCTGTGACCGGCCACGAGGGGGACACGGCGCGGCCCCGCAGGCCGCTGCGCGCGGACGCGCAACGCAACGAGGACCGGCTGCTGGAGGCCGCCGCGGCCGCCTTCGCCCGGCAGGGAGCGGGGGCCTCGGTCAAGGACATCGCCCGAGCGGCCGGCGTGGGCGTCGGCACCCTCTACCGCCGGTTCCCGTCCAAGGAACTCCTCATCGAGGCGATCTACCGACAGGAGGTACGGCGCCTGTGCGAGGCGGCACCGGAGCTCACGGCCGTCCTGCCACCGGCTCAGGCGCTGCGGACCTGGATGGAGCGCTTCACCGACTTCATGGCCGCCAAGCAGGGCATGGCCGAGGCGCTGGCCGTGGTGCTGACGGACGACAGCGACAAGCTGCACACCCGGACTCTGCTCGCCGACGCCCTCACCCACCTGCTGGATGCGGCCGAAGGACAGTCGGTGGCACGACCGGGGGTCGCCGCCCAGGACGTGCTGATGGCCCTGGGCGGGATCAGCCTCATCGCCGCCAGCGAGGAGCAGCGCGCCCTGGCCACCAGGCTGATCGACCTCCTCCTGCACGGCATCGTGACGAACTGACCCGCCGTGCGGTCTCCCGGCGGCCTCGGGTCTCCGCCGCACGCCCAGTTCAATGCTGAAGCCGCACCAAAGTGCACCGAAGCGCGTCAAAAAGCATCAAAGCCGTCCGCGTCCAGCCGCTCCACGGCGGCCCGCAGGTCGTCGCGCCCGCCCGCGGTCCCGACCTGCCCGGCGATCCGCCCCAGGGTGACCGGAGTTGGTCGTCGTCCGGTCCCGCCGCTACTGGCGGCCCTCCCGTCGGCGCTCGCCGCGCCGCAGTGCGCGCCGCTGCTTTCCCGGCAGGGTGGCGGCCAGCTCGCCCACCGGGGCGACGTCGTGACATGCGCCGTCACGGCCGCCCCGGCACCACCACACCGGCGCACCGGCCGCGTCCGTCGCGCCCCCGTACCAGTCGGCGGCGGTCCCCGGGGGACGAGGGTGCACGCCGAGCTTGTGTTCCCAGCAGACCGGCCAGACCTGCCAGAGCAGCTCCATGACCGTCTCCTGCGCCGCTTCCGCGACCACGGTCAGCACGGTCGCCTCGTCGTCCGGCTCCAGAGGGTCGTCCTCCTCGGGGTCCCACGGGTTCACCGCGTTGCCCTGCCAACGGCCGTCGGGCATCGCCACGTAGACCTGTCCCCTGTCGACTCCGCCCGGGGGCAGGGTCGGTCGTGGGTCGATCATCAGTACCAGCGCGTCCTGCCCCGGCAAGGTCGCCGTCAGGTCACGGTTGACCACGGCGAGCGCGGCCTCCAGCTTCGGCCACTCACCGGGCCCGGCCCGCCTGGGCTCCGGGCGGGGCTGCCGGTCATGGCCAGGGCCGGTACGCGCATACGAGAAGTAGCTCACCGGGGCATCGTCGCACTCGCGCCGTGCCCGGCCGGGCGAGGGCGGCCCGCGCACCCGGTCCGGCCCATGTCGGGGAGGGCAAGAAACTCCGTGGCTCCGGCGGAGGCGGAGAGCGGGCCGGTGACGGAGCAGCCCCGAAAACCACGTGCCCCCAGCCCTGCTCCTCCTTACGCTTCCCGTCATGGACAGCGCCTGGGCCGGGGATCTCGTCAACGTCGTGGACGTCGAGGCGACCTGCTGGGCCGGTTCCCCGCCGCCCGGCGAGGTCAGCGAGATCATCGAGATCGGACTGACCGTCATCGATCCGGCCGCCGGCGAACGCCTCGCCCGGCACCGGATCCTGGTGCGGCCCGCCCGGTCCACGGTCAGTGAGTTCTGCACGGAGCTGACGGGCCTCACCCAGCCTGAGGTCGACGAGGGAACCACCTTCACCGAGGCGTGCCGGCTGCTGGCGGCCGAGCACCACGCGGGCGCCCGGCCGTGGGTCAGCTGGGGCGACTACGACCGCCACCAGTTCACCCGCCAGTGCCAGGCCACCGGGACGCCCTACCCCTTCAGCCGCCGACACACCAACGCCAAGGCTGCCTTCACCGAGGCGTACGGTCTGCGCAAGCGCCCCGGCATGGCACAGGCCCTGCGGATCGCCGGCCTGCGGCTCGAAGGCCGCCACCACCGGGGCGAGGACGACGCCTGGAACATCGCGACCCTCGTGCTTCACCTCTCCGCACGGGGCAGCTGGCCGGCTCCGGTCGAACACCTGGCCTGACACCGTGGGGGAACTGACGGAGCTCGCGGAAAGGGTCGCGCTGATCGACGCGTGTGTCGAGCCCATCGCGAGAAGGCCGGTGGATCTCACCGACCTCGACTGGGTGGTGCACCGCCCCCCAACTCCCCCACCACCGTCCGCACAGCCGACGCCACCCCGCCCCGGAACGTCCGCACGGTCGGCGCCGCGGCGTTCGCCGCCCTGCTCGACCTGGTGAAGTCGGCCGACGTACGGTGAGGCCAGGGCCCGCCTCCGAAACAGGGGAACCATGTCCGATCGCAGATTTCGTGTCACCACCGCGTTCCAGCGGCACGTCGCCAACCCGCTGACCCGGCTCATGCCCTTCCAGACCCTGCTGGAGACCACCGGCCGGGTCTCCGGGCAGCCTCGCCGCACCCCGCTGGGCGGGCGGCGGGTCGGGGACAGTTTCTGGCTGGTGTCGGAGTTCGGGGTGAAGGCGCAGTACGTGCGGAACATCCAGGCCGATCCGCGGGTGCGGGTGCGGATCGGCGGGCGGTGGCATCACGGCACCGCCCACCTGCTGCCCGACGACGACCCGGTCGCCCGGCTGCGCACCCTGCCCAGGGGCAACAGCATGGCCGTGAAGGCGCTGGGCACGCAGCTCCTGACGATCCGGGTCGACCTCACCGACTGAGCGCTCTGCCGGAAGTGCCGCGGCATGCCGACCGCCGACCGCGGCGCCGACGTGGCTGGTCGCACGGTTTCCCCGCGCCCCTGCGGGGCGCCGGACCCGCTCAGGTCAGCTGGCGGCCTTGTAGAACGCGTACGTCGCCGAGTACGGCACCGAGATCTGGTCCGTGCCGGTGCACGTCGCCGCCGGGGCCACGCCGCCCTCCGTGTCCAGGCGCTGGACGTAGGTGACGCCCTCGAAGGTGCCGGCGCCGCGGGTGGCCGTGGCCTTCAGGAGCAGCTCGGGGACGGCGCCGTCCTTGGGGGACGTGGCGATCGCCGAGGCGTTCACCGCGCTGCCGTCGACCGTGGAGACCCAGACCGGGCCGCGGGAGTGCAGGGCGACCGGGCGGTGGGCGCGGTCCCGCTTGTCGGAGAGGGTGGCGGCGGGCTCCAGGAGCTTCCAGGCGCCGTCGGTGCAGGTGTAGGTCTGCACACCGTGCGCGGCGTACACGCCGGTCAGCTTGTTGCCGTCGGGCACGGCGAGCGCGGCGGGGGCGTGGACGGCCGGGAGGTGGGCGGGCCGCGCGGAGTAGGCCTGGACGGCGGTCGTGCCCAGCAGGGTGGCGGCGGCCGCGGCGGCGACGGCCGTGGTGGTCAGAGCGATTTTCTTGGCGAGCTTCATGGAGTGGGCTCCAGGGATTCCGTGCCTGTTCGGGGAAGGGAGCGGCCGGACGTCGACGATCCGGAAACCGGCGGTCCCCCTTGTCAGCTCCGGACGCTACGGACTCGTCGCCGGTTCCGGAACCGGTTTCCCGATCCCTGCCCGCACGGGACACCCCGCCGATCCCCAACGGGCAAGAAAAGGGGCCCAGTTGTCACCTCACCCAGGCCAGACGATCGCCTGTACCTCGCTGTAGGCGTGCAGGGCGTAGGAGCCCACGTCCCGGCCGACTCCGCTCTTCTTGAAGCCCCCGAACGGCGCCTCCATGTTGCGGCCCACCGTGTTGACGCCGACTCCGCCCGCCCGCAGCCGCCGGGCCACCCGGAAGCCCCGGGCCACGTCCCCGGACCAGACGTAGTCGATGAGGCCGAACTCGGAGTCGTTGGCGAGGGCGATGCCCTCCTCCTCGTCGTCGAAGGGGATGACGCAGACGACCGGGCCGAAGATCTCCTCCCGCGCCGCGCGCATGTCGTTCGTGCAGTCGGCGAGGAGGGTGGGGGTGACGTAGAAACCCCGCTCCAGTGACGGGCGTTCGCCACCGGTGACCACCGTCGCCCCTTCCTTCCGGGCGAGTTCGACGTACGACTCGACGCGGGACCGGTGTTCGGCGGTGATCACCGGGCCGACCACCGTGCCGGGAGCCGCCGGGTCCCCGACCTTCAACCGGGCGGCGTACTCGGCCAGTTCGGTGACCAGCCGGTCGTACAGCCCGCGCTGCACCAGCACCCGCGTCGGCGCCGTGCAGATCTGCCCGCTGTAGAAGGAGAAGGTGGTGCCGATGCCCGCCACCGCCGAGCCGACGTCCGCGTCCGCGAAGACGACCGCCGCGCCCTTTCCGCCCAGCTCCATCAACTGGCGTTTCATGTCACGCCCGCACACTTCGGCGATGCGCTGCCCGACGGCCGTGGAGCCGGTGAAGCTCACCATGTCGACGTCGGGGGAGGCCACGGCCGCCTCACCGACACCGGTGGCCCGCCCGGAGACGACGTTCACCACCCCGGCCGGAGCCCCCGCCGCCTCCAGGGCCTCGGCCATCCGGTAGACGGAGAGGGGATCCTGCGGGGCGGGTTTCACCACCACCGTGTTGCCCATCGCCAGCGCCGGCGCGACCTTGCCCGCCGGGTTGGCCCACGGGTTGTTGTACGAGGTGATGCAGCTGACCACGCCGACCGGCTGGCGCACGGCGAGCGCGCCCATCACCCCGGCCTTCCCCATCGGCCCGGCCTCGTTGATCTGCGGCGGGATCGCCCACTCGGCAGGCTCGACGGTCGCGTACCGCCGGAACCGGGCCGCGGCCACCCCCACCTGCATGGCGCGGGCGGTCCCGGTGGTCGCGCCCGTCTCGGCGCGGGCGAGGTCCGCGTACTCGCCCAGCCGGCCGCGGATGATGTCGGCGGCCCGGCCGAGCACCGCCGCCCGCTCCCCCGCCGGCGTGCGCGCCCAGCCGTCGAAGGCCTCCCTGGCGGCCGCGCACGCGGCCAGCACCTGCTCACGGGAGGCCTCCGGGGCCCGGCCCACGGTCTCCTCGGTCGCCGGGTCGACGACCTCGTAGTACCCGTCGTCGGGCGCCACCCACCGGCCCCCGACGAACAGCCGCTGCCCGTCCGCCGCCGTCCCGCTCACCGGGTGCTCACCGTCCTGGTGTCCCGCCCGGACCGCAGTACCTTCCCCGGTACGGCCCCGCTCACCACGTCGTCCCGGATGGCCTCGACGCCGTTGACCCAGACCGCCCGCACCCCGATCGCCTTCGCGTCCAGGCGCGGGCTGTCTCCCGGCAGGTCGTGCACCAGGGTGGCCTGGCCGGCGGCGATCCGCTCCGGGTCGAAGAGCACCAGGTCGGCATGGAAGCCCTCCGCGATCCGGCCCCGCTCCCGCAGCCCGAAGAGCCGGGCGGGATCGTCGGTCAGCATCTTCACGGCCTGTTCCAGACCGAGCAGCTTCCGGCCGCGCAGACAGTCACCGATGAAGCGGGTGGTGTACGGGGCTCCGCACATCCGGTCCAGATGCGCCCCGGCGTCCGACCCGCCGAGCATGACGTCCTCGTGCTGCCAGGTCTCGGCGCGCAGCGCCCAGGACGCGGGGTCGTTGTCGGTGGGCATGGGCCACAGGACGGTACGGAGGTCGTCGGCGGCGCAGATCTCGACCAGGGTGTGGAAGGGGTCCTGGCCCCGCTCCTGGGCTATGTCACGCACCACCCGGCCCGACAGCCCGGCGTTCGCCTCGCTGTACGTGTCCCCGATGACGTACCGCCCGAAGTTCGCGAGCCGCCGGAAGACCCCGGCCTCCTTCGACTGGGCACGCCGCAGCATCTCCGCCCGCACCGCGGGATCCCGGAGCTGCTCGATCCGCTCCGGAACCGGCAGCCCGAGTACCGGCCCCCACCCGGGGATGAGGTTCAGCGCGCAGAAGGTCCCCAGCGACATGTTCATCGGCGTGAGGATCGGCATGGTCAGCGCCACGACCCTGCCGCCCGCCTTCCGGGCCCGCTCACTGGCCTGGAGCTGCCTGGGCACCCGCTCGGGCACGGCGGCGTCCACGGTCAGCACGTTCCAGTTCAGGGGCCGCCCGGCCACCGCGCTCATCTCGGCGAACAGCTCGATCTCGGCGTCGCTGAACTGGTCGAGGCACCCGGCCACGATCGCCTCGATCTGCGTCCCCTCGTGCTCCCCGACGGCGCGCGACAGCGCGAGCAGCTCCGCGGGCAGCGCGTGCCGCGACGCCACCGGCTGCCCGTCCCCGTCCGAGTGCGTGCTGGACTGGGTGGTGGAGAACCCCCACGCCCCCGCGTCCATGGCCTCGTGCAACAGCCTTACGATCTGGGCCAGCTGCTCCTCACTGGGCTGCCCGCCGACCGCGTCCGCCCCCATCACGTACCGGCGCAGAGCGCAGTGCCCCACCATGAACCCGGCGTTGACGGCGATCCGCCCTTCGAGCGCGTCCAGGTACTCCCCGAAGGAGTTCCAGCTCCAGGGCGCCCCTTCCTCCAGGGCGACCAGGGACATGCCCTCGACCTTGGACATCATGCGGCGGGTGTAGTCGGCGTCGGCGGGACGTTCCGGGTTCAGCGGCGCGAGGGTGAACCCGCAGTTGCCGGCGGCGACCGTCGTCACTCCGTGGTTCAGCGAAGGCGTCGCGTACGGGTCCCAGAAGAGCTGCGCGTCGTAGTGCGTGTGCGGATCGACGAAGCCGGGCGCCAGCACGAGCCCGGCCGCGTCCTCGCTGGTACGCGATTCCTCGGTGACGGCGCCGATGACGGCGATCCGGCCGTCACGGATACCGACGTCGGCGGTGTGGGCGGGCGCGCCGGTTCCGTCGACAACGGACGCGCCCTTGATGACGTGATCGAGCATGGGGCTCCCTTTCAACTGAGGGGACTCAACCCACCCAAAGGGGCGCGGGGAACTGCGCGATCAGCCCCCACGCACCCGCAGCCGCGGTACGACCTCAGGCGGCTTCCCGGAACCGCGTGGTCCGGTGCACCGGATCCGTGTCGATCTTCGGAATCACGTGCTCCCCGATCAACCGGATCGTCTGCAGCGTCTCCTCCTTCGGCACCCCCACCGGCAGCCCGAAGCTCAGCTGGTCCGCCCCGGCCTGCTCCCACCGCTTGCACTGCCGCAGCACCTCGTCCGGGTCGCCGCAGATCAGCAGCTCCTCCTCGACCAGCAGCTCCACGAACTCCGGCGTGTACTCCGGCAGCGTCTCCGGCCACTCCGGGAAGCCCTCGGGCCGCGGGAAGGTGTCGTGGTACCGGAACACCAGCGAGGGGAGGTAGTGCAGCCCGCCGGACGCGGCGATGCGGATCGCCTCGTCGTGGGTCGGCGCGCAGATCGCCGTCGTCGTCACCATGACGTTGTCGTTGACGAAGTCCCCGACCGGTTCCGCGTTCACGATCGCCGTCTTGTACTGCTCGAGCACCCACTCCATGTCCGAGACCTTCTGGATGCTGAACCCCAGCACCCCGAGCCCCTTCTTCGCCGCCATGGCGTACGACGGCGGCGACCCGGCCGCGTACCACATCGCCGGGTGCGACTTGCCGTACGGCTTCGGCAGCACCTTGCGCGGCGGCAGCTGCCAGTGCTTGCCCTGGAAGCCGACGTACTCGTCCTGGAGCCACATCTTGGGGAACTCGGCGATGGTCTCCTCCCAGATCTCCTTGGTGTAGTTCATGTCGGTCACACCAGGGATGAACCCGAGGATCTCGTGGGAGCCTGCGCCCCGCCCGCTGCCGAACTCGAAGCGGTTACCGCTGAGATGGTCGAGCATGGCGACCTTCTCGGCCACCTTCACGGGGTGGTTGACCTGGGCGAGGGGGTTGAAGATCCCGGAGCCGAGGTGGATCCGGTCGGTGGCGTGTGCCAGGTAGCCCAGGTACACGTCGTTGGCGGACAGGTGCGAGTACTCGTCGAGGAAGTGGTGCTCGGAGGCCCAGGCGTACTTGAAGCCGGACTTGTCCGCCTGGATGACGTACTCGGTCTCCTCCATCAGTGCCTTGTGCTCGGCCAGCGGGTCTGTCTCGGCTCGCTTGCCCACGTATCCCTGTACAAAGAGCCCGAATTCCAAGGCGGTTCACCGTCCCATTTCCAGGTGGTCCCTGTGGTCCTCTGAGTCCTACGACTTTCTGACGTTGCGTCAGATTCGTCAATAGCTGATGGCTCGTCAGATGACACTGACTCCCGCCAGCCAGCCCCCGTCGATCACGAACGGCTGCCCGGTGATGTACGACGAGTCGTCCGAGGTCAGGAAGAGCGCCAGCTTGGCCACCTCCTCCGCCCGCCCGATCCGGCCCAGCGGCACGAGCTTGCGGTACAGCTCGTCCAGCGCGCGGCTCATCTCCGCCGGGTCGGCGGCCGGGTCCAGCCGGGCCGGGTTGGACATCGCGGTGTCGATGGCGCCGGGGCAGATCGCGTTGACGCGGATGCGCCGGTCGGCGAGTTCCAGGGCGGCGACCCGGGTGAGCCCGAGCACCGCGTGCTTGGTGGCGGCGTAGGTGCCGACCGCCGCCATGCCGGTCAGCGCGGTGTAGGAGGCCGTGTTGACGATGGTCCCGCCGTCGTCCAGCTCGGGCGCCACCGTCTTCATGCCCAGGAAGCAGCCGACCTGGTTGACCTGCACCACCTGCATGAACTCGTCGAGGGGCGTGTCCACGAGCGCGTTGAAGCGCAGGATGCCCGCGTTGTTCACCAGCCCGTCGAGACGCCCGTACGCCGTCTTCGCGGCGGCGACGGCGGCCTGCCACTCCGCCTCCACCCCCACGTCCAGGTGGACGTAGACCGCCCCGATCTCCTTGGCGAGTGCCTGGCCCTGGTCGTCCAGCACATCGGCGACGACGACTCTCGCGCCCTCGGCGACGAAGAGCCGCGCCTCCTGCTCGCCCTGTCCGCGCGCCGCCCCGGTGACGATGACGACCCGCCCGTCCAGCTTGCCCATGCCACTCCCTCAGGTGAGAAGGGGCGCGACATCCGCCCCGAACGCCTCGATCTGGTCGATGAGTTCGGCCCGGCTCCGGCTGCGGAACCGCACCTGGACCTGGTGCACGCCCATCGCGCCGTACGCCCGCAGCGACTCGGCGAGGGCCTCGGGGGCACCGCTGAGCGTGCGGCGGCCCACCGCCCAGTCGGGCGTGCCGACGTACAGCGGCTCGGTGATCGCGCCGATGGTGATCGGCTCTTCGAGGCCCGCCTCCTCGCGCAGCCGTCGCAGCCGGGCGATCTGGTCCGGGAGCCGGTCCCTGGGGTCGCCCTGCGGCAGCCAGCCGTCGCCCTTGAGCGCGGCCCGCCGTACCGCGGCCGGCGACGACCCGCCGACCCACACCGGTACCCGCTCCTGCGCGGGCCGGGGCCGCTGCCCGAGCCCGTCGAAGTCGTAGAACTTCCCGTGGTGGGACGGGAACTCGTCCGCCCCCAGAGCCGCCCGCAACGCGTCGATCACCTCGTCCAGCACCGCTCCGCGCCGCCCGAAGTCCACCCCCAGCACCTCGAACTCCTCCCGCACGTGCCCGGCCCCGACGCCGAGGACCAGGCGGCCGCCGGAGAGGTGGTCGAGGGTCGCGTACTGCTTGGCGGAGAGCAGGGGGTGGCGCAGTCCCACGACGGCGACATGGCTGAGCAGCCGTACCCGCTCGGTCACGGCGGCCAGGTGGGCGAGGGTGGCCACCGGGTCGTACCAGACGGTGCTCATGGCCTCGGCCAGCCGGCGCGGGATCGCCACGTGGTCGCAGACGGCGAGGTAGGCGAAGCCGGCCCGGTCGACGGCCCGCGCGATCTCGACCAGGTCCGCGGCGCCCGCCCCGGCCTCCCAGTCCTCGGCGTAGAGGGTGGACTGGGACTGGACGGGGAGCTGGATGCCGTAGTCGAGGCTCACCGCGGACCGCCCCAGAGCCCGTCGGGAGTCAGCCCCAGCAGCTCGATCGCGTTGCCCCGGACGATCCGCTCCACCACGTCCGGCGCCAGATGACCCATCTGCGCCTCCCCGACCTCCCTCGACTTCGGCCAGGTGGAGTCGGAGTGCGGGTAGTCGGTCTCGTAGAGGACGTTGCCGACGCCGATCGCGTCGAGGTTCTTCAGGCCGAAGGCGTCGTCGAAGAAGCAGCCGTAGACGTGCTCGGCGAAGAGTTCGGACGGCGGGCGGGTGACCTTGTCGGCGACGCCGCCCCAGGCGCGGTTCTCCTCCCAGACGACGTCGGCGCGCTCCAGGATGTAGGGGATCCAGCCGATCTGACCCTCCGCGTACATCACCTTGAGGTTCGGGAAGCGCTCGAACTTGCCGCTCATCAGCCAGTCGACCATCGAGAAGCAGCAGTTGGCGAAGGTGATGGTGGAGCCGACGGCGGGCGGGGCGTCGGCGGAGGTGGAGGGCATCCGGCTGCTGGAGCCGATGTGCATGGCGACGACCGTGCCGGTCTCGTCGCAGGCTGCGAGGAAGGGGTCCCAGTCGTCGGTGTGCACGGAGGGGAGCCCCAGGTGCGGGGGTATCTCGGAGAAGGCGACGGCGCGGACCCCGCGGGCCGCGTTGCGGCGGACCTCGGCGGCGGCCAGTCGGGCGTCCCACAGCGGGATGAGGATGAGGGGTATCAGGCGGCCCTGGGCCAGCGGGCCGCACCACTCCTCCACCATCCAGTCGTTGTAGGCCTGCACACACAGCAGCGCCAGCTCGCGGTCCTTGGCCTCGGTGAAGGTCTGCCCGCAGAAGCGGGGGAAGGTCGGGAAGCAGAGCGCGGACTGGACGTGGTTGACGTCCATGTCGGCGAGCCGCTGCGGGACGTCGTACGACCCCGCCCGCATCTGCTCGTACGTGATCACTTCGAGCTTGATCTCGTCGCGCCCGTAGCCGACGGCGGTGTCGAGGCGGGTGAGGGGGCGGTGCAGGTCCTCGTAGATCCACCAGTCGCCGGTCGGCCCGTCCTCGCCCGGCCTGCCCATGACGGGCTTGAAGCGGCCGCCGAGGAAGCTCATCTCCCGCAGCGGGGCCCGGACGATGCGCGGACCGGTGTCCAGGTACTTCTTCGGGAGGCGGGACTGCCAGACGTCCGGCGGCTCCACGGTGTGGTCGTCGACGGAGATGATCAGCGGGAAGGTGCCGTCCTGGGTGTCCATGGCGCTCACGGTAGCGCCGATCTGACGAACCGTCAGCTATCGGAATGACGGTTCGTCAGACGAATGAAGAGCGGCGGCGGCGCCGGGGACGACCCCGTCCCCGACGCCGTTCCGCCACGAACCGGACCCGCTCACGGAGGCCGCCGCGTGAAGACTGTGTGGACCACCGCGTGTCGGCCTGTGATCGGCATCTCCCCCGGCTGACGCAACCCGCCCGGACAAGGCAGACTGACGGGGTGAAGCGGGATGTCTAGGGAGACATGCATGGACGGTGGACCGCGGGTGCCGGAGCAGCGGCGCGCCTCCTCCTCGGCGGAGGCCGCGACGGTGCGCTTCAGTGTGCTCGGTCCGGTGCGCGCCTGGCGCGCGGAGGCGCCGCTCACCACCGGCTCACCGCAGCAACGCGCGCTGCTGGCCGCCCTGTTGCTCCGCGAGGGCCGGACGGCGACCGCGGCCGAGCTGATCGACGCGCTGTGGGGTCCCGAGCCGCCGTCGCAGGCGCTGGCGGCGGTGCGCACGTACGCCTCCCGGCTGCGCAAGGTCCTGGACCCCGGCGTCCTGGTCAGCGAGTCCGGCGGGTACGCGGTGCGCGGGCTCGGCGAGGGCGCCCTGGACCTGGCCGTGGCGCAGGACCTGGCGGCGGCGGCCGAGAAGGCGCGCGGCGCCGGGGACCTGGGTCAGGCCCGGGAGGAGCTGAACCGGGCGCTCGCCCTGTGGGAGGGCGAACCGCTGGCCGGGGTGCCGGGCCCGTACGCCGACACCCAGCGGACCCGGCTGCAGGAGTGGCGGCTCCAGCTCCTCGAATCCCGCCTTGACATGGACCTGGAGCAAGGCTGCCACGCGGAGGCGGTGTCGGAGCTGACGGCCCTCACCGCGGCCCACCCCCTCCGCGAGCGCCTCCGCGAACTCCTCATGCTCGCCCTGTACCGCAGCGGCCGCCAGGCGGAGGCCCTCGCGGTGTACGCCGACACCCGCCGCCTGCTCGCCGAGGAACTCGGCGTCGACCCGCGGTCCGGCCTGCGCGACCTGCAACAGCGCATCCTCCAGGCCGACCCGGCCCTGGCCGAGCCCTCCTCCCCCGCGCCGGCTCCCCCGTCCGCCCCCGTCCGCCCCGCCCAGCTCCCGGCGACGGTCCCCGACTTCACGGGCCGGTCCGCCTTCGTCGCCCAGCTGAGCGAGGCGCTGACGTCGGCGGAGGGCCGGGTGATGGCCGTTTCGGCGCTGGCGGGCATCGGAGGCGTCGGCAAGACGACCCTGGCCGTCCATGTGGCGCACCAGGCCCGCTCCGCCTTCCCGGACGGCCAGTTGTACGTGGACCTGCAGGGCGCGGGCCCGCGGGCGGCGGAACCGGAGACGGTCCTGGGCTCCTTCCTGCGCGCCCTGGGCACCCCGGACGCGTCCGTCCCCGACTCCCTGGACGACCGGGCGGCCCTGTACCGCTCGGTCCTGGACGGCCGCCGGGTCCTCGTCCTGCTGGACAACGCGAAGGACGCGGCCCAGGTACGTCCGCTGCTGCCGGGCACGGAGGGCTGCGCGGCCCTGGTGACGTCACGCGTCCGCATGGTGGACCTGGCCGGGGCCCACCTGGTGGACCTGGACGTGATGTCCCCCGACGAGGCGCTGCAGCTCTTCACGAAGATCGTCGGTGCGGAGCGGGTCGCCGCCGAGCGCAAGGCCGCCCTGGACGTGGTGGCGGCCTGCGGCTTCCTCCCCCTCGCCATCCGCATCGCCGCGTCGCGTCTCGCGGCCCGCCGCACCTGGACGGTCTGCGTCCTGGCGGAGAAGCTCGCCGACGAGCGCCGCCGCCTCGACGAACTCCAGGCCGGCGACCTGGCGGTGAAGGCGACCTTCGAACTGGGCTACGGCGCCCTGGAACCGGCCCAGGCCCGGGCCTTCCGCCTCCTCGGCCTGGCCGACGGACCGGACATCTCGCTGGCGGCGGCCGCGGCGGTGCTCGATCTGCCGGTGGAGGCGGCCGAGGACCTGCTGGAGACCCTGGTCGACACGTCGTTGCTGGAATCGGCGGCTCCGGGCCGTTACCGCTTCCACGACCTCGTGCGGCTGTACGCGCGTGCGTGCGCGGAGCGGGACGAGCAGCCGCCGGGCACGGGGGTACCTCCCACACCTCCCGGGCAGTGGGGGAAGGAGGCGGCCATGTCCCGCCTCCTGGACTTCTACCTGGCGACGGCGGCGGGGGTGTACGCGATCGAACGGCCGGGAGACCGGCTGGTGAACCACCTGGAGCCGACCTCCTATCCCGGCCTGCCCATCACCGACTCCAAGACCGCGGTCGACTGGCTCTACGCCGAGGGTGACTGCCTCCTGGCCTGTGTCCGGCAGAGCGCGGCCCTCGGAATGCTCAGGCGCGCCGTCGACCTGCTGTGGGTCGCCAAGGACCTCGCGGAGTCCGGTGCCAACTCGCACCGGTACGAGGCGACCGCCGTGGCACTCCGCGACCTGGCCCACGAGCTGGGCGACCAGCGCGCCGAGGGCCGGGCCCGCACCGCGCTGACCAACGCCCTCCTGGTCTCCGACAAGTTCACGCAGGCCGACGAGGAGGCCCGGCTCGCCATCGGGCTCGCCCAGGCCGCGGGAGACCTCGCGCCCTGCTGCTGGGCTCCGAACGACCGCGGGATCATCGCCCTCTACCAGGGACGCAACGACGACGGAGAGCGGCACCTGCGCGAGGCGATCGACAACTACCGCGCCGACGGCAACCTGCCCGGCGAGGCCAGTGCCCTGTGCAACCTCTCCCGTATCCACGTCAAGCTGGGACGGCTGACGACCGCCGTCGAACTGGCCGAGCGGGGACTCGCCATCTACGACCAGCTCGGTATGACCGTGCGCGTCGCCAACGCCCGTCTCGCTCTCGGGATCGCGCTCAGCGCGGCAGGCCGGGTACCCGAGGCGCTGGAGCAACTCCACGAAGCCCTGCGGCTCTTCCGGGAGAACCGGCAGCGCCTCTGGGAGGGCACGGCGAACTTCCGTATCTCCGAGGCCCATCTCGTCGGGGGCCACCTCGCCCTGGCGGCACGGCACGCGGAGCAGGCACTCGCCCTCCAGGTCATCGGAGGTGACTGGATGCGGGCCAACGTACTGACCACGCTCGGGCAGGCCCTCAGCCACCTGGGGCAGACCGACCGGGCCCGCGCGTGCTGGAGCGAGGCGCTCACCATCCACGAGCAGTTCGGGGCGGCCGAGGCCGAGCAGGTGAGGGCACTCCTCAGGCCGGCCGCGGCGGCCTGAGGAGCCGGGCGGACTGCGCGTTCATGGTTTGTTTATCGCCGCACGCCATTCTCATGAGTGCCAGCCGCCGCGTCGGGGGGCAGACGGCTCGGCACCCGGCCCCACCGTTTAGGGTGAGCGGCCTTGATGTGCCCGTCCGGCGACACCCGGGGGAGTCACCGGACGGGCACATCGCTTTCTCAGAAGCTCAGCAGAGAGGTGCCGACGATGACCGAAGCCACGAAGAAGCCGAAGATCGCCACGCTGGAGAACCACGCCGGCAGCCCGGACGACGGTTCCTCGACGGTCGAGCCGCTGGAGAACCACGCCGGCAGTGTCACGGAGAACGAAACCGTCAAGCCGCTGGAGAACCACGCCGGCATCCTGCCGGAGTCCGTCGTGACGACGCTGGAGAACCACGCCGGCACCGAGAAGGCGTGACCCGCGCCCACCAGGGGGACAGGCCGCGGCGGCGCGGAGGGGAAGCCGTCGCGGCCGACGTGTTCAAGAACGTGCGGGCCCGGTGACCGGGTCGTTCCACCGCCCGCCCGTCCTGGTCTCGGCCTGGCCCAACTCGCACCACACCGTCTTGCCCTCGGCGCCGTGTTCCACACCCCAGCGCAAGGTCACGGCGTCGAGCAGCGCGAGGCCGCGCCCGGTTTCGTCGTCGGCGCCGGCACGTCGGAGCACGGGACGAGCGCGGGCATCGGCGTCGCTGACCTCGACGCGTAGACAGGCTCCCGCCACTCGGACCACCCGCACGCGGATCGGGGTGCCCTCCCCCACGTGACGGACAACGTTGGCCACGAGTTCCGTGACACAGAGCTGGACATCGGCGCAGGGTGCTCCGAGATACCGGCGGACGGTACGCCGTAGTCCGGGCACCGCCTCGGGGACAGCCAGGAGATCGAGGTCCAGCGGCGGCGGGCACGGCGCCCCGTCGTCCACCCGCAACAGCGCGGTCAGTCTCCGCGCCGTCGCCACGTTGCAGTTGCCGAGTGCCACCAAGCCCGGCGACGGTCCGTACGTGGCCGCGAAACTCGGCAGGTCCACCCGCATGGACGGCAGCGTGATGCCATGGGCGGCGAGGGCGTCCCGCAGTTCCTCCACACAGAGGGTCGTGTCATAGGCGGAATCGGCAGCCGGGGCGGGGGCGGGGGTGAACTGAGAGGACACGGTCGCGTACACCTTCCTGTGCGCTCTGTGATGATTCGGTCACAGAGTGGCGCATACCCGCGTATCGTTGAAGAGGCTTCGACTACGCAAGCGCAACAGGCAAACGGCGGTGATGAGTTGTGCCCCCACGCAAGGATCCCGACGCGTCGGCCAATGTCCCCTCCTTCTACGGCGCCGAGTTGCGCTACCAGCGGGAACTCGCGGGCCTCACGCTCGAACAGCTCGCGGAAGGAAGCTTCCGCGGCGTCCCCTTCCTGAGCCAGATCGAGCGCGGCGAGCGGCGCATGCCGCTCGATCTCGCCCGGCACGTCGACAAGGTGCTGAAGACGGACGGGTTTTTCGAGCGTCGCTGTGAAGACGCCCGCCGGGCACGGCAGTCGGGGCACGCGGAGTACTTCGCGGACGTGGCGGAGATGGAGCCGCGGGCGGAGACGATCGAGGACTGGGCTCCGATGCTGGTGCCGGGGCTGTTGCAGACCCCGGCGTACGCCGAGGCGGTCGTACACACGTCGCTGCCCTGGCTGGCGCCCGAGACGGTCGACAAGCAGGTCCGCGCCCGGCTGAAGCGTGCGGAGATCTGGAAGCAGGAGGAGCGGCCGTCGTTCTGGGCGGTCCTGCACGAGTCCGTCGTCCGCAGGCCTCTCCTGCCCCCGGCGGAGATGGCGGTCCAGCTGGAGCACATCGCCCAGGTCATCCGCTCCACGCAGGGCGTTCTGCAGATCCTTCCGGAAACGGCACATGCCCATCCGTTCATGATGGGCATGATGCGAGTGATGACCTTCCCGGACGCCCCGCCGGTGGCCTATACCGAGGGACTCCATAACGGCCAACTCATCGACTATCCGGCGCTCGTGAAGGACTACCGCAGGTCGTACGATCTACTCAGGGCGGCGGCACTCCCGCCAGAGGCGTCCCTGGCCATGGTCGAACGAGCGGCGGAGGACTACCGAGATGGCAAGCACCGGGATTGACCTGAGCAACGCCGTGTGGCGCAGGAGCAGTTACAGCAACGGCAGCGGCGGCGAGTGCGTCGAGGTCGCCGCCCCGCACCCGGACGTGGTCCCCGTCCGTGACTCGAAGAAGGACCAGGACGGCTCTGTCCTTCTCTTCCGTCCGCTCGCCTGGACCGCCTTTCTCGGCTCTCTGAAGGGCTGAACCCACGAGTTGTCCACAGGCCGGGCGGCGATTCCGGGAATCTGCGATCTTCACCGGGTGGAACGCAGGGACTTACGCACGCTGACGGAGTTGGGCATCCTCCTCACCTCACGGGCCGTCGCGGCCGGCTGGCCCCGGCGGAGTCTGACACGTGCGCTACGGGACGAGGGCTGGACACGGCTCCGGTACGGCGCCTGGGCCGAGCCCGGGCGCGACCCCGACCTGCTCACCCGGCTGCGGGCAGTGCAGCTCCTCGAACCCCGGCTGGTCGTGAGCCACCTCTCGGCGGCGCCGATCTGGCGCATCGAGACCCTGAGCGGCGCCTCCGACGCGCCCCTGGAGTTCACGGACCCGCAGCTGAGCATCCGTCGCGTGGGCAGCGGCGTACGCGTACACCGACTCCCGCTCAGCACTCAGGACGTGTGGGAACGGCAGGGGCTGCGGCTCACCCCACCTGCCCGCACGCTCGCCGACCTGCTCCGGGACAGCCCACGGGACGAAGCGGTCGTAGCCGTGGACTCGGCCCTCTCCCACCGGAGGGTCGGGCGGCTCCGCCGTCCCCCGATCCTCGGTCCTGCTTCGATCGCGAACGCCCTCGAAGCGATGCCACGGCGTGCGAGAGGCGGCCGGGAACGGCTGCGGTTGACCGACCCGCTCGCCGGCTCGCCCGCCGAGACCGTCGCCCGGCTGCGCATGTACGACGCCGGGCTCCGCCCCGAGAGCCAGGCCGAGGTACGCACCCCGGACGGCCGCCCCCGCTTCCTCGACTTCCTCTTCCGGAAGGAGGGGCTGGGGGTGGAGATCGAGGGTTACACCTACCACGGCACCCGCGACTCCCATCGACGGGACATGACCCGCTTCAACCAGATCCTCCGATCCGCCGAAATCCGCAGCCTGCTCCGCTTCGGCGCTGAGGACGTCTTCCACCGGCCCGCCCGCATGATCGAGGAGATCCGGGCTGCCCTTGACGCACTCGCCGCCGACCAGCGGTGACCGTTCGCCGCCCCGGTCGGTGTACCCGCGTTCGGCCGGACCGCTCGCCCGGGCCGTGGGCGGGTCCCACCTCGCCCGTAAGCCGGGCGTCACCGCTCGTGAATGGCGGCCCGCAGGGACGACTCAGGGCCTGCGGTGAGTGCCACCGCGACCAGTCGCCCGAGCCAGGTCGGCCGCACCGGTAACAGCTCACCCGGGATGGGAAGATATGGGCAAGCGGGGGGTGGCAATGTCGCAGGTCGCTGCGGGGGGGGATGGCCCATATCTTCCAACCGCGTCTTGGGGGCCGCGCCTTGGGGGCCGTGTCTTCGGGACGGCGCCTTCGGAGCCGCCTTCGGAGCCGCGCCTTCGGGCCGTCAGGCCGCGCCCGCGGGCGCATGTCAACGAGCGGCCCGGTCGCCTGTCCTGAGTTCGCCCTTCAGGACCTTTCCGCCAGCGTTGCGGGGGAGCTCTCGGACGAACTCGACGGTCCTCGGGACCTTGTAGTTCGCCATCTCGCGGCGGGCCCAGGCGATCAGGTCGTCGGACGTCAGCACCGCTCCCGCCCGCCGCACCACGAACGCCTTGCCGACCTCGCCGAGCCGCCCGTCCGGTACGCCGATCACCGCGACGTCCGCCACCTCCGGGTGCAGGCCCAGCAGTTGCTCTATCTCCGCCGGGTAGGCGTTGAAGCCGCCGACGATGAACATGTCCTTCAGGCGGTCGGTGATGCGGAGGTTGCCGTCCGGGTCCAGCACGCCGACGTCGCCGGTGCGCAGCCAGCCGTCCTCCGTGAGCGTCTCGGCCGTCGCCGCCGCGTCCTCGAAGTAGCCGCGCATGACGTTGAAGCCGCGGACCAGCACCTCCCCGGCCTCGTCCACCCGCACCTGCGTCCCGGGTATCGCCCGCCCCGACGTCGACGCGATCACCGTCGGATCGTCGCCCCGGCGGCACATCGTCACGATCCCGCTCGCCTCGGAGAGGCCGTAGGCGGTGAGGACCGTCTCGACGCCGAGTTCGCCGCGCAGCCGCTCCACGAGGCGGAGGGGTACGACGGCCGCGCCCGTCACCACCAGCCGCAGGGCGGAGAGGTCGTGGGCGTCCCTGGCCGGGTGGTCCAGGAGCGACTGGTGCAGGGTCGGCGGGCCGGGCAGCACCGACACCCGCTCCGCGGCGACGTTCGCCAGGACCGTCTCCACGCTGAACACCGGCTGCGGGATCATCGTCGCCCCGCGCATCAGGCACGCGATCACCCCGGCCTTGTAACCGAAGGTGTGGAAGAACGGGTTGACGATCAGGTAGCGGTCACCGTTCCGCAGGCCCGCCAGGTCCGCCCAGATCTCGTACGCGCGGAGCGTCTGCGCGTGGGTGATCATCGCGCCCTTCGGGCGGCCCGTCGTACCGGACGTGAAGATGATGTCGGAGAGGCAGGTGCCGTCCAGCTCCGCCGCACGGGCGGCGACCTGGCCGGCGCCGACGCCCTCTCCGGCCGCCAGGAAGTCCTTCCAGGTGCGGAAGCCGGCCGGCGCGTCCTCCGACAGCACCACCACGTCCCGCAGGCCGGGCAGACCCGGCAGCGGCACCTGGCCGTCCCCGGCTCCCTCCCCCGCCGCCCGCCGCAGCGACGCCACGTACGAGGTCCCCAGGAACGTCCCCGTCACGAAGAGCAGCCGGGCCCCGCTCCTGCGCAGCACGTCCGCCGCCTCCTTGCCCTTGAAGCGGGTGTTCAGCGGGACCAGCACCCCGCCCGCCGACACCGCGCCCAGCGCCGCGACGATCCAGTCGAGCGAGTTCGGCGCCCAGATGCCCACCCGGTCGCCCGCCCCGACGCCGGCGGCCAGGCAGGCGGCCGCCGCCCGTTCCACCCGGGCGCCCAGCTCGGCGTAGGTGATCCGGGTCCGGCCGTCCACCACCGCCTCGACGTCCGCGTACCGCTTCGCCGCCGACCGCACCAGCCCCGGAACGGTCCCCCACTCCATGTCACCGCGCACAACCGGCCTCCCCGGACGCATAGCTGACTGTCCGTCAGATTAGCGGTAGCCTGACGGCCTGTCAGCAAACCGCGACTGCCGTGGAGGTGCGGGGACATGGCCGGTCTCAGAGGCATCAAGGACGCCACCGCCATCGTCGGGATCGGGCAGACCCCCTTCGCCAAACGGCTCGGCGAGGACGAGAAGACCCTCGCCTGCCGGGCCGTCCTCGCCGCCCTCGACGACGCCGGCATCGCGCCCGGCGAGGTCGACGCCCTCGCCTCCTTCACCATGGAGGAGACCGACGAGGTGGAGCTGGCGAAGGCGGTCGGGCTCGGGGATCTGACCTTCTTCAGCAAGGTGGGGTACGGGGGCGGCGGCTCCTGTGCGACCGTCGCGCACCTCGCCGCGGCCATCGCCTCCGGCCAGGCCACCGTGGGGGTGGCGTGGCGGTCCCGGAAGCGGGGGTCCGGGCCCCGGCCCTGGACCAACACCACCGTCCAGCTCCCGACCCCCGCCCAGTGGACCCGCCCCTTCGGCCTGCTCCGGCCCGCCGACGAGATAGCCATGCTCACCCGCCGCTACATGCACGAGTACGGCGCCACCCGCGACCATCTCTTCAACGTCGCCCTCGCCTGCCGCAACCGCGCCAACCAGAACCCCGCCGCCGTCATGTACGACCGCCCCCTCACCCGCGAGATGTACATGACCTCCCGGTGGATCAGCGAGCCCCTCTGCCTCTTCGACAACTGCCTGGAGACGGACGGGGCCCTGGCGTGTGTGGTGGTCAGCAGCGAACGGGCCCGGGACTGCCGGCGGACCCCGGTCTACGTCCACTCGGCCGCCCAGGGCCTGCCCGCCCAGCACCACGGCATGGTCAACTACTGGAACGACGACCCGCTCACCGGTCCCGCCTGGACCGCCGCCCGCCACCTGTGGAAGCACGCCGACCTCACCCCCGAGGACGTCGACGTCGCCCAGATCTACGACGCGTTCACCGCGCTGATCCCGCTCTCCCTGGAGGGCTACGGCTTCTGCGGGCGCGGGGAGGGCGGGGCGTTCACCGAGCAGGGGGCGCTGGAGATCGGCGGGCGGCTGCCCATCAACACCGGGGGCGGCGGGCTCTCCGAGGCCTACGTGCACGGGTTCAACCTCATCACCGAGGGCGTCAAGCAGTTGCGCGGCACCAGCACCGCCCAGGTGCCGGGGGCCGCCACCTGCCTGGTCACCGCCGGCGAGGGCGTCCCGACCTCCGCCCTCCTCCTCACCAACCGGAGCTGAGATGCTGCGACCGGCCACCGACACCGACGGCGCCCCCTTCTGGGAGTACGCGGCCCGCGGCGAACTCCGCGTCCAGGCCTGCGCCGACTGCGGCGAACCCCGCTTTCCGCCCCGGCCCTGCTGCCCGCACTGCCAGTCCTTCGCGAGCGAGTGGCGGCCGACGAGCGGACGGGGCCGGATCTGGTCGTACGTCGTCCCGCACCCGCCGCTCCTGCCCGACTACGCCGCCCAGGCGCCGTACAACGTCGTCGTCGTGGAACTGGACGACGCGCCCCGGGTGCGGATGGTGGGGAACGTGGTGAGCGGAGCGGGAGCCCCGCTCGACTCCCTCCCGCCGGACCGGATCAGGATCGGCGCCCGGGTGCAGGCGGTCTTCGCGGACGGTCTGCCGCAGTGGGTCCTGGAGCGTCCGTGAGCCTGCGGCTGGACACCGACAAGGAGAGCGGGGTCGCCGTCCTCACCCTCGACCGCCCCGCGAGGCTCAACGCCATCGACCTCGCGACGGCCGCCGAGCTCTCCGCCGCCTGGCGGGCGCTGCGCTTCGACGACACCGTCCGGGCGGTCGTCCTCACCGGGGCCGGCGGGCGCGCCTTCAGCACCGGGCTCGACCGGGACGCCGTCGTGCCGCAGCCGTCCTCGCCGTACAGCCAGGACGATCCGCTGATCGCCGTCGGGCCGAAGTCGAACGACCTGTGGAAGCCGGTGATCGCCGCCGTGGCCGGGATGGCCTGCGGGGGCGCCTTCTACCTGCTGGGCGAGTGCGACTTCGTGATCGCCGACGAGACGGCGGCCTTCTTCGACCCGCACACCTCCTACGGCATGGTCAGCGCCTACGAGTCGGTGCTGATGGCGCAGCGGATGCCGTACGGGGAGGTGGCCCGGATGGTGCTCATGGGCAACGCCGAGCGGATGGGGGCGCGCAGGGCGTACGAGGTGGGGCTGGTGTCCGAGGTGACGCCCGCCGGGGAGGCGCCGGCGGCGGCCGTGCGGTGCGCGACCGTGATCGCCGGGTATCCGACGGAGGGTGTGCAGGGCAGCGTACGGGCGCTGTGGGCGGCGAAGGGGGCGGACCGGGAGCGGGGGTGGGCCCAGGCGCCGCACCTGATCACCCTGGGCAACCTGCCCGGCGAGCGCCAGTCGGAGCTGTTCGCCGACCGGGAGCGCGGCACCGTCCCTCGTACCCGCTGAGACACCGCCCAGAGGGGTGTCACTGACTGCCGCCACGCGACTGCGGGCCCGTCGTGGCCGTTCGCGCAGTTCCCCGCGCCCCTGAAAAGCAGGGCGCTGCGCCAGCGCCCCTTCAGGGGCGCGGGGAACTGCGCGACAAGCCACGACGGACCTGCGGGGGCCCTGCGGCGCGCGCCCTCACGGCGCTCACGCGGTCCGTGCCGTACCGGTGCCCTTCTCGGCGTCCAAGGCATAAACGCACCGGTCCTTGCTGCACGCGTACACCACCCCGTCGCGCACCAGCGGCGACCCGGTGATCTCCCCGCCCGTCGCCAGCTTCCAGCGCAGGCGGCCGTCGTCGGCCTTCAGGGTGTACAGCAGGTGGTCCGTCGAACCGAAGTGGATGCGGCCCTCGGCCACCGCCGGGGCGCCCACCACGTCGCCGCCCGCCTGGAAGCGCCACTTGGGTGTGCCGGTGACCGCGTCCAGGGTGTAGAGCCCCTTGCCGCTGCCGACGTGGACGTGGCCGGCGGCGACGAGCACCGGCTCGATGGAGGCGCGGGCCTCCGTCGCGATGCGCCAGCGGTCGCGGCCGTCGGTGGCGTCGAGGGCGTAGACGGTGCCGAGGTAGTCGGCGAGGTAGATGCCGCCGCCGGTGACGGCGGGGCCGGGGACGAAGGCGGGCGGGGAGAGGAAGACGGCCGGGGCCTCGAAGTGCCAGCGCACGCGCCCGGTCGCGGTGTCGAGGGCGATGACGCGGGTGCCCGCGGAGGCGTACACGAAGCCGTCGTCGGCGTGGGTGAGGCGGACCGGGACGCCGCCGCAGGAGGCCGCGTCGCCGATGGGGTAGGACCACCGTTCGTCGCCGGTGCGGGCGTCGAGGGCGCGCAGTCTCGCGTCCTGCCAGACGTAGACCGTGCCGTCGTGCAGGGCGGGGCCGGACTCGGGGACCTCGAAGTCGGTCTGGGCACCCGACAGTTCCCAGAGCTTCCGCCCGGTGGACGCCTCCCAGGCCTGGACGCCGCCGCCCCGGGTGCCGGTGACGAGGGTGCCGCGGTCGGCCTTGAGGGCGTACACCCAGGCGTCGGTGGACAGCCGCCACAGGTCGCCGCCCTCGCGGGCCTCCACGGCGAACAGGGTGGGGCCGTCGGAGGCGTGGATACGGCCGTCCGCGACCGCCATGGACCAGGCGACGTCGCGCGTCTTGAAGCGGCGGCGGCCGGTGGCCACGTCGAGGGCGTGCACCTCGAAGGAGGTGACGTAGACGAGGTCGCCGTCGACGGCCGGGGTGCCCCAGACGTCGTTGGACATCCGGAACCGCCAGGGCCGCCAGCCGGACGCCGTCTCCGGGGGCAGGGCGGGGACCGGCGGTACGGCGGGGTCGGCGCCGTTGACGCCGGGGTGCGGGCGCGACCAGCTGGCCACCAGGCCGGCCTCGGGCGGAGGCGCCTTCACGGCGGCGGCGCGGGCGTCGGCGACGCGCGGGCCGGGGCCGATCGGCACCTGGGCGCCGGCGAGGCGGATCGGGCCGGCGTCGGGGGCGCCGGCGGGGACCGGGGCCGGGACCGGGGGCGCGGGGTCGTAGGAGGGCGGCGGGGGGACCGCGGGGCGGCCGCCGCCGCGGGGGCCGGACGGGGCGGCGGAGGGTTTCACGGCCGGGCGGCCACCGCGGCGGGACTCGATCAGCCCGACCGCCTTCTCGGGCAGCCAGGCGGACGCCGTACCGCTGTCGTCGGAGCCGGAGCCGAACAGGTGGGGGGCGAGCTGGGCCTGGAGGTCGGCCGGGTTGGGGCGGGCGGCGGCCTCCATCTGCATGCAGGACTCGATGAGGGGGCGCAGTTCGTCCGGGAGGCCTTCGAGGTCCGGGCCCTCGCGCAGCAGCATGAAGACGGTCTCGACCGGGTTGGCGCCGTGGAAGGGCGGGTGGCCGGTGGCGGCGAAGACGAGCATGGAGCCGAGGGAGAAGACGTCGCTCGCGCCGGTCACGGACCGGGAGTCCTTCGCCTGCTCCGGCGACATGTAGGCGGGCGTGCCGACCGCGACGTTCGTCATCGTCAGCCGGGTGTTCGAGACACCGGAGGCGATTCCGAAGTCGATGACCCGGGGGCCGTCCTCGACGACGAGGACGTTGGAGGGCTTGAGGTCACGGTGGACGAGTCCGGCGCCGTGGATCGACTGGAGCGCCTCGGCGACGCCCGCCGCGAGCCAGCGGACCGCCTGGGCCGGGAGCGGGCCGCAGTCGTTCACTATCTCTTCGAGGGAGGGCGCCGGCACGTAGGCGGTCGCCAGCCACGGCACGGCGGCGCGCGGGTCGGCGTCGACGACGGCCGCCGTGTAGAAGCCGGAGACCGCGCGGGCCGCCTCCACCTCGCGCGTGAAGCGGACCCGGAACAGCTGGTCCTCGGCGAGCTCGGTCCGGACGGTCTTGATCGCCACGCGCCGGCCGGACGCCGAGCGTGCCAGATAGACCAGCCCCATGCCGCCGGCCCCCAGCCGTCCCAGCACCTCGAACGGCCCGATCCGCCGCGGATCGTGCTGCGTCAGCTGATCCACCACTTGCCTGCCACCTCCCCGTACGGGCCTCGTCCACCCACATATGTACGCGACCCCGTGCAGCGTCTCACCACCGCACCGCCATGGCGGCACGCACCCCGATTCTTCCTGGCCCGGGCGCAGGTTGCGAACCCGGTGACCAATCGGGGTGTCTCATGACAAAGTCAGACATTTACCCGCTCAGAGTCGCGTTTTTCCGGTTTTTCCGGCCTCAGCGTTCCAGCAGCGCGAAGGACGCCCCTTGATTGTCGGTCACGACGGCGACTCTTCCGTACGACGTCTCGAAGGGCGGCGCCTGGACCCGGCCGCCCAGCTGCTGCACGGCCCCGACCGCCGCCGTCACGTCCCCGGTGCGGAAGTGGACGACGAACTGGGACGGCATCCCGGCCGCGAACACCTCGGTCACGGGGGCGCGGCCGAAGTCCGGTTCGGCGCCGGCGCCGAAGAGGGCGTCGGTGAAGAGGCGGCCGTAGAAGGCGTTGGCCGCGTCGGTGTCGCTGGTGTAGAGCTGCGCCCAGGCGAAGGCGCCGGGCGCGTGCCGGACGCCGAAGCCGACGTGGCTCGCGGCCTGCCAGAGGCCGAAGACGGCGCCGGTGGGGTCGGCGGCCAGCGCGGCGGTGCCGAGGTCGCGGACGGGGACGGGGTCGTTCACGATCTGCCCGCCGGCGGCGACGATCCGGCGGGCGAGGTCCCGGGCGTCCGGGGTCGCGAAGTACACCGTCCAGACGGTGGGCATCCGGCCGTCCCGCTTCCGCGCCAGCCTGGCGACGGCCGCGCCGCCGAGGCGGGCCCACACCGCCGCTCCCGCGGGTCCGTCGGCGTCCTCGAAGGTCCACCCGAAGAGCCCGCCGTAGAACCGCTTGCCCGCCTCCACGTCGGGGAGCTGCGCGTCCACCCAGCACGGGACGCCCTCGGGGTATCCGGATGCCCTGTTTTCGGCCATGTCGTCAAAGTAACCGCCCGGCCCGCACCGCGCAGACCAGCCGCACCCACCCGGAGTGACCGGCGCTTTCCCTTCCGCTTCGCCGCCGTGCGGCCGCTCCGTACCCCCGTGCACCCCATTTGCAGTCGGCCGAATCGCGCTCCGATCACCCCTCGGTAAGCTGACGGCATGACAGGACAAGTGCGTACCGTCGACGGCCGCGTGGCCGGCCGACGTGGGCAGGCGACCCGGCAGAAGCTGCTCGACTGCCTCAGCGAGATGCTCAGCTCCTCCCCTTACCGGGACGTCAAGGTCATCGATGTCGCCCGGAAGGCGGGGACTTCGCCCGCGACCTTCTATCAGTACTTCCCGGACGTCGAAGGCGCCGTCCTGGAGATCGCCGAGCAAATGGCCGCCGAGGGCGGCCAGTTGACCGAGCTGCTGGCGGGGCGCTCCTGGGTCGGCAAGGCCGGCTGGGCGACCGCGCAGGAACTCGTGGACGGTTTCCTGGAGTTCTGGCGCAGGAACGACGCGATCCTGCGCGTGGTCGACCTCGGGGCGGCCGAGGGGGACAAACGGTTCTACAAGATCCGTATGAAGATCCTGAACTCGGTGAACAACTCCCTGACCGACTCCATCACGGAGTTGCAGGCCAAGGGCAGGGTCGACAAGGACGTGAACCCGGCGGCCGTGGCCGGTTCGCTGGTCGCGATGCTCGCGGCGGTCGCCGCGCACCAGAAGGGATTCCAGACCTGGGGCGTGAAGCAGGCCGAACTCAAGCCGAACCTGGCGCTTTTGGTGCATCTGGGCGTGACCGGGAAGAAGCCCACGAAGTAGCCCGCGCCCTGGGTCCTGTCTGGCAGGCGGTGGTTCACACACAGCGGTGGACCACCGCCTGTCGTCCTACACGGGCAGCGGCCGGTCGCGGACCACGCGCCTCATCACCAGCGCCGAGGCCGGGCGCCGCACGCCCTGCAGGGTCGCGGACCGTTCGCCGCAGAGCCGCAGAGCCGCAGGAAGCCGACGAGGCCGACGGTGACCGCCGCAGCAGGCAGCCGGGTTCACCGAAGAACCGCTGCGCGTCCGGACACCCCTGTCCGGCCCCTTCCACACGCCCCTGTTCCACCTCCGCCTGCCTGATCGCCGCCCTTCCCCGGCCCACCACCCCCGCACGACCATGCCCTGCCCCCTCCACCACCGGCTCCACCACCGCCTGCCTGACCGCCGCCCTTCCCCGGCCCACCGCATCCTGGTGGCCCGACCGGTGGCGGTCCGCGGGGTCAGTCGCGCCTCGGGGCGGCGATGGTGGGCATCGGACGGGCTGTCGCTCGCGCAGGACGCGCTATGAGGTGCCGCGCGTGAGGCGGAAGATCCGGATCTCCCGGTCCACCCGCTCCTGGTACGCGGCGTACGGCGGCCAGAACTCCAGCAGCCGCCGCCAGGCCTCCGCCCGCTCCGCTCCCTCCAGCAGCCGGGCGGTGACCGGGATGTCCTGCCCCTTCCAGCTGATCTCGGCGGCGGGATGCGTGAGGAGGTTGTACGTCCAGGCGGGATGGCCGGTGCGCCCGAAGTTGGATCCGACGAGGAACCAGCCGTCACCCTCGGGCATGCACGCCAGCGGCGTCCGGCGGGGCCGTCCGCTGCGCGCGCCGGTGGAGGTGAGGATCACCCCGGGCAGCATCTGGGCGCTGAGCAGCACCCGGCCGCGGCTGAGCCGGTGCACGGCCCGGTCCATGGCCGGGACCACGTGCGGGGCCACCTTGGCGAACCCCCTGGTCGCTGAGACCTTCTGCACCAGCCGCCTGCCGATCACACCGCCACCTCCTGTCCCGCGAACAGTCCGGCCGCTTCCGCCGCGTGCCCGCGCAGCCGGTGCCCCGGCCCGAACAGCAGCTCGTCCCCGGCTGCCCGCTTGAAGTACAGATGCGCCTCGTGCTCCCAGGTGAAACCGATCCCGCCGTGCAACTGGATGCCCTCGCCCGCGGCGGTCCGCAGCGCCTCCAGCGCCTGGGCGAGCGCCAGCCCGCCGACCCGCTCTTCCCCAGCGGCGTTCCGCGCCGCGCCACCTGATGCGCGGCCGGTCGCCCAGGCCGCGTAGTAGGCCGCCGACCGGGCCGCCCGTACCGCCACGTACACGTCGGCCAGCCGGTGCTTGACCGCCTGGAACGACCCGATCGGCCGCCCGAACTGCTCCCGCTGCTTCACGTACTCCACGGTCCGCTCCAGCGCCCGGTCGGCGGCGCCCACGGCCTCGGCCGCGAGCACGGCGGCCACGAAGTCGCCGAGGCCGGCGAGGGCGGCCTGGACGTCGGTGTCCTCGTCGGAGCCGAGCAGCTCGGCCTGCACATCGCGCAGTTGCACGCACGCCTGGCCGCGGGTGGGGTCCAGGCTGGTGCGCCGGGTCCGTACCACCCCGGCGGCGTCCCCCGCCACCAGGAAGAGCAGGACGCGCGAGCGGGCGTACCCCCCGGTGTGCGCGGGGACCAGGAGCAGTCCGGCGCTGTGCCCGTCGAGCACCTGGTCGGCCTGTCCGTACAGCCGCCAGCCGCCCGCCGTGCGCCACGCCTGCACGCCCCCGGCCCGCCCGCCGCCGGCCCAGTCGGCGCCGGCCGGGCCGGTGAGCGCGAGGGCGGCGGCGAGGCTGGTGCCGGGGACGGCGAGGGCGGCGGTGAGGCGGCCGTCGGCGATCCTCGGGAGCAGTTCGGCCCGCTGGGCGTCGGTGCCGAGGGCGAGCAGCAGCGGGGCGGCGAGCACGGCGGTGGCGAGGAACGGGGTGGGAGCGAGGGCCCGCCCCAGTTCCTCCGCGGCGAGGGCGGCTTCGGTGCGCGTGCAGCCGGCGCCGCCGTACGTCTCGGGAAGGGCGAGGCCGGGCAGGCCCAGCTGCTCGCCGAGGGCCGTCCACAGGCCGGGGTCGTACCCCTCCGCCCTGTCGACGGCGGCCCGCACGTCCTCCGGACGGCAGCGTTTGTGGAGCAGTTCACGCAGGGCGCGCCGGATCTCGTCCTGCTCGTCGGTGAAGCGGGCGTCCATGACCGGACCTCCTGACGATCTGACGGTCCGTCATGCTAGGGGCGCCGGACACAGATGCACAGGGGCGGAGTGCAGGGTATCTGATGTACCGTCAGATTTATGACTGGACCCCGCAAGGTCGCCGTGGTCGGCGTGGCCCTCTCCGACTGCGGCCGGGTGGACGACGCCACCCCCTACGCCCTGCACGCCCAGGCGGCCCGCCGCGCGCTGGCCGACGCGGGCCTCGCCCGGGAGGTGGTGGACGGCTTCGCCTCGGCGGGCCTCGGCACCCTCGCCCCGGTGGAGGTGGCCGAGTACCTGGGCCTGCGCCCCACCTGGGCCGACTCCACCTCCGTCGGCGGCTCCACCTGGGAGGTCATGGCGGCCCACGCGGCGGACGCGATAGCCGCCGGCCACGCCAACGCGGTCCTGCTGGTCTACGGCTCGACGGCCCGCGCCGACATCCGGACGGGGCGGCGCACCGGGAACCTGTCCTTCGGTGCCCGCGGCCCCCTGCAGTTCGAGGTCCCCTACGGCCACACCCTGATCGCCAAGTACGCGATGGCCGCCCGCCGCCACATGATCGAACACGGCACCACGATCGAGCAGTTGGCACAGGTCGCGGTCCAGGCACGGGCCAACGCGGCGCTGAACCCGGACGCGATGTTCCGCACCCCCGTCACGGTCGACGAGGTCCTGTCCGGCCCGATGATCGCCGACCCCTTCACCAAACTGCACTGCTGCGTCCGCTCGGACGGCGGCGCGGCCGTGCTGCTGGCGGCCGAGGAGTACGTACAGGACTGCCGGACCGCCCCGGTGTGGGTCCTCGGCACGGGTGAGTGCCTCTCCCACGCCACGATGTCGGAGTGGGAGGACTTCACGGTGTCCCCGGCGGCGGTGAGCGGCGAACTGGCCTTCCGCCGGGCCGGAGTCACCGCCGGTGACATCGACTTCGCGGAGATCTACGACGCCTTCACCTACATGACCCTCGTCACCCTGGAGGACCTGGGCTTCTGCGCGAAGGGTGAGGGCGGGGCGTTCGTGGAGAAGGGGCGGCTGCTGGTCGAGGGCGGCGAGCTCCCGGTGAACACCGACGGGGGCGGCCTGTCGGCCCAGCACCCCGGGATGCGGGGACTGTTCCTGCTCGTGGAGGCGGTACGGCAGCTGCGCGGCGAGGCCGGGCGGCGGCAGGTGCGGCAGGCGGACGGGGCACTGCCGGAGCTGGGGGTGGCGTCGGGGACGGGCGGCTGGTTCTGCTCGTCGGGGACGGTGGTACTGGGGCGGGGGTGAGGCCCCGCATCGGGCGGCGGCAGACTCGGCGGGCGGACGGGGGCGCCCGGAGCTGGGGGTGGCGTCGGGGACGGGCGGCTGGTTCTGCTCGTCGGGGACGGTGGTACTGGGGCGGGGGTGAGGCCCCGCATCGGGCGGCGGCAGACTCTTACGCCGCGGCGGCAACCTTTTCCGGCCCCGGCGGCCACTGCTGTACCGGAAGCTTCGATGTTCGAAGGACACGCACCGCCGAATCGCGTAAGGATCCCTCCGTGGCCTCCTCCTCACCCCGCCGCCGCCCGCGGCCGAAGCCGGACCGGGACTTCGACTGGCGCCCGGTGCGCGGCCCGTTGGCCGCGGTGGCCGCCGTCGCCGCCGCCGCCCTGGTCGTGACCCTGGCCGTGGCCTTCCGCCCCGGCGCCGCGGCCGGTGCCACCGGACAGGACCGGGCGGTGTCCGGGTCCGCGTCACACACCGCGACGAGCACGGCGGCAACCCCGAAGGACCCGTCGCCGAAGCCGTCCACCACGGCCGCACCGACCCCGGCGGCGAGCAGGCGGACCAGCACCCCGTCCGCGGCCCCGGCCACCACCCCGGCCAGGCGCCCGGCAGGCGGCACGGCCCGCGCGTCCTCCGCCACCACCACGGCCCCCGCGGCCGGCCGGATCCGCCCCGGCACCACCTACCAGGGGGTCGCCACCTCCTACGACGTCGGCAACGGCGACGGGGCCTGCTCCTACGGCCCGACCTCCGACGTGATGACCGCGGCGATGAACACCGCGGACTACGAGACGGCGAAGGCCTGCGGCGCGTACGTCTCCGTGCGCGCGGCGAGCGGTACGTCCATCACCGTACGCATCACCAACGAGTGCCCGGCACCCTGCGCGGCCGGCCAACTCGACCTGAGCCACCAGGCGTTCGCGAAGCTGGCGCCGCTGTCGGCGGGCCGGATCGCGATCACCTGGCGCCTGCTGAGCCCGGCCACCTCCGACACCGTCTCGATCCGCTACAAGACCGGTTCCTCCCGGTACTGGTGCGGCGTCCAGGCGATCGGCCACCGCAACCCGCTGGCCCGCCTGGAGGTCCGCACGAGCGGCGGCTGGCTGGCGCTGACCCGCACCGGGTACAACTACTTCCTCTCCGAGCAGGGCACCGGATGCGGCGGCGAGATCCGCCTCACCGACATCTACGGCCAGCAGCTCACCGTGCCGGCCCTCGCCGTGCGCCCGGACGTGGTGCAGCGGACCGGGGTCCAGTTCGCCCGGCACTGACGGCCCTCAGCCGCGCACCGCCACGATCCGGTGGCCGCGGCGGGGCCCCGGAGCGTCGAGGAGGGTGACGCCGATGTGGCGGCGGCCACGCGCCCATGCCGTGGCTGTCATGACGAGCCCGGCGACGGCGACGATCACCCCGGCCGGGAAGAGGACCAGCGGGGACTGCCCGCCGGGCAGGACACCGCCGCCCTCGTGGACGGCGTAGCCGAGGGCGACGACGGACACCAGGAGCGAGACGACCGACGCGGCCGCCCAGGCGTTGCGCACCCGCCGGGTGCGCGCGTGATCGCTGACCTCCGCGAGGACGGACACCGCACAGACCGGACACTCCAGCTCGACCCGGTCCCGGCCCTCGGCCGGCCGGACCAGCCGGAAGTCGCGGGCGGCCCAGGTGACGGCCCGCGTCCTGCGCCGTCCGACATCACCGCTTACATGGCGTACGGCCACTTTCACGGTCTTCGGTCCCCTCATGCCGGACAGTGTGCGGCCGGGGCACAGGCGTTCGCAGGGATTTGCGATGTTGTGCCCTCGGGTCTGGCCACGGGGACACCCGGCGGCCGCAGGAGGCGGCTGATGACACGGCCGCCGGGGGCACCGAGTGATACTCGGCACATGGCAGCAACGGATCTTCACGCGCTCCTGAGGTCGCTCCTCGTCTGGTCCCCCGGGACCACCGAGCTACGGCCCTTCGACCCGGCGGCGGCTCCGGCGGCACCGCTCCCCCTCTTCACCACGTGGTTCGCGGAGGCGGTGGCGGCCGGCCAGCCGGAGCCGCACACCATGTCCCTGGCGACGACGGACGACGAGGGCCGGGCGGACGTGCGGATCGTGCTGCTGCACGGCGCGGACCCGCACGGCTGGTCCTTCGGCTCCCATGTGACCAGCCGCAAGGGACACCAGCTGAGCGCCCGCCCGTACGCGGCCCTGGCCTTCTACTGGCCGGTGCTGGGCCGCCAGGTCCGGCTCCGCGGGCCCGTCACCGCGGCTCCCTCCGAGGAGAGCCAGGCCGACCTGCACGCCCGCTCGACGGGCGCCCTGGCCGCCGCGCTCACCGGCCGCCAGAGCGGGCCCCTGTCCTCGCTGGAGGAGCTGCGCGAGGAGTCGGAGGCGGCCTGGGCACGCGCCCGCACCGACCCGGCCGCCCCCTCCCCGACCTGGACCCTCTACCGTCTGCGCCCCCAGGAGGCGGAGTTCTTCCAGGGCGACCCGGACCGGCGGCACGTCCGGCTCCGGTATGTCGCGGAGGAGGACGGCGGCTGGCGCAGACAGCTGCTGTGGCCGTGAGCGGCCGTCCTCACGGCGCCTGCCCGGCGAGGTCGTACACCGCCCAGTCGGCCACCGGCCGGTAGCCGATGCGCTGGTACAGCGCGTTGCTCGTCGGGTTCGCGAGGTCCGCGAAGAGCAGCACCTCGGCGGCGCCCGCGGCCAGCGCCGCCCGGCCGACCTCCGTGGTCACCGCCCCCGCGTAACCGCGGCCGCGCAGCTCCGGCGGGGTGTAGACGGGCGCGACCCGGACCTGGCCGGCGACCGCCAGGGTCACACCGGCCATGGAGACGGGGGTGCCGTCGGGCGTCTCCCAGAGGGTGACACCGCCGTACGAGAGCCGGAAGTCGGCCCACTCCCCGGCGTCCCGGCCGCCCCGCACACCCGCGTCGGCCACGAACCCCTCGTACCAGCGGATCAGCAGGTCCCGGTCGGACGCGCCGGCCGGACGCGCCCGGCCCTCCGGCGCCGGCGACGGGGCCGTCAACTCGGCCAGCCGGTAGAGGCGTTCCAGCTCGTCCAGCTTTCCCGGCAGCCCCGTCCGCCGTGCCCACTCCGCCACGAACGCCTCCGCCGTGGCGCGCTCGGCGGAGATCCCGCCCACCGGACGGCCGAGGGCGAGCAGGCGCTCGGCCAGCGCCTCGGTCTCGTCGGCCGTGAGGCGGGTGACGTTCAGGGCGTAGGGGGGCGTGTGGAGCAGCGTCGCGCCCACGCCGCCATCGGCGCGGGTCAGGAAGCCGAAGAACGGAGGGTCCTCGCCGTACGCCCGCGGACCGCGCCGCCGCAGCTGCGCCGTCACGGTGAGGTGGACGGTGTGCAGGTCCGGGCGGGAGTGGAGGAAGTCGGCGGCGTGGGCGAGGAATTCGTCGACGTCCGAAGTGAAGTGCCAGTCGGACCGGGTGATCTCAGAAGTCATGCTCGATGGTCGCGGAGGATCATCGTGCTCCGCACGTGAATTGACCGCGACACCTGCGCGGTGACAGCCGCGCCGTCGGCCGGCTCGTGGCCAGGCACGGCCGGTCGAGGCGTCGCGACGCGGAGACCGGCCGGGTGGTCCCGGAGCGTCGAAGGGGAGCCGGTCCGGAAGCAGGACGGCTCAGGAGGCGGACGGCTCGATCTCTCCCGCGAAGACGATGACCTGGTCGATGAGGCTCCGTCGCAGATGGACGACGTCCGTTCCGGTCAGGCGGGGGCCGCCGTCCGGCGTGCTGAAGACCCACTGGTACCGGGCCCACTCGTCAGGCATGTCCACCGCCGAGCAGCGCACCATCGTGCCGGTCCCCGCCGGGTGGCGCCGGATGTCCAGCACGAACCGCTCGACCGCCGCGATCCCTTCGCTGCGGCCCAACGGCCCCCAGAAGACCACGTCCGACGTCAGGGCCTGGGAGAGCAGCGCCGTCACATAGCTGTCGTCCGAGGCGTTGAACGCGGAGATGAACGTGTCGATCGCGGACCGCGCGGTCTCTTCCTGCATGCACCACTAATACCAGTCGCTTCGCGGAACGCGCCCGTCCCGTGCGCCGCCTTCCGGGCACGGTGGACCGTCCCGGTCACCGCATCGGCGTGATCCGCCCGCGTGCGGAGGCGGTCCCTGCTGTGCGCCCGCTCGTACGTGCCAGGACACAACTCCGGTGCGGTCGCCCGCCACCCGCTCACCGGCCCCGCGCCGGGGCCGCGGGCGCGACCGGGTCCGGGCTCGGGTCCGTGGCCAGGCGGGCGTGCAGGTGTACGTCGCGGAAGGCGTCCCGGCGGCCCGCCTCGAACATGGCGCCGCGCAGCGTCCCCTCGTACCGGAAGCCGCACGTCTGCGCTATGCGGCAGGACGCCTCGTGGCCGAGGGCATGCCCCAGCTCCAGCCGGTGCAGGCCGAGTTCGGCGAAGGCCCAGTCCGCCGCCAGGGCCAGGGCGTGGGTGGCGACCCGGCGGCCCCGCGCCTCGGGAAGTACCCAGTAGCCGACCCGGGCCGTCCGGAACGTGCGGTCGATCAAGTTGATGCCGATGTGACCGAGGGTCGCACCGCTCCGGGCGTCCGTGATCCGGAACGGCGCGCAGGTGCCGTCCGCCGCCTGCTTCCGCAAGCCGGCCAGGGAGGCGCGGGCGCTCGCGAGGTCGGTCACCTCGGCGAGCGGGGTGTTCCAGCGGCGGAAGTCCGGGTCGGAACGGGAACGCAGCCACGCCTCGACGTGGGCCTCCGCGTCCGGGTCCCAGCGGTCGAGCCGCAGGCCGTGGCCGTGCGGGGCGGCGTCGGGGCGGCGGGCGGCGGACTGTTCGTCGGTGAGGGCCATGGGGTCATTGAAACCCGCGCGCCGAGGAAGGGCCCAGCGGGTTTCCCCGCCGCCGGGCAGCGGCTGCCCGGTCGCCATGCGCCACCGGGCGGCGGCTCGGTGGGTGTCCGCGCTCTGCCGGGCGAGGGCCCAGCCAGTCGCCACGCGGCGCCGAGGGCGGTCCGGCGGCTTCCTCGGGCGGCTGCCCGGCCGGCCTCAGCGCGTCGGCGGCGCCGGGCGGAACACCGGCACCCCCTCCCGGAAGGCGACCTCCAGTTCCAGTCCGGCGTCCAGGGTCCCCGGGTCGGCGGCCACCAGCTCGGTCATCATGCGCGGGCCCTCGGCGAGGTCGACCACGGCGGGCACGTACGGGACGCGGTCACCGAACGGCGGGAGGTCGTTGCGGTGGACGACGGACCAGGTGTAGAGGGTCGCGCGGCCGGTCGCCCGCTCCCAGGTGACGTCCTCGCTCCAGCAGTGCGGGCAGAACTCCCGGGGGTAGTGGTGGGCCCGGCCGCAGGAGCCGCAGCGGCGGAGCAGGAGCCGGCCCTCGGCCGCGGCCTCCCAGTAGGGGCGGGTGAAGGCGTCCGGTTCGGGCCGGTCGTAGCGCGGAGGCTCGCCGCGTGTCCCGGCAGATCTCGTCGCATCCATGGACCTGACGTTACGTCAGATCCTGCGGGGCGGCCTAGATATTCTGCCCACGGAGGTTGGTGACGCAGTTCTCGACTGAGAGATCTTGAAATGGGTGAGGGCCTTCTGGCTCGGTGTGGACTGCGGCATCTACGCCGTACGGTCGGCCCGCGGACTCGAACGGGCCCAGCCACCGCACCTCCGTCTGTCGGACGTGCGGCCCCGTCGGCTCACATCCGATCGGCCCCGCGCCCACCACCGCGAACCGCGACCCGGTGGACCATCCCGGTCAGAGCACCAGACAGTCCGGCCCTGCCGTACCGTGTGGTGCAGATGCCGGACGGGGCGAACCGAACGGGCGGCCCGCGGACGGCTGTGGCCCGGTCCGTAGGCCGCTGAACGCTGGACCCGCGGAATCATGGAGGACGGTGGAAGACCAAGCAGCCCGTGAACCATCGGGCTCTGCATCCCCCGCCCCGGCGGACCTCGCACGCACGAGCCCGGTGTCCGCCGCAACCGCCCGGCTCCGCCAGCTGTCGCGATGGTGGGAATCACGCGCCCCCGCCGCCAGGGACCGCGTGTTCGCGCTCGGCGTCACTGTGCTGTCGTTCGTGGCGCCGCTGTCGCGGATCGGGGCGCAGTTCGGTGGTCTTCCCGCCCGGGACGCGTCCGTCGCGAGTGTCCTGCTGGCCCTGGGGCAGGCCCTGCCGCTCGCGATGCGCACCCGGTGGCCGGCCCTCTGTCTCGCGGTGGCGGGGACCTCGTTCGCACTCCACGAGTCCCTCGGCTGCCCGCCGACCTTCGCCAGCCTCGGCCTGTACGTCGCGCTGTACTCGGTGGGTGCCCACCAGGAACGTCTTCGGCGGGTCGTACCACTGGCGGCGACGGGCGGATACGTGGTCCTCTGCGTCGCCCTGCACGCGCTGGGATCGCCCAACGGCTTGACCGACTTTCTGGTCTACTACATGGCCCTGACGGCGATGTGGGCCCTGGGTGTCCTGGTCCGCGAGCGGCGGGGGCACGAGGCTGAGCGACGGGCCCGGTCCGCGCGGGTGGCGGTCGCCGCGGAACGCAGCCGCATGGCCAGGGAGTTGCACGACGTGGTGACCCACCATGTGACCGCGATGGTGGTGCAGGCCGGCGCGGCGCAGTATGTCGCCGAGTCGCCGGACCGCGTGGGCGAGGCCCTCGTCGCCATCAACGGCACCGGCCGCCGCGCGCTGGCCGAACTCCGTTTCCTGCTCGGCGTGCTGGAGGCGACCGGCGATTCGGCGTCCCGGACGCCGTCGCCGGGCCGGGTGTCCGACCTGGTGGAGCAGGCACGAGCGGGCGGCCAGCCGATCGAGCTGGTCGAGGACGGAGAGCAGCCGGACATGGCCGTAGGCGCCCACCTCACGGTGTATCGCGTCGTGCAGGAATCCCTGACGAACGCCGTGAAGTACGCCGCGGGCAGCCGAACGCTGATACGACTCGCGCACACCCCCGGCTGGACGGACGTCGAGGTCACCACCGCCGGGACGGCCGACGGCACGACCGAGTCCGCCGCCCTGCGCAACAGCGGCCCGCACGTCCCGGGAGGCCGGGGTCTGACCGGGCTGAGGGAAAGGGTGGAGATGCTGGGCGGCGAGTTCGCGGCGGGGCGCCGCTCCGAGGGCGGTTTCCGGGTGTACGCGCGCATCCCCACGGGAGGTGCCGTGTGAGTGTTCCGCCCTCCGCGATCCGGGTGCTGGTCTGCGAGGACCAGGCCCTCGTACGTACCGGCTTCGTCACGATCCTGTCCGCACAGCCCGACATGGAGGTCGTGGGGGAGGCCGTGGACGGCCGAGCAGCGATCCGGAGCACGGAGGAACTGAAGCCGGACGTCGTCCTCATGGACATCCGCATGCCCCTGCTCGACGGAATCGAGGCCACCCGCCACCTGGCCGGTCCCGATTCCCTCAGTCCCGCGAAGATCCTGGTCGTCACCACCTTCAACGTCGACGAGTACGTGTACGAGGCTCTCCGCGCCGGCGCCAGCGGCTTCATGCTGAAGGACGCCGCACCGCACGAACTGGTCAACGCGGTACGCACCGTTGCCCGTGGGGAGTCCCTCCTGGCCCCCGCCGTCACCCGCGCCCTGATCGGCCGCTTCGCCGAACGGGTACGTCCCTCCGCCGTCTCCGCGTCCCCGGAACGCGACCGCCTCAAGATCCTCGCCCCCCGCGAGCACGAGGTCCTCCTCCTCATCAGCGAGGGGCTGTCCAACGCCGAGATAGCCACCGAACTGGTCATCAGCCCCGAGACCGTGAAGACCTACGTCTCCCGCATCCTCACCAAACTGCACCTCCGCGACCGCGTCCAGGCAGTGGTTCTGGCGTACCGGGCGGGCGTGACGGGGCGCGGGGACCGAGCCTGACGGTCCGCTTCGGCAGGTGAGAGACCGTCAAGGCGTCGTCCTCGGAAGCGTTGTCCCCCGAGCGAGCTACCTGATGTGTCCACCCAGGGGTGAAGCGCGGCACGGGCGGCCGCCTGTTGACTCCGTGACTGTCAACGCAGCGGTCGGGCCGACGGTCCGACCGTGCCGAACAGCAGGAGGCCTATACCATGAGGATGACGCGCAGGTCCGGGAAGTCCGCATTTCCCGGTGGCCGCCGTGTCGCCACGGCCCTGGCCGTGGCGACGCTGGCCGGAACCGGGCTGGCCGCATGCGACGGGAACGCCGCGGACACGCCGCGGGCCCAGGTCGCCGGGCAGACCGCGGACTACGCCGGGATCGACTGGGGCACCTGCCCGGAGCCGGCCGGGGGAACGACCCGAAATCCTCGTCTGACCTGCGGGACGCTGAAGGTCCCGTTGAACTACCGCGATCCGAACGGCACGAAGATCGAGGTGGCGGTCTCGCGGCTGGCCACCGCCGAACCCGGGAAGCGGCGCGGCGTCCTGCTGCTGAACCCCGGCGGGCCGGCCCTGGGCGGTCTCTTCATGCCCGCAACCATGGCGGCCACGCTGCCGAAGTCCGTGCTGGACCGCTACGACCTGATCGGCTTCGACCCGCGCGGCGTCGAGCACAGCACGCCGCAGAGCTGCGGTCTGAAGGACCCCAGCGTGTCCGGGCTCTTCCCCTACCCCGCCGCGGACGGCTCGATCACCAAGAACGTGGCCCTCGCCAAGGCCGACGCCAAGACGTGCGCCGACACGGCGGGCGACCGGCTGCAGTACTTCAACACCGCCAACACGGCCCGCGACATGGACCGCGTCCGCCAGGCGCTCGGTGAGCGGAAGATCTCCTACTGGGGCCAGTCCTACGGCACCTACCTCGGAGCCGTCTACAGGTCCCTGTTCCCGGACCGGACCGACCGGATGATCCTGGAAGGCAACGTCGACCCCACCAGGGTGTGGGCCGACGAAGTGGCGGACCGCTGGGGCAAGGGCATGGCCGACCGGTTCCCCGACGCGGCCGCCGCAGCCGCGGCCCAGGACAGCACCCTCGGGCTGGGCAACAGCGTCGAGCAGGTCACCCAGAGCTACCTCACCCTCGCCGAGCGGCTCGACCGCGAGCCCGTCCCGGTGCCCGGCATGTCGCTGTCGTTGGACGGTCCGCTGCTCCGGACCGTCACCTACGGCATGCTCCTGCACAACGACACCCTCGCACCGCTGGCCCGTTTCTGGAAAGCCGCCGCCGACCTGGCCGACGGCAGCGCCACCGACGCCGACGACGCGGTTCTCCAGCAGATCCTCGCCGACACCCCGCCGGCTCCGGGTGTCCCCGAGGACAACCAGGCCACCATGTTCCTGGCTCTCGTCTGCGGCGACGCCGAGTGGCCCCACGACACCGACGGCTACGCCACCCGCACCGCTGCCGACCGCAAGGCGTGGCCCCTCACCGCGGGTATGCCGGCCAACATCTGGGCGTGCGCCTTCTGGAAGAAGCCGGCCGAGCGGCCTGTGACCGTGAGCGACGAAGGCCCGCGCAACACCCTGATCCTCCAGAACCGCCGGGACAACGCCACTCCGTGGGAGGGCGGCACAGGGCTGCACCAGGCCCTCGGCGGCAGTTCCGCCTTCGTCGGCGTGGACAACGGCGGGCACTACGTCTACGACGAAGGCTCCGCCTGCGCCGACAAGGCGACCGTCGGCTTCCTGACCACCGGCGACCTGCCGGGCAAGGACGTCTACTGCACCGACGTCGCGCCGAAAGAGTGATCCGGTGAGGCGAGCGCCCCTCACAATTGACCGGCCGCCGCGGGCGTGAGCAGCATCCGCCCGAAGGCGGCCGTGCTCGCGGGGCGTGCTCAGAAGACGAATGGCATCGGGCTCCAGCGCACCGGGGCCCGATGTCACGGGTCTTTCGCTTTTCGGCCCGCTTTCCGGCAGATGAGGTGGGCTACGTCACAAGTCCCGCCCACTTCCCCTACGGGTGTGATCAATCCGCAACCAATTCCGGTCTTGACCGAGACCCATCAACGTGAAGCGTGATTACGCTCGCGCTCATGGCCGTCTTCTCCTCCACCAGCTCGCCCGTGTACGTCATCGGCGCCGGCCCCGGAGGGCTCGCCGCCGCGTACGCGCTGCGGGCCCGGGGCATCCGCGCCGTGGTCCTGGAGAAGTCGGACGACGTCGGCGCGTCCTGGCGCCGTCACTACGACCGTCTCCACCTCCACACCACCCGGCGCCTGTCCGCGCTCCCCGGGCTGCCCATGCCCCGCCGCTTCGGCCGCTGGGTCTCCCGCGACGACGTGGTGCGCTATCTGGAGAAGTACGCCGAGCACCACGAACTGGAGATCGTCACCGGCGTCGAGGTCTCCCGCGTGGAGCGCTCGGCCGAGGGTGCCGGCTGGCTGCTGCGGGCTTCGGGCGGGCGGGAGCTGACCGGCTCCGCGGTGGTGGTCGCCACCGGCTTCAACCACACCCCGCGCATCCCCGACTGGCCGGGCCGGGACCGCTTCGGCGGGGAGTTCCTGCACGCCGGCGCGTACCGCAACGCCGAGCCCTTCGCCGGCCGGGACGTCCTCGTCGTCGGCGTCGGCAACACCGGCGCCGAGATCGCCGTCGACCTGACCGAGGGCGGCGCCTCCCGGGTGCGGCTCGCCGTCCGCACCGTCCCGCACATCGTCCGCCGCTCCACCGCCGGCTGGGCCGCCCAGTACAACTCCATCCTGGTACGACGGCTCCCGACGGCCCTCGTCGACCGGCTGGCCCGCACCATGGCCAAGGTCAGCGTCCCCGACCTGACCGCGCACGGCCTGCCCCGCCCCGACAGCGGCCTCTACAGCCGGGTGAAGCAGGGCGCCATCCCGGTCCTGGACGTCGGCCTCGTCGACGCGGTGCGCCGGGGGAAGGTCGAGATCGTGGCCGCCGTCGAGGGTTTCGAGGACGGCAAGGTCCTCCTCGCCGACGGCACCCGCGTCTCCCCCGACGCGGTGATCGCCGCGACCGGCTACGTCCGCGCCCTGGAGGGCCTGGTCGGCCACCTCGACGTCCTCGACGACCGCGGCCGTCCCGTCGTCCACGGCCCCCGCACCCCGAAGCACGCGCCGGGCCTCTACTTCACCGGCTACACCAACCCCATCAGCGGCAACCTCCGCGAGATGGCCCTCGACGCGGAGAAGATCGCGAAGGCCCTCGCCAAACGGCAGCGGACGGCGTAAAAGGCGTCAATCTCCCTACTCAGCACGCCTGTTGCCCATGTGACGCAGGCGACGGGAGCGGTTTGTTACCGGCGGTAGCGCCTGGGTGCGTCCGGGACCAGAATGTGAGCCCTGCTCAACTTTCCGGTTCCACCCCTCTCGCTCAGCACGGAGGACGCACGTGGCTCGTGAAAGACAGCTCTCCCGCCGTTCCCTGCTCGGCGGCGCCGCCGCCGGGGCCGTGGGCCTGACCGCGGTCTCCGCGGGCACCGCCGCGGCGGCCGCCTCCCGGACCGTCGACGTCGCGATCGTCGGCGGCGGCATCGCCGGCCTCACCGCGGCCCGCGACCTGGTGGCCGCCGGCAGGACCGTGGCCGTCCTGGAGGCCCGGGACCGGGTCGGCGGCCGGGTGGTGAACCTGAAGCTGGCCAACGGGGGTGTCACCGAGGGCGGCGGCGAGTTCATCGGCCCCACCCAGAACCGCATCAAGGCCCTCGCCGACTCCCTGGGCGTCGCCACCTTCACCACCTACAACACGGGCGACAACCTCCTCTACAAGGACGGCAAGCGCACCCCGTACGACACCAGCGGCCTGCTCGGCTCGGTCCCGCCGGTGGACGCGGCCGGGCTCGCCAACGCGGCGATCGTGCAGTCCGAACTGGACAGCATGGCCGCGCGGGTCCCGGTGGACGCGCCCTGGACGGCCGCCAAGGCCGCCGAGTGGGACAAGCAGACCTTCGAGAGCTGGCTGAACGCCAACGCGGTCGTGCCCTCCGCCAAGTTCCTGCTGGACCTGGCCTGCACGTCGATCTTCTCGGCCCAGCCCCGCGAGCTCTCCCTGCTCTACGTCCTCTACTACATCGCCGCCGCCGGTGACGAGTCCCACCCCGGCACCCTGGAACGCCTCACCGACACCGCGAACGGCGCCCAGGAGTCCCGTTTCGTCGGAGGTTCCCAGCAGGTCCCGATCAAGCTCGCGGCGACCCTCGGCGACCGGGTGGTGCTGAGCGCACCGGTCCGGTCGATCGCCAGGTCTGGGAGCGCGTACGTCGTCACGGCCGACGGCATCACGGTCAGCGCCACCCGGGTCGTGGTCGCCCTGCCGCCCCCGCTGGCCGCCCGGATCGCTTACGACCCGCTGCTGCCGGCCGCCCGCGACCAGCTCACCCAGCGGATGCCGATGGGCTCGATCGGCAAGGCCGTCGCCGTCTACGACACCCCGTTCTGGCGGGCCGACGGCCTCAACGGCCAGGCCGTCAGCGACTCCGGCACGGTCCGCTCGACCTTCGACAACTCCCCGCCGGACGGCTCCTACGGCGCGCTGATGGGCTTCATCGAGGCCGACGCGATGCGGGCGTACGACGCGGCGAGCGAGGCCGACGTCAAGGCCGCCGTACTGGCCGACTACGCCAACTACTTCGGCGACAAGGCCAAATCCCCCACCTCCTTCGTGCTGCAGCGCTGGGACAATGAGGGCTTCTCGCGGGGCGGTCCGGTGGCCTACGCACCGCCCGGCGTGCTGACCGAGTACGGGGCCGCGCTGCGCGAGCCGGCGGGCGGGATCCACTGGGCCGGGACGGAGACCTCGACGTTCTGGACCGGGTTCATGGACGGGGCGGTGCGCTCGGGCGAGCGGGTGGCGAAGGAGGTGCTGGCCGCCCTCGGGTGAGCCGGCTGGGCACTTCCGGCCGCTCCTTTGGCAACTTTGTGTGCAGAGCAGTTCCTGACGCAGTGTCAGTTCAGTAATCTGACACTGCGTCAGTTTATTGGGCTGTCACACAGGAGCGGGCGGAACGATGCTTGGATCAACCCACGGCACCCTCACCACCGACTCCCGCCGGGCCCGGGTCATCGCCTGCGGTGAGCAGCGTCCCGGTCCCGCCGTCCACGGCCGCGCGGCCGACACGGACGACGCGGACGCGCTGGACGTCAGCGGACGGCCGCTGCACGCGGACGTACCGGATCTGGACAGGTTCTTCCGCCCCGAGTCCGTCGCCGTGATCGGCGCCTCGGACGCCGAGGGGCGGCCCAACACCGGCATCACCCGGCAACTGCTCGACTGGGCGGGGCGGGTCGGGGCCCGGGTGCACCCGGTGCATCCGACCCGGCCGTCGGTCTTCGGCATCGCCTGCGTCCCCTCCGTCGCCGACCTGCCCGAGCAGGTCGACCTCGCCGTACTCCTGGTCGCCGACCCCCTGCCGGTGATCGAGGAACTGGCCGAGGCCAAGGTGAGGTTCGCGGTCGCCTTCGCCTCCGGGTTCGCGGAGACCGGCGAGGAGGGCGCGGCCGCACAGACGCGCCTGGCGGCGGCCGTACGGCGCTCCGGGCTCCGGCTGCTCGGTCCGAACACCAACCTCAACGCCTTCGAGCGCTTCCGCGACGACCTGGAGGGCCCCGCGATCGCCCTCATCACCCAGTCCGGCCACCAGGGCCGGCCGGTCTTCGCCGCGCAGGAACTGGGCATCCGCCTCTCGCACTGGGCGCCGACCGGCAACGAGGCCGACCTGGAGACCGCGGACTTCATCTCCTACTTCGCCGAGCGCCCCGAGGTCGGCGCCATCGCCTGCTACGTCGAGGGCCTCAAGGACGGCCGCGCCTTCCTGCTCGCCGCCGACCGGGCGGCCCGCCGCCGGGTGCCCGTGGTCGCCGTGAAGGTCGGCCGCACCGAGGCCGGCGCCCGCACCGCCGCCTCCCACACCGGCAAGCTGACCGGCGCGGACGACGTGGTGGACGCGGCGCTGTGCCAGTACGGCGTGATCCGCGTCGACGGCCTCGACGAACTCCAGGACACCGCCGCCCTGCTGGCCCGGGCGCGGGCGCCGCGCGCCGACGGGGTGGTCGTCTACTCCATCTCGGGCGGCACCGGCGCGCACGTCGCCGACCTGGCCTCGGGCCTCGGGCTGAAGCTGCCGGTGCTGTCGCCGCAACGACAGGCCGAACTGCACCAGTGGATACCCGATTACCTGAGCGTGGCCAACCCGGTCGACAACGGCGGACACCCGGTGGGCGACTGGCGCGGCCGTAAGATCATCGACTCGATCCTGGCCGACCCGGAGGTCGGGGTGCTGATCTGCCCGATCACCGGCCCCTTCCCGCCGCTCAGCGACAAGCTGGTCCAGGACCTGGTCGACGCGGCCGAGACGACCGACAAGCTGGTGTGCGTGGTGTGGGGCTCGCCGGTCGGCACCGAGGCCGCCTACCGCGACGTACTGCTCGGCTCCTCCCGGGTGGCCACCTTCCGCACCGTCGGCAACTGCCTCACCGCCGTCCGCGCCTACCTGGACCACCACCGTTTCGTGAGCGACTACCGCTCCCCCTTCGACGAGGCCCCGCGCACCCCCTCGCCCTCCTTCCGCAAGGCGCTCGCGCTGATGCGGCCCGGGCAGCAGCTGAGCGAGCACGCGGCGAAGCAGCTGCTGCGCGCGTACGGCATCCGGGTGCCGCGCGAGCAGCTGGTGACCAGCGCGGCGGCGGCCGTGCGCGCGGCCGGGCTGGTCGGCTACCCGGTGGTGATGAAGGCGTCCGGCGGCCAGATCGCCCACAAGACGGAGCTGGGCCTGGTGAAGATCGGCCTGACCTCGGCCAGCCAGGTCCGGGACGCGTACCGCGACCTGACCGACATCGCCCGCTACGAGGGGGTCGCCCTGGACGGCGTACTGGTCTGCCAGATGGTGGAGCGGGGCGTGGAGATGGTGGTGGGAGTCAGCCACGACGACCTGTTCGGGCCGACCGTGACCGTGGGGCTCGGCGGGGTGCTGGTCGAGGTCCTGCACGACGCGGCCGTACGCGTGCCGCCGTTCGGCGAGGAGCAGGCCCGGGACATGCTCGCGGAGCTGCGCGGGCGGGCCCTGCTGGACGGGGTGCGGGGCCGGCCGCCGGCCGACCTCGACGCGCTCGTCGAGGTGATCCTCCGCGTCCAGCGCATGGCCCTGGAACTGGGCGACCAGCTCGCCGAGCTCGACATCAACCCGCTGATGGTGCTGGAGCAGGGCCAGGGCGCGGTGGCGCTGGACGCGCTGGCGGTGTGCCGCTGATGGACACCGTCCGGTACGTGATCGCGGAGCGGGTCGCCCACCTCACCCTCAACCGCCCCGACGCCCTCAACGCCCTCACCCCCGACCAGCGCGACCACGTCATCCACCTCCTCGCCGAGGCCTCCGCGGACCCCGGGATCGGAGCGGTGGTCGTCACCGGCACGGGCCGCGGCTTCTGCACGGGCGCCGACCTCCGCGGCACCACGCCGACCGGCACCACGGCGACCGGCACCACGACAACCGGCACCACGACGGCCGAACGCGCCCCCGGCCCCACCACGGCCGAACGCATCCCCGGCGACGTGGCCCGCACCATCCGGCTCGGCGCCCAGCGTCTGATCGCCGCCGTCCTCGACTGCGAGAAGCCGGTGATCGCGGCGGTCAACGGCACGGCCGCCGGCCTCGGCGCGCACCTCGCGCTCGCCTGCGACCTGGTGCTGGCCGCCGAGTCGGCCCGGTTCATCGAGGTGTTCGTACGACGCGGCCTGGTCCCCGACGGCGGCGGCGCCTATCTCCTGCCCCGCCTGATCGGCCCGCACCGCGCCAAGGAGCTGATGTTCTTCGGCGACGCCCTCTCCGCACCGGAGGCCGAGCGCCTGGGCCTGGTCAACCGGGTCGTACCGGACGAGGAGCTGCCGAAGGCGGCCCGCGAGTGGGCGGTCCGCCTGGCGAACGGCCCGACCCGTGCCCTCGCGCTGACGAAGCAGTTGGTCAACGCGTCCCTGGACACCGACCGGGCGTCCGCCTTCGCCGCCGAGGCCGCCGCCCAGGAGATCAACATGACGACCCGGGACGCCCAGGACGGCGTACGGGCCTTCGTGGAGCGCAGAAGCCCCGACTTCCAGGGCCGATGAGACCGGTTTCAGGGCCGGTGACGGCGATACCCGGGCCGCGTCCCTTCCCATCTGACGACCCGTCACCTTCAATGGAGGGGTGATGGGACACGCAGGGGCGGCCGCGGCCGCCGTCCGTTATCTGAGGTCGGTCCCCGGGGCGGGGCCCGTGGAGGCGCTGCCGCGCCCGGAGTTGCGGTGCGTGCGCGCGGACGAGCGGGCGCCGGTCGAGCAGGGGGAGTTCCGGCGTGTGCTCGGGAACTTCGCGACCGGGGTGACCGTGATCACCGCACCGGCCGCCGAGGACGAGCCCTCCCCGGCCGGTTTCGCCTGCCAGTCCTTCTCCTCCCTCTCCCTCGACCCGCCGCTGGTCTGCTTCATGGTCGGCCGTACGTCGGCCACCTGGCCGCGCATCGCCCGCGCCGGCGTCTTCTGCGTCAACGTCCTCGGCGCGGGGCAGGGCGAGCTGTGCCGCGCCTTCGCGGTGAGCGGCGCGGACAAGTTCACCGGCGTCCCCTACGACGCGGCCCCGGTCTCCGGCTCCCCCCGGCTGACCGGCGCCGCCGCCTGGATCGACTGCGCGGTCCACGCGGTCCACACCGGCGGCGACCACCTGATCGTGGTCGGCCGGGTGACCGCCCTGGGCGAGGACCCGGACCGGGCACCGCTGCTGTTCCACAGAGGCCGCTTCCGGTAGCCGGTCGGGGCCCTGCCCTGGCTAGGCCGGCAGGGGTCCGGCCGCGACCGCCGGGTCTCCCGCCACGGCCACCGGCCGCCGCCGGATCAGCAGGGCCATCAGGGCGGCCGCCGCGCACAGGGTGCCGGAGAAGTACCAGACCATGTCGTACGAGCCGAAGACGTCGCGGGCGACGCCACCGAGCCAGGCGACGAGGGCCGCGCCGATCTGGTGGGAGGCGAGGACCCAGCCGAAGACGATGGCGCTGTCGTCGCCGTACCGCTCCCGGCACAGGGCCAGGGTGGGCGGGACGGTGGCGACCCAGTCGAGGCCGTAGAAGATGATGAAGAAGATCATCGACGGGCGGACGGCCGGCCCCAGCAGCATCGGCAGGAACAGCAGGGAGATGCCGCGCAGGGCGTAGTAGACGGCGAGCAGGCGGCGGGCTTCGAAGCGGTCGGTGAACCAGCCGGAGGCGATGGTGCCGACGACGTCGAACACGCCGACGACCGCGAGCAGCGAGGCCGCCGTCGTGACGGGGAGGCCGTGGTCGTGGGCCGCGGGCACGAAGTGGGTCTGCACCAGGCCGTTGGTGGACGCCCCGCAGATCGCGAAGGTGCCGGCGAGCAGCCAGAAGGGCCCGGTGCGGACGGCGGAGAACAGGACCGTGAGCGCGCGGCGGGCGGCCCCGGTGACCGGCGCCGGCTTCGGCACGAACTCGGTGGCGCCGTACGGCTTCTGGCCCACGTCGGCCGGGTGGTCGCGCAGCAGCAGCCAGACGAAGGGGACCACCGCGAGGGCGGCGAGGGCGACGGTGACGGCGGCCGGGCGCCAGTCGTACGTCTCGACCATCCAGGACAGCAACGGCAGGAAGATCAGCTGGCCCGAGGCGGAGGCGGCGGTGAGGATGCCGCTGACCAGGCCGCGCCGGGTGGTGAACCAGCGGTTGGTGACCGTGGCCGCGAAGGCCAGAGCCATCGAGCCGGAGCCTAGGCCGACCAGCAGCCCCCAGCAGAGCATCAGCTGCCAGGCCGCCGTCATCCACACGGTCAGGCCCGAGCCGACCGCGATCACGGTCAGGGCGACGGCCACCACGCGCCGTATGCCGAAGCGGTCCATCAGCGCGGCCGCGAAGGGCGCGGTGAGCCCGTACAGCGCCAGATTGACGGAGACTGCCGCGCCGATCGTGCCGCGCGACCAGCCGAACTCCTGGTTGAGCGGGTCGATGAGCAGGCCGGGCAGGGAGCGGAAGGCGGCCGCGCCGATGATCGTGACGAAGGTGACGGCGGCGACGAACCAGGCACGGTGGACGCGCGGTGCGCGGATCGGCTTCGAGTCCTCGGCGGGGGCGGCTTCGGTTGTCTGGGTCACGCCATACAGCGTGGGCCGGCGGCTTCGCTCCATCGAGTGGCCCGAAGGACAGCCTTCGCTAGGATCGGGCCATGAGCAGTGAATCCGGCTTCCGTCCGCACCGCGTCGTCGTCCTCGCCCTCGACGGCCTGCTCCCCTTCGAGCTGGGCATCCCGCACCGCATCTTCGGCCGCCCCAAGGACGCCCGGGGCCGGCACCTGTACGAGGTCGTGACCTGCTCGGTCCGGCCGCCGGGCCCGGTCGAGACCGACGCCGACTTCGCGATCCACGTGCCGAACGGCCCGGAGACGCTGGCCACCGCCGACACGGTCGTCATCCCGGCGTCGTACGAGCTGGGCCCGGTCTTCGAGGAGGGCGTCCTCACCCCCGAGCTGGCCGCCGCCCTGGCCCGCATCCGCCCCGGCACCCGGCTCGCCTCCATCTGCACGGGCGTCTACGTGCTCGCCGCCGCCGGCTACCTGGACGGCCGCCCCGCGACCACGCACTGGGCCGAGGCGGACCATCTGCAGCGCCTGTTCCCGCGGATCGAGGTGGACGCGGACGTCCTCTTCATCGACGACGGCGACATCCTCACCTCCGCCGGGGTGGCCGCCGGCATCGACCTGTGCCTGCACATGGTCCGCCGCGACCACGGCACGGCCGTCGCCAACGACGTGGCCCGCCGTACCGTCGTCCCCCCGCACCGCGACGGCGGCCAGGCCCAGTACATCCACCGCCCGGTCCCCGACCCGCAGGTCGCCACCACCACCGCGGCCCGCACCTGGGCCCTCGGCCGCCTCCACGAGCCCCTCCAGCTGCGCGACATGGCCGAGCAGGAGGCCATGTCGGTACGGACCTTCACACGCCGCTTCCGCGAGGAGACCGGCATCAGCCCCGGCCAGTGGCTCACCCAGCAACGCGTCGAACGCGCCCGCCACCTCCTGGAGTCCACCGACCGCTCCGTCGACCAGGTGGCCCGGGACGCCGGCTTCGGCACCGCCCAGTCGATGCGCCAGCACCTGCAGGCAGCACTCGGCGTCACCCCGACCGCGTATCGACGCACGTTCCGGGCGGGGGCGGCCGCGGCGTCACCGGCGCCCCGCGCTGACCTTCCACCAGGGCGGTCACGCACCAGGAGCACCGGGGCCGGACGCGTCGTCACCGGAAGGTGAGCACCCCCCGCGCCACCCGCCCCGCCTCCGCGTCCGCCCGTGCCTTCTCGAAGTCCTCCACCGGGTAGGTCTCGGTCACCAACTCGTCCAGCAGCAGACTGCCTTGGCGGTACAGCCCGGCGTAGAGCGCGATGTCGTGCTGGGGCCGCGCGGAGCCGTACCGGCACCCCAGGATGGACTTGTCGAGGAACATGGAGGCGACGACGAAGGACGCCTCGGCGGTGGCGGCGGGCATGCCGAGCAGGACGGCCTGGCCGTGCCGGTCGAGAAGGTCGACGGCCTGCCGGACCAGTTCGACCCGGCCGACGCACTCGAAGGCGTGGTCCACCCCGGTCGGCAGCAGGTCCTTCACGGCCTGCGTCGAGGTCAGGAAGTCGGTCGCGCCGAACTGCCGGGCCACCTCCTCCTTGGCCGGGTTGGCGTCCACGGCCACGATCCGCAGCGCGCCCGCGATCCGCGCCCCCTGGATGACGTTGAGTCCGATCCCACCGGTGCCGATGACCAGCACGGTGTCACCGCGGTCGACGCGGGCGCGGTTCAGTACGGCACCCACCCCGGTCAGCACCCCGCACCCGATCAGGGCCGCCGACGTCAGGGGGATGTCCTTGGGGATCCGTACCGCCTGCACGGCCTTGACGACCGTCCGTTCCGCGAAGGCGGAGTTGCACGCGAACTGGTACACGGCCCTTCCGCCGCGCGTGAACGGCTTCTGCGGCCGCCCTATGGCCTTACGGCACATGGTCGGCCGGCCCCGGTCGCAGTCGGCGCAGGCACCGCAGTTGGCGAGCGTGGAAAGCGCGACATGGTCGCCCGGCGCCACATGGCTGACGCCCACACCTACCGCCTCCACCACACCCGCGCCCTCATGCCCGAGCACCACAGGAACGGGGAAGGGTATGGTCCCGTCCACCACCGACAGATCGCTGTGGCAGAGCCCGGCGGCCGACACCGCGACCAGGACCTCACCCGGCCCCGGCTCCCGCACCTCCAGATCGTCGACGACCTGCACCTGCTTGCCGTCGAACACGACCCCACGCATCACGACTCGACCCCCTTCGGTTCCCTCGGCAGACCGAGCACGCGCTCGGCGATGATCGTGCGCTGGACCTGGTCCGAGCCGCCGTAGATGGTGTCGGCCCGGGAGAAGAGGAACAGGTGCTGGGCGGGGTCCAGTTCGTACGGCGCGGCGGCCGACCAGCCGGCCGGGCCGACGCTCGCGGCCGCGCCCCGCACCAGCACGGCGAGCTCACCGAGCCGCTGGTGCCAGCCGCCCCAGAGCAGCTTGGCCACACTGGGCGCACCGGGCCCGGCGGCGGAGTTCCCGAGCGTCCGCAGGGCGTTCCACCGCATCACCCGCAACTCCGCCCACTGCCGCACCAGCCGCTCCCGTACGACGGGGTCGTCGACGGCTCCGTTCTCCACGGCGTCCCGCACCACCCGCCCCAACTCCGCCGCGAACCCGATCTGCTGGGCGAGCGTGGACACCCCGCGCTCGAAGCCGAGCAGGCTCATGGCGACGCGCCAGCCGTTGCCCTCGCCGCCGACCACGTGCTCCGCGCGCGCGTGCGCCCCGTCGAAGAAGACCTCGTTGAAATCGCTGGTGCCGGTCATCTGCCGGATGGGGCGGACCTCGATGCGGCCCGGCTGGTCCATGGGCACCAGCAGGAAGCTCAGCCCGTGATGGCGCCGCGAGCCGGGCTCGGTCCGGGCGAGCACGAAACACCAGTCGGCCTCGTGCGCGAGCGAGGTCCAGATCTTCTGGCCGACGACGCGGTAGCCGTCCGCCTCCCGTACGGCGGAGGTGCGCACACCCGCGAGGTCCGATCCGGCGCCGGGCTCGCTGTACCCCTGGCACCACAGCTCTTCGCCCCTGGCGACGGGCGGCAGGAATCGCGCCTTCTGCTCACCGCTGCCGTGCGCGAGGAGCGTCGGGGCCAGCAGGTTCTCCCCGATGTGCCCGGAGCGGGGCGGCGCGCCCGACCGGGCGTACTCCTCGGCCCAGGCGACCTGCTGCGTGAGCGTGGCCGTCCGGTTCCCGTACCCCCCCTCCGCCCAGCCGAGCCCGATCCACCCGGCGGCCCCGAGCGCACGCTCCCAACTCCGCCGGTCCACACCGCTCTCGACGTGCGCGTCGAGCCACCCCCGCACTTCCCGGCGAAACTCCTCGTCCTCCGGCGCAAAGCCGAACTCCACGGTGACCTCCAAAGACGCTTCGGGGTTACGGCCGTACGAAACCCGCCGGACACCACCGCCGTGGCAGATCGCCGTCCCGGCGGAGACAAAACCAGCGACCAGGGCTTGTCGACGCCGGCGCGAACAAGCAACCAAGGGGCGCGGGGAACTGCGCGAACAACCACGACGGCGCCGCACCCGCCCACAACCCGCCGCCCGCACAACCCGCACACGCAGACCCCGCCAGGAGCAACCCCCAAGGGGCGCGGGGAACTGCGCGAACAACCACGACGGCGCCGCACCCGCCCACAACCCGCCGCCCGCACAACCCGCACACGCAGACCCCGCCAGGAGCAACCCCCCAGGGGCGCGGGGAACTGCGCGAACAACCACGACGGCGCCGCAGCCGCGCACAACCCGCCGCCCGCGACGGCGAGCAGGCGCCCGGCCCACCCCCTCACGTGTTCGGCCGCTCCCCCGCCCGCGCGGCCGCCTCCATCGCCGCCAGCCGCGCCAGCATCGGCATCGGATCCGTCCCCACGCTCCCGGGCAGCGACTCCGCGATCCGTTCCGGCGTCCAGGAGCCCCCGTCGGCGTACGCGGCCCGCAACTCCCTCGGCTGGGCCCATACCGCGATCTTCGGCCCGGCCACCGTGTAGACCTGCCCGGTGACCCCCGCGTCCCGCGCCGCGTCCGAGAGCAGGTAGACCACGAACGCGGCCACGTCCTCCGGCTCGCCGATCTCCGTCAGCTCCGTCGGCACGCCCGCCGACATCCGGGTGCGGGCCACCGGCGCCACCGCGTTCGCGGTCACCCCGTACTTGTGCAGGCCCAGCGCCGCGCTCCGCACCAGCGAGATGATCCCGCCCTTGGCCGCGCTGTAGTTGGCCTGCGAGACCGAGCCCTGGTGGTTGCCGCTGGTGAAGCCGATGAGGGTGCCGGCGCGTTGCCCGCGCATCACCGCCGACGCCGCCCGGAACACCGTGAACGTGCCCTTGAGGTGGGTGGCGACCACCGGGTCCCACTCCGCCTCGGTCATGTTGAACAGCATCCGCTCGCGCAGGATCCCCGCCACGCACACGACCCCGTCGAGCCGGCCGTACGACGACAGCGCCGCGTCCACGACCCGCTGCCCGCCCGCCATCGTGGAGATGTCGTCGGCCACCGCGACCGCGTCCCCGCCCGCCGCCCCGATCTCCTTGACGACGGCCTCGGCGACCTCGCTCGTGGGGGAGGCGCCGTCGACCGCGACGCCGTAGTCGTTGACGACGACCTTCGCCCCGTCGGCCGCCGCCGCCAGCGCCACCGCCCGTCCGATCCCGCGCCCCGCACCCGTCACGGCGACGACCTTGCCTGCCAAGAAGTTCCCCACGCCCGGCCCCTTCCCGCGGTTTCTGACGGACCGTTAGATTTTATGTCCCGTCAGATGTGCGGACACAAGGCCTGGGGAGGACCCAAATGTCACTGCCGGCGTTGCATCCCGCGTTCCACGACATCGCCAAGCGCGTCAACAACTGGGGGCGCTGGGGCGCCGACGACGAGATCGGCACGCTGAACCTGATCACCGACGAGGTGGTGCGGGAGGCGGCGGCGACGGTGCGCACCGGCCGCCGTGTCCCGCTCGCCCTGCCCCTCCAACAGGACGGCGTGCAGACCGGGATGATCCCCGGGCGGGTCAACCCCCTGCACGCCATGGTGCAGATCAACCAGGAGCTCTTCGGCCCGGGCACCGTCGCGTGCAGCGACGACGCGGTGACCATGGGGCTGCAGGCCGGCACCCACTGGGACGCGCTCACCCATGTCTCGCACTCGGGGAAGCTCTACAACGGCCGCCCCGCGGACACGGTGACCGCGCACGGCGGTGCGCAGTTCAGCGGGATCGCCACGGCCCGGCACATCGTCTCGCGCGGGGTGCTGCTGGACGTGGCACGCGCGCGCGGCGTGGACCGGTTGGAGGGCGGCCACGCGGTCACCCCGGAAGACCTGGACGCGGCCGAGGAGTTCGCCGGGACGACCGTCCGCAGCGGCGACATCGTCCTCGTACGGACCGGGCAGGTGCAGGTGTACCTCGCCGGGGACAAGCACGGGTACGGCTACCCGTCGCCGGGCCTCTCGGTGCACGCCCCGGAATGGTTCCACGCACGCGACGTGGCCGCCGTCGCGAACGACACCCTCACGTTCGAGATCTTCCCGCCCGAGATCGAGGGCCTGTGGCTGCCCGTGCACGCCCTGGATCTCGTGGAGATGGGGATGCTCCAGGGGCAGAACTGGAATCTCGAAGAGTTGTCCACAGCCTGTGGAGAAACCGGCCGGTACGCGTTCCTGCTGTCGGCGATGCCCGAGCCGTTCGTCGGGGCGACGGGCACTCCGGTCGCCCCCGTGGCCGTCCTCTGAGCGCCGCCGGGCCGCGGCGGGTGCCACCCGCGAAAGCCGGTGTCACGCCCGAGGCGACGCGACACCGGCCCTCCCCCCATTCCCCCCTGTTCCCCCCTGCATCCGAACGGCTGCGCGCACCGGCCCGCCCCCAGCCCGGTCCCGCGCGCCGCCGTCCGGCTCGACCCACACTCGACAAGGGCGCCCGTCATCAAGTCCCTCGTCGTCCCCTCGCGGCGAATCGCAGACCTCAAGCGTGAGGACATGGTCACAAGGCGTCAACACCCGGGTGAAGCTTTACGACTTATGCCCCGATTCGTCACGGGCGCGCACGGATGCAACGCCGGGCGCATGGCCGCACAGCGGGGATCACACCGCCTCGAAGGCCAGCCCCTCACGCGAGGCCGACCCGCGCCCGTACGCCACCGCCGCGCCCTGCCGGGGCTGCGCACGCCGGTCGAGTTCGCACCAGATGCGCTTGCCCGCGCCCTCGGGGCTCCAGCCCCAGCGGTCGGCCAGCCCGTCGACGAGGGCTAGGCCCCGGCCGCCGGTGGCGTCGCCGTCGGCGCACCGCGGCACGGGCGCGCGGCCGCTGGCGTCGGCGACCTCCAGCCGTACCGTGACCGACTCCCCGGCGCCCGAGCGGTCCGTGCCCGGCAGCAAGAGCCGCAGCACGGCCGGACAGCCGGTGTGCACCACCGCGTTGGTGACCAGTTCGGAGACGAGCAGGATCAGGGTCTCGGCCAGCGGTTCGTCCGCCGCTATGCCGGACCCGGCGAGGCGCGAGCGCGCCCATCTCCTGGCCCGCCCCACCTCCGCGGGGTCGGGCCGGATCTCCAGCTGCACTTGAAGCACCTGCACCGCTCACACCATCCGAACCGGCGGACACATGAACCCGCGCCGAGCCGTCACCGCGGCGCGGGCCGCGGCGACGAGGACGGCGAGGGCCACGATCGTAGCCATTTTCTGCATGGCCAGAACAACGGCCAGAGCAAGGGTCACGGAACGTGATTCCCTTACGAGACAGCATGGTTGACGTACAGTCACCCCAACAAGCGCTTCGGGCATATTCCAGCGCGAAGGAGTACGCCTGCGGCATACTGTGCGACGCTCGCGGCGGGGAGTCGAACAGGCGGGAACGCAAGCCCTTACCGCCCTGCGAGCGGCGAGGCGCAGCATCGGCGGCGGGGCCGCTTCGACGGCACCGCCGGCATGGCTCGTCCTCGGAACCACTCGCATCCCACAGAAGGTACCCGAGGGGACGGCCGACTCCGGGCCGTGACGAGTCACGCGTTGGACACAACCCGGTATCAACGCTCCGTGATTCCAGTTTTGCCACAATCCGCGACATCCTGGCCGCCCCGAGCCGCACCCGCGCAGACCAGAGCCGTATCGAACGCTCAGCCGAGCAACTCCACGGCGAGCATTTCCTCACTCTCCGTGTTGCCACCGCCACGCTGTGCCCGCACCCACGCCCGTTTCAGATGCAGATGCACCTCCGACTCCCAGGTGAACCCCATCCCGCCGTGCACCTGGAGACAGTCCCGGGCGCCGCGCACCGCGGCCTCGTCGGCGAGCAGCCGGGCCGCCGCGATGTCCACGGGCGCGGCGGTCACGGCGGCCGCATAGACGGCCGCCCGCGCGGTCTCGGCGCGCACCAGCAGCTCGGCGCACAGATGCTTGACCGCCTGGAACGCCCCGATCGGCTGCCCGAACTGCACGCGCGTGCGGGCGTGTTGCACGGCCAGCTCGCACGCGCGCGTGGCCGTGCCGAGCTGCTCGGCGGCGGTCAGGAGCACGGCGACGGGGTCGGCCGGCCCGGCGGCCGGCCCCGGGACCCGGTGCAGGGGCGTCAACGGGTCCACCGAGCGCACCGGCAGAGCCCCCGACGCGTCGCCCGTCACCGCGTCCGCCTCGGCCAGCCACTCGGCCAGGCCGCCGTCCACCCGGGCCACCACGGTCTCCCCCATGGCCGCGCCGGGCACCTCGGCCGCGGCGAGGTGGGTGGCCAGCAGCGGGCCGGGCAGCAGCGCCCGCCCGGCCTCCTCGAACACCAACACGGCTTCCGGCAGGCCGAGTCCGACCCCGCCGTCGGCCTCCGGCAGCCGCAGCGCGAAGAACCCGGCGGCCCCCAGCTCCCGCCACAGGCGCCGGTCGAGACGCGCCGGCGCGCCGGCCGCCGCCCGCAGCGCCGCGCCGTCGAACCGGCGCCCGAGCAACTCCCGCATGCCCTCCCGCAACGCCTCCTGGTCACGGGTCAGTCGAAATCGCACGCCCGCTCACCGCCCCTTCGGCAGCCCGAGGATCCGCTCGGCCACGATGTTCCGCTGGATCTGCGAGGTCCCGGCCGCGATGGTGTACGAGAGCGAGGAGAGCCGGTCGAGGACCCACGGCCGGTCCAGGTCGAGCGCGTCCGGCCCGAGCACGGCGGCCGCCACGTCGTACAGCTCCTGCCGCGCGTGCGAGTAGCGCAGCTTGAAGACCGAGCCGCCGACACCGGGCACGCGCCCGCCCTCCGCCTCGCTGACGTTCCACTGGGTGAGCCGCCACAGGGCCCGGAACTCGGCGTTCAGGCGGCCGAGGCGGCGACGGCGTTCCGGGTCGTCCCAGGTGCCGTTCTCGCGCGCCACGCGCGCGAGCTCGCCGAGCACCCGGCGGCAGGCGACGACCTCGCCGACGAAGGCGGTGCCGCGTTCGAAGGAGAGGGTCACCATGGTGACGCGCCAGCCGTCGTTCTCGGCGCCCACCCGGTTGGCCACGGGCACCCGCACCTCGTCGAGGAACACCTCGGCGAACTCGGCGGATCCGGCGAGCGTGCGCAGCGGCCGTACGGTGATGCCCGGCGCGTCCATGGGCATGGCCAGCCAGGTGATGCCCCGGTGCCTGGGCGCCTGCGCATCCGTGCGCACCAGCAGTTCGCACCAGTCGGCGACCTCCGCGTGCGAGGTCCAGATCTTGGATCCGCTCACCACGTAGTCGTCGCCGTCGCGCCACGCGCGCGTGCGCAGCGCGGCCAGGTCGGAGCCGGCGTCCGGTTCGCTGAACCCCTGGCACCACACCTCGTCGCCGCGCAGGATCGGCGCCAGCCAGCGGGCCCGCTGCGCCTCGGTGCCCTCGGCGGCGATGGTGGGGCCCGCGTGCAGCAGGCCGACGAAGTTGGCGCCCACATAGGGCGCGCCGGCCCGCTCGGTCTCCTCGAGGAAGATCAGCCGGGTGGTCGGGGAGGCGTCCCAGTGGACGTCGGCATACCCGGCGTCGTACAGCGTGCGCTGCCAGCCGAGGTCGTAGGCGCGGCGGCCCGGCCAGTCCTCGGGCCTCGGCTTGGGCGGGAGGCCGGGCAGCACCTTGGCGAGCCACTCCCGCAGCCGCGCCCGGAAGTCCTCCTCCTCGGGCGTGTACGACAGGTCCACCGGCAGGCACCCCCACGGAGCTGATGGTTCGTCAGACATGGAGTTGATGGTTCGTCAGATTCTGGCAGGCTAGCCCCGCACCCCTGGACCGGCAAGGCGCCAGGACCTACGATCTGACGACTCGTCAGCTAACAGGAGCGAGCAGGGGGCCCGGTCATGGACGACACGAACGCCACCGCGCACGGACTCAGCACCGCCCCGACGCTCTGGGACCTGGCCGCCCGGCGCGCCGAACTCACCCCCCACCGGCCGGTGTTCCTCCAGGGCGAGCGCTCCCTGACCTTCGGCGGGCTGCGCGCGCGTGCCGAACGCGTCGCGGCCGGGCTGTACGGCATGGGCGTACGACCCGGCACGGTGGTCGCCTGGCAGCTCCCCACCCGGATCGAGACGGCCGTGCTGTCCTTCGCGCTGGCCCGGCTGGGCGCCGTCCAGTCGCCCGTCATCCCCTTCTACCGGGACCGCGAGGTCGGCTTCGCGCTGCGCGAGTCCAGGGCCGAGTTCTTCGCCGTACCGGGCGTGTGGCGCGGCTTCGACCACACCGGGATGGCGCGGCGGCTGGGCGCCAAGGGGATCTTCGAGGCGTACGACGAGCTGCCCGACGGCGATCCGGCCACGCTGCCCGCCCCGCCCGCCGAGGGCACCTCCGTCCGGTGGATCTACTGGACCTCGGGAACCACCTCCGACCCCAAGGGCGTTCTGCACACGGACCGCTCGCTCATCGCGGGCGGTTCGTGTCTCGCGCACGCGCTGCGGCTCACCGCGGACGACGTGGGCTCGATGGCGTTCCCGTACGCGCACATCGCGGGCCCGGACTACACCGTGATGCTGCTGCTGTACGGGTTCCCTGCGGTGATGTTCGAGCATTTCGCGCTGCCGGACGCGCTGCCCGAGTACCGCAGGCACGGGGTGACGGTGGCGGGCGGGTCCACGGCGTTCTACTCGATGTTCCTGGCCGAGCAGCGCAAGCGGCCGGGGGCGCCGGTCATTCCCTCGCTGCGGCTGCTGGCCGGCGGCGGGGCGCCCAAGCCGCCGGAGGTGTACCACGCGGTGGTGCGCGAGATGGGGGTGCAGCTGACCCACGGGTACGGCATGACCGAGGTGCCGATGATCACGATGGGGGCGCCGGACGACACCGCGGAGAACCTGGCGACGACCGAGGGGCGGCCGCCGGCGGGGATGGAGATAAGGATCGCGGAGGGCGGCGAGGTACGGCTGCGCGGGGAGGCGGTGTGCCAGGGGTACCTGGATCCGGCGCAGTCCGCCGCGGCCTTCGACGAGGACGGCTTCCTGCGCACCGGCGACCTGGGCCGGGTGACCGCGACGGGGCATCTCGTCCTCACCGGGCGGCTCAAGGACGTGATCATCCGCAAGGGCGAGAACATCTCGGCGAAGGAGATCGAGGACCTGCTCGCCGCGCATCCGGCGGTGGCCGACGCGGCGGTGGTCGGGCTGCCGGACGCGGAGCGCGGGGAGCTGGTCTGCGCGGTGGTCGAACAGCCGCCGGGAGCCGCCGTGCTGAGGCTCCCGGAGGTGGTGTCGTATCTGCGCGCGGAAGGGCTGTCGGTGCACAAGCTGCCGGAGCGGCTGGAGGTGGTGGACGCCCTGCCGCGCAACGAGACGCTGCGCAAGGTGCTCAAGTACAAGCTGCGCGAGCGTTTCTCGGGGAGTGCCCCGGCCGGGATCCCCGCAGCAGGGAGTTCTACAGCCGGGAGTTCCGCAGCCGCGGATTCCGCTCCGCGGAGCCCTACTCCGGGATCGTGAAGTAGCGGGCGAACGCCGGGACGATCTCGGCCTCCGCGACCCTGCCGTCGCCGTCCGTGTCGAGGCCCGCGGCGATCGCCCGCGCGAGCTCCGGGGCGACCCCGAGGACGCGCAGCACGCGCGCGGTGTCCTCGACGGCCGCCGTGCCGTCGCCCTCGGTGTCCGCGAGGGCGAGGGCCGCGTGCAGGAAGGGGCGGGCGATCTCGCCGAACCGCTCGGGGTTGTCGTGCAGCCGCTTGACCGCGCCGCTCACGAACTCCTGGCGGGTGATGCGCTGGTCGCCGTCCCGGTCCGCCATGCCGGCCATGCCCTGCCAGAAGGCCTCGGCACCGGCGTACAGGGCCTGGCCCTTGTCGGAGCGGGCGGCTGCGCCGAACTCGGCGAGCAGCGCCTTGGCCGCCGCGTTGAAGTCCTCGCGGGCGATCCAGCCGTTGCCGTCCTGGTCGAAGGTTGCGAACCGGGCGGCGATCCGTCGCTCGTACTCGGTGCTGACCATGTCTGTTCGGGCCGCCTTAACGTGGGGATTCATCTCCCAGGGAGCGTACGACGCGGCGACGCCCGGGACGCCGGAAAACGACGCTTGTGCCAAGACCGGGGGAATTCCGCGACAACAACGTGGCACTGTCGTGATCGTTCGGCTACAGGACCGCGTGGCCCCGCCGCCCCGGCTACGCGGACAGCGGGTCCTCCTCGTCGGTGGTCGCGCTGTCGATGTCGGCGTACACATCGAACAGCCGCCGTACGCCGAGGGCGCCGAGCACCCGGTTGACGTGCGAACCGTCACTCGCGCCCTGGGCGGGCAGTATCAGCCGCAGCCGGCCCCGGCAGGAGCGGATCAGGCGGCGGGCGGCGATGAGGACGCCGACCCCGCTGGAGTCGCAGAAGAAGACGTCGGAGAGGTCGAGGACCACGCTGTGGCAGCCGTCGGCGACGACGTCGTGCACCCGCTGGCGCAGCACCGGCGAGGTCACCAGGTCCAGTTCGCCCGACACCCCGAGCACGGCCCACTCGCCCTGTTCGACGCCGGTCACCTTGAAAGCCACGGCTCAGCCCTCCGCTCGCCGGATCTCCGGAACCGCCCGGAAACGGAGCCAGTTCCTACGCTTGTTGTCGCGCGGCTGCCCAGCGGCCGTTCCCCGAAACCCCGGATGACAAACGAGCATCGATCAGGGAGGGGGTTGTTTCGGTCACTACCGATCCTGTTCGATCAGAAGCAGAAGGTGTCGGCCGGGCCCGACCGGGAGAGCAGAGAAGCAGCGGAGCGGCGGGGCGACAACCGGAGCGCCCACTACCACCCGCGGTCCGCCAGGGGCGCGCATTGGCATAAAGGGGCGTGCGCCGCCGGACGTGCCGACTACATTCGAGGAGACGACGAGGACACGCTGGACACAGACACAGACACAGACACAGACACAGACACGGGCAGGGACACGGACAGGAGCAGGGAGAGGGGGCCGCATGGCGAAGAAGGACGTACCGCCCCGCTGGGACCGCAAGATGCAGCAACGGCTCGCACGCGGCGAGGCGGCCGCCCTCGGTGAGCTGTACGACCGCTTCGCCTCGCTCGTGCACGGGCTCGCGCATCGCGTCCTCGGCGACGAGCGGGCCGCCGACGGCATAACCCGCGAGGTCTTCGCCCAGGTCTGGGAGCATCCCGACGCCTACGACCCCCGGCAGGGGCCGTTGCGCTCGTGGCTCGCCGCGCTGGCCCACCGGCTCGCCGTGCAGCGCCTCAGGGCCACCGAGACCGCCGCGCTCGCGCCGGGCGACAGCGGCTCCCCGCGGGCCGCGGAGGAGCTGGAGCGCAAGGTGCGGCGGGCCTCCGTCGCCGCCCGCGCGGACTACATCGTGCACTCCATGCCGGCCCCGCTGCGCGCCGCCCTGGATCTGGCCTACTTCCAGCGCCGTGACTACCGGCAGACCGCGGTGGACCTCGGCGTCACCGAGGACGAGGCCCGCCGCCGGCTGCGCCTGGGCCTGCAACTGCTGTCCACCGCGCACGACGCCGGGACGCCGCCCGGACCCGGAGGCGGGCTGTGAACGGCGCCGAGTTCTCCGAGGCGCACGACGGCACCGGGGACGGGACCGGTGGCGTGCCGGCGGGCGGCGGCGCCGACTTCGGCCGGCCGCCGCGCATACCGCTGCCCCGGGCCTCCGTCGAGGACGGCGGGCAGCCGCTGCCCGCGCCGGCCGACCCGCCGCCCGCAGCGCCGGAGTTGTCGCACGACGTCCTGAAATCGCTGCTCGGGGCGTGGGCGCTGGCCGCGTGCTCGGCGGCGGAGTCGCTCGCCGTCGAGGCCCACCTCGGGGACTGCGGGGCCTGCGCGGACGAGGCGCGGCGGCTGCGCGAGGCGGTCGGCCTGCTGCACCAGCCGGAGAGCCTGGACCTCGACCCCGGCCTGCGCACCCGGGTCCTGGAGGCCTGCCTGGACCGCCGGCCGGCCAGGATCCCGGTCCCCGCGTGGGCGGCGCCCTACGACGCGGAGACCGCCCGCCTGGACGCCCTGCTCCAGGACATCGGCGACGCGGAGTGGCACGCGCCGGTGCGGCTGCGCTGGTTCGACGGCGAGGCGGCGGCGAGCCGCCGTACGACGGTCGCCGGCGTGATCGCGCATCTGCTGTCCGTCGACGGCCTGGTGGCGACGGCACTGGGCCTCGACGACCCGCTCGGGGAGAACCGGGCACAGGGCCCGGCCGCCCGCACCGAGGCGTTCTGGCAGGCCTCGCACTTCCCGCCGACGCGTGCGGTGCGGGTGCCCTGGCGGGAGCAGAGCCACCGGCTCGTGCAGACCGTCTCCTTCACCGGCGGCACCGCCGGGCGGCTCGGGGTGTCGTACGACGACTTCGAACTGCCCCTGCACGACGCGATGCTGGACCGCGCCTTCGAGTGCTGGGTGCACGCGGAGGACATCGCGGAGGCCGTGGACTATCCCTACGAGCCGCCGGCCCCCAGACACCTGCGCGGGATGATCGACCTCGCGGCCCGGATGCTGCCCGCCGTGCTGGCCGAGCGCCGGCGGGCGGGGCTGGCGGCGCCCGGCCAGGCCCCCCACCTGGTCCCCGCGGGACGGCCCGGCCGCAGCCTGCGGCTGGAGATCGAGGGCAACGGCGGCGGCGAGTGGCTGATCCCGCTGGACTCGCCCGGGGCGGTGGGCTCCGCGGAGTTCGAGGTGGCGCACGTGGCGCTGGACGACGTGGAGTTCTGCCGGCTGGCCGCGGGCCATGTCCCTCCGGAGGAGGCCGCCGCGGGGCAGTTGGGGGATCCGGCGGCGATCAGGGACGTCCTGTTCGCTGCCGCGAGCCTGAGCCGGATGTAGGGGCGTTCGCCCGAGGGGCGGGGGGTTCCGTAGACGGCGGCCGCGGGTGGTTCATGGCCGGCCGCGCAGTTCCCCGCGCCCCCAAAAAAGACGGGGCGCCCCGCTTTTGGCTTTCGGGGGCGCGGGGAACTGCGCGAACGGCCCCCACGCACCCGCACTCGCGCCACGACCGGAACCACCGGCCCCTCGGGCGGAGCCCGTCGCGCGACCGTCAGCCGAAGACGACCGTCCGCCGGCCGTTGAGCAGGATGCGGCGCTCCGCATGCCACTTCACCGCCCGCGCCAGCGCCTGGCACTCCACGTCGCGGCCGATCGCGACCAGCTGGTCGGGGGTGACGTCGTGGCCGACCCGTTCGACCTCCTGCTCGATGATCGGGCCCTCGTCCAGGTCGGCCGTGACGTAGTGCGCCGTCGCACCGATCAGCTTCACGCCCCGCGCGTGCGCCTGGTGGTACGGCTTCGCGCCCTTGAAGCTCGGCAGGAACGAGTGGTGGATGTTGATGATCCGGCCGCTCAGCTGCTTGCACAGGTCGTCCGAGAGGACCTGCATGTAGCGGGCCAGCACCACCAGCTCGACGTTCTCCTCGCGGACGAGGTCCAGCAGCCGCGCCTCGGCGTCGGCCTTCGTCTCCTTCGTCACCGGGATGTGGTGGAAGGGGACGTGGTACGAGTCCACCAGCTCCGCGAAGTCGGTGTGGTTGGAGACCACGGCCGCGATGTCCACCGGGAGCGCCCCGATGCGGGCGCGGAAGAGCAGGTCGTTCAGGCAGTGCCCGAACTTGCTGACCATGAGGACGATGCGCATCTTCTCGTCGGCCCGGTTGATCTGCCAGTCCATGTGGAAGGAGTCACCGATCGCCGCGAAGCTCGCCCGCAGCTTGTCGACCGTGACCGGCGCGTCGGCCGAGAAGTGCACGCGCATGAAGAACAGACCCGTGTCGTGGTCCCCGAACTGCTGGCTGTCCTCGATGTTGCAGCCGGTCATGAACAGGTAGCTCGACACGGCGTGCACGATGCCCTTTTTGTCCGGGCAGGAGAGAGTGAGGACGTACTGGTCGGCCGGGGTGGCCTGGGCTCGGGTGGACTGATCGGTCATGCACCACAGAATCTCATGCCCCGCTCACCCCGGCCGCCGCTGTCCGCGACGCGGACGGGCCGGACCGGGACCGACCGGGCCGGGAACGACCGGGCTCGGACCGAACAGGCCGGGAACGACCGGGCTCGGACCGACCGGGCTCGGACCGAACAGGCCGGGACCGACCGGACCGGGACCGACCGGCCGGGCTCAGGCCGCCCGCGTCATGATCCGCAGCACCTCAAGGCTGCGCGGCGGGATGTCCGGGTCGTCGCCGTCGCTCACCGCCAGGCGTATGTGCGCGTCCCGGGCCGCCCGGACCGCGTCCGGCCACGCCTGGTGGTCGAGGTACGCGGAGACCGGCGCGTCCGGCCCCACCTGGTGCATGATCCGCAGCACCCGCAGCACGGAGGTGTCGACGAGCGCCGCCTCCTGCGAGTCGCGGAATATCGTCCCGACGTATTTCTCCGCGGACCAGTTGTCCAGCCAGGTGTCCTCGACCAGCCGGTAGACCGCGTCGGTCACGTCGCCGTACCCCTCCTGACCGGCCAGCCAGACGTTCCGCTGGAAGTCGGGGTCGGAGAGCATGTGCAGCGCGGAGCGCACATTGCTGCGCCAGCGCCACCACGGCATGTCATTGAGTGGCATGTCGCCCATGGTGGAGGAGCGACGGCCGCGACGGGAAGAGTTCTCCGAACCTTGCACGGTCATCGATCGTACGTTCCTTCGTCACACGCCCGCACCACACCCCTGTAATTCACCTGTGCGTCACCTTTCATTGACCGTGGGTCACTTCCTGGTTCGCGGTGTGACGGAATCGTGCGTGTCCATGACCGGCAGGCGCCCCATCTCCAGCACCACCGTCAGCAGCGTCCTCCCCACGACCCACCGGCGCGTCAGAGCCGCCGCCCTGTCCGCGGCGGCCATGACGGCCTGCGCGTCACTCGCCGCCGGGTGCGGCGCCGTCCCAGGGATGTCGACCTCGACGGACGACACGATCAAGGTGATGACCTGGGCGCCGCAGGAGACCAGCGCCACCAACAAACCCGGCATGCCCGCCATGGCCTCCGCCTACGTCAAGTGGATCAACTCCCAGGGCGGCGTCAACGGCCGCAAGCTCGACCTCGTCACCTGCAACGACCACAACAGCAGCGTGGGCGCGGCGACCTGCGCCCAACGGGCGGTCGACGAGAACGTCGTCGCGGTGGTCGGCTCCTACAGCCAGTTCGGCGACTCCTACTTCGCCCCGCTGGAGGGCGCGGCCATCCCCTACATAGGCGGCTACGGGGCGTCGAACGAGGAGTTCACCAGCCCCGTCTCCTACCCGGTCAACGGTGGCTCGCTCACCCTGCTCGCCGGGCTCGGGGAGGCGCTGGCCGGCTCCTGCGGCCCGGTCACCCTGGTCCGCCCGGACAGCATCGCCGGCGACCAGCTGCCCCAGCTGCTCGACTCGGGCCTCACGGCGGGCGGCCACGCCAAGGCGGTCGACCAGCTCGCGGCCGAGGACCTCAGCGAGTACGACCAGCAGTCGCAGAAGGCGCTGGAGAGCGCCACCTCGGACACGCCGAAGACGGGCTGTGTGGTGCCCGAGCTCGGGGACCGCACGGCCACCTTCATGGACAACTTCCAGCGGGCCCGCAAGGGCTATCCGGGGGTGAAGACGGCCGCCGAGGTCGGCAGCGTCGACCAGACGGTGATCAACTCCACCGGCGGTGCGAGCGGCCCGTACGAGGGGTCGTACATCACCGGCTGGTACCCGGTGGCCTCGGACTCACGCTGGGACGAGATGAAGAAGGTCATCAGCAAGGAGGCCTTCGGCGACAACCGGATCGATCCGGCCGACGCCGGAGTGCAGACCACCTGGATCGCCTACCAGGTCCTCACCGCCGCGCTGGAGAAGATCGGCGACGGCGAGGTCAGCGCCGACAGCGTGCGCCGCACCCTCAACGACGGCCTGAAGGTCTCCACCGGCGGCCTCACCCCGTCCCTGTCCTGGCCCTACCAGGGCAAGCTGGCCGCGGCCGGCTTCGCCCGGCTGGTCAACGCCGACGTGAACGTCCAGACGGTCAAGGACGGCCTGCTGCAGTCGGCGAACAAGCAGGCCCTGGACATGACCAAGGTCCTGGAGAACGCCGACCTCAGCTGACCGGCCGCCCGCACGCGACCGGCCCGCGGATGACCGGCCCGGACGACGTGACCGGCCCGCACGTGACCTGCACGTGCGGGCCGGCTGTCGTCACAGCTGGGTCGGCTGCCGCTGGGTCAGCCCGTACTTGCTCGCGATCGTGTTCCACAGCGCGGCCGCCTTCACCTTCTGGCTGCTGGCGGTGCCGCTCTCACGGTTGCCGGCGGCGGTCTGGCCGGTGGTGCGGGCCTGGCCCTTGTGGCAGCCGTGCTTGCTCTTGACCTGGTCGGCCCAGGCGGCGTAGTGGTTGTCGGCGTTCGCGGAGGCCTGCCAGGCCTTGGTGAGGGCGGTGCTCAGCTCGGCACTGTCCGGCAGCTTGTCGACGGACAGCTGCGAGAGCCGGGTGACCAGCTGGGTGCGCTGCTGGGCGGCGTCGCGCAGGTCGGTGGCGGAGCCGTCCAGGTTCTCGCACCGTTTCACCTGGGCGACGGCGTTGATCACCGAGGCCCGGCTGCTGCCGCTGTCGGCGAGCAGCTTGTCCAGGGCGACGGCCTGCGCCTTCGCGGGGTCGGCCGCGGCCGACGAGTCCCCGCCGGAGGCCGAGGCGGAGGCGGCGACCGTCTTGTTGCCGTCGTCCGACCCCCCGCCGCCGCTGAGCAGGGCACCGGCGCCGACGCCGAGCACGACGATGCCGATCCCGACGGCCGCGATCAGCGGCACCTTGGGCTTGTTGCGGCCGCCCCGGCCGCCGCCGGCACCGTCGTCGTCGTGGCCGAACGCCGCGGGGGGCGGGGTGTACGCCGGCGGCTGCTGGTAGCCGCTCTGGGGCTGCGGCTGGAAGCGCGGCATCTGGGCCGTGGACGCCGCCGGGGGCTCGCCGCCCGGCGCGCTGCGGAAGAGGTTGTCGAACTCGGCGGGCGGCTGCCGGTCGCCGCCGTCCTGCGGGCCACCGGAGGCCGCGTACGGCGGGATGTACTGCGTGGCCTCGGCGTCGGAGTGCGCCGCGGGGGCGGCCTGGTGGCCGGGGAAGGCGTTCTGCCCGTGGGAGATCTCCGGCGGCAGCGCACCGGGTCCCACCGGCGGGATCAGCTGGGTGGCGCCCTCGGAGGCCGCCGGCACCGGCGGTATGTACTGGGTGGCGCCCTCGTCCACCGGCGCGGCCGGCACCGGCGGTATGTACTGGGTGGCCCCCTCGTCGGCGGGCGGCAGCGCGCCGCCGTAGCCGCCGTGGCCTGCCTGCGGGGCGCCGTAGGGGTCGTGGCCGGCCGCCGGGGGCAGCGGGGCGCCGTACGACTGCTGGGGCTGGGCGGCGCCGTAGCCGTACGACTGCTCGTAGCCGCCGCCGTACGACGGGGCCGGCGCCTCCTCCGGCGGAAGCGGGCCGGCACCGGGGGCCTGGGCCCGGGCCCGGCCGGCGTGGTTCTGGGGCGCGTGCGACTGGGCGCTCCAGGCCGGCGGCAGTGGCTGCGGCTGGTCAGGGGCGGCCCACTCCTGGCCGGCCGCCTGCGGCCAGTCCTGGCCGGCCGCCTGCGGCTGCGCGCTCTGCTGCCGGCCGGGGCCCCACGGCTGGCCCCAGGACTGGCCCTCTGGCGGCGCGGCGGCCGGGACGGGCGGCTGCGCGACGGGGACGGGGCTGCCCGTCATACCCGGCAACAGAGGCTCGCCACCGTCCGAGGGCAGCACGATGCCTTCGCGCGCGGGCTCGCCCTGTCCACTCTGCGTCACCGGGACTCCTACTAATGGGGGACCTTGTGAATCGGGCTCACGCTACCGGGTCACCTCAGCAGGGTGCCACGCGGCCAGGGGAGCGATCTTGCTCCCTGTGACAGCAGTAACAAAACCGCCCCGCGGTGCGCTGTATACGCCGCCTCCCGACGGAAGGGTGGGGTTTCCCACCCGTTCACGCAGCCGCGGGGCAGGAATTCACGCGGCCGCCCGCAGCTCCAGGCGCGCGCCGAACTCCCTGACCACCGGTTCGTCCCGGAACGGCTCCAGCCGCTGCTGGAAGTCCTCCAGGTACTCCGCCCCCCGGTTGGAGCGGACCGTCTCCAGCAGTTCGACCGCCTTCGTCCCGGTGGCACAGGCCTGTTCGATCTCCCGCTGCTGCACCTGCGCTGTGGCGAGGAGCACATAGCCGATCGCCCGGCGCCGGGCCCGGGTCTCCGGGTGTCCGTCCAGCGACTGCCGCGCGCACCTGGCGGCCGCCTCGGCCTGGCCCAGGTCGCGATGGCAGTGCGCCAACTCGTCGGCCAGGTAGGCCTCGTCGAAGTGCCTGATCCACGCCGGGTCGTCCCCGGACGCCGGATCGGCGGCCTCCATCGCCGACACCGCCCGTCCCGTCGCCAGTTGGGCCGCCCGCGCATCGCCGAGCAGGGCGTGGCCGCGGGCCTCGGCCGCGAAGAACATCGCCTCCGCGCGCGGCGTCACGCGACCACGCGCCCCCTCCTGCGCCGCCCGCGCCAACTGGGCGATCTCGCGCGGGTTTCCGAGCTGCGCGGCGAGGTGGCTCATGGAGGAGGCGAGCACGTAGCCGCCGTAGCCACGGTCGCCGGCCGCCTGCGCGAGGCGCAGCGACTGGATGTAGTACCGCTGCGCCAGCCCCGGTTGACCGGTGTCGACGGCCATGTACCCGGCCAGTTCGGTGAGCCGGGCGACGGCGGCGAACAACTCCCGCCCCACGGACTCCCGGTAGGAGCCGGCCAGCAGTCCGGAGACGACGCTGTTGAGGTAGTGCACGACGACCGGGCGCACGTGTCCGCTGCCGAACTGGTGGTCGAGGTCGGTGAGGGCCTGCGTCATCGCCTTCACCGCCGCGACGTCCGACTGCCCGACCCGCGGCCCCGCCTGCCGCGCCACCTGCGCGTCCGGCGCCGAGATCAGCCAGTCCCGGCTCGGCTCCACCAGCGCGGACGCGGCGACCGAGGAACCGGACAGGAAGTCCCGGCGCCCCACGTCACTGCGCCACAGCTCGCAGACCTGCTCGATGGCCCCCAGCACCGTCGGCGAGAACTGGAGACCGACACCGGAGGCGAGGTTCTTGCCGTTGGCCATGCCGATCTCGTCGATCGTGACCGTACGGCCCAGCTTGCGCCCCAGCGCCTCGGCGATGATCGCGGGCGCCCGGCCCCGTGGCTGCTGGCCGCGCAGCCAGCGCGCCACGGACGTCTTGTCGTACCGCAGGTCGAGACCGTGCTCGGCGCCGCACATGTTGACCCGGCGGGCGAGCCCGGCGTTCGAGCACCCCGCCTCCTGGATGAGCGCCTGCAACCGTTCGTTCGGCTGCCGCGCGACAAGCGGCCTTGCGGCCATGGCGTACCCCCTGCGAACTCCCTGTAGGGAAAAGATCCGGCCTTTACGATCACTGCCCAGCGGACATACCGAAAATGCGGGACATGCGAGGATTGCCGGGTAAACGCGGCGGAACCGTGGCTGCGGCCGCCGCCAACCCCCCATGTGTGACTACCCGCTCACGCCCCGGCTCCTCCCGCGCGCCCCCACACATGCATCCATGCGCCCCAGTTACCGAGAAGATGCTCCTCCCCCGCGCGCGCTACGCCCGTAACTCCAGGTGGGCGCGGGAGTTGTGTTGAGCGTGGAAGAGACGATCGTCGGCACCGAAGCCGCTCAGATTCCGAAGCAGCGCGGGGAATCGCTGCTGGACACCGCCGTACGCTACGCCGAGGAGCGCCACTGGGACGTCTTCCCGGGCACCTGGCTGGAAGCGGTCGAGGGGGTGCAGCGCTGCTCCTGCGGGGAGTTCGCGTGCGCGGCGCCCGGCGCGCACGCGGCGCGCCCGGACTGGGCGACGCAGGCGACCGGTAGTGCGACGGTGGCGCGCCGGATGTGGCAGAGGCAGCCGACGGCGTCGATCCTGCTGCCGACGGGGCGGACCTTCGACGCGCTGTCCGTCCCGGAGACGGCGGGGTTTCTCGCGCTGGCGCGCATGGAGCGGATGGAGCTGACGCTGGGGCCGGTGACGCTGACTCCCGACCGCCGGATGCAGTTCTTCGTACTGCCGGGCGCGTCGGCGAAGGTGCCGGACCTGGTACGGAAGCTGGGCTGGTCACCGGCTTCACTGGACCTCACGGCGCTGGGAGAGGGCGCGTACCTCCCCGCCCCGCCCACCCGGTACGGCTCGCGAGGGGCGGTCCAGTGGGTCTGCCGGCCGACGCCGGCGAACCGGTGGCTGCCGGATGCGGAGGAACTGATCTCGCCGCTGGCGTATGCGTGCGGGAGGGACCGGTAGCGCCTGTTGGGTTGCCGGGTGCCTGTTTCGTCGGCGACTGCGGGTGCTTCGTGGCTGATCGCGCAGTTCCTCCCCCAGCCTTCGGCCGGGGGTACCCCCAGCGCCCCTGAAGGGGCGCTGCAGTCGCGTCAGCTGCACAGCCGCGGGCAGGGTCACAGCTACCCAGCCGCGGGCAGGCGTGCCGCAGGGCGGCACGGGTGGGCGCTGGGGTCCCCCCGGCCGAAGACTGGGGGAGGCACCCTGCAAGCGCCGGTAAGCGTCCCCACCCCCACCTCAGCCCCGCCCACCCGCACCCCCAGAACCCGCCGCACCCATAGGGTTGGCCCATGACCGATGCCGTACGTGTGCGTGGGCTCTGGAAACGGTTTGGGCAACAGGTGGCCGTCGGCGGGATCGACCTGTCGCTGCCCGCCGGGAAGTTCGTCGGACTCGTCGGACCGAACGGCGCGGGCAAGACCACCACCCTCTCCATGGTGACCGGGCTGCTGCGCCCCGATCAGGGCCTGGTCGAGGTCGTCGGCCACGACGTGTGGCGGGACCCGGTGGCCGTGAAGGCCCGCATCGGTGTCCTCCCCGAAGGCCTCCGTCTCTTCGAACGGCTCTCCGGACGCGAACTGCTCGGCTACTCCGGCCGGCTGCGCGGCCTCCCCGGCGCCGAGGTCGACAAGCGGGCCACCCAGCTCCTGGACGTCCTCGACCTCGCCGGAGCCCAGCACAAACTCGTCGTCGACTACTCGACCGGCATGCGCAAGAAGATCGGGCTCGCCGCGGCTCTCCTCCACAACCCCGAAGTCCTCTTCCTGGACGAGCCGTTCGAGGGCGTCGACCCGGTGTCCGCGCAGATCATCCGGGGCGTGCTGGAGCGGTACACCGCCTCCGGCGCGACCGTCGTCTTCTCCTCCCACGTGATGGAGCTCGTCGAGTCGCTGTGCGACTGGGTCGCGGTGCTGGCGGCCGGCCGGATCCGCGCGACGGGGACCCTGGACGAGGTGCGCGGGGCGCATCCCACCCTCCAGGCGGCGTTCCTCGAACTCGTCGGGGCGAGCGGCCGGAACACCGCCTCCGATCTGGACTGGCTGGGCGGCGGGGCGGGCCGATGACGGACGTGACCGCCACCGTCGTACGGCTGAAGCTGTCGCTGCTGCGCAACGGGCTGCGGCAGTCCGGCGGCCGGCGGGCCGCGTTCGTCGTGTCGGCGGTCCTCGCGCTGCTGTTCGCGGCCCTGCAGCTGCTGGGCCTGGTCCTACTGCGCGGGCACGCGCACGTGGACGCGGTGGCGGTGCTGGGGGCCGCCGTGCTGGCGCTGGGCTGGGCGGTGATGCCGCTGTTCTTCCCGGGCGGCGACGAGACCCTGGACCCGACCCGGCTGGTGATGCTCCCGCTGCGGCCCCGGCCCCTGGTCCGGGCCCTGCTGGCCGCCTCGCTGGTCGGCATCGGCCCCCTGGTCAGCCTGTTGCTGCTGGTGGGCTGCGCGGTGTCGGTGGCGCACGGCGCGGCCGGCTACGGCGTCGCGGTCCTCGCCGTGGCTCTCGCGCTGCTGGTCTGCGTGGCCCTCGCCCGCGCGGTGGCCGCCGCGAACGTACGGCTGCTCAGCAGCCGCAAGGGCCGTGACCTGGCCGTCCTGAGCGGCCTGGTGATCGCGGTCGGCGCGCAGCTCGTCAACTTCGGCGCCCAGAGCCTCGGTTCGGCCGGGCTCGGGCGGCTCGCGCCGGTGGCCGACGTGGTGCGGTGGCTGCCGCCCGCGTCGGCGATCGGCGCGGTGCGGTCGGCGAGCGAGGGGGCGTACGGCACGGCGGTGCTCCAGCTCGGCCTGGCCCTCGCCGCGCTGGCGCTGCTCGTCGGCGCGTGGGCGCGGACGCTGACCCGGCTGATGACCTCACCCGACGGGTCCACCCTCCAGGCGCCCGACACGGCCGCCCGGAGCCGCTCCGCCGCGGACGGCGGCCTCGGACGGCTGCTGCCCGGCGGACGCACCGGTACGGTCATGGCGCGCAGCCTGCGCTACGTCTGGCGCGACCCCAAGACCAAGGCCGCCTGGGTGACCTCGCTGGCCATCGGCCTGATCGTGCCCGTCTTCAACGCCTTGCAGGGCACCGGTTCGATCTACTTCGCGTGCTTCGCCGCGGGGATGCTCGGCATCCAGATGTACAACCAGTTCGGGCAGGACGCCTCCGCCTTCTGGATGGTCGCGACGACCATTTCGTCCGCCAGGGACGCCTACGCCGAACTGCGCGGGCGGGCGCTGGCCCTGCTGCTGATCACCCTGCCGTACGCCACGCTGGTGACCGTGCTGACCACGGCCATGCTGGGCGACTGGGCCCGGCTGCCCGAGGTGCTCGGCCTCTCCTTCGCCCTGCTCGGCGCGATGCTGGCGACCGGCGCCTGGACCTCCGCCCGCTTCCCCTACTCCATCCCCCAGGAGGGTCACCGCAACGTCGCCCCCGGCCAGGCCGGACTCGCCTGGATCGCCATCTTCGGCGGCATGGTCGCGGCAGGCCTGCTGTGCTCCCCGGTCATCGCCCTGACGATCGCGCTGAACGTGCGCGCGGGGGGTGCGCAGTGGACCTGGCTGCTGCTGCCGGTGGGGGCCGTCTACGGGGCGGGCATCACATGGGCGGGGCTGCGCCTGGCGGCGCCGCGCGCGGCGGCGAACCTGCCGGAGATCCTTGTGGCTGTCAGCAGGGGTTAGGGGCGCCCCGCAAGGGGCGCTGGGGGTCCCCCCGGCCGGAGGCCGGGGGCGGAACTGCGCGAGAGACCACCGCGCGCCCGCAGCCGCCGAAACCGCTCAGCCGCCGGCCCGGCAGGCGCTCCTCACTCCCCCACCCGGTCGAGAAACGGCTCCACCGCCGCCCGCCAGGCCTCCGGCCGGTCATAGGGCAGCAGCGGGCCGGCGTCCGCCACCTCGGCGTACTCCCCCTTCGGCAGCACCCGGACCATCTCCTGCGCCTCCGCCCGCCCCAGCTCCCCGTCCACCCCGCGTACCACCAGCGTGGGGCACGGCACCTGGGCCAGCTCCTCCCAGTGCGCGTCGTACACCCAGGTCTCCCGGGACCTCAGCATCCGGTCGGGCTCGAACACGGGCCGCCAGCCATCGGCGCCCTCGTGCATCACCTCGGCGTAGAACTCCCCGCGCGCCGGGTTCGGCCGCTCCACCCAGGGATCGTCCTCGCCGAACCACTTGCGTACGTCGGCGAGCGTGGCGAAGGGAACGGGCCAGGAGTTGAACCAGTCGGCCCACTCGCGCTGCGAGGCCGCGCCGAGCGCGGACGCCCGCATGTCGCAGATGATCAGGCCCCGCACCAGTTCGGGGCGCTTCGCGGCGAGCTGCCAGGCGGTCAGCGCGCCCATGCCGTGGCCGATGAGCACGGCCGGTGCCAGATCCAGCTGCTCGACGGCGGCCGCGGTGTCCTCGATGTACGCATCGCGGGTGTAGGCGGCCTGCGGGGGCTTGCCGCTCTGGCCGTGGCCGCGCTGGTCGAGGGCGACGGCCCGGTACCGCGCGGAGAGCCAGCGGGCGGTGGACGCCCAGTGCGAGGCGCGGCCCATCAGGCCGTGCAGTAACAGCACGCCGGGAATCGAGCGGTCCGCCTCCTCCGTCTTGGGCGGGTCCGCGAACTCCCAGGCGGCGAGGTGTACGCCGCCGGCTCCTGTCACGTCGATGCGCCGTGCCATGGGCCTGGCACCCCCCTAGCTCCGCGTGCCTAGTGTCGCCTCGTCATCACTTCGTGGTGCTTCGGTACCACCGCAGGCTATCGAACTTCTATTCGAAAACCGGGTTCCGGCGGACAACACCCCTCATTCGAGTGACCCCTCCCCAGGCATGATCGGCGCCGCCGGGGGGATTTCTTCTGCGGGGGGCGGGCCGCTCGGGGAAAACGGTCCGCGGGGATGACCCTGGGAGCTCGGGGCTCCGGGTCAGCACTGGGGAGGACAGGCCCCGGCACCGCAAGGTGCCGGGGCCCATCCCCCCACCAAGTCCTCGGCACATCCTCCCCGCCCCCCTCAGGTCATATGCCTCTCGCGACAGCCTCGCACGCGAAGCGTTCCAGCGCTGCGATTCCACGCACTGAATCCTGCATTCGACGCGTTCGACACCCGCCGGCACGGCATCGGACAGAGGCGTCGGCCTCGCCAGGGGCAAAGGAGGCCGAACGGAGCTCAGCAGCCGTCGCTCAGCGCTTGGCGACGAACACGTGGGAGGCGACGTCCGCCTCCAGCTCGGCCGCCTCGCCGCCGCTGCCCACCAGCACCCCGCCGGCCGCCTCCGTCACGCTCACCACCGAACCGGGCTGCACACCCGCCCGCCGCAGCGTGTACATCAGCTGCGCGTCGGTCTGGATGGGCTCGCCGATCCGGCGCACCACCACCGTCTTGCCGTCCGAGCCCGGATCCAGATCGGCCAGCGACACCATGCTCTCGTCGAGGAACGGATCGGCGCCGTCCTTCTCGCCCAGCTCCTCCAGACCCGGGATCGGGTTGCCGTACGGCGACTCGGTCGGGTGCCGCAGCAGCTCCAGGACGCGCCGCTCCACGGCCTCGCTCATCACGTGCTCCCAGCGGCACGCCTCGGCGTGCACCTGCTCCCACTCCAGGCCGATCACATCGACCAGCAGGCACTCCGCGAGCCGGTGCTTGCGCATCACGCGCGTCGCCAGCCGGCGGCCCTCGTCGGTCAGCTCCAGATGGCGGTCGGCGGCGACGGACACCAGACCGTCCCGCTCCATCCGGGCCACCGTCTGGCTCACCGTCGGCCCGCTCTGGTCGAGCCGCTCCGCGATACGGGCGCGCATGGGGACAACGCCTTCCTCTTCGAGTTCGAGGATGGTACGGAGATACATCTCCGTGGTGTCGATCAGTCCGGACATACGTGCCCCTCGATTACCTCGCCAGAAGCCCCGGCCGCGTGCGCTGGCCCTGCCCCCAATTCTGCCGGATCCCACTGACAAGCGGGGGACACCGGAAGAACGGGGCACGGGCCCTCGCCCACCTGCGGGCCGGTGGGAGCCGGCCGCGCGGTTCCCCGCGCCCCCGAAGGGCACTGCGGCCGCGGGCAGTCGTGCCTCCACCGTGCCCCGAGGACCCACGAGGCAAGCGCCCCACCCCACCGCGGTACCCACCACCCGCACGGACCCCCGGCCGTATTGACACCACCCTGGTCCAGACCTGAGGGTGATCGGCGACACAGGCACAGACACCCACGCTGACGCTGCGAAGGGGCACCGCATGAGCGACGGCACGCCCGCCGACCTGTTCTTCGACGCCGCCATCGGCCTCCTGCAACGGGTCCGCGACGAGGAGGCCGGTGCCATCACCGCCGCAGGCACCCTCCTCGCCGACACCGTCACCTCCGGCGGCCGGCTGTTCGCCTTCGGCGCCGGCCACTCCTCCCTCGCCGCCCAGGACGTCGTCTACCGCGCCGGCGGCCTCGCCCTCATGAACCTCCTCGCCGCCCCCGGCCTCGTCGGCGTCGACGTCATGCCCGCCACCCTCGGCTCCCGCCTCGAACGCGTCGACGGACTCGCCACCGCCGTCCTCGACACCTCACCCCTGCGCACCGGCGACGCCCTCCTGATCATCTCCCTGTCGGGCCGCAACGCCCTGCCCGTCGAGATGGCCGTCGAGGCCCGCCGGCGCGGCGTCAAGGTCATCGGCGTGACATCGGTGGCGTACGCCGCCCAGACCACCTCCCGGCACACCTCCGGCACCTACCTCAAGGACCACTGCGACGTCGTCCTCGACTCGAAGATCGCCGTCGGGGACGCCGAACTCACCCTCGACACCATCCCGGCGCCCTTCGCACCCGCCTCCACCGTCGTCACCAGCGCCCTGCTCCAGGCGGTCCTCGCCACCACCGCGGCCACCCTCGCCGACCGCGGCACCGAACCCCCGCTGCTGCGCTCCGGCAACGTCGACGGCGGCCACGAATGGAACGCCCGCGTGTTCGCGGAGTACCGCGACCGGATCTTCTACCAGCGCTGAACGGACCGCTACTGCGGCCGGTCCTTCGCGAGATGGGCGAGATCCAGCGCGGTCGCGACACGGACCGCCACGTCCTCGGCGTACGTCGCGTCCGCGCGCTCGAAGCGGGTACGACCCGCCCCGCGCAGGAACGTCACCACGCCCAGCGTCCGCCCCCGGCTGCGCAGCACCGCGCACAACGCGTGCACCGCGTCACCCGGCCACTGCCGGTCCAGCGCCCAGGCCCGCGCCCGGTCCGGCGGCACCGAACCGGCGTCCGCCCGGACACTCCCGGCCCGCACCACGCACTGCAACGCCGGATGCCCCTCCTCGTAGCGCACCGGCAGCCCCGCCGAGCCCGTCAGCATGCTCGGCCCCGGCGTCCCGGACGGCGTGGCCGCGATCCGCACCAGCCGGACCGGCCCCACCTCCCCGTCGGCGCGGGACCCTCCCACCACCCGGTCGATCACCGCGTGGTCGGCGAACCCGGCCAGCGCGAAGTCCAGATGGACGGTGGCCGCCTCCGCCGGATCCTCGCACTCGGCGGCCGCACGGGCCGCGCGATGCAGCTGGTTCGCCCGGAAGCGCAGCGTCGCGGCCTCCTGCTCGACGTGCTTGGCCTCCGTGACGTCCTGGAACAGCCAGCCGACCCCGAGCGGCACCGGCTCCTCCGTGAGCGGCGACGCCAGCCGCAGGAACCCCGACCGCCAGCAGCGCCGCTGCTCGCCCTCCGCCGTGCGCACGCTCACCCACATGTCGGCCGGCGCGGGCGGCGCCCCCTCGGCCAGCACATGCGTCAGCGCGCTCTCCAGATCCTCCACACCCAGCGCGAGCAACTCCCCGAGCGGCCGCCCGAGCGCCGACGTCCGGCCGATACCGAGCGCCCGCGCGGCATATGCGTTGACCACCGCGGGCCGCAGATCGGCGTCCACGACCACGACACCCCAGGCCGCGTCCTCGAACAGCGCCTCGCTCAGCGCGATCGACCGCTCCAGGTCGATCTGCGCGTGCACCTCGCTGAACGCGCAGTACACGCCGGCCGGCTTCCCGTCCGGCCCGCGCACCGCCGCCGACTGCGTCCGTACGAGCACCCGCCCGCCGTCCTTCGTGACCAGCGCGAACTCGTGCACCTGCCGCCCCGGGGCGCGCATGGCCGACAGCAACCGCCCCTCGACCTCGTCCGCGTCCGCCTCGCGCACCGCCCACCCGGCGAACCCGTGCCGGCCCACCGCCTCGGCCGCCGTCCACCCCAGGATCCGCTCGGCCTCACGGTTCCAGTGGGTGACGAAACCGTCCGCGTCGAAGGCGCACAGCGCCGCGTCCATGCCGTCGAGCAGCGCGGCGAGCAGGTCAAAGCCGCCCGAGTCCTCCGGAGCATCCCGCCCCGGTTCCGGCTCGGGCTCGTCGGGCCCCAGCTCGTCGGTGGCCCCACTACGCCGGGAAGCACTCACCTGGACCCCCATCAGGCTGCGTCCGCACGCACGGCGCGTCGGTTCACTCACTGCCTTCATTCAACTCGAACGTGACGCAGCCCACACTGTGTTCCCACAAGATTGAAGGAATCGTTGCAAGCCGCCGCCGGCCACCACCTCACAGCACGAGCCGCAGATCCACCCACTCGTCGCTCTCCCCGTCCAGCACATACCGCTCGGCCTCGACGAACCCGTGCCTCCGGGCGAACCGCACCCCGTCCTCATTGACACCCAGCACACACGTCTCGACCACCTCGGCACCCCGCACGCACGCATAACCCGAGCACGTACAACGCCGACCCGAACCGTTCCTAGAGACTGAGCGGGAGTGAGTCCTGTTGCCAGGTCTCGTGCTCAGCCGAACGCCCCGGACGGTGCTGGGCGTTCTGGTCGACCGCGTTCGCTCCGCGTCCGGGCGGCACGGATCGTGTCCGTGGTCCGGGGATGCGGGGGCGGTTTCCCTCACGCCCCGGGGCCACCGATACGGCCTGGACGGTCCGATGCCCGCATCCATCGCTCTGGTGGGTGCGGGGCGGTGCCGTCCGTCGCCGGATCGGGTGCCCCAGGGCGCGCCTTCCGATCGCCACGGCAGCCGCGTCGTGGCGGGTGGGTTTCCTTTTGCTGCTGGTGAGGGGTCGCTGCCAGTGCTGGGCACCCCACCGGGAGGTGCAGGCGGGGTCGACGGCGATCACAGCGATGCCGAGTTCAGCCGCCATACTCACCAGCCGAGCCCGGAGCCGGGCCACGGGCATGCCGGAGATCAGGTTCCGGAACCGCTTCCTGTGGCCGTGCTTCTCGCGGGTCTTCTCCGCCTGGAAATCGAGGTCCTCGACCGCGATCGCCAAGCCATGCCGCCTGGCCCAGTGCAGCAACCGGATCAGTGCATGCCTGACCTGTGCGTCACGATGCGAAGCGGTGCCGGTGAGGTCGTAGCCGAAGCGCAGCGGTTCGCCGACGGGGTTGCCGTGTTCGTCCAGACGCCAGGCGGCCAGGTGGTCTGCGTTGGTGTCCACGCCGACCACACCCCTCGCGCGGGCCGCATCCAGCGGGATCGTCTGGACGGGGGGGGCAGCGTCCAGGACGCGGTCAGGTACCAGCGCAAGCGTCCGGTGTCCTCGTGGATGCGGTAGGCGACGGCCCGGTTCGCGCTGACGCGGTCGGCCCACTGCTCACCCCGGTGCGCGAACGACACCCGGGCGGCCAGGACGTACCGGCCGTGCGGCGCGTTCGCCAGATACGCCAGCGGAGCCGGGAGCTTGAGGGAGACCTCACCGTCGGGGGTGACGCGGAGGGTCTCGTTGCCGTACCGCTTGCCGGACTCCCCGTCCGCCTGGAGGAAGCGGCGTCCGGCCCGCCAACGGCGGCGCCATTCGGCTTCACAAAGCCCGGCGGCCTCAAGGTGGTGGCGGGTGCTCAGCAGCCGCTTGCCGCCGCGCACCACATGCACGATACCGGCCTCCCAGTCGGCCCATGCCGCCTGAAGCCGGTCTTCGAGGACCCGCAGACGCCGGGACTTCGCGAACCACTCCCGCCCGCTGCGGTAGCCGCCGGGCGCGCGCTTGGATCCCTTCTCACCCACGGGCAACGACAGCCGGTGGCCGATGGTGCGCACACCGGCCTCCAGACCGTGGATGTACGCGAGCAGACCACGCCGGGCCAGCGCCCACTGGTCATGACTGGCCTTCGTGATGCTGCCCGCCCAACGGGAGGAGGACTGCAAGGTCAAGGCCCGCTTGCGCGCGGCCCACCCCTCACTGTCATGCTCCGGCCCGGCCGAACAGCGCGCCCTGAGATCACGGGAAGCCAGCGCCCCGAGATGATCGCCGACCAGGCCCAGCACCTCCTCGTCCCCGCCGGTCAGGCCCTTGAGCCGCGTACGGATCGCAACCCCCGAGGGACCGGCTGCCACGAACGGCGCCGCCACCTGCCGTAGTCCGCCCACCCCTTGTCTCACCCCCGGTTCCGCGCCGCAGAAAACCCTCACCCCACCCAACGACTGTCACCGGCAAAGGTCACACATTCGACCCGAGAACTCTCGTTCCCCACGTGAAGGGAGAGCGCGCCCACCGCCCAGAGACTCACCCGTTCGCGCCGGAACGCACTCAAGAGCCATCGACAGCCAACTGTTCACAACTCCCGCCGCCGGAACTCCGGCAGCACCCGCGCGATCACCGTCACCACCCCGTCGACGGCAGGCCGCACCGTGGAACACCCCACAAGCACGTCCCCGTCGTACGCGTTCTCCAGCCGGTCCCCCCGCGCGAGCCGCTCCCGCGCCCGCGCCGCCGACATCGCGGCAGGGGGCACGACGACGTTGTGCACGTACCCGCCACTGTTCCAGCGCCTCGTCCCCGGCCACGGGAACCACCCGCAGACCGCTCACGCGCCGTCTCCCGCCGCCCGCCGCGCGTACACCTCGATCTCGATCCTCATCCGGGGATCGGACAGCCCGCACACCATCATCGTCGCGGCCGGCCGCACCTGCCCGAACACCCGCCGCAGCACCGGCCAGCACGGCTCGAAGTCCTCCCGCGCCGGCAACAGGTACCGCACCCGTACCACGTCCTCGAACCCGCACCCGGCCTCGGCCAGTGCCGCCCCGATGTTCCGCAGGCACTGCTCGGCCTGTTCGACGACATCGTCCGAGATCGTCATCGCCGCATAGTCGAACCCGGTGGTCCCGGACACATGCACCCAGTCCCCGTCCACCACCGCCCGCGCGTACCCGATCTCCTCCTCGAACACCGACCCACTGAGAATCACCCGCCGCTCTGTCATGGCTGGGACGGTAGGGGTTACCGCCGCAGCACGTCACCTTCAAAAAAATCCCTTGAGCGCCGTCAGCCGGCTTCGTAGGCTGTGAGGCACACGAGAAGGGAGGTGGTTCGGCAGATGTATGACAACCGGACGCGTGAGGTGGCTGCGGGCTAGCGGCCCGTCACCACACCAGTGCGGTGCCGGACCAGCATGTGACCGATACATGCAGTCGGCCCAATCCCAAGCAGTCACCCGACCCGCGAGCTCGCCGGTACGTCCGGCCGGCTCCTCCGCCCCGGCGGAGGGACCCGAGCTCGCGGGTCGTCCGCGTTCGCGGGGCCCGCGGCGGCGTCAGGGGCTGAGGCGTTCCACGTGCCAGGTGCCGTCGGGATCGGCCACGTAGCGGAGGCGGTCGTGGAGGCGGTTCTGGCGGCCCTGCCAGAACTCGACGGTCCGGGGGGCGATGCGGAAGCCGCCCCAGTGCGGGGGGACCGGGACCTGTTCGCCCTCGGGATAACGGGCGCTGAGCTCCGCGTAGGAGGCGTCGAGCTCGGCGCGGGAGCGGATCACCGTGGACTGGGTGCTGGCCCAGGCACCGAGCTGGGAGCCGTGCGGGCGGGTGCGGAAGTAGGCGGCGGTCTCGTCGCGGCCGGTGCGGCGGGCGGTGCCGGTGACGACGACCTGGCGGGCGATGGCGTGCCAGGGGAAGACCAGCGAGACGTACGGGTTCTCGGCGAGGTCCTGGCCCTTGCGGGATCCGTAGTTGGTGTAGAAGACGAACCCGCGGGTGTCGTACTGCTTCATGAGGACCGTGCGTGAGCTGGGGCGGCCCTCGGCGTCGGCGGTGGCGACGATCATCGCGTTGGGTTCGTAGATCATGCCGTCGGCGGCGGCCCGTGCGGCCTGTTCGAACCAGCGGGTGAACTGGTCCATGGGGTGGGCGGCCAGGTCGTGCTCTTCGAGTCCCTCGGCCCGGTAGTGCTTGCGCATCGCGGCGGGGTCGAGGATGGGTTCGTCAGAGGCGGCGGCGTCGCGATCGGTCACGCGGTCATCTTGCCGCATGGACATATGGGTCCGGAGCACATGTGACGCATACCTACTGTGGCACTGAGTGCCGCTGGGGTCCCCAACCATGGCACTCGGGGTTATGGTGCAGTTGCCTCCGCCTACACCCATGAGGAGCCGCCCCATGTCCGACTTCGTACCAGGGCTCGAAGGAGTCGTCGCGTTCGAGACGGAGATCGCCGAACCGGACAAGGAGGGAGGCGCCCTGCGGTACCGGGGCGTCGACATCGAGGATCTGGTCGGGCACGTGTCGTTCGGGAACGTGTGGGGACTGCTCGTCGACGGGGCCTTCAATCCGGGGCTGCCGCCGGCCGAGCCGTTCCCGATTCCGGTCCATTCGGGCGACATCCGGGTGGACGTGCAGTCGGCGCTGGCCATGCTCGCTCCGGTGTGGGGGCTGAAGCCGCTCCTCGACATCGACGCCGGGCAGGCCCGGGAGGACCTGGCGCGGGCGGCGGTGATGGCGCTGTCGTACGTCGCCCAGTCCGCGCGCGGGCAGGGGCTGGCGATGGTGCCGCAGCGGGAGATCGACAAGGCGCACTCGGTGGTCGAGCGGTTCATGATCCGGTGGCGTGGGGAGCCGGATCCGAAGCATGTGGCGGCCGTGGACGCCTACTGGACGTCCGCCGCCGAGCACGGGATGAACGCGTCCACGTTCACGGCGCGGGTGATCGCGTCGACCGGTGCGGATGTCGCGGCCGCGCTGTCGGGTGCGGTGGGGGCCATGTCGGGGCCCTTGCACGGGGGTGCGCCGTCGCGGGTGCTCGGGATGATCGAGGAGATCGAGCGGACCGGGGACGCGGTGGGGTACGTCAAGCGGGCGCTGGACCGGGGTGAGCGGCTGATGGGGTTCGGGCACCGGGTGTACCGGGCGGAGGATCCGCGGGCTCGGGTGCTGCGGCGGACGGCGCGGGAGCTGGGGGCGCCGCGGTTCGAGATCGCGGAGGCGTTGGAGAAGGCGGCGCTTGAGGAGCTCCACAACCGTCGGCCGGATCGTGTGCTCGCCACCAATGTGGAGTTCTGGGCGGCGATCATGCTGGACTTCGCGGAGGTCCCGGCGCACATGTTCACGTCGATGTTCACGTGTGCGCGGACGGCGGGGTGGTCGGCGCACATCCTTGAGCAGAAGCGGACGGGGCGGTTGGTGCGGCCGTCGGCGCGGTATGTGGGGCCGGGGGTGCGGAGGCCTCAGGACATCGAGGGGTACGGGGACATCGCCCACTGAGGGAGCCGGGCGGGGTGCCTGGGCGGGTGCGGGGGTGTGGGGGCTGGTCGCGCCCACGCGGCGGCAGCCGCACACCAGGCACTGCCCCGCGCCCCTGAGAACGGCGCTGCGCGCCTGTTTCAGGGTTCAGTCCAGCACCTCGTCCAGCAGTGCCGCCCACTGGGCGACGACGCGCTCCCTCCGCGCCCCGTCGTCGGTCAGGAGATTGGCCAGGCCCAGGCCCCGCGCCATGTCCAGGAGGCCCTGGACCGTCTCCCGGGCGCCGGGGCGGGATTCGTCGGCGGCCAGGAGGTCGACGGCGATGCGGTGGGTCTCGCGGCCCACGCGGGCCTCCAGTTCCGTCACCCGGGGGCGGAGCTGGTCCTCGTTGGAGGCGGCGACCCAGAGGTGGAGGGCGGCGCGGAAGAGGGGGCCGGTGTAGAGGTCGACGAGGGCCGACACGACTGCTCGGCGGTCGCCGGTGGTGCCCTCCGGGAACAGGGCGCGCAGGGCCGTGGAGCGTTCCTCGGCGACGTATTCGACGGCCGCTGTGAACAGGTCCTCGCGGGTTGGGAAGTGGTGCTGGGCGGCTCCTCGGGAGACGCCGGCGCGTTCGGCGACGACGGAGACCGTGGAGCCCGTCCAGCCGCGCTCGGCGAGGCAGGCCACGGCCGCCTCCAGGAGCCGCTGCCGGGTGGCCCGGCTGCGGTCCTGTTTCGGGGCGCGTTCCGCCGTACTCACACCACCCACGCCGCATCCCGTCGTTCGAGGAAGGCTGTCATCCCCTCGCGGGCCTGGTCGGAGGAGAACAGCCGGGCCGAGAGCGCGGTGAGGGTGGCCGCGTCCCGGTCGAATGTCTCCAGCACCCTAGCCGTGAGCAGCCGTTTCGTCTCGGTCAGGGCCTGGGGCGAGGAGCGGCGCAGGCCGTCGAGGACGGGGGCGAGGGCGGTGTCGACGTCGTCGGCGGTGGTGGTGATCAGGCCCAGGCGCACGGCCTCGGGCGGGTCGAAGCGTTCGCCGGTGAGGTAGTAGCGGGCGAGGGTGCGGGGGTCGGTGCGCGGGAGGAGGGGGAGGGAGATCACCGCGGGGGCGACACCGATCCGCACCTCGGTGAAGGCGAAGGTGGATTCGGTGGACGCGGCGGCGATGTCGCAGGCGGCGAGCAGGCCGAGGCCGCCCGCGCGGACGTGGCCGGTGACGCGGGCGACGACCGGCTTGGGCAGCTCGACGATCTGGCGCAGGAGCTGGACGAAGGCGTCGGGGTCGGGCGGGTCGCGCAGGTCGGCGCCGGCGCTGAACGTCGTACCGGTGTGGGTGAGGACGACCGCGCGGACGCCGGGGTCCTTGGAGCAGTCGGTGAGGGCCTCGGCGAGTTCGGCGACGAGGGCGGCGGACAGGGCGTTGCGGGTGGCGGTGGCGTCGAGGCTGAGGGAGGTGACGGCACGCGCGTGTGTCTGTCCGATCAACGTCATGGGCCCTCCTCGGGTTCCCCGGCCTTGGCGAGGGCGCGCAGTTCGCGGCGGAGTATCTTCCCGGAGGCCGCGCGGGGCACGCCGGTGATGAAGGTGACCTTGCGGACGCGTTTGTAGGGCGCGACGCGTTCGGCGACGTACAGCATGGTCTCGTTCTCGGTGAGGTCGGCGGCGGCGGGCTGGCGGACGACGAAGGCGTGCGGGATCTCGTTGCCGTCCTCGTTGTAGGCGCCGACGACGGCGGCGTCGGCGATGCCCGGGTGGGTGAGCAGCAGGGCCTCCAGTTCGGCGGGGGCCACCTGGAAGCCCTTGTACTTGATGAGTTCCTTGACCCGGTCGACGACGAACAGCCAGCCGTCCGTGTCGACGTGGCCGACGTCCCCGGTGTGCAGCCAGCCGTCGGTGTCGATCATGTCGGCGGTGGCGTCGGGGCGGCCGAGGTAGCCCTTCATGACCTGGGGGCCGCGGATGAGGATCTCGCCGGGTTCGCCGGTGCCGATGTCCTTGCGGGGGTCGTCGAGGGACACGATCCGCATCTCGGTGCCGGCGATGAGCTTGCCGACGGTGCCGGGCGGTGCCTGGTGCATGGCGTCGAGCGGGACGACGTGGGTGCCGGGCGAGAGTTCCGTCATGCCGTAGGCCTGCGCGACCGGCGGCAGGCCGAGCCGCTGCGAACAGGCCGCGGCGAGGCGGGCGTCCAGGGGGGCGGCGGCGCTCATGACGTACTTCAGGGAGGACAGGTCGTAGTCGGCGACGGCGGGGTGCTTGGCGAGGGCGAGGACGATCGGCGGGGCGACGTACAGGCCGGTGATGCGGTGGTTCTGGATTGCCGCGAGGAAGGTTTCCAGCTCGAAGCGGGGCAGTACGACGACGGTGGCGCCCGTGCGCAGCGGCGCGTTCATGAGCGCGGTGAGGCCGTAGATGTGGAAGAGGGGGAGGACGGCGAGGATGCGGTCGCCGGGGCCGGCCGGGACGGCGGGTTCCAGCTGGACGAGGTTGGTGGCGATCTGCCGGTGGGTGAGCATCACGCCCTTGGGGACGCCGGTGGTGCCGGAGGAGTACGGCAGGGCGGCGACGTCCTCGACGGGGTCGATGTCGACCTCGGGCTCGGGGGCGGTGGAGCCGAGCATGTCGATCAGGGACCGGTGTCCGGGCGCGCTGTCGCAGACGAATATCTCCGCGATGCCGCCGGCGAGTTCGGCGGCCCGGCGGGCGGCCTCCAGCAGCGGCGAGACGGTGACGATCCAGCGGGCCGCGGAGTCCTTGAGCTGTTTGGCGAACTCCTCGGGGGTGGCGAGCGGGTGCACGGTGGTGACGGCGGCACCCGCGCGCGTGGCCGCGTAGAACGCCGTCGGGAAGGCGACCGTGTTCGGGCTGTGCAGGGCGAGCACGTCGCCCTTGCGGACGCCGGCGTCGGCGAGCGCGGCCGCGATCCGCCGGTGGAAGCGGTCCAGTTGTGCGTACGTGATGGTGGTGCCGTCGGTGCCGTCGATCAGGGCGGGCGCGTCACCGAAGCCGGCGGCCCGGCCCAGTACGGCCTCGTGGATGGGGAGTTCTACGGGCTGGACGTCTGCGTACTCGCTGCGGAACACGGTTCCTCCAAGGCGGCCTTGGGCCTCAGTACGACTTGGGCAGGCCGAGGGTCTGGTGGGAGACGTAGTTGAGAATCATCTCCCTGCTCACCGGAGCAATACGAGCCACGCGCGAGGCTGTTATCAACGAGGCGAGCCCGAATTCCCGCGTGAGTCCGTTGCCGCCGAGGGTGTGCACGGACTGGTCGACGGCCTTCACGCACGCCTCCGCCGCCGCGTACTTCGCCATGTTGGCGGCCTCACCGGCGCCGATGTCGTCGCCCGTGTCGTAGAGGTGGGCCGCCTTCTGCATCATCAGGCGGGCGAGTTCGAGGTCGATGTGCGCCTGGGCGAGGGGGTGCGCGATGGCCTGGTGGGCGCCGATGGGGGCTTTCCAGACGGTGCGGTCACGCGCGTACTCGATCGCTTTGGACAGGGCGTAGCGGCCCATGCCGATCCCGAACGCGGCCGTCATGATCCGCTCCGGGTTGAGGCCGGCGAACAGTTGCAGCAGGCCGGCGTCCTCGTCGCCGACGAGGGCGTCCGCGGGCAGCCGTACGTCGTCCAGGGTCAGCTCGAACTGCTTCTCGGAGGCGCTGAGTTCCATGTCGATGGGGCGCCTGTGGAAGTTCTCGGCGTCCGTCGGGACGATGAACAGGCAGGGCTTGAGGCGGCCGGTGCGGTCGTCCTCGGTGCGGCCGACGATCAGGACGGCGTCAGCTGTGTCGACGCCGGAGATGAAGACCTTGCGGCCGGTGAGCAGCCAGTCGCCGGTGTCCGGGTCGCGGCGGGCGGTGGTGGTGATGCGGTGGGAGTTGGACCCGGCGTCGGGTTCGGTGATGCCGAAGGCCATCCGGCGTGAGCCGTCGGAGAGTCCGGGCAGCCAGGCCCGCTTCTGTTCCTCGGTGCCGAAGCGGGCGATCACCGTGCCGCAGATCGCGGGTGAGACGACGAGCATGAGGAGCGGGCAGCCCGCGGCGCCCAGTTCCTCCAGGACGATGGAGAGTTCGGTGATGCCGCCGCCTCCGCCGCCGTGCTCCTCCGGGAGGTTGACGCCGAGGTAGCCGAGTTTCCCGGCTTCGTTCCAGAGCTCGGTGGGGTGGCGGCCCTCGGCGATGGTGCGGGTGATGTAGTCGCGGCCGTACTTCGCGCCCAAGGCGGCTACCGCTGCGCGGAGTGCCTTGTGTTCGTCCGTTTCGATCTGGGGGATCACGGTGCTCCTTCGGGTGCGGGTTGTGTGTGGTTGCTCGCGCTCACGCGGCGGTAGCCGCATGTCGAATACGGCCCCGCGCCCCTAAAGGGGCGCTTGTACTACCGCCAGGAGAGAGCCGGGCTCTACCTGCTGTCCTACGACCACTCGCAGCTCGCTCAGCATGCCTGTGACCGGTGCTGTGATCTGGTGCTGCATCTTCATCGCCTCCAGCCAGAGCAGTGGCTGGCCGGCCTCGACCGATGCACCCTCGGCCAACCCCTCGGCGATCCGTACAACCGTCCCCGGCATCGGTGCCAGCAGGGACCCGGGCGCCAGTTGGGCCTTCGGGTCCGGGAAGCGGGGCAGGGCGGTGAGGGTGGTGTTGCCGACGTGGATCCGGTCGCCGTACCTGGACACCTGGAACCTGCGGTGGACGCCGTCGATGTCGAGCACGACGAGGCGCGCGTCCGTGTGCACGACCCGTACGCCGTCTGCCGTGAGGCCCTCGCGGGTGTGCCGGTAGTGGACCTCGTGTTCCTCGCCGGCCATCAGGTAGCGCTTGGTCTGCGGCTGGGAGGGCAGGTTGCGCCAGGCGCCGAAGCGGGAGCGGCCGTGGGCGTCGGCCAGGGCGGCGGCGAGGGGGGCGTGCGGGTCGGGGGCGGGCGGTGTCAGCTCCGCGAGGTGGCGGTCGTAGAAGCCCGTGTCCATGCGGGCGGCGGCGAACTCCTCGTGGCGCAGGGAGCGGACGAGGAGGTCGCGGTTGGTGGTGGGGCCGTGCAGGGTGGCCTGTTCCAGGGCGTGGGCCAGTTTGCGCAGGGCCTCCGCGCGGGTGGGGGCGTGGGCGACCGCTTTCGCGAGCATCGCGTCGTAGTGGACGCCGATCTCGTCGCCGTCGGTGTAGCCGGTGTCCAGGCGGACGCTGTCCGGTACGGCGAGGCGGTGCAGGGTGCCGGTCTGCGGGGCCCAGTCGCGGGCGGGGTCCTCGGCGTAGAGGCGGGCCTCGATCGCGTGGCCGTGCGCGCGTGGCGGGTCGAGGGGCAGGGCGTGGCCCTCGGCGACGCGGATCTGTTCCGCGACGAGGTCGAGGCCGAACACCGCCTCGGTGACGGGGTGTTCCACCTGGAGGCGGGTGTTCATCTCCAGGAAGTGCGCCCTGCCGTCGGCGACGAGGAACTCGACGGTGCCGGCGCCGGCGTAGGCGACGGCCCGCGCGGCGCGCACGGCGAGCGCGTGCAGCTCCTTCACCAGCCCCTCGGGGAGGCCGGGCGCCGGTGCTTCCTCGATCACCTTCTGGTGTCTGCGCTGGAGTGAGCAGTCGCGCGTGCCGAGCGGCCAGACGGTGCCGTGCGTGTCGGCGAGGATCTGCACCTCCACATGGCGGCCGTGCTCGATGTAGGGCTCGACGAAGACCTCGCCGTCACCGAAGGCGCTCGCGGCCTCGGCGCGCGCGCCCTGCAGCGCGGCGCCCAGTTCGTCGAGGCGGCGCACGACGCGCATGCCGCGCCCGCCGCCGCCGGCGGCCGCCTTGACGAGCACCGGCAGGTCGGACTCGGTCACCTCGCCCAGGGGCGCGATCCCCATCAGCTCCTTGGCGCGGGTCTTGGACGCCATCGCCTCGATCGCCTCCGGCGGCGGCCCGATCCAGACCAGCCCGGCGTCGATGACGGCACGCGCGAAGCCGGCGTTCTCGGAGAGGAAGCCGTACCCGGGGTGCACGGCGTCCGCGCCGGCGCTGACGGCGGCCTTCACGACCAGGTCGGCGCGCAGGTAGGTGTCGGCGGGTGTGGCGCCCGGCAGCCGTACGGCGGTGTCGGCCACGCGCGCGTGCAGCGCGTTCGCGTCGGCGTCGGAGTGCACGGCGACGGTCTTGATGCCGAGTGCGGCGCAGGTGCGGAAGATCCGGCAGGCGATCTCGCCGCGGTTGGCGACGAGCAGGGTCGAAATCACGTGGTCCCTCACATCCGGAAGACGCCGAAGCCGCCCCGCGCGCCTTCGTAGGGGGCGGTGTGGATGGCGGACAGGCACAGGCCGAGGACGGTGCGGGTGTCGCGCGGGTCGATGACGCCGTCGTCGTACAGCCGCCCGGACAGGAACTTCGGCAGCGACTCGGACTCGATCTGCTGCTCGACCATGGCGCGCAGGGCCGCGTCGCCGTCCTCGTCGTACGGCAGTCCCTTCGCGGCGGCCGACTGGCGGGCGACGATGGAGAGCACGCCGGCGAGCTGCTGCGGGCCCATGACCGCGGACTTGGCGCTGGGCCAGGCGAACAGGAAACGGGGGTCGTAGGCGCGGCCGCACATGCCGTAGTGCCCGGCGCCGTAGGAGGCGCCCATGAGGACGGAGAGGTGCGGGACGCGGCTGTTGCTGACCGCGTTGATCATCATCGCGCCGTGCTTGATGATGCCGCCCTGCTCGTACTCCTTGCCGACCATGTAGCCGGTGGTGTTGTGGAGGAAGAGGAGGGGGATGTCGCGCTGGTTGGCGAGCTGGATGAACTGGGCGGCCTTCTGGGACTCCGCGGAGAACAGCACGCCCTGGGCGTTCGCCAGGATGCCGACCGGGTAGCCGTGCAGGGCGGCCCAGCCGGTGGCGAGGCTCGTGCCGTACAGCGGCTTGAACTCGTCGAAGTCGGAGGCGTCGACGAGCCGGGCGATCACCTCGCGCGGGTCGAAGGGGATCTTGAGGTCGCCGGGGACCACGCCCAGCAGTTCCTCCGGGTCGTACTTGGGCGGTTCGGCCGGGGCGGGGTCGGGGTGGGCCTTGCGGTGGTTGAGGCGGGCGACCACCCGCCGTGCCTGGCGCAGCGCGTCCGGTTCGTCGACGGCGAAGTAGTCGGCGAGGCCCGACACGCGCGCGTGCATCTCCGCGCCGCCCAGCGACTCGTCGTCGCTCTCCTCGCCGGTCGCCATCTTCACGAGGGGCGGTCCGCCGAGGAAGACCTTGGCGCGTTCCTTGACCATGATCACGTGGTCGGACATGCCGGGGACGTAGGCGCCGCCGGCCGTCGAGTTGCCGAAGACGACGGCGATGGTGGGGATGCCTGCGGCCGAGAGCCGGGTCAGGTCGCGGAAGATGGCGCCGCCCGGGATGAAGATCTCCTTCTGGGAGGGCAGGTCGGCGCCGCCGGACTCGACCAGGCTGATGCAGGGCAGCCGGTTGGCGAGGGCGATGTCGTTGGCGCGCAGGGCCTTCTTCAGCGACCAGGGGTTGCTGGCGCCGCCGCGCACGGTCGGGTCGTTGGCGGTGATCAGGCACTCCACGCCCTCGACGACCCCGATGCCGGTGACCAGGGAGGCGCCGACGGCGTAGTCGCTGCCCCAGGCGGCCAGCGGGGACAGCTCCAGGAAGGGCGTGTCGGGGTCGAGGAGGAGTTCGATGCGCTCGCGGGCGAGGAGTTTGCCGCGCCCCCGGTGGCGTTCGACGTACTTCGCGCCGCCGCCCGCGAGGGCCTTGGCGTGCTCGGCCTCCAGGTCGGTGAGCCTGGCGAGCATGGCGTCGCGGTTCGCCCGGTAGTCCGGCGAGGCGGTGTCCAGCGCCGAGGAGAGGACGGTCACAGCAGAGCCTCCGGGATGTCCAGGTGGCGGGAGCGGAGCCATTCGCCGAGGGCCTTGGCCTGGGGGTCGAAACGGTGCTGGGCGGCCACCCCCTCGCCGAGCACGCCCTCGACGGTGAAGTTGAGGGCGCGGAGACGGGGGAGCGGGTGCCGGGTGACCGGCAACGCGCGGGTCTCGGGCAGGAGGCGGCGGAAGGTGTCGACGGTCAGGGTGTGCGCGAGCCAGCGCCAGGCCTCCTCCGAGCGCGCCCAGACGCCGACGTTGGCGTTCCCGCCCTTGTCCCCGCTGCGGGCCCCGGCGACCAGCCCGAGCGGGGCGCGCCGGGTGGGACCGCCGGCCGGGTACGGCTCGGGCAGCGGTGGTGCGGGCGGGTCCTGGAGTACAAGGGTGTCCTGGGCCGGCGGCACAGGGATCCGTCGCCCGTCGTGGAGGACGGCCACATGGGGCACGTCGCCCTGTGGGACGTACACATCCTCGAAGACCCCATAGGGTGCGCCCTTCCCCGGTGGGGCGAGCACATGGAAGCCGGGGTAGCTGGCGAGCGCCAGTTCCACGGCGGCTCCGCTCAGCGTCCGGCCCACGGTCTGCTGGTCCTGGTCCCGTACGACGAGCCGGAGCAGCGCGCTGGCGGTCTCCTCGGTGTCCGCGTCGGGGCGGTCGGTACGGACCAGTTCCCAGCGGACCTCTTCGGGGGCCGACTTGGCGAGCGCGAGCGCGTCGGTCATCTGCTCCCGTGCCAGCGCGGCCTTCGCCTCGATGTCGAGCCCGGTGAGCACGAAGACGACCTCGTTCCGGAAGCCGCCCAGCCGGTTGCGGCCGACCTTGAGGGTGGGGGGCGGTGCCTCGCCCCGTACGCCCTCGATCCGTACCCGGTCCGGGCCGTCCTGGCTGAGCCGCACGGTGTCGAGGCGGGCGGTGACGTCGGGTCCCGCGTACCGGGCGCCGCCGGTCTCGTAGAGGAGCTGGGCGGTCACCGTGCCGACGTCGACGAGGCCGCCGGTGCCGGGGTGCTTGGTGATGACGCAGCTGCCGTCCTCGTGGAGTTCGGCGAGCGGGAAGCCGGGCCGCCGCAGGTCGCGGCCGGCGGCCCCCGCCTCGGCGAAGAAGGCGTAGTTGCCGCCGGTGGCCTGGGTCCCGCACTCCAGGACGTGCCCGGCGACGACGGCACCCGCGAGCCGGTCGTGGTCCCCGGGCCGCCAGCCGAAGTGGGCGGCGGCGGGGCCGGTGACCAGGGCCGCGTCGGTCACCCGGCCGGTGACCACGATGTCGGCGCCGGCCCGCAGGCACTCGGCGATCCCGAAGCCGCCGAGATAGGCGTGGGCGGCGAGGCTGCCGGGGTGGGCGGCGGTGAGGTCGTCGCCCTCCACGTGTGCGACGCGCGCCGGGATGCCGAGCCGGCCGGCGAGCTGCCGTACGGCGTCGGCGAGTCCGGCCGGGTTGAGGCCGCCGGCGTTGGTGACGATCCGCACGCCCCGCTCCTGGGCCAGGCCCAGGCAGTCCTCCAGCTGGCGCAGGAAGGTGCGGGCGTATCCGGCGCCGGGGTCCTTGAGCCGGTCGCGGCCCAGGATGAGCATGGTCAGCTCGGCGAGGTAGTCGCCGGTGAGGACGTCGAGTTCGCCGCCGGTGAGCATCTCGCGCAGCGCGTCGAAGCGGTCGCCGTAGAAGCCGGACGCGTTGCCTATGCGCAGGGTCACGGGGTGTCGCCCTTCGGGGTGCGGCCGGGGCCGGGCGGGCCGGCGAAGGCCTGGGCGATGTCCAGCCAGCGGTCGGCGTCGGGGCCGACGGCTTCGAGGGCGAGGTCGGCGCGGTTCGCGCGCTGGGTGACCAGGAGGCAGAAGTCGAGGGCGGGGCCGGTGACCCGGTCGTCGGCGTCCTCGGGGCCGTAGGTCCACCGCTCGCCGGACGGGGCGGTCAGTTCGACGCGGAACTCCTCGAAGGGCACGGGCAGTCCGTGCACGCCGAAGGCGAAGTCGCGGGTGCGGACACCGAGGCGGGCGATGTGCCGGAGCCGGTCGGTGGGGGTGGGGGTCACGTGCAGCGCGTCGGCGATGTCCAGGCCGTGCGCCCAGGTCTCCATCAGCCGGGCGGTGGCCATGGAGGCGACCGACATAGGGGGGCCGTACCAGGGGAAACGCGCCCGCGGGGGCGCCGCGCGCAGTGCCTGGTCGAGGGCCTCGCGGCCGGCTCGCCAGTCCGCGAGCAACCGGCCGGGGGGCTTCGCGGCGCCGTCCTCGGCCCCGTTGTCCACGAAGTCCCCGGGTGCGGCCAGTGCCTTCTCGACCTCGCGGGCGAAGGCGTCCTGATCGGTCACGGCCAGCAGCGAGGAGTGGTCGGTCCAGGCGAGGTGGGCGATCTGGTGGGCGACGGTCCAGCGGGGCGCGGGGGTGGCGAGAGCCCATTGCTCGGTCCCCAACTCGGCTACCAGCCGGTCGAGTTCCGCACTCTCCTCGCGCAGGTCGTCGATGACGGGCGTCGGATCGGACATGGGGAGGAGCATGGCAGTGACCCAGGAAACAATCAAGCACGCTTGCATGAATTTGGCGGCCGCGATGGGAGGGGGCGGGCACGCGGCGGGGTTGCCGGTGGCCTGGGTGGGGGAGGGAGCCCTGGTGGGGCGGGAGCCCGGACGGCCCGGGAGCCCGGACGGTCCGCGGGCCGGGTGGTCCACGGGCCGGGTGGTCCACGGGCCGGGTGGTCGCGGGGCCCGGGACACGGCGGCGTGGGCGGCGTCGGTGTCGACGGCGGCGTCCCGGTCCCGTACGTCGAGAGCGGCGCTCTCGGCCGTGCCGCCCGCCGCGGTGATCTCGCCGACGACGCCCCCGGGGGGTGCTTCTTGGTGACCTCTGCCGACGTCCAAGGGGTGCTTCTTGGCGACCTCTGCCGACGTCCAAGGGGTGCTTCTTGGCGACCTCTGGAGTCACCCTGGGTCAATCCTTGGCACAGCCCGCCGTGGCACCCGGACCGTCATGCCCTATGTTCGATGCGAACATCCGGCGATGGAGTGATGTGTGAGGCGTGCGGGGCGTGCGGAGGACAGATGAACTCGCCGTCGGGGCGGAGACGGCCGCGGTCGTCGGACTCCCGGCGGACGGCCACCCGGCGGACGCGGGCACCGAGGATCCGCCACCGCCCGACCCCCCACGTTTCTGGCCCCTTCTCCTGGTGGCCGCCGCCGTCCTGCCCGGCACGGCGCTCTTCCTCGTGGGCCAGGGCGTCAGCAAGGCCGCGCTGCAGGCCTGGCAGACGGTGTGCCTCGCCGTGATCGTGCAGGCGACGCCGTTTCTGCTGCTCGGTACGGCACTGTCGGGGGCGATCAACGCGTTCGTGCCCGAGCGGGTGTTCACGCGGCTGCTGCCCAGGCGGCCCGCGCTCGCCGTGCCGGTAGCCGGAGTCGCCGGGGTCGTGCTGCCGGGGTGCGAGTGCGCGTCGGTGCCGGTGGCGAACAGCCTGATCGGACGCGGGGTCACCCCGGCCGCCGCGTTCGCGTTCCTGCTCTCCGCGCCCGCCATCAACCCGGTCGTGCTCACCGCCACCGCCATCGCCTTCCCCGGCACTCCCCTCATGGTGCTGGCCCGGCTGCTCGCCTCGCTGGTCACCGCCGCCGTGATGGGCTGGCTGTGGCTCTGGCTGGGCCGGGAGGAGTGGCTGCGGCCCGCCGTACGGCACACCGGGCACCAGCCGGGGCACCACCGCTGGACGGAGTTCCGGCGCGCCTTCCAGCACGACTTCCTCCAGGCCGGCGGTTTCCTGGTGATCGGCGCGATGGCCGCGGCCACCTTCAACGTGGCCGTACCGCGTTCGGTGCTCGACACCTTCTCCGGTTCACCCTGGCTGTCGGTGCTGTTCCTGGCCGCGCTGGCGATCATCCTCGCGGTGTGCTCGGAGGCCGACGCGTTCGTGGCGTCCTCGCTCACGGGTTTCTCGCCCACCGCCAGGCTGGCGTTCATGGTGGTCGGGCCCATGGTCGACCTCAAGCTGATCGCGTTGCAGGCGGGCACCTTCGGCCGGGCCTTCGCGGCCCGCTTCTCTGCCGCCACCACGGTCGTCGCGGTCCTGTGCAGTGTGCTGGTCGGAGGGGTGCTGCTGTGAGACGTCCGCTTCAGGTGACCCTGCTGGTCCTCAGCGGCCTCGGCCTGCTGCACGCCTCCCTCTTCACCGACCTGTGCCTGCGCTACGTCAAGCCCGGGATGCGGCCGCTGCTGATCGCGTCCGGGTTCGTACTGCTGGTGCTGGGCATCGTGGAGGCGGCGGCGCGGGAGAGGCGGGGTGACCGGGACGAGCAGGGCAGGCATGGTGCTCGCACACATGGCGCCGGACCACACAACCCGCCGGAACACACTCACGGTCACGAACCACACCCCCGTGACGACGACGGCCACGGCACCGGCCATCACGGTCACGACCACGCGGCCGTCCCCCGGGTGGCCTGGCTGCTGCTGCTCCCCGCGCTGAGCCTGCTCTTCTACGCCCCGCCGGCGCTCGGCGCGTACACCGCGGCCCGGCAGCCCGCCAAGGTCATCGCGGAGCAGGACGGCTTCGATCCGCTGCCGAAGACCTCGCCGCTGCCCATCACGCTCACGGACTTCACCACGCGGGTGCAGCAGGACCGCTCACTCGCCATCAAGGCGCGGACGGTGGAGATGAGCGGGCTGGTCACGCCCGTGCCGGGGGGCGGCAGCTGGGATCTGACCCGGATCATCATCTCCTGCTGCGCGGCCGACGCGCAGTCGGTGAAGGTGCGCGTCTACAGCAGCAGCATCCCGCCCGCCAACACCTGGGTCTCCGTCACGGGGAACTGGCATCCGGGCGGGAAGCTGGGCACGAGGTCCGCGCCGGTCGCGCTGGACGCCCAGACCGTGAAGAGGATCCAGCGGCCCTCGAACGGGTATCAGGACGCGCTGCCGTTCCCTTCCCGCTGAGCGGCGGCCACCGGCTCCGGCTGAACGCCGCCGACCGGCTCCGGCTGAGCGCCGGCCGGTTTCCGCCCGGCTCCCGCCTGGGAGCGGACCGCGCCGATGCTCGCCGCGATGACGAGGGCGACGGCGGCCGTCTGGGTCGCCGTCAGGGCCTGGCCGAGGACGAGGAAGCCGGCGATGGCGGCGATGGCCGGTTCCAGGCTCATCAGGACGGCGAAGGTGGGGGCGGGCAGGCGCCGCAGCGCGAGGAGTTCGAGGGTGTAGGGCAGGACCGAGGAGAGGATCGCCACCGACGATCCCAGGGCGACGGTGGTCGGGTTCAGGAGTCTGCCGCCGGCCTCGGCGATGCCCAGCGGGAGGAACAGCAGGGCCGCGACCGCCATGGCCAGCGCGAGGCCGTCGGCCTGCGGGAAGCGGCGGCCGGTGCGGGCGCTGAAGATGATGTAGGTGGCCCACATGGCGCCGGCACCCAGGGCCAGGCCCACACCCACGGGGTCGATGCCGCTGAAGTTCCCGCCGCCGAGCAGGAAGACGCCGCCGAGTGCCAGTCCCGCCCACAGTGCGTTGACCGCGCGCCGGGAGGCCAGCACGGACAGGGCGAGCGGCCCCAGCACCTCCAGCGTGACGGCGAGGCCCAGCGGGATGCGGTCGACGGACTCGTAGAACAGGCCGTTCATCGCGCCCATGGTGACGCCGAAGACGATCACCGTGCCCCAGTCGGTGCGGGAGTGGCCGCGCAGCCGTGGCCGGCAGACGACGAGCAGGACCACGGCGGCCGCGAGGAGCCGCAGGGTCACCACACCGAGCGCGCCCGCCCTGGGCATCAGGGTCACCGCGAGGGCGCCGCCGAACTGCACGGAGATCCCTCCGGCGAGCACCAGCCCGACGGGACCGAGCGAGCGGCGCCGGCCCGGGAGGCCGGTGACGGCGGGCGCGGACACCGGGGTGATCGTGGGCGTCGACGCCGGCTGCGAGGTGCTGGGGGTGGTCACGGGCGGTCCAGGAGATTCGTCGTTCATTACGATGCACTTCTCAGTCCATGGTAATGGACTACGACAGGCGCGTGAACCTCTTATGGAACTGTCCTGGATGCTGAGATGCCGAGGCGTTGAGGCGTCGGCGCCGCCCAGGGCGCCGGGTTGGACGGCACTGAGCACCGGGGCCCCGATACGGCTGGTTTGCCGTACCAGGGCCCCGGGACACACGGTGGCTCGCTCGCCACCCGCCTTGCCCTGCCGCGAGCTGGCCTATGGCACGCTCGGGACGACGTGAAGGTAGCCCTCGTCGACCAGGTCCGGGTAGCCGAACCGTTCGCCGACCGCGAGGAACGCCTGGTGATCACGCAGGCCGATGGGCAGGGCCGAGGCCTTCAGCATTCGCAGAAAGAGCCGGAAACCCAGGTCCGCGTCGACCCTCTCGACCACCTCGGTCAGAGCGGGTACCAGGCCGGGGAGCTTGGGAGGCCAGACACGGTTCCCGTCGCGGCCGCCAGCCGGGGCGCCGCGCAGTCGATGGCTTCCAGCACCGCCGCGCGCAGACCCGGATCAGGCACCGGTGCCGGCGGAGGCGGGACGAAGCCCGGGTCCGCCAGCCGTTCGGCATCCAGCCACGCCGCCTCGACCCCGGCCAGGCATCCCCGCATGCTCTCGTCGTCCCACCGGGGATCGAAGTCACTGTCCGCGCCCCCGACCCACACCGCGCGCAGCACCGGGTCATCTGGAGGCGACTCCAGCAGCAGCCGTACGTCCCGGCCGAGCAGGGTATGGCCCGGCGCGGGCACGTCGGTGACAGAACGGGCAGCGATCATCCGGAGGGCGGGCCCAACGCCGCTTTCCACGAGGCAGTCCAGTTCCGCCACGGTCAGGGTCTGCTCCAGGCCGTCGCACTGCATGGACAGCCAGGAAAGCCCGAACTCCGCCGTCACGGTCACCTCTCCGGATACGCGGTGCAGATGCTTACTTCGCGTCACCATGCCGACTTCAGGTCACGACGCCCTTGCCGACGCTTTCACTTGCCGATCCCGCAGTGCAACCGGTATGCGGCGGCAGGGTGGACACGACGGGCACTCACCGGAGTTGCCGACCGTCCAGGGGTGGCTCAGATGCCGGGCCAGGACTTCTCGTCGCGGAACAGAGGCCGGCCGTCGGGGAGTGCGGTGGGCACGTTCGCCCCGTAGTCGGCCTCCGCGTAAGTCTCCATGTGGGCCTCGTACATGGGCTGAGGCCATAGCCCCGCAGCCGCGTACACGTTGTAGTCGTACATGTTCCCGTACGGCTGCTGAGGGGCGTACCCACTGCCTCCGTCGCCCTGCGCTCCCGCGTAGGAGGCATGAGGCACCCCCGCCTCCACGGTCCCCGCGGCCCCTCCCGCACCGCCCTGTTCCACGAAGAGCGGCAGGCGCAGTTCGCCGGTGTCCATCGCCGCGTTGTTCTGGGAGCGGTGGAGCCGGGAGTAGGCACCGCCGCGGGCGAGGAGTTCGTCGTGGCGGCCGGTCTCGACGATGCGGCCGCGGTCGACGACGAGGATGCGGTCGGCGTCGGGGGCGAGGTTGAGGTCGTGGGTGATCATGATGGTCGTCCGGCCGGTCATCAGGCGGCGCAGCGGTTTGACGACCCGGCGGGCGGCCATCGCGTCCAGGCCGGTGGTCGGCTCGTCGAGGACGAGGACGGGGGCGTCGCGCAGGATCGCGCGGGCGATGGCCAGACGCTGGAGCTGACCGCCGGAGAGCCGGGCGGAGTTGGGGTCGACCTTGGTGTCGTAGCCGTCGGGGAGCCGCACGATGAAGTCGTGGGCGTCGGCGGCCCTGGCCGCGTCCTCGACGGCCTGCTCGCTGGCGCCGGGGCGGCCGCAGGCGATGTTGGCGCGGACGGTGTCGTGCAGGACGAGGGTCTCCTGCGGGAGCAGGGTGATGTACTCGCGCAGCCGGGCCAGCGGGAAGTCGCGGATCGGCACGCCGTCGAGGAGGATCTCGCCGCTGTCCGGGTCGTAGAAGCGGAGCAGCATCTTGGAGACGGTGGACTTGCCGGCGCCGCTGGGGCCGGTGATGATCACGAGTTCGCCGGGGCTGACGGTGAAGGAGAGGCCCTCCAGGGCGGTCCGGTCGGCGCCGGGGTAGCGGAAGCCGACGTCGCGGACCTCGATGGCGCCGTCCGGGCGGCCAGTGTCGGTACCGGTGCCGCGCCGGGGGTCGGCGACCGACGGCCGCACGTCCAGGATCTCGATCAGCCGCTCCGCCCCCGCCGTGGCGGCGGTGACGGTGAGCCCGAGCTGGGCGAGGCTGCGCACGGGCGGATAGAGGTAGCCGAGGAAGGCGGAGAAGGCGAGGAGCTGGCCGAGGGTCATGCGGCCGGTGGAGATCTCCCAGGCGCCGATGCCGATGACGGCGAGGACGCAGATCGTCTCGATGACCTGGACGAGCTGTTCGTAGGCCTCGTTGAGGCGGGTGGCGCGGACCGACGCGCGGAACCAGGCGCTCGCCTCCTCGTGCAGCCGGCGGCGCTCGGCGTCGCGGCGGTCGTACGCCTGCGTGAGCACGATGTTGCCGAGGGACTCCTCGACCACGGAGGTGATGGCGCCGTCGGCGACCCGGCCCTGCCGCGACACGTCCTTGATGGAGCCGGAGAAACGGCGGGCGGCCAGCCAGAACAGGGGCGCGAGGACGAAGGTGGCCGCGGCCAGGTCCCAGCGCAGCCAGAACGCGGCGACCGCGTAGAAGACGGCGCTGAACAGGGCGGACGCGGCGCCGACCAGCCCGGACACGACCAGGGTCTCGATGGCCTCGACGTCGCTGGTCAGGCGGGAGAGCAGGTCGCCCTGGCGGTGCCGCTGGAAGAAGTGCGGGGGCAGCTGCTGGACATGGTCGAAGACGTGCTCGCGCAGCCGCATGACGAAGCGTTCGGTGAGCCAGGCGGCCAGGGAGTTGCCGGCGTACGCGACGATCGCGCCGACGACCGCGATGCCCAGCCATGTGCCGGCCGGGCTCCAGAATGCGCTCAGCGAGCCCTTCTGCAACGCGTGGTCGGTGAGGTCGCCGAAGAGCAGGATGGCCTCGGTCTCGGCGAGCGCGGCGATCACCGTGCACACCCAGACGATCACCAGCCGGCCGCGCAGCCCCCGGGTCAGCGGCCAGAAGCGGCGGAAGGCGACACGGGCCGGGATGGTGGGCGTGTACTCGTACTCGTCCTCGTCCTCGTACTCCTCGCCATCCTCCTCCCGTTTCGGGCCGTCGGCTTCGTATTCGCATTCCCCGCCCCCACTCTCCTTCGCGCGCATTTCGCACCACCTCCGTTCTCCGACGCCAGAACCACCGAAATTCGCGAGCAAAAAGGACCGACGGCGAACCGTCGGTCCTTTTTACGGCCGGCTCAGTTGTCCCGGCCGCCCGGGATCGGCTTGGGGGCCGGCTTCGGCGCGCGCTTCTTGGGCTTCGGCGGCGGCGGGGGCAGGTGCTTGTTGGGCTTGGGGGGCAGCGGGGCGAGCTTCTTGAGGCTCATTCCGACTCCTTGAGAGTTCGAAGTGCAAGTGGTGCGGGATGGTACGAGAATTCTCTTGGGGCAACGTCCGGGGATTTCGGATCGTCATCCTCGGCAATCCCCGCCGCCCGACACCGAGAAACTTACACGGCCCAGATCCCAAGCAACGGCAAAGTCGGCTCGCAAACGGCAAGCAGGCGCTGTGAATACTTAGGCAACAGCTGTATAACGACCCCGAAGCTGAGAGTTCTCTTATATACCTGAGAGCCGGCTTATGAAGCCGAGCCGGGTTCCGGCCCTTCCAGCCTTTCCGGCCCTTCCGGCCCTTCCGGCCCTTCCAGCCCCTCCGCCAGCACCTCCGCAAGGTGTCTCCCCCGCACCCCCGCCAGTTGTTCCAGCTGGGTCCGGCAGGAGTAGCCGTCGGCCAGGACGAGTGTGCCGGGCTCGGCCTCCCGTACCGCGGGCAGGAGCTGTTCCTCCGCGCAGGTCCTCGACACCTCGAAGTGGCCCTTCTCGAAGCCGAAGTTGCCTGCCAGTCCGCAGCAGCCGCCGGCGAGGTCGCCGGTGAGGTCGGCGGCCTCGCGGAGGCGGCGGTCAGGGGCATCGCCCAGTACCGCGTGCTGGTGACAGTGCGTCTGGCCGGTGACCGGACGGCCCAGGCGGGGCGGGGTCCAGTCGGGGGCCAGGCGCTCCAGTGCCTCCGCGAAGGTGAGCACTCGGGCGGCGAGGCGGGCGGCCCTGGGGTCGTCCGGGAGCAGCTCCGGCAGATCGGCACGGAGGGCGGCGGCGCAGCTGGGCTCCAGGACGACGAACGGCGGCAACTCGCCGTCGAGGGCCGGGTCCGACTGCCACTCCGGCTCGGCGTCCGCGTCCGCGTCGGCGTAGGCGTCCGCGTCAGTGTCGGCGTCGGCGTCGGCGTCGGCGTCGGCGTCGGCGTCGGCGTCGGCGTCCGCGGGCCGCAGCAGCAACGGCTCCAGCAGGTCCAGCGTCTGGCGCAGCACCTCGCGGGCGCGGTCCAGCTGGCCCGTCGAGAGGTAGGTGAGACCGCAGCAGGCGCGGGTCCGGCGCGGGCTCAGCACGGGACCGCCGTAGCCCTCCCGCTCGCCGTCGTCCGACCGCCGCACCTTCCACGGCCGGGTCGGCAGGGCCGTGACCTCCACGCCCGCCGCCTCCAGCACCCGTACGGCGGCACGGCCCACGGACGGCGACAGGTACTCCGTGAAGGTGTCCGGCCACAGGAAGGCCGGCCGCCTGGGGAGGTCCGGCGGCCGGCCCGCCCGCGCGTCCGCCCGCCGGTCCCGCAGGCGCCCGCGCTCCCGCCGGCGCTCCCACCGGCCGAAGGGCTCCGTCGCGAGGTGCGGGATCCGCCGCTCCGGTGCGATTCCGCCGAGGCGTTTGGCGAGCGATGCCAGGGGGCGTACCCGGGCGAGTGCGTTGAGGAGCGCCGCCGTGCGGGTGCGGGCCACCAGGCGGAGCCATCGCGGCAGCCACCCCATGCTGTAGTGGGCGGCCGGGCGGCGCCTGCCCGCGTAGTGCTGGTGCAGGAACTCCGCCTTGTAGGTCGCCATGTCCACCTCGACCGGGCAGTCCGACCGGCAGCCCTTGCAGGACAGGCAGAGGTCCAGGGCGTCCCGGACCTCCGTCGAGCGCCAGCCGTCCGTCACCAGGTCGCCGGCCAGCATCTCGTGCAGCAGCCGGGCCCGGCCGCGGGTCGAGTGCTCCTCCTCGCCGGTCGCCCGGAAGGACGGGCACATGACCGAGGCGCCGTCCGTCCCGGTCGTACGGCACTTCGCCACGCCCACGCAGCGGCGGACCGCCGCCGAGAAGTCGCCGCCGTCGCCGGGGTATCCGAAGGCCACGGGCACCGGCTCGCGGGGCAGGACGGCGAAGCGGAGGTTCGCGTCCAGGGGAGCGGGCCGGACCAGCATGCCGGGGTTCAGGAGGTCGTCGGGGTCCCAGATCGCCTTCGCTCGCTCGAAGAGCGTCACCATCTCGTCGCCGTACATCTTCGGGAGGAGTTCCGCCCTCGCCTGGCCGTCCCCGTGCTCTCCGGACAGGGAGCCGCCGTGCGCCACCACCACGTCCGCCAGTTCCTCGGAGAAACGGCGGAAGCGGGCCACGCCCGCCCCGCTCAGCAGGTCGAAGTCGATACGGACGTGGATGCAGCCGTCGCCGAAGTGGCCGTAGGGCGTGCCGCGCAGGTCGTGGGCCCGCAGCAGGGCACGGAAGTCCCTCAGGTACGCGCCCAGGCGGGCCGGCGGTACCGCGCAGTCCTCCCAGCCCGGCCACGCCTCTCCCCCGCCGCTCCCGGCTCCGGCCGAACCGGCGGTGCCACCGCCGTCCGGCAGCCGCGTCGCCCTGCCGGAGGCGTCCTCGCGGACGCGCCAGAGCGCGCGTTGCGCCGTGACGTCGGTGACGACCAGCGCGTCGAGGACGTCCGCCGCCGCGACGATCGTCTCCGCACGCGCGCGTGCCTCGGCCGCCGTCTCGCCGCCCGTCTCGACGAACAGCCAGGCACCGCCCCGGGGCAGTCCGGACGGCGACGGCACCAGGTCGGCCGCCATGCCCTCCACCGTCAGCGGCGCGAAGTCCAGCAGCCCCGCCGCCGCCTCGGCCGCCGCGCTCTCGTCGGCGTATCCGAGCACCGCGAGCGCACGCGCGCGTGGGGCCGCCACAAGTCGTACGGTCGCCCCCGTGAGGATCCCGAGCGTGCCCTCGCTGCCGCAGAAGGAGCGGGCGACGTCCGCGCCCCGCTCGGGGAGGAGGGCGTCCAGGGCGTAGCCGGAGATCCGGCGGGGCAGGTCCGGGAAGCCGGTGCGCAGGCGGGCCAGGTCCCCGGCCACCAGTTCCCGCAGGCCCTGCGGCGCCCCGGCCCAGTCCCGCCCGAGCCGCAGCCGCCGTCCCCGCGCGGTGATCACGTCCAGCTCCCGGACGCTGTCCGCCGTCGTGCCCCAGGCCACGCTGTGCGCGCCGCAGGAGTTGTTGCCGATCATCCCGCCGAGCGTGCAGCGGCCGTGCGTGGAGGGGTCCGGGCCGAACCGCAGGCCGTGCGGGGCCGCGGCCTCCTGGAGACGGTCCAGGACCAGCCCCGGCTGGACCAGCGCCGTACGCCCGTCCGGGTTGATTTCGAGCAGGCGGTTCATGTGGCGGGTGAAGTCCAGCACCACCCCCGTGCCCGTCGCCTGCCCCGCGATCGACGTGCCGCCGCCCCGGGCGACCACCGGCACGCCGTGGGTCCGGCACACCTCCAGTACGGCCGCCACGTCGTCCGCGTCCCGGGGGGCCACCACCCCGGCCGGAACCCGCCGGTAGTTGGACGCGTCCATGGTGACCAGGGCGCGGGACGTGACATCGAAGCCGACCTCACCCCGGACGGCGCTCCGCAGTTCCGCCTCGAGTTCCGCGAAATCCGACATACGTCCACTCAACCAGCCCCCGCGGCGTTTGAGGACCGGGCCGCCGCCCAGGCCGGAGGGACCAGGCCCCCGCCCGGACCGGAGCAGGAGGCGGGCCCGCCTTACGCACGCGTCCCATACGGACACATCTCATGTGCACGCGTCTGACACGGACGCGTCTCATACCCACGCGCCTCACGCGCCTCACGCGCCTCACGCGCCTCACGCGCCTCATACGCACGCGTCTCATACGCACCCGTCTCACCCGACGGACGAGGTTTCGCCCAGGTTTCCTCCAGCGGCTAACCTCACCCCGTGGCTGACATCCAGATCCCCGCTGACATCAAGCCCGCCGACGGACGCTTCGGCGCGGGCCCCTCCAAGGTGCGGACGGAAGCGCTGGACGCGCTGGCCGCCACCGGTACCTCCCTGATGGGCACCTCACACCGCCAGGCCCCGGTGAAGAACCTGGTGGGCCAGGTCCGCGAGGGCATCAGCGCCCTGTTCTCCCTCCCGGACGGCTACGAGGTCGTCCTCGGCAACGGCGGCTCCACCGCCTTCTGGGACATCGCCACCCACGGTCTGATCGACGCCAAGTCGCAGCACCTCAATTTCGGCGAGTTCTCGTCCAAGTTCGCCAAGGCGGCCAAGCTCGCCCCCTGGCTGGCCGAGCCCACCGTCATCGCCTCCGACCCGGGCACCCACCCGGAGCCGCGGGCCGAGGCCGGCGTCGACGTCTACGCCCTCACCCACAACGAGACCTCGACCGGCGTCGCCATGCCGATCAAGCGGGTCGCGGGCGCCGACGAGGGCGCGCTCGTCCTGGTAGACGCCACCTCCGGCGCGGGCGGCCTCCCGGTCGACGTCGCCGAGACCGACGTCTACTACTTCGCCCCGCAGAAGTCCTTCGCCTCCGACGGCGGCCTGTGGATCGGTGTCTTCTCCCCGGCCGCGATCGAGCGCGCCGAGCGCGTCCACGCGTCCGGCCGTCACATCCCGGAGTTCTTCTCGCTCCCCACGGCGATCGACAACTCCCGCAAGAACCAGACGTACAACACCCCGGCCCTCGCCACCCTCTTCCTGCTGGGCCAGCAGCTGGAGTGGCTGAACGGCCAGGGCGGCCTCGCCTTCTCCACGGCCCGTACGAAGGACTCCTCGACCCGCCTGTACACCTGGGCGCAGGAGAGCAAGTACGCCACGCCGTTCGTCTCGGACCCGGCCAAGCGCTCCCAGGTCATCGGCACGATCGACTTCGCCGACGAGATCGACGCGGCCGCCGTCGCCAAGGTGCTGCGCGCCAACGGCATCGTCGACACCGAGCCCTACCGCAAGCTCGGCCGCAACCAGCTGCGCATCGCGATGTTCCCGGCGATCGACCCGGCGGACGTCGAGGCGCTGACGAAGTGCGTCGACTACGTGATCGAAAGGCTCTGACCGCCCACGGTCCACGACGAGGGGCGCCCGGTGCGGGTACACCGGGCGCCCCTCGGGCTTTCACTCCCCGCCGACGAGCTTCTTGTACGCCGTGGCGTCGAGCAGCCCGTCAGAGGAGACCCCGCCGCCGGTCCTGATCTTGAAGAACCAGGCGTCGTACGGCTCGCTGCCGACCGGCTCAGGACACCCCGCGGATCAGCTCGCCGCGCAGCTCACGCTCGGCACTCCCCCGCCGCCCGGCGCGCCCCCGAACCCGAAGCTCGCCGAACCGCCCGCCGGGATCGCCCCGTTGTGGGCGGCGTTCACCGCGGTGACCTTCCCGCCGCTCTGGGTGTACGACGCGTTCCACATGTCGGTCACCTGCTGCGACCCGCTCCACGTCCAGGTCACCGCCCACGAACCGATCGCGCCGGACCCGGTGTTGGTGACCGTCACGTCCGCGTTGAACCCGCTCCCCCAGTCGCTGCTGACGGCGTAGGAGGCCGAGCAGGAAGCGGCCGTACCACCGCCGCCGCCACCCCCGCCCCCGCCGCTGCTCGGGAACAACGGGGCCTTGACGCTCGCCAGATACCCGTCCTTCACGGTGTCCACGGTCGCCCAGTCGTCCTTCAGGATCCCGCCGGTGTCACCGGAGTTGGGGTTCCAGGACCAGAAGGTCCACTGGAAGGAGTCGGCGCCGTACGTCGACGTCGGCCGCAGGTAACTCACCAGCGCGGCCAGCCACTTCTGGTCCACGGTCGAGGCGAGCGTGGTGCCGAACTCGCCGACCCACACCGGGGCGATGTTCTGCTTGAAGATGTAGCCCCAGTACGAGTCCCACACCCCCGGCATGTTGGCGGGGAAGGCGGGATCGCTGAACCAGCTCTGCTGGGCCACGCTGGTGGCGTAGTCGTGGGCGGAGTACACGACCCGGTTCGGCACGGACAGCTGCACCGGATACTGGGCGACGCCCATCAGGTTGCCGCCCCACCAGCCCGAGACGCCGTTGTACGTCTGCACGCCCTCGACGAAGATCAGCAGGTCGGGATTGACGGACAGCACGGCGTTCCCGGCGCGCTGGGCGGCCAGCCGCCAGTCGACGGAGGTGTCTCCGCAGCCCCAGCAGGCGGGATCGTGCGGCTCGTTGTGGAGGTCGATGCCGATGACGGTCGGGTCGGCCGCGTACCGCGTCGCGAGCGCCTTCAGGTCGGCGATCCAGGTCGACTCGGGGACGGACGAGGTGTACCAGAGCGCCGACTGGCCGCCGGCGTCCGGCCGGTGCCGGTCGAGGATGACCTTGAGTCCGTCCTGCCCGGCGTAGGCCACGATCCTGTCCATCACCTGGAGCGAGTTCAGGCCCTGCAGGTCGGCGTTCTTGCCGTTGCTGAAGTCGATGCTGTTGGGGACGGTCGTGCTCTTGAAGATGTCGTCGCTGTACGGGAGCCGGATGGTGTTGTAGCCCAGCGACCTCATCTGGTCGATCATGCTCTTGTAGTCGCGCGACCAGAGACCGTGCACCACGTAGTTGGCGGTCTCGAAGCCGAACCAGTTGATCCCGGCGATCCGGACCGGCTGCCCGGCCGCGTCCAGGATCTGCCGGCCGCTGGTGTGCCAGTAGCCGGCGCCGGGGGCGTCCGCCGCGTGCGCGGAGTCCGTGGCGCCGGCGAGACCGGCGAAGAGGGGCAGGAGGAGCGCGGCGGCGACAGCACACAGCGCCCTTCGCGGGCTGCGTAAGCGGAACATGGGCCTGTTCCTCTCGGAGTTCCACAAGGGAGGCGCGGCCCCGGAACAGGATGGAAACGCTCCCATGCACCGCGCACCTCCCAGGAAACTGAGACACCGTCATCCCGTCAAGACATACGGCGGCCCGGTCCGCCCCGCGACGGGCGGTGGGAGGGTCAGCCGACCGCGGCGGTGACGGTGTCGATCACGCCGGTGGAGGTGACGGTGACCGAGACCGTGAGGGGCTGGACCCGGCCGGGCGCTCCGGAGGGCGGGACCAGCAGGAGGGCCGGCCTGATGTGGAACGTCGTGGTCGCCGCCGCCGAGAAGGGGGCGGTGTCCCGGTGGGCGCCGACGAGGTAGTACGTCTTGCCGCCGGGCACGCCGGCACCGGTGGTGTCGTCGAGGCTGCTGATGACCTGCGCGGTGCCGCCGCCGGCCGCGCCGGGGAGGGTGACGACGGTGACGTCGAGGGTGCCCTTGACGTGGACCGTCCCGTTCGGGCCGGTGAAGCTGCCGTCGACCGGCAGACTGGCCGAGCGGACCCGCGGGAGGGCGGCGTCCGCGGCCCGGACCGTCCCGGCGGGCGCGGCGGCGGAGGGCACGGCGACGGAGGCCGGAACGGCCATGGCCGGGACAGCGGTGGGCACGGCGGCGGTGGCAGGGACAGCGGTGGGCACGGCGGCGGTGGCAGGGACGGCGATGGCCGGGACAGCGCCCGCAGGGACGGCGACGGCGGGGACAACGGCAGCAGGGACAGCAACGGCGGGGACAGCGACCGCAGGGACAGCGATAGCAGCGACGACCGTGAGCAGGCAGGCGTTTCCGGCAAGGTGCAGGGGGTTGCGGGGCATGGTGCTCCCATTCCGTGCGGCGGGACCCGTCGCCTCGTTCCCGCCCGGTCCCGCGGGGCGGTTCCCAGCCTGCCCGGACCCGCGTACGGCCGCCCCGCCGGTGAGCCGAACGGGTGACGTCCGGCGTCCCGCGCCTGATCAGTGACGGCGCTGGGACGGACGCCGCAGCCGCCGCAGCCCGAAGAGGACGAGCGCGGCGACCCCGACGGCCACGGCACCTGCCTTGACCCCGCCCGAAGAACTCCCGCCGTCGCTCCCGGCCGCCGAACTGCCACTGCCCGACGGCGACGCCTTGCCCGACCCGCCCGGCGCGTCCTGGGCCTGCACCGGGCTGTCGGCCCCCTCGCTCCCGTACAGCAACTTGGTCCCGTCGGCGGAGTAGGAGACCGACTCGCCCTGCTTCTGCAGGGGCACGTCGAGCCGCCCCTCGCGCTTGATCCTGCCGCCGTTCCAGTCGTAGTAGACGCCGCCGAAGTAGCCGCGTACGGCCAGGTGCGTGCCGTCGGGCGAGAAGGCGGCGTCGGTGGCCCACAGGTCGACGGGGGCGATGGGCTTGAAGATGTTCGTACCCGTCGGGGAGAGGGTCGCCGGGCCCTCGTACAGATGCCCGCCGTCCTCCTTCTTGTCGATGATGTACACCCGCCCGGTCTTGGGGTGGACGATCAGCGACTCGGCGTTCCGGGCGCCGTTCGAGTACTTGACAACGTACTGCGTGGCCCGGACGGTCTGGTCGACCAGTTTCCTCGGCTCGGGCAGCCGGTAGATCCAGACGTAGGGCCAGCTGCCGTCGAGGTTGTCGCCGATGTCGCCGACGTAGATCTGGTTGCCGGGACCGATGGAGATGGCCTCGACGTCCCGCGGCGTGCCGACTCCGCTGAGCGTGATCCTCGCGACGGTCTTGCCGGTCGCGCTGTCGACGGCGTAGATGTACGGGCCGTCGCCGCTGTCGTTGTGCGTCCAGTAGATGCCCGGGTGCAGGTGGGAGGCGGCGAGACCGCTGGACTCGGCGATCCGCGGGTCCGTGATCGTGAACCCCTTGTCGCCGGCGGGGTCGGCGGCGGAGGCGGGCGCGGCGGCGAGGGCACCCGTGAGCAGGATCCCGGCGAGGAGGGTGAGCGATCGTGGACGCATGGGCTCAAGCCTGCCATCCCGCGCTGTGTTCGCCCGCCGGGGACGTGGCGGTCCTCACACCCCACCCCTCGCGTTGATCGTCCATCATGAGCGGATGCTCAGGTTCATGCCCGTCGGGGACTCGATGACGATCGGCAGCGCGGGCGAGCACACCTGGCGATACCGCATGTGGCAGCACCTGTGCGGGACGTACGACGGCCCGTGCACGCTGGTCGGCCCCCGCGAGACGCTGTACGACAAGCAGGCCGAGGCACCCACCTCGTACGCCTACGCCGAGCCCGGCTTCCCGCGCGCCCACCTGGCCGGCTGGGGCGAGGGCTGGCTGCACATGGCCCCGCTCATCGGGGAGGCGGTGCGCTCGTGCCGCGCCGACGTCCTGCTCGTCTCCCTCGGCCTGATCGACCTGGGTTTCTACACGAACGCGGAGCAGACGGCGGCGAACGTACGGATCTTCGTCGCGAACGCGCGGGAGGCCGACGCGGGCATCCACATGGTGCTGCTGCCGGTGATCCGGAACATCCGGGCGGTGTCGGACGAGCCGTTCGCGGAACAGGTGACCCGCTTCAACGAACTGCTGGCGAAGACGGCGGCCGACCTGGACGAGCCCCGCTCCCCGATCCTCATGGCCTCACCCCCGGCGTCGTACGACATCGACACCGACACCTACGACGGCACCCACCCGAACGCGAGCGGCGAGCACCGGATCGCGGGGGCGTTCGCGGAGGCGATGCGGCAGGGGTGGGGACTGGGCAAGGAGTACAAGGAGTACAGGGCCGGAACAGGCTGACCGAATTCCGCCGTTGCCCGGTCACCGTGCGTATCGTTGAACCGCGCGGCCGCACTCGTGCGGAGGACGGCCGGGGAGGAGCGCCAGGATGACCGTCCTCGAAGACAGGATCGCGATGGCCAAGAGCGACGACGAGATCACGCTCGACGAACTGTTCGAGCAGATCGAGAAGATGCCCGCCCCCGAGGGATACAAGGTCGAGATCGTCGAGGGGACCGTCTTCATGTCGCCACAGCGGGACACCCACTGGGAGATCATCCTGGACATCGTCGAGCAGCTGCGGACCAAGTACCCCCGAAAGCGGGTCAAGTCCGACGTCCGTATCGACTACCCGGGGCATCTCAACGGGTTCGCGTCGGACGTGACGGTGATGGCCGAGGACGCCGCCAGGACGGAGAGCGGGCTCTGGCGGCATCAGGACGTGGAGTTCGTCGCCGAGGTCATCTCCAAGAGCACCGCGGCCAACGACTACGGCCCCAAGAAGACCGCGTACGCCGCGGCCGAGGTCCCCGTCTACCTGATCGTCGACCCCTACCAGCGCCGCGTCCACGTCTACACCCACCCCAAGGGCGACACCTACACGACCGAGACGAGGGTCGACTTCGGCACCGACGTCGACCTCACGAGGACCACCGTCGGCCTCACCCTGAAGACGGACGAGTTCCCCGTCGACTAGGAGGTCGGTCTCAGTCGATACAGAACTCGTTGCCCTCGATGTCCTGCATCACGATGCAGGAATCGTCGCCGCCGTCGTACAGGAGCCGTACGCGCACCGCGCCGAGCGGGAGCAGGCGGGCGCACTCGGCCTCCAGCGCGGCCAGGCGCTCCTCACCCAGGAGCCCGGTGCCGACCCGCACGTCGAGATGGACCCGGTTCTTGACGGTCTTCCCTTCGGGAACGCGCTGGAAGTACAGCCGCGGGCCGACCCCCGTCGGATCGACGCAGGCGGACCACGCCCCCCGCTCCTCCGGGGACTGGGCGCTCTCGTAGTCGTCCCAAGTGGCGAACCCCTTTGGGGGCGGAGGCACTTCGTACCCCAGCACCTCGCACCAGAAGCGGGCGACGCGCTCGGGTTCCGCGCAGTCGAAGGTGACCTGGAACTGCTTGACCGATGGCATCGGCGCACCTTAGCAGGGGCCTTCGCCGTCGGCCGACACCTTTTCAACGCCCCCTGCTCTCTTGCTTAGAGCGCACTCCACGTCGTTGGCTTGGTGACCATGAAGTACACGCAGCTCGGACGTACCGGCCTCAAGGTCAGCCGACTCGTTCTCGGCACCATGAACTTCGGCCCGCAGACCGACGAGGCCGACAGTCACGCGATCATGGACGCGGCGCTCGGCGCCGGCATCAACTTCTTCGACACTGCGAACGTGTACGGGTGGGGTGAGAACAAGGGGCGGACCGAGGAGATCATCGGCAACTGGTTCGCCAAGAGCCCCGCCCACCGCGACAAGGTGGTGCTCGCCACCAAGGTGTACGGCAACATGGCCGCCGACGGCGACGCCTGGCCCAACCATGACAAGCTCTCCGCCCTCAACATCCGGCGGGCCGTGGACGCGAGCCTCAAGCGGCTGCGGACCGACCACATCGACGTCTACCAGTTCCACCACGTCGACCGCCGGACCCCCTTCGAGGAGATCTGGCAGGCGATCGACACCCTCGTCACGCAGGGGAAGATCCTCTACGTCGGCTCCTCCAACTTCCCCGGGTACAAGATCGCCCAGGCCAACGAGATCGCCGCCCGGCGCGGCGGGACCATCGGTCTGGTCAGCGAGCAGTGCCTCTACAACCTCGCCGAACGCCGTGCCGAGATGGAGGTCATCCCGGCCGCGCAGGAGTACGGCCTCGGGGTCATCCCCTGGTCGCCGCTGCACGGCGGACTGCTCGGCGGCGTGATCAAGAAGGAGGTCGAGGGCGGGCGCCGGGCCGGCGGCCGGGCCGCCGACTCCCTCGCCAACACCACCATCCGCGCCCAGATCCAGGCCTACGAGGACCTGCTGGCCAAGCACGGCGTGGAGCCCGGCGAGGCCGCCCTGGCGTGGCTGCTCACCCGCCCCGGCGTCACCGGCCCGATCGTCGGCCCGCGCACCGGCGAACAGCTCGACTCGGCTCTGCGGGCCGTGGAGCTGGAACTCAGCGAGGAACTGCTGGAGGGCCTCGACGAGATCTTCCCGGGTCCGGGCCCGTCCCCGGAGGCCTTCGCCTGGTAGGAGACCGCAGGGTCAGCGGCCCCTGAAGGGCGCGGGGCGGTAGCCGACGGCAGCGCCCTGAAGGGGCGCGGGGAACTGCGCGACCAGCGCCGCAGCGGCCCGCGGCCGACGGCGAACGGCCGGCCGCGGGCCGCCGGCCGGCCCTCACCTCATCGCGGAGGCCACGGCAACCACCACGAACAACAACACAAGCGCACCGGCCATGATCCGGTTCCGGGTCTTCGGGTCCACGGCAACGAGCCTAACCGGCCCCCCTCGGAACCTGCCCGGCGCATCCTGCCGCGGCCGGGCGGGGCACCGGCACGCGCTGGCACCGGCACCGGCACTGATCAGGCACCGCCTACGTCCTGCGCCCCGGCCCGCGGGCCGGCCCCCAGCTCCCAGCGGGCGACCACCTCGTACCGGGGCTGGTCCCCCCGCACCCCGGCCACCGGCAGATTGCTCCGCACCAGCGCCAGCTCCCCGACCGTCCAGGTGCTGCTCGTGAACTCCGCGAGCAGCTCGACGTACGGCCGTACCTGCACCGCGTCCCGGCTGCGGGCCACCGTCAGGTGGGCCTTGTAGCGGCGGTGCTCCCCCATCGGCAGGCCCGCCTTCCGGCCCGCCGCCTCCGCGCGGTCGGCCAGCAGGCGGAGGGTGTCCAGGTTGCCGTCGGCACCCGCCCACAGGGCCCTGCCGTGCCCGAACTGCCCGCCGCCCGCGACGGACAGCTCGAAAGGCGGGGTGCGGTGGGAGGCCCGGGCCAGCCGGTCCGACAGGGCCGGTACGACGTCGTCGGCCACCTCTCCGTAGAACGCGAGCGTGTAGTGCCACCCGGGCCGACCGGTCCAGCGCAGCGCCTCCGCGCCCGGCAACCGCTTCAACCTGTCGACCTCCACGGCGAGTTCGTCGACCACCTCCGACGGGGGCAGCACGGCTGCGAAGAGTCTCATGGGGGCAACCCTGCCAAAAGAACGCTTGTGCGCGGGAGGGACGACGGCATGAATCGCCCCATGGAGGGCGACGGGAAGATCAGGATCCGGGACGGCTGTGCCGACGGCATCCCGCTGGTCGCGTTCCAGGAGCGCAACGGCTTCACCCCGGCCGGGCCCTTCACCACCGACGTGCCGGGCGGCGGCAGCCGGCCGGGACAGGTACTGACCCGGAGGCCGTAGCCGCGGTGGCGGCCGCCTCCGGGCCGGTGGACGTGCGCGTGGGTGTGTCTCACGCGACCGGGGCGAGCTGTTCCTGCTGTTCTCTCGGGACGAAACGGACCCGGGGGTGGCCGCCGTGCCAGCCGACCGCCAGGCGGAGGTTGCCGACCCGGGCCAGGACCAGGCCGATGACGACGGCCGCGGCCGCGGCGATCGTGCCGCCGACGGCGAGGCCCGCGCGGACACCGTACGCGTCCGTGATCCAGCCGGCGATGGGCGCGCCGATGGGTGAGCCGCCCATGAAGACCATCATGTACAGGGCCATCACCCGCCCCCGCATGGCCGGGTCGGTGCCCATCTGGACGGTGGTGTTGGCGGTGACGTTGACGGTCATGCCGAACATGCCGAGCGGGACCATGAGGAGCGAGAACAGCCAGAGGGAGGGGGCGGCCGCGGCCACCAGCTCCAGGCCGCCGAAGGCGACCGCCGCCGCGAGCATCACCCGCAGCTTCGCGGTGCCGCGCCGGGCCGCGAGCAGGGCGCCGGCCAGGGAACCGGCCGCCATCAGGGTGTTGAAGAGGCTGTAGGAGCCGGCGCCGGCGTGGAAGACGTCGTCCGCGAAGGCGGAGAGGTAGACGGGGAAGTTGAAGCCGAAGGTGCCGATGAACCCGATCAGGATGATGGTCCAGGTCAGGTCCGGGCGCCCGGCGACATAGCGCAGGCCCTCCCGCAGCTGGCCCTTGCCTCTCGGTGCGCGCTCGACGACGTGCAGCTCACGCGCCCGCATCAGCAGCAGGCCGACGAGGGGGGCGACGAAGGACAGGCCGTTGAAGAGGAACGCCCAGCCCGTGCCCACTCCGGTGATCATGAGGCCGGCGACGGCCGGGCCGACCAGGCGGGCGGACTGGAAGTTCGCGGAGTTCAGGCTGACCGCGTTCTGCAGCTGGTCCGGGCCGACCATCTCGGAGACGAAGGACTGGCGGGCCGGGTTGTCGACGACCGTGGCGAGGCCGACGGCGAAGGCGACCAGGTAGACGTGCCAGACCTGGACATGGCCGGAGAGGGTCAGCAGCGCCAGCGCGATGCCGGTCAGGGCCATCGAGGTCTGGGTGACGAGGAGGGCGCGCCGCTTGTTCAGGCGGTCGACCAGGACCCCGCCGTAGAGGCCGAAGAGCAGCATCGGCAGGAACTGCAGGGCGGTGGTGACGCCGACGGCGGTCGCGGAGCCGGTGAGGCTGAGGACCAGCCAGTCCTGCGCGATGCGCTGCATCCAGGTGCCTATGTTCGAGACGACCTGGCCGGCGAAGAACAACCGGTAGTTCCTGACATTCAGCGAGCTGAACATCGAGGACCTGCGGGCTGCGGGGGTAGTAGGGGCGGTCGGTGCGGGGACGGAAGGTGTTCCGGGTCCCGTACTCAAAGGAATTCGCCTCCTCCTTCTATCGGGACTTACAGGTGTGCGAGCTTCTCCAGCACGGGGGCGGCGGCGCGGATTTTCGCCCATTCGTCCTCGTCGAGGCCGTCGACCAGGCCGGCCAGGAACGCGTTGCGCTTGCGGCGGCTCTCTTCGAGCATCGCCTCGGCCTGTTCGGTCCTGGTGACGACTTTCTGGCGCCGGTCATCGGGGTGCGGCTCCAGCCGGACCAGGCCCTTGGCCTCCAGCAGCGCCACGATGCGGGTCATCGAGGGCGGCTGGACGTGCTCCTTGCGGGCCAGCTCACCGGGGGTGGCCTGGCCGCAGTTGGAGAGGGTGCCCAGCACCGACATCTCGGTGGGGCTAAGTGACTCGTCGACCCGCTGGTGCTTGAGCCGTCGCGAGAGTCGCATCACGGCGGAGCGGAGGGCGTTCACGGCGGCCGCGTCGTCGCCATGGGTAAGGTCCGGCATGTTCCTTAGAGTAACTCATTACTCTGCCTAAAGACCACCCGGGCGCGCCGATGCGCCCGTGACCTCGGCCACTGAACCCGGAAGCCTGAGGGATCACCCCCCGGGAAAACATCGCGTCACCCTTACGAGTGAGCCGGATCCGGAAAGTGACGCATCGGGCGCGCGGATGTGGCGCCCTCGTACCCATGGGGACCAGTGTGTTCAGTCTGCGGATAGACAAGGAGCTGCTCGACCGGCTCCGGTGCCATGCGGCCAAAAGAGGAATGAGCGTCCAGGACTACGTGGTCCGGACGCTCATTCGGGACGATTTCGACCAGCGGTTCTCGGCCGCCGTCGAGGAGACGGAGAGGTTCTACGGCGACCAGGTCAAGGTCACCTGACCCCGGCAGGTCAGGTGAGACCCAGGGCCGGCATCAGGTAGTAGAAGGCGAACACCGCCGAGACCACGTACATCGCGACCGGGACGTCCTTGGCCCGGCCGACGGCCAGGCGCATCAGCACGAAGGTGATGAAGCCCATGCCGATGCCGTTCGTGATCGAGTAGGTGAACGGCATCATCACCATGGTCACGAAGGCCGGGATCGCGAGGGTGTGGTCGGCCCAGTCGATCTCCTTGACGGACCCGGCCAGGATCAGGAAACCGACCGCGAACAGCGCCGGGGTGGCCGCCTGGGAGGGGACCATCGTCGCGACGGGGGTGAGGAACAGCGCCACGGTGAACAGCCCGCCGGTGACGACGTTGGCGAAGCCGGTGCGCGCGCCCTCGCCGACGCCCGCCGTCGACTCGACGAAGCAGGTGGTGGCGGAGGAGGAGCTGGCACCGCCGACCGCGACCGCGACACCGTCGATGAACAGGACCTTGTTGATGCCCGGCATGTAGCCCTCGGCGTCGGTCAGCTTGGCCTCGTCGCTGACGCCCATGATCGTGCCCATGGCGTCGAAGAAGCAGGACAGCAGGACCGTGAAGACGAAGAGGATGCCGGTCAGCACGCCGACCTTGCCGAAGCCACCGAAGAGGCTGACCTTGCCGAGCAGACCGAAGTCCGGGGTGGAGACCGGGCTGCCGGGCCACGTCGGAACGGTCAGGCCCCAGCTGGTCACATGCGTGACGGCGTTGACGACCAGCGCGAGCACGGTCATCGCGACGATCGAGATCAGGATCGCGCCGGAGACCTTGCGGACGATCAGCGCGAGGGTGAGCAGCACGCCGAGCACGAAGACGAGCACGGGCCATCCGTTGAGGTGGCCGTCGGCGCCGAGCTGGACCGGGACGGTGGTCTGGGCGACGTCCGGGATACGGGTGACGAAGCCGGAGTCCACCAGCCCGATCAGCATGATGAACAGGCCGATACCGATCGAGATCGCCTTGCGCAGGCTGTAGGGGACGGCGTTCATCACGCGCTCCCGCAGACCGCTGGCGACCAGCAGCATCACGACGAGGCCGGCCAGCACCACCATGCCCATGGCGTCCGGCCAGGACATCCGGGGCGCCAGCTGGAGCGCGACGACGGAGTTCACGCCGAGGCCGGCGGCCAGCGCGATCGGGACGTTGCCGATGACGCCCATGAGCAGCGTGGTGAAGGCCGCGGTGATGACCGTGGCGGTGACCAGCTGACCGTGGTCGAGATGGTGGCCGTACACGTCCTTCGCGCTGCCGAGAATGATCGGGTTCAGCACGATGATGTACGCCATCGCGAAGAACGTGGCGAAGCCGCCGCGTACCTCGCGGGCGAGGGTGCTGCCCCGCTCGGAGATCTTGAAGTAACGGTCCAGCGCGCCGTACGCGGGGGTCGCACCCGGCTGTTCGGGGGCGGGGGCCTGCAGGGAAGCCGGGGTCGACATTGGAGATTCCTACGATAAGAAGCGGCCAGAGACAAACGGTTTCAGTATGAACATATGATGGCTAGATCGCTATCTCCGCGCGTAGATACCTGAGGTGCGTATGCTGAGCGCCATGGCGAAGTGGACTCCCCGGCACGAGGCACCGGAGCCCCTCGAGGGCCCTGTCGTCCCGACGGTCATCGGCGGCACGATCATCTGGTTCGTCCTCTTCCTGGCCCAGCTCCCCTTCTACGGCTGGTACTCCGACCACGGCCACACCTGGTGGATCTGGACCTGCCTGGCCGGCGGCGGCCTCGGCCTGATCGGCGTGTACTACGTGAAGCGACGCGACGCGGCGATCAAGGCGTTCCGCGCGGCGACCGAGTAGGAACGCCCCCACCACGAGGCACCCACGCCGCCCTGAACGGCCTCGCCCTCAATCGCCGGACGGGCTGGGTCGGAGGCGGAACGGTCTTCGCCCTCGGACGCCGGACGGGCTGGAGGACGGGGGCGGCTTTTCAGAGGACCGAGTCGGGTGGGTGGGCAAAGGTGTCGGCGACTACAACCTGCGCACGACTTCGCTCCTCCCCTGGTCGGATCTTCCGGGCACTCGGCAGGTGAACGCGTAAATCCGCACGTACCGTCGAATGCATGCAGCACATCGACGCGGGCGCCGAGCTCGACCCGGTCCATCCCGTACCGCTGCCGGTACCGGTGACCGGTCTGACCGCCGCCCAGGTCGCGGAGCGGGTCGCGCGCGGCGAGGTGAACGACGTACCCGTCCGCAGCAGCCGCTCCCTCGGCGAGATCGTGCGCGCGAACGTCTTCACCCGGTTCAACGCGATCATCGGCGTGCTGTGGCTGGTCATGCTGGTCGTGGCGCCGATCCAGGACAGCCTGTTCGGCTTCGTGATCCTCGCCAACACGGGTATCGGCATCGTGCAGGAGTGGCGGGCGAAGAAGACCCTGGACTCACTCGCGGTGATCGGTGAGGCGCGGCCGACGGTGCGCCGGGACGGGGCCGCCGTCGAAGTGAGTACGAGTGAGATCGTGCTCGGTGATCTGATAGAGATCGGTCCGGGCGACAAGATCCCCGTGGACGGGCTGTGTGCCGAGGCCGACGGGCTGGAGATCGACGAGTCGCTGCTCACCGGCGAGGCCGACCCGGTCGTCAAACGCGCCGGCGACCATGTGATGTCGGGCTCCTTCGTGGTGGCCGGCGGTGGTGCCTTCGCGGCGACCAAGGTCGGCCGGGAGGCCTACGCGGCCCAGCTCGCCGAAGAGGCCTCCCGCTTCACGCTGGTCCACTCCGAGCTGCGCACCGGCATCTCGACCATCCTGAAGTACGTGACCTGGATGATGGTCCCGGCCGCGGTCGGCCTGGTCGCCACCCAGCTGGTCGTGAAGAACAACGGCCTCAAGGACGCCGTCGCGCGCACGGTCGGCGGCATCGTCCCGATGGTCCCCGAGGGCCTGGTCCTGCTCACCTCCGTCGCCTTCGCGATCGGCGTGATCCGGCTGGGCCGCCAGCAGTGCCTGGTCCAGGAACTCCCCGCGATCGAGGGTCTCGCCCGCATCGACACCGTCTGCCTGGACAAGACCGGCACCCTCACCGAGGGCGGCATGGACGTCTCCGAGCTGCGGGCGCTGAACGGGGCCGACGAGACGTACATACGCAAGGTGCTGGGCTCGCTCGGCGAGTCCGACCCGCGCCCCAACGCCTCCCTCCAGGCGATCATCGACGCCTACCCGGACAGCGAGGACTGGCGGTGCGTGGAGTCACTGCCCTTCTCCTCCGCCCGCAAGTACAGCGGGGCGACCTTCAGCGAGGGCGACGGGGAGCTGAGCACCTGGCTGCTGGGGGCGCCGGACGTGCTGCTCGGCGCCGACGACCCGGCACTGGCCGAAACCGTACGTCTCAACGAGCAGGGTCTGCGGGTGCTGCTGCTGGCCCGCGCCGCCGGAGACCTGGACGATCCGGAGGTGGCGCGGGGTGCGGGCGCCACCGCCCTGGTGGTCCTGGAGCAACGGCTCCGTCCGGACGCCGCCGACACCCTGCGCTACTTCGCCGACCAGGACGTCCGTGCGAAGGTCATCTCCGGCGACAACGCGGTGTCGGTCGGCGCCGTGGCCGCGAAGCTCGGCCTCAGCGGTACGGCGGTGGACGCGCGCCGGCTGCCCACCGAGCCGGCCGGGATGGCCGAGGCCCTCGACGCGGGCACCGTCTTCGGACGGGTCACCCCGCGGCAGAAGCGGGACATGGTGGGAGCGCTGCAGTCGCGCGGGCACACGGTCGCGATGACCGGCGACGGCGTCAACGACGTACTCGCCCTGAAGGACGCCGACATCGGCGTCTCGATGGGCTCGGGCTCGGAGGCGACCAGGGCGGTCGCCCAGATCGTCCTGCTCAACAACAGCTTCGCCACGCTGCCCTCGGTGGTGGCCGAGGGCCGGCGGGTGATCGGCAACATCACCCGGGTCGCCACGCTGTTCCTGGTCAAGACGGTGTACTCGGTGCTGCTCGCGCTGCTCGTGGTCTGCTGGCAGGTCGAGTACCCCTTCCTGCCGAGGCACCTGACCCTGCTCTCCACCCTGACCATCGGCATCCCGGCCTTCTTCCTCGCCCTGGCACCGAACAAGGAACGGGCACATCCGCACTTCGTCCGCCGGGTGATGCGGTACTCGATCCCGGGCGGCCTGGTGGCCGGTGCGGCGACGTTCCTGACGTACCTGATCGCCCGGCACTACTACACGGGAGCCGGGGCCCTGGACGCCGAGACCAGTGCCGCGACGCTGACCCTGTTCCTGATCTCGCTGTGGGTGCTGGCGATCATCGCCCGCCCGTACACGTGGTGGCGGGTCGCCCTGGTGGCCGCGATGGGCGTGGCCTTCGTGTTCGTACTCGCCGTACCCGCGCTGCAGAGTTTCTTCGCGCTGAAGCTGGCGGGGATGGTGATGCCGTGGACCGCCGTCGGCGTGGCCGTGGTGGGGGCGGCCGTGCTGGAGCTTCTCTGGAAGTGGGTGGAGCGGAGATTCCCGGTGTGATGCGGTCTGTGGAACTGCGCGGGCCCGGTGGGCTGGTCGCGCAGTTCCCCGCGCCCCTTACGGGGCGCTGCCCCTAGGGGCGTTCACTACTGCACGTCGACGTAGTCGGCCGTGGCGTTGACCGCCGGAGTGGTCGAGGTGCCCGCGAAGGAGTAGCGGTAGTAGCCGTCCACCGTCGCGGTGGTCGTCGTCTTCAGGGCGCCCGTGGAGGACGACTTGATGGTCTTCAGCGTGGTGTAGGTGCTGGAGCCCTTCTTACGGAACTGGAGCTTGACCGACTGGCTGCCGTAGGCGCCGTACTTGTGGGTGTCCCAGTTGGCGCGGGTCAGGGAGCCGGTGACCGTGATGGTCTTGCCCTTCTTGACCGGCTCGGGGGTGGCGTCGGCCGTCAGCTTCGCGGCGCGCAGGACCTTGGTGGTGCCCAGGCCGCCGACCCACTTGACGCCGTCCTTGCCGGCGGCGACAGCGCCGACCGACCAGGAGCCCGCCTCGGAGTTGGTCAGGTCCGAGTCCGCGCCGACCGTGAAGACGAGGGCGGCCTTGCAGTTGAGGACGGTCGAGGACACTGCGGTGCAGGTGCCCGGCTCGTCGCTCACGAAGAGGTCGCTGGGCGACGTCACGGAGGTGCCGCGGTAGATGGCCGGGCCGGTGGCGAAGTCGGTCGCCTTCAGGCTCGACGGGTGCGTCACGGTGTAGGTGGCCGAGAAGGACGCCTTGGCCGTGCCGACGACCATGCTGTGGCCCTTGTTGACCTTCATGTTGGAGAAGGTGACGTTCGGCGCGCTGCCGGCGGCGTGGGCGGCCGGGGCGACGAACGCGGAGAGGGCCAGGGCGCCGGAGACGGCGGCCACGGTGGCACGAATGCGCATGGATTCCCCAGTGGGAACAGTGGGCGCGAGGCCCAGGTGATCTAGGGAGTCTGTTGACTCGGATGATCAGATCCACGAGGGGTGAGCAGGGTTGTACGGGTGAGACGTAATCCGGTCAGATTTTGTTTCTTTTGCGACCGGATTACGTCTCCTTGGGGTTACTCCCGGTGCCGCTACTTCACGTCGACGTAGTCACCCGTGGCGTTGACCGCCGGGGTCGTGGCGGTGCCGGCGAAGGAGAAGCGGTAGTAGCCGTCCACCGTCGCCTTGGTGGTCGTCTTCAGGGTGCCGGTCGAGGACGTCTTGATGCCCTTGACGTTGGTGTAGGTGCTGGTGCCCTTCTTGCGGAACTGCAGCTTCACGGACTGGCCCGCGTAGCCGTGGTACCTGTTGTCCTCCCAGTTGGCCCGGGACAGCTTGCCGGTGACCGTGACGGTCTTGCCCTTCCTCACCGGCTCCGGGGCGGCGTTGACCGTCAGCCTGGACAGGCGCTGGACCTGGGTGCTGCCGAGGGCGCCCTGGTCGGCGAACCCGACCTTGGTGATGTCGAAGCCGCTGCTGGCCGGGTCCTGGCCGTTGTACGCGATGGCCAGGGCACCGGCGTGCCAGAGACCGGCGTCGGAGTTGAACAGGTCTCCGTCGCCCGGGTAGATGTCGATGTTCGCCTTGCAGCTGGCGGTGGTCGCCGAGGTGACCGCGCACTTCGCCGGGTCGTCGCCGATCAGGAAGTTGGTCTGGTCGGTGTAGGAGCCCTTGTAGATGAAGGCGCCCGAGAAGAAGTCGGCGGCGGTGATGTCCACGTCGGCGCCGTGCGTCAGCGTGTAGGTGACCGACGTCGCGACGTGAGCGCTCGTACCGACCTTGACCGCCTTGGCGATCTTGAGGTTGGAGAAGGTGACGTCCATGGCGTACGGACCGTCGTCGGCCGCGGTGGCGGCGGTGGCGGCGGTGTAAGCGGTCTTGCCCGACGTCGAGTGAGCGGCCGCGAAGAGCTTCGTCGCGTCGGCGCCGAAGGACGGGCCGCCGGCGGCGTGCGCGGCCGGCATCGCGAAGGCGGAGAGAGCCAGGGCGCCGGAGACGGCGGCCACGGTGACACGAATACGCATGTGCTTCCTCGGAGAGAAGAGGTGAGAAGCGGAAGGCGTGGGGGGTGGGAGGTGACCGGAGCGCCGGGCTACTTCACGTCGACGAGGTCACCCGTCGCGTTGACCGCGGCCGTGGTCCCGTTGCCCGCGAAGGAGTAGCGGTAGTAGCCGTCCACGGTCGCCTTGGTCGTCGTCTTCAGGGCGCCCGCCGACGTGGCCTTGACGGTCTTCAGCGTGGTGTAGGTGCTGGAACTCTTCTTGCGGAACTGCAGCTTCACCGACTGGCTGCCGTAGGCGCCGTACTTGAGGGACTCCCAGTTGGCGCGGGTCAGGCTGCCGGTGACCGTGAGGGTCTTGCCCTTCTTCACCGGCTCCGGCGTGGCGTCGGCCGTCAGCTTGGCGGCGCGCTGGAACGTGAAGGAGCCCGCCTTCTCGGCCCAGACGAAGTCCCCGTCCTTGGCGTCGACCCACGCGTCGACGTACCAGGTACCGGCGCTCGCGTTGCTGAGATAGTCGACCTTCGGGTCGATCTTCACGGTGCCGGTGCACGTCGAGGTGGTCGAACTGGCCGCCACGCAGGTCGGCTTGGAAGTGGTGAAGAAGCCGTAGTCCGGTCCCGACAGCGAGAAGTTGTCGGCGCTCTTGATACCGGAGTCGTCCCTGGCCGTCACCGCGACCTTGACGGTCACCACGCCGGACGTGCCCACGACCACCTTGTTGTCGCCGTCGACGACGACCTTGGTGATCGTGGTGTCACCGGATCCCCCGTCGGCGTGGGCCAGCGGCACCGCGACCGCGCAGAGGGCCAGAGCGCCCGTGACGGAAGCCCCGAAGACACGTATACGCATGAGTTCCCCACGTTGAGTTGATCAGCAAGTCTTGCTGACTCGCTGATCAGACTCCGGAGACGGGCGAACGGTTGTACAGGTTCGGAAAGTTGTGTTCGGTCCGTGAAGATCAGTCGAACCAGCGGTCCCGCGCCAGTTCCTCCGTCCTGGACGGGTCCTCCAGGAGGGCCGCCACCTCGAAGCGGCGCGGCCACTGGCCGGCCGCCCAGGCCAGGCCGGCCGCCACGCCCTCCAGCGTCGCGGCGTGCAGGACGCCGTCGCCGGTGAGCCGCCAGTCGATCTCGACGCCGTCCACCACCAGTTCCTCGTGCTCGACATACGTCCGCGGGGTGCGCGGGCCGAGCAGGACGTGCACCGGCTCGGGGACGTCGTGCTCCGTGCCCTGCGAGTCGACCGAACCCGTCACCGACTCGCTCAGCCGCCGCACCTGGAACAGTTCGGCCAGTTCGGCGGCCCGGGCGGGCCGTACGGGCAGCAGGGGGACACCGGAGGTGAAGGGCAGCAGATCGGGCGAGTCGACGACCACCGCGTCCGCCGCGTCCACGACCTCCACCCGGCCGTCGGTCACCGCCCGCACCTCGTCGGGGAGCGTCACCTGCTCGGGGTCCAGATCCGCCAGCGCGCCGTACAGCGCGTGCAGTTGGGCGCCGGTGACCGGGCGGTCCGGGTCGGCGAGGCGGTCGAGGAGTTCGGCGGCGCCGCCCGGCTCGTCCAGGAGGGCGGCCACCGAGGTCCGGACGCCCAGCGCCCGCAGCACCTGCTCGTCCTCGAAGCCGGTCGCGTCGGCCTCCTCGTAGAGGCCGCGCAGCAGCGGGTCGCCGCCGGCGGCCAGCAGGCCGGCGGGGCGGCGGCCGTCGAGGACCGGGTGGCCGCGCAGCCACCACGCGGTGTACGGCCGTACCACCTCGTGCGTGCCGTCGGGCAGCAGGACGCGGACCGGCTGGGTGAGGGCGTCGCGCAGCGGCGGCTGGGCGAGCAGGGCGAGGGCCTCGGGCCAGTGGTCCTCGTCGACGAGGTCGAGGTCGCGGACGGCGATCAGCTCGGTGGCGACCGGGGGGACGGGGGTGTCCGGGAAGCGGTCGAGGATGTCCTCGCACCAGACGTCCACGGCGTCCAGCAGGCCCGCGTCGTCGGGTTCGGCGAAGTCGCCCTCGCGGGGCTCCAGTTCGTCCGGGTCGAGGACGACGTCGGTGGCGCGGACGAGCGCGAAGTTCGCGAGGACCCCGCAGGCGGCGAGCGGGCCCTCGCCCCACTTCTCGGCCAACTCGGCCTCCACGGCAGCCAGTTCACCCTCCCTGATCACCCGGGCGAACGGGCTTCCGGGGACGACCAGTTCACCGGCCGGGGCCAACTCGCCGTCCTCGTCCGGGAGGGCCAGCGCACCCAGCCAGGGCTCGTCACCGGGCTCCAGCCCGGCATCCCGGACCAGCGCGAGCACGGTGTCCGCCAGCTCTTCGGCGTCCAGGGCGTCTTCCTCCCAGAACGCACCCCCCTCGTCGTCGAGGGAGGCGGCCACGGCGGCCCGCACCTGCGGGGTGGTGAGCACCGCGCGGGGGCTCGCGGGCAGGGCGCCGAGCTTCTCCAGGAGCGGGTGGGCGGCGTCCTGGTGGGCGACCTTGAGGCCGAGCCGGGCGAGCACCTCGGGGTCGATGGCGGTCGCGTCCGGGGTGGGAAGGAGAACCTGCCGGGGGCCGATGGTGGTCCTGCCGTCCGCGAGCGGTACCGGCAGGCCGGAGAGCCGGTCCGGGTCGACGCCGGCGAGGCTGTCGTAGAGCCGCCACCACCAGTCCGGGTCCTTCTCCAGACCGGCCAGGCGGTCGACGGCGTCGGCGAGCGGCAGCCGGGCGACGGACAGCGTGCGCAGCTCGACGCGGCGTTCCAGTCCGGCGGGCAGCAGCGTCGGCAGCACCTCGGCGAGGACCCGGACCGTCTCCGCGCCCGCCCCCTCCACGATCTCGGCGTCGCGCGGCCGCAGCGCCTCCGGAAGGTCGCTGTCATCGCCGGGCTCGACGGCGGGCGGCAGGAACGCGGTGCGCGGCAGCCGCTCCAGGATCGCCTGGCGCAGCGCGCCGTCCAGCTCGCCCTTGCCGAGCGGCCCGGGCACCAGGTGGATGATCCCCTCCCCCACCGGCCGCCAGTCGGCGAGGAGTTCGGCGTACGCGTCGGCCGCACGCCGCACCAGGAAGTCGGTGAGCGGGCCGGGGGCGGCGTGCCGGCGGGTGGTGTCGAGCGGGAAGGAGGCGATGAGCAGGGCGGGTACGCCGAGGGGCTCGTCGCTGGGGGTGGGGGCGTGCAGGACGGCGGCGGTACGCGGCCGGTCGGGGGCCCCTTGGCCGTCCGTGGGCACGGCCCAGGTCAGCGACCAGTGCGGCCGCAGCCGCTCCTCGACCGGCCGGCCGACGAGCAGGTCGGGGGTGAGCGGGCCGTGCGCGGAGACGGTACGCCAGCGGGTCGTGCCCTCCCGGGAGTCCTCCACGACGGTGAGCGCGCCGTCGGTGCGGCGGCGCAGGGTGCGCACGGTGTCCTGCTCGACGACGACCTCCTCCAGGCCCGGGAGGGCGAGGAGCAGGGCGTCGTCCACGGCGTCGAGGAGACGCTCGGCGAGATCGGCCGCGGCGGTGTCCCTGAGCGGCAGGATCACGACCGTGTCGTACGGGTCCGGGGCGGTGCCCTCGGCGGCGAACGGGAGCCGGAGCAGGGGGACATGGCCGTCCCGCCGGCGGATCTCGTCCCCCAGCCCCGGGCTGTGCCGGGCGGTCTCCTCGGCCAGTTCCCGGGCCTCGGCGAGGGACCAGCGGACCCCGCCGTGCCGCCCCACGACTGCCGGCTCGTCCGTCACGGCCAGCACGGCGGCGAACCCGACGCCGAACCGCCCCACCGCGCCCACCGCGCCCTCCTCGTCTCCCCGCTTCGCCGAGGCGCGCAGGGTGGAGAGGGACTCGACGCCGGCCGCGTCCAGCGGGGCGCCGGTGTTGGCGGCGAACAGGACGCCGTCGCGGAGGGTGAGGCGGAGCCGGCCGGGGACACCGGCCCGCGCCGCGGCGTCGGCCGCGTTCTGCGCGAGCTCCACGACGAGCCGGTCCCGGTAACCGCCGAGGACCAGGTCCTCCTCGGCGTTGGCGTCCTCACGGAAGCGGGCGGGGCTGGTCGCCCAGGCGTCCAGAACGCCCCGCCGGAGACGGGCGGTCCCGAACGGGTCGGCACCCTCGGCTGCGGGCCGCACGAACTTGCTCACGTTCACTCTCCAAGTCGACGTGAGGACGAAGGTACCGCGCGCCGGGACTCCGCCCGGCCGCCCACCCGACCCGCCTGGCCGGGAAGCGAACGCCCGGACCCGGCGCCGGGCGGCCGACGGCTGCCGGGGCCGTCCCAGGGGCCGGTCCAAGGGGCTGGTCGGCAGCGCCCCCGGCACCGGCGCCGTCCTCACCGACATCCGTCCCACCCCCGCCGGCCCGCGCTACGCGACCCGTAAGGACTTCGGCCACGGCGAGGACGTCACCATCGGCGACTGGACCATCGCGACGGACAACCTGCCGCTCCGCACGGACCAGAGCGGCACGCCGTCCGAACGCCGAGGGCCGCTAGGAGTGGCCCAGCTCCGCCGTCTCCTCGTCCGATACCGCCGGGACCGAGCCCGAGTCCGGGGACGGGCGGAGGGGGAAGGGGTCGACCCTGGTCTCGTCGACGACCGGTGGGGCCGGCTGGGGCGTCTTCGGCATGACCGCGGCCTCCGAGTGGCCGCCGCAGCCGTAGGAGAGGGAGACCACCCGGCCGTCGGCCGGCGAGAACTCGTTGGCGCAGACGCCGAAGGCCTGGCCGAGGGAGCCGCCGACGGGGGTGAGGAAGCCGCAGCTCACGCAGGTCGCGGGGGCCGCCTGGGCCATGGGGGTCTTGGCGCCGAACGCCTCCTCCCAGCGGTCCGCGGCGATGTGCAGGCCGTAGCGGGACAGCACCCGGGCGCGGCGCATCCCGAGTTCCTCGGCGATCGAGGCGATCGTGCCGCGGGAGGGGACCGTCGGCAGGTGCGCGGGCGTGCCCGCGGTGACCTCGGCGTCCTCCGCCTCCGCCAGTTCCTCCATCTCGTGCGAGATCGGGGAGTTCGGCTCCGGCTCGTCCTCGCCGGTGTAGCCGGGCTCCAGGCGCAGGTCCTCGGCCTCGGTGGGCAACAGGTCGCCGGGGCCCATGTCGCCGGGACGCAGCCGCTCGCTCCACGGCACCCACTCGGGGGCGAGGAGGGCGTCGGGGCCGGGGAGGAGGACCACCTCGTCGAGGGTGACGACCTTGGCGCGGGAGGCGCGGGCCACCGTCACCGCCCAGCGCCAGCCGCGGTAACCCAGCTCCTTGCACTCGAAGAAGTGCGTGACCACGCGATCGCCCTCGGCCACCGCTCCGGTGTGCTCGCCGACCACCCCGGGTGCGGCGGCCTCCTCGGCGGCTCCACGGGCGAGGTCGACGGCCTCGGCGCACAGACGGTCAGGGGTGCGGCTTCGCGTTGTCGCTGCGCTCACGGGTATCGCTTCTCTCCTACGCCGTCTCACGAGTGCGGTTGCCTCCGGCGGTGGGGCGGACGGAGCGGACCTGTGGGCCGCATCGACGTCCGCGTCCGATCGCGCTCGGGCGTACCTATGCCATCCATTCTGCGTTATGGCTGAGATAGGCACGCTACCCCGTCGCCGGTAGTGGGGGACAGTCCGGCGTGGCTGCGCGAAGGGGACGGGGCGCCGGGGGCGGGGCGGCGGAGGCGGGACGGCGATGCGTTCTGGGCTGCGGGTGGGGATGTTCTGGGCTGTGGCGGGCTGTGGGCGGGTGCGGGTGGGTGGGGGCTGGTCGCGCAGTTCCCCGCGCCCCTTACGGGGCGCGCTGTCCAGCCGTGTCTCATAGGCCGCGGGCAGTCGTGCCGCTGGGGCGGCACGGGTGGGCGCTGGGGGTCCCCCCGGCCGAAGGCTGGGGGAGGCACCCTGCCAGCGCCGGTAAGCGTTCCCCCCTCCCCCGGCGCCCCCTCACGACTCGCTTGGTCACAAAGTGCACTAGGAACAGCGCACTCAGGGCACTATGAAGCACGTGGCAACCGCGAAGTCACCCCAACGTGCCGTCGGGGTCGGTGGCGGTGCGGGCCGGGTGCGCGGTGCCGTCCGCTCGGTCGGACGTGCCCTGCACCTCCCGGTGACCGGCACCGCCCGCGGCATCCGCAAGGCCACCCACGCGCACGGCGCCGGCGAGTCCGGGCTGGGGAAGCTGATCGAACTGCACGCGGTCAACGGCGCGGGTGACGTGATGATCACCGTCGCGCTCGCCTCGACCGTGTTCTTCTCCGTGCCCACCGACGAGGCCCGCGGCCGCGTCGCGCTCTACCTCGCCATCACCATGGCGCCCTTCACCGTCCTCGCCCCGGTCATCGGCCCCCTCCTCGACCGGCTCCCGCACGGCCGCCGGGCCGCGATGGCCGGTGCCATGCTCGCCCGGGCGCTGCTCGCGCTGATCATCTCGGGCGCGGTGGCCGGCGGCAGCCTGGAGCTGTATCCGGCCGCGCTCGGGGTGCTGGTCGCGTCGAAGGCGTACGGCGTGGTGCGCAGTGCCGTCGTACCCAGACTCCTCCCGCCCCGGTTCTCGCTGGTGAAGGCCAATTCGCGGGTCACCCTCGCCGGTCTGCTCGCCACCGGCGTCGCCGCCCCGATCGGGGCCGGGCTGCACGCCCTCGGCGACCCCTGGCCGCTCTACGGCGCCTTCGTGATCTTCGTAGCGGGAACCTTTCTCTCCTTCTCGCTCCCGCCCAAGGTCGACTCGGCCAGGGGCGAGGACGTGGCGCTGCTCGCCGCCGACGAGGAGCATCTGCACGGGCCGTTCCGCAAGGGGACGAAGCGGCCGGGGCTGCGCACGGTCGGCCCCGCCGTCACCCACGCCCTCGGCGCCAACGCCGCCCTGCGCTGCCTCACCGGGTTCCTGATCTTCTTCCTGGCGTTCCTGCTCCGCGAGCACCCGCTGACCGGCGAGAGCGCGGCGGTGTCGCTCGGGATAGTGGGGGTGTCGGCGGGTGTCGGCAACGCGCTCGGCACGGCGGTGGGGGCGTGGCTGCGGTCCCGGGCGCCGGAGATCATCATCGTGACGGTGGTGGCCGTCGTGCTGGGTACGGCGATCGTCGCGGCGCTGTTCTTCGGCGCCTTCCTGGTGGCGGTGCTGGCGGCGGTGGCCGGTTTCGGGCAGGCGCTGGCCAAGCTGTCCCTGGACGCGCTGATCCAGCGGGACGTGCCGGAGACGGTGCGCAGCTCGGCGTTCGCGCGCTCGGAGACCCTGCTCCAGATGGCCTGGGTGTTCGGCGGCGCGGTGGGCATCGTGATGCCGCTGAACGGCACCCTGGGCCTGGTGGTGGCCGCCGCGATCGTGGCGGCCGGCTGGCTGGCCACCCTGCGCGGTCTGCTCAGCTCCGCCCGGCACGGCACCCGCCCCCGCCCGCGAGTGGCGTAACGAACGGGGCACGCCGTACCCCACGTGGGGAGACGGCCCGGAGCGCCCGATAGCCTTCGGCCATGACCACGCTGCAATCCCGCTCGCGACGCCGCCGCGTCGTCGCCGCCGCCGGCGCCGTTTCCGCCGGACTGCTCGTTCTGTCGGCCTGTGACAAGCCGACGCCGATCGCCACGATCACCGTCGGCACGAACTCGGTCAACTCCGAGGCCGCCTGCTACAACGACGGCAAGGCCCTGGACACGGCCTCCCTCACGAAGTGCCTGAAGGACACCGGGATCAAGTCCATCAAGGTGGACCCGGACGAAACGGTCCGCTTCGGTGTCGACCCGAAGATCGCGGACAGCGGCTGGACGATCCTGATGAACGGCCAGGCGCTCACGGAATCCAGCACCAAGACCTACCGCACCATCCCGGGCAGCGTGTTCTTCAACGCCCAGTACGGCGCCTCCGGCAACTCGACCCTGGTCTCCATCAAGGAGGGCGACAAGTCGGTGCTGGGCCTGTGGTCCTTCAAGCTCAAGAAGGACGCCTGACAGGCAGCGTGAAGGCCGCCGCGCGCGTCCTCGTAGCCACCGCGGTCCCGGCCGAACGGGACGCGGTGGCACGGGCGTTCACGGACGTCACGACGGAGGTGCGGCTGCCGGGCTCGCCCCCGCTGCTGCGCACCGCCGGGGGGTACGACCTCCTCGCCGCCGGGGTCGGACCGGCCCTGGCCGCCGCCGGCACCGCGACCGCCCTCACCGCCGCCGCCCTCGACGGCCGCCCCTACACGCTGGTCGTCTCCGCCGGGATCGCCGGCGGTTTCCAGCCGGAGGCGCCCGTCGGCTCCCTGGTCGTCGCCGACGAGATCACCGTGGCCGATCTGGGCGCCGAGACGGCCGACGGGTTTCTGCCGGTCACCGAACTGGGCTTCGGGACCGTCAGCCACCACCCACTGAATTCACTCGTACGAGTGACAGCCCAGGCCACCGGAGCTCACCCCGGAGCGGTACTCACCGTCTCCACGGTGACCGGAACCGCCGCCCGCGCGGCCGAGCTGCGGGCCCGCCACCCGCGCGCCCTCGCCGAGGCCATGGAGGGCTTCGGCGTCGCCGAGGCGGCCGCCGCGCACGGCGTGCCCGTGCTGGAGCTGCGCGCGGTCTCCAACCCCGTCGGCCCCCGGGACCGTGCCGCCTGGCGCATCGGCGACGCCCTCGACGCCCTGACCGAGGCCTTCGGGAAGCTCGCGCCCGCCCTGGAGAGTTGGGAATCAGCATGACCAGTGAGCCCCTGCACATCGCGTACTCGCCCTGTCCGAACGACACCTTCGTCTTCGACGCCCTCGCGCACGGCCGGATCCCGGGCGCACCCGCGCTCGACGTGGCCTTCGCGGACATCGACATCACCAACGGCATGGCCGAGCGCGGCGAGTCGGACGCGCTGAAGGTGTCGTACGCCGTGCTGCCCTACGTCCTCGACGAGTACGCGCTGCTGCCCTGCGGGGGCGCGCTGGGCCGGGGCTGCGGGCCGCTGGTGCTGACCCGGGAGGCGGGTGCGGACCTCACCGGCCGTACCGTCGCCGTGCCGAGCGAGAAGTCGACGGCCTACCTGCTGTTCCGGCTCTGGGCCGCGGACACGCTTGCGGACGGTGGCGTGGGCGAGATCGTGGTCATGCCGTTCCACGAGATCATGCCGGCCGTGCGGGACGGGAAGGTCGACGCCGGGCTCGTGATCCACGAGGCGCGCTTCACCTACCAGAACTACGGCCTGCACAAGCTCGCGGACATGGGCGAGCACTGGGAGCGCACGACGGGCCTGCCGATCCCGCTGGGCGCGATCATCGCCAAGCGGTCGCTGGGTGCCGAGACGCTCACCCGCCTCGCCGGCGCGATCCGTGCGTCCGTCCACGCGGCCTGGGACGATCCCGAGGTCTCCCGGCCGTATGTGATGGCGCACGCCCAGGAGATGGACCCCGCGGTCGCCGACCAGCACATCGGGCTCTACGTCAACGAGTTCACCTCGGAACTCGGCGAGGAAGGTTACGCGGCGGTCCGCGGACTGCTCACCCGCGCGGCGGCCGAGGGACTTGTCCCGCCCCTCGGCCCGCACGCACTGGATTTCCCGTAAAAAACCCACGGGACTTACCCGCTTCCGACACGCATATGCCTCTTACCCGGCTACACGTCCAGCTGGTCCGCGACCGCGCGCAGCAGCCCGGCGATCTTCGCACCGGCGGCCTTGTCCGGGTAACGGCCGCGCTCCAGCATCGGCGTGATGTTTTCGAGCAGGGTCGTCAGGTCCTGCACGATCGAGGCCAGCTCGTCCGGCTTCTTGCGCTGGGCGGCGGCGACCGACGGGGTGGGGTCGAGCAGGACCACGGACAGCGCCTGGTCACCGCGCTGACCGGCGACGACACCGAACTCCACGCGCTGGCCCGGCTTGAGTGCGTCGACCCCGTCGGGGAGAACCGAGGAATGGACGAAGACGTCACCGCCGTCGTCGCGGGAGAGAAAGCCGAAGCCCTTCTCGCTGTTGAACCACTTGACCTTGCCGGTAGGCACGTCTGTCCTCGTCCTCGTATCTCGTCGGAAACTGCTCTGGAAACTTCTGAATGCAACAGCTCTGGAACGGCTCTTGATAGCACTCGGGCGGGTCGACCATGACCCGCCCGTACCAAGGCTAATGGTCTGCGGGCGCGTGACAAGACGTCGCCCGGTTGTTCCTTCGGGCAAGGAACTACCCTGGTCGAGTGCGTGACAAAACCCAAGCGAATTCCGCCGGGCCCGGTGACCGACTGGTCCGCGCCGGTGCCGTGGTCTTCTTCATCGGTGCGGTGGCCACACTCGTCACCGTGATACCGCTGTTCCTCGGCGCGAAGCCTTTTCCGACCTACATGTACCTGCTGAGCATGCTCATGGGCGTCGGCTTCCTGGTCGCAGCCGCCGGAGTGCTCCAGTCGGTCGCGGCCGGACGCCGTCAGGCGCGGGAGGCGTCCTCCCGGTAGCCGCCTTCGTAGCCGCCCTCGCGGTAGCCGGCCAGCCACGCGGGCAGCTCGGTGAGGTCGGCGAGCACCACGTCGGCGCCGGCCGCGCGCAGTTCCTCGGCGGCGCAGGGTCCGGTGGCCACCGCCACCGACAGGGCACCCGCCCTGCGCGCCCCGCGGACGTCCCCGACGTGGTCGCCGACGTACGCGCCCGCGGCGTGCTCGCGCAGCGCCACCGCCTTCTGCTCGGCCCACAGGTCGCCGACGACGGCGTCCGGGACCATGCCGAGGTGGCTGAGGTGCAGCAGCGCGTTGGGCTCGTACTTCGCGGTGACCACCACGCTCTTCCCGCCGGCGTCCCGCACGGCCGCGATCGCCTCCCGCGCACCCGGCATGGCGGGCGTCGCCGCGATGGCGATCTCCGGATACATGGCCCGGTACAGATCACTCACCTCCGCGATCCGCTCGGCCGGAAACCAGTGCACCAGCTCCTCGGCGAGCGGCGGCCCCAGCCGGGTGATCGCCAGATCGGCATCGATGTACGTCCCGGTCCGCTCGGCGAGCGCCAGGTAGGTGGCGTGGATGCCGGGACGGGAGTCGATGAGCGTCATGTCGAGATCGAAGCCGACGGTGAGGGGGCGAGGAGTCATAGGGGCCATTGTGCAGGGCGGGGGGCGGCCGTGGGCGGGGGCTGGGGTGGGGCGGAGACGCTCAGGTGGGCGGGGGCTGGGGCCCGGGGGTGGGACGCTTACCGGCGCTTGCAGGGTGCCTCCCCCAGCCTTCGGCCGGGGGGACCCCCAGCGCCCACCCGTGCCGCCCTGCGGCACGCCCGCCCGCGGCTATGAAGCGGCTATGAAGCCGACGCGACTGCAGCGCCCCGTAAGGGGCGCGGGGCTGAGTCGATGTGCGGCTCCGCCGTGTGGGCGCGACCAGCCCCCACCGGCCCGCGGCCGCCCGACAACCGGCCGCCCCACCCCCTACCGCGCCCGGCCCACCCCCTGCCGCGCCCGGCCCACCCCTACCGCGTCCGCTGTGAGCGCCACACCAGATACAGGGCGGACGCCACCGCCGCACCCCTCACCACCCACGGCCACGTCTCCCCCACCGCACCGCTCATCTGCCCCTGGGCGATCGGGGTCCCCCAGCGCCCGGCGCTCCGCCCCCACAGCCACACCAGCCCGGCCGCCACGGACATCCCCGGTACCCACATCACCGCCAGCTTCGTCTCCGTCGGGGTGAGCCGGCGGGACCCGTAGGCGATGGCCCAGCCGAGGACGAGCGCGAACCAGTAGCCGAGCACCGCGCCCACGACGAGCGCGCCGGCGGCGAGCAGGAGGAGCGGGTTGCTCCAGCCGGTGGCGGGACGGGGAACGACGCGGATCCGGCGTCGTCCGGACGGCGCGGGCTCCGCCACCACGGGAGCCACCGCCTCCGCCGCCCCACCGGCCCCGCCCGGCTCGTCCGCCGGCTCCGCCTTCCGCAGCCGCGGCCTGCTCAGCAGTTCGGGAATCTCCACCCCGCCGACGAACCCCGGCACCTCGTCGCCGTCCCCGTCCCCGAACGGGCTGCGGTCCACCCGCCACCAGTCGGGCGGCGGCCCCGAGCTGCCGTCCGGCTCGGCGGGCCGGGGCCGCGGCACGACGCGGCGCAGGCTCTCGGCCGGCACCGCCGGCCCCGCGTCCCGCTGGACGGGGACCGCGGACGGCGGCGGCTCGGACGCGCTGCCCGCCGTACCGCCCGCCGCCTCGACGACCGCGTCGGGCGTGCCCAGCCGGTCCAGGATGCGCCGTACCGCGGCAGGGCTGTCGACGGTCGACTTGGCCCGGTGCCGGTCGATCTCGTTGCGCAGCCCGGACACCAGCCGCATCCGCTCGGCCGACGACAACTGGCGCTGGTGCGCGATGTCGCCGACGCGGCTCAGATACTCGTAGACGACCTGGTCGCTCTCGATACCCACGAAGTCCCCTCCGGGGCCGGTACGTTGCGTTGGATACCCCCGTCGGAACGACGGTAGCGCAGGCCACGGCTCAGGTCGGCCGGCACTCCAGCGGATAGCGGGTCTCGGAGCAGGGCCGGTTGCCGTACTCGCGCAGGATGTCCTTGCCGCCCTGGTCGGTGAGATAGCGCAGGAAGGCGGCCGCGATGGAGCCGGCGGGCGGCTCGCCGTACGTGTAGGCGTACTCGGTCTGCCAGTACGGGTACGTGCCCTGCTCGACGCCTTCGAGGGTGGGGGGCATGTCGCCGATGCGCAGCTTGACGAGGTTGCCGGCCGGCACGCTGCTGACCTCGCTGTAGCCGAGGCCGCCGCGGTCGGCGCTCACCGCGTCCAGGAGGCTGTCGGTGGTGGTGACCTCGCAGACGCCGTACTTGCCGGCCGGCAGGGCCGCGCAGTCGTTGACGTCGGCCTCCGGTACCGGCCTGTGCGCGAGGACCCGCTGTTCGAGGGCGTTGCGGGTGCCGGAACCGCGGTGGCGGTTGACGAGGTGGACGGGGACGTCGTGGCCGCCCACCTCGGACCAGTTCGCGACCTTCCCGGCGTAGATGTCGCGGACCTGCTGGAGGGAGAGTTTGCGGACGCCGGCGTCCTGGTTCACGACGAGGGCGAACAGGGAGTAGACCACCGGCCGGGGCAGCAGCTGGGCATGGTTGCCCTCGGCCGGGCCGTCGGTGAAGGTGATGCGGTCGCCGAGCCCCGTGTCGCCCTTGATTCCGGCGGACCTGCCGGCCTGCTGGAGCGTGGTGAGGCCGTCGGTGCTGCTCTGGAAGGTGCCGTCGGCGATGGGGATGTCCGCCCCCTTGGCCTCGCACAGCTTCGTGTACTGCCTGGCCGCCGCCGTCACCGCGGGCGCGAACGCGGTCGAGCCCGACAGGTGCAGCGTGCCGCCGACGCAGTCCAGCGGGGCGGGCTTGGCGGGGAAGAACAGGGTGAGGCTCGCCTGCACGAGGACCGCCGCCGCCAGCAGGGCCAGACCGCCCACCGCCGGTCTGGAGGCGAAGGTGTGGCTCTCGGTGTGGGCCAGCTTGAGCCGGGCCAGCCAGCGGACCCAGGCGAAGGAGTGGTCCATGCCCCCGGTCACCGCGGCCTGGAACTCCGGCGGCGGGAAGGGCACGTGCGCGCTGCCGCCCCGGCGCTCCAGCACCGCCAGGACCTTGTAGTGGGCGCCGGGGTTCAGCGTCACCTTGGGCAGCCGGATGACGCCTACGCCGTCCTCCCAGTCCTTGCCGAAACCGTCGGTCTCCTGGGTCCGGCCGTCGCGGGTGGTGACGAAGAAGTGCCGGAGGGTGGGCTGGCTGAGTTCGGTCACCGCCATGCCGACGACCCGGCGGTCCCGGAACAGCACCCGGATGCCGGTCTTGTCGTCGGGCGGGGTCAGGTAGTCCCCGGAGACGATCTCCCGCCAGCCGGCGTTCTCGATCCGCACCAGCACGAACGAGGGCTCCACCAGCTCGTGGCCGTCGTCCCGCATCCGCGCCAGCACGTCGGCGCTCGGCGCGTGCGCGGTATCCGTGGCCAGGGTGTCCATCTGGAGGCGGTAACCGAGCCGTTTGCGGCGGATGACCACGAACTCCCAGAAGAACGCCAGCACCGGGATCATGACGCTGAAGATCGCGACGATGTTGTTGAAGTTGAGTTCGACGCCGAGCGTTCTCACGACCTCATCCCCCGAATCCCACGAATCCCCGATCCGCGATCCCCCGAATCGCCTTGCCCTACCGCGTTGTTGACATCGCACGGTGGCCAGGGAGCCCAGGGTGACGAGTGGGTGCCGGGCGTTGCCAGAGCCGCCGCGATCCGCCCGCTGAAGTTCATTCGCCGGTCATCTGCGCAACGTGTTGTTCTCCCGCCGGCCGCCCCTTCCACAGAAACAGCCGCGGGACAGGTGATCCCGGTGTCCGCCCCGCACCCGCTACCGTGGGGCGGATGAGCAACCCGGCCACCCCGCCGCGTTCCCTCGCGGAGGCGCTTCGGGCCAGGGACGACGCCTCCCTGGCCGTACTGCTGCGTGCCCGCCCCGACCTCATCACCCCCGTCCCCACCGACCTCACCCAGCTGGCCACCCGGGCCGGCACCCGTGCCTCGGTGCTGCGTGCCCTGGAACGCCTGGACCGCTTCGCCCTGCAGACCGCGGAGGCGCTGGCGGTGGCCGGCGACCCGGCGTCGTACCGGGAGCTGCTGGGTCTGATGGCCGGTGACGGCGGGGACCCGGCCGTCACCGCGGCGCTGCCGCGTGCCGTCGCCGCGCTCCGGGACCAGGCGCTGGTGTGGGGCGACGACGACCGGCTGCGGCTGGTGCGGACCGCGCGCGAGGTGCTCGCCCCGTCCCCGCAGCACCCGTCACCGACCGGGCTGGGCCCGAGCGCGCGGGAGGCCACGTCGGGGATGTCGCCGGGCCGGATCCAGGAGATCGTGGCCGCCGCCGGGCTGCCCTCCACGCACGACTCGGTGTCCGCGGTGGACGCGCTCACCAAGCTGTTCGGCCATCGGAAGAAGATGGCGAAGCTGCTCGCCGCCGCGCCCGCCGAGTCCCGCGAGGTCCTCTCCCGGCTGGTCTGGGGGCCGCCGTACGGCCAGATCACCCCCGAACCGGCCGCCCACCTGCGCTGGCTCCTGGACCGCGGCCTGCTGCTGCCGACCGCGCCCGGCACCGTGGTCCTGCCCCGCGAGGTCGCCCTGCACCTGCGCGAGGGCCGGGCGCACCGCGAGCCGCAGCCCACGCCGCCCGCCGTCGAGCCGGCCGCCGCCCACCGTCCACAGGTCGTGGACGCGACCGCGGCCGGGCAGGCCTACACCGCGCTCGCGACCGTCGAGGAACTGCTGAAGGACTGGGACGAGGGCGGTCCGGCGGTGCTGCGGGCCGGCGGCCTGAGCGTCCGCGACCTCAAGCGGACGGCCGTCGCCCTGGACGTGTCCGAGCCGATCGCCGCCTTCTGGGTCGAGCTGGCGTACTCGGCCGGACTGCTCGCCTCCGACGGCGAGGCCGACGAACGCTACGCGGCCACCCCCGCCTACGACGAGTGGCTGGACCGCCCGCCCGCCGAACGCTGGACCCAGCTGGCTCAGGCCTGGCTGACCGCGACCCGCGCCTGCGGCCTGGTCGGCGGCCGCGACGCCAAGGACCACGCCCTGTCGGCGCTGGGCCCCGGCCTCGACCGCTCCGCCGCGCCCGAGGTACGGCACCGGGTGCTGACCCTTCTCGCCGGGCTCCCGGAGGGCACCGCCCCGGTCGCCGACTCGGTGCTGGCCCGGCTGCGCTGGGAACGGCCGCTGCGCGGCCCCCGGCAGCAGGACGACGACCTGCGCGGCCGGCTGGCCCGCTGGACGCTGTCGGAGGCCGAGCTGCTGGGCGTGACGGGACGCGGCGCGCTGTCGGCCCACGGCCGCGCCCTCCTCGGCGCACCACCCACGCCCGCGACCGCAGCCGCGACCGGTGCCTCAGCCCCAGCCCCAGCCGGGTCCGCCGGCCCCGGCGACAAGCTCCCCGTGCACCACCACCATCCGGCCCCCGTCCCAGTCACCCCCGCGCCCCTCTCGCCGCCCGAGCAGGCCGCCGCCGCCGTGGCCGCCGCCCGGCTGCTGGCCCCGCTGCTCCCCGAGCCCCTCGACCACGTGCTGCTCCAGGCCGACCTGACGGCGGTCGCCCCGGGCCCGCTGCGCCGCCCGCTCGCCGACGCGCTGGGCGTCCTCGCCGACGTCGAGTCGAAGGGCGGCGCCACGGTCTACCGCTTCACGCCCGGCTCCGTCCGCCGCGCCCTGGACGCCGGCCAGACCGCCGCCGACCTGCACGCCTTCCTCGCCGGTCACTCCCGCACCCCGGTACCGCAGCCGCTCACGTACCTGATCGACGACGTGGCCCGCAGGCACGGCCATCTGCGGGTGGGCGCGGCCTCGGCGTACGTCCGCTGCGACGACGACACCGTCCTGAACGAGATCATGGCCGACAAACGGGCCTCGGGGCTGCGCCTGCGCCGCCTGGCCCCGACGGTGCTCGCCACCCAGGCCGACCCGGCCGCCCTCCTGGACGGCCTGCGCGCGATGGGCTTCGCACCCGCCGCCGAGTCCGCCGAGGGCGATGTCCTGATCACCCGCGCCCACGCCCACCGCACGCCGCCGCGCGCGGCCCCCGAGCCGGTCCCGGACGGCCCGCCGCCACCGGACGTCACCCTCCTCGCCGCCGCGATCCGCGCGATCCGCGCCGGTGACCTCGCCGCCACCACCCCCCGCAAGTCCGCCGGCACCGCCGTCAAGGGCGGCGAACTCCCGCGCACCGCCCCCGCCGAGACCCTCGCCACCATGCAGGCCGCCGTCCTCACCGGCGACACCGTCTGGATCGGCTACGTCAACGCCGAGGGCACCGCCACCCAGCGCGTCATCGCCCCGATCCGCGTCGAAGGCGGCTTCGTCACGGCCTACGACCACACCGCCGACGAGGTACGCACCTACCCCCTCCACCGCGTGACGGGCGTCGCCGAACTCGCAGAGGACTGAACCGCCCCCGCACTGCAGCGCCCCGCACTGCAGCGCCCGAAGGGGCGCGGGGAACTGCGCGACCAGCCACGACGGCGCCGCGGCCCGCCGAAGGCTGAACCACCCCGCACGGCAGCGCCCCGCACTGGAGTGCCCCTGCACTGGAGCGCCCAAGGGGCGCGAGGCCGTGTCGACATGCGGCCGCCGCCGCGTGGGCGCGACCAGCCACGACGGCGCCGCACCCGACCACCGCCCCATCGCGGCCTCCAGCGGAACGCTCGCCGCACTCACAGCAAAGCCCTCGGCAGCCGACCCCCAAGCGGCTGCCCCACCGCCGCGGCTAACAGTCCCGCACCGGCGCGTCGGCCGGCAGGCCGAAGTGGGTGCGGGCCGCCGTCCGCAGGCCCGCGGAGTCCATCGGCCGGTCGAGACGGGACGCGGCGTAGGAACCGAAGTGGCTCTCCTCCCACTCGCCGTAACCCGCCCCGTCCGGCGGCGCCTGCGCGGAGACGACCCGGAAGCCGCCGCCCGCCGGACGCCGCTCCAGCCGCATCACCTGCGGTGTCTGCTCGCCGGTGCACTCCACCAGCGCGTCGCCGTGGACGCCGTACTCCAGGCAGAGCGTGTCGACGCCGGCCCGCACCCGGCCCCCGCTCTCCTCCAGCTCCAGGGCCTCCGCCCGGCAGAACCAGCGGGACCTGAGCTCGGGCCGACCAGTCTCCGCGTACCCGGACCCGGTCTCCTGCGCCACCAGCCGCGCCTCGATCACGGGACGCACCTCGGCCCACAGCCCGGCGTCCACCGCGCTGGACCCGCGCGCCCACACCCCGGCCGCCACCAGCACCACCACGGCCCCCGCGCCGGGTCCCCAGATGCGTACGGACGTCACCCGAACCTCCCCACCGAGCCACGCTCATACGCGGCTCCCTCGGACATGACACCCGAAACGGACCCAAGGTTGCACCGGACGATCAGGCGCTCGTGGAAACCGGGCACAGGTGGTGCACGTTCCGTCCAGCGGCGAAGGTGATCGCTCGCGCATGAGGCACACTGGAACTTTGGCCCGTGACGATGGCCGCCATGGCGATGGCCGCACGAGCCGAAGGGAAAGGGTGCCGCGCGTGAATGGTCCGCTGATCGTCCAGAGATGTGATGCACACACTACGGGCCCCGATCTCTCGCCCCATGGCAGCTCCCGCCCAAAGCCTCTTCACGCTGCCCTTGGCTTGGTGTGGGAC
>NZ_JAJONF010000249.1 GCF_021462265.1 Streptomyces shenzhenensis | reverse complement strand
TTGCCGGTGCCGGTGGCGTTCTCGATGCCCTGGTACTCGAAGAGCTTCTTGCCGGTGGCGGCGTCGGTGATGACGTGCAGCCGGCTGGGGGTGCCGTCGTCCTGGAAGCCGCCGACGACCGTCTCGTAGGCGAGGACGGGGGTGCCCGAGCCGGCCCAGATCACCTTGCGGGCGCCGTCGGCCGCGGACTTGGTGGAGCCCAGCGTCCTGGCGGC
>NZ_JAJONF010000248.1 GCF_021462265.1 Streptomyces shenzhenensis | reverse complement strand
CCACGGTCCACCTTGCCGTTCACCGTCAACGGAAATGCGTCGAGGACGACGACCGCCGAGGGCACCATGTAGTCCGGCAGACGCGTAGCAACGAAAGCCCGCAACTCTCCGCTGTCCGCGCCGCCTACGGCATAACCGACCAGACGACCGTCCCGGACCAGCGTCACAGCCTGCTCCACCTGTGGGTGGGCCGCGAGGACGGCTTCGATCTCGCCG
>NZ_JAJONF010000247.1 GCF_021462265.1 Streptomyces shenzhenensis | reverse complement strand
CTGAACACCCCGGCACCCCGCCGTGCGGCGTGCGGCCCCGCCGTTCCGGCCGCCCGCGACGCGTGACGGGGCCCGTCGTACCGAAGCACGCACCCGCGCCGTGGCGCTTCGCAGGGCCGGTGGACCATCCCGACCGCGGGTGGGCCGGCCGAGAAAGGCAGACAGCAATGAGCAGCATCTCAGCGGCGTCCTCCGGGTCGTTCACCATCGGCAGTGAG
>NZ_JAJONF010000246.1 GCF_021462265.1 Streptomyces shenzhenensis | reverse complement strand
AAGTCGCAAAGCCTCTCGCCAACGCTCACCGGCCTCGACCACAACCAACTTGGGACGGCTGCCCGCGTCCTCCAACACCCGCTGGTAAGGAACACCCTCAACATCCGGAAAGACTGTGCGCAGACTCTCGTGCCGGTCAGCGACGTCGCCCAACGCGGCCTCAAGCGCCGCCACATCCAAACGGCCGGACAGCCGCAACGCGAAGGGCAGGTTGTAGGCCGCA
>NZ_JAJONF010000245.1 GCF_021462265.1 Streptomyces shenzhenensis | reverse complement strand
GTCACCGCCGATGGTGAACGACCCGGAGGACGCCGCTGAGATGCTGCTCATTGCTGTCTGCCTTTCTCGTTCGGGCCACCCGCGGTCGGGGTGGCCCGAGGGCACGGTGAAGCGCCGCGATCCGTGTCCGTGCCGCGCGGCCGCCCGCCGGGGACAACCGACCCCGCCGCGGGTCGTGGCCGGCCGGAAACGGCGGGGCCCGTCGCACGGTAGGGTGCCGTGGTGTTCAA
>NZ_JAJONF010000244.1 GCF_021462265.1 Streptomyces shenzhenensis | reverse complement strand
GTCGAAGACGTGGTAGGCGACGCTGTCCGGGTCGGCCGGAGGGACCGTGCCGTGGATACGGAGGCAGAGCACGACGGCCGCCGGGTAGGTGAAGGTCTCCTCGATGTCGGCCCGGAGCCCGAGCGCGTGCAGGCGGGAGCAGCGGCTGAGAACGTGGGAGCGGGCGTGGCAGCCGGTGTCCCCGCCGCCGGGCGGGCTCCAGTGCACGTTCGCGTGCAGCACCTCGGCAAGCA
>NZ_JAJONF010000243.1 GCF_021462265.1 Streptomyces shenzhenensis | reverse complement strand
GCAGACCATCTGTAGAACCGTCGTCCGACTGGCACTCGCTCAGCGTCAAGGAGAGATCGAACCGGGCTGCGGGGTCCTCCGCCGGCGGAATCTGTTCGACCGCCAGCCCTTCCAGTTCCCACTGCGCCTCCGGCACGTTCTGGAGCGCCAGCATCACCTGGAACAGCGGATTACGGGCGGCGGAGCGGGCCGGGTTCAGCTCGTCGACGAGCCTCTCGAACGGCACGTCCTGGTTCGC
>NZ_JAJONF010000242.1 GCF_021462265.1 Streptomyces shenzhenensis | reverse complement strand
CACATACGCCCCACCGGCCTTCCACACCGCCAGCAACGCCACCACCATCTCCACCCCACGCGGCAGACACAGACCCACCCGCGACTCCCGACCCACCCCACGCGCCACCAACCCACACGCCCACGCATCCGAACACGCATCCACCTCCGCATAGGTCAACGAACGCCCACCCGAACGCAACGCCACCGCCCCAGGCGTCAGCACAGCCCACTCACGCAACCGCTCCACCACCGTCGACG
>NZ_JAJONF010000241.1 GCF_021462265.1 Streptomyces shenzhenensis | reverse complement strand
GGGCTGTCTTCGGTTGTGATCAATTGGGTTTCAGGAGGCTGCTGATCCAGATGGTTGCTGCCCGGAGATGGAGTCCTGACAGACGCGGCGACAGTGCGCTCGTGCCGAACGGTCTTCGCCGACCCTTGCCCGGTGAAGCCCGTTCGGCCGAAGTGGCGCTGTGTCACGCGGTGTGCAGCGTGAGCCCGTAGCGGTTCAGGATCTCGTTGATGGGCTGGTACCAGGTCTCGCCGCCGGAGGT
>NZ_JAJONF010000240.1 GCF_021462265.1 Streptomyces shenzhenensis | reverse complement strand
CCAGACCGGCCGGGGCACCACTGTCAGACCACCGCTCATCGAGGCCCACCGACAGGTCGAATCGTGCGGGCGCTACCTCTGGTTGAACCTGCTCGACCGCCAGTCCCTCCAACTCCCACCGCGCCTCCGGCACGTTCTGGAGCGCCAGCATCACCTGGAACAGCGGATTACGCGCCGCCGACCGCGCCGGATTGACTTCGTCCACGAGCCACTCGAACGGCACGTCCTGGTTCGCATACGCG
>NZ_JAJONF010000024.1 GCF_021462265.1 Streptomyces shenzhenensis | reverse complement strand
CGCCGTCGGGCCGCTCGGCCGGGTGAGGCCTCGCGGGCGGCCGGGCGGGGACCGGTCAGGCCGGGTCGACCTCGCGCAGGAGGCCGGTGCGGACGTCGAAGACGAAGCCGCGTACGTCGTCGGTGTGCAGCAGGAACGGCGAGGTGCGCACCCGCTGCATGGACTGCCGGACGTCCTGGTCGACGTCCCGGAAGGACTCCACCGCCCAGGCCGGGCGCTGGCCGACCTCCATCTCCAGCTCGGTGCGGAACTCCTCGGTGAGAGCCTCCAGGCCGCAGCCGGTGTGGTGGATCAGCACGATGCTGCGGGTGCCGAGCTTGCGCTGGCTGATGGTGAGGGAGCGGATCACGTCGTCGGTGACCACGCCGCCGGCGTTGCGGATGGTGTGGCAGTCGCCGAGCTGCAGGCCTAGCGCCTGGTGCAGGTCCAGGCGGGCATCCATGCAGGCCACCACGGCCACGTGCAGCACGGGCCGGGCGTCCATGCCGGGGTCGGTGAAGGCGGACGCGTAGGTCCGGTTGGCGTCGACCAGGCGATCCGTCACGGTGCCGTCCATGGTTATGGCGCCTTCGGATCCAGTGGGAGCTGCTGCGGAAGTCGTCATAGTCATGACGTTACTGGTCAAGGGCGGTCACGGCCTCCTGTGAGAGGCGACAAAGAACGTCATCGTGGCTTGTTGTGAGCTAATCCACAGGGATGGCAAAACGCAGCCGAACGGATGATTACCGGTCAATCCCCGCCGTGGTCGGGCCGCCGTACGCGCCGCGCAGGCCGGTTGATTGACCGCGCGACACGGTGGACTAAAGTGACGCGAAGCGGGAGGCGAGGCTCTCCCCGCTGGTGAAATCCCCCGGAGACCCCGGCACCGCGCCCGGGCCGTCTCCCCACGTGCGCGGCGCGCGTACCGAGCGGGCGGGGACCCGGCGGTGCGTCCCCGTTGCCGGAACTGACCGGAACTGAGAGGCCCCCTTGAGCCAGAGTCGACACGTCCCGGTGATGCTGCAGCGGTGCCTGGATCTGCTGGCACCCGCCCTGGAGCGGCCGGGCAGCGTGGTCGTCGACTGCACCCTCGGCCTCGGCGGCCACAGCGAGGCGCTGCTGACCCGCTTCCCCGAGGCCCGCCTGGTCGCCCTCGACCGCGACAAGGAGGCCCTGCGGCTGTCCGGCGAGCGGCTCGCCCCCTTCGGTGAGCGCGCCACCCTGGTGCACGCCGTCTACGACGAGCTTCCCGGCGTACTCGAACGCCTCGGCATCGCGCGCGTGCAGGGTGTGCTCTTCGACCTCGGCGTCTCCTCCATGCAACTCGACGAGGCCGACCGGGGCTTCGCCTACGCCCAGGACGCGCCCCTGGACATGCGCATGGACCAGACGACCGGCATCAGCGCCGCCGACGTCCTCAACACCTACCCGGCCGGCGAGCTCGTCCGGATCCTGTACGCGTACGGCGAGGAGAAACAGGCCAAGCGGATCGTCTCGGCGATCGTCCGGGAGCGTGAGAAGGAGCCGTTCAGCAACAGCGCCCGGCTCGTGGAGCTGATCCGCAACGCGCTGCCGCAGGCCGCCAAGCGCACCGGCGGCAACCCGGCCAAGCGCACCTTCCAGGCGCTGCGCATCGAGGTCAACGGTGAACTGGCGGTCCTGGAGAGGGCGATCCCGGCCGCCGTGAAGGCCCTCGCGGTCGGCGGCCGGATCGCCGTACTGTCGTACCACTCGCTCGAAGACCGTCTGGTCAAGCAGGTGTTCGCGGCCGGCGCCGCCACCACCGCGCCGCCCGGGCTGCCGGTCGTGCCCGAGCAGTACCAGCCCCGGCTCAAGCTGCTCACGCGCGGTGCCGAACTTCCCACCGAGGAAGAGGTCGCCGAGAACCGCAGGGCCGCGCCGGCACGTCTTCGGGGAGCCCAGCGCATCAGGGAGGAAGCCGAGTGAGCCAGCGGGGTTTCCGGACCCACCGGAGGACACGTGAGTAGGAAACCCGAGCTGCGCGGGCGGGCCGCCCGGCTCGCCCGGCTCCTTCCGGGCGGCCAAGCCAACCAGGCCGCCCGCACCCCGTTCGTCCTGCTCGTCGTCCTGCTCCTCGGCGGCGGCCTGATCGGTCTGCTGGTGCTGAACTCGGCGCTCAGTGAGGGCTCGTTCCAACTCGACGACCTGCAGAAGCAGACCAAGAACCTGACCGACGAGGAACAGGCCCTGCAGCGGGACATCGACGCCTACTCCGCCCCGGACGCCCTCCAGCGCCGCGCCCGCGAGCTCGGCATGGTCCCCGGCGGCGACCCGGCCTTCCTCGACCCGGACGGCACCGTCAAGGGCGTCCCCAGCCCCGCCGCCCTCCGGCAGACGACCGTGCCCCTCGCCCCCGAGGCCCTCGGCACACCGTCCGCAGGCGCGCCGGCGCCCACTGCCTCCGTGCCGGTGATCACCCCGGCGGCGGCCTCCACGCCGGCCCCCGGTGCCACCCCCGTGACGTCCCCGACCCCGACCCCCGGCAGGTGACGGAAGTGCCAGACACTTCTGGAGAAAGGCGATCGCCGCGCCGCCGTGTGCCCGGCCCTCCCAAGCCGCCCCGCCCCCGGGACCCCAAAGGCGCCGTCCGGCGGCAGCCCGGCCCCGGCCCAGGCGCCCGCCCCGTCCGCCGTCCCGGCGCCCCGCGCCCCGCGGCCGCGCCTGCCCTGCGTCTCGGCAGCCCCCGCCCCCGGCTGCGCATGGTCGGCCTCGCCCTGACCCTGGTGCTGACGGTCTTCGTCGGGCGCCTGCTCCAGGTCCAGGCCGTCGACGCCAGCGCGTACGCGGCGAAGGCCGAGCAGAACCGGTACGTCGTGCACACCCTGGCCGCCGAGCGCGGCGGGATCACCGACCGCAACGGCGTGGCGCTGGCGATCAGCGAGGACGCGTACGACATCACCGCCGACCCCACGATGTTCACCAGCAAGCAGCTCAAGGTGGACGACGGACCCGAGCAGGCCGCCGCGCTGCTCGCCCCGATCCTCGGCAGGAACCAGGCCGACCTCGTCAAGCTGCTGCGGCCCGCGAACAAGGAGCTGCGCTACGTCCGGCTCGCCACCCGGCAGACCCCGCAGGTCTGGAAGCAGATCAAGGACCTGAAGGCCGCGCTGACCGCCAAAACCGGGACCGACCACAGCACCGTCAACGTGCTGGCCGGTGTCTTCGCCGACCCCAGCAGCCAGCGGGTCTACCCGAACGGCGACCTGGCCGCCGGGATACTGGGCTGGGTCAACGCCGACGGCAGGGGCGGCGGCGGCATCGAGTCGCAGCTGGACAAGAAGCTCACCGGCAAGGACGGCAAGATCCGCTACGCCCAGTCCGGCGGCCGCGAGGTGCCCACCGCGGGCTCCACCGAGACCCCGGCCGTGGCCGGCTCCGACGTCGAGCTGACCATCGACCGCGACATCCAGTGGGCCGCGCAGAACGCCATCACCGAGCAGGTCAAGCAGTCCAGGGCCGACCGCGGGTACGTGGTCGTCCAGGACACGCAGACCGGGCAGGTCCTGGCCATGGCCAACTCGCCCGGCTTCGACCCGAACGACCTGGCGTCGGCCGACGCCGCCGACCTGGGCAACGCGGCCCTCCAGGACGCCTACGAGCCCGGCTCCACGGCCAAGGTGATGTCGATGGCGGCCGTGCTGGAGCAGAACGCCGCCACCCCGCTCACGCACGTGGTGGTGCCCAACCGGCTGCACCGCGGCGACCGGCTCTTCAAGGACGACGTCGACCACGCCACCTGGTACCTCACGCTCAACGGCGTGCTCGCCAAGTCCAGCAACATCGGCACCATCCTGGCCGCCGGCCAGCTCGGCAAGACCCAGGAACAGGCCAACCGGGTCCTCTACTCGTACCTGCGCAAGTTCGGCATCGGCAGCTATTCAGGGCTCGGCTTCCCCGGCGAGACCAAGGGCATCCTGGCCGCCCCGGACAAGTGGTCGACGTCGCAGCAGTACACGATTCCTTTCGGCCAGGGCTTCTCCATCAACGCCATGCAGGCGGCCTCCGTCTACTCGACCATCGCCAACGGCGGGGTCCGCGTCGAGCCGACCCTGGTGCGCGGCACCAAGGGCGCCGACGGCCGCTACACCCCGGCCGCCCAGCCCAAGAAGACCCGTGTGATCAGTGCGAAGACGGCGAAGACCCTGGCCGAGATGCTGGAGTCCGTCGTGGACGACGAGCAGGGCACCGGCGCCAAGGCGGCCATCCCCGGCTACAACGTCGCCGGCAAGACCGGCACCGCCAACCGGGTGGATCCGGCCACCGGCAGATACCGCGGCTACACCTCGTCGTTCGCCGGCTTCGCACCCGCGGACAAGCCCCGCATCACCGTCTACTGCGCCATCCAGAACGCCACCGCCGGCAGCTACTTCGGCGGCCAGATCTGCGGCCCCATCTACAAGCAGGTGATGGAGTTCGCCCTCAAGACCCTCCAGATCCCGCCGACCGGCGCCAAGGCGGCCGGTCTGCCCGTCGACTACAAGCCCTGATCAGCGCCTCAGCACCTCGCACAGACCACCAGGAACGAGTTCGTGACAACGATCACCCCCGATCCCGGGAACCACGGGATGCCGCGCCCCTCGCTTCGCTCCGAAGCGGGTGCGCCCGGTACGCTCACCGCCGTGCCACACGCTGATCAGTCCCAAACCACCCAGAAGGGCGCTTCCGTGACACATCCGGGGCCGCCCAGGCCGGTTCAGAACTCCGCCACACCCCTCGCGGAGCTCGCCGATCAGCTGGGTGCCGCCGCCCCGGAACCCGCGACAGGCGCAGTCGACGTCACGGGCATCACCCATGACTCGCGCGCGGTCCGCCCCGGCGACCTGTACGCCGCCCTGCCGGGTGCCCGGCTGCACGGCGCCGACTTCGTCGCCCAGGCCGCCGGGCTCGGCGCGGTCGCCGTCCTGACCGACCCGACGGGCGCCGAACGCGCCGCCGCGACCGGCCTGCCGGTCCTGGTGGCCGACGACCCGCGCGCGCGGATGGGCGAGCTCGCGGCCACCATCTACGGCCGGCCGGGCCGCGACCTGCTCCAGATCGGCATCACCGGCACCTCGGGCAAGACCACCACGGCCTACCTGGTCGAGGGCGGTCTGAAGGGCACGCGCAGCACCGGCCTGATCGGCACGGTCGAGACGCGCATCGGCGAGGAGCGCATCAAGTCCGAGCGCACCACCCCCGAGGCCACCGACCTCCAGGCCCTGTTCGCCGTGATGCGCGAGCGCGGGGTCGAGGCGGTCGCCATGGAGGTCTCCAGCCACGCCCTGGTCCTCGGCCGGGTCGACGGCTGCGTCTTCGACATCGCCGTCTTCACCAACCTCAGCCCGGAGCACATGGAGTTCCACTCCGGCATGGAGGACTACTTCCGGGCCAAGGCGCAGCTGTTCACCCCGGAACGCAGCAGGCGGGGCGTGGTCAACGTCGACGACGAGTACGGCCGCCGGCTCGTCCGGGAGGCCTCCGTACCCGTCGTCACCTACTCCGCCGAGGGCCACCCGGACGCCGACTGGCGGGCCGCCGACGTGCACATCGGCCCGATGGACTCGACGTTCACCGTCATCGGGCCCGAGGGCGTCCGGATCGCCGCCAAGTCGCCGCTGCCGGGCCCCTTCAACGTGGCCAACACCCTCGCCGCGATCGTCGCCCTCGCCACCGCCGGCCTCGACCCGCAGACCGCCGCCGACGGCATCGCCGCCGTGCCGGGCGTGCCGGGCCGCCTGGAGCGCGTGGACGCCGGACAGCTCTACCTCGCGGTCGTGGACTACGCCCACAAGACGGACGCCGTCGAGTCGGTCCTCAGGGCCCTGCGCAAGGTCACCAAGGGCCGGCTGCTCATCGTCCTCGGCTGCGGCGGCGACCGCGACCGGACCAAGCGCGCCCCGATGGGCGCCGCCGCGGCCCGGCTCGCCGACATCGCCGTACTGACCTCCGACAACCCCCGCTCCGAGGATCCCCTCGCCATCCTCGCGACCATGCTGGAAGGCGCCGCCTCGGTGCCCGTCCACGAGCGCGGCGAGGTGCTCCTCTTCGAGGACCGGGCCGCCGCGATCGAGGCCGCCGTCGCCCGCGCGCACCCGGGCGACACCGTGCTGGTCGCCGGCAAGGGCCACGAACAGGGCCAGGACGTCGCCGGCGTGATCCGTCCCTTCGACGACCGTCAGGTCCTCCGCGAAGCCATCCAGAAAACCCAGGGATGAAAATCCAGAAGACCCAGGGGATGAACTTGTGATCGCCCTCTCTCTCGCCGAGATCGCAGCAGTCGTCGGCGGGCAGACGCACGACATACCGGATCCGTCCGTCCTGGTCACCGGCGAGGTCGTCCGGGACTCCCGCGAGGCGGGGCCGGGCAGTCTGTTCGCCGCCTTCGTGGGCGAGCGCGTGGACGGCCACGACTTCGCCGCCCAGGTCGTCGAGCAGGGCGCGGTCGCCGTACTGGCGTCGCGCCCCGTCGGCGTGCCCGCGATCGTCGTGGACGACGTCCAGACCGCCCTCGGCGCCCTCGCGCGTCATGTCGTACGACGGCTCGGCGCGACCCTCGTGGCGCTGACCGGCTCGGCCGGCAAGACCAGTACCAAGGACCTGATCGCCCAGGTGCTGCGCACCAAGGCGCCGACCGTGTTCACGCCCGGCTCGCTCAACAACGAGATCGGGCTGCCGCTGACCGCCCTGTCCGCCACCGAGGAGACGAAGTTCCTGGTGCTGGAGATGGGCGCCCGCGGCATCGGCCACATCCGCTACCTGACCGATCTGACGCCCCCGAGGATCGGCCTGGTCCTCAACGTCGGCACCGCCCACATCGGCGAGTTCGGCGGCCGGGAGCAGATCGCCCAGGCGAAGGGTGAGTTGGTGGAGGCGCTGCCCGCGGCCGAGGACGGCGGCGCCGCGATCCTCAACGCGGACGACCCGTTGGTGCGGGCCATGGCCTCCCGTACCAAGGCGAAGGTGGTCCTTTTCGGAGAGTCGGCCGAAGCGGACGTACGGGCCGAGAACGTACGACTCACGGACACGGGACAGCCCGCGTTCAGCCTTCACACACCCTCCGGTGCAAGCGATGTGACCATGCGCCTGTACGGTGAGCACCACGTGTCGAACGCGCTCGCCGCGGCCGCCGTCGCCCATGAGCTGGGCATGTCCGCGGAAGAGATCGCCCTCGCGCTCTCCGAGGCGGGCTCCCTCTCCCGCTGGCGTATGGAGGTCACCGAGCGCCCGGACGGCGTGACCATCGTCAACGACGCCTACAACGCCAACCCCGAGTCCATGCGAGCCGCGCTGCGCGCGCTCGCGGCCATGGGCAAGGGGCGCCGCACGTGGGCGGTGCTCGGCAAGATGGCCGAGCTCGGGGACGAGGCGCTCGCCGAGCACGACGCGGTCGGACGGCTTGCCGTCCGGCTCAATGTCGGCAAGCTCGTCGCTGTCGGGGGCGTGGAAGCCTCCTGGCTGCAACTGGGCGCATACAACGAGGGTTCGTGGGGTGAGGAGTCGGTGCACGTGTCCGACGCACAGGCGGCGATCGACCTGTTGCGCAGCGAGTTGCGCCCGGGGGACGTCGTACTCGTGAAGGCGTCACGGTCGGTGGGGCTGGAGAGCGTTGCGCAGGCGCTCCTCGAGGCCGGTGCCGAGGGTGTTGATGCCCGATGATGAAGCAGATCCTTTTCTCGGGCGTCATCGGTCTCTTCCTGACGCTGATCGGTACCCCGCTGCTGATCAAGCTCCTCGCCCGCAAGGGCTACGGCCAGTACATCCGTGACGACGGCCCGCGCGAGCACGCCAGCAAGCGCGGTACGCCGACGATGGGCGGTATCGCCTTCATACTCTCGACGGTCGCCGCCTACTTCCTGTCCAAGGTGATCACCGGCTACACCCCGACCTACTCGGGCCTGCTGGTACTGGGCCTGATGTGCGGGATGGGCCTGGTCGGCTTCCTGGACGACTACATCAAGATCGTCAAGCGGCGTTCGCTGGGTCTGCGGGCCAAGGCGAAGATGGCCGGCCAGCTGATCGTCGGTATCGCCTTCGCGGTGCTCTCGCTCCAGTTCGCCGACGCGCGCGGCAACACCCCGGCGTCCACGAAGCTGTCCTTCATCACGGACTTCGGCTGGTCGATCGGCCCGGTGCTGTTCGTGGTCTGGGCGCTGTTCATGATCCTCGCGATGTCGAACGGCGTGAACCTGACCGACGGTCTGGACGGCCTCGCCACCGGCGCCTCCGTGCTCGTCTTCGGCGCCTACACGTTCATCGGCGTCTGGCAGTTCCAGGAGTCCTGCGCCAACGCGATCACCCTGACCAACCCCAACGCCTGCTACGAGGTGCGCGACCCGCTGGACCTCGCGGTCATCGCCTCCGCGCTGATGGGTTCCTGCCTGGGCTTCCTGTGGTGGAACACCTCGCCTGCCAAGATCTTCATGGGCGACACCGGTTCGCTCGCGCTCGGCGGTGTCCTCACGGGCCTGGCGATCCTGTCCCGCACCGAACTCCTCGTCGCCATCATGGGCGGCCTGTTCGTCCTCATCACGATGTCGGTCGTCATCCAGGTCGGCTCCTTCCGGCTCACCGGCAAGCGCGTCTTCCGGATGGCACCGCTCCAGCACCACTTCGAACTCAAAGGCTGGTCCGAAGTCCTCGTGGTGGTCCGCTTCTGGATCATCCAGGGCATCTGTGTGATTGTCGGACTCGGCCTCTTCTACGCAGGATGGGCAGCGGACAAGTGACCTCCTCGGTGTCCCCGGACTTCCAGGGCATGCACGTCACCGTCGCCGGGCTCGGCGTCTCCGGTGTCCCGGCGGCCAAGGTGCTGCACGCGCGCGGGGCGATCGTCACGGTCGTCAACGACGGCGACGACGCACGCGCGCGTGAGCAGGCCGCCGAACTGGAGGCGCTGGGCGTCACGGTACGTCTCGGTGACACCGCGTCCGTCAGCGGCTCGGCCGCGGGCACCCTGCCGGAGGGCACCGAACTCATCGTCACCGCGCCGGGCTGGAAGCCGGACAAGCCGCTGTTCCAGGCGGCCCGCGCGGCCGGTGTCGACATCTGGGGCGACGTCGAGCTGGCCTGGCGGCTCCGGGGCCCCGACGCGGCCCCCTGGCTGGCCGTCACGGGCACCAACGGCAAGACCACCACCGTCCAGATGCTGGCGTCGATCCTGCGGGCGGCGGGCCTGCGCACGGCGGCGGTCGGCAACATCGGCGTCTCCCTGCTCGACGCGGTCCTCGAGGACCAGGCGTACGACGTCCTCGCGGTGGAGCTGTCGAGCTACCAGCTGCACTGGGCGCCCTCGCTGCGCGCCCACTCGGCGGCCGTGCTGAACGTCGCCCCGGACCACCTCGACTGGCACGGCTCCATGGAGGCGTACGCCAAGGACAAGGGCCGCGTCTACGAGGGCAACCGGGTCGCCTGCGTCTACAACGTCGCCGACAAGCTCACCGAGGAACTGGTGCGCGGGGCCGACGTCGAGGAGGGCTGCCGGGCCGTCGGCTTCACCCTCGGCACCCCGGGACCGTCCCAACTCGGCGTCGTGGACGGCATCCTGGTCGACCGCGCCTTCGTCGAGAACCGGCACAAGAACGCCCAGGAACTGGCCGAGGTCTCCGACGTCAACCCGCCGGCCCCGCACAACATCGCCAACGCCCTTGCCGCGGCGGCCCTCGCGCGCGCCTACGGGGTGCCCCCCACGGCCGTACGGGACGGGCTGCGGGCCTTCACGCCGGACGCCCACCGCATCGCGCACGTCGCCGACGTGGACCAGGTCGCGTACGTCGACGACTCCAAGGCCACCAACACCCACGCGGCGGAAGCCTCGTTGGCGTCGTATGAGTCGATCGTATGGATCGCGGGCGGGCTGGCGAAGGGCGCGACCTTCGACGAGCTGGTCGCCAAGTCGGCGAAGCGGCTTCGCGGTGTGGTGCTCATCGGCGCCGATCGCGCCCTCATCCGCGAGGCCCTCGCGCGACACGCGCCCGAAGTCCCGGTCGTCGACCTCGACCGGACCGACACTGGGGCGATGCTCGCGGCGGTCCGGGAGGCACGGCGACTCGCCGTCGCCGGAGACACGGTGCTGTTGGCACCCGCCTGTGCCTCCATGGACATGTTCGCCAACTACAACAAGCGCGGTGACGCGTTCGCTCAGGCGGTTCGCGAACTCGGCGCCTGACCCGGCCGCCTGCCGGGCGACCTTGGGAGGGACGCGTGGGACGCTCGACGTGCAGCGGAGGCGTTGATGCCCGGTAGCCGCACCGGCCGGCCGCCCGTACAGGGAGCGGTCCGCCGGCCCGCCGCGCCCCGCGCCTCCCGCGACAACCCGCTGCGGCGGCTCCACACGCGGGCCCACCGGGCCTGGGACCGGCCGCTGACCGCCTACTACCTGATCCTCGGCGGCAGTCTGCTGATCATCGTGCTGGGTCTGGTGATGGTCTACTCGGCCTCCCAGATCACCGCGCTGCAGATGTCGCTGCCCGGCTCGTTCTTCTTCCGCAAACAGTTCCTGGCCGCCTGCATCGGGGGCGCGCTGCTGTTCGCGGCGTCCCGCATGCCGGTGAAACTGCACCGGGCGCTCGCCTACCCGATCCTCGCCGGCGCCGTCTTCATGATGGCGCTGGTGCAGGTGCCGGGGATAGGGATGTCCGTCAACGGCAACCAGAACTGGATCTCCCTCGGCGGCTCCTTCCAGATCCAGCCCAGCGAGTTCGGCAAGCTCGCCCTCGTGCTGTGGGGCGCCGACCTGATGGCGCGCAAACAGGAGAAGCGGCTGCTGACCCAGTGGAAGCACATGCTGGTGCCGCTCGTTCCGGTGAGCTTCCTGCTGCTCGGCCTGATCATGCTCGGCGGCGACATGGGTACCGCGATCATCCTCACCGCGATCCTGTTCGGCCTGCTGTGGCTGGCGGGGGCGCCGACCCGGCTGTTCGCGGGGGTGCTGTCGATCGCGGGCGTGCTCGGTGTGATCCTCATCAAGACCAGCCCCAACCGCATGGCCCGGCTCGCCTGCATCGGCGCCACCGAGCCGAAGACCGGCGTCGCCGACTGCTGGCAGGCCGTTCATGGCATCTACGCCCTGGCCAGCGGCGGGCTCTTCGGATCCGGGCTCGGTGCGAGTGTGGAGAAATGGGGGCAACTCCCTGAAGCCCACACCGACTTCATCTTCGCCGTCACCGGTGAGGAACTGGGCCTGGCGGGCACACTGTCGGTGCTGGCCCTCTTCGCGGCTCTAGGCTATGCGGGTATCCGCGTGGCCGGACGCACGGAGGACCCCTTCGTGAGGTACGCCGCGGGAGGCGTGACCACCTGGATCACCGCTCAGGCGGTGATCAACATCGGTGCGGTGCTCGGTCTGCTGCCGATCGCCGGCGTCCCCCTCCCGCTGTTCTCCTACGGAGGCTCCGCCCTGCTGCCGACCATGTTCGCCATCGGGCTGCTGATCGCCTTCGCACGCGACGAGCCCGCTGCGCGGGCGGCGCTTGCGATGCGGCAACCTCGCTTTGGTAGAAAGCGGGGAGCCGGGGGCCCTCAGGGGCCTCGGAGATGGAACACGATGCGACGGCGTGCCTCGGCGGCGCGCTCGTCCGGAGAGCGGTGAATTTCGGTGCATGTCGTACTCGCTGGTGGGGGGACCGCCGGCCACATCGAGCCCGCGCTCGCCCTCGCGGACGCCCTGCGCAGGCAGGACCCCACCGTGGGGATCACGGCCCTGGGCACAGAGCGCGGTCTGGAGACCAAGCTCGTCCCGGAACGCGGCTATGAGCTCGCACTGATCCCGGCGGTGCCGCTGCCCCGCAAGCCCACCCCCGAACTGATCACCGTCCCGGGCCGGCTGCGCGGCACCATCAAGGCCGCCGAGCAGATCCTGGAGCGCACCAAGGCGGACTGCGTCGTCGGCTTCGGCGGCTACGTCGCCCTGCCCGGCTACCTCGCGGCCAAGCGCCTCGGCGTGCCGATCGTGATCCACGAGGCCAATGCCCGCCCCGGCCTCGCCAACAAGATCGGCTCCCGGTACGCCGCCAAGGTCGCCGTCTCCACCCCGGACAGCAAGCTGCGCGACGCCCGCTACATCGGCATCCCGCTGCGCCGCTCCATCGCGACCCTGGACCGGGCCGCCGTCCGTCCCGAGGCCCGCCACCGCTTCGGCCTCGACCCCAACCTGCCCACGCTGCTGGTCTCGGGCGGCTCCCAGGGCGCCCGCCGCCTCAACGAGGTCGTCCAGCAGGTCGCGCCCTGGCTCCAGCAGGCCGGCATCCAGATCCTGCACGCGGTCGGCCCGAAGAACGAACTGCCGCAGGTACACCAGATGCCGGGAATGCCCCCTTATATCCCGGTAAGTTACCTGGATCGGATGGACCTCGCGTACGCCGCGGCCGACATGATGCTCTGCCGCGCGGGCGCGATGACCGTCGCCGAACTCTCCGCCGTCGGACTTCCGGCCGCTTATGTCCCGCTGCCCATCGGCAACGGCGAACAGCGGCTGAACGCCCAGCCGGTGGTCAAGGCCGGCGGCGGCCTGCTGGTCGACGACGCGGAACTCACCCCGGAGTGGGTGCAGCAGAACGTCCTGCCCGTGCTCGCCGACCCGCACCGGCTGTACGAGATGTCCCGCGCGGCAAGCGAGTTCGGCCGCCGGGACGCCGACGACCTGCTCGTCGGCATGGTGTACGAGGCGATCGCCTCACGCCGATAGGACCGTATGACGAAAGGCAAGTGAGTAGCGTGGCCGGACCGACCACCACCGCCGAACGCGGTGAACGCCGGCAGGAGTCGTCCGGCCCGCCGCTCGTCCGTCGGCTGCGGAACCGCCGCTTTCGTAGGATCGTCATCCTGGTGCTGGCCGTTGTGCTCCTCGGGTCCGGTTCCGGCTGGCTGCTGTACGGCTCCCCGTGGCTGCGGGTGCGTCATGTCTCCGTGTCCGGTACGGCCGTTCTGACCCCCGGGCAGGTCCTCGCGGCCGCCGGAGTCCCGGTCGGAGCGCCGATGGTCTCCGTCGACACCGACGGGATCGAGGCCCGACTGCGCCGGGAACTGCCCCGAATTGACGCGGTGGACGTCGTCCGTTCCTGGCCGCACGGAATCGGGCTGAAAGTGGTCGAGCGCACGCCGGTGCTGCTTATCGAAAAAGGCGGAAACTTCATCGAAGTGGACAAGGGCGGCGTCCGTTTCGCCACGGTTTCTCGGGCGCCGGAAGGCGTCCCGGCGCTCGAATTGAGCCTGTCCCGGTCGGGTTCGGCCACCGCGAGCCTGCGCCGGTTCGGCACGGACCGGCTGGTGCGGGAAGCGGTCGAGGTCGCGCGTGCCCTTCCGGCCGCCGTCCGCCGGGACACCCGAACCCTCAAGGTCCGTTCCTACGACGACATCTCGCTGGAGTTGGGCGGTGGCCAGGTCGTCGAGTGGGGCAGTTCGGAGAACGGCGCCGCGAAGGCGCGCACGCTCACCGCGCTCATGAAAGCCGCTTCCGGTGCCCGCCACTTCGACGTAAGTGTTCCCACCGCCCCTGCGTCATCGGCGAGTTGACGTACATCAGCGCAGGCCAGCACCCTGGTTGGGCACCGCTATGCCTGATCACATAGGGTGAAAAGAAAAACGGGAGGTTCGGCGTGTTCGTTGAACGGGCGCCGCTTGTCGACTTAGTGTCCTGTTCAGAAGACTCCAGGGAACAGACACACTGGTAACCCTAAACTTCAGGGTTAGGGTTCGGGTCGGCGCTACGGACCGTCCCAATCGGCATCTGCCGTCCCGCGCGGGGCACCGCACGTGGACGGCAACGTAATTCGAGGCGAGAGGCCTTCGACGTGGCAGCACCGCAGAACTACCTCGCAGTCATCAAGGTCATCGGTGTCGGCGGCGGTGGTGTCAATGCCATCAACCGGATGATCGAGGTCGGTCTCAAGGGCGTCGAGTTCATCGCCATCAACACCGACGCACAGGCGCTGTTGATGAGCGACGCCGACGTCAAGCTCGACGTCGGCCGTGAACTCACCCGGGGACTCGGCGCCGGCGCCAACCCGGCCGTCGGCCGCAAGGCCGCCGAGGACCACCGCGAGGAGATCGAGGAGGTCCTCAAGGGGGCCGACATGGTCTTCGTGACGGCCGGCGAAGGCGGCGGCACCGGGACCGGCGGCGCGCCCGTCGTGGCCAACATCGCGCGCTCCCTCGGCGCCCTCACCATCGGCGTGGTCACCCGCCCGTTCACCTTCGAGGGCCGGCGCCGCGCCAACCAGGCCGAGGACGGCATCGCCGAACTCCGCGAAGAGGTCGACACCCTCATCGTCATCCCCAACGACCGGCTGCTGTCCATCTCGGACCGCCAGGTCTCGGTGCTCGACGCGTTCAAGTCGGCCGACCAGGTCCTGCTCTCCGGTGTGCAGGGCATCACCGACCTCATCACCACCCCCGGCCTGATCAACCTCGACTTCGCCGACGTCAAGTCGGTCATGTCGGAAGCCGGTTCGGCCCTCATGGGCATCGGCTCGGCCCGTGGCGACGACCGCGCGGTGGCCGCCGCCGAGATGGCGATCTCCTCGCCGCTCCTGGAGGCCTCCATCGACGGCGCCCGGGGCGTCCTGCTCTCCATCTCCGGCGGCTCCGACCTCGGCCTGTTCGAGATCAACGAGGCCGCCCAGCTGGTCAGCGAGGCGGCTCACCCCGAGGCCAACATCATCTTCGGCGCGGTCATCGACGACGCTCTCGGTGACGAGGTCCGCGTCACCGTCATCGCGGCCGGTTTCGACGGGGGCCAGCCCCCGGCCCGCCGGGACAACGTGCTCGGCTCGTCCTCGGCCTCCGCCCGTCGCGAGGAGCCCGCTCCGGCCCGGCGGGAGCCCGAGCGCCCCTCCTTCGGCTCGCTCGGCAGCGTGACCCCGAAGGAGGAGCCGGAGCCGGCGCCCGAGCCGGTGGCCGACATCCCGGTCGCCCCGCCGGTCCCGCCGTCGCGGACGTACACGGACAGCGCGGCCGAGGAACTGGACGTACCGGACTTCCTCAAGTGATCCTTACGACGTGACAGGACAGCGCGAGACCGTGAGCGGCGCGCACTTCGCCTTCACCGACAGGTGGGGCGGGGTGAGCGCCGCTCCGTACGAAGAGCTCAACCTGGGCGGGGCGGTCGGCGACGACCCCGACGCGGTACGGACCAACCGGGAGATCGCCGCCGAGTCGCTCGGCCTGGACCCCGGCCGGGTGGTCTGGATGAACCAGGTCCACGGAAACGACGTGGCCGTCGTGGACGAGCCCTGGGGAGACCGCCCGGTACCCGAGGTTGACGCGGTGGTCACCGCGCGCCGGGGGCTCGCCCTCGCCGTCCTCACCGCCGACTGCACGCCCGTGCTGCTCGCCGACCCGGTCGCCGGGATCGTGGCGGCCGCCCACGCGGGACGGCCCGGGATGGTCGCGGGGGTCGTGCCCGCCGCCGTACGCGCGATGACCGGACTCGGCGCCGACCCGGCCCGGATCGTCGCCCGTACCGGCCCCGCCGTCTGCGGCCGCTGCTACGAGGTGCCGGAGACGATGCGCGCCGAGGTGGCCGCCGTCGAGCCGGCGGCGCACGCCGAGACCGGCTGGGGCACCCCGGCGGTGGACGTGAGCGCCGGGGTGCACGCACAACTCGCGCGCGCCGGGGTGCTCGACCGGGCGCAGTCGCCGGTGTGCACGCTGGAATCGCGCGATCACTTCTCGTACCGCCGGGACCGCACCACCGGGCGGCTCGCCGGATATGTTTGGCTGGACTGATGAGACATGACGGACCGTAGGACCGAACTCGCCGCGAACCTGGCGAAAGTGGAGGAGCGCATCGCCGCCGCCTGTGCGGCGGCCGGGCGCAAGCGGGAGGAGGTGACCCTGATCGTGGTCACCAAGACCTACCCGGCGAGCGACGTGCGGATCCTGTCCGGGCTCGGGGTGCGCCATGTCGCGGAGAACCGCGACCAGGACGCGGCCCCCAAGGCTGCCGAGTGCTCGGATCTGCCCCTTAGTTGGCACTTCGTTGGGCAATTGCAGACCAATAAAGTGCGATCCGTCGTGGGTTATGCGGATCTCGTGCAGTCCGTCGATCGTTCCAAGCTCGTGGACGTGCTGTCCAGGGAGGCGGTGCGGGCCGGGCGCGAGGTCGGCTGTCTTCTGCAGGTCGCGCTCGACGCGGGCACGAGCGGAAGGGGGGAGCGCGGCGGCGTGGCGCCGGGCGGAATCGAAGAGTTGGCCGACCTTGTCGCCGGTTCGCCGGGACTGCGGCTCGACGGCCTCATGACCGTCGCCCCGCTCACCGGGGAGTACGCGGGGCGCCCGCGCGCGGCGTTCGAGCGGTTGATGGATTTGTCGACTGACCTGCGCCGAGCCCATCCGGCTGCGAACATGGTCTCCGCAGGGATGAGTGCGGACCTTGAGGAAGCCGTGGCCGCCGGGGCGACACATGTACGCGTCGGCACTGCGGTACTCGGAGTCCGCCCCAGGCTCGGGTAACGTCGCCAGGAAGTCGGACCACAGCAGAAAATATGGTCAATGTCGCCTTAGGCGGGCGCAATGACCGCGTGGATCGCGGGACTTGGCAGTCGTCACCGATCCACCACAGAGCGGAGGACTCAGAGCATGGCCGGCGCGATGCGCAAGATGGCGGTCTACCTCGGCCTCGTGGAGGACGATGGGTACGACGGCCGCGGATTCGACCCCGATGACGACTTCGAGCCCGAACTGGACCCGGAGCCCGAGCGGGACCATCGACGGCACGAGCCGTCGCACCAGTCCCACGGGGCACACCAGTCCCAAAGGGACGATTCGGTACGAGTGGTACACCCGTCGCCCCCGCGCGAACCGATGTCGCATTCCGCCGCGCTCTCCGCGGAATCGGGACGCCCGGCGCGCATCGCCCCCGTGGCGTCCATCACACAAGAACGCGCGAGCCTGGAGAAGAACGCACCGGTGATCATGCCCAAGGTCGTGTCGGAACGAGAGCCTTACCGGATCACCACGCTTCACCCCCGGACCTACAACGAGGCCCGTACCATCGGGGAACACTTCCGTGAGGGCACCCCGGTGATCATGAATCTGACTGAGATGGACGACACAGACGCGAAGCGACTTGTCGACTTTGCGGCCGGTTTGGTGTTTGGTCTTCACGGCAGCATCGAACGGGTGACGCAGAAGGTGTTCCTGTTGTCGCCTGCTAACGTCGATGTCACGGCGGAGGACAAGGCCCGCATCGCAGAGGGCGGGTTCTTCAACCAGAGCTGAGACGCAAGACCGGTACAAGGCACGGAAACAGGGGAGAGGGAAAGCACGGATCATGGGCGTGTTCCTGGATGTGATCTACATCGCGCTGATGTGCTTCCTCATCGTGCTCATCTTCCGGTTGGTCATGGACTACGTGTTCCAGTTCGCCCGCTCATGGCAACCCGGCAAGGCGATGGTGGTCGTACTTGAGGCCACCTACACTGTCACCGATCCACCGCTCAAGCTTCTGCGGCGGTTCATCCCGCCGCTGCGTCTCGGGGGCGTGGCGCTCGACCTGTCCTTCTTCGTACTGATGATCATCGTCTACATCCTGATTGCGATCGTTGGTCGGCTGTGATGAGCGATGTGACCTACCGTCTTGCCGAAGCCGACGACTACGTTGAGGTGAAGAGATGCCGTTGACCCCCGAGGACGTGCGGAACAAGCAGTTCACGACCGTCCGCCTCCGAGAAGGCTATGACGAGGACGAGGTCGATGCCTTCCTCGATGAGGTCGAAGCCGAACTGACGCGTCTGCTCCGCGAGAACGAGGACCTGCGCGCCAAACTGGCCGCGGCCACGCGGGCTGCTGCCCAGAACCAGCAGAACATGCGCAAGCCTCCGGAGCCGCAGGACCAGCAGCAGGGCGGAATGCCCCAGCAGGGCGGAATGCCTCAGCAGGGCGGAATGCCTCAGGGTATGCCGCAGCAGGGTATGCCTCAGCAAGGCGGAATGCCCCAGCAGGGCATGCGAGGTCCCGGCGCTCCGGTGCCCGCCGGCATATCGGGCCCGCCGCAGCAGCAGATGGGTGGCCCCATGGGTGGTCCCCCGCAGCTGCCGAGCGGTGCCCCGCAGCTGCCGGCCGGTCCCAGTGGCCAGGGCGGTCCGCAGGGTCCCGGTCCGATGGGCCAGGGTCCGATGGGTCAGGGTCCCATGGGCCAGGGTCCGATGGGCCAGGGTCCGATGGGCCAGGGCCACATGGGCCAGGGTCCGATGGGCCAGGGCCAGATGGGTCAGGGTCCCGGTCCGATGGGTCAGGGCATGGGTCCGATGGGTGGCCAGCCGCCCATGCAGCAGCAGATGGGTGGCCCGATGGGCGGCCCCATGGGCGGTCCGATGGGCGGCCCCGGTCAGGGCCCCGGTGGCGACAGCGCCGCCCGTGTCCTCTCGCTGGCCCAGCAGACCGCCGACCAGGCGATCGCCGAGGCCCGCTCCGAGGCCAACAAGATCGTCGGCGAGGCCCGCAGCCGCGCCGAGGGTCTGGAGCGCGACGCCCGTGCCAAGGCCGACGCGCTGGAGCGGGACGCGCAGGAGAAGCACCGCGTCGCCATGGGCTCCCTGGAGTCCGCGCGCGCCACGCTGGAGCGCAAGGTCGAGGACCTGCGCGGCTTCGAGCGCGAGTACCGCACGCGTCTGAAGTCGTACCTGGAGTCGCAGCTGCGTCAGCTGGAGACCCAGGCCGACGACTCCCTGGCGCCGCCGCGCACCCCGGCCACGGCCTCCCTCCCGCCGTCCCCGGCGCCCTCCATGGCCCCGGCCGGCGCGAGCGCCCCGTCCTACGGCGGCAACCCGTCGATGGGCGGCGCCCCGTCCCCCGCCGGCCCGTCCTACGGCGGCCAGCAGCAGATGACGCCGGCGATGACCCAGCCGATGGCCCCGGTACGCCCGCAGGGCCCGTCCCCGATGGGCCAGGCACCGTCCCCGATGCGCGGCTTCCTCATCGACGAGGACGACAACTGACGGCGGCCGCGTAGTACCGCGTAGGCGTCGGCAGCCTTCACCAGGGCGGGGCCCCGGATCTCGATCCGGGGCCCCGCCCTTTTTACGCGGGTTGCGACCCCTGGCTTCCCAGTACGCAATCAGGACAGCGGGGCCGCGCGCCAGGTTCGTCGGCCCGCAGGTGTGAGAAGGGTCTGCAGATCAGGGGCGCGGGGAACCGCGCACGCCAGGGATGCCGACCCGCAGGTGTGAGAAGGGGCGCGGGGCCACGCCAAAGTCGCCGACCCGCACGTACCAGAAGGGCCCGGTCCCCGTACGGAGACCGGGCCCTTCTCGAACAGGCCGGCGCCTATGCCTTCCGCAGCCGGAACGTCAGAGACAGCCCCTCGTCAACGAACGGCGCTCCATAACCTCCGTCGGCCTCGCCCTGCGAGAAGTCCGTCGCGAGAACCTCGTCGGCGATCAGCGCAGCATGCTCCGCCAGCGCCGCGATCACCGCAGGGTCGGTCGACACCCACCTGAGCGCGATCCGGTCGGCCACATCCAGCCCGCTGTTCTTCCGCGCCTCCTGGATCAGCCGGATCGCGTCCCGGGCGAGCCCCGCCTGCCGCAGCTCTCCCGTGATCTCCAGGTCGAGCGCGACGGTCGCGCCGGAGTCCGACGCCACCGACCAGCCCTCACGAGGCGTCTCCGTGATGATCACCTCGTCCGGTGCCAGCGTCACCGTCTCGCCCTCGACCTCCACCGACGCCGTGCCCTCGCGCAGCGCCAGCGACAGCGCGGCCGCGTCCGCCGCGGCGATCGCCTTGGCGACCTCCTGCACCCGCTTGCCGAACCGCTTGCCCAGCGCCCGGAAGTTGGCCTTGGCCGTGGTGTCCACCAGCGAACCGCCCACCTCGGACAGCGAGGCCAGCGAGGACACGTTCAGCTCGTCGGTGATCTGCGTGTGCAGCTCCGGGTCGAGCGCGTCGAAGCCGACCGCCGCGACCAGCGCCCGGGACAGCGGCTGCCGCGTCTTCACGCCCGACTCCGCGCGCGTGGCCCGGCCCAGCTCCACGAGCCGTCGTACCAGAACCATCTGCTTGGACAGCTCCGGGTCGATCGCGCCCAGGTCCGCCTCCGGCCACGTGGCCAGGTGCACCGACTCCGGGGCGCCCGGGGTCACCGGCGCCACCAGGTCCTGCCACACCCGCTCGGTGATGAACGGGGTCAGCGGGGCCATCAGCTTGGTGACGGTCTCCACGACCTCGTGCAGCGTGCGCAGCGCGGCCTTGTCGCCCTGCCAGAAGCGGCGCCGCGAGCGGCGGACGTACCAGTTGGACAGGTCGTCGACGAACGCGGACAGCAGCTTGCCGGCGCGCTGGGTGTCGTACGCCTCCAGAGCCTGCGTCACCTGGTCGGTGAGCGCGTGCAGCTCGGAGAGCAGCCAGCGGTCCAGGAGCGGGCGGTCGGCCGGGGCGGGATCGGCCGCGGACGGCGCCCAGTTCGACGTACGGGCGTACAGCGCCTGGAAGGCGACGGTGTTCCAGTACGTCAGCAGCGTCTTGCGGACGACCTCCTGGATGGTGCCGTGCCCGACCCGGCGGGCCGCCCACGGCGAGCCGCCGGCCGCCATGAACCAGCGCACCGCGTCCGCACCGTGCTGGTCCATCAGCGGGATCGGCTGCAGGATGTTGCCCAGGTGCTTGGACATCTTGCGGCCGTCCTCGGCGAGGATGTGCCCCAGGCAGACCACGTTCTCGTACGACGACTTGTCGAAGACCAGGGTGCCGACGGCCATGAGGGTGTAGAACCACCCGCGCGTCTGGTCGATCGCCTCGGAGATGAACTGGGCCGGGTAACGGCTCTCGAACAACTCCTTGTTCTTGTACGGGTAGCCCCACTGCGCGAACGGCATCGAACCCGAGTCGTACCAGGCGTCGATGACCTCCGGCACGCGCGTGGCCGTCTTCGCGCACCGGGGGCAGGCGAAGGTGACGTCGTCGATGAACGGACGGTGCGGGTCCAGCTCCGACTGGTCGGTACCGGTCAGCTCGGTCAGCTCCGCACGGGAGCCGACGCAGGTGAGGTGGTCGTCCTCGCAGCGCCAGATCGGAAGCGGGGTGCCCCAGTAGCGGTTGCGGGACAGCGCCCAGTCGATGTTGTTGTTCAGCCAGTCCCCGTACCGGCCGTGCTTGACCGTGTCCGGGAACCAGTTCGTCCTCTCGTTCTCCGCGAGGAGACGGTCCTTGATCGCCGTCGTGCGGATGTACCAGGACGGCTGCGCGTAGTAGAGCAGCGCGGTGTGACAGCGCCAGCAGTGCGGGTAGCTGTGTTCGTACGGCAGGTGCTTGAAGAGGAGGCCGCGCTGCTTGAGATCCTCGGTGAGCTGTTCGTCGGCCTTCTTGAAGAAGACGCCGCCGACCAGCGGCAGGTCCTCCTCGAAGGTGCCGTCCGGGCGGACCGGGTTCACCACCGGCAGGCCGTAGGCGCGGCAGACCTTCAGGTCGTCCTCACCGAAGGCGGGGGACTGGTGGACCAGACCCGTACCGTCCTCGGTCGTGACGTATTCGGCGTTGACGACGTAATGCGCCGGTTCAGGGAACTCAACCAGCTCGAACGGACGTTGATAGGTCCAGCGCTCCATCTCGGCGCCGGTGAAGGCCTGGCCCGTGGTCTCCCAGCCCTCGCCGAGCGCCTTGGTGACCAGCGGCTCGGCGACGACGAGCCGCTCCTCGCCGTTGGTGGCGACGACGTAGGTGACCTCCGGGTGCGCGGCGACCGCCGTGTTGGACACCAGGGTCCACGGGGTGGTCGTCCACACCAGGAGCGCGGCCTGGCCGGCGAGCGGACCGGAGGTGAGCGGGAAACGGACGTACACGGAGGGGTCGATGACCGTCTCGTAGCCCTGCGCCAGCTCGTGGTCGGACAGGCCGGTGCCGCAGCGCGGGCACCAGGGGGCCACGCGGTGGTCCTGGACCAGCAGACCCTTGTCGAAGATGGTCTTCAGCGACCACCAGACCGACTCGATGTACTCCGGGTCCATGGTGCGGTAGGCGTCGTCGAGGTCGACCCAGTAGCCCATCCGGGTCGTGAGCTCGGTGAAGGCGTCGGTGTGCCGGGTCACCGACTCACGGCACTTGGCGTTGAACTCGGCGACGCCGTACTTCTCGATGTCCGGCTTGCCGCTGAAGCCCAGCTCCTTCTCGACCGCGAGCTCCACGGGCAGGCCGTGGCAGTCCCAGCCGGCCTTGCGGGCCACGTGGTAGCCGCGCATGGTGCGGAAGCGGGGGAAGACGTCCTTGAAGACCCGCGCCTCGATGTGGTGGGCGCCGGGCATGCCGTTGGCGGTGGGCGGCCCCTCGTAGAACACCCACTCGGGGCGGCCCTCGGACTGCTCCAGGGTCTTGGCGAAGATCTTCTGCTCGCGCCAGAAGTCGAGCACGGCGTGCTCGAGGGCGGGCAGGTCGACCTGTGCGGGCACCTGGCGGTACGTCGGCGCTGTCATCTGCGAGCTTCCTCCAACGGACTTGCTGCCTTCCGTCGGAGGGACGAGAGCCTTGCCTTCCGTACGCCGTGTGCGGCGCGCTCCCGCGGTACCACCCTCCTTGGCTCCCCGGGCGCCGTACGCGCCGGTGAGCCCCCTCATTGGGGTCGCGAAGCCGGTTCTACTGGCCCTTGCAGGGCTTTCTTCCGGCGGCTCCGGGGTGATCTTCACGTCGCGCTCGCCCCCGGGCTCCCACCGTCCCCGGGTCGCTCTGGGCTGCGTACGCCGCTACTCGTCCCCATCCACGCTTCTCGCTCCGCCCAGTGTACGGCGCCGCACGGACAGCGGCCGACCCGTTTTCCGGGCACCGGCGGGGCAGGCCCGTCCGCCTGCCGGGATGACCCGAATGGCGCGGTACGCGTGTTCGCATCCTGGGATGTCCGGCTCGGCGGATTACCGCGCGGGGAGCTGGGCACAACGCATGCATACCTGCTGCGTGGGGGGTGCGGGGCGGGCGGATCGGGCGGCGTGCCCCGTTGCCGCGGGACTGAAGTCGATTTATCGTCCCAGCACGATTCGCGTGCAAGATCACAATATGTGAAGGGGCCGCGGCCATGGTGGCGAAGAAGACCGCGGGGGACGGCGAGAAGAAGAGCACGCGCGCGGCTGCGACGGCTCCTTCCGAGAAGACTCCAGGTGAGAAGGGCTCCGCCGGGAAAGAGGACGCACCCAGGACACCGGTGGGGGAGGCGGCCGGGAAGCAGGCCGTGGTGAAGAAGGCCGACGGGGCAAACCCAGAGAAGGCGGAGAAGCCGGAGAAGGCGGAGCAGCGGGAGAAGGCGGGGAAGGCCCGGAAGCCGGAGAAGAGCGCGTCCCGGGCCGCGGCGACGAAGACCGCGGCGGAGAAGAGCACGGCCAAGAAGAGCACGGCCAGGAAAGCGGGCGCGGCGCGGGCCGCGAAGCAGACGGGAGCCATGACGGTGGTTGCGAAGAAGACTCCGGGCACGGCCGCGGCGGCGGAGACCGCCGTGCCCAAGGCGCGGGTCGCCACGGCGGCTCCGGGCGAACTCGCGGTACGTCCCGGCGAGGACCCGTGGACGCCACAGGAGGTCGAGGAGGCGCGCACCGAGCTGACGGCCGAGGCGGTGCGGCTGCGGGCCGAGATCGAGGCGTCCGACAGCGCTCTGGTCGGGCTGATGCGGGACTCCGGCGACGGCGCCGGTGACGACCAGGCCGACACCGGCACCAAGAACATCACCCGCGAGCACGAACTGGCCCTGGCCGCCAACGCGCGCGAGATGCTCGAACAGACCGAGCGCGCCCTGCAGAAGCTGGACGCGGGCACCTACGGCCTCTGCGAGAACTGCGGCAACCCCATCGGCAAGGCCCGGATGCAGGCCTTCCCGAGGGCCACCCTGTGCGTGGAGTGCAAGCAGAAGCAGGAACGCCGCTACTGAGCATGGGGGTCGCCTGGGGCGTGCCGTAGTCTCGTCCCGAGGCAGGCACCTAGGTTTGAGGGACTCACGTGGCAGAGGCGGAACGCATCATCGGTACGCCGGGCACCCCGGACGACGGCGGCGAGCGGACGGCGGCGCCCGGCGCCCCCGACGTGGCGGTTGCGGATCAGTCCAGCGCGGAACGGCGGCCCGGGCGCGGCCGCCGGATCGCCGTGCTCTTCGCGGTGGCCGCCTTCGCGTACACCCTCGACCTGGTCAGCAAGATGCTCGTGGTCGCGAAGCTGGAGCACCACGCGCCGATCCGGGTCATCGGCGACTGGCTGGAGTTCCACGCGATCCGCAACCCCGGCGCGGCCTTCGGTTTCGGCGGCGCCTTCACGATCATCTTCACGGTGATCGCGGCGGCCGTGATCGTCGTGATCTTCCGGCTGGCGCGCAAGCTCTACAGCTTCCCCTGGGCGGTCGCGCTCGGCCTGCTGCTCGGCGGCGCGCTCGGCAACCTCACCGACCGGGTCTTCCGCTCGCCGGGGATCTTCGAGGGCCAGGTCGTCGACTTCATCGCGCCCAAGGGCTTCGCGGTGTTCAACCTGGCCGACTCGGCGATCGTCTGCGGCGGCGTCCTGATCGTGCTGCTCTCCTTCCGCGGCCTGGACCCGGACGGGACCGTCCACAGGGACTGACGGCGGCCAGGCGGGCGGCACGGCCCCCAGGGGCTTGCGTACGGGGCTGTCGGCGATGTCCGGCATACTCGACGGGTGAGTACCCTTCCCGAGATCCGGACCCTGCCCGTGCCCGACGGCCTGGAGGGCGAGCGCGTCGACGCCGCCATCTCCCGCATGTTCGGCTTCTCCCGCACCAAGGCGGCCGAGCTGGCCGCGGCGGGCAAGGTCCAGATCGACGGCTCGGTGGTCGGCAAGTCCGAGCGGGTGCGCGGCGGGGCCTGGCTTGAGGTCGAGATGCCGGGGGCGCCCGCGCCCGTGCAGATCGTCGCGGAGCCCGTCGAGGGCATGGAGATCGTGCACGACGACGATGACGTGGTCGTGATCGGCAAGCCGGTCGGCGTCGCCGCGCACCCCAGCCCCGGCTGGACCGGCCCCACCGTGATCGGCGGTCTCGCCGCCGCCGGCTACCGGATCTCCACCTCCGGCGCCGCCGAGCGCCAGGGCATCGTGCACCGCCTCGACGTCGGCACCTCGGGCCTGATGGTGGTCGCCAAGTCGGAGCGGGCGTACACCTCGCTGAAGCGGCAGTTCAAGGAGCGCACGGTCGACAAGCGCTACCACACGCTCGTGCAGGGCCACCCCGACCCGACCAGCGGCACCATCGACGCCCCGATCGGCCGCCATCCGCAGCATGACTACAAGTGGGCGGTCACGGCCGACGGCAAGCCCTCGGTGACTCACTACGACCTCATCGAGGCGTTCCGCGCGGCCTCCCTGCTCGACGTGAAGCTGGAGACCGGCCGCACCCACCAGATCCGCGTCCACATGGCCGCACACCGTCACCCCTGCGTCGGCGACCTGACCTACGGCGCCGACCCGACGCTTGCCAGGCGGCTGCACCTGACCCGCCAGTGGCTGCACGCCGTCCGGCTCGGTTTCGAGCACCCCGGGGACGGCGAGTGGGTCGAGTTCGCCAGCGACTACCCGGCCGACCTGCAGAAGGCGCTCGACCAGGTCCGCGAGGAGACGTACGGATGAGCACGCGCGCGTACCGGGTGCGGGTCGCCGGGGACCCCGCCGACCTGGAGGCCTGCTTCGCGGTGCGCAAGGAGGTCTTCGTGGTCGAGCAGGGCGTTCCCGAGGACCTGGAGTACGACGAGTACGACCCCGTCGCCGTGCACGTCCTCGCGGTCGGCGAGGACGGCGTACCGCTCGGCACCGGCCGGCTGCTGTACGGCGAGGTGGCCGCGGCCAGGACCGACGGCGACCTGTCCCTCGGCTCCCTGGGGCGGCTCGCGGTCCTGGAGGAGGCCCGCGGCCTCGGGGTGGGCGTCGCCTTGGTCCGGGCCGTCGAGGAGGCCGCACGCGCGCGTGGCCTGACCGCGGTGGACCTGCACGCGCAGACCCACGCACTGGGCTTCTACCAGCGGCTGGGCTACGAGCCGTACGGCCCGGAGTACGAGGAGGCGGGCATCGCGCACCGGGGGATGCGGCGCGCGCTCTGACCGTGGTCGCGTGGCACGCTTGAGGCCTGCTGTGTGATCGTCGACTCCCGGAGTGCTGGCCGTGGATCAGCTGGCCCTGTTGTTCGTGCTGTTGCTCGGGGCCCTGGTGAGCGTCCCGATGGGGGACCGGTTCGGGCTGCCGGCGCCCGTGCTGATGACGCTGTTCGGGATCGCCCTCGCGGTCGCCGACTTCGTGCCGAACGTGAACATCCCGCCGGAGCTGATCCTGCCCGGCCTGCTGCCGCCGTTGCTCTACGCCGCCGTACGGCGGACCTCCTGGCGGCAGTTCGCGGCCAACAAACGGCCGATCTTCCTGCTCGCCGTGGCCCTGGTCTTCGTCACCACGGTGTGCGTCGCCGTCGTCGCCAACGCGATCGTGCCCGGGCTGCCGATCGCCGCCGCGGTCGCGCTGGGCGCGCTGGTCGCCCCGCCCGACCCGGTCGCCGCGACCGCCGTCGCCGGGCAGCTCGGACTGCCGCGCCGGCTGGTGTCGATCCTGGAGGGCGAGGGCCTCTTCAACGACGTCACGGCCATCGTCCTGTACCACGTGGCCATCGCCGCCGTGGTCAGCGGCGCCTTCTCGCCGTGGCGGGCCGGGCTGGACTTCCTGCTGTCCGCCGTGGTCGCGGTCCTCGTGGGGCTGGCGCTCGGCTGGGGCGCCAACAAACTGATGGACGTGCTCGGCGACGCGACCCTGCAGATCGGCCTGACCCTGATCGTCCCGTACGCCTCCTACGTCATCGCCGAGGAACTGCACGGCTCCGGCGTCCTCGCCGTGCTCACCACCGCGCTGTTCATCGCCGAGTACGCCACCGACGCCGACGACGTCATGACCCGCCTCGCCGGCTACACCTTCTGGGACATCGTCGACACGCTCGTCACGGGAGTCGCCTTCGGGCTGATCGGCCTGGAACTGCACAACGCGATCCGCACGGCGTCCGGACGCTGGGGCGAACTGCTCGGCTGGGCGGCCGCGATCGTCGCCGTGGTCGTCGTGGTACGGCTGCTCTGGCTGCTGCCGGCGACCTGGCTGACCAAGCGGCTGCACGCCCGGCGGGACTACGACGAGGAGATCCCGACCAGCTGGCGGGAGACGATCGTGATGTGGTGGTCCGGGATGCGCGGTGTGGCGTCGGTGGCGCTGGCACTGGCGATTCCCCTGAAGACGGACGGCGGGTCGGCCTTCCCGGACCGCGACGAGATCGTCTTCATCGCCTTCGGCGTGATCCTGGCGACGCTGGTGCTCCAGGGGCTGACCCTGCCGTGGCTGGTCAGGCGGCTGGGGGTACGGGCCGACGTCGACCGCGAGAAGGAGATCGAGAAGGAGCTGGCGCTGCGGGCGGAGAAGGCGGCACGGCGGCGTCTGCGGGAGATCGAGCAGGTCGAGGAGTTGCCGGACGACGTGACGGAACAGATGCTGCGGCGAGCCTTCGAGATCGGGTACCGGATCAGTCCCGACGTGGTGGAGGACGAGCGGCGGGAGGGCCACGAGAAGCGGATGCGGCGGCAGAAGCGGTTGCGGCGGATCCAGCAGGAGATGCTGAGCGCGGCGCGGCACGAGGTGCTGGCGGCGCGGAGCGAGCCGGGGGCGGATCCGGAGATAGTGGACCGGGTGCTGAGGCATCTGGACGTCCGCAGCCTGCGCTAGGTCCCACCCGCGCACCGCCCGTTCGTGGTCACGCGAGCGGGACGGTCGCTTCGGCCCTCGCCGCGTGCGCGCAGCGCCAGTCATACGAACATATGGCGGCTGTGGACAGTCCCAGGCGCCATCGGCTTCCCGCTCGTAGTCTCGGACCATGGCTCGGAACATTGTGATCAGTGGTGGAGGAACCGGGATCGGGCTCGCGGCGGCGCGGGTGTTCGCCGGGGACGGGGACCGGGTGCTGCTGCTCGGGCGGCGCAGAGAGCTGCTGGAGCGGGCGCAGGTGCCGGGGGCGGAGGTGTACGACGCCGATCTGGCCGAACCTGAGCAGGTACGCGGAGTCGCGCGGTTCGTCGCCGAGGAGTTCGGGACCGTGGACGTGCTCGTCCACAGCGCCGGAGGGAACGCGGCGCGTACGGCCGACGCGGAGGCCGACGATCCGCTCGACGCCGCCGCGCGCGCCTGGACCGGCAACTTCCGGCAGAACACGCTGACCGCCGTCCTGCTGACGGAGGCCCTGAAGGACCGGCTCGCCGACCCCGGCGGGCGGGTGCTGTTCATCAGCTCGATCGCCGCGTACCGGGGCTCGGGGACCGGGTCGTACGCCGCCTCCAAGGCCGCCCTGCACCCCTATGCCCACGACCTGGCCCGCCGGCTGGGGCCGCGCGGGGTCACCGTGAACGTGGTCGCACCGGGGTACATCGAGGACACCGACTTCTTCGGCGGTCCCGTGGCGCAGGCCCGGCGCGCGCAGCTCATCGCCGAGACGTCGACCGGGCGGGCCGGCATCCCGGGTGACGTCGCCGCCACGCTCCACTGGCTGGCCTCCCCGGCCGCCGGGCACGTCACCTCGCAGATCATCCAGGTCAACGGCGGCGCCGAGCGCGGCCACTGAGGGCCGGGGGAGCGGTCAGCCGCGGCCGGTGCGCGGCGGCTCGTGCAGACGCCGGCCCGCCGCCGCCCCGTCCTGGGAGGGGATGATCCCGCCGGGCGGCAGGACCGCGTCGGCCGTGTTGACCCGGGGCAGGGCGTACGGGTGCTCCGCGCTCAGCCAGGTGATCATCTGCTCCCGGACGGTGACCCGGACCGTCCAGATGTCGTCCGCGTCCTTGGCGGTCACCAGCGCCCGCACCTGGATGGTGTTCGGCGTGGAGTCCGTGACCACCAGGCCGTAGGCCCGCCCGTCCCAGGCCGGGCACTCCCGCAGGATGTCCTGGAGCTTCTCGCGCATCGCCGCGATCGGCGCCGAGTGGTCGACGTGCCAATAGACGATCCCGGTCATCTGGGGGGTGCCCCGCGACCAGTTCTCGAAGGGTTTGGAGGTGAAGTACGACACCGGCATGGTGATCCGGCGCTCGTCCCAGGTCCGTACCGTCAGAAAGGTCAGGGTGATCTCTTCCACCGTGCCCCACTCGCCGTCGACCACGACGGTGTCACCGAGACGCACCATGTCGCCGAAGGCGATCTGCAGGCCGGCGAACATGTTCGCCAGCGTTGACTGGGCGGCCACACCGGCGACGATGCCGAGGATTCCGGCGGAGGCCAGCAGCGAGGCGCCGGCCGCGCGCATCGCCGGGAAGGTCAGCAGCATCGCCGCCACCGCCATCACGCCGACGACGGCCGTCACCACCCGCATGATCAGCGACACCTGGGTGCGCACCCGGCGGACCCGGGCCGCGTCGTGGTGGGCGCGGGCGTAGCGGGAGTAGGTCGACTCCACGACGGCCGCCGCGATCCGCACTACCAGCCAGGCGGCCGACCCGATCAGCACCAGGGTCAGGATCTGGCCGACGGCGACCCGGTGCTCCAGGATCAGCTCGGCCTGGTCGTAGGAGCCTCTGAGCAGTGCCGCGCACAGCACCAGCTGGTAGGGGATGCGGCCGCGGCGCAGCAGGCCCCACAGCGGCGTCTCGCTGTGCCGTGCGTCGGCCTTGCGCAGCAGTAGATCGGTCGCCCAGCCGATCAGCAGGGTGAGGACGACGGCGCCGCCGAACACGATCAGCGGGCGGAGTACGTTCTCCATCTCCATGGCTTCGAACGTAACCGGATCCGCGGGGTCCTGAACATGCCGCCCGGTGAGAAGGACGTCACGGTCGTGGTCGCGGGCAGGTCGGTGTTGCCGGCGGTGGCTGGCACCATGGGCGCATGAACATCATGCTCTTTCACTCGACCTATGGCCTCAGGCCCGCGGTGCGCGAGGCCGCGGACCGGCTGCGTGCCGCCGGACACGAGGTGTGGACGCCGGACCTGTTCGAGGGGCGCACGTTCGACACGGTCGAGGAGGGCATGGAGTTCAACGAGTCGATCGGCAAGGACGAACTGCTGAAGCGGGCCGTGCTGGCGGCGGCGCCGTACTCGGAGCGCGGGCTGGTGTACGCGGGGTTCTCGCTGGGCGCCTCGGTCGCGCAGACGCTGGCGCTGGGCGACGAGCGGGCGCGGGGGCTGCTGCTTCTGCACGGCACGTCGGACATCGCGCCCAGCGCCTCGGTGGCCGAGCTGCCGGTGCAGCTGCACGTGGCCGAGCCCGACGCCTTCGAGACGGACGACTGGCTGAGCGCCTGGTACCTGCAGATGGGCCGGGCCGGCGCCGATGTGGAGATCTACCGTTACCCGGGCGCCGGTCACCTCTACACCGACCCCGGCCTGCCGGACTACGACGCGGAGGCCGCCGAGGCCACCTGGCGGGTGGCGCTCGGCTTCCTCGACACGCTGTAGACGTCGGTCACACCGGGTCGTAGGCGCGCTCGACCTTCTGGGTGCCGCTGCGGGTGCGGTACGACCGCTCCCAGGACGAGGTGGCGTCGGCCTTCGTCTTGTCGGATACGACGTAGTAGTCCATCTGCGCCCGCGCGGCCGTGATGTCCAGGACGCCGTAGCCGTGCCGGTCGGTGTCGACCCAGTGCACATGGCGGTTGGCCAGCTGGATCACCGGTGCGGCGACGGTGGAGACGACGCCGGGGGAGACCTTGAGGATGTCGTCGAGGTTGTCGGAGGTCACCGAGGTGACCACGAACTCGGTGGCGGCCGAGGCGGACAGCGGATAGGTCCCGGCATCCACGGGCACGTCGTTGGCCCAGGCCATGTGGATGTCGCCGGTGAGGAACACCGTGTTGGTGATCGCGTTGGAGCGCAGGTGAGCCAGTAGTTCGCGGCGGTCGTCGGTGTAGCCGTCCCACTGGTCGGTGTTGAGGGCGAGGCCGTCCTGGGGCAGACCGAGCAGCTTGGCGAGCGGCTTGAGGAGGTCGGCGGAGAGCGAGCCGATGGCGAAGGGCGAGATCATCACCGAGTTGCCGACCAGCCGCCAGGTGGTGTCGGAGGCCTTCAGCCCCGCCTTCAGCCAGTCGAGCTGGGCGCGGCCGGTGATGGTGCGCTCCGGGTCGTCGACCGAGCCGCTGCCCGCGGACACCTGCTGGGAGCGGAAGGAGCGCAGGTCGAGCAGGGAGAGGTCGGCGAGCTTGCCGAAGCGCAGCCGGCGGTAGGTGGTGCCGGCGATGGCCGGGCGGACCGGCATCCACTCGAAGTAGGCCTGCTTGGCGGCGGCCTGACGGGCCGTCCAGGTGCCCTCGGCGCCCTCGGTGTGGTTCTCGGCGCCGCCGGACCAGGAGTCGTTGGCGAACTCGTGGTCGTCCCATATCGCGATGACCGGTGCCTTGGCGTGCAGGGCCTGCAGGTCGGTGTCGGTCTTGTACTTGCCGTGCCGGGTGCGGTAGTCGGCGAGGGTGATGATCTCGTGGGTGGGCGCGTGCGCACGGACCACGGTGCCGCGGGTGCCGTACTCGCCGGTGCCGTACTCGTAGATGTAGTCGCCGAGGTGCAGCCAGGCGTCGAGGTCGCCGCGGGCCGCGAGGTGGCGGTAGGGGGCGAAGTAGCCGGCCTCCCAGTTCGCGCAGGAGACCACGCCGAAGCGCAGGCCGGAGACGGTGGCGTCGGCCGCGGGCGCGGTGCGGGTGCGTGCCACCGGGGAGTCCGTGGGGCCGGCCGAGAAGCGGAACCAGTAGTCGGTGGCCGGGGCGAGGCCGCGGATGTCGGCCTTGACCGTGTGGTCGGAGGCGGCGGTCGCGGTGGTGGAGCCCTTCGAGACGATGTTCGTCAGCGCCTTGTCGGTGGCGACGACCCAGCTGACCTCGGTGTCCGGGCCGACACCGGAGCCCGGCGTGGCGTCGGCGGTCGGCGTCACCCGCGTCCACAGCAGAACGCCGTCGGGCAGCGGGTCGCCGGAGGCGACGCCGTGCAGGAAGGCGGGGGCGTCCGAGGCGGCCCGCGCCGGCAGCGCGGTGGCCAGGGGGGCTGCGACGACGGCGATGCCGGCGGTCGCCGCGGCCTTGACGACCGTGCGGCGGCGGGGAGAGGGCGTCGGTGCGCTCTCGGAAGACTGTGTTGATCGGTTTCGACTGGTCACGACCGCTCAGGTTACTGACCAGTATGAACAAGAGCAGGCGAACCAGCGAAAGTTCGCCTGCTCTTCACGTGGAGCCGGGGATTCCGGTCGGGCGTCAGCCCTTGAGGGCCGCGTCCACAAGGGAGTTGAAGGCCGCGACCGTCATCGGCGGGTTGCCGCTGGAGTCGGCCGTCAGCATCTTGCCGTTCATGACGAAGCTCGGAGTGCCCGTCACGCCGTCCTTGTTGGTGTCGAAGGTCTTCGACATGGCCAGCGCCCAGGCGTCGTACTTGCCGGACTTCACGTCGGCCTGGAAGGACTTGTTGTTCTTCAGGGCCGGGACGGTGTCGGCGACCTGGATGAGGTAACTGTCGTTCTTGAACTTGTCGGTGGACTCGTCCGGGTGCCACTTCTTCGAGTACAGCGCGGTCTTGTACTCCAGGAACGCCTCGTCGCTGACGTTCAGCGCCGCGCCCATGGCGCTCATCGCGTTCTTGGAGCCCTCGCCGCGGGAGCCGATCTGCACCTTTCCGTTCTTAGTGGAGTCGCCGTCGAGGAACGTGCCACCGATGTACTGGATCTTGAACTTGCCGTCGTCGATGTCCTTCTTCACCGTCGGACCGACCGTCTGCTCGAACTGGGCGCAGATCGGGCAGCGCGGGTCCTCGTAGACCTTCAGGGTCTTCGCGGCGGTGGACTTGCCGATGACGACCGTGGTGCCGTCGGTACCCGTCGTGTTGGCCGGGGCGACGACCTTGGCGTCCTTCTCCGACTCCCAGTAGCCGGGCTTGTTGGCCTGGACGACGGCGTAACCTATGCCGCCCGCCGCGGCCAGCACGGCCACGACCGAGCAGGCCACGATGACCTGCCGCTTGACCTTCGCGCGCTTGGCCTGCTTCTCGCGCTCGGCGCGCAGCCGCTCCCGGGCCGCGTTCTTGGCAGCTGGGCTGTTCCGCTTGCTCATGTCGGTGATCTCCATAGGGGGACGCGCACATGTCGTGCGCGGGATACGTGTGGGGGACTCGTCGTGCTCGGACGACGGGCGTGCTCGGGAGAGAAGGGCGCTCAGCCGAAGGGCAGGGCGAGCGCCCCGGAGCACGGCGGTCCGCGCCGTCCCAGGGAGTGCACGAGGAGCAGGGCACGGGTGGCGGCCGGGCGGGGCGCCGGGCGCGGCAGCCGTGGCACCGGAGCCGGCCGGACCGTGCCGGCCGCGACCGCGAGGAGCAGCGGGCGGAAGGTGGTGGCGGCCACGGCGCGCAGCAACTGGGTCAGGGCGCGCTCGCCGCGGCGCAGCCAGGCGGCGGCGAGCAGCCCGACGCCGACGTGCGCGGCGAGCAGCAGCCAGGCGGCGGCCGGGTCGGCCTGCGCGAGGACCGCGGTGGCGCGGGAGCCGCCGGCCATGCGGGCCAGCGGGGTGCCGACCGTGCCGCCGTGGCAGAGCACGTCGAAGCCGACCGCCCGCAACGGGCCGGCGATGGGGCCGCCCGCCCGGCCGTAGCAGGCGTGCTGGCCGGTGGTGAAGACCGTGTCGGCGGCCAGCTCCAGGGGGATCAACAGGGCCGCGATCCGCCCGAAGCCGCGCTCGCGGCCCGCCAGCGCGTACGCGGTGAGGAACACGCCGGCGGCGACCGCCGCCACCGTCGTGAACGGCAGCGGGGCCCGGGACAGCAGCACGTGCGACGCGGTGCTGAGCGTCACGACGAAGGCCGTGAACAGCGCCGCGCGCACGACTCTGAGCTGGGTCCCGGATATGTCCATAGCGGTGGAGAGTCTGTCACGTACTCATGTAGGGGACCCCTAAAAGGGCCCTGAGAATCGGCGAAGGTTACAGGCCTGGAATGCGGCCGTTGCGGAACAGGTCGACGAAGATCTGGTGGTCGGCACGCGCGCGTGCGCCGTAGCTGTGCGCGAAGTCGGTGAGCAGGCCCGCGAATCCGTCCTCGTCGGCGGCGATCGCCGCGTCGATGGCCCGCTCGGTGGAGAACGGCACCAGGGACTCGCCGGAGGTGTCGTCGGCCGCCGAGTGCATGGACGCCGTGGCCCGGCCGAGGTCGGCGACGACCGCCGCGATCTCCTCCGGGTCGTCGATGTCGCTCCAGTCCAGGTCCACCGCGTACGGCGACACCTCGGCGACCAGCTGTCCCGCGCCGTCCAGCTCGGTCCAGCCCAGCCACGGGTCGGCGTGCGCCTGCAGGGCGCGCTGCGAGATCACCGTGCGGTGGCCCTCGTGCTGGAAGTACTCCCGGATCGCCGGGTCCGTGACGTGCCGGGAGACGGCCGGTGTCTGGGCCTGCTTGATGTAGATCACCACGTCGTTCTCCAGGGCGTCGGTGGCGCCCTCCAGGAGGATGTTGTACGACGGCAGGCCGGCCGAGCCGATGCCGATCCCGCGGCGGCCCACGACGTCCTTGACGCGGTAGGAGTCCGGACGGGACAGGGACGACTCGGGGAGCGTCTCCAGGTAGCCGTCGAAGGCCGCGAGCACCTTGTAGCGGGTGGCGGCGTCCAGCTCGATGGAGCCGCCGCCGGCGGCGAACCGGCGCTCCCAGTCGCGGATCTCCGTCATCGAGTCCAGCAGCTCGAAACGGGTCAGCGAGCGGGCCGCGCGCAGCGCGCCGAGCAGCGGGCCCTCGGCGGTGTCCAGGGTGAAGGGCGGCACCTCGTCGCTCTTCGCGCCCGTCGCCAGCGCGTGGATGCGCTCGCGGTAGGCGTCCGCGTACACCTCGACCAGCTCGGTGATCTGCTCGTCGCTGAGCGCCTTCGCGTACCCGATCAGCGCGATGGAGGCGGCGAAGCGCTTCAGGTCCCAGGTGAACGGGCCGACGTAGGCCTCGTCGAAGTCGTTGACGTTGAAGACCAGGCGGCCGTTGGAATCCATGTAGGTGCCGAAGTTCTCCGCGTGCAGGTCGCCGTGGATCCACACCCGCGAGGTGCGCTCGTCCAGGTACGGGCCGGTGTATATCCGGCCGCCTCCCCCGGCGGTCTCCGCGTCCAGGTCGTGGTAGAAGAGCGCGGCCGTGCCCCGGTAGAAGGCGAAGGCCGAGGCCGCCATCTTCCGGAACTTCACGCGGAACGCGGCCGGGTCGGCGGCCAGGAGCTCGCCGAAGGCGGTGTCGAAGACGGCGAGGATCTCCTCGCCGCGCTGCTCGTCGTTGAGCTGGGGGACCGACATCGCTGGGTGCCTCCTGGTACGGGTGCTGCCTGACATGTGGCACGGATCTCTCGCCGGACCAACGTGCGAAGGTCCCCGGGAGTGCCCGCCTTTCTCGGACGAAGGTACGCGGGGGAGCCCGCCGGGTGTCAGTGCCGAGGCATAGGATTCCGATGTCCCACCAGACTGTCCGCAGCCGGTCGGAAGATCGTCGACGCCTGCCCGCCCGTCGCCCGACCGCCGCCCCTCAACGAGGCGCTTCGCGCCGCCCCGGTTCACTTGGAGGCCGAAACCGTGTCAAAGCCGCCTTTCACGCACCTGCACGTCCACACCCAGTACTCGCTGCTGGACGGTGCCGCGCGGCTCAAGGACATGTTCAACGCCTGCAACGAGATGGGCATGACCCACATCGCCATGTCCGACCACGGCAACCTGCACGGAGCGTACGACTTCTTCCACTCCGCGAAGAAGGCCGGGGTCACCCCGATCATCGGGATCGAGGCGTACGTCGCCCCCGAGTCCCGGCGCAACAAGCGCAAGATCCAGTGGGGCCAGCCGCACCAGAAGCGGGACGACGTCTCCGGTTCCGGCGGTTACACCCACAAGACGATGTGGGCCGTGAACAGCACGGGCCTGCACAACCTCTTCCGGCTCTCCTCGGACGCGTACGCCGAGGGCTGGCTGCAGAAGTGGCCCCGGATGGACAAGGAGACCATCGCCCAGTGGTCCGAGGGGATCGTCGCCTCCACCGGCTGCCCCTCCGGCGAACTCCAGACCCGGCTGCGCCTCGGCCAGTACGACGAGGCCCTCAAGGCCGCCGCCGAGTACCAGGACATCTTCGGCAAGGACCGTTACTTCCTGGAGCTGATGGACCACGGCATCGACATCGAGCACCGGGTCCGCGAGGGCCTGCTGGACATCGGGAAGAAACTCGGCATCCCGCCGCTGGTGACGAACGACTCGCACTACACGTACGCGCACGAGGCGACCGCCCACGACGCCCTGCTGTGCATCCAGACCGGCAAGAACCTCTCCGATCCGGACCGCTTCAAGTTCGACGGCACCGGCTACTACCTGAAGTCCACGGACGAGATGTACGCCATCGACTCCTCGGACGCCTGGCAGGAGGGCTGCGCCAACACGCTCCTGGTCGCCGAGATGGTCGACACCACCGGCATGTTCGAGGCCAGGAACCTCATGCCGAAGTTCGACATCCCCGAGGGCTACACCGAGGTCACCTGGTTCAAGGAGGAGGTCCGCCGGGGCATGGACCGCCGCTTCCCCGGCGGTGTCCCCGAGGACCGGCAGAAGCAGGTCGAGTACGAGATGGACGTCATCATCCAGATGGGGTTCCCGGGCTACTTCCTCGTCGTCGCCGACTTCATCATGTGGGCCAAGAACAACGGCATCGCGGTCGGCCCCGGCCGAGGCTCCGCGGCCGGCTCGATCGTCGCCTACGCCATGGGCATCACCGACCTCGACCCGATCCCGCACGGCCTGATCTTCGAGCGGTTCCTCAACCCCGAGCGCGTCTCCATGCCCGACGTCGACATCGACTTCGACGAGCGCCGGCGCGTCGAGGTGATCAGGTACGTGACCGAGAAGTACGGCGCCGACAAGGTCGCCATGATCGGCACCTACGGCAAGATCAAGGCCAAGAACGCGATCAAGGACTCCGCGCGCGTCCTCGGCTACCCGTACGCGATGGGCGACCGCATCACCAAGGCCATGCCTGCCGACGTCCTCGGCAAGGGCATCGACCTGGACGGCATCACCAACCCCGCGCACCCCCGCTACAACGAGGCGGGCGAGGTCCGGGGGATGTACGAGAACGAACCGGACGTGAAGAAGGTCATCGACACCGCCAAGGGCGTCGAGGGCCTGGTCCGGCAGATGGGTGTGCACGCCGCCGGCGTGATCATGTCCAGCGAGACCATCACCGAGCACGTCCCGGTGTGGGTGCGGCACACCGACGGCGTGACCATCACACAGTGGGACTATCCGAGCTGTGAGTCGCTCGGCCTGCTGAAGATGGACTTCCTGGGTCTGCGCAACCTGACGATCATGGACGACGCCGTCAAGATGGTGAAGTCCAACAAGGGCGTCGACATCGACCTGCTGTCGCTGCCGCTGGACGACCCGACGACCTTCGAACTGCTCCAGCGCGGTGACACCCTGGGCGTCTTCCAGTTCGACGGCGGCCCCATGCGCTCCCTGCTGCGCCTGATGAAGCCCGACAACTTCGAAGACATCTCCGCCGTGTCGGCGCTCTACCGTCCGGGCCCGATGGGCATGGACTCGCACACCAACTACGCGCTCCGCAAGAACAAGCTCCAGGAGATCACCCCGATCCACAAGGAGCTGGAGGAGCCCCTCGAAGAGGTCCTCGCGGTCACCTACGGCCTGATCGTCTATCAGGAGCAGGTGCAGAAGGCCGCCCAGATCATCGCCGGCTACTCGCTCGGCGAGGCCGACATCCTGCGTCGCGTGATGGGCAAGAAGAAGCCCGACGAACTGGCCAAGAACTTCACCATCTTCCAGGCCGGCGCCAAGAAGAACGGCTACAGCGACGAGGCGATCCAGGCCCTGTGGGACGTCCTGGTCCCGTTCGCCGGCTACGCGTTCAACAAGGCGCACTCCGCCGCGTACGGCCTGGTCTCCTACTGGACCGCCTACCTCAAGGCGAACTACCCGGCCGAGTACATGGCCGCGCTGCTGACCTCCGTCAAGGACGACAAGGACAAGTCGGCGATCTACCTCAACGAATGCCGCCGCATGGGCATCAAGGTGCTCCCGCCGAACGTCAACGAGTCGGTGCACAACTTCGCCGCGCAGGGCGACGACGTGATCCTGTTCGGCCTGGAGGCCGTGCGCAACGTCGGTACCAACGTGGTCGAGTCGATCATCAAGAGCCGCAAGGCCAAGGGCAAGTACGCCTCCTTCCCCGACTACCTCGACAAGGTCGAGGCCGTCGCGTGCAACAAGCGCACCACGGAGTCGCTGATCAAGGCGGGCGCGTTCGACACCCTCGGGCACACCCGCAAGGGCCTCACCGCACAGTTCGAGCCGATGATCGACAACGTGGTCGCGGTCAAACGCAAGGAGGCCGAGGGCCAGTTCGACCTCTTCGGCGGCATGGGCGAGGAGGAGACCAGCGAGCCCGGCTTCGGACTCGACGTGCAGTTCACCGAGGACGAGTGGGACAAGGCCTATCTGCTCGCCCAGGAGCGGGAGATGCTCGGTCTGTACGTCTCCGACCACCCGCTCTTCGGCCTGGAGCACGTGCTCTCGGACAAGGCGGACGCGGGCATCGCCCAGCTGACCGGCGGTGAGCACGCGGACGGCGCGGTGGTCACCATCGGCGGCATCATCTCGGGCCTGCAGCGCAAGATGACCAAGCAGGGCAACGCCTGGGCGATCGCCACCGTCGAGGACCTGGCCGGTTCCATCGAGTGCATGTTCTTCCCGGCGACCTACCAGCTGATCTCGACCCAACTCGTCGAGGACGCGGTCGTGTTCGTCAAGGGCCGCCTCGACAAGCGCGAGGACGTGCCCCGGCTCGTCGCCATGGAGCTGGCCGTCCCGGACCTCTCGAACGCCGGCACCAACGCGCCCGTGATCCTCACCATCCCGGCCACCAGGGTCACCCCGCCGATGGTCAGCCGCCTCGGCGAGATCCTCAGCCACCACAAGGGCGACAGCGAGGTCCGGATCAAGCTGCAGGGCCCGACCAAGACCACCGTGCTGCGGCTCGACCGGCACCGGGTGAAGCCGGACCCGGCGCTGTTCGGCGACCTCAAGGTGCTGCTCGGCCCGTCCTGCCTGGCCGGATAGGGTTTCCGGTCCGTACACGCGCGGAAGGGGCGCACCCGCAACGGGTGCGCCCCTCCTGCACGGCTGGGCTTCAACTGCCGGGTGGGACCTGATCGATCCGCTCAGTTGTGGCCGAAGCTCTTCTGCTTCTTACGAGCAACATCGGCAGGGCTGCCCTGGATGTGCGACACCGGCGAGTCCTGGGGCTCGTTCGACGTACGCTGCCCGTGCTCGTGGGTCTGCTCGGCCTGCGAGGCGCGGTTCTGGGAGCCACCCTTGCGGTTCTTGTTCTTGGCCATGGTGATCTGCCTCCTGTGGGGGATCTAGGGGCCAAATTCAGATTCACATAGGCTGACAACAGGCGCATTTCGGATAATTACCGTCTGTAACAGGGCTTGTCGGAGGACGAGGCCCCGAAACGCCACGCCGAAGATCGAGTTCGGGCCGTTAACCCCCGCGTGGTCGGGCAGACTCGAAGGAAGCCCCGAAAGCAAACCTCCCGGAAAGAGGGTGAGTCGCGTGGACCGCTGCATTGTCCTGGTGGACGCCGGGTATCTGCTGGGTGCCGCCGCCAGTCTCCTCGCCGGTGAGCCCTCCCGATCCCGGATCACCGTCGACCACGCCGCGCTGATCCAGGCGTTGCGCGACCGCGCGGAGTCCGACACCGAGCGTCCACTGCTGCGCATCTACTGGTTCGACGGCGCCCCCGACCGTGTTCCCCAGCCGGAACACCGCAGGCTGCGCGTGATGCCCCGGGTGACCGTCCGGCTCGGCGCGCTGACCCGCAGCGACGGACGCTGGGCGCAGAAGGGCGTGGACGCGGCCATGCACGCCGAGCTGACCGAGCTGGCCCGCAACCGCGCCTGCTCCGACGTCGTGCTGGTGACCGGCGACGGGGACCTGCTGCCGGGCATGATGGCTGCCAAGGAGCACGGGGTCGCCGTACACCTGTGGGCCGTACAGGCCGCCGACGGGGACTACAACCAGTCCGAGGACCTGGTCGCCGAGGCCGACGAGCGGCGGGTGCTGGACCGGGCGTGGATCACCCAGGCGGTACGGGCCAAGGAGCTGACCGGGGTCTGCGCGCCGCAGCCGGTGCCGCGGCCGGAGATCGCCGCGATCCTCTCGGCGCCGCTGCCGGAGTCGTCGCTGGCGGCCGCGGCGGAGGCGGGGACCGAGAATGCCGACCGGGCACCCGCGGCGCGGGCGGTGGAGAACGGGACGGCGGAGCGGATGCCGGCGCCGAAGGGGGTGCCGACGCCCAAGGATCTCGCCGCGCTGCGGGCGCCGGGGGCCCAGCCGGTCCAGCATCCGGCGACGACGGCCACGCTGCGGTGGTCCTCCGACAAGGGGTGGGTGGACCGGCCGGGGGGCGCGGCGGAGTCGGCGGAGGCGGCGTCCATGCCGACACTGGCGCAGCTGACCACCGCGGAGCAGCGGTGGGCCGACCGGGAGGAGGACATCACGACCGTCGGCGGGGATCCGTACGAGGTCGGGCAGGTGTTCGCGCGGCGGTGGATGTCGCGGCTCGGGGACCAGAGCCATCTGCAGAAGCTGTCGGAGATGTATCCGCGGATTCCGCACCGGATCGACGGGGAGCTGTTGCGGTACGCGGCGCGCTTCGGGCTGCTGGCGCACAAGGACGACCAGATCGACGAGCACGACCGGTACGCCATTCGGGCGGGGTTCTGGAGAGAGTTCGATGTTCCGGCGGGGGCCGGGGAGCACGCGTCGGCGGGAGAGTAGCGGACGGGGCGGGGCCGGGCGGCGCGGCGGCGACTGCGGGCCGCCGGGGGCCGCTGGCGCCTCCGCGGCCCAGCCGCGGATGTGAAAGCCGAGGCGCCCCAAAGGCGAGTAAACCGGGGTGACCCCGTAGGCTCGTTCCTTGTGAGTACGGGCGTGGGTCGGGCACTTCGGCGACAGGGTGATGTCGTGTGTGCGGTGCGTGGGCTGACCAAGACCTACGCCGCGGTCAAAGGACGGCGTGGCGCCCCCGCCGTGCCCGCGGTGCGGGCCACCGACAGGGTGGAGCTCGTGGTCCGGCGCGGGGAGATCTTCGGGCTGCTCGGGCCGAACGGGGCCGGCAAGTCGACGCTCGTACGGCAGCTCACCGGGCTGCTGCGGCCCGACACGGGCAGCGTCGAGATCCTCGGGCACGACATCGTGCGGCACCCGGAGCGGGCCGCGCGGCTCCTCGCCTACCTCGGGCAGGAGTCCAGCGCCCTCGACGAGCTGACCGTGTCCCTCGCCGCCGAGACCACCGGGCGGCTGCGCGGACTGGACGTACGGCAGGCCCGGAGCGAGCGCGACGCCGTGCTGGAGGAGCTGGGCCTGACGCCGATCGCCGGACGGGCGCTCAAGAAGCTCTCCGGGGGACAGCGGCGGCTCGCGTGCTTCGCCGCCGCGCTGGTCGGGGAGCGGCCGCTGCTCGTGCTCGACGAGCCGACGACCGGCATGGACCCGGTCGCCAGGCGGGCCGTGTGGGCCGCCGTGGACCGGCGTCGGGCCGAGCGGGGGGCCACCGTGGTGCTGGTCACCCACAACGTCATCGAGGCCGAGACGGTTCTCGACCGGGTCGCCGTCATCGACCAGGGCCGGGTCATCGCCTGCGACACCCCGGCCCGGCTCAAGGAACGGGTCGCCGGCGAGGTGCGGGTCGAGCTGGTGTGGCGGGAGGAGGCCCCGCTGGACGTGCCCGAGGTGGCCGTCCTGCGGGAGCGCGCCGTCGAGTCCGGCCGGCGCTGGACGCTGCGGCTCGCGCCCGAGGAGGCGCGTACCGTCGTCGCCACGGTGACCGGCGGGGCCGCGTTCGGCGCCCTCGACGACTTCACCCTCGCCACGCCCAGCCTGGAGGACGTCTACCTGGCGCTGGGCGGCGCCGCACGGCAGGGGCTGGTGAAGGCGTGAGGGTGAACGGGGCGGCGGCCGGGCGCGTACGGAAAGACGCGGCGGCGGTACGGGCCGCAGGTGCCGCACGGAAAGGGAGCAGAGCGACGTGAGTGTCGTACCCGCGGAGGTTCTGCCGGGCGGTGCCCAGGCCGTGGAGGAGACGGCGCCGGGCGCCCCGGCGGCCGAGCTGGGCCCGCGCGCGCGGCTGTGGCCGGCGCTGCTGGCCGTCTACCGGGCGCAGCTGTCCCGGGCCCGGGTGGCCCGGATCCCGCTGCTGTTCGTCGCGACCTTCCAGTCCGTCGGCATCATGGTCATGATGCGCGGGGTGGTGGACTCGCGGGGCGAGGCCGAGTCGGTGGTGGCGGGCTCGGCGGTGGTCGTGGTGGCCTTCGTGGCGCTGAACCTGCTGGCGCAGTACTTCGGACAGCTGCGGGCGAGCGGCGGGCTCGACCATTACGCCACGCTGCCCGTGCCGCCGGCCTCGGTGGTGCTCGGGGCGGCCGCGGCGTACGCGTCCTTCACCGTGCCCGGGACGCTGGTGACGGCCGTCTTCGGGTGCGTGCTCTTCGGGCTGCCGCTCGGGAACCTGTGGATCCTGCTCGCCGTGATCCCGCTCGCGGGGGCGGCGCTGGCGGGGCTCGGCGCGGCCTGTGGACTGCTCGCACCGCGCCCCGAACTGGCCACGCTGCTCGGGCAGCTGGGCATGTCGGCGGCGCTGCTGCTCGGGGTGCTGCCGCCGGACCGGATGCCGGGGTTCATCCAGTTCGCCCGCGACCTGCTGCCTTCCACGTACGGCGTCGAGGCCTACGCCCATACCTTCGGGGCGCGGCCCGACTGGGCCGTGGTCCTCGCTGACCTGGGCGTGTGCGCGGGGGTGGGGGTCGTCTCACTGGCCGTCGCCACGTGGGCGTACCGCAGGGCGGCCGTCCGGTGACGCGCCCCACAGGCCGACCTGGCACGATGGCATCGTGACCGCACCGTTGACGCCGCCTCCGCCGCCGCACGACCAGTCCTCGCACCAGGCCCGGCAGGCACCGCCGCCCGACGGGGAGGCCGCGGGAGAGTACGGACAGCACGGCGAGTACGGCCAGTACGGCCGGGGCGGGCATCACGGCGAGTACGGACAGGACGGTCCCGGGATGAAGACCGAACTGCGGGAGGCCGCGGTGATCGCCGTCGCGGTGGCGGTCAGCGGTGTGCTGCTCGGGCTGCTGTGGCTGTGGCTGGCGCCGCATGTGCCGTTGGTGGGGGACCAGTCAGGCAAGAGCTGGGCGGTCTACCTCAAGGACAGCGAGGGGGAGCAGGCGGCGGGGGTGGACGGGACGTTCACACTGCTCGCGCTGGCCTTCGGGGTGGTGAGCGCGGTCGTGGTGTTCCTGTGGCGGCGGCGTGGGGGTGTGCCGCTGGTGGTGGCGCTGGGGGTCGGGGGGCTGCTCGCGTCGTTCCTGGCCTGGCGGCTCGGGGTGTGGCTGGGGCCGGAGCAGGATGTGATCGCCCATGCGAAGGCCGTGGGGAAGGGGGTGACGTTCTCGGCGCCGCTGAAGCTCGGGGCGAAGGGGGCGTTGCTGGCATGGTCGTTGGGGGCGTTGGTGGTGCATCTGGGGCTGACGGCGCTGTTCGGTCCGCGGGACCCGGAGCCGCCCTACGAGGACGGACCGTACGCCGCTCCACCGGCGTAGGTCTTTCTCGCCCCCGCCGCCCCTGCCCGTCCCGTCCACGTCCCGTCCTCCAGGGGGTGGGCCCCCTTCGACCGCCCGCTCCGGGGGCTGCCGCCCCCGAACCCCCGCATCGGCCTGAACGGCCTCGTCCTCAAACGCCGGACGGGCTGGTGGTGGGGGTGCGGGCCACGTTCGGTGACTGGTGATCGGGCGTGGCGGCAGAAGAGCCAGGGGCGCGGGGGACTGCGCGACCGGCCCATGAGGGCCCGCGGCCGGGTTGTCGTCTCAGGCGGCTGCGGAGCGCTCCGGTGGGGGCGCGGGGCCGGCCAGCGAGACTCGTCGATCAGGGACGCCCGATGGGGGCCAGGGTGGCGTTCGTGAGGGTGGCCAGGTCGGTCGGGGCGAGTTCCACCTCCAGGCCGCGGCGGCCCGCCGAGACGCAGATCGTGAGGTGGGCCGACGCCGACGCGTCCAGGACCGTGGGGAGTTTCCTGCGCTGGCCGAGCGGGGAGATGCCGCCGCGGATGTAGCCCGTCGTGCGCTCGGCCAGGGCCGGGTCGGCCATCGCCGCGCGCTTGCCGCCGACCGCGGTCGCCAGGGCCTTGAGGTCAAGGCTGCCGGCCACCGGGACCACCGCCACGGTGAGCGTCCCGTCCACGTCCGCGACCAGGGTCTTGAAGACGCGGTCCGGGGACACGCCCATCGCCTCCGCGGCCTCCTCCCCGTAGGACGGATGCGCGGGGTCGTGGTCGTAGGAGTGGACCGTGAAGTCCATCCCCGCTGTGTTCAGGGCCACCGTCGCCGGGGTGCCGCCGCCCCCGGACTGCTGCTTCTTCGGCTTCTTCGCCATGTTCAGAAAACCCCGGCTCAGTTCAGACTCGTCGGCGCCCGCGTCAGCTCCGCGGCGGGCAGGGACGGCAGATTACGGATGATCGCGGTCTCGGCGCGAAGGAGTTTCAGCTCGTCGCGGAGGCGGGACGCCGTGTCGGGCGCCTGGAGCAGGCGCTGCTTGGTGGGGGTGTCGTGCATCATCGCGGCCGCGACCAGGTAGGAGACGACGGACGGTTCGTCCGGGAGGTCGACGCCGGTGGACAGCGAGCGTTCCCGCGCGCCCGCCAGGCGCTTCTGGTACTGACGGAAGGCCCGCAGGACACCCTCGGCCAGCGCGCCGGCCTCGTCGCCCTGTTCCTCCGGCAGCTGCTCCAGCTCCGCCGTCAGGAACGGTCCCGACGCGTCGACGGAGAGCAGCCGCACCCGGTTCGTCCCGGTCGCCAGCACCTCGAACGTGCCGTTCGCCCGCTCCCGGATCGTCGCCGCGTCCGCCACACAGCCCACCCGGTGGAAGGACTTGAGAGGCTCGGGCCCGAAGCCGGCCGCCGGGCCCTTCTCGGGCTGGGCGGTCGGGTCCGGCATGCCCGGCGCGCTCGCCGCCACCTCGTGGCCGTCGCGGATCGCCACGACGGCGAACCGGCGCGGTTCTTCCTCGGGTGTCTTCAGCAGGTCGCGCATCATGGCGCGATAGCGCTCCTCGAAGACGTTCAGCGGCAGCACCAGCCCCGGGAACAGCACCGAGTTCAGCGGGAAGAGGGGAAGACGGACGGTGGTCACGGCGCCACAGCCTAGTGGTCATCGGCGGGAACATGTCCGCCGTGCCCGGTCCGTGGGCGTCCCGCGGTCCTCGGGGAGGGGATCGACGCGGCCTCGGGCGGCGGTTCCGTACCGGCCAGCAGGTGGTCGCGCAGGCGTACGAAATGGCCCAGCGGGTCGTCGGAGAGCCGGCCCCAGGGGAAGGACGTGACGTACGGGCCGATCAGCCGCAGCTGGGTGCGGGCGGCCTCCCAGCGTTCCAGGCGGACCAGCAGGTACATCAACGTGTTGCGGATCTCGGCGGGCCAGGGATCGGCCGCTGGGAACCGCGCGGACAGGGCGGTCGCCCGGTCGGCCGCCGCGTCCAGACGGGCCCGCGGCACCCCCGGGCCGCAGCCGTCGGTGAGGTAGGCGAAGGCCGCGCGGACCGGCAGGGCCTGGACGAGCGAGTCCGGCGGCGCGTCCTGCGCGGCCAGGTCGGCGAAGTCGAAGCACTCGCGGTGCGAGCCGTGCCAGTACGTGCCCAGATAGCGCAGCGCCGCCACATGGCAGCCGTAGTGGTGCGGGGCGCGGCGGACCGCCGCCTCCCACAGCTCCTCGAAGTACCGGTGGCCGGCGTTCGTCCCCCGGGCGTGGTCGAGCGCGATCCGCCACGGCACCGGGTCCCGGTCGTCGCCGCGCGCGGCCGCCGTGATCAGGGGGCTGAGCGGGCGCAGGAGTTCCGCGCGGGCGGGGGAGTCCCAGGCGTGGTCCACCGCGAGCTGGGCCTGGACCACCAGCAGGTCCGGGTCGTGCGGGGCGGCCATGGCCCACTGGTCGAGCCACTCGGCGCGGCAGCGGGCGAAGAGGGCGAGCCGGTGCGCGTACCGGTCCCGTTCCTCCCACTCGGCCGTCCTCCGGGTGCCGGCCAGCAGACCCGCGACGGGTGCGTACTCGCCCCGGCCCGCCGCGACCAGCACCGGAGCGAGCCGCTCGTCGGGCGCGTCGAGGAACACCTCGTCGTCGGCCGGGAGCCCTCCGGCGGCGAGAGGCGAGGCGGTCGTTGCCCTCCGCGGGGGACGGAAGAGCGCGCGCAGCGAAGCCATGGCGTCCACCATTGAAAGTCCGCAGGTCGGGGCAGCGCCAGACGGTATGGCCAACTCCACGAAAGTTGTACCCTCAGTAGTCAAGGGCGAGTAAAAGGTGACCGTCGCTCACCTGCTGGGTACCTGTCAGCGGCCCCGCTCAGCCGCCCCGGCGGCACCGTCCGGCCGCTCACCCGCCTCAGCGGCCCAAGGGGTCAGCCCCGCCGCAGCAGCCTCGTCGCCCCGGCCGCCACCGTCGTCGCCAGGATCCAGCCCAGCAGGATCATCGCCGCCGCCGCCCACTGCCAGCCGCCGGTGAGCCGCCACTGGCCGGCCTGGCCCAGGTCGATCACCGGCAGCAGCAGGTCCAGGACGAACAGCGCCGGATCCCAGGCCGGATGGCCACCGGAGTTCATCGGCGGATGCGGGGCGTGCGTGAACGCGAGCGTGCCCGCCGCCCACAGCACCGCCATCCACACCGCCGCCCGGCCCGGCCGGTAGCCGTAGGCCACCGTCAGGTCCTGCGCGTACCCCCAGAGCTTGGCGGCCAGCGGCAGCGTCTCGCGGCGCCGCCGCTGCTTGGCGAGCAGCACCTCGCGCGCGTCCTCGTCCTCGCCGGCGGCCCGCAGCACGGCCGCGAGGCGCTCGTACGGCTCCGGGTTGTACTCGGCGGTCGCCGCCGCCACCCACTCCAGGCGCCGGGTCAGCGGGAACGGGCCCTGCGGTACCAGGTTCTCGTAGACGAACCCGCCCATGTGCAGCCGTCCCGGCCCCGGCCAGCTGACCGCCCGGTCGACCAGGTTGGTGGTCCGGGCGCCCGACAGCAGCACCCCGCCGCGCTGCGGCTCCTCGCCGAGGAACCGCAGTTCCGGCGTCTGTACCCGGCGCAGCGACAGGTTCTGGTCGTCCGTGAGGACGAACCGCGCCCGCTCCAGGTCGACCGCGTCCCCGAACCGCCCGTCGTCGAGCCGGATCCCGCCCTGGCACTCGAAGCGCTGGATCCGCGTCCCGTGCGCCGGGGTCGTCCCGCTGAGCCAGGGGCCGCCCACCCCGGCCGGGGTCAGGTAGAGGGTCCGGCCGACCGTCAGCTGGGGCGCGTTCAGCGCGAACCGCCCGTCGGGATTGCGCAGCCGCGCCCCGCGCAGGCTCAGCGAGACGCCCACCTTGGCGCTGCGCAGGCTCAGCTCCCCGTGCGTCTCCAGGAGCTCCGCCTGCAGGTCCTGGCCGACGGTCATGCCGTCCGCCGCGATCGAGCGCCCGCTGCGGTCCCGGTACACCACCGCCTGGTTCAGCAGCAGATCGGTGCCGATGTGGGCGTCGGTCAGCCGGACCCCGCCGAGGAAACGGCAGCGCGGCAGATGCAGGTCACCCTCCGTGTGCACCCGGGCCGCCTCAAGGCGTGGCGCCGCGCAGTCCACGAACCGCACGGTCGTGAAGTACGCCTCCGGCAGAAGTATCTCCTCGTCGAACCGGCAGCCGCGCAGCTCCACGTACGGCTTGACCGTGCCGCCCGCCAGGTCCAGGGTGCCGGTGATCCGGACGCCGGCCAGCTTCAGCGAGGACACCCGGCCGTCCAGCGCCGGCGGACCGTCGAGCAGCAGCCAGCAGACGATCCGCGCCCGCACGGTCCGCTCCGGTCCCCACGGGTGGCCGCCGTGCGGATCGTCCACGTGCGCGTCGCCGCTGCTCAGGTCGTACACACTGCCGTTGCGGAACGCCTGCCACATGCCGGCCTCGGCCGCGGTCAGATCGTCCGGCAGGTCCCCGTCCCGGACGCCGTCCCCCTCGGTCACGGCTCTTCCTTCTTCCTCGGCCATTCGTGAGTCATGTCGGTACAACCGGTGATGCCCGGTGCGTGAGATCCCGAACACACAACGTGACGGTGATCTTCCGGGTTCAGGCCAGGCTATGTACCGGCCGTTGGCCCACGTTCTGTATCAGCCATTGATACGCACGGACGGGCCCCGAGTGCCGTCTGAGAGAATTGGTCACGTGATCTCTCGAATCGATCTGCGCGGCGACGCCCTTCCCGAGGGCCCCGCCCTGCGCGACCTGCTGCCCCGAGCCGACTTCGACGTCTCGGCCGCCCTGGAGAAGGTGCGCCCGATCTGCGAGGCCGTGCATCATCGGGGCGACGCGGCGCTGATCGACTTCGCCGAGAAGTTCGACGGGGTGACGCTGGAGCGGGTGCGGGTCCCGGCCGAGGCCCTGGCCAAGGCGCTGGAGGAGCTCGACCCGGCCGTGCGCGCGGCCCTGGAGGAGTCCATCCGGCGCGCCCGTCTCGTCCACCGCGAGCAGCGCCGTACGACCCACACGACCCAGGTCGTGCCGGGCGGGTCCGTGACCGAGAAGTGGGTGCCCGTGGAGCGCGTCGGGCTGTACGCGCCCGGCGGCCGGTCGGTCTACCCGTCCTCCGTGGTCATGAACGTGGTGCCCGCGCAGGAGGCCGGCGTCGGGTCCATCGCGCTCGCCTCCCCGCCCCAGGCCGAGTTCGGCGGCCTGCCGCACCCGACGATCCTCGCCGCCTGCGCCCTGCTCGGCGTCGACGAGGTGTACGCGGCCGGTGGCGCCACCGCCGTGGCGATGTTCGCGTACGGCACCGAGTCCTGCCCGCCCGCCAACATGGTGACCGGCCCCGGCAACATCTGGGTGGCCGCCGCCAAGCGCTACTTCACCGGCCGGATCGGCATCGACGCCGAGGCCGGCCCGACCGAGATCGCGGTCCTCGCGGACGCCACCGCCGACCCGGTGCACGTCGCCGCCGACCTGATCAGCCAGGCCGAGCACGACCCGCTCGCGGCGGCGGTGCTGGTCACCGACTCGACGGAGCTGGCGGACGCGGTCGAGAAGGAACTGGAACCGCAAATCGCGGCCACCAGGCACGTCGACGACCGGATCGTTCCGGCCCTGAGCGGCCGGCAGTCCGCGATCGTCCTGGTCGACGGCGTCGAGGAGGGCCTCAGGGTCGTCGACGCGTACGGCGCCGAGCACCTGGAGATCCAGACGGCCGACGCCCCCGCCGTGGCCGACCGGGTGAAGAACGCGGGCGCGATCTTCATCGGGCCCTGGGCGCCGGTCTCCCTCGGCGACTACGCCGCCGGGTCCAACCACGTGCTGCCCACGGGCGGCTGCGCCTGCCACTCCTCCGGGCTGTCCGTGCAGTCCTTCCTGCGCGGCATCCACATCGTCGACTACACGAAGGACGCGCTGGCCGAGGTCGCGCACCACGTGGTCACGCTGGCGGAGGCGGAGGACCTGCCCGCGCACGGCGCCGCGGTCAAGGCACGGTTCGGCTGGAAGGTACCCGAGAGCAAGTGACAGGCATCGACGATCTCCCCGTACGGGACGAGCTGCGCGGCAAGTCCCCCTACGGCGCGCCCCAGCTGGACGTTCCGGTACGGCTGAACACCAACGAGAACCCGTACCCGCTGCCCGAACCGCTGGTCGAGCGGATCGCGGAGCGGGTGCGCGAGGCCGCCCGTGGCCTGAACCGCTACCCCGACCGGGACGCCGTCCAGCTCCGCACCGAGCTGGCCAGGTACCTGACGAAGACCGGCAACCACCCGCTCTCCGTCGAGAACGTGTGGGCGGCCAACGGCTCCAACGAGGTCATCCAGCAACTGCTGCAGACCTTCGGCGGACCGGGCCGTACGGCGATCGGCTTCGAGCCGTCCTACTCGATGCACTCGCTCATCTCCCGCTCCACCGGCACCCGCTGGATCTCCGGCCCCCGCAACGAGGACTTCACCCTCGACGTCGCGGCGGCCTCGGCGGCCGTCGCCGAGCACAAGCCGGACGTCGTCTTCATCACCACTCCCAACAACCCCACGGGCAACGCGGTGCCGCCCGAGACGGTCCTCGCGCTCTACGCGGCCGCCCAGGCCGCCAAGCCGTCGATGGTGATCGTCGACGAGGCCTACGTCGAGTTCAGTCACGGCGCCTCGCTGCTGCCGCTGCTCGAAGGTCGGCCGAATCTCGTCGTCTCCCGGACCATGTCGAAGGCGTTCGGCGCGGCCGGGCTGCGCCTCGGCTACCTCGCCGCGGACCCCGCGGTGGTCGACGCGGTCCAGCTCGTACGGCTGCCGTACCACCTGTCGGCGATCACCCAGGCGACCGCGCTGGCGGCCCTGGAGCACACCGACACGCTGCTGAAGTACGTCGAACAGCTGAAGGCCGAGCGGGACCGGCTGGTCGCCGAGCTGCGCGCGGCGGGCCTCGAAGTCACCGAGTCCGACGCCAACTTCGTACAGTTCGGCCGGTTCGAGGACCCGCACGCGGTGTGGCAGCGGATCCTCGAGAGGGGCGTCCTCGTCCGCGACAACGGCGTGCCCGGCTTCCTGCGGGTGTCCGCCGGAACCCCCGAAGAGAACGACGCGTTCCTCGACGCGGTACGTGAAGTCAAGAAGGAGCTGGACGCATGACCCGCGTAGGGCGCGTGGAGCGCACCACCAAGGAGACCGCGGTCCTCGTCGAGATCGACCTCGACGGCACCGGCAGGACCGACATCGCCACCGGCGTCGGCTTCTACGACCACATGCTCGACCAGCTCGGCCGGCACGGCCTGTTCGACCTCACCGTGAAGACCGACGGCGACCTGCACATCGACTCGCACCACACCATCGAGGACACCGCCCTCGCCCTCGGCGCCGCCTTCAAGCAGGCCCTCGGCGACAAGGTGGGCATCTACCGCTTCGGCAACTGCACGGTCCCGCTGGACGAGTCCCTCGCCCAGGTCACCGTCGACCTGTCCGGCCGCCCGTACCTCGTGCACACGGAGCCGGAGAACATGGCCCCGATGATCGGCGAGTACGACACCACCATGACCCGGCACATCCTGGAGTCCTTCGTGGCCCAGGCCCAGGTCGCACTCCACGTGCACGTGCCCTACGGGCGCAACGCACACCACATCGTGGAATGCCAGTTCAAGGCGCTCGCCAGGGCGCTGCGCTACGCCTCGGAGCGCGACCCGCGCGCGGCTGGCATCCTCCCCTCGACGAAGGGCGCGCTGTAAAGCCATGACCGGGCTGTCCACCATCCTGATCGTCGTCGGCCTCTTCCTGGTCGGCGGAATCATCTCCTTCGTCAAGCAGAAGATGCCCACCAGCCTGATCGTGCTGCTCTCGATCGGCGCCGCGATGTGCCTGGTGGCGGGCGTCATGAGGCTGGAGGTGTGGAATTGACCGCTCCCAAGCGTGTGGTGGTCTTCGACTACGGCTTCGGCAACGTCCGGTCCGCCGAGCGCGCCCTCGCCCGTGCCGGGGCCGACGTCGAGATCACCCGTGACTTCGACAAGGCCATGAACGCGGACGGCCTGCTGGTGCCGGGCGTCGGCGCCTTCGCCGCCTGCATGGCGGGCCTGCGCGGGGCGCGCGGGGACTGGATCATCGACCGCCGGCTGTCCGGCGGGCGGCCGGTGATGGGCATCTGCGTCGGCATGCAGATCCTGTTCGCGCGCGGCATCGAGCACGGCGTGGAGACCGACGGCCTCGACGAGTGGCCCGGCTCGGTCGAGCCGCTCCAGGCCGAGATCGTCCCCCACATGGGCTGGAACACCGTGGACGCACCGGCCGGCTCCGAGCTGTTCGCCGGCCTGGACGCCGACGCGCGCTTCTACTTCGTGCACTCCTACGCCGTCCACGACTGGTCGCTGGAGACGCACAACGCCGCGCTGCGGGCGCCGCTGGTGACCTGGACGACGCACGGCAAGCCGTTCGTGGCCGCCGTGGAGAACGGCGCGCTGTGGGCCACCCAGTTCCACCCCGAGAAGTCCGGCGACGCCGGCGCCCAGCTCCTCACCAACTGGATCGGAACACTGTGAGCAAGCTCGAACTCCTTCCCGCCGTCGACGTCCGCGACGGCCAGGCCGTGCGCCTCGTGCACGGCGAGTCCGGGACCGAGACCTCCTACGGCTCCCCGCTGGAGGCCGCCCTCGCCTGGCAGCGGTCGGGCGCCGAGTGGCTGCACCTGGTCGACCTGGACGCGGCGTTCGGCACCGGCGACAACCGGGCACTGGTCGCCGAGGTCACCGAGGCGATGGACATCAGGGTCGAGCTGTCCGGCGGCATCCGCGACGACGCCACCCTGGCCGCCGCGCTCGCCACCGGCTGCACCCGGGTGAACCTCGGCACGGCCGCCCTGGAGACCCCGGAGTGGGTCGCCAAGGTCATCGCCGAGCACGGCGACAAGATCGCCGTCGGCCTGGACGTGCGCGGTACGACCCTCAGGGGCCGCGGCTGGACCCGCGACGGCGGCGACCTCTACGAGACGCTCGCCCGCCTCGACAAGGAGGGCTGCGCGCGCTACGTCGTCACCGACATCGCCAAGGACGGCACCCTCCAGGGCCCGAACCTGGAACTGCTGCGCAACGTGTGCGCGGCGACGGACCGGCCGGTCGTGGCCTCCGGCGGCGTGTCGTCACTGGACGACCTGCGGGCCCTGGCCGACCTGGTACCCCTCGGTGTCGAGGGCGCCATCGTCGGAAAGGCTCTGTACGCCAAGGCGTTCACCTTGGAAGAGGCTCTGGAGGCTGTGTCCCGATGACGTCAGAGGCCGTACGGCGCGTGCAGAGCGAAAGTCCCTGGGAGGAGACCTTCGGTTTCGCCCGCGCCGTCGCGGCGGGCGACCGGGTGCTGGTGGGCGGTACGACGTCCTTCAAGGGCACCGTGCTGTACGGGGAGGGCGACCCGTACGAGCAGGCCAAGGTGGCCTTCGCCACCGCCCTGGAGGCGATCGCGGAGTTCGGGCTGGGACCGGAGTCCGTGATCCGCACCCGCCTGTTCCTCGCGCACGCGCGCGACATGGACGCGGTGGGACGCGCCCACAAGGAGGTCTTCGACCCGGTGCGCCCGGTGACCACGTTCGTCGTGGTGACCGGCTTCGTCGACCCGCGCATCCTGGTCGAGGCAGAGCTAGAGGCATACAGAGGAGCCGTGGATTCATGACTCTGGCGGTCCGAGTCATCCCCTGCCTGGACGTGGACAACGGCCGGGTCGTCAAGGGCGTCAACTTCCAGAACCTGCGTGACGCGGGCGACCCGGTCGAGATGGCCAAGGTGTACGACGCGGAGGGCGCCGACGAGCTGACCTTCCTGGACATCACCGCGTCCTCCGGCGACCGGGAGACCACCTACGACGTGGTGCGCCGTACGGCCGAGCAGGTGTTCATCCCGCTGACGGTGGGCGGTGGCGTCCGCGCCGCCGAGGACGTCGACAAGCTGCTGCGCGCCGGCGCGGACAAGGTGGGCGTCAACACGGCGGCCATCGCCCGCCCCGACCTGATCCGCGAGATCGCGGAACGCTTCGGCCGCCAGGTCCTGGTCCTGTCGGTCGACGCCCGCCGCACCCCCTCCCGCGGTGGCTCGCCCGCCTCCTTCGAGGTCACCACCCACGGCGGCCGCCGCGGCACCGGCATCGACGCGGTCGAGTGGGCGCACCGGGCCGCCGAGCTGGGCGCGGGCGAGATCCTGCTCAACTCGATGGACGCGGACGGCACCAAGGACGGCTACGACCTCGAAATGATCGCCGCCGTCCGCAAGCACGTCACCGTCCCGGTCATCGCCTCCGGTGGCGCCGGCGCCCTCTCCCACTTCCCCCCGGCCGTCGCGGCGGGCGCGGACGCGGTCCTCGCCGCCTCCGTCTTCCACTTCGGCGACCTGCGGATCGGCGAGGTCAAGCAGACCCTGCGCGAGGCGGGGCACCCGGTGCGGTGACGCCACGCCGGCCGTGGCCGGGCCGCCCCGCTGACGGCGGTCAGCCCTTCGGCTGGGTGAGCTGGATCAGGTTGCCGACCGTGTCGTCGAGGACGGCGGCGATCACCGGGCCCTGGTCCCGCGGCCCGTGCGGGAAGCGGACGCCCAGGGCGCGCAGGCGGTCGTACTCCGAACGGAGGTCGTCGACGGAGAAGACGATCGCCGGCAGGCCCGCCTCGTACACGGCCTTGCGGTACGGGTCCGCGAGGGGGCCATGGCCCGGTTCCAGCAGGAGCTGCAGGTCCGGCTGGGCGCCCTGCGGCGCGCCGACCGTGATGAACGGGGTGCCGCCGCCCAGGTCCAGACAGGTGCGGGTCTCGAAGCCGAGGACGTCGGTGTAGAAGGCGTGCGCCTTCGGCACGTCGTCCACGTACACGCTCGTCATCGCGACCTTGATCACGGCGGGCTCCTCAGATGCCCAGCTTCCTGGACTCGGTCAGCTTGGCGATCGCGTTCTCGTCGCCGGCCACGTCGACCCTGGCCGTGCTCTGCCGGCCGAAGGCGAACATCAGCAGCTCGGAGGGCTCGCCGGTCACCGTCACCACCGGGGCACCGCGGTGGGCGACCGCCGTCTGGCCGTCCGGGCGGCGCAGCACCAGGCCCGTCGGCACACCCCGGCCGAGCAGCCGGGCGGTGCGCTCCAGACGGGACCACAGGGCGTCCTGGAAGACCGGGTCCAGCTCCCGCGCCGACCAGTCCGGCTGGGCCCGGCGGACGTCCTCGGCGTGCACGTAGAACTCGACCGTGTTCGCCGCCTCGTCCACCTGCTTGAGCTGGAACGGCGAGAACCGCGGCGGGCCGGTGCGGATCAGCTGGATCAGCTCCTCGTACGGCTTCGCCGCGAACTCGGCCGTCACCTTCTCCAGCCGCGGCGCCAGCTGCTTGATCACCGTGCCCCCGGCCGCGTCCGGCCGGCGTTCGCGCACCACCACGTGCGCGGCCAGATCACGGGTGGTCCAGCCCTCGCAGAGGGTCGGTGCCTCGGGACCGGCGGTCTCCAAGAGGTCGGCGAGCAGAAGCCGTTCACGCTTGGCGAAGGTCGACATACCGCCAGCCTACGACCACACTCACCGTCCGGACAGTGGACACGGACCGTGACTGTCGGTGCCGCGCGGCACAATGGCTCCCATGACCAGTACGACCGGTACGACAGGCACGCCCCCGTCCAGTGGCCTCGCCCCGGAGATCGCAGCCCGCCTCAAGCGCAGCGCCGACGGACTCCTGCCCGCCATCGCCCAGCAGTACGACACCGGCGAGGTACTGATGCTCGGCTGGATGGACGACGAGGCGCTGCACCGGACCCTCACCACCGGACGCTGCACCTACTGGTCGCGCAGCCGCCAGGAGTACTGGGTCAAGGGCGACACCTCCGGCCACTTCCAGTGGGTCAAGTCCGTCGCCCTCGACTGCGACGCCGACACCGTGCTGGTCAAGGTCGACCAGGTCGGCGCCGCCTGCCACACCGGTGACCGCACCTGCTTCGACGCCGACGTGCTCCGCAGGGACGGCGCCGGTTCCGGCGTCCCGTCCTCCGATCAGTAAGGTCTGCCGCCATGGACCTCGAGACCTTCCGCAAGCTCGCGACCGACCGGCGTGTCATCCCGGTCACCCGCAAGCTCCTCGCCGACGGCGACACCCCGGTCGCGCTCTACCGCAAGCTCGCCGCCGAGCGCCCCGGCACCTTCCTGCTGGAGTCCGCCGAGAACGGCCGTACGGCGTACCAGTGGTCTCGGTACTCCTTCATCGGCGTCCGCTCCGCCGCCACCCTCACCGCCCGCGACGGCCAGGCCCACTGGCTCGGCACCCCGCCGGTCGGCGTGCCCGTCGACGGCGACCCGCTGGCCGCCCTGCGCGCCACCATCGAGGCCCTGCACACCCCGCACACCCAGGAACTGCCCCCCTTCACCGGCGGCATGGTCGGCTACCTCGGCTACGACATCGTGCGCCGCCTGGAGAAGATCGGCCCGGGCGAGCGCGACGACCTCGGGCTCCCCGAGCTGACCATGCTCCTCACCAGCGACCTCGCCGTCATGGACCACTGGGAGGGCTCGGTCCTGCTGATCGCCAACGCGATCAACCACAACGACCTCGACACCGGCGTGGACGAGGCCCACGCCGACGCCGTGGCCCGCCTGGACGCAATGGAGGCGGACCTCTCCCGCCCGGTCGCCCAGCCGCCCGCCGTCCTGCCGCCCTCCGAACTCCCCGAGTACACCGCGCTGTGGGGCGGCCCCGACTTCCAGACGGCCGTCGAGGACATCAAGGAGCGCATCCGCGCGGGCGAGGCCTTCCAGGTCGTCCCCTCCCAGCGCTTCGAGACCCCGTGCACGGCCAGTGCGCTGGACGTCTACCGGGTCCTCAGGGCCACCAACCCGTCGCCGTACATGTACCTCTTCCGCTTCGACGGCTTCGACGTCGTGGGATCCAGCCCCGAGGCGCTGGTCAAGGTCGAGGGCGGGCAGGCCATGGTGCACCCCATCGCCGGCACCCGGCCGCGCGGGGCCACCCCGCAGGAGGACCAGGCCCTCGCCGAGGAACTGCTGGCCGACCCCAAGGAGCGCGCCGAGCACCTGATGCTCGTCGACCTCGGGCGCAACGACCTGGGGCGGGTCTGCGAGCCGGGCTCCGTCGAGGTCGTCGACTTCATGTCCGTCGAGCGGTACTCGCACGTCATGCACATCGTCTCGACGGTCACCGGAAAGGTCGCCGGGGGCCGCACCGCCTTCGACGTCCTCACCGCCTGCTTCCCGGCCGGCACCCTCTCCGGCGCCCCCAAGCCCCGGGCGATGCAGATCATCGACGAACTGGAGCCGTCCAGAAGGGGGCTGTACGGCGGCTGCGTCGGCTACCTCGACTTCGCCGGCGACTCCGACACCGCCATCGCCATCCGCACCGCCCTGCTCCGCGACGGCACGGCGTACGTCCAGGCGGGCGCCGGCATCGTCGCCGATTCCGACCCGGCAGCCGAGGACCAGGAGTGCCGCAACAAGGCGGCGGCGGTCCTGCGGGCCGTGCACACGGCCAACAGGCTGGGAAAGTAGGGCGCTTCTCACCCGACCCCGGGTGACCGTTCGCCACGGGTTCAGGCGATAGTGGAGTACGTGACTGCTGTTCCTCACCCCCGTTCCGAAGCCGGCGAGCCCGCCCGGTCCGGCCGCCGCAGCCTCGCTGTGGCGCTGCTGTCCGGCGCGCTCGGCGCCGCCGTGGCCCTGCTGTCCAGCAGGCAGCGCTGGGCGGAGGGCACCGCCACGGTGGCCGGTGGCGCCTTCCCGCTGACCGCCAAGGGCAGCGACGTCACGGGCGTGCCCGCGGCCCTCGCCATAGTGGGCCTCGCCGCGCTCGTGGCCGTCTTCGCCGTCCGCCGGGCCGGCCGCCTCCTGGTCTCCGCGCTGCTCGCACTCTCCGGCGCCGGCATCGCCGCCGCGGCCCTGCTGGGCGCGTCCGACGGGTCCGCGCTCGACGAGAAGGCGGCCGAGGCCAGCGGGGACACGTCCGCCACGGTCGACGCGCTCAGTCACACCGGCTGGCCGTACGTCGCCGCGGCCGGTGGTGCGCTCATCCTGGTCGCCGGGCTGCTGGCGCTGCGCTACGGCGGCCTGTGGCCGGCCATGTCCGGCCGCTACGAGCGCGGCACGGCGGCGCAGCGGCCGCGCCGGGCACCGAAGCCGGTGGATCCCGACCGGCCCGAGGACATCTGGAAGGCGCTGGACCGGGGCGAGGACCCTACCGGCGCGTGACGCTTCGCCGGGGGCGCCGTAAGGGTGGCGGGCCGAGTCGGTTGGCTGCGGCGCCGTTGTGGCTGGGCGCGCAGTTCCCCGCGCCCCTATGGGGCGCGGGGCGCTGGGCGGTGTGGCGAATCAGACGCCACCCCCGCGTCCGGCACGCGGGCGGGTACGGGACAATGGAGGACGAGAATCCGGAAGGACACGTACGAGCCCGGGCCCGTACGACACGTACCAGTAACGAGGAGCAAGTCATGGCGGGCAGCAACCACGGTCACACCCCGGCCGCCTGGACCGGCGTCATCATCGCCTTCGTCGGTTTCTGCGCCGCGGGCGCATTCATGGTGATGGCGCAGCCGGTGGGCTTCTGGGCCAGCATGGTGATCGTGCTCCTCGGCGGCGTGGTCGGCATGATCATGCGCTCTATGGGTCTCGGCCAGCCCAAGGAAAGCGGCGCGCTCGTGTACACCAGCGCCCCCGCCGCCACTCGCGAACCGGCTGCCGCCGAGAGCTGATCCGCACCGCATCCCGAGGGGCGCCCCGAGGCATCGGGCGCCCCTCGCGCGCGTGCGCCGACCGTACGGGGCACAATGCGAGGCGTGAACGCCGACAGCCACAGCGCAGCCGCCCCGCCGGTGATGCCCTCCCTCAGGGGCCGGCTGGCCGTACCCGTCTCCGTGCTGGGCGCCGTCGTCGGAGCCTTCGCCTACGTCGGCGCCGTCGATCCCAACCAGCCCGGCCACTATCCGGTCTGCCCGCTGTACCGGCTCACCGGCCTGTACTGCCCCGGCTGCGGCGGCCTGCGCAGCGCCCACGCGTTCATCCACGGCGACTTCCTGGCCGCGCTGCGGGACAACGCGATGGGCGTGCTCGCCTATGCGGGCTTCGCCGTGGTGTGGACCGTCTGGGTGATGCGCGCGGTGCGCGGCCGGCCGGTCCGGATCGAGCTCAGGCCGGCGCAGATGTGGAGCCTGGGCGTACTGCTGCTGGTCTTCACCGTTGTCCGGAACCTGCCCCTCGGTGGCTGGTTGCATCCTTGATCAACTGTGAATGTCCAGGTAGTGGGACCGGCGTCGGCTGGATGCGGGGCCGGTGCCGTCCTGCGGATACCATCGATATGACCATGGGTTTTGACACCCGTCTGGAAGAACCGTCCGGAACCGGAAGGGGACCGCTCGCGTGAGTGTGCTCGACGAGATCATCGACGGAGTCCGTGCCGACCTCGCGGAGCGGCAGGCGCGCGTCAGCCTCGACGAGCTCAAGGAGCGCGCGGCGAAGGCCCCGGCCGCCAAGGACGGCGTGGCCGCGCTGCGCGGTGAGGGCGTCAAGGTCATCTGCGAGGTGAAGCGCTCCAGCCCGTCCAAGGGCGCGCTGGCCGCGATCGCGGACCCGGCCGGGCTCGCCGCGGACTACGAGGCGGGCGGCGCGGCCGTCATCTCGGTCCTGACCGAGCAGCGCCGCTTCGGCGGCTCGCTGGCCGACCTGGAGGCGGTCCGGGCCCGGGTGGACATCCCGGTGCTGCGCAAGGACTTCATCGTCACGTCGTACCAGCTGTGGGAGGCGCGCGCGTACGGCGCCGACCTCGCGCTGCTGATCGTCGCCGCCCTCGACCAGCCGGCCCTGGAGTCGCTGATCGAGCGCGCCGAGTCCATCGGCCTCACCCCGCTCGTCGAGGTCCACGACGAGGACGAGGTCGAGCGCGCGGTGGACGCGGGCGCCAAGGTGATCGGCGTCAACGCGCGCAACCTGAAGACCCTGGAGGTCGACCGCTCCACCTTCGAGCGGGTCGCCCCCGAGATCCCCGCCCGCATCGTCAAGGTCGCCGAGTCCGGCGTCCGCGGCCCGCACGACCTGATCGCGTACGCCAACGCGGGCGCCGACGCGGTCCTGGTCGGCGAGTCCCTGGTCACGGGCCGCGACCCCAAGTCGGCGGTGGCCGACCTGGTGGCGGCGGGCGAACACCCCGCGCTCCGGCACGGCAGGCCCTGAGCAGCCGGTAGGCTGACCCCGATGACTCCCACCATGACGACCGTGGACCGGTACGCCCGTCTCGCGCGCGGCTGCCGCCCCCGGGGCTGCCGAGCCCCGGCGAGGCGTGTCCACGGTCGTCGGGTGCGTTATGTCATCGGAGACGAGCCCGGCCAGGTGAACGGACGTCGATGGCAGCGCGCCCCAAAGGGGCGCGGGGAACTGCGCGACCAGCCACACACGGCCTGAGGTCGTACACCAGGCTCCGCCCCCACGGCGAACAGTGTTTTTCATCGGCACTCACCGTGAGGTTTCTGCATGCCCAGCGATTTCTTCTTCCCTGACCCCGAAGGCCAGGTGCCCTCCCCCGAGGGCTATTTTGGCGCCTTCGGCGGCAAGTTCATCCCCGAAGCCCTCGTCGCCGCCGTGGACGAGGTCGCCGTCGAGTACGACAAGGCCAAGCACGACCCCGAGTTCGCCCGCGAACTCGACGACCTGATGGTCAACTACACCGGCCGCCCCAGCGCCCTCACCGAGGTCCCCCGCTTCGCGGAACACGCCGGCGGCGCCCGCGTCTTCCTCAAGCGCGAGGACCTCAACCACACCGGCTCGCACAAGATCAACAACGTGCTCGGCCAGGCCCTGCTCACCAAGCGCATGGGCAAGACCCGGGTGATCGCGGAGACCGGCGCCGGACAGCACGGCGTGGCGACGGCCACCGCCTGTGCGCTGTTCGGCCTCGACTGCACGATCTACATGGGCGAGATCGACACCAGGCGCCAGGCCCTGAACGTGGCCCGGATGCGCATCCTCGGCGCCGAGGTCATCGCCGTGAAGTCCGGCAGCCGCACCCTCAAGGACGCGATCAACGAGGCGTTCCGCGACTGGGTGGCCAACGTCGACCACACCCATTACCTCTTCGGCACGGTCGCCGGCCCGCACCCCTTCCCGGCGATGGTCCGCGACTTCCACCGGGTCATCGGCGTCGAGGCCCGCCGCCAGCTCCTGGAGCGGGCCGGCCGGCTCCCCGACGCGGCCGTCGCCTGCGTCGGCGGCGGCTCCAACGCCATCGGCCTCTTCCACGCCTTCATCCCCGACGAGGGCGTCCGCCTCATCGGCTGCGAGCCCGCGGGCCACGGCGTGGAGACCGGCGAGCACGCGGCCACCCTCACCGCCGGCGAGCCCGGCATCCTGCACGGCTCCCGGTCCTACGTGCTCCAGGACGACGAGGGCCAGATCACCGAGCCGTACTCGATCTCGGCCGGTCTGGACTACCCGGGCATCGGCCCCGAGCACTCCTACCTCAAGGACTCCGGCCGCGGCGAGTACCGTGCGGTCACCGACGACGCGGCCATGCAGGCCCTGAGCCTGCTCTCCCGTACCGAGGGCATCATCCCGGCCATCGAGAGCGCCCATGCCCTCGCCGGCGCCCTGGAGGTCGGCAGGGAGCTCGGCAAGGACGGGCTGATCGTCGTCAACCTGTCCGGCCGTGGCGACAAGGACATGGACACCGCCGCGCGCTACTTCGGGCTGTACGACCCCGACGCCGAGGTCGCCGCCGACGCCACCGCCACCGCCGAGATCGAGGGGGACGCCAAGTGAGCGGGAACATTCGGGCGCTGGACGACGCCCTCGCCGGTGCCAAGGCCGAAGGCCGGTCCGCGCTCATCGCCTATCTCCCGGCCGGGTTCCCGACCGTGGACGGCGGCATCGAGGCGATCAAGGCCGTGCTGGACGGCGGCGCGGACGTCGTCGAGGTCGGGCTGCCGCACAGCGACCCGGTCCTGGACGGTCCGGTCATCCAGACCGCCGACGACATCGCCCTGCGCGGCGGTGTGAAGATCGCGGACGTCATGCGCACGGTCAAGGAGGCCTCCGCGGCCACCGGCAAGCCGATCCTCGTCATGACGTACTGGAACCCCATCGACCGCTACGGCGTCGAGCGCTTCACCGCGGAGCTCGCCGAGGCGGGCGGCGCGGGCTGCATCCTGCCCGACCTGCCGGTCCAGGAGTCGGCCCTGTGGCGGGAGCACGCCGAGAAGCACGGCCTCGCGACGGTCTTCGTCGTGGCGCCGAGCAGCAAGGACGAGCGGCTCGCGAAGATCACCGCGGCGGGCAGCGGGTTCGTCTACGCGGCCTCGCTGATGGGCGTCACCGGTACCCGCGCATCGGTCGGCACGCAGGCCCAGAACCTGGTCGAGCGCACCCGGGCCACCGGCACCGAGCTGCCCGTCTGCGTCGGCCTCGGAGTCTCCGACGCGGCCCAGGCCGCCGAGGTCGCCGGCTTCGCCGACGGTGTGATCGTCGGTTCGGCCTTCGTGAAGCGGATGCTGGACGCGCCGGACCAAGCGGCCGGCGTGGCGGCCGTCCGGGAACTCGCCGGGGAGCTGGCGAAGGGCGTGCGCGGACAGGCATGACCCGTATGGGCAGGCATGCCCCATAGGGGGCACCGCCCGGCATGACAGAACATTCGGTCACTCGAACGGGTGGACCTGGGACCGGGGAGGCGCGGTGCGCCTCCCCGGTTCGTTCTGGGGGTGTGAGCGAGAAGAATCGTGACGGAAAGCGGATGGCCCGTGAGCGGCTGGCGGCCGAGCGCGAGAAGCAGCGGGCCGCGGACAAGCGGCGGCGCGCGCTGATCGTGGGCGCGAGCGTCGTCTGTGTCCTGGGTCTGGCGGCGGTGGTCGGCGTGATCGCCGCGAACGCGGGCAAGGACAAGAGCGGTGCGAGCTCGGGCCCGGTCGTGGCGCCCTCCGGCGCGCAGGGCAAGGACAGCCTCGCGATCCCGGTCGGCAAGGACGGCGCCAAGGCGACGCTCACCGTCTGGGAGGACTTCCGCTGCCCGGCCTGCCAGGCCTTCGAGACGGCGTACCGGCCGACGCTCCACGAGCTGGCCGACACCGGCCGGCTCAGAGTCGAGTACCACCTGGTCACGCTGATCGACGGCAACCTCGGCGGCAGCGGCTCCCGCAACGCGGCCAACGCGGCGGCCTGCGCCCAGGACGCCGGGAAGTTCCGGGACTTCCACGACGTGCTGTACGAGAACCAGCCGAAGGAAACGGACGACGCGTTCGCGAACAACGACAAGCTGATCGAGCTGGCCGGGCAGGTGCAGGGGCTGAACACGCCGGCGTTCCAGAAGTGCGTCAAGGACGGCACGCACAACTCCTGGGTCGCGAAATCCAACCAGGCCTTCCAGGCGGCGAAGTTCAACGGCACGCCGACCGTCCTGCTCGACGGCAAGAACATCTACCAGGACCAGACCATGACCCCGGCCAAGCTGAAGCAGCTGGTCGAGGACGCGAACAAGCGGTAGAGAGGGGGGTAAGCGTTTCTCACGCCCCCGTTATGGAGCCGTAGCCGGGCTGGTTGCCGTCGGCCCGGCCCGGCACGGTAGCGTCGACCCTGCCATGGAAGAGATTGCCTACATTCCCAGCCCGTCGCGCGGAGTGATCCACCTCGGACCCATTCCGCTGCGTGGCTACGCGTTCTGCATCATCATCGGTGTCTTCGTAGCCGTCTGGCTCGGAAACAAGCGCTGGACCGCCCGGGGCGGGCGGGCCGGCACCGTGGCCGACATCGCGGTCTGGGCCGTACCGTTCGGCCTGGTCGGCGGGCGTCTGTACCACGTGATCACGGACTACGAGCTGTACTTCAGCGCGGGCCGTGACTGGGTCGACGCGTTCAAGGTCTGGCAGGGCGGTCTCGGCATCTGGGGCGCGATCGCGCTGGGTGCGGTGGGCGCGTGGATCGGGTGCCGGCGCCGGGGTATCCCGCTACCGGCCTACGCCGACGCCATCGCTCCCGGCATCGCCTTCGCCCAGGCGATCGGCCGCTGGGGCAACTGGTTCAACCAGGAGCTGTACGGCCGCGAGACCCATGTGCCGTGGGCCCTGCACATCACCTCCTCCGAGGGCGGCCGGATCCCGGGCTACTACCACCCGACCTTCCTCTACGAGTCGCTGTGGTGTGTCGGCGTCGGCTTCCTGGTCATCTGGGCGGACCGCCGCTTCAAGCTCGGCCACGGGCGGGCCTTCGCGCTGTACGTCGCCGCGTACTGTGTGGGCCGCGGCTGGATCGAGTACATGCGCGTCGACGACGCCCACCACATTCTCGGTCTCCGGCTCAACGACTGGACCGCGTTGATCGTGTTCCTGCTCGCGGTGCTGTACATGGTGCTCTCCGCGAAGAAGCGGCCGGGCCGGGAGGCGGTGGTCGAGCCGGGCGTCATCGAGGGTGAGGCCGAGTCCGGCGGCGACGCGGAGGCCGCGGAGACGGTGGAGGCCGCGGAGACGGTGGAGGCCGCGGAGACGGTGGAGGCCGCTGAGGCGAAGGACGCGGGTAACCCCGATGCCGTTGCCGATGCCGAGGACGACGCCGAGGACGACGACGCCGACGAGGTCAAGGACGAGGCTGGCTCGGGGACCAAGAAGAGCTGACCTGCCGTTGTACGGCGAAGAGGGCGCCCGGGACTGAACCGGGCGCCCTCTTCGCGTGCGGGCCGCCGGGGTTGCGCCGGGTCCGGCACCGCCGGACAGCGCCGTCGCGGCGGAAGAAAAAGATCGTCGCGGTGGCGGAGAAGGAAGTCGCCGTCGCGGGAAGAAGTTGCGATGGAACAAGGGGGCCGGCGATGACCGGCTCAAGAGGTCAGCGGCGGTCGGTCAGGGAGAGGGTTCTGCGGGCCGCGGCCACCACCGCCGCGTCGATGAAGCTGCCGTCGGGGAGGGCTTGGGCGCCTTGTTCCGTGGTGGCTGCCTTGATGACTCTTTCGGCCTGTTCCAGTTCGGCCTCCGTGGGGAGGTAGGCCCGTTCGATGATCGGGAGCTGGCGGGGGTGGATCGCGGCGCGGCCCAGGAAGCCCAGGGCGCGGCCGTGGGCGCAGGAGGCGGCGAGGCCGCCCAGGTCGCGGGTGTCGGGGTGGACCGACTGGGGCGGTGGGGCGAGGCCCGCCGCCCGCGCGGCCACCACGATCCGGGAACGGGACCAGTCGAGGCCGATGTCGTCCCGTACGCCCAGGTCGGCCCGTAGGTCCGCCTCGCCCAGGGAGATGCCCCGCAGGGCGGGGTGGGCGGCGGCGATGGCGTAGGCGTGTTCGATGCCGAGGGCCGATTCGAGCAGGGCGTAGAGGGGGAGCGCGGTGGTCAGGGCGGCGAGCCGGCGGATGTCCTCGGGGCTCGTCACTTTGGGGAGGCGCAGGCCGTCGAGGCCGGGGAGGGAGACGAGGGCCTGGAGATCGGCCTGCGCCCAGGGGGTGTCCAGGGCGTTGATCCGGACGTGCACCGGCACCTGCTGGGAGTGGGTGAGGAGCTCCGCGGTGGCGGCGCGGGCGTAGTCCTTGCGGTCGGGGGCGACCGCGTCCTCCAGGTCGATCACCACCACATCGGCTCCGGAGGCCAGCGCCTTGGCGACCACACGGGGCCGGTCGCCGGGCACGTACAGCCAGGTCAGCGGGAACGGCGCGGTGGTCATACGGCGCCCTCCGCACGCAGGGCCCGCACCTGGGCCGGGGTCAGGCCCAGCTCGGCCAGGACCTCCTCCGTGTCGGCGCCGTGCGGACGGCCGGTCCAGCGGATCGCGCCGGGGGTGGCCGAGAGCCGGAAGAGCACGTTCTGCATGCGCAGCGGGCCCAGCTCGGGGTCGGGCACGGTGGTGATCGTGTTCAGCGCCTGGTACTGCGGGTCCGCCATGACGTCCCGTACGTCCTGGACGGGCGCCACCGCCGCCTCCGCCTTCTCGAACTCGGCCAGCACCTCGGCACGGGAGCGGGTGGCGACCCAGCCGCCGACGGCCGCGTCGAGGACGTCGGCGTGCGCGGCCCGGCCGGCGCCGGTCGCGAACCACGGCTCGTCGATCAGCTCCGGGCGCCCGACCAGCCGCAGCACGCGTTCCGCGATCGACTGGGCCGAGGTGGACACGGCGACCCAGCTGCCGTCCGCCGTGCGGTAGGTGTTGCGCGGGGCGTTGTTGGCGGACCGGTTGCCGGTCCGTGCCTGGACGTAGCCGAGCTGGTCGTACCAGGTGGGCTGCGGGCCGAGGACGGCCAGGATCGGCTCGATGATCGCCATGTCGACGACCTGGCCCTCGCCGGTGCGGTCCCGGGCGGCGAGCGCGGTCATCACCGCGTACGCGGTGGCCAGCGCCGCGATGGAGTCGGCGAGCCCGAACGGGGGCAGCGTCGGCGGGGCGTCCGGTTCGCCGGTGATCGCCGCGAAGCCGCTCATCGCCTCGGCGAGGGTGCCGAAGCCGGGGCGACGGGCGTAGGGGCCGAACTGGCCGAAGGCGGTGACCCGGGCCAGGACCAGGCGCGGGTTGGCGGCGGAGAGTTCCGCCCAGCCGAGGTCCCACTTCTCCAGGGTGCCGGGGCGGAAGTTCTCGACGATCACGTCGGCGGTGGCGGCGAGCCGGAGGAGCGTGGCACGGCCGCCGGGCTTGGACAGGTCGAGGGTGATGGCGCGCTTGTTGCGGCCGAGGAGCTTCCACCACAGGCCGACGCCGTGTTTGGCCGGGCCGTGGCCCCGGGAGGGGTCGGGCTTGGCGGGGTGCTCCACCTTGACGACCTCGGCGCCGAAGTCGCCGAGCAGGGTGGCGGCGAGCGGACCGGCGAAGAGGGTGGCGAGATCGAGGACGCGCAGACCGGTGAGGGGCGGGAGCGGGGCCTCGGGATGCGTCGCCGGGCCCGTGGGTGGCGTGGGTGTCGTGTTCATGCGGTGTACTGGGCCTCGATCTCCGGGCGGTACGGCATCGACGCCGTAGCCCCTTCCCGCTGTACGGAGATCGCCGCCGCTGCGGCCGCCCAGGACAGGGCCTCCCGGATCGGCTTCTCCTCGGCCAGGGCCACCGCGAGGGCGCCGACGAAGGTGTCGCCCGCGCCCGTCGAGTCCACGACGGTCACCCGGGGTGCGGGGATGACCAGGGGTGCGGCGTCGCGGGTGAGGTAGAGGCTGCCGGCCCCGCCGAGCGTGACGACGACCTGCGGCACCCGGTCGAGGAGCGCGGCCGCCGCGTCGCGCGGGTCGGTGCGGTCGGTGAGGGTGGCCGCCTCCCGCTCGTTCGGCACCAGCAGGTCGATGCTGTTGAGGAGTTCGAACGGGAGCGGGCGGGCCGGGGACGGGGTGAGGATGGTCCGGACGCCGTGCCGGCGGGCGGCCTGCGCTCCGGCCACCACCGCCGCGAGGGGGATCTCCAACTGGAGCAGGAGCGTGTCGGCGGAGGCGATGACGCCCTCGTCGCCGGGGGAGAGATGGTCGACGGTGCCGTTCGCGCCGGGGACCACGACGATCGCGTTGCCGCCCTCGTCGTCCACGACGATGTGCGCGGTGCCGGAGGGGCCCTCGATCGTGCGCAGCGAGTCCGTGTCCACGCCGGAGTGTTCGAGGGTCTCGCGCATCCGGGCGCCGTAGACGTCGTGGCCGACCGCGCCGATCATCGAGACGGTGGCGCCGGCGCGGGCGGCGGCGATCGCCTGGTTGGCGCCCTTGCCGCCGGGGATCGTGCGGAATGCTCGTCCCGTCACGGTCTCGCCGAGCTGTGGGGCTTTCTCGGCGTACGCGACGAGGTCCATGTTCAAGCTGCCCAGTACGGCGATGTGGGTCATGAGCGGGTCGCCTCCAGGTGGGTGAGGTGGGCGAGGGCGTCGAAGCCGGTGCCGTCGAAACCGGCGACGGAGGTGGCGAGTCGGTTCTTGAGCGGGGTCGTCCAGCGGTCCGGGAGGGCGTCGGGGTCACCGGCGAGCAGTCCGGCGACGGATCCCGCCGTCGCGCCGTTCGAGTCGGTGTCCCAACCGCCGCTCACGGCACGGCCGACGGAGCCGGTGAAGTCGCCGTCGGCGTGGGTGAGGGCGGCGGCGATCAGGGCGGTGTTGGGGATGGCGTGCACCCAGTGGTGGGTGGCGGAGTGGGTGGCGTGGAGTTCGTCGACGACGGTGTCGAAGTCGGCGTGTTCCCCGGCGAGCCGGATCGCGTGATCGATGGCGTGGGCGAGGCGCGAGTGGGGCGGGACGACGGATCGGCCGGTGCGCAGACAGGCGTGGACGTCGTGGGTGCCGGTGGCGGCGGTGGCGATGACGGCCGCCGTGAACATCGCCGCGTAGACGCCGTTGGCGGTGTGGGTGAGGGTGGCGTCGCGGTGGGCCTGTTCGGCGGCGGCGGCCGGGTCGCCGGGGTTGGTCCAGCCGTGCGCGTCGGCGCGGATGAGAGCGCCGATCCACTCGCGGAAGGGGTTGCGGTGGCGGGCGGTGTGCGGGGGTTCGATGCCGGTGAGCAGGTTGCGGTAGGCGACGCGCTCGGCGGTGAAGGTGCGGCCGGCGGGTAGCTCGTCGAGCCAGAGGGCGGCCACGTCGGTGGTGGTGAAGTCCCTGCCGTGGCGTTGCAGCAGGAGGAGGTTGAGGAGAGGGTAGTTGAGGTCGTCGTCCTCGGGCATGCCGGCGATGTTCTCGGCGAGGGAGGTGGGGGCGGAGCGGCGGTTCCAGGGGTGGGCGAGAAGGAGGTCCCGGGGGACGCCGTGGGCGGTGAAGTAGTGGTGCAGGGGCCAGTTGCCGGTGGCGCGGGCGAGTTCGCGGATGGCGTGGAGGGGCAGCTTCTCGACCGGTTTGCCGAGCAGGCAGCCGACGGCCCGGCCCAGCCAGGCGGCGTGGTAGGCGCGGGCGTTGGGGGGCGGCGCGGGGGCGGGGACGCCTGCCGGCGCTTGCCGGGCGCCTCCCCCAGCCTTCGGCCGGGGGGACCTCCAGCGCCCGCCCTCCCCCACGCTCGGCTTCGCTCGCGCGAGGGGACCCCCATCGCCCCTGGGGGCACCTCCCAGGCCCTTGAGGCACTGGGGGAGGCACGACCGCCCGCAACTGTGCGGCGCCCCGTCAGGGGCGCGGGGCTCCAGTCGATGTGCGGCTGCCGCCGCGTGGGCGCGATCAGCCACATCGCACCCGCAGCCGCACGACGGCCCGCACCGCCCTCCCCGGGGCGCGTCCGGCCACTGGGGACACAGTGCCTTGATCTCGGCCAGCTCCGTCGGCTCGTTCAACCTGCTGGGGAGATCGGCGAGTTCGTCGAGCAGGTCCTCCGCGAGCTGGCGCAGATAGCGCGACGCCCGGTCCGGCGACGCGCCCGCGCGCGGCGGCGCGTCCGTACCCCCCGCCGCCCGCCACCTCGCCTCGACGGCCGACGGCTCCCGTCCGTCCTGGCGGGCCTGGCGCAGCTCATGGCCCAGCAGGTCCTCCGGCTGGACCCAGGTCAGGCGGAGCAACTGGAGCCTCCGAGGCGGGCGAAGGACTCCTCGTGGGCACGGCGGCGTTCCGTGTCGCGGGTGAAGATCTCGCGGGTCACGGCGGCCAGCGTGCGGGGCGGTTCCCAGAGGTCGAGGCGGCTGGCCTCCGCGACGTGCTTCGACCACTCCTGCGGAACCGGCGATCCCAGCGCCCCGGCGATCGCGCCCGCCATCGTCGCGATCGAGTCGCAGTCCCTGCCGTAGTTGACGGCACCGAGGACGGCGTGCCGGTGGTCCCCGTCGGCCACCAGCAACATGCCCAGGGCGATGGGGAGTTCCTCGATGGAGTGCAGGCGGGAGGGACGGCGGGCGCCCAGGGAGGGGGACCGGTAGTCGGGGCCCACCGTGTCGTAGGGGGCGATCGCCTCGCGGAGCGGGACGAGCGCCGACTCGAAGTCCGTGTGGTGCGCGGCCGTTTCACAGACCTTCTCGATCGCCGTGCGCGTGCCGTCCCGCGCCACGGCCAGGCAGACGCCGACCACCGAATCCGCCGTCGCGCCGGGCGCCGTCGCCGCCGCCACCGCCGCCGCGAAGACGCCCGCCGCCTCTCTGCCGTACGACGACTGGTGGGCGCCCGCGACATCCAGGGCCTCGGCGTACGCGGCCCGCGGGTTCGCCGCGTTGACCAGGCCGACCGGGGCCATGTACATCGCGGCGCCGCAGTTGACGATGTTGCCGACGCCGGCCTCGCGGGGGTCGGCGTGGCCGTGGTGCAGGCGGGTCGCCAGCCACTTCTCGGCGAGGAAGACGCGGTGGAGGAGGAGGGTCTCCGTCTCCAGCTCCGGAATCCAGCGGGGGTTGGTCATCAGGTCCGGGACCAGGTGGTCGGCGATCGCGTACGCGTCGAGATGGTCGCGGACCCTGTCGTACACCCGTACCAGCGCATGGGTCATCAACGTGTCGTCGGTGACGTGCCCGTCGCCCTTGTGGTACGGCGCGATGGGGCGGGCGGTGCGCCAGGCGTCGCCGTTCCAGGGACCGACGATGCCGTGGACGCGGCCGCCGTGCCGTTCGAGGATCTGGTCGGGGGAGTATCCCTCCACCGGACCGCCGAGGGCGTCGCCGACGGCGGCCCCGACCAGTGCTCCGGTGATCCGGTCGTCGAGCGAAGCTCCGGCGCTTTCTTCTCCTTTGGGCGTCATGCACCGAATCATCCACCTGGACGGGCCGGTTGTGTGGCTTCCAGGAGTTCGGCGAGTTCCACGAGGTCGGTGTCGGTGAGGCGGGGGAGGGCGCAGCCGGAGAGGGTGCGGCAGGCGTCCCGCCAGGACTCCGGGATCTCTTCGGCGCCGCCGAGGGCGCCGGTGAGCGCGCCGGCCAGGGCGGGGGCCGAGTCGGCGACCCGGGAGAGGCAGGCGGCGGCGGGCACGGCCTCGGCGATCCGGCCGCGCGCGGCGGTGGCGAGGGCGAGGGCGACCGGGACGGTTTCGGCGGCGGCGATGCCGTAGCTGTAGACGTGGTCGACGATTTGGTGTTCGAGGAGGGGGATCAGGGCGAACGCGGAGTCCGAGGTGCCGGCCAGGGTGAGGGCGTGCCGGGCGTTGCGGCCGATCTCGGTGGCGTCGGGGAGTTCGGTGAGGGCGGCCGCCACGCAGGTCTCGACCTCGGCGCCGACGAGGGCGAGGGCGAGGGCCGCGGCCATGGCCCGGGCGCCGTGCACGCCGTCGCCGTCCTGGGTGTAGCGGGCGTCGAACTCGGCGAGGTCGGCGGCGCGTCGGGGGTCGCCGGGGTAGGCGACGGCGAGCGCGCAGGCGCGGACGCAGGCCGCGTCGTCGAAGTAGTGCGGGTTGTCGTGGCCGGTGGCGGGCGGGCGCAGGCCGGCGGCGAGGTTGCCGAGGCCGGCGCGGACGGAGATGCGGGCGCGCAGCGGGAGTACGGCCGACTCGATCTCCGGGGCGCGTTCGGCCGCGGCGGCGACCTCGGAGGCGACGGCGGTCCAGGTGAGGTCGATGGCGGCGCGGGTACGGAGCTCACGGCTGAGGTCGCCGAGGACGGTGTCGTCGCCGGCGCGCAGGACGGCCTCCGCGGCGAAAGCCGCCCACTCGGCGTCGTCGGAGGGGCCGAGTCGGAGGGGCTCGGGGGGCTGGTTGAGGGCGATGGGGACGGGGAGGGTGGTGGTCGCGTTGTGCTCGGCGAAGGTGTCGAGTTCGCGGGTGAGGCGGCGGGTCCATTCCGGCATGCGGGATGCGCGGTGCCGCGCGGAGGGCCAGCCGGCGGCGTCGCCTGCGGCGAGCCCGAGGAGGAGGCCCTCGATACGACGCCGGGTCACCGGAACCCCTCACCACACCCGGCCACCAGCGGGCTCCGCCCCCTGAACCCCCGAGACCTCCCACGCCCACCACCCGCCTCACTCGGCGGAAGGACCGGTGCGGGGGGTGGCGGCTCGGCCGGCCGCAGGGCCGGCGTAGCGGGTTGTGGCTCGGCCGGCCGCAGGGCCGGCGTAGCGGGTTGTGGCTCGGCCGGGCGCAGGGCCGGCGTAGCGGGTTGCGGCTCGGTGGGCGGTGCGGTCGGTGCTGAGGAGGGTGGCTCGGTGGGCAGTGAGGCCGGTGTCGGGGGTGGTGGCTCGGTGGCGGTCGGAGTTGGTGGTGCGGGCGGCGCCGAGGGGTGCGGTTCGGTCGGCGGGGGCGCCGGTGGTGAGGAGCGTGGCCCCGTTGTCCCCCAAGCCGCCGCCGTCAGCAGTTCCGCCACCTCCAGTACGTGGCGGCCCGCCATCGACGGCAGGCAGCTGCCCCGGGCCGGGCCGATCGCCGCACCCCACTCCGGTGGGATCGATGTCTCGCCCCGCGTCGCGCCCGCCAGCGCGCCGGCCACCGCGGCTGTCGTGTCCGCGTCGCGGCCCATGTTGACGGCCGTCAGCACCGCGTCGCGGAAGTCGCCGTCCGCCGCCGCGTACGCGCCGAAGGCCAGCGCGACCGCCTCCGGGGCCAGGTCGGTCCAGGGGTAGCCGCCGATGACCACCGCGGTGCGGACCGCGCGTTCGCCGCGGTGGGCGACCGACACCGCGCGGCGCAGCGAGCGGGCCGTCCACGAGTCGTCCGGGATCACCGCGAGGGCCGCCGCCACCACCGCCGTCGGAGGGGCCCCGGCCATCGCCGCCGCGACCCCCGCCGCCACCGCCTGGCCGCCGTAGATGCCCTCGCCCTCGTGGCTCACCGAGCCGTCGACGGCGACGAGCCGGGCCGCCTCGGCGGGGCGGCCCGCCGCGAAGACGCCGAAGGGGGCCGCCCGCATCGCGAGGCCGTCGCTCCAGGCGTGCCGGTGCTGGGCGGAGATGGGGGCGGCCAGGCCCCGGCGGAGGTTCTCCAGGGTCCCGCGCTCGCTGAAGCCGGCGCCCTTGAAGGGGCCCTCGGCGCGGTCGGCGATCCACTCGTGCCAGGCCGCCTCGACATGGGCGCTGGTGAGTGCCGAGCCATGGCGGGCGAGGAGGAGGCCGGAGAAGATCGCGTACTCGGTGTCGTCCGTACCGGCGGGGCGGTCGGTCAGGTATCCCGTGACGCGGCCCCAGCGGGCGCGGATCTCGGAGGGCTTCATGTTCTCCGCCGGCGCCCCGAGCGCGTCGCCCACGGCCAGGCCCAGCAGCGCTCCCCGAGCCCGGTCCCGCAGTTCGGAGGCGGGCTCGTCGGGAGTGGGGACCGGCGGCGTGCAGACGATCGATGACATGGGCGGGCCTCTCCGGGAGGGGCTTCGCGCGGGGGCGCGGAACCGTTTGCGGATGTGTCCCACCAACGGCGGTTGACCGCAGCCTGGAGGGCCTTCACATCACCCGGTCGACATCTGCGCGGCATCTCGCCCGTGTGAGCGGAGAGGCGTAAAACCGCAGGTTAGCCGAGCCTTTCCTTGCTGGCGACGGGGAATGCCGCGACGTATCGTGAGCGTTGTCGAAAGATAGAACTTGTCCAAAGTTAGCTTTGCCTCAGCTTATCTGGAGGCGTGCTGCGAGAACTTTTGGGGGAACCCACATGGCCGTCATCGAGACCCAGGCGTCCCTGCACGAGGCCCACCGCGACAACCACACCCACCGGGATGTCAACGGCGGGTGGCTGCGGCCCGCCGTCTTCGGTGCCATGGACGGACTGGTCTCCAACCTCGCCCTGATGACCGGTGTCGCGGGCGGGTCCGTCGGTCACCAGACCATCATCATCACCGGGCTCGCGGGGCTGGCCGCCGGCGCCTTCTCGATGGCCGCCGGCGAGTACACCTCCGTCGCCTCGCAGCGCGAGCTCGTCGAGGCCGAGCTGGATGTCGAGCGCGCCGAGCTGCGCAGGCATCCGCAGGACGAGGAGGCCGAGCTGGCCGCCCTGTACGAGGCGAGGGGCGTGGAGCCGGCGCTCGCGCGGGAGGTCGCCCGGCAGCTGTCCGCCGACCCGGAGCAGGCGCTGGAGATACACGCCCGGGAGGAGCTCGGGATCGACCCCGGCGAGCTGCCCTCCCCGCTGGTTGCCGCCGTCTCCTCCTTCGGGGCGTTCGCGCTGGGCGCGCTGCTGCCCGTGCTGCCGTTCCTGCTCGGCGCGACCGCGCTCTGGCCCGCCCTGCTGCTGGCGCTCTTCGGGCTGTTCGGGTGTGGTGCCGTGGTGGCCAAGGTGACCGCGCGGAGCTGGTGGTTCAGCGGCCTGCGGCAGCTCGCGCTGGGTGGCGCGGCCGCCGGTGTGACGTACGTCCTGGGTACTCTGTTCGGGACGGCCGTAGGATAGTGCGACTGGTACCTATGCGTTGGGCCGCATAAGTACCCGTTACTCGCTGGTTTCGAATGCTTAACCACTGGGCATGAGCCGTAAGCGCCGCAGGCAATGACGCCTGCCGGGCACCTGTGGGGTGGCGCGACGCTCACCCCGCCCCCCGCGGACCGATGGACACGGATCTGTCCGGATCGGTCCCCCACCACCTTGACCGCTTTGTGCGGTCCCTCGCCGTAACCCCCTGCGGCGTCCGCATGTCGGAACGGTGTATCCAGTTCCCGAGAATCGCTCCATCATGTAACCTGCGTGAAATTTCGCAACAAAAACGCAGAGGGCCAGCGTCGTCCCTCGGCACCTGCTATATGCCACTGACGACGACGGGAGAGCCGATGCGTACGCCGCGCCAGCCGTCCCAGCACTCCACGAATGGCCAGAATCGGTCGTTCATGGATGCTCGCCCTGCTGCGCAGGGTATGTACGACCCCCGCAACGAGCGCGACGCCTGTGGCGTCGGCTTCGTGGCCACCCTCACCGGCGAGGCGAGCCATGTGCTGGTCGAGCAGGCACTCACGGTTCTGCGCAACCTGGAGCACCGCGGCGCGACCGGCTCCGAGCCCGACTCGGGTGACGGTGCGGGCATCCTCTCCCAGGTGCCCGACGCCTTCTTCCGCGAGGTGGCCGGATTCGAGCTGCCGGCGGCCGGTTCGTACGCCGTCGGTATCGCCTTCCTCCCGGAGGACGGTGCCCAGGACGCCGTCTCGCGGATCGAGACGATCGCGGACGAGGAGGGCCTCACCGTCCTCGGCTGGCGCGAGGTTCCGGTCGCCCCGGGGCTGCTCGGCGCCACCGCCCGCTCCACCATGCCGGTCTTCCGGCAGGTCTTCGTCACCGACCACGCCAGCGAGGGCATCGCGCTGGACCGCAAGGCGTTCGTGCTGCGCAAGCGCGCCGAGCGCGAGGTGGGCGTCTACTTCCCGTCGCTGTCCGCGCGGACCATCGTCTACAAGGGCATGCTGACCACCGGCCAGCTCGAGCCCTTCTTCCCGGACCTGTCCGACCGCCGCTTCGCGTCCGCGATCGCGCTCGTGCACTCCCGGTTCTCCACGAACACCTTCCCGTCGTGGCCGCTCGCGCACCCCTACCGGTTCGTCGCCCACAACGGTGAGATCAACACCGTCAAGGGCAACCGCAACTGGATGGCCGCCCGCGAGTCGCAGCTGGTCTCCGACCTGTTCGGCCCGCAGGACAAGCTGGACCGCGTCTTCCCGATCTGTACGCCCGACGCCTCCGACTCGGCGTCCTTCGACGAGGTGCTGGAGCTCCTGCACCTGGGCGGGCGTTCGCTGCCGCACTCCGTGCTGATGATGATCCCGGAGGCGTGGGAGAACCACGACTCCATGGACGCGGCCCGCCGCGCCTTCTACGGTTTCCACGCCACGATGATGGAGCCCTGGGACGGCCCCGCCACCGTCACCTTCACCGACGGCGTCCAGGTCGGCGCCGTTCTCGACCGCAACGGTCTGCGCCCCGGCCGCTACTGGGTCACCGACGAGGGCCTGGTCGTCCTCGCCTCCGAGGTCGGCGTCCTCGACATCGACCCCGCCAAGGTCATCCGCAAGGGCCGGCTGCAGCCCGGCAAGATGTTCCTCGTCGACACCGCCGAGCACCGCATCATCGAGGACGACGAGATCAAGTCGGCCCTCGTCACCGCGCAGCCGTACGCGGAGTGGCTGGAGGCCGGCGAGATCGAGCTGGGCGACCTGCCCGAGCGCGAGCACATCGTGCACACCCACGCCTCGGTCACCCGCCGCCAGCAGACCTTCGGCTACACCGAGGAAGAGCTGCGCGTCATCCTCGCGCCGATGGCCAAGGCCGGCGCCGAGCCGATCGGCTCCATGGGCACCGACTCGCCGATCGCGGCGCTCAGCGAGCGCCCCCGGCTGCTCTTCGACTACTTCACCCAGCTGTTCGCGCAGGTCACCAACCCGCCGCTGGACGCCATCCGGGAAGAGCTGGTGACGAGCCTGCGCTCGTCGCTCGGCCCCTCGGGCAACCTGCTCGACCCGAACGCCGCCTCCTGCCGCTCGGTCGTGCTGCCCTTCCCGGTGATCGACAACGACGAGCTGGCCAAGCTCATCCACATCAACGCCGACGGCGACATGCCCGGCTTCAAGGCCGCGACCCTCTCCGGCCTGTACCGGGTCTCCGGCGGCGGCGAGGCGCTCGCCGCGCGGATCGACGAGATCTGCGCCGAGGCCGACGCGGCCATCGAGAACGGCGCCCGCCTGATCGTGCTGTCCGACCGGCACTCCGACGCCGAGCACGCGCCGATCCCGTCGCTGCTGCTCACCGCGGCCGTCCACCACCACCTCATCCGCACCAAGCAGCGCACCCAGGTGGGTCTGCTGGTCGAGGCCGGTGACGTCCGCGAGGTCCACCACGTCGCCCTGCTGATCGGTTTCGGCGCCGCCGCCGTCAACCCCTACCTGGCCATGGAGTCCGTCGAGGACCTGGTCCGCGCGGGCACCTTCCTGCCGGGCATGGAGTCCGAGCAGGCCATCCGCAACCTGATCTACGCCCTCGGCAAGGGCGTCCTGAAGGTCATGTCCAAGATGGGCATCTCGACGGTCGCCTCCTACCGCGGCGCCCAGGTCTTCGAGGCCGTCGGTCTCGAAGAGGGCTTCGTCGAGAAGTACTTCAACGGCACCGCCTCCAAGATCGGCGGCGTCGGCATCGACGTCATCGCCAAGGAGGTCGCCGCCCGCCACGCCAAGGCCTACCCGGCCTCCGGCATCGCGCCGGCGCACCGCGCCCTCGACATAGGCGGCGAGTACCAGTGGCGTCGCGAGGGCGAGCCGCACCTGTTCGACCCGGAGACGGTCTTCCGCCTCCAGCACTCGACGCGCGCCAACCGCTACGACATCTTCAAGAAGTACACGGACCGCGTGAACGAGCAGTCCGAGCGGCTGATGACGCTCCGCGGCCTGTTCGGCTTCAAGAGCGACCGCCCGTCGATCTCCATCGACGAGGTCGAGCCGGTCTCCGAGATCGTCAAGCGGTTCTCGACCGGCGCCATGTCCTACGGCTCCATCTCGCGCGAGGCCCACGAGACCCTCGCCATCGCCATGAACCAGCTGGGCGGCAAGTCCAACACCGGTGAGGGCGGCGAGGACCCGGACCGGCTGTACGACCCGGCCCGCCGGTCCGCCATCAAGCAGGTCGCCTCCGGCCGCTTCGGCGTGACCTCCGAGTACCTGGTCAACGCCGACGACATCCAGATCAAGATGGCCCAGGGCGCCAAGCCCGGCGAGGGCGGCCAGCTGCCCGGCCACAAGGTCTACCCGTGGGTCGCCAAGACCCGGCACTCCACCCCGGGTGTCGGCCTGATCTCCCCGCCGCCGCACCACGACATCTACTCCATCGAGGACCTGGCCCAGCTGATCCACGACCTCAAGAACGCGAACCCGAAGGCGCGGATTCACGTCAAGCTGGTCTCCGAGGTCGGCGTCGGCACGGTCGCGGCCGGTGTGTCCAAGGCCCACGCGGACGTCGTGCTCATCTCCGGTCACGACGGCGGTACGGGCGCCTCCCCGCTGACCTCGCTGAAGCACGCGGGCGGCCCCTGGGAGCTCGGCCTCGCCGAGACCCAGCAGACCCTGCTGCTCAACGGCCTGCGGGACCGGATCGTCGTACAGACCGACGGCCAGCTCAAGACCGGCCGTGACGTCGTCATCGCCGCGCTGCTCGGCGCCGAGGAGTTCGGTTTCGCGACCGCGCCGCTCGTCGTCTCCGGCTGCATCATGATGCGTGTCTGCCACCTGGACACCTGCCCGGTCGGCGTCGCCACCCAGAACCCGGTGCTGCGCGACCGCTTCTCCGGCAAGGCCGAGTACGTGGTGAACTTCTTCAAGTTCATCGCGGAGGAGGTCCGCGAGATCCTCGCCGAGCTGGGCTTCCGCTCCATCGAGGAGGCCGTCGGCCACGCCGAGACGCTCGACGTCACCCGGGCCGTCAACCACTGGAAGGCGCAGGGCCTGGATCTGGCCCCGCTCTTCCACGTGCCCGAGCTGCCCGAGGGCGCGGCGCTGCACCGGACCGTCGCGCAGGACCACGGCCTGGAGAAGGCCCTGGACAACGAGCTGATCAAGCTCGCCTCCGACGCCCTGGCCGCCTCCAGCGCCACCGACGCCCAGCCGGTGCGCGCCCAGGTCAAGGTCCGCAACATCAACCGCACGGTCGGCACCATGCTCGGCCACGAGGTGACGAAGAAGTTCGGCGGCGCGGGTCTGCCCGACGACACCATCGACATCACCTTCACCGGCTCGGCCGGCCAGTCCTTCGGCGCCTTCCTGCCGCGCGGTGTCACGCTCCGGCTGGAGGGCGACGCCAACGACTACGTCGGCAAGGGCCTCTCGGGCGGCCGCGTGATCGTGCGTCCGGACCGGGCGGCCGACCACCTGGCCGAGTTCTCGACGATCGCGGGCAACACCATCGCGTACGGCGCGACCGGCGGCGAGCTGTTCCTGCGCGGCCGCACCGGCGAGCGGTTCTGCGTCCGCAACTCCGGCGCGCTGGTCGTCTCGGAGGGCGTGGGCGACCACGGCTGCGAGTACATGACCGGCGGTCACGCGGTGGTCCTCGGCGAGACGGGCCGCAACTTCGCGGCCGGCATGTCCGGTGGCGTCGCGTACGTGATCGACCTGAACGTCGACAACGTCAACGCCGGCAACGCCGGCGCCGTCGAGGCCCTCGACGACGCCGACAGGCAGTGGCTGCACGACGTGGTGCGCCGGCACGCCGAGGAGACCGGCTCGACGGTCGCCGAGAAGCTGCTCGCCGACTGGGACACGGCCGCGCAGCGGTTCAGCAAGATCATCCCCAGCACGTACAAGGCAGTGCTCGCCGCCAAGGACGCCGCCGAGCGAGCCGGTCTCTCCGAGACCGAGACCCACGAGAAGATGATGGAGGCGGCGATCAATGGCTGACCCGAAGGGCTTCCTGAAGCACGGCCGTGAGGTCGCCAAGACCCGTCCCGTCAGCGAGCGCGTCAAGGACTGGAACGAGGTCTACGTCCCCGGCTCACTGCTGCCGATCATCAGCGAGCAGGCCAGCCGGTGCATGGACTGCGGCATCCCGTTCTGCCACAACGGCTGTCCGCTCGGGAACCTGATCCCCGAGTGGAACGACTTCGCCTACCGCGAGGACTGGACGGCCGCCTCCGAGCGGCTGCACGCGACCAACAACTTCCCGGAGTTCACCGGTCGCCTCTGCCCGGCCCCCTGTGAGTCGGCGTGCGTGCTCGGCATCAACCAGCCGGCCGTCACCATCAAGAACGTCGAGGTCTCGATCATCGACAAGGCGTGGGAGGCGGGCACGGTCGCCGCGCAGGCCCCCGAGCGCCTGTCCGGCAAGACCGTCGCCGTCATCGGCTCGGGCCCCGCGGGCCTGGCCGCCGCCCAGCAGCTCACCCGGGCCGGTCACACCGTCGCCGTCTACGAGCGCGCCGACCGCGTCGGCGGCCTGCTCCGCTACGGCATCCCCGAGTTCAAGATGGAGAAGCGGCACATCAACCGCCGTATCGAGCAGATGCGCGCGGAGGGCACCCGCTTCCGTACCGGTATCGAGATCGGCCGCGACCTCAAGGCGACCGACCTGAGGAAGCGGTACGACGCGGTCGTCATCGCCGCCGGCGCCACGACCGCCCGTGACCTGCCGGTCCCCGGCCGCGAGCTCAAGGGCGTCTACCAGGCCATGGAGTACCTGCCCCTGGCCAACAAGGTCCAGGAGGGCGACTACGTCACCTCTCCCGTCTCGGCCGAGGGCAAGCACGTGATCGTGATCGGCGGCGGCGACACCGGCGCGGACTGCGTGGGCACCGCCCACCGCCAGGGCGCGGCCTCGGTCACCCAGCTGGAGATCATGCCCAGGCCGGGCGAGGACCGGGCGCCGAACCAGCCGTGGCCGACCTTCCCGATGCTCTACAAGGTCACCTCGGCGCACGAGGAGGGCGGCGAGCGGGTCTACTCCGTCTCCACCACCCACTTCGAGGGCGACGAGGACGGCAACGTCCAGTGGCTGCACCTCACCGAGGTGGAGTTCATCGACGGCAAGCTCACCCCGAAGCCGGGCACCGAGCGCAGGATCCCGGCCCAGCTGGTCACCCTCGCCATGGGCTTCACCGGCACCGACCGGGCCAACGGCCTGGTCGAGCAGTTCGGTCTCGACCTCGACGAGCGCGGCAACATCGCCCGCGACGCCGACTTCCAGACCAACGTCCCCGGCGTCTTCGTCGCCGGTGACGCGGGCCGCGGCCAGTCCCTGATCGTCTGGGCGATCGCCGAGGGCCGTTCGGCAGCCAAGGGCGTCGACCGCTTCCTCACGGGCGTGAGCGACCTCCCGGCCCCGATCCGCCCGACGGACCGCTCGCTGATGGTCTGAGGCACACCTCAACAGACGTCCCGTACAAAGGCGTACGGACACTGACGGCGCCCGCCCCCCAGTCCCCGACCGGACGACAGGGCGGGCGCCGTCGCCTTTTCACGATCAAGTAACCTCGGCCTCCTGAACCAGGGCGAGGGGGCACAGAGCATGGCCGCGATCAGTCTCAGCAAGGTGGAGCGGACCGCGCCCGCGCTGGCCGGCTCGTACAAGGCGGCCGGTGTCTCCCTCACCAAGCACGGCCTCGACGGGCTGCGCGCCGCCGTCTACCTGGTCGTCGACTACTCCGGCTCGATGAAGCCGTACTACGCGGACGGCAGCGTGCAGGCACTCGCCGATCGGGTGCTCGGCCTCTCCGCACACCTGGACGACGACGGCCGGGTCCCCGTCGTCTTCTTCTCCACCGACATCGACGCGGTCACCGACATCAAGCTGGCCGAACACACCGGCCGCATCGAGAAGATCGCGGCCGGGCTCGGGCACATGGGCAAGACCAGCTACCACCTGGCCATGGACGCGGTGATCGACCACTACCTGGACAGCGGTGCCACCGATCCCGCCCTGGTCGTCTTCCAGACCGACGGCGGCCCGATCAACAAGCTCGCCGCGGAACGCTACCTGTGCAAGGCGGCCAGGCTGCCGCTGTTCTGGCAGTTCGTCGGCTTCGGCGACCCGCACAGCAAACAGTTCGACTTCCTGCGCAAGCTCGACGAACTGGCGGTGCCGGGCAGGCGGGTGGTGGACAACGCGGGGTTCTTCCACGCGGGTCCCGACCCGCGGCAGGTGCCGGACGGCGAGTTGTACGACCGTCTCGTCGGCGAGTTCCCGCAGTGGCTGGCGGCGGCGCGGGCGGCGGGCATCGTACGCGCCGGCTGACCGCGGGCCGACTCGGCCGCCCCGGCCGACTTGACGCCGCACCGTTGGCTGCCGGGGGTCTGCCGTGCCACCCTGAGGGGTGATCCGGCGGGGAGGCGGGCGACGTATGGACGACGGCGCACGAACGGTGAACGGACAGGCACGGGTGGGGAGTTCCGCGGACCGGGCGGAGCCGCCCGGCAAGGGCGAGAAGCTCGCCGACTGGGCCGACGGGCGGCTCGGGATCTACGCCCTGGCCAAGGCGAACATGCGCAAGGTGTTCCCGGACCACTGGTCCTTCATGCTGGGCGAGGTCTGCCTCTACAGCTTCCTCATCCTGATCCTCACGGGCATCTACCTCACCCTGTTCTTCGAGCCCAGCGGCGCCGAGGTGGTCTACCACGGCACCTACCGGCCGCTGAACGGCATCATCATGACCAAAGCGTACGAGTCGACGCTGCACATCAGCTTCGACGTGCGCGGCGGCCTGCTGATCCGGCAGATCCACCACTGGGCGGCGCTGGTCTTCGTGGCCGGCATGCTCGTCCACATGATGCGGGTGTTCTTCACCGGCGCCTTCCGCAAGCCCCGTGAGATCAACTGGCTGTTCGGGTGGACCCTGCTGTTCCTCGCCATCCTCACCGGCCTGACCGGCTACTCGCTCCCCGACGACCTGCTCTCCGGCACCGGCGTCCGGTTCGCCGACGGCGCGATCCTGTCGATCCCGATCGTCGGCTCGTACCTCTCGATGTTCCTGTTCGGCGGGGAGTTCCCCGGCCACGACATCATCTCCCGCTTCTTCCCGATCCACGTGCTGCTGCTGCCCGGGATCATGCTGGGCCTGGTCGTCGCCCACCTGATCCTGGTCTTCTACCACAAGCACACCCAGTACCCGGCGCCCGGACGCGACCAGAAGAGCGTGGTCGGCATGCCCTTCCTGCCGGTCTACATGGCCAAGGCCGGCGGCTTCTTCTTCCTCGTCTTCGGCATCCTCGCGCTCATCGGCGGCATCGCCACCATCAACCCGGTGTGGGCCTTCGGCCCCTACCGTCCCGACCTGGTGACCACCGGTGCCCAGCCCGACTGGTACCTCGGCTTCTCCGAGGGCCTGATCCGCGTGATGCCCGGCTGGGAGATCAACGCCTGGGGTCACACCCTGGAACTGGGCGTCCTCATCCCCTTCTCGCTCTTCCCGCTCTTCCTGCTGGCCATCGGCATCTACCCGTTCGTCGAGGCGTGGATCACCGGCGACAGACGTGAGCACCACATCCTCGACCGCCCGCGCAACGTCCCCGTCCGCACCGCCCTCGGCGTGGCCTGGCTCAGCCTCTACTTCGTCCTGCTGGTCGGCGGCGGCAACGACGTCGTCGCCACCCATCTCCATCTCTCCATCAACTCGATCACCTGGTTCGTCCGGATCTCCGTCTTCGTCGTCCCGGTCCTCGCCTTCGTCGTCACCAAACGGATCTGCCTCGGCCTGCAGCGCCAGGACCGCGACAAGGTCCTGCACGGCAGGGAGACCGGCCTCATCAAGCTGCTCCCGCACGGCGAGTACATCGAGGTCCACGAACCCCTCAGCCAGGACCGCCTGTTCGTCCTGACCCAGCACGAACAGAACCCGCCGTACGAGACCGGGCCGGCCGAGGACGCGAACGGGGTACGGCGCAAGGTCACCGTCTCCCAGCGGGTACGGGCCGGTCTGGCCAAGGGCATGTTCGGCCCCGACACCCACATCCCGAAGCCGACGAAGGAGGAGTACCGGGAGATCACGAGCGGGGACCACCATTGATCACCCGGAGGGACAACGCCCCTTCTTCCAGGGGCGCGGGGCTGTTCTCGACATGCGGCTGCCGCCGCCTGGGCGCGACAGGCCCCCACCGGCCCGCAGTTCAGGTACGACCTTCGAGCACGTCTCGCCGGCAGTCCTCCGGTGCCCCCCAGGCCCCCCGCAACGCCCGCGCCTTCGTCAGCCACAACGACAGTTCGTACTCCGCGGTGTAGCCGATCGCCCCGTGCAGCTGAAGCGCGGCCCGCGCCGCGGCGTGGGCCGCCTCGCACGCGCCGAGCTTCGCCGCGGCCACATCCGCCGGAGCCATGGTCACCGCCGCCCCGAAGACCATCGGCCGGGCGAACTCCAGAGCGATCTTCACATCGGCCAGCCGGTGCCTGACCGCCTGGAACGACCCGATGGGCACGTTGAACTGCGTCCGCTGCTTCACGTACGCCACCGTTCTGTCGAGCAGCGCCAGCCCCACTCCCAGCGCCTGCGCGGCCGTGGCCAGCCGGGCCCAGACCAGTGCCTCGGCCCACGGCGGCTCCGCGCTGATCAGCTCACCGGCGGGAAAGAGCGGTGCGAGCCGGCGGGCGGGGTCCAGGGACTGGCGTACCGCTCCGGCGCCGGGGGACAGGCGCAGGCCCTCCGGCGTGGCCGCGAGCCGCACATCGGCCGCGTCCCCGTCCAGCGCGAACCCGTACCCGTGGCTCTCGAACGCGACCGTGGCCATGGTCTCCCCCGACGCGATCCCCGGCAGGAACCGCTTGGCGAGGCCCTCGCCGTCATCGAGCAGCACGGCCGCCGCCACCGTCTCCGCCACCGGCCCCGGTACCACGTGCCGCCCCAGCTCGACGCAGGCGACGGCGAGTTCAACGGGCCGGCGGCCCACCCCGCCGTACTCCTCGGGCACCGCCAGCCCGAACACCCCCGCCTCCGCGACCCGGCCCCACAGCGTCCGCCCGCTCGCCCGCTCGCCGCGGCTCCAGTCCCGTACCACCGACGGTGTGTCCGCCGCCGTCAGCAGTGCCCGCAGCGCGCCGGCGAAGTCCCGCTGCTCGGTGTCGAGGAGGAAACGCATGTCAGCGGCGTCCCTTCGGGAGGCCGAGCAGCCGCTCGGCGATGATGTCGCGCTGGATCTCGTTGGTGCCCGCGTAGATCGGACCGGCGAGGGCGAAGACATAGCCCTCGGACCACGTGGTGTCCGCCAACTCGCCCTCCGCGCCGAGCAGATCGAGCGCCGTCTCGTGCATTGCCAGGTCCAGCTCCGACCAGAACACCTTGTTCAGGCTGGACTCGGGGCCGAGCGACTCACCGTCCAGGAAGCGGGCTGCGGCCGCGTAGGTGAACAGCTGGTACGCGCGGGCGCCGACGACGGCGTCGGCCACCCGGTCCGCGGTGGACGCCGGGCCGCCCCGCGCCTGCCAGAGGTCCCGCAGCCGGCCGGCGGCGGCCAGGAACCGCCCCGGCGACCGCAGCGTCAGCCCCCGCTCGTTCCCCGCCGTCGACATCGCGATCCGCCAGCCCTGGCCCGGCTCGCCGATCACGTCCTCGTCGGGCACGAACACCTCGTCCAGGAACAGCTCCGCGAACGCCGGCTTCCCGTCGAGGCGGCCGATCGGGCGCACGGTCACCCCCGGCGCGCGCAGGTCGAACATCAGGTAGGTCAGCCCCTGGTGCGGCCTGGGCCGGTGCGGCTCGCTGCGGAACAGGCCGAACGCGCGGTCCGCGAAGGCCGCCCGTGACGACCAGGTCTTCTGCCCGCGGAGCAGCCAGCCGCCGTCCGTGCGCACCGCCCTGGAGGTGAGGGACGCCAGGTCGGAACCGGCCCCGGGCTCGGACCACGCCTGCGCCCAGACCACCTCCCCGGTGGCCATCGACGGCAGCACCCGGGCACGCTGCTCCTCCGTCCCGTGCTCGAACAGGGTCGGCGCGAGCAGGCTGACGCCGTTCTGGCCGACCCGGCCGGGCGCGCCCGCCGCCCAGTACTCCTCCTCGAAGACCAGCCACCGCAGCAGCCCCGCGCCCCGGCCGCCGTACTCCTCGGGCCAGGACACCACCGACCAGCGGTCCGCGGCCAGTTCGGCCTCCCAGGCGCGGTGCGCCGCGAAGCCCGCCGCCGTCTCCAGGGAGGGGAGCGGGCGGCGCGGCACGTGCGCCCGCAGCCAGGCGCGGGCCTCGGCGCGGAACTCCTCGTCCGCCGGGCTGTGGGTCAGGTCCACGGTCGCCGTCACCGTCCTTCCCTAACAAGTGTTTGGTAGGTTAGCGTGGGCCCATGACAGGCGTCGAGAGTCCGGAGTACGTGCCCGGGCACGGGCTGCTGGAGGGGCGTACCGCCGTCGTCACCGCCGCGGCCGGGGCGGGGATCGGCGGGGCGACCGCGCGCCGCTTCCTGGAGGAGGGCGCCCGCGTGCTGATCAGCGACGCGCACGCGCGGCGGCTGAAGGAGTACGAGGCCGAGCTGGCCGGCCGCCATCCGGGAGCCGTGACCGCCCTGCCCTGCGACGTCACCGACGAGACCCAGGTGCGGGCCCTGTTCGACACCGCCGTGCGGACCCACGGACGGCTGGACATCGTCGTCAACAACGCGGGTCTCGGCGGGACTTCTGCTCTCGTCGACATGAGTGACGACCAGTGGTCACGCGTGCTCGACGTCACCCTCAACGGAACCTTCCGGTGCGTGCGGGCCGCCCTGCGGCTCTTCCGCGAGCACTTCCGGGAGAGCGGGCAGGGCGGGGTGATCGTCAACAACTCCTCCGTCGTCGGCTGGCGGGCACAGGCCGGACAGGCCCACTACGCCGCCGCCAAGGCCGGGGTGATGGCGCTGACCCGCTGTGCGGCGATCGAGGCGGCCGGGTATGGCGTGCGGGTCAACGCCGTGGCACCGAGCCTCGCCATGCACCCGCACCTGGTGAAGGTGACCTCCGCCGAGCTGCTGGAGGAGCTCACCGCCCGCGAGGCCTTCGGGCGGTACGCCGAGCCGTGGGAGGTGGCCAACGCCATCGTCTTCCTGGCGTCCGGCTACTCCTCCTACCTCACCGGCGAGGTCGTCTCCGTCAGCAGCCAGCACCCGTAGGACCAGAATGTACCCGTGCCGACCAAGAAGAAGCCCCACGTGACCGCGACGAGAAAGCCCGCGGCCGCCGCCACTCAGGCCCGCCGCCGCGAACTCCTCGAGACCGCCGCCGAGGTCTTCGCCGAGCAGGGCTACAACGCCACCACCGTACGCAAGATCGCGGACCACGTGGGCATGCTCGCGGGCAGCCTCTACTACCACTTCGACTCCAAGGAGTCGATGCTGGAGGAGATTTTGCGGACCTTCCTCGACGAGCTCTGGGACGGCTACGACACCGTCCTGGCCGCCGGGCTCGGTCCCCGCGAGACCCTCGAAGCCCTGGTCACCGAGTCCTTCAGGGAGATCGACCGGCACCGCGCCGCCGTCGCCATCTACCAGAAGGAGAGCAAGCAGCTGGTCGCACAGGAGCGGTTCGGCTTCCTCGCCGAGTCACAGCACAGGTTCGAGAAGGCGTGGCTGGCCACGCTGGAGCGCGGGGTCGCCGCGCGCGTCTTCCGCGCCGACCTCGACGTCCGCCTCACCTACCGGTTCGTGCGCGACACCGTGTGGGTCGCCGCCTCCTGGTACCGGCCCGGCGGGCAGCACAGCCCGGAGGAGATCGCCCGGCAGTACCTCTCGATGGTGCTGGACGGGATCGCCGTACGCACGTGACGTGACGCATTGGGGAGTTGCCATGGCCGAGGCCTACATCGTCGAAGCGGTCCGGACGCCCGTCGGGCGGCGCGGGGGAGGACTGAGCGCGGTCCACCCGGCCGACCTGGGCGCGCATGTGCTCAGGGAACTGGTCGCGCGGGCCGGAGTGGACCCGGCCGCCGTCGAGGACGTCGTCTTCGGCTGCCTCGACGCGGTGGGGCCGCAGGCCGGTGACATCGCCCGCACCTGCTGGCTGGCCGCCGGGCTGCCCGAGGAGGTGCCGGGCGTCACCGTCGACCGGCAGTGCGGGTCCTCGCAGCAGGCCGTGCACTTCGCCGCCCAGGCCGTGCTCTCCGGCACCCAGGACCTGGTGGTCGCCGGCGGTGTCCAGAACATGTCCCAGATACCCATCGCCTTCGCCTCCCGCCAGGCCGCCGAGCCCCTGGGACTGACCGACGGCCCCTTCCTGGGCAGCGAGGGCTGGCGGGCCCGGTACGGCACCCGGCCCGTCAACCAGTTCGCCGGCGCCGAGATGATCGCCGCCAAGTGGGGCATCAGCAGGCAGGACCAGGAGGAGTTCGCGCTGCGCTCCCACCGGCGGGCCCTGCGCGCCATCGACGAGGGGCGCTTCGAGCGGGAGACGGTCCCCTACGGGCCGGTCGCCGTGGACGAGGGGCCGCGCCGGGACACCTCCCTGGAGAAGATGGCCGCCCTGAAGCCGGTCCTCGACGGCGGCACCATCACCGCCGCCTGCTCCTCCCAGGTCTCCGACGGCGCCGCCGCCCTGCTCCTCGCCTCCGAACGCGCGGTCCGCGAACACGGGTTGCGCCCGCGCGCCCGCGTCCACCACCTCTCCGTCCGCGGCGAGGACCCCATCCGGATGCTCTCCGCCCCGATCCCGGCCACCGCCCACGCCCTGAAGAAGACCGGCCTCACCATCGACGCCCTCGACCTCGTCGAGATCAATGAGGCCTTCGCCCCGGTCGTCCTCGCCTGGCTCAAGGAGACCGGCGCCGACCCCGCGAAGGTCAACGTCAACGGCGGCGCGATAGCCCTCGGCCACCCCCTCGGCGCGACCGGCGCCAAACTGATGACGACCCTCCTCCACGAACTGGAACGCACCGGAGGCCGCTACGGCCTCCAGACGATGTGCGAGGGCGGGGGACAGGCGAACGTGACGGTCATCGAGCGGCTGTGACGGAGTACGGGAGTGAGTAGGGCGGCCTGGCCACGACTTCGGCGGACGGAGTCGGTCGCAGGCCGCCGAAGCCTGTGAGGCCCCCTGGGGCCGAGCAGTGCGAGGGGGCCGTTGGGGATGGTGTCGATGTGCGAGGGCGGGGGACAGGCGAACGTGACGGTCATGGAGCGGCTGTGAACGTCGCGCTCATCGGGCGGCAGCGAGACGCGCCCTCGCCTCCTCCGCCTCCTTCATGACGCGTTCCACCAGCTCGGCGCAGGACGGCAGGTCGTCGATCACCCCGGCGACCTGACCGGACGCCATCACCCCGAGGTCCGTGCGGCCCTCCACCATCGCCGATCTGAGCAGCATCGGCGTGTTCGCGGCCAGCAGGACCTGGCTCCACGTCAGGTCCTTGCCGTGCCGGAGGGCCAGGCCGTCCTGAACCATCTGCCGCCAGGTGAGCCCGGACAGCTTCCGGAACTCCGCCGCGCGCCGTATCGCGTGCAGCAGGCTCCGGGCCCGGCCCGAGCGCTCCAGCGCGGTCACCAGGTCGGTCCGCAGCATCCGGTGCGGCAGCCCGTCGACCGCCCGGGTGACCGTGACGTCCCTGACCGTCGCCGCCAGATACCTCGCCTTCACCGCGTCCGGCACCGTCGAGTCCGAGGTGAGCAGGAACCGCGTGCCCATCGCGACCCCCGCCGCCCCGTACGCCAGCGCCGCCACCAGCCCCCGGCCGTCGAAGAAACCCCCGGCGGCCACCACCGGTATCCGCACCGCGTCCACCACCTGCGGCAGCAGCACGCTCGTGGCGACCTCGCCGGTGTGCCCGCCGCCCTCGCCGCCCTGCACGATCACCGCGTCCGCACCCCACGCCGCCACCTTCTCGGCGTGCCGCCGCGCCCCGACGGACGGGATCACCACCACCCCCGCCTCCTTCAGCTCGGCGATCAGCTCGGGGGAGGGGGCGAGCGCGAAGGACGCCACCCGCACACCGCCCTCGACGATCAGCCGGACCCGGTCGCCGGCGTCGGCCGCGTCCGCCCGCAGGTTCACCCCGAAGGGGGCGTCCGTGCGGCAGCGCACCTCGGCTATCGCGGCCCGCAGCTGGTCCAGGGTCATCGTGGCGGACGCCAGGATGCCGAGGGCTCCGGCGTTGGCCGTGGCCGAGACCAGGCGGGGGCCCGCCACCCAGCCCATGCCCGTCTGCACGATCGGGTGCCGGATCCCGGCCAGCCGGGTCAGCGCGGTCTCCATCAGCCCGCGACCTCCCTGGCCCGGGCGCCGGCCGGATCCAGCACCTCACGGATCAGCCGCAGCTCCTCGCCGGTGGGCTCCCTGGTGCAGGGCACCTCGTCCGGCACGGTCAGCTCGAAGTCCGTCGCCTCCCGGACCCGGTCCACGCTCACCCCCGGGTGCAGCGCCGCCAGCCGCATCGAGCGGTCGGGGGTCTCGAAGTCGAGGACGGCCAGATCGGTGACGACCCTCGGGATGCGGTGGAAGCGCTCCGTGCCCGGGTGCGCGGCGACCCGGTCGTACCCCACCCCGCACACCATGTCGACCTTGGGTACGAACACCCGCCGGGAGTGCTTCGGGACCCAGTAACTCGTCGGGTTGTTCAGTGTGTTCAGGGGCGCGCCACGCACGCCCAGCAACTGGCGCCGGGGGCGGGACCAGTCGCCGATGCAGGAGATGTTCTGGTTGCCGTACCGGTCGAGCTGGCTCGCGCCCATCATCACGTGCCGGCGTCCGCCGGAGACCAGGGCCAGGTGCTGCCGGTAGGGCAGCCAGCCCTCGGGCGTCCCGTCCGGGCGGACCAGTGTCGCCTCGCCGTCGGTCAGCAGCAGGTCCGGCGCGAAGGTCAGCCGGGCCAGGCGGGCGCCGAGGGAGGGGATCAGGCCCATCGGGCTCGCCAGGATCTCACCCGACCCGCGCCAGGCCTCCGCGCAGGCGATCACGCAGTACTCGGAGCGCGACACCTCCGTGTGCGATACCCCCGTGTGCGGCGGTTCCGTGTGCGGTGTGCCCGTGTCCGTGTGCGGTACGTCCCTCACCCTCGCCCCTCCTGCCAGTCCCGCACCGCCGCGCGGTACGCCTGCTCGTCCCCGGCCAGGAACCGCTCGGCGAACTCCGCCCACGGGGTCGTCGCGTACAGCCGCTGGAAGTCCTCGTCCCGCCCGTAGTCGGGAGCGCACGACGTGAAGTGCGCGCCGCCCGGCGCCTCCACCACGCCCGTCACGTTCAGCCGCTTCACCAGCAGCGACTGCACGGCCGCCTCCTTCGTCAGCTCGGCCGTGTCCACGATCCGCTCGCAGGAGACGTAGGCCGCGTCCGCCGCCTCACAGAACAGATCGTCGAAGTACGGGTCCGGGCCCAGATACTGTCCGTTGCCCAGCCGGTCCGCCCGGTTGACGTGCACCAGGGCCGCGTCCAGGCGCAGCGCGGGCATCGCCACGAACGTCTCCCCGTCGTCGTAGGGCGAGGTGACCGTCCGCAGGCCGGGGTCGACCCGCATGACGTCCGAGCCGATCCCCGCGCGCACCGGCAGGAAGGGCAGCCGGTTCGCCGCCGCGTGCAGGCCCCACATGAACATGCCCTCGTCGACTTCCATCAGCTCGAACGCGCCGCGTTCGCGAGCCGCGCGGTAGTTCGGTTCGAGCGGGACGGAGTCAAGGGTGACGAAGGCCGTCACCAGTTTGCGCACCCGGCCGGCCGCTACCAGCATCCCGACGTCCGGGCCGCCGTACGAGACCAGGGTCAGATCGTCGATTCCGCTTCGGAGCACCGCTCTGACCAGGGACATCGGCTTGCGCCGGGAACCCCAGCCGCCGATGCCGAGGGTCATGCCGCTGGCCAGCCGGGCGACGGCCTCGTCGGCGGTCATCGTCTTGTCAGTCACTGCCCGCGCCCTCCTTCCCGAAGGTGTCACGGATCCGGTCGGCCACCCCGCTGAGGGCGGCCTCGAAGGTGAAGCCCTGCTCGAAGCGGTAGCTGCGCCGCACGTCGACGGGGTCGATGCCGTTGATGGCGGCCTTGGCCAGGCGCAGCAGCCGGCCGTCCTTGGCGGCTATCTCCCGGGCCAGCTCCAGTGCCGCGGACAGCAGCTCCTCGCGCGGTACGACCCGCCACACCGAACCATGGGCGTGCAGTTCGGCCGCGGTCGCCGTGCGCGAGGTGTAGTACAGCGTCCGCATCAGATGCGGCGGGACCAGGCGGGCCAGGTGGGTGGCCGCGCCCAGGGCGCCCCGGTCCAGCTCGGGCAGCCCGAAGACGGCGTCCTCGCTGGCCACGATCGCGTCCGCGTTGCCCACCAGGCCTATGCCGCCGCCCAGGCAGAAGCCGTGCACCGCCGCCACCACGGGTGTCTCGCACTCGTGTACCGCCGCGAAGGCCTCCGCACAGCCCCGGTTGACGCCGAGCAGTGCCTCGTTCCCCTCCGCCTGGATCTCCTTGATGTCCACACCCGCGTTGAACCCCCGGCCCAGCGCTGTCAGCACGACGCACCGGGTCGCGGGGTCGCGGCCCGCCGCGCGCACGGCCTGGGCCAGCGTGAACCAGCCGCGCACCGGCAGTGCGTTCACCGGCGGGTGATCGACCGTGACGACCGCGATTCCCTTTTCCGGACACGAGGTGGAGACACCCATGGACGCATCAGCTACCTTCGCACTCAGCTGCCTTTCCACCAAACATTTGTTAGGTGTGAGGCTTCGAAGCTAGCAGCCGGTGCGGACAAGCGGGAGGCCCTGTGGACAAGTCGCCGAGCGGCAGGACCGTCGTGGTCACGGGCGGTACCAGGGGGGTGGGCGCGGGGATCGCCCGGGCCTTCGCCGCGACCGGCGCCCATGTCCTGGCCTGTGCCCGCCGGCCGCCCGAACAACCCGTCGACGGCGTCGAATTCACCCCTCTCGACCTGCGCGACCCGCCCGCCGTGCGGGCCTTCTTCGACGCCCTGCCCCGGGTCGACGTGCTCGTCAACAACGCGGGCGGCACCCCCTACCGGCGGCTCGCCGACGCGGACTCCGAGCGGCACGCCCGGGTGATCGAGCTCAACCTCGTCACGCCGCTGACCGCCTCCCTCGCCGCCTACGAGCACCTCCGGCGGGCCCGGGGGGCGGTGGTGATGATCGGCAGCGTCAGCGGCGGCCGCCCCTCGCCGGGCTCCGCCGCCTACGGGGCGGCCAAGGCGGGACTGGAGAACCTCGCCCGGTCCATGGCGGTGGAGTGGGCGCCGGAGGTCCGGGTCAACACGCTCGTGGTCGGCATGGTCCGCACCGAGCTGGCCCACCTCCACTACGGCGGCCAGGACGGCGTCGACGCCGTCTCCCGCACCGTGCCGCTCGGCCGCCTCGCCGTCCCGTCCGACGTCGGCGCCGCCGCCGTCTTCCTCGCCTCCGACGCGGCCGCCTACATCAGCGGGGCGAGCCTGCTCGTGCACGGGGGCGGGGAGCGGCCCGCCTTTCTGGACGCGGCGGATGTCAACGGACCGTCCGACAAGGAGGAGTGAGATGAGCGGAATCTGCACGGGCCGGGTCGTGGTCGTCACGGGTGCCGGGCGTGGGCTCGGCCGGGCCCACGCGCTCGCGTTCGCCGCCGAGGGCGCCCGGGTCGTCGTCAACGACCTCGGCGTCGGCCTCGACGGCGTGCCGGGCGCCGACAGCCCCGCCGTTTCTTCAGGCGCCGCCTCTTCTTCGGGCCCCGCCGTGTCTTCAGGCCCAGCCTTCTCTTCGGGCCCCGCCTTCTCTTCGGGCCCCGCCGGTCCTTCGGGCCCAGCCGGTCCCGCCGAGGCGGTCGTCGCCGAGATCCGGGCGGCCGGCGGGGAGGCGGTGGCGCACGGCGGCGACATCGCGACCGAGGCCGGTGCCGAGTCCCTGGTGGCAGCGGCCCTGGACGCCTACGGCCGCCTCGACACCCTCGTCAACAACGCCGGCTTCCTGCGCGACCGCATGCTCGTCAACCTCGGCGAGGACGACTGGGACGCGGTCATGCGGGTGCATCTCAAGGGCCATTTCCTGCCGCTGCGGCACGCGGCCGCGCACTGGCGGGCCGAGGCCAAGGCGGGCCGCACCCCGGTCGCCCGCGTCGTCAACACCAGCAGCGGCGCGGGCCTGCTGGGCTCGGTCGGTCAGGGCAACTACAGCGCCGCCAAGGCCGGCATCATCGGCCTCACCCTGGTCGCAGCGGCCGAACTGGCCCGCTACGGCATCCAGGTCAACGCCATCGCCCCGGCCGCCCGCACCCGGATGACCGAGCGCGCCTTCGCCGCGACCATGGCCGCCCCGGACACCGGCTTCGACGCCATGGCACCCGAGAACGTCTCCCCGCTCGTGGTCTGGCTGGGCTCCGCCGCGAGCGCCGGGGTCACCGGGCGGGTGTTCGAGGCCGAGGGCGGCCGGATCACCGTCATGGAGGGCTGGCGGCCGGGCCCGACCGCCGACAAGGGCGCCCGCCGGACCCCGGCCGAGGCGGGCGAGACGGCACTGAAGCTGCTGGCCGAGGCGGCGGCGCCGGGAGCGGTGTACGGGGCCTGAGGGGAGGTCCTAGGTGTCGCACTCCAGTACCGTCCGGCACAGCGCGCACCGGGCCCGGACCCGGCCGCGGACCGGCACCCGGATCCGCTGGTGGCAGGTCGGGCACGGGAACGAGACCCGCAGCCGGCCGCTGCTGTCGGGGGTGAAGGCGTAGGAGGCACCGGGCTGCGCGGGCGGCGCGGCGGGGGCGTGACGGCGGTCGCGGGCATAGCGGCGGCGGCCCGCCCAGCCCGCCGCGGTCAGCGGCGGCTGCTCCTCGTCCTGGCGGGCCCTGGCCATGCCCTTCTGGTACGCGGTGTAGGCCTGCGGGCTGGTGAACCACACCGACGGATCCTCGTGGAAGACGAGGGAGCGCTTGGCCAGCACGTAGCCGAACTCCTCCGGCGTGAGGTAGCCGAGCTTCTGGGACGCCTCGCCGTGCTCCCGGTACGCGTCCAGGAGCAGCCAGCCGGCCCCGAGGTAGGTGGTCGCCGTGTCGGTGAGGATCTCGTTCTCCCGGACGCTGGGGAAGGACAGGTCCAGGCGGTGCAGGTACACGTGCATCACCTCGTGGGCGAGGGCCGCGCCGATGTCCCTGCGGTGGGTGCGGAAGCGGTCGTTCAGCTCGACGAAGTACTCGGGGCCCGCGGTGAGTTCGACGTTCGCAGCGTGGGTCATGTCCTTGAAGCCGACGATCATGCGGGCGTCGGGCAGCCGGAAGTGCCGGACGATCTCGCGGGCGACGCGCTGCGAGCCGAGATGGAGATCGTCGGTGTCGCAGAACGCGACGTCGGCGGGGAGCACGCTGGTGGCGAAGGTCTGGACGGTGTCGTACGACAGGCGCCGGTACAACGCCGTGATGGCGGCCCGCACGGTGTCCAGGTGCGGGTAGCCGTGTTCCACCGGGCCGCCGTTCGCCACGTCCCTTACCCCCACAGACGCCGCCAGAGCTTCTTTCACAGTATGCGGCGGACGGGGAGAATCCGGGGGCGGAAGGTTGTGCGGACGCCGCCGGCCGGGGGCCCCGCGCCCACGCGGCGGCAGCCGCGCACCGATACGGCTCCGCGCCCCTCGGGGCCGCAGCCGCGCATAGATGCGCCCCCGCGACCCTCGCGCCGGCAGTCGCGCACCGATACGCCCCCGCGCCCTTCGGGCCGCCTCAGACGGGGCGTATTCCTACGACGCCGGCATCGGTCCCCTGGAGCTCCAGGACCCAGACCTCGTTCTCGCCCTTCTCCAGGACCGGACCCGGCACGTACAGCGACCGCTGTGGGCCCGTCGACCAGTACCGGCCCAGGTTGAAGCCGTTGATCCAGACGAAGCCCCTCGTCCAGCCCGGCAGTTCCAGGCGGGCGTCCGCGGCCTCGCGTACCGTCACCGTCCCCCGGTACAGGCCGGGGGCGCCCTCCTGCGGCAGCGGGCCGAAGGGCACCGCGGCCACGCCCCCCTCGAACGCGTCCAGGTCGAGCCCGCGCGCGCGTACCCCGTGCAGGAACTGGCGCTCGTGCAGGAGGCCTCCGGTGATGCCCTTCGGCTCGCCGGAGCGGGGGCCGTAGTTGACGCGGCCCAGGGACTCCACCCAGAGCTCCACGCGCGCGGGGCCGGCGATCGGCTTCTCGAGCCGGGGTTCCTCCTCGGTGAGGACCCCGGCCGGCTCGCCGTCGACGTACACGGCCGCGAGGTCGCGCAGGCCCCGCGCGGTGAGCGGGTACGGCCGGCGCGGGCCCGGCACGTCCACCTCGTAGCGGACCAGGCCCCGGGCGATGTCCAGCTCCTCGAAGGTGGGCGGGACCGGGTGGACGCGTTCCGGGCCGCCGAGGGCGTCAAGGACGCCGGAGAGGGAGGCCCAGGCGGTCAGCTCCACGTCCGCCGGCGAAGTCAACGAGGGAGGCGCCGGCGGCAGTTCGGGCAGCGGGCCGTCGTGGTACCCGGCGAGCACCTCGCGAAAGCGCCAGAACTTCTCCGTGGGGCGGCCGTACTCGTCGATCGGCGCGTCGTAGTCGTACGACGTCACGTCCGCCTCCAGCGGGCCCTCGTGCAGCTCGCCGCCGGGGCGGTTGGCGCCGGCCCAGCCGGCGAAGTTGGTGCCGCCGTGCGCCATGTACACGTTGACCGACGCCCCGCACTCCAGGATCTCCCGCAGCGCCGCCGTCGCGTCCTCGGCGTCCCGGACGACGTGCTCGCCGCTCCAGTGGTCGAACCAGCCGCACCAGAACTCCATGCACATCAGCGGGCCGTGCGGCTGGTGGCGGCGCAGCGTCTCGAAGGCCTCGCGCGCGTGCGAGCCGAAGTTCGCCGTCGCGAGCAGCCCGGGGACCGAGCCGCCGCTGAGCATGTGGTCCTCGGGGCCGTCCGAGGTGACCAGCGGCACCGTGACGCCCTCGGCCCGCAGCAGGTCGGTGAGGTGGGCCAGGTAGGCCGCGTCGGAGCCGTAGCTGCCGTACTCGTTCTCGACCTGCACCATGATCACCGGGCCGCCCCGGTCCAGCTGCCGGGACACGATCTCGGGCAGCAGCCGGCGGAACCAGCGGTCCACGTAGCGGAGGAACCGCTCGTCACGCGTGCGTGCCCGCGCGCCCAGCTCGCCCGTCACCCAGTGCGGCAGCCCGCCGTTCTCCCACTCCGCGCAGATGTACGGCCCCGGGCGCACGATCGCCCACAGGCCCGCCTTCCTGGCCGCGTCCAGGAAGCGGCCGAGAGACCCCACGGCCCGGAAGCCGCCGGGATGCGGCTCGTGCAGGTTCCACGGGACGTACGTCTCCACGCAGTTCAGCCCCATGGCCCGCAGCAGCGCGAGCCGGTGGCCCCACTGCTCCTCGTGGACCCGGAAGTAGTGCACCGCGCCGGACAGCAGCCGTACCGGCCGGCCGTCCAGCAGGAAATCGGTTTCACCCACCGTGAAGTCGCTCATACGCTCACCTTGGCCTGCTGGCGCGCGCCGGGACCATGGACAAAGATCAAGCAGCACTTGGACGGAAGAGACGCACGGAAGGGGCGCGCAGTGCCGCAGGGAGCGCCGGTCTTCCGCACCTGGATGCGGTTCTTCACACCCGGCGCCGTCCACCACCGCCTCGGCCTGGTCTGCCTCGGTGTCGGCCTCCAGTACGGCGCGGTGCCCGCCGTCGGCCCGCGCGTGCTGGACGGTCACGTCGCCGTGGTGATCAGCTCGGGCCGGGGCTGGTACCGGACGCCCGATGGGCGCCGCACCACCGTCACCGCGCCCGCGCTGGTGTGGCTCACACCCGGCGTCCCGCACCACTACGGCCCCGACCCGGACAGCGGCTGGGACGAGGCCTTCGTGACTTTCACCGGGCCCGACACCGCGACCTACACGGAACTCGGCTACATCGAGCCCGAGCGGCCCGTGGTGCCCCTCTCGGACACCACCGGACCCCGTGACGTCATCGCCCGCCTCGCCCGGGCCGCCCGCCAGGGCAACCCCCTCCTGGAGGTCGAGACCGGCGCCGCCGTGCACGAGCTCCTGGTCGCCCTGCGCCGCGCGCGTGCCGACCTCGCGCCGGACGGCGACCCGGTGCTGCACGCGCTGGCCCGGGACGCCTGCACCGGGATGACCGTCGCCGACCACGCGGCCCGGCACGGCATGACCCCGGCCGAGCTGCGCACCGCCGTCCGCCGGGTCGCCGGATGCAGCCCCAAGGACTATCTGATCGGCATCCGGCTCGGTCGCGCCCAGGAACTCCTCGCCACCACCGGACTGTCCGTCGCCGCCGTCGCCCGCCGCGTCGGCTACGACGATCCGGCCTACTTCTCCCGCCTGTTCACCCGCCGGGTCGGGGCGGCCCCCGTGCGCTTCCGCGCCCAGCAGAGCCGGGCCGTGCCCGACGACTGGAACGAGGGCCTTCAGAACGAGGGCCTTCGGGCGGACGGCGAACCGGGTCCGCCGGTGGCCGAACCCGCCCACGGCCCTTAGGGATCGCCCCGCCGCCCCCTTAGGGTTGACGTCCATGACCACCAGCAACACCGGTACCGGTGAAGTCGACCCCGCCGTCCGCGAGGAACTCGGCCGGCTGCGCGACAGCATCGACAACATCGACGCGGCCGTCGTCCACATGCTCGCCGAACGCTTCAAGGCCACCCAGCAGGTCGGCCGCCTCAAGGCGGTCCACCGGCTGCCCCCGGCCGACCCGGCCCGCGAGGCCCGGCAGATCGCCCGGCTGCGCGCCCTCGCCGAGAACGCCAAGCTCGACCCGGCCTTCGCCGAGAAGTTCCTGAACTTCATCATCGCCGAGGTGATCAGGCATCACGAGTCCATCGCCGAGCACACCGTCAACGGCCGGGAGACGGACGGGCACTGACCCGGGCACCCGCCGAACGCCTCGAAGCACGCCCTGAAGAGCGCCCGGCACCGCGGGGGCGCCCCCCCGTGCGGTGACCAGGCGCTCGAACAGGCGCTCCGGGCGCGGGGGCGCGTTCACCAGCGCCGTCGCACCCCCGCTCGCACCCTGGCTCGCGCTTTCGGACCCGACATAAGCCGCGTACCGCCCCCGCCCCTGTGCGTTGCCGGTGTCATCGGGCAGCATGGCCCGCATGTCCGTACTGACTCGCGACGAAGCGCAGAGCCGCGCCGAGCTCCTCGACGTCCACCGCTACACGATCGACCTCGACCTGACCACCGGGGACGAGACCTTCGACTCCCGTACCGTGATCAGGTTCACGGCCCGATCCGACGGCGACACCTTCGTCGAGCTGAAGCCCGCCGCCCTGCGGGCCGTCACCCTGGACGGACAGCCCCTCGACCCCGAGACGCTGGAGCAGGACCGGCTGCCCCTGAAGGACCTCACCGCGGGCGAGCACGAGCTGCGCATCGACGCCACCATGCGCTACTCGCGCACCGGCGAGGGCATGCACCGCTTCACCGACCCCACGGACGACGCGACGTACGTCTACACCCAGCTGTTCATGGACGACGTGCAGCGCGTCTTCGCGGCCTTCGACCAGCCCGACCTGAAGGCCGTCTTCGAGCTGTCCGTGACCGCCCCCGAGGGCTGGACGGTGCTCGCCAACGGCATCACCGAGGACCTCGGCGAGGGCCGCTGGCGGGCCGCCGCCACCCCGCTGATCTCCACCTACCTGGTCGCCGTCGCGGCCGGCCCCTGGCACTCGGTGCGCACCGAGCACCGCGGCCTGCCCTTCGGCATCCACTGCCGCCGCTCGCTGGCCCCGCACCTCGACGCCGACGCCGAGGAGATCCTCGACATCACGCGCGCGTGCTACGACCGCTACCACGAGAAGTTCGAGGAGCCCTACCCCTTCGACTCCTACGACCAGGCGTTCGTCCCCGAGTTCAACGCCGGCGCCATGGAGAACCCCGGCCTGGTCACCTTCCGCGACGAGTTCGTCTACCGCTCCGCCGTCACCGACACCGAGCGGCAGACCCGCGCGATGGTCATCGCCCACGAGATGGCCCACATGTGGTTCGGCGACCTCGTCACCCTCCGCTGGTGGGACGACATCTGGCTGAACGAGTCCTTCGCCGAGTACATGGGCTACCAGACCCTCACCGAGGCCACCCGCTTCACGGACACCTGGGTCGACTTCGGGGTGTCCCGCAAGGCCTGGGGCTACGACGCCGACCAGCGCCCCTCCACCCACCCGGTCGCCCCCGAGGCGGTCGACGACACCGCCGCCGCCCTGCTCAACTTCGACGGCATCTCCTACGCCAAGGGCGCCTCCGCGCTGCGTCAGCTGGTCGCCTGGATGGGCGAGAAGGACTTCCTGGCCGGCATCAACATCCACTTCCAGCGGCACCGGTTCGGCAACGCCACCCTCGCCGACTTCATCGACTCCCTCGCCGCCGCCACCGAACGCGACGTGCACGCCTGGGCCGACGCCTGGCTGCGCACCACCGGCGTCGACACCCTCACCCCGGTCCTGGCCACCGCCGCCGACGGCACCCGCACCCTCACCGTCCAGCGCACCGGCAGCCGCCCGCACCGCGTCTGCGTCGGCGTCTACGACCAGGACCTCGCCGACGAGGGCCGGTTCACCCTGCGCGAGCGCATCGACCTCGACATCCCGCAGACGGCTCCCCAGGTCCTCGGCAAGCGCCCCGCCCTGCTGGTGCTCAACGACGGCGACCTGACCTACGCCAAGGTCCGCTTCGACGCCGAGTCCGCCGCGTCCGTCCGGGCCAACCTGTCGGGCGTGCCCGACGCGCTCACCCGCGCGGTGGTGTGGAACGCCCTGCGGGTCGCCGTCCGCGACGGGGAACTCCCGCCCGCCGCCTACCTGGAGACCGCCCGCGCCCACCTTCCGCACGAGAGCGACCTCGCCCTCGTCCAGGGTGTGCTGGCCTTCACCGCGGTCCACGTCGTCGACCGGTACCTCAGGCCCGAGGACCGCCCGGCCGCCCTCGCCACGGTCTCCGCCCTGTGCCGCGACTTCATCCGGCGCACCGAGGACGGCGACAACCCGGGGCTGCGCCTGATCGCCGTACGGCACTTCATCCGGGCCGCCGCCCATCCCGACACCATCGCCGCCTGGCTGGCCGAGGACACCGTGCCCGGCGGGCCCGAGCTCGACCCCGAACTGCGCTGGCGCATCATGAGCCGGCTCGCCGTCCTCGGCGCCGTCGACGAGGACGGGATCGCCGCCGAACTGGAGCGCGACCCGAGCGCCAGCGGCCAGGAGGGCGCCGCCCGCTGCCGGGCCGCGCTGCCCGACCCCGAGGCCAAGCGCACCGCCTGGCAGGCCATGTTCGGCGGCGACGACCTGTCCAACTACCTGTTCGCGGCCACCGCCCAGGGTTTCTGGCACCCCGAACAGGCCGACCTGGTCCGGGAGTACGTACCGCGCTACTACCAGGACGCGGTCGCCGTGGCCGCCCGGCGCGGCCCCGCCATCGCCACGGCCGTCGGCCGCGACGCCTTCCCCGCCCACGCCGTCGACGCCGAGAACCTGGCCCTCGGCGGGGCCTGCCTGGCCGACGCCGACCCGGTCACGGCCCTGCGCCGCCGCCTGACCGACGAACTGGACGACCTGGAAAGGGCGCTGCGGGTCCGCGAGGCGTAGGACCGCGGACCTACGACGACACGGGCGCGGCTGGTCCCCGATGACGATGCGGGGACCGGCCGCCGCTCCTAGGCTCGGTGCCGGACAAGCGCCGAAGACCCAGGGAGAGATCCGTGATCGTAGTCACCGGTGCCACCGGCAACGTCGGCCGTGCCCTCGTCGCACGTCTCGTCGCCGACGGACAGGCCGTGCGGGCGCTCACCCGCGCCCCGGAGACCGCCGGCCTGCCCGACAAGGCCGAGGTGGTCAGGTTCCGGCCGCAGGACCTGGCCCCGCTGTTCGCCGGGGCGAGCAAGGTCTTCCTGTACGTCCAGGGGGCCGGCGGGCGGCTGCCCGAACTCCTGGCCGCGGCCCGTACGGCCGGGGTGCGCCATGTCGTCCTGCTCTCCTCCGGGATCATCCAGGAGGGCGCCGACGAGACCCACCCCATCCACGTCATGCACGCCACGGCCGAACGGCAGATCCGCGACAGCGGGCTCGCCTGGACGTTCCTGCGCCCCAACGCGTTCGCCGCCAACGCCCTCCAGTGGGCGCCCCAGATCCGCGCCGGCGACACCGTCCGCGGTGTCTTCGCCGGCATGCTCACCGCGCCCATCCACGAGGACGACATCGCCGCGGTCGCCGAACGCGCGCTCCTGGACGGCGGTCACGAGGGCGCCGTCCACCGCCTCACCGGTCCCGCCGCCACCACCAACACCGACCAGATCGCGGCGATCGGGCGGGCCGTCGGCCGCGAACTGACCTTCGTCGAGGTGCCGCCCGAGGAGGCCGCCCCGCTGCTCTTCCCGCAGAGCCCGCCCGAGCTGGTCCAGGGCCTGCTGAAGAGCTTCGCGGCCACCGTCGGCGTCCCGCCGGAGATCACCGCCACGGTCGAGGAGGTCACCGGCAGCCCGGCCCGCGCCTTCGAGCAGTGGGCCGCCGACCACGCGGCCGACTTCCGCCCCTGACGTTCCCGGCCGGGGTCCTCAGCGCGCGGCCGGCCGCAGCTCCGCCCGGCGCACCGCGCCCTCCCGCGGCCCCGCGCGCCGGTTGCCCGCCTCGGCCGCCGCGGGCGTCCGCGCGCCCAGCGTGAAGCCCAGGCGCTCCAGGAAACGCTCCCCGGAGCGCCAGCCCGGCGGCACCGACGCCGTCACCAGGGACACCTCCCCGGCGTGCGCGAGCAGCGACTCGGCCAGCGCCCGCCCCAGGCCCCGGCCCCGCGCCCAGGGCGCCAGCAGGAACAGCCCCACCGCGACCGCGCCCGGCACCGGATGGTTCCGTACCGCGTCCACCAGGCCCGAGACCACCCCGTCCCGCTCCAGGACCAGCAGCACCTTGTCGGCGGGGTCGGCGCCCTCGGGCAGCCCGTAGAAGAGGCTCTGCACGTCGCCCGGCCCCGACGGCAGCCCCGTCGCCGCCACGAACCAGTCCTCGCAGGCCTCGAAGAGGTCCAGCAGCGGCGCCTCGTCCGCGGGCCGCGGCTCCCGCACCAGTACCCGCTCACCGGGCACGTCGATCATCCACGCGTCAACCACGCGACCGACGTTAACCCCGGTCAGCCATGGTCTCAACGCCCGGTCACCGCTTGCTCCGACGCGCCCGGGGCGCACCGCCCCGACAGGTTTTCCCCGCACGGCAGTACCCCCTTTCGGGTTCCGATCGTTGGGCTTTGGGGACGCGCAGCCCCAATCCCGTACAAGCTGGAACTCCCCTGCGGACACACCCTTTCGGCCAGCGCCCCGAGGAGAGCCCATGAGTACGCCGTCCCTCGCATCCGGACCCCTGGGCCCCGACGCCCTGCGGCCTCTGCTGGAGACCGTGCTCGACGCCCTCGGCGAGGGCGGCCGGGCGCGCGGCGGTCCGCTGCCCGCGGGCGGACCGGAGGCGGTGGCCGAGCGGGTGGCGGACGCCGTGGGCGACGTACTCCCGGACGACGGCGACCCCGGCGCCCTGCGCGCCCTGGTGACCGCCCTCGCCGAGGGCGCCGCCGATCCCGCCGACCCGCTGTGCGCGGCGCATCTGCACTGCCCGCCGCTCGCCGTCGCGGCCGCCGCCGACCTCGCCGCGAGTGCCCTCAACCCCTCCCTGGACTCCTGGGACCAGGCCCCGGCCGCCGCCGCCCTGGAAGCCCTGGTCACCCGCACCCTCGCGCACACCATCGGTCTCTCCGACGCCGTGGTCACCACCGGCGGCACCGAGTCCAACCAACTCGCCCTGCTGCTCGCCCGGGAAGCCTCCGGCGGCTCCGTCCGGCTCGTCTGCGGCGCCAACGCCCACCACTCGCTGCCCCGGGCCGCCTGGCTGCTCGGCCTGCCCGACCCCGTCGTGGTCCCCGCCCCGAACGGCACCCTCGACCCGGCCGCCCTCCACGACGCCCTCACCCACCTGCCCCGGCCCCTGCTGGTCGCCGCCACCGCCGGCACCACCGACGCCGGGCTCATCGACCCGCTCCCCGAGATCGCCGGTCTCTGCGCCGCCCACGGCGCCCGGCTGCACGTCGACGCCGCCTACGGAGGCGGCCTCGCCTTCAGCGACCGCCACCGGGAGAAACTCGCCGGCCTGGAGCGCGCCCACAGCGTCACCCTCGACCTGCACAAACTCGGCTGGCAGCCGGCCGCCGCGGGCCTCCTCGCCGTCTCCCGCCCGGGAGAGCTGGGCGTCCTCCACCACCACGCCGACTACCTCAACGCCGCCGACGACACCGAGGCCGGCTACCCCGACCTGCTCGGCCGCTCCCTGCGCACCACCCGGCGCCCCGACGTCCTCAAGATCGCGGTCACCCTCAAGGCCCTGGGCCGCACCGGACTCGGCGCGCTGGTCGACCAGGTGTGCGCACTGGCGCGGGAGTTCGCCGCCCTGGTCCGCGAGCACCCCGGCTTCGAGCTCTTCGACCGGCCGGACATCAGCACGGTGCTGTTCCGCCCCACCGGAGCCACCGACGACGACGTCGCCGGCGTGCGGCGCATGCTGCTGCTCGACGGCCGGGCGGTACTCGGCCGGGCCCGGCTCGACGGCCGGCTCTGGTTCAAGGCCACCCTCCTCAATCCCCACACCCGGCCGGACGAACTGGCCCTCCTCCTGAAACTCGTGGAAGGAACGACGCCCCGATGAGACCGACGCCCAACCCCCCACACCACGAGCCCGAAGCACCCCGCGACCTGGTCGGCATCGGCATCGGACCGTTCAACCTCTCCCTTGCCGCACTCGCCCACCCACTCCCCGAACTCGACGCCGTCTTCTACGAACAGCGCCCGCATTTCGCCTGGCACCCCCGGCTGCTGATCGACGGCGCCACCGTCCAGGTCCCCTTCCTCGCCGACCTGGTGACCCTCGCCGACCCCACGAGCCCCTGGTCGTTCCTCAACTACCTCAAGGCCCGCGACCGGCTCTTCCCGTTCTACTTCGCCGAGCGCTTCCACATCCGGCGCGCCGAGTACGACGCCTACTGCCGCTGGGTCGCCGAGAACCTGCCCGGACTGCGCTTCTCCCACCAGGTCGACGCCGTCCGCTGGAACTCCGAACGCGAGCTGTTCGAGGTCGACTTCACCCGGCTCGACGCCGAGGGCGAGGCCGAGTCGCTCGGCCGTACCTTCACGAGGAACGTCGTGCTCGGGGTCGGGACCGTCCCCCACGTTCCCGACCCGCTCAAGCCGCTGGTGGAGTCCGCGGGCATCCCGGTCATCCACGCGGCCGACTACCTCGACCACCGCGAGACCTTCCTCGCCGCCGAGCACGTCACCGTCGTGGGCTGCGGACAGTCCGGCGCCGAGGTCTTCCTGGACCTGCTGCGCCACCGGCCCGCCGGCCGCGAGAAGCTGCACTGGATCGGGCGCGGCGAGGCGTTCGCGCCCATGGAGTACTCCAAGCTCGGCCTGGAGCACTTCACCCCCGACTACACCCGCTACTTCCACGCCCTCGCCGAACCCGTCCGGGACCGGCTCGTCTCCGCCCAGTGGCAGCTGCACAGGGGCATCGACGCCGACACCCTCGCCGCGATCCACGACGAGCTGTACCGCCGCACGCTGCACGGCGGCTGGCCGGAAGCCGTCCTGACCCCCGGCGTCCAGGTCCGCACGGCCGGACGCGTCGCCACCACCAAGGTCGAGCTCCACCTCGAACACGTCCAGCAGGGCCGCCGCTCCCGGCTCACCACCGATGCCGTCGTCCTGGCCACCGGCTACCGCGAACGCCCTCTCGGCCGCCTGCTCGCCGGACTCGACCCGTACCTGCGCCGGGACAACAGCGAACGCCCGCGCGTGGACGAGCGGTTCCGGCTCCTCCTCGACCCGTCGGTGACCGGAGCGGCGTACGTGCAGAACGCCGAACGCCACACCCACGGCGTCGGCGCCCCGGACCTGGGCCTGGCCGCCTGGCGCTCCGCCACCATCCTCAACTCCCTGACCGGCAAGGACCCCTACCCGCTGCCCGCGCGCACGGCCTTCACCAGCTTCGGTCTGGAGCGGCCGGAGGAAAGGGTTCCGGCGCAGCAGCAGCCGAGGCAGCTCACGCCGCTCGTCGACTGAGCACGTCGCCGGCAGACCGCGGGGGCGCCGGTCCGGGGACCGGCGCCCTTCGGGACCGCTCAGAACCCCGGCGTGCCGTCGCGGGCCGGCTTCCAGCTCGCCGACCTGCCGGCGCCCGTCGAACCCCCGGATGCCGAACCGCCGCAACTGCGCGTGAGCGCTCAGGTCGGCGCGCACTTCACGACGGCGTCGCCGGAGCTGTGACCCGTCGGCGATTCCTCGCATTCGACGAAGGCGGGATGCTCATCGGAGCGGACGCGCGCACAATTCAACACTTGTCAATAGGCCTTCACGTAAAGGTTGTTGGGTCGTCATGTACGGCCAATTCTCTACCCGCCGGTAAGGCCTAGGCTCGAACCATGCGCCGAGCAAAGATCGTTTGTACTCTGGGGCCCGCCACCGACTCGTACGACCAGATCAAGGCACTGGTCGAGGCCGGAATGGACGTCGCCCGATTCAACCTCAGCCACGGCGGCTACGCCGAGCACGAGGAGCGCTACCACCGCGTCCGCAAGGCCTCCGACGAGTCCGGTCGCAGTGTCGGGATCCTCGCCGACCTTCAAGGCCCGAAGATCCGGCTCGGCCGTTTCACCGAGGGCCCGGTACTCCTCGAACGCGGTGACGCCTTCGTCATCACGGTGGAGGAGGGCGCCGAGGGCGACCGGCACCAGTGCGGGACGACGCACCGGGGTCTGGCGGGCGACGTCACTCCCGGTGAGCGCGTTCTCGTGGACGACGGCAAGGTCTGCCTGGAGGTCACCCACGTCGACGGCCCCCGCGTGCACACCACGGTGGTCGAGGGCGGCATGGTCTCCGACCACAAGGGCCTCAACCTCCCCGGTGTCGCCGTCTCCGTCCCGGCCCTGTCCGAGAAGGACGAGGCCGATCTGCGGTGGGCGCTGCGCACCGGCTTCGACGTGATCGCGCTGTCCTTCGTGCGCAGCGGCCGGGACATCGAGGACGTCCACCGCATCATGGACGAGGAGTGCCGCCGCCTTCCGGTGATCGCCAAGGTCGAGAAGCCGCAGGCCGTGGAGAACATCGACTCCATCGTGGCCGCCTTCGACGGCATCATGGTCGCCCGCGGCGACCTCGGCGTGGAGATGCCGCTGGAGCAGGTGCCGATCGTCCAGAAGCGCGCGATCAAGCTGGCCAGGCGCAACGCCAAGCCGGTCATCGTCGCCACCCAGATGCTCGACTCCATGATCGAGAACTCGCGGCCCACCCGCGCCGAGGCCTCCGACGTCGCCAACGCGGTCATCGACGGCACGGACGCGGTGATGCTCTCCGGCGAGACCAGCGTCGGCAAGTACGCGATCGAGACCGTGCGCACCATGGCGAAGATCGTCGAGGCGGCCGAGGAGGACATCCTCGCCAAGGGCCTGCCGCCGCTGACCGAGAGCAACAAGCCCCGCACCCAGGGCGGCGCGGTCGCCCGGGCCGCCGCGGAGACGGGCGACTTCCTGAACGCGAAGTTCCTGGTCGCGTTCACCGAGTCGGGGGACACCGTCCGCCGGCTGTCCCGCTACCGCTCCCCGATCCCGCTGCTCGCCTTCACCCCGGAACCGGCCACCCGCTCCCAGCTCAACCTCACCTGGGGCGTGGAGACCTTCCTCGGCCCGCACGTCGACTCGACGGACAAGATGGTCGACCAGGTCGACGAGCTGCTGCTGAAGTACGGGCGCTGTGAGAAGGGCGACGTCGTGGTCATCACGGCGGGCTCCCCGCCCGGCGTCTCCGGCTCCACCAACATGCTCCGGGTGCACCACATCGGCGAGGACGACAGCCCCAGGTGACGCACGAAGGGCCCCTCCGCCAAGCGGGAGGGGCCCTTCGGCCACGCAATAACGCGACCTTGGAATCCAAGCAAAAGTGCCCCGGGTCGGACTCGAACCGACACTGTACGGGTTTTGAATCCGTTGCCTGCTGCCAATTGGGCTACCGGGGCTCGAAGAATCAAAGGTGATCCCCGACCCTCCGCGCGTCCACCATACCGTAGCTAGGTAGGCTCTTGTCAGCAGTACCCCTGCCCTGAACGAGGAGCCCCCGTGACCGCCCCCGAGTCGCCCCAGCCCGTAGACGCGCCCGACGACGACAAGTCGCACGTGCCTCCGCTGACGACCCGAGTCGTCATCGCCGAGGACGAGGCTTTGATCCGGCTGGACCTGAAAGAGATGCTGGAGGAGGAGGGGTACACGGTCGTCGGTGAGGCCGGTGACGGCGAACAGGCCGTCGAGCTGGCCCGCGAGCACCGCCCCGACCTCGTCATCCTCGACGTCAAGATGCCCAAGCTGGACGGCATCTCGGCGGCCGAGAAGATCGCCGAGGAGTCCATCGCCCCGGTCCTGATGCTCACTGCCTTCTCGCAGCGCGACCTGGTGGAGCGGGCCCGGGACGCCGGCGCGATGGCCTACCTGGTCAAGCCGTTCAGCAAGAGCGACGTCGTCCCGGCGATCGAGATGGCCGTCTCCCGCTTCAACGAGCTGCGGCAGCTGGAGAAGGAGGTCGCCGACCTCACCCAGCGCCTGGAGACCCGCAAGCTGGTCGACCGCGCGAAGTCCGTCCTGCAGACCGAGTACGGCCTGACCGAGCCGGCCGCGTTCCGCTGGATCCAGAAGACGTCGATGGACCGCCGCATGTCGATGCAGCAGGTCGCCGAGGCCGTCATCGCGGACAGCGAGGAGAAGAAGTCCGCCAAGGGCTGACCCGCACACACCTGCGAACGCCAAGGCCCGCGCTCCGGAGAAGGGAGCGCGGGCCTCGTCGTATCGAACCCAGGGGGTCAGTCCTCGCCCAGGTACGCCTTCCGCACCGACTCGTCGTGGAGCAGGTCCTGCCCGCTCCCCGACAGCACGATGTTGCCGACCTCCATCACATGCCCCTGGTCGGCCAGCGACAACGCCGCCTGCGCGTTCTGCTCGACCAGCAGAATGGTCGTCCCCTGCGACTTCAGCTCCAGGATCGTCGCCATGATCTTCTGCATCATGATCGGAGACAGACCCATCGACGGCTCGTCCAGCATCAGCAGCTTCGGCTGGGACATCAGCGCGCGCCCCATCGCCAGCATCTGCTGCTCACCGCCCGAGAGGGTGCCCGCGGCCTGCTTGCGCCGCTCGCCCAGGATCGGGAAGAGGTCGTAGGCCCGCTGGATGTCCCTTTCGATGCCCGCCTTGTCCTTGCGGAGGAAGGCACCGAGCTGCAGGTTCTCCGCGATCGTCAGGCGCGGGAAGATGTGCCGGCCCTCGGGGGAGTGGGCGAGCCCGAGCGCGACGATCTTGTGCGCCGGAACCCCGCTGAGCGGCTTGCCGTCGAACACGACCTTCCCCGAGGCCGGCTTGAGCAGACCCGACAGGGTACGCAGGGTCGTCGTCTTGCCGGCGCCGTTGGTGCCGATGAGGGTCACGACCTGACCGGCCTCGACGCTGAACGAGATGCCCTTGACGGCCTCGATCTTGCCGTAGGCGACCCTGAGGTCCTCGACCTCCAGCAGTGCGGTCACTGGGCCTCTCCCTTGGTGGTGCTGTCCGCCTCTGTGCTCCCGGTGTCGGCGGCGCTCTCCGCGTCGGCGCTCTCCGCGTCGGCGGCGGCCTCCGCGGCCTCGACCTCGGCTGCCTCCGCCGTCCCGGGGGCGCCCTCGAAGGGCTCACCCAGGTAGGCGGCGACGACCCGGTCGTCCGCCTGTACGACGTCGGAGGTGCCCTCGACGAGCTTCTCGCCCTGGACGAGGACGGCGACCCGGTCACACAGGTTGAAGATGAAGCGCATGTCGTGCTCGATGACGAGGACGGCGATGCCCTTGTCCCGGATGGCGAAGACCAGTTCCTCGGTGGCCCGGGTCTCCTGCGGGTTCATGCCGGCCGTCGGCTCGTCGAGCAGCAGCAGTCCCGGCTCGCTGGCCAGCGCCCGCGCGATCTCCAGCTTGCGCTGCTCGCCGTAGGGCAGGTTGCGCGCGAGGTGGTCGCGCTTGGCGGCGAGGCCGATGAACTCCAGGAGCTCCATGGCCTTCGCCTCGGACTCCTTCTCGGCCTTGCGGAAGCCGGGACCGCGCAGCAGCGCGGACCACAGGCCCTCCTTGGTCCGCGTGTGGCGGCCCACGAGGACGTTCTCCAGAACGGTCATGTTGGCGAAGAGCCGGATGTTCTGGAAGGTGCGCGCGATGCCGGCCTGGGTCACCATGTGCGGCTTGGGCGGCAGCACCTTGCCCTGGTAGGAGACGGTGCCCTCGGTGGGGACGTACAGGCCGGTGAGGCAGTTGAAGAAGGTGGTCTTGCCGGCGCCGTTCGGGCCGATCAGGCCGACGATCTCGCCGCTGTTGACCGTGAAGTCCACGGACCGGACGGCGGTCAGACCGCCGAACCGCATGGTGACGTCACGGGCTTCGAGTACAGGTGTCGTCATGGTTCCTCACGCCCCTGCCTTGGTGACGGCCGCGTCGTCGCTCAGCGTCTCCTGCGCCGGTACGTCGAGCTGGCCGGTCTCGTGGAACTCCAGCTGGCGGCGGCGGTTGGCGATGATGCCCTCCGGCCGGAACCGCATCAGCAGGATCAGCGCGACGCCGAAGGCGAACAGCTCGTAGTTCTGCAGGAACTGGAGCTTCTCCGGGACCAGGTAGAGCACGCTCGCGCCGAGCAGCGGGCCGCTGACGGTGCCCATGCCGCCGAGGACGACGGCGGCCAGCAGGAAGGCCGAGTTGGGCGGGGCGGCGCCGGCGAACTGGTACGGCTGCGGGTTCACGCTGTAGTTGACGTGCGCCATCACGGTGCCGGCGAGGCCCGCGAGGGAGGCGCCCAGGGCGAAGGCGATCAGCTTGACGCGGAAGCCGTTGATGCCCATGGCGGTGGCGGCGGTCTCGTCCTCGCGGATGGCGATCCAGGAGCGGCCGATACGGGAGTCGGCGGCGCGGGTGAAGACGAGCACGACGATCGCCGTGACGATGAGCATCAGGAACAGGTAGTTGGCGAACCGGCCCAGGCTGTGCCCGAGGACGTCGTGCGAGTCGCCCAGGTTGAACCCGAAGATGTTCAGGTCCGGGATCTGGGTGATGCCGTTGGGGCCGCGGGTGATGTTCGGCCCGGAGGTGCCGTCGAGGTTGTTGACGGTGATACGGAAGATCTCACCGAAGCCGAGCGTGACGATGGCCAGGTAGTCGCCGCGCAGCCGCAGGGTCGGCGCGCCGATCAGCACACCGAAGACCAGCGAGGCGGCCATGCCGGTGAGGGCGGCGGCCCAGAACGGGAAGTGCACACCGGAGAACCGGGAGTACTCCGAGCCGGAGACCAGGGCGGCCGCGTAGGCGCCGACGCCGAGGAACGCGACGTAACCGAGGTCGAGCAGACCGGTGAGGCCGACAACGATGTTCAGGCCGAGGGCGACGGTGGCGAAGATCAGGATGTTCACGCCGACGTTGGCGTTGTGGTCGTCGTTCTGGGTGAAGGGGAAGACCACGGCCGCGACGAAGGCGAGCGCCGAGGCGAACCCCTTGTGGTGCGCCGCGGTGGTCGCGAAGCGGTCGACCAGACCGGTGTGCATCAGGCCCCAGGCGGCGAAGACGAGCAGCAGCAGGTAGCCGATGAAGGTCTCGCTGGCGTCGTTGTCGATGCCGATGCCGTAGGTGAAGGCCAGCAGGGCGAGCGCGACGCCGACCGTGATGATGACGCGCTCGGTGAGCGCCGACACCTTGGTGGGAGCGGGCAGCTGGGGCTTGGTCAGGTAGCCGCGGATGCCGGTGCCGGGGGCCGGGTGGGGCAGCGCGAGGGCGCCGGCGACGGGCAGCGCGGAGGCCGCCATCGCCACGTACGCGCCCGGGTCGAGGTTGACCAGGCCGCCGAGGTCGACGGCGATGGCGATGCCGGTGAACCAGCAGACGGCGAACGCCGACAGGGCCGTCAGGAAGACCGGGGAGGTGGCGTCCGCCGGGTTCAGCCAGCGCAGCCACTTGACGTCCCACAGGGTCAGCCCGAACAGCAGGGTGAGGACGCCGCCCACGAGGGCGAGGATCTGCAGGCCGGCCGGGTAGCCGTAGACCGTCAGGTCGCCGGGGAAGTCGGACGTCCAGGTCCAGCTGAGGAAGGCGCTCGCGATGGTGCCCACGGCGCCCACGACGACGAGCAGCCGGGCGAGGGACAGGGGCAGCGGGACCGGTCCGCGCTCCGTCGCCGCCGGGGAGATGGTGGTGGTGTCGGTCATGCTGCTCACGCCCTGTCCGCGACGCGTTCGCCGAGCAGACCCTGTGGTCTGAAGAGGAGTACGAGGATCAGCAGGACGAAGGCCCACACGGAGGCCCAGCCGCCACCGCCGAGCTGCTGCATGCCGGGGATGTTGGCGATGTAGGCGGTGGCCATGGCCTCGGCGATACCGAGGACGAGGCCGCCGAGCATGGCGCCGTAGATGTTGCCGATGCCGCCGAGGACGGCCGCGGTGAACGCCTTCAGACCGGCGATGAAGCCCATGTCGTAGGAGACGGAGCCGTACTTGAGGCCGTAGGAGACACCGGCGACGGCCGCGAAGAAGCCGCCGATCGCGAAGGCGACGACGATGATGCGGTTGGTGTCGATGCCCATCAGCTGGGCGGTGTCCGGGTCCTGGGCGGTGGCCTGCATGGCGCGGCCGGTGCGGGAGAGCCGGACGAACAGGGCGAGGATCGCCATGCACAGCGGGGCGGCGATGATCAGGAAGATGTCACCGCTCTGCACGGTCACCGAGCCGATGTGCAGCGGGCCGAACGGCAGTTGCGGGAAGACCCGGGCGGTCTTGGCGTCGCCGTCGACGTGGTACCAGTTGAAGACCGCCTGCTGCAGCGCGAGCGACAGGCCGATCGCGGTGATCAGCGGCGCGAGGCGTGGTGCGCCGCGCAGTGGCCGGTAGGCGAAGCGTTCGGCGCCGACGGCGATGAGAACGGCGACCAGGGCGCCGCCGATGAGCATCGCGGGCAGGGCTACCCACATGGATATGCCGTCCGGCAGGAGAAGGTAGACCGTGAGGGCGCCGAAGCCTCCGGTCATGAAGATCTCGCCATGGGCGAAGTTGATGAGCTGGACGATGCCGTACACCATCGTGTAGCCGATGGCGATCAGACCGTACATCGAGCCGAGGAACAGCCCGTTGGCCAGCTGCTGCGGCAGGGTGTTCACCGCATGGCCTCCATGTTGTGGGGAGAGTCAGGGGGGGCGTAGAAGGCGGGCCGCGCGGTGACGGTTGGTCTGTGCCGCGCGGCCCTGGTGGTGCGATGTGTGGTGGCCGGTTACTTCGGGGTGGCCACGCCGCTCTTGACGGACTTCCACGCTCCGCTGACGACCTGGTAGACGGTCAGCTGCTTGTTCGTGGTGTCGCCGTACTGGTCGAACGAGATCTTGCCGGAGATGCCGTCGAAGGAGGTGTTCTGGACGGCGCTGACGATCTGGGAGCGGGCGTCGGTGGGGATCTTGCCGTCCTTCACGACGGTGCCGACGGCCTTGATGATCGCGGTGGTGGCGTCGTAGGAGTACGAGCCGTAGGTGCCGTAGTCACCGGGGTACTTCTTGGCCTTGTAGGTGGCCACGAAGTCCTTGGCGGCGGGCAGGGTGTCGACCGGGACGCCGATCGAGGTCACCAGGTCGCCCTCGGCGGCCTTGCCGGCCGTCTTGATGTAGGTCGGGGTGAACATGCCGTCGCCGCCGAGCAGCGGGATGTTGGCGCCCGCGGCCTTGAGCTGCTTGGTCAGCACCTCGGACTCGTCGTACTGGCCGCCGTAGTAGAGGATGTCGGCGCCCGAGCTCTTGATCTTGGTGACCAGGGTGGAGAAGTCACGGTCGCCGGTGTTGACGTGGTCGGTGCCGATGACCTTGCCGCCCTGCTTGGCGAACTGCTCCGAGAAGATCTTCGACAGACCCGCACCGTAGGTCTGCTTGTCGTCGACGACGAAGGCCTTCTTCTTCTTGGCGACGTTGTAGGCGTAGTCCGCCGCGTAGGCGCCCTGCAGGGCGTCGGTGGTCGCGGTGCGGAAGTACGTCTTGAACGGGCGGGACGGGCTGGTCTGCCAGTTCTTGCCCATGGTCAGCTCGGGGTTGGTGTTGGACGGCGAGATCTCCACCAGGTTGGCGGTGGCGAAGACCTGCTGCATCTGCGTGGCCACACCGGAGTTGAGCGGGCCGACGACGCCGAGCACGGTCTTGTCGGAGACGAGCTGGGTGGCGTTCTGCTGGCCGGTGGCCGGAATCGCCTTGTCGTCCAGCGCCTTGATCTTGAAGGTGACGCCCGGGACGGTCTTGTTCTTGTTGGCGTCGTCGACGGCGATCTGGGCGCCGTACTGGATGCCGAGACCCGTGGCGGAGTTCTGGCCGGTCAGCGGGGCATCGACGCCGATCGTGACCGTCACGTTGCCGCTGTCGCCGCCCTTGCTGCCGCTGTCGCGGGAGCCGCAGGCCGTGAGGGTCAGGGCTCCGGTGGTCAACACCGAGGTAAGAATCACCAGAGAACGCGTTCGCACAATCGATCCTTTCCGCGGGCAGCACGCCTCCCTCGCAGGGACGACGAGTGCCGCGCCGCTACCGAACTCCCCATGGAGCGGTGACTGGCCGTGACTCTAAGCGCGGGTGAGGAACCGGGAGGAGTGCTTGTCCAAGGCTGTGACGCTCTTGTTATGACACGAGGTAATGCAGAGCGGTACAGCGTGGGGGGGAAAGCAGGAATTCGGCCCGATTCGCCCCGTCCGCATTCTGAGAACCTGCAGGACCCGGCGTGGTCCGTTCAGGTGTCTCGGCGGTTTTGGACATTACGCGAGACCGTTGCTGTGGGCGACTTCCGAGGCGGGCGAGAGACGCGGCGTGCCCCGGGAACTGGGGCTGAAACAGCAAATGCAGATTACACGCGTATTACGTAGAGTTACGCCTAAGAAAGAAAGTCAAGCCTTTGGGGGTTTTTCGCATTTCCCGGCGGGGCGGCGCGGGGTGCGCCGGAGGCGCGGAGGTGCCGCGCGACGTCCTCCTGCCGGGCGGGGCGAAGGCCTCGGCCGGTGGTACCGAGGCCTTCGCCCCGCCCGGGCGCCGGTCAGGCGCCGGCGCCCTGGAGGTGGGCCCCGTCGACCGGGCGCGCGTCACGCAGCAGGCAGGTCAGGCGGGCGCTGCACACCCGCCGGCCCTCCTCGTCGCTGATCACGATCTCGTACGTCGCCGTCGAGCGCCCCCGGTGGACGGGGGTGGCCACGCCGGTGACCAGGCCGGAGCGGGCCCCGCGGTGATGCGTGCAGTTCAGGTCGACACCGACCGCGATCTTCGAACTGCCGCCGTGCAGCATCGAACCGACCGAACCCAGGGTCTCCGCCAGCACCGCGCTGGCACCGCCGTGCAGCAGCCCGTACGGCTGCGTGTTGCCCTCCACCGGCATGGTGCCGACGACCCGGTCCGCCGAGGCCTCCACGATCTGCACGCCCATGCGGTTGCCGAGGTGGCCCGCCGAGAACAGGGCCTGCAGGTCGACGCCGAGCGAGGCGTACTCGTCGATGACCTCCTGCGGGAACTTCACGTGCTGCTGCTCGCCCATGGGCCGGCTCCGTTCGTCATGCGGCTGTCTCCTCGCTGAGCAAACGCTCAGTAGGCCGCCGATTCTTCCAGACGCGATGAGCGGGCGCTCAGGCGGTGGCCGTGCGTTCCGGCACCCCGGTCTCCAGACGGATCACCACGGACTTGCTGGCGGGGGTGTTGCTGGTGTCCGCCGTCGCGTCGAGCGGCACCAGCACATTGGTCTCCGGGTAGTACGCGGCCGCGCAGCCCCGGGCGGTCGGGTAGTACACCACCCGGAAGCCCGGCGCCCGCCGCTCCACGGCGTCCTTCCACTCACTGACCAGGTCCACGTAGGACCCGTCGGCCACGCCGAGCAGCCGGGCGTCCTCCGGGTTCACCAGGACCACCCGGCGGCCGTTCGTGATGCCCCGGTAGCGGTCGTCCAGGCCGTAGATGGTGGTGTTGTACTGGTCGTGCGAGCGCAGCGTCTGCAACAGCAGCCGGCCCTCGGGCAGTCGGGGGTACTCGACCGGGGCCGCCGTGAAGTTCGCCTTGCCGGTGGCCGTCGGGAAGCGGCGCTCGTCGCGCGGAGCGTGCGGGAGAGCGAAACCGCCCGGCCGCGCCACGCGCGCGTTGAAGTCGTCGAAACCGGGGATCACGCGCGCGATGCGGTCCCGGACGGTCGCGTAGTCCTTCTCGAACTCCTCCCACGGCGTACGGCTGTTCTCGCCGAGCACCCGGCGAGCCAGCCGGCACACGATCGCCGGCTCCGACAGCAGGTGCGGGCTCGCGGGCTCCAGACGGCCGCGTGAGGCGTGCACCATGCCCATGGAGTCCTCGACGGTGACGAACTGCTCGCCACTGCCCTGGAGATCGCGCTCGGTCCGGCCGAGCGTCGGCAGGATCAGCGCCCGCGCGCCCGTGACGACGTGCGAGCGGTTGAGCTTCGTGGACACGTGCACGGTCAGCCGGGCCCGGCGCACGGCCGCCTCGGTGACCTCCGTGTCGGGGGTGGCGGCGACGAAGTTGCCGCCCATCGCGAAGAAGACCTTCGCCTGGCCGTCACGCAGCGCGCGGATGGCGCGGACGACGTCGAAGCCGTGCTCGCGCGGGGGCGCGAAACCGAACTCCTTCTCCAGGGCGTCCAGGAAGGCGGGGGCCGGCCGCTCGAAGATGCCCATCGTGCGGTCGCCCTGCACGTTCGAATGGCCGCGCACCGGACAGACGCCCGCGCCGGTGCGGCCGATGTTGCCGCGCAGCAGCAGGAAGTTGACGATCTCACGGATGGTCGGCACCGAGTGCTTGTGCTGGGTGAGCCCCATCGCCCAGCAGACGATGGTGCGCCGAGAGGCGAGCACCATGCGCAGCGCCTCCTCGATCTCCGCGCGGGTGAGGCCGGTGGCGGTGAGCGTCTCCTGCCAGTCGGCGGCGCGGGCGGCCGCCGCGAACTCCTCGTACCCGTGGGTGTGCTCGCGCACGAACTCCTCGTCGACCGCGCCCTCGGTCTCCACGACGAGCTTGTTGAGCAGCCGGAACAGAGCCTGGTCGCCGCCGATGCGGATCTGCAGGAACAGGTCGGTGAGAGCGGCGCCCTTGAGCATGCCCTGGGGGGTCTGCGGGTTCTTGAACCGCTCCAGGCCGGCTTCCGGGAGCGGATTGACACTGATGATCCTCGCGCCGTTGGCCTTGGCCTTCTCCAGGGCGGAGAGCATCCGGGGATGGTTGGTGCCCGGGTTCTGCCCGGCGACGATGATCAGGTCGGCCTTGTACAGGTCCTCCAGCAGGACGCTGCCCTTGCCGATGCCGATCGTCTCGCTCAGCGCCGAGCCCGAGGACTCGTGGCACATGTTGGAGCAGTCCGGCAGGTTGTTGGTGCCCAGCTCGCGCGCGAAGAGCTGGTACAGGAACGCGGCCTCGTTGCTGGTCCGGCCCGAGGTGTAGAAGACCGCCTCGTCGGGGGAGGAGAGGGCCGCGATCTCCTCGCCGATGATGTCGAAGGCGCGCTCCCAGCTGACCGGTTCGTAGCGCTCGGCGCCCTCGGCGAGATACATGGGGTGGGTGAGCCGCCCCTGCTGGCCGAGCCAGTAACCGCTGCGACGGTGCAGGTCGGCCACGGGGTGCGCCGCGAAGAACTCGGGCGTCACCCGGCGGAGGGTGGCCTCCTCGGCCACCGCCTTGGCGCCGTTCTCGCAGAACTCGGCCGTGTGCCGGTGCTCGGGCTCCGGCCAGGCGCAGCCGGGGCAGTCGAAGCCGTCCTTCTGGTTGACGCGCAGCAGCGTCAGCGCGGTGCGCTTCACGCCCATCTGCTGCTGGGCGATGCGCAGGGTGTGCCCGACGGCGGGCAGCCCAGCGGCCGCGTGCTTCGGCTCCGCGACCCGCGGCGCGTCCTGGACCGGGTCCCCCTTGGGCGGCTTCGTCGCCATCGCACGTTCTCCCTCTGCACCGGCACCACTGCCATCTGCCTTCGATCCTCGCACGCGCCACCGACAACGATCGAGCACGGGCTGCCCGGCCGAACGGAAACCAAGGGTTGACGGAACCGGTGCGCCACTGTGCCGGCGGCCCCCCTGCTTCCCGCTGCCGCGGCTCTGTGCCGCCGCAACGGCGATCAGCGCCGCCCGGCGGTGCCGGGCTCCGCGTCCCCAGCCGTCGGTCCTCGCTGTCAGTGCGGCGTGGCAGGATCGGGGGCGTGGCAGAGACAGCAGCGAAGCAGACCGACAAGACCCCCGGCGGTACCCGTCCCCGGCTGATGCTCATGGACGGGCACTCGCTGGCCTACCGCGCGTTCTTCGCGCTGCCCGCGGAGAACTTCACGACCGCGACGGGCCAGCCGACGAACGCGATCTACGGCTTCGCGTCGATGCTGGCCAACACCCTGCGTGACGAGGCGCCCACGCACTTCGCGGCGGCGTTCGACGTCTCCCGCAAGACCTGGCGCTCCGAGGAGTTCACCGAGTACAAGGCGAACCGCTCCAAGACCCCGGACGAGTTCAAGGGCCAGGTCGAGCTGATCGGCGAGCTGCTCGACGCCATGCACGCCCACCGCTTCGCCGTCGAGGGCTTCGAGGCCGACGACATCATCGCCACTCTCGCCACCCAGGCCGAGGCCGAGGGCTTCGAGGTCCTGATCGTCACCGGCGACCGCGACTCCTTCCAGCTGGTCACCGAGCACACCACGGTCCTCTACCCGACCAAGGGCGTCTCCGAGCTGACCCGGTTCACCCCGGAGAAGGTCTTCGAGAAGTACGGCTTGACGCCCGCCCAGTACCCCGACTTCGCCGCCCTGCGCGGCGACCCGTCCGACAACCTCCCCGGCATCCCCGGCGTCGGTGAGAAGACCGCCGCGAAGTGGATCAACCAGTTCGGCTCCTTCGCCGAGCTGGTCGAGCGCGTCGACGAGGTGAAGGGCAAGGCCGGCCAGAACCTCCGCGACCACCTGGAGTCGGTCAAGCTCAACCGCCGGCTCACCGAGCTGGAGCGCGGCGTGCGGCTGCCGAAGACGGTCGCCGACCTGGAGCGCGAGCCGTACGACCGCAAGAGCGTCGCGATGATCCTGGACACCCTGGAGATCCGCAACCCGTCGCTGCGCGAGCGGCTCTACGCCGTCGACCCCGGCGCCGACGAGGCCGAGTCCACGCCGGTCACCGAGGCGGGCGTGGAGGTCGACGGGTCCGTCCTCGGCACCGGCGAGCTGGCCGGCTGGCTCGCCGAGCACGGCACCGGGCCGTTGGGCGTCGCCACCGTCGGCACCTGGGCGCTCGGCACCGGCTCCGTCGCCGAGGTCGCGCTGGCCGCGGCCCAGGGAGCGGCGGCCTGGTTCGACCCCGCGGAGCTCGACGAGGCCGACGAGAACGCGTGGGCATCCTGGCTGGCCGACGCCGCCCGGCCCAAGGTCTTCCACAACGCCAAGGGCGCCATGCGGGTCTTCGCCGAGCACGGCTGGACCATCGAGGGCGTCACCATGGACACCGCGCTCGCCGCCTACCTGGTCAAGCCGGGCCGCCGTTCCTTCGACCTGGACGCGCTGTCCACGGAGTACCTGCACCGCGAGCTGGCGCCCGCAGCCGCGGCCGACGGCCAGCTGGCGTTCGGCGCGGACGACGGTGCCGAGGCCGAGGCGCTGATGATCCAGGCCCGCGCGATCCTCGACCTCGGCGAGGCCTTCGACGGCCGGCTCCAGGAGGTCGGCGCGGCGGACCTGCTCCGTGACATGGAGCTGCCCACCTCCGCCCTGCTCGCCCGGATGGAGCGGAACGGCATCGCGGCCGACCGCGCGCACCTCGAAGCGATGGAGCAGATGTTCGCGGGCGCGGTGCAGCAGGCCGTGAAGGAGGCGCACGCGGCGGCCGGCCACGAGTTCAACCTGGGCTCGCCCAAGCAGCTCCAGGAGGTCCTCTTCGGCGAGCTGGCCCTGCCCAGGACGAAGAAGACGAAGACCGGCTACACCACCGACGCCGACGCGCTCGCCTGGCTCGCCGGCCAGACCGACAACGAACTGCCGGTGATCATGCTCCGGCACCGCGAGCAGGCCAAGCTCCGGGTCACGGTCGAGGGCCTGATCAAGACCGTCGCCGCCGACAGCCGTATCCACACCACCTTCAACCAGACCGTCGCCGCGACCGGCCGGCTCTCCTCCACGGACCCGAACCTCCAGAACATCCCGGTCCGTACCGACGAGGGCCGGGCGATCCGCCGGGGCTTCGTCGTCGGCGAGGGCTTCGAGTCGCTGATGACCGCCGACTACAGCCAGATCGAGCTGCGCGTGATGGCCCACCTCTCCGAGGACGAGGGCCTGATCGAGGCGTTCACCTCCGGGGAGGACCTGCACAACACGGTCGCCTCCCAGGTCTTCGCCGTCGACCGCTCGGCCGTCGACGCGGAGATGCGCCGCAAGATCAAGGCGATGTCGTACGGCCTCGCGTACGGGCTGTCGGCGTTCGGCCTATCCCAGCAGCTGAACATCGACGCGGGCGAGGCCCGGGTCCTGATGGACACGTACTTCGAACGCTTCGGCGGGGTCCGCGACTACCTGCGCCGGGCCGTCGACGAGGCTCGCGCCACCGGCTACACGGCCACGCTCTTCGGCCGCCGCCGCTACCTCCCCGACCTCAACAGCGACAACCGCCAGCGCCGGGAGGCGGCCGAGCGGATGGCCCTCAACGCGCCCATCCAGGGCACGGCGGCGGACATCGTCAAGATCGCCATGCTGAGGGTGGACGGCGCACTGCGCGAGGCGGAGCTGAAGTCCCGCATGCTCCTCCAGGTCCACGACGAAATCGTCCTGGAGATCGCCCCCGGCGAGCGGGACCGCGTCGAATCCCTCCTCCGTGACCAGATGTCCAACGCGGTCCACCTCAGGGCCCCCCTGGACGTCTCGGTGGGCGTCGGCCCGGACTGGGAATCAGCAGCGCACTAGCAGCCGGCGGCCCCAGCCGGCTCAGGACGCGTGCCGTTCCGTGGAGGCCGGCAAGAGCGCGCTTCGAAGAGGCCGACAGAGGGCTCCGCTCCCCGACCCTGGCGAACGGAGCCCTGCTTTCTCTCCCTCTTTCTCTTCTCTGCCGCCCCTCCTTTTCCTCCGCCGCAACGGTGCCCAGTCACGACGGTGGTCTCCGGCGGTGCCGAACCCACGGGACGCGGCCGGTTCGGTGCCGCGGGGAGGGCGTCACCCGCGTGGCCCCCGCCAGAACGCCTCCGCCCCCGCCACCGGCAAGGATGCGGCCATGGGTATACGTATGGTTCACCGCCGGACGCCCCAGAGCCGGCCCCCGGCCAACGCTCGGTCCGCCTCTTCCGCCGCCCAGGTCCCGGCGTCCTCGTCGGCCCCGGGTCAGGCGGCCGACGCCAGTTCCGCCCGCATCCCCGCCGACCTGGCCGTCACCGTGCGCCGGACGGCCACCCGCCTCCGCCGCAGGCTCCGCGCCCGCCCCGGCCTGCGGCAGTGGCTCGACCTCGCCCGCAGCCACCTCGCGCTGCTCCTCGCCGCGCTCCCCGGCCCCCGCCGCCCCCGCACCATGACCGTGTTCGTGGCGAGCCTCACCGAACGGCGGACGGACTCCGCCGCACGTCGTCGGCCACCCGAGCCGGACGCCACACCCTGACCGCCACGGCGTACCCCAGCACCCCGAGCAGCAGCCCCGCGCCCGCTCCGAACAGCACCGTGGGAAGCAGCTCCCAGGGCTTCGCCGTGGCCCCCCAGTAGTCCCACCACCGCACCGCCCGCCGCACCGCCGCGAACAGCGCGCAGCCGGCGAGCGCGGCGCCGGCCCACCACCGGTCCCGTACCGACAGCAGCGGCACCCCCACCGGCTCCGCGGCCGGCGCCCGTCGTACCGCGCGGGCCGCGAACACGGCGAGCACGGCCGCGCCCACCGCCGAACTGCCGTACTGGAGCAGCGTGTAGAGCGGCATGCCGGCGAAGTTCCGGCCGATCGCCGGGATCAGCCGCGTCCCCCAGCGGTCGTGGTGCGTGAACGCGTCCCAGACGACATGGGTGAGCGCGCCGAGCACGGCGGATGCGTACCACCACGCGGCCACCCGCAGCCCGGCACGCGCGCGTGGCGCCCCGCAGCGCAGCAGCGCGGCCATGCGCCCCTGCCGGGCGCGGGGCGCGAGGGCCACCACCGGTTCCCGGATCAGCAGCCACAGCGCCACCAGCGCCCAGGAGATGAGCACGTCGACGGTGAACACGCCGGTGAAGGAGTGCGTGAACTCGCCGAACTCCATCGCGTCCGGCACCGCGCTCGCCGCGTAATAGGTGAGGTCGGGGGAGAAGGACCCCGCGACGAGCACCGCCGGCACCAGCCGTCCCCGACCGGTTCCGTCGCCGCGTACGGCGGGCAGCACGGCGGCGGCGTGGCTGAGTGTGAACGGCATGCGGGCCCCCTGGCACAGTCGTCGGCCGGAGCGCCGAACAAGTGATCGCGTACGACAAGTATCCGGGACGCGACCGTCGTTCAACGGGAGATGGCCAACTGGTGAAAACCGGGCACCAGCGGGTGTCCGTGACAAGGAAGTTGTCGTAGGGTCGCCTGGGTCGCCGACCGGCGTGTACGGCCGGACGCACTACCTCACCACGCGAACGAGGTAACAGGAGGCAACCACAGCACCGGGTCGACCGTCACACCAAGGCGAGCAGACAGACGGAGACGGGCGCTCGGAAGGCGCCCATGGGAGGGGTTCACCTTATGGCGGCGCAATTCGGCAGGCGGCTGTGCAAGGGAGCCGCGACGACCGCCGCGGCCGCGTTGGCGGTAGCGGCTCTGTCCGCGTCCCAGGCACCGGGGGCCACGACCGCGGACACGGGCAGACAGGCCAACGCCGGCGCCAGCACCTCCGCGCCCGACCAGGCCGGCGCCACCGGCGACTCGCCGTACTACACGGACCTGCCGCCGCTCGACAGCCCGAACCCCAGCGCAAGCCCCACCGCCTCCTCGCCGAGCACCGCCACCGCCGTCGCGCAGGGCGCGGCAGAGGCCGGCATACCGGCCACCGTTCTGGACGCCTACAAGAAGGCCGAGGCGGAACTGCGCGGCTCCAAGCCCGGCTGCAACCTGCCCTGGCAGTTGCTCGCCGCCATCGGCAAGGTGGAGTCCGGCCAGGCCCGCGGCGGTGACGTGGACGCCCAGGGCAACACCCTGCACCGCATCCTCGGCCCCGAACTCGACGGCAACGGTTTCGCGCTCATCAAGGACACCGACGGCGGCAAGTACGACGGCAACAGCGCGTACGACCAGGCCGTCGGCCCCATGCAGTTCATCCCGTCGACCTGGGCGTGGGCGGGCCGCGACGGCAACGGGGACGGCGTCAAGGACCCCAACAACGTCTACGACGCGGCGCTCGCCGCCGGCCACTACCTGTGCCGCAACGGCTGGGACCTGTCCGTCCAGGCCGACATGAACAGCGCGATCCTGAGCTACAACAACTCGCAGGCCTACCTCAACCTGGTCCTGTCCTGGTACGAGTACTACCGCAAGGGCACCCACTCGGTCCCCGACGGCAGCGGCACACTGCCCCGGCACAGCAGCGACAACTCGACCGGCTCGACCGGCTCCGGTTCCGGCTCCGGCGGCTCCACGGAGAAGCCCGGCAGGACCACGCCGAAGCCCGCCGAGCCCTCGCCGAACGTCCCGAGCACGACGCCGAGCCTGCCGCCGACGGCCACCGACACCGTGGACCACCTGGCGGACGCGGGCACCGGCACCGCCACGCTCACCGCCATGGCCGGCGACGCGTTCGGCAAGCGGATCAGCACGCGCGCGGAGACCAAGGCCGGCCGGATCGTCGCCAAGGTCCGGGTCCGCTTCACCATCGTCGGGGACACGGACGCGACCTTCGCAGGCGGTGAGAGCGTCGCCATGGTCGCCACCGACGGCAAGGGCGTCGCCGTCGCCCCGGCACTCCAGGCCGGCGAGAAGACCGGCGACTTCACGGTCCACGCCGCCGTGGTCGGCCGCACGGCCAAGGGCATCGACTACGACGCGACCGTCACCGCGCGCGCCGCCGACACCCTCGCCCTCGTCAACACCACCGCGCCGACCTGCACCCCGGGCGGCGAGTTCGCCGACCAGATCAAGGCGAAGGCCACCTACCAGGGCGCCGTCGCCGACAAGGTCGCCGCCACCGCCACGCTCGTCAAGTCGGCCGACGACACGAGCGAGAACGACAAGGGCCCGTACTTCAAGGACGCGAACGGCAACGCCGTCCGTACCCTCACGGGCCTCCAGACGGACGCCGACGGCCTGCTCACGCTGCCCAAGCTGTACGCGGACGACATCTCCGGCACGTTCCTGCTCCGCATCACCACCACCGGCGGCGCGACGCTCACCGTCGAGCTCACGGTTGCCGCGGCCGCTCCCTCGTCGAGCCCGTCCCCGAGCCCTTCCGCGTCGGCCTCCGCCTCCGCCTCCGCTTCCCCGAGCGCTTCCGCCACCAACTGAACCACCTCGTACGACGACCAGGGCGCCCTCCCGCCGACGCGGGACGGCGCCCTCGTCGTCGTACGACCTGTTCTCATCTCACCCTCCCGTTGCTACGGTGCCCGGACCTGACGCTCCATCAGGAAGCTGTCGGCCGTAGGGAGGCCCCCGCATGCGTGCCCTGATCGCCGCCGCGACCGGTCTCGCCCTCGCGCTCGTCCTGGTCGTGACGGTCAGTGCCCTCGGATCGCCGGACGGAAAGACGTCTCCGAAGCCGCTGCTCACGACGGTGCCCGCCCACCCGTAACCGCCGCCCAGGGAGGCCGAGATGCGCCGCAAGGCCAGTCTGGTCCTGCTCGCCTGTGCCGTGTTCTTCGCGACGCTGTCCCCGCTGCTGCGCTGGTACGCCTTCCCGCGGCTCGCCAAGATCCCGCCGAACCAGTACCAGGACGTGGTCCTGGTGGCGAAGAACGCCACGCTCCTCGACTACGGCACCATGAAGGCGAGGAAGGTCCCGCAGATCACCATCGTGCAGACCCTCAAGGGCGACGTGGCGGCCGCGAACAAGATCGAGAGGACGGCCGGCCGGGACGTCGTCGTCTGGGACGGCCTGTCCTACGTACAGGGACCCGACGGCAAGATGGTCTCCGAGATCCCCGAGCGCTACATCTTCGACGCGCACAGCCAGGAACCCGTGCACGCGACCGGCGAGATGGTCGACGGCGACCCGGTGAAACGGGACGGCATCGAGTTCAAGTTCCCGTTCCTGACCGAGAAACGGGACTACGAGTACTTCGACGCGCAGAGCCGCACCACCAATCCCATCCACTACAAGGGGACGCGGACGTTCCGGGGCGTCAAGGTGTACTACTTCGAGCAGACCGTCCCTTGGACCAAGGTCCCCATGCCGAAGAAGATGCCGGTGCAGGGCATCACCCCCGAGTCGGTCGCCAAGACCGGCACCACCCGCTGGTACACCACGGTCCGCAGGTTCTGGGTCGAACCCGTCACCGGGGCACCCGTCTACGGCGAGGAGACCCACAAGGAGGAACTGCGCGGCGGCACCCTGCTGGGCGGCCGGGCCAAGGTGACGGCTTTCGCCGGTGACGTGAAGATGCGCGAGGACTACATCGAGCACACGGTCGCCCTGGTCAAGCACAACCGCACGATCGTCCTGATGCTGACCTCCTATCTCCCCTGGGGGTTCCTGTCCCTCGGCGTCGCGCTGCTCGCCCTCTCCCTCTACCTGGAGGCCCGCGGCCGCCGTCCCGGCGACCCGGCACCGGTCGACACCCGGGTTCCGGAACCGGTCAGCGCCTGAGCCGCGCGTTGGTGTGCCGGGTGGGCTCGGCGGTGGCGGGATCCTCCGGCCAGGGATGCTTCGGGTACCGCCCGCGCAGCTCGGCCCGTACGCCCCGGTAGCCGTCCTTCCAGAACGAGGCGAGATCGGCGGTGACGGCGGCGGGCCGCCCGGCCGGCGACAGCAGATGTACCAGCACCGGCACCCCGGCCACGACGGGCGACTCCTGCAACCCGAACATCTCCTGCAGTTTCACGGCGAGCACGGGCTGCTCCGGATTGCCGTAGTCGACCCGGATCCGCGACCCACTGGGCACGACGATCCGTTCCGGCGCCAACTCGTCCAGCCGCCCCGCCTCCCCGCTCGCCCACGGCAGCAGCCGGCGCAGCCCCTCCCCGGCGTCGATCCGCCCGAGATCGGCCCGCCGCCGGGCCCGGCCGAGCTCCGGCTCCAGCCAGTCGTCCACGCGCGCGTGCAGCGCGTCGTCGGACACGTCCGGCCAGGGCTCCCCGACACGCAGGCGGACAAAGGCGAGCCGCTGCCGCAGCGCGGCGGCGTCGGGCGTCCACCGCAACAGGCCGAGCCCTTCGCGCCGCAGCCCGTCGAGCAGCGCGTCGCGTACGAGGGCCGGGCCGGCGTCCGGCCACGGCCGCACCGTGAGCTCGATCGCCCCGAGCCGTTCCACGCGCCGCGCGACCACGTCCCCGCCGGCCCAGCGGACCTCCTGGTCCTCGGCGTACAGCGTGGCCGCCGCCGACCTGGCCGTGTCCTCGTCCACCACGGCGGCGAGCCGCACGCGCGCGTGCCCGCTGCCGACGGGCCGGTCCGCGACGGCCACCGCGATCCACGGGGCGCCGCGCAGCGGGCTGCCGGCACCGAGCTCGGCCCGGGTGCCGGAAGCCATGAGGTACGAACCTCCGTCGGCCCTGGCGACACGCTCGGGGAAGGCGAGGGCGGCGACGCGTCCCACGGCGCGGTCGTCGACGCCGTCCACCGACGCGCCCTCGGTGTCCGCCCGCAGTCGCCGTACCTCCGCGAGCCACCGCCCGGCGTAGACGTCACCGCCCCGCCGGGCGGTGCGCAGCGCGGCCGCGAGATCGTCCCCGTACTCCCGCGGAGCCTCCTCGCTCAGCAGCGCGACCACCTCGGCGGCCTCGCCCGGGGCGTCCAGCAGCGCCCGGCCCAGCCGTGGATGCACCCCCAGCCGGGCCAGCCGCACGCCTCGTTCCGTCGCCCGGCCGGCGGAGTCGACCGCACCGATCGCCGTCAGCACCTCCCGCGCAGCCGCCATCGCCCCGGCCGGCGGAGGGTCCAGCAGCGCCAGTCCCGCGGCCTCCGGATCGCCCCAGCAGGCCGCCTGGAGGGCGAACGCGGTCAGATCGGCCACCCTGATCTCCGGGGCCGGAAAGGCCGTCAGGCGGGCGTCCTCGGCCTCGGACCAGCAGCGGTACACGGCCCCCGGCGCCTCACGCCCGGCCCGCCCCGCCCGCTGCCGCCCGGCCGCGCGGGACGCCCGCACCGTGGCCAGCGCGCTCAGCCCGCGCGCGTGGTCCACCCGCGGCTCCCGCGCGAGTCCCGCGTCGACGACCGCCCGTACCCCGGGGACGGTGAGCGAGGACTCGGCCACCGCCGTGGCCAGCACCACCCGGCGCCGTACCCCGGGCGCCAGCACCGCGTCCTGGACGGACGCCGGTGCCCGGCCGTGCACCTGGAGCACCTCCACGTCCCCGAGGTCACCCAACCGGCCCGCCACGCGCGCGATCTCGCCCACGCCCGGCAGGAAGCACAGCACGTCCCCGTCCCGTTCGGCCAGGGCCCGCCGCACCACCGACACCACGTGCGCCAGCAGCGCCGGGTCGACGCGCATCCCGTGCGGTGGCCGTACCGGCCGTACCGGCGGCGCCCACACCACCTCCACGGGGTGGGCGACACCGGCCGCCTCGACCACCGGCGCCCCGCCCAGCAGCCGCGCCCACCCCTGCGCGTCCGTCGTCGCCGACGCCGCCACCAGGCGCAGCTCCGGCCGCAGGGTCTCCCGTACGTCCCAGAGGAAGGCCGCCACCGTGTCGGCGTCCAGATGACGCTCGTGGCACTCGTCGAGGATCACGACGTCGACGTCGGACAGTTCCTGGTCGCGCTGCAGACGCTGCAACAGCACGCCGGTCGTGACGACCTCCACGCGCGCGTGCCGTCCCACGACCCGCTCGCCGCGCACGGTGTAGCCGACGCTCCGCCCGACCTGCTCGCCGAGCAGCCAGGCCATCCGGCGGGCCGCCGCACGGGCGGCGATCCGGCGCGGCTCGGCCACCACCACACGCCGCGCGGGCCCGTCGCCCAGCAGCCCGGCCAGCGCCAACGGCACCAGCGTCGTCTTGCCGGTGCCGGGCGGTGCCACCAGCACGGCGGTGCCGTGCCGCTCCAGGGCGTCGCGCAGACCGGGCAGGGCCTGCCGCACGGGCAGCGCGTCCAGGGCGTCGTAACGGATCACGCACCCAGTGTCGTACGCGACCGGAACCGCCTCGCACGCGCGCGTGCGTTCCCTCAGAACGTCCAGGACGTCCTGACCCGCCGGACGCTCAGTCGCGCTCGCACACGAAGATCGCCGTGCCCGGGATGAGACCGCCCCGCAGCGGGGACCAGCCGCCCCACTCGGAGGTGTTCCAGACCGGCCACTCCGGCTCCACGAGGTCGACGAGGCGGAAACCCGAGGAGGCGATGTCCCGGACCCGGTCGCCGAGCGTGCGGTGGTGCTCGACGTACACCGCGTGGCCGTCCTCGTCCTGCTCGACGTACGGCGTCCGGTCGAAGTAGGAGGCGGAGACCGAGAGCCCTTCGGGGCCGGGCTCGTCGGGGAACGCCCAGCGGATCGGATGCGTCACCGAGAAGACGAACCGGCCGCCGGGCCGCAGCACCCGCCGCACCTCGCGCAGCACCTGGCGCGGATCGGCGACGAAGGGCAGCGCGCCGTACGCCGAGCACGCCAGGTCGAAGGCGGCGTCCGCGAAGGGCAGCGCGCCCGCGTCGGCGCACACCAGAGGAAACGATCCGCCGATGCGCAGCGCGTGCTGGAGCTGGCGGTGCGAGAGGTCCAGCGCGACCGGCCGGGCGCCCTGGACGGCCAGCCAGCGCGAGCACTGCGCCGCGCCGGCGCCGATCTCCAGGACGTCCTTGCCCTTCAGCTCCTCCAGCGGGCCGAGCAGCTCCGCCTCCACCTCGTCGAGGCCCTCGGGGCCCCACACGAAACGGTCGTCGCCGAGGAACGTGCCGTGCTCGATCTGGTACTCGTCGGCGTTGCGGTCCCACCAGCCGCGGTTGGCCCGGCTGCTCTCCACGGCCCCGGCGGCACGCCGGGTGGCTTCGGGTTCGGCCTCGGTGCCGGTCGTCGAACCGGCCTCTTCATGGTCGAACGAATCGGGCTCTTGGATGATCGGCTCCCTCGTCGTACTCTTCCGTGCAACCCGTCAGGGGTGTGTGTCACGGAGGGGGTCTCCCGGGCGTGCATGGCCTGGTGGGACGTTTCTTGTGCCGGGTATGCGGCGATCCGCCCCGGGTGTGCGCCTTCGCGCATTGACCCTGCCCGGCTGCCCCCGTATGCTACAAGTTGCGCTGCGGGCCTGCGCACCTCAGACGTAGCAGGCTGCGCTCGCATCTGTTGTATGTCCCCTCGGTTTTCGAGGCGTCACCAGTTGTTCTGGGTGTCGCTTCCTTGGCTGTCCGGCTTCATCAGAGCGAAACGGGCTCCTGGCGCAAGCAGTACCTACGACTTCAATGTCCGTACCGGAGCCCTTTCCCACATGACGAGCAGCACCGAGACCACCGCCACCACCCCGCAGGTAGCGGTCAACGACATCGGTAACGAGGAAGCCTTCCTCGCCGCGATCGACGAGACGATCAAGTACTTCAACGACGGCGACATCGTCGACGGCGTCATCGTGAAGGTCGACCGGGACGAGGTCCTGCTCGACATCGGTTACAAGACCGAAGGTGTCATCCCGAGCCGCGAACTCTCGATCAAGCACGACGTCGACCCGAACGAGGTCGTCGCCGTAGGTGACGAGATCGAGGCCCTTGTCCTCCAGAAGGAGGACAAGGAAGGCCGCCTGATCCTCTCGAAGAAGCGCGCCCAGTACGAGCGTGCCTGGGGCACCATCGAGAAGATCAAGGAAGAGGACGGCATCGTCACCGGTACCGTCATCGAGGTCGTCAAGGGTGGTCTCATCCTCGACATCGGCCTCCGCGGCTTCCTCCCGGCCTCCCTGGTCGAGATGCGCCGCGTGCGCGATCTCCAGCCGTACGTCGGCAAGGAGCTCGAGGCCAAGATCATCGAGCTGGACAAGAACCGCAACAACGTGGTCCTGTCCCGCCGTGCCTGGCTGGAGCAGACCCAGTCCGAGGTCCGCCAGACGTTCCTCACGACCCTCCAGAAGGGTCAGGTCCGTTCCGGTGTGGTCTCCTCGATCGTCAACTTCGGTGCCTTCGTGGACCTGGGTGGCGTCGACGGTCTGGTCCACGTCTCCGAGCTGTCCTGGAAGCACATCGACCACCCCTCCGAGGTCGTCGAGGTCGGCCAGGAGGTCACCGTCGAGGTCCTCGACGTCGACATGGACCGCGAGCGCGTCTCCCTGTCGCTGAAGGCGACCCAGGAAGACCCGTGGCAGCAGTTCGCCCGCACCCACCAGATCGGCCAGGTCGTGCCCGGCAAGGTCACGAAGCTGGTTCCGTTCGGTGCGTTCGTCCGCGTCGACGAGGGCATCGAGGGTCTGGTCCACATCTCCGAACTGGCCGAGCGCCACGTGGAGATCCCGGAGCAGGTCGTCCAGGTCAACGACGAGATCTTCGTCAAGGTCATCGACATCGATCTGGAGCGTCGCCGGATCTCGCTGTCCCTGAAGCAGGCCAACGAGTCCTTCGGTACCGACCCGGCGTCGGTCGAGTTCGACCCGACCCTGTACGGCATGGCCGCGTCCTACGACGACCAGGGCAACTACATCTACCCCGAGGGCTTCGACCCCGAGACCAACGACTGGCTCGAGGGGTACGAGAAGCAGCGCGAGGAGTGGGAGCACCAGTACGCCGAGGCGCAGCAGCGCTTCGAGCAGCACCAGCAGCAGGTCATCAAGAGCCGCGAGGCCGACGCCGCTGCCGCTGCCGAAGGCGGCGACGCCGCGGGTGCGGCTCCGGCCGCGGGCGGTGGTTCGTACTCCTCCGAGGGCGCCGACACCTCCGGTGCGCTGGCCTCGGACGAGGCGCTGGCCGCGCTTCGCGAGAAGCTCGCGGGTGGCCAGAGCTGATCGCTCGCCGCTGGGCTTAGTGATAGCTGGGCTTAGTGATAACTGAGGGGCCGTACCTTTCGAGGTACGGCCCCTCGGTGTTTTTCGGGGCGCGTGTTTGTGTGCGTGCGCGGGCTCGCTGTGGCTCATCGCGCAGTTCCCCGCGCCCCTGGGGGGAGCCGGCCGTGCCGTCCGCTGCGAAGTCCCGTGCGCGGAAACGGGTCACCGGAAGGGGATCCGTCATGGCACAGCCTCAGGACGCCAGGGCGACGACGCCGGCTCCTACGCCAGGCCCACCCCGGCCCAGCGTGAACAGCGCGCCGTCGCCGCCGGCGTGCGGATCCCCGGCGACAAGTACCGCACCGAAGGGGCCTCCTCCTTCTCCCAGCCACTGGCGTCGGACCCCCGCCTGGAGGCCGCCTGGCACGACACCTGTTCCGCGTGTCGGCGGGAATGCCTGTGGCCAGTGCCGCGTTGACCCGTACGGACACGAGGAGGAGCGGTCACTGTGCTTGATCCGCAGGGTTTGTACGCATGGGAGCCGAAGGGCCTGGCAGTCGTCGACATGGCGCTGGCCCAGGAGTCGGCCGGTCTTGTCATGCTCTACCACTTCGACGGATACATCGACGCGGGTGAGACCGGCGACCAGATCGTCGACCGGCTCCTCGACTCGCTGCCCCACCAGACTGTCGCCCGCTTCGACCACGACCGGCTCGTGGACTACCGGGCCCGGCGCCCGCTGCTGACCTTCAAGCGGGACCGCTGGACCGAGTACGAGGAGCCCGGCATCGAGGTCCGGCTGGTCCAGGACGCCACTGGCGCGCCGTTCCTGCTGCTGTCCGGCCCCGAGCCCGACGTCGAGTGGGAGCGCTTCGCCGCGGCCGTACGGCAGATCGTGGAGCGGCTCGGGGTCCGCCTGTCCGTGAACTTCCACGGCATTCCCATGGGCGTCCCGCACACCCGCCCCGTGGGCCTCACCCCGCATGGCAACCGCACCGACCTGGTCCCCGGACACCGCAGCCCCTTCGAGGAGGCCCAGGTGCCCGGCAGCGCCGAGGCGCTGCTCGAGTTCCGCCTCATGGAGGCCGGCCACGACGTCCTGGGCGTCGCCGCGCACGTGCCGCACTACATCGCCCGCTCGCCCTACCCGGACGCCGCCCTGACCGTCCTGGAGGCCGTCACGGGCGCCACCGGCCTGGTCCTGCCGAGCATCGCGCACGCCCTGCGCACGGACGCGCACCGTACCCAGACCGAGATCGACAGCCAGATCCAGGAGGGCGACGAGGAGCTGACCGCCCTCGTACAGGGTCTCGAGCACCAGTACGACGCGGCCGCGGGCGCCGAGACCCGGGGGAACATGCTGGCCGAGCCGGTGGAGATCCCGTCGGCGGACGAGATCGGCCTTGAGTTCGAGCGCTTCCTCGCGGAGCGGGAGGGCGACAACTGAGGCCCTGCCTCCCGCACCCGGCCCGCACCGGCCCGGACGGCAAGCCCCGGCGGGGGTGCGGACCCTTGGCCCGGGGCGCCGAGCCCCTGGCCGAGGGCGTCGCGCAGCCGGCGGGGCGCGGGGCCGGGCCCCGGAGGGACGGTGTCAGTGGCAGGGCCTAGGCTTCGGGGCATGCTGAAAGTTGGCCTCACCGGCGGGATCGGCGCCGGCAAGAGCGAGGTGTCGCGGCTGCTCGTCGGGCACGGCGCGGTGCTGATCGACGCGGACCGCATCGCGCGTGAGGTCGTCGCGCCCGGGACCCCCGGTCTGGCCGCCGTGGCCGAGGCCTTCGGTCCGGAGGTGCTGGCCGCCGACGGCAGCCTGGACCGGCCGAAGCTCGGCTCGATCGTCTTCGCCGACCCCGAGAGACTCGCCGTACTGAACTCGATCGTGCACCCCCTCGTCGGAGCCCGCTCCCGCGAGCTGGAGAGTGCGGCCGCCGCCGCCGCCGCCGACGCCGTGGTGGTCCACGACGTCCCGCTCCTCACGGAGAACGGCCTCGCCCCGCTCTACGACCTCGTGATCGTCGTGGACGCCGCTCCCGAGACCCAGCTGGACCGGCTGACCCGGCTGCGCGGGATGACGGAGGAGGACGCCCGCGCACGCATGGCGGCGCAGGCGACGCGTGAGAAACGCCTGGCGATCGCGGACATCGTCATCGACAACGACGTTCCCCTGGACGCGCTCCGCCGGCGCGTCGGGGAGGTGTGGACCGATCTGGTGCGCCGGGCCCGGGCGGCCGGTTCCGACGAGCGGAATGCGTCTTCGAAATAGCGGGCACCCGTCCGGGCGTTGAACCGCGTCAGTGAGGGAAGGACTTCGCCGTGCCCGAGACCAGCGGTTCGACCGGACGTACTCCGGAGACGCATGTCATCGACTTCCGTGCCGCCGAGCAACTGCTCAACGCACGGGACCCGCGGGGCGCGGTGAAACTGCTCGACGGAGTCATCGCCGCCCACCCCGAGAACACCGCGGCCCGGCTGCTGCGCGCGCGTGCCTTCTTCGCCGCCGCGCAGCTGCGCCCCGCCGAGCTGGAGTTCACCATCGTCCTGGAGCGCGAACCCGACAACGCGTTCGCCCACTTCGCGCTCGGCCGCACCTACGAGCGCCAAGGCCGCGCCGGCCTCGCGATACGCCACTTCCGGCTGGCGGCCGCCCTGGACCCGAACCCGGAGTACCTGAAGGCGGCCCGCTTCGACAGCGGCGCGTGAGCCGGCGCCGCAAGAGCCATGGCGCGTGAGGCGGTGCCGCGTGCGTGGACGCTCCCTCACGAGTGACGGTGCCGCGGCGGGCGCCGGTACGGTGGCGGGCCGATGTCCACGGGCCGGTACGGCGGCACGTCCCGGCCCGGCTGAAAGTGCGGGCCCTGCCGGATGTGCCTGATGATCACGACCATGTCGACGGCGGCCACCAGCCACACCACCCCGCAGGCGGCCGCCCACCCGGGCCGGCCGAGCAGCGCGAACAGCACCGTGCCGAAGACCGCCCAGGCCAGCCCCCACACGCTCAGCCACAACCGTGCCCGCAACGCACTGCGGGCGGTCACCGGTTCACTGCCTGTACGCATCAGGATCACCGCTCCTTCATGCAACGTACTCTTCGAGCGGACTTTCACCAAGGGGGACCCCGCCGTGCTGCCGGACGCCGACGACCTGCCCGACCTGCTCCTCGACCTCGCCGTGCCGCACGAGGACATCAACGAGGTGGTGGCACTGCGGCGGACCGTGGCCGCCGATCCCGGGCTGCGGCGGCTGCTGGAAGAGGGCGCCGAGGACGTGACCGGTGCCGTGCGGGAGGTGGACGACCCGGCCGGGCTCGGTGACCGGGCCGCCCAGGCTCCGGCCGCGCTGGGCGACTACTTCCTCGTGTACGTCTTCCTGGCGGCGGTGCCGCACGTCCGCGCGGTGCACCGGGCGCGCGGCATTCCCGACGACGTCTCCCGCCACACACTCGCCGACCTCGGCCGTGGCATGGCACTGCATCGCAGACGGTTCGGCGGCGGTGGGCTGGGAACGCGCCAGAGCCACTGGCTCACCCGCCACTTCTGCGGCCGCCTCTACCAGCTGGGACGCCTGCAGTACGAGCGGACCGGGCTCGGCGAGCGCACGGCACAGGCGATCAGGGCGGCCGGCATCGAGGTGACCGGCGGCGAGCCCTCCCTGGACCTGCACATCCCCGACTTCCGCGGGCCGCTCACCCCCCTCGCCTGCGACCGCTCGCTGGACCACGCCCGGGAGTTCTTCGCCCGGCACTTTCCCGAGGAGCCCCACGCCGTCGCGACCTGCCACTCCTGGCTGCTCGATCCGCAGCTGCGACAACACCTGCCGGCGGGCTCCAACATCGTCCGCTTCCAGGAGCGGTTCCGGCCCGGATGGGAGGATCCGGAGCCGGCCGACACCACACCGGTCGGATTCGTCTTCGGCGACCCGGACCTGCCGGTACCGGACCTGCCCCGGCGGACGCCGGTGGAGCGGGTGGTCGGTGACCACCTGCGGGCGGGCGGCCACTGGTACGTCGGGCACGGATGGTTCCCGTGGGACCGGTGACAGCCGTCAACTGCGGTTTGCCGTCGGAAAGTTCCCGTCCGGCTTTCGAACTGCTCGAACGAGTGAACCGTCGAGATGCTGGAACCGCGGTGCGGCGACGGGCCGTTGTTCGGGCATGACAGTTGAAATGCGTGAAGGGTATGAGGGGACGGGGCCGGGGGCGATCACCCCGGACGGCTGCGCGGTCGAGCTCTACTCGCGGCTGACCGCGGGCGCCGAGCCGGACATCATCGAGGCGGCGGTCCCGGCCGGCGCCCGCATCCTGGAGCTCGGCAGCGGTGTGGGACGCATGACGCACCCGCTCGTGGAGCGCGGGTTCACGGTCACGGCGGTGGACGAGTCGGCGGAGATGCTGGAGCGCGTGCGCGGGGCGCGCACGATACGCAGCACCATCGAAGGGCTCGACCTGGGCGAGAAGTTCGACGTCGTGATGCTCGCGTCCTTCCTGGTGCACAGCGGGGACGTGGAAGTGCGCCGGGGCATGCTGCGGACCTGCGCGGCGCACGTGGCGGACGGCGGCTGCGTGCTCATCCAGCGGGAGGGCGCGGACTACCACACGAAGGTGCCGAGGGAGCGGGTCGACCTCAGCGGCTACACCGTCCGGCTCGTGTCGGCCGAGCCGGTCGGGGGCGGGGTGAACTCGGTGCGGGCGGAGTACGAGTTCCCGGACGCGACCTGGACCCAGACCTTCCTGGCCCGACCGCTCACCCGGGAACAGTTCGAGGAGGCACTCGCGGAAGCGGGACTGGCGGTGACCGAGTACCTGACCGAGGACGGGACATGGGTGAAGGCGGTGCCGTCGGCGTAGGGGTGTGCGACGGCCAGGCGGGTCACCGTCCGCCGGGGCGGCCACCGCCCGGGCGCCCTGCCGAGCCCATGCCGCCTCCGCTCATGCCGCCGGGCCCGCTCATGCCGCGCAGTCGTTCCAGTTCGCGGCGGTCGCGCTTGGTGGGGCGGCCGGTGCCGCGGTCGCGGATGCCCATGGGGGCGAGGGCCTCCCGGGGCGGGGGCGGCGGGGAGTTGTCGATGTAACACACGGCGGCCACCGGGGCACCGACCCGCTTGCGGATCAGCCGCTTCACGACGACGACCCGCTCCCGCCCCTCGTGGCGCAGCCGCACCTCGTCGCCGACGCGCACGGAGTGGGCGGGCTTGACCCGCTCGCCGTTCACCTGGACGTGCCCGCCCCGGCAGGCGGTGGCTCCCATGGAGCGGGTCTTGACCAGGCGCACGGCCCAGATCCAGCTGTCGATCCGCACGTTCTCACCGGGAGCCGGCCCCGCGGCTTCGGCGGCGGCGACGGCCGCGGCCACAGCGGCAGGGTCGGGGGCCGGGGCGCCGGAGGCCTCGGCTCCCTCGCCGCTCGCCTGCTCCCTGCCGTCGTCCGCGTCCTCAGAACCCATAGCCCGACCTTAGCCCCCCGAGCCGGCACCGACGGAACCGTTTCGCCGGCGCCCGCCACCGCACTCCGAACGGGCGCGGGGCTGTCACCGACATGCCGCTGCCGCCGCGTGGACACGATCAGTCGCAGGCAGCCCGCGCCCGCCGCTCAGCACTTCGCGCAGACCGACATGGGTGCTCCCGCACTTCCGCCACCCCGACCGAACCGCTCCGAACACGCCTCCCCCTCGTCCCGGCTCCCCTTTCCCCGCCTCCGCCCGCTGGACCGGTCCTACCGTTGAAACGTGGACCGTACCCCCCTGACCCAGCTCACCCAGCTTGCCGACCTCGACCAGCGTGTCAGCGGCTGCCGTGCCTGTCCCCGTCTGGTCACCTGGCGGGAGCACGTGGCGCGTACCAAGCGCGCGGCGTTCGCCGACTGGACGTACTGGGGCCGGCCCGTCCCCGGCTTCGGGCCCGTCGACGCCCGGCTGCTGATCGTCGGCCTGGCTCCGGCCGCGCACGGCGGCAACCGCACCGGGCGGATGTTCACCGGCGACCGTTCCGGTGACGTGCTGTACCAGGCGCTGTACGACATCGGGCTCGCCTCGCAGCCGACATCGGTGAGCGCCGGAGACGGGCTGGAGCTGCACGGCGTGCGCGTCACCGCGCCCGTGCACTGCGCTCCGCCCGCCAACAAGCCGACCCCCGAGGAGCGTGACACCTGCCGTCACTGGCTGGTCGAGGAGCTGACGCTGCTGCGGCCGACGCTGCGCGCCGCCGTCGTGCTCGGTGCCTTCGGCTGGCAGGCCGCGCTGCCGGCGTTCACGGCGGCGGGCTGGGCCGTGCCCCGCCCCCGTCCGGTCTTCGCCCATGGCGCCCGGGTCGGCCTTGACGGCCTGGACCTCTTCGGCTGCTTCCATGTCAGCCAGCGCAACACCTTCACCGGCCGCCTCACCCCCGAGATGCTCCGCGACGTGCTGCGGACGGCTGCGGAGGCGGCCGGGCTGGGGTGAGGGGCGGGGCTCGGCGGAGCTGGGAGACTCCTGTGCGAACCGGTGTTCCTGCCGGCGGGGCATTCGCGGCTAGCCGCCGGTGTCCTCGCCGAAGGCGCCGGCTTCGCCGCCGAAGAGGTGCCGCACCGTCGACCGGTAGTTGGCCTGGACGTGGCCGAGCGCGCGGGCCCGGGCGCGGTCCGGGTCGCCGGAGGCGATCGCGGCGTACAGCTCGCGGTGCTCGGTGAGGAGCTGGGGCCACTCCTCGTTGCGCCGGGTGAGCCAGCGCAGGCGGCCGTCGACCGGCTCCATGACCGAGATGAGCAGGCTGTTGCTGGCCAGGGCCAGGATCCGGTCGTGGAAACGGGTGTTGATGTCGGTGATGGTCTCGGCGTCGCCCGCCTCGGTCGCGGTGGCCGCCCGGTCGAGCAGCTCTCGCAGCTCGGCCAGCGCCTCCGGTGTCGCCCGCGCCGCCGCCAGGCCGGCCGCGTACACCTCCAACGCCTCGCGCAGCTCGAAGAGTTCCTTGACGTCGGTCGGGGTCAGTCGGCGCACGACCGTACGGCGGGCCGACTCGAAGAGCACGAACCCCTCGGCGACCAGGGCGCGGATCGCCTCCCGGACCGGCACCCGGGAGACTCCGAACCGCTCGGCGAGCTCCCGTTCCACCAGCCGGTCGCCGGGGCCCAGACGCCCCTCGATGATGTCCTGCCGCAGGGTCGCGAGAACACGCTCGCGCACCGCGCCCAACGGTTCGATCTTCGTGGTGGGGGAGCCCATGAGGTCATTTTCGCCGACCCGGGGGGCTTTTACGGAGCCGTAACGGGACGGACATCGGTCGGAACGCTTGACGGGAACACCATGACAGCACTTTGGTATACCAAAAGCTGGTACACCGGTTGGTTCCCTGGAGGCCCCGTGTCCCTCGCCGACCGCGCCGAAGCCACCGGCGCACCCGGGTTCGTCCCCGACCCCCGGCTCACCAACGAAGACCTCGCCCCCGCCGAACAGCGGAACTGGAAGGTCTTCGACCTCTTCGCCATGTGGATGTCCGACGTCCACAACCTCGGCAACTACACCTTCGCGGCCGGCCTGCTGGTCCTCGGCATGAACGTCTGGCAGGTCTTCACCTCCCTCCTCGTCGGCTTCGTGCTGATCTACGTCGGCATGAACTGGATGGGCAGGATCGGCCAGCGCCACGGCGTGCCGTTCCCGGTGGTCAGCCGGATCAGCTTCGGCGTCTGGGGCGCCAACGTCCCGGCGCTCATCCGGGCCGTGATCGCCATCATGTGGTACGGCATCCAGACCTATCTGGCGTCCGTCGCCGTCAACGTGATGCTGCTGGCGGCCTGGCCCGGCCTGAAGTCCCTGACGGAGAGCTCCTTCCTCGGCCTGGACGCGCTCGGCTGGATCTCCTTCGTCTCGCTCTGGCTGGTCCAGGCGGCGATCATCAGCCGGGGCATGGAGTCGGTCCGCAAGTTCCAGGACTTCTGCGGCCCGGCGATCTGGCTGGTCATGATCGCGCTGGCGGTCTGGATCCTGGCCAAGGCCCACTGGACCATCTCGCTCACCTCCACCCCGCATCCCGTCTCCACCGGTGAGCAGTGGCGGCAGTGGTTCGGCGCGATCGGCCTGATCCTCGCCACCTACGGCACGCTGATGCTCAACTTCTGCGACTTCTCCCGCTTCGCGCCCGACTACCGGACCGTGCGCCGCGGCAACTTCTGGGGTCTGCCGGTCAACTCCACGGCCTTCGTGGTCGTCTCCGTGATCGTCACGGCAGGCTCCCTGGAGGTGTTCGGCGAGGCCATCACCGACCCGGCCGAACTGGTCGCCAAGGTCGGCAACACCTGGGTCCTGATCGTGGCGGCGCTGACCTTCGCGGTCGCCACCATGGGCGTCAACATCGTCGCCAACTTCGTCTCACCGGCGTACGACCTGGCCAACGTCTGGCCGCAGAAGATCAGCTTCCGGGTCGGCGGCATGATCAGCACGGTCGCCGCGCTGGTCGTCACCCCCTGGAACCTCTTCTCGAACCCCACCGTCGTCAACTACTTCCTCGGCGGACTCGGCGCCTTCCTGGGCCCGCTGTTCGGCGTGATCATGGTCGACTACTACGCGATCAAGCGCGGCAAGGTGGATGCGCGGGCGCTCTTCGACGCGGCCCCCGGCTCCCCCTACCACTACCGCAAGGGGGTCAACCCGAAGGCGCTGTGGGCGTTCCTGCCCTCGGCGGCGGTCGCGGCCGTGCTCGCGCTGGTGAAGACGTTCGGCGACGTGGCGCCGTACTCCTGGTTCATCGGCACGGCGCTGGCCGCGGGCCTCTATCTGACGCTGTGCCGCGGTGACCGCGCCGCCGCCTCTGCGGCCACCCCCGTCGCCGTGGCCGAGGAGGTCTGAAGGACGTGCGGATCGTCGTCACCAACTGCAACACCACGCAGGAGATGACCGCGGAGATCGTACGAGGTGCCCGGGCCGCAGCAGGCCCGGGCACCGCCGTGACCGGGCTCACCCCGCACTGGGGGCCCGAGTCGGCCGAGGGCTGGCTCGACAGCTACCTGTCCGCGGCGGCGGTCCTGGACGCGCTGAGGTCATACGACGGTCCGGCCTACGACGCCGTGGTCCTGGCCGGTTTCGGTGAGCACGGTCGCGAGGGCGTACGGGAGTTGGTGGACGTGCCCGTCGTCGACATCACCGAGGCCGCGGCCCACCTGGCCTGTCTGCTGGGCCGCCGCTACGGCGTCGTCACTACCCTGGACCGGTCGCGCGGGCAGATCGAGGACAGTCTGGAGACCGCCGGGGTCGCCCGGAACTGCGTCGCCGTCGCCGGCACCGGCCTCGGCGTCCTCGACCTCGCCGCTGACCCCGGGCGCACGGAGGCCGCGTTCCTCGCGGCGGCCGAGCGGGTCCGGGACGCCGGCGCCGAGGTGCTGGTCCTCGGCTGTGCCGGGATGACGGGGCTGCAGCGGGTGGTGGGGGAGAAGCTCGGGGTCCCGGTGGTCGACGGGGTGGGCGCAGGGGTGAAGCTGGCCGAGTCGCTGGTGACGCTGGGACTCACGACGAGCCGGGCGGGGAGCTACCGCAAACCTCTGGCGAAGAGACGGGTGTGGGGGTCCGCACCGGGGCGGCCGTAGCGCGGGTGCCCGCGGGGGCGCGGGCCGCCGCGGCGGCGGGAGTGCCCGACCGTGCCGGCCACCGCCCCTGTGTCCAGGGCCCGGGCGACGGCGGGCGGCTCAGGGCCGCCACACGTACCGCACATCGGGCTCCCGCTCCTCGTTCCCGCTTCCGTCCGTGTGCTCGACGGCGACGAAGCCGTGCCGCTCGTAGAAGCGGTGGGCGGGCTTGTTGACCTGGAAGGTCCAGAGCATGAGCCGCCGCGGGGAGCGCTCCTTGGCCAGGGCGACGAACCGGTCACCGACGCCGCGGCCCCGCCACTCGGGGGCCAGGTACAACTGCGACAGCAGATCCCCCGCCAGCACCATCATGCCCACGACCTGGCCGCCGGCCTCCGCCACCCACGTCTCCCGCTCCGGCACCACGACGTCCCGGATGTACGCGCGCACCTCGTCGTCCGACCGCGGCCGGACGACGGTGGGCAGAGCGGCGCCGAACGAACGCAGCCAGACGTCGGCGACCCCGGCGGCATCCGGCCCACCGGCGCGGCGCAGTACGACCTCGGCGTTCATGACGGCGCCCCCTCGGGGACGACGGCCGTGGCCGTGATCTCCACCAGTTGCCCGGAGTAGCCCAGGCAGGCCACCCCGACCAGCGTCGACGCGTGCGGCCCGGCGCTGAGACCGGAGGCCTCGACGACCTCCCACACGCTGGACAGCACCGCCGGCTCATTGCTCACGACGTACACGTCGGTCGACAGCACATGATCCAAATCGCTGCCGACAGTACGCAGTTGCTCCCGCAGGTTCGAGATCACCTGCTCGGCCTGGAGCGGCGGGTCACCCTCCCCGACGAGCCGGCCCTCGCCGTCCAGCGGGACGGCACCGGCGAGGAACGCCAGCTTCGTGCCGGCCTCGACGACACAGACGTGGGAGTAGCCGGGCGGCGGGAAGAGAGCCGGGGCGGTGACGCGCTGGATCACGGGGGCTCCTGGAGTGACGGCGGGCAACCTGCCGATCATCCGCGCTCACGCCGGGCGCCCGCACCTGAATTTCCGGCGCGGGGTGTCACGCAGTCCCTCCGGTGCGCCGGTGTCACACCGGCGACGCCCCCGCAGCGGGCGGACCGCCGCGCGGCACCCGCCACCACCCGGAACACCCGGAACTCCGCACCCAGGGGAGGCCGAGCTGCTATTCGGCTTCGTGCCGCATATTCGGCCTGCGCGAAAAATGGCTGTGAATGGGAAAGTTGGCGCTGCTACCGTCCTTCGCGTGGCGAAACTAAATCAGATCATCGCGGTCGAGAAGGGCATTAAGTCCAAGGCTCATCAGGACCTGACGGCCGCTCATCACGGGTTGCAGAAACCCGCGTTGCTGGCCGGAATCTCGCGGACGTATCAGCCGAAGGACGAGGAGGGCGAGCAATTGCCGCCCGAGTCCACGCGGGTTCAGGTCAAGGCGGAGGACGTGCTGCGGGAGACCTCGGCCACGCTGACGCGGCTCTTCGACGTGACCGCCACCAAGGACTGGGCGAACTGCGAGGCCAGGGCCGATGTGAAGGTGGACGGACGGGTGCTGGTCGCCGGCGTGCCCGTCGCCTATCTGCTGTTCCTGGAGAAGCAGCTCGTCGATCTCGGCACTTTCGTGAGGAAGCTGCCGGTCCTCGACGCCTCCGAGTCGTGGGTGCAGGACCCCTCGACCGACGCGTGGAAGACCGAGCCCGTGCGGACCCTGCGCACCAAGAAGGTGCCCCGCAACCATGTGAAGGCCGAGGCCACCGAGAAGCATCCGGCCCAGGTCGAGGTGTACTACGAGGACGTGCCGGTGGGGTATTGGACCACCGTGAAGTTCTCGGGTGCCCTGCCCGCCCGGCGCGTCAACGGACTCCTCGACCGGGTCGAGAAGTTGCAGCAGGCCGTCAAGTTCGCCCGGGAGGAGGCGAACGGCGCCGACATCGTCGACCAGCGGGTCGGGGACGCCGTGTTCGGCTATCTCTTCGGATAGCCCTTCCAGTCTCCCCGGCCCCTGCGGCCGGGGTGCGCGAGGAGCGCAAAGCTGAAGCTGAGGCTTGTCGTGAAGAGCGGTCGTACCCACAGTGCGTATCGGGCGGGCCGCGTTGAATCTCAGACTCTCGCTCCAGACTCAGCATTCGCCGCCGATCGCCGGATCGACCGGGCCCGGGCCCCAGTACGTCGAAACGCAGGTTCAAGTCCTGCCCGCGCAGCTCGATGCGTGGTGGTCCAAAGGAAGGACGCGACGACCTCACGACTGACCCGGGTTCTCAACTGTGCCGGCGTGTGACGATGGGTGGCATTCCGGGGCCCGGGGGCAGGCTACGCCCTCGGGCCCGTTCCTCTTCCGCCCCGAATCGGGCCCGCGCGGAATTGCGTTCATAAAGAACGTGGCTCTCCGGGGCACTTGTCACACCCGCGAAATGCGAACGTACCTTTCCGCACCGGAACGCGATCTACCGTGGACACACACGCCAACAGCCCGGCCACCGTCGCCCGAAGGCACACCCCGCCCTCGTCCGGACAGGAGCCCTGTGTCGCGTCGTATCGTCCTGCCGCCCTGGCTCGCCCACGCCCTGCGCGCCCAGCGCGGGCCCGTGCCCTGGAGCGCGGTGACGAGAGGGGCGCTGGCCGCCGGGCCGTTGCTGCTCGCGGCCGTCCTGCTCCACCGCACCTCCCTGGGTGTCGTCGCCGCCGTCGCCGCCATGCTCGCCGGGGTCAACGACCGGCCGGGCAGCCGGCGGTCCGCCGTGCGGCGGCTCGGGGTACCCGCGGCGGCCGGGGCGGTGGGGCTGCTCGTCGGGACGTACGGCGGGGAGCACCTCACCGCCGTCCCCCTCACCCTGCTGCTCACCGGGCTCGGGCTGGTCGCCGGCGGAACGAGTGCCGTCGGTCCCGTCGCCTCCGGGGCCGGGACCCAGCTGCTGGTCGCCGCCGCCATCGGCGCCGGGATGCCGGTCGCCGAGGCGGGCTGGCAGCGGGCCCTCGCCTTCCTCGCCGGCGCCGGGTGGCTGGTCGTGCTGCGGCTCGCCCTGCCCACCCCGGGTGCGATCGCCGGTGACTTCCGCTTCGACGGGGAACGGGACGCCGTCGCCGCGGTGTACGACGCCGTCGCCGACCTGCTCGACGCGGTGGGCGGCGAGGCCGCGGGCCACCGGCGCGCCGCTCTCACCGCCGCGCTCGATCACGCCCAGGACGCGCTGACCGGCCCCCGGCTGCGGCGGTACGCGAGTTCCGCCGCCGAACGCCGGCTGCACGCGCGGTACGCCGCCGCCCTGCCCCTGGCCGAGGCGGCCACCGCCCTCGCCTGGGCCGGGGAGCCGGTATCCGGGCGGGCGGCCGAGGGACCCCGGCGGCTCGCCGTCGCCGTGCGGGGCGACGGCGGTACCGGCCCGCTGCCCGCGCCCTCCCGCTCCGCGCCCGCTCTGCGGGCCCTCGACGACGCCCTGCTGCGCGCCGCCGAGTTCTTCGACCGGGCCGAGGCAGGGGAGCAGCGGCCGCCCGCCCGGCGCCGCGGCCCGACGGAGATCCTCCGGGCCGCGCTCGGCAGCGGCGGACGGGAGTACGGGCTGCGGGTCGCCCTCTGCTTCGGGGCCGGCGCCGCCATCGCGCAGGCCCTGCACCACGCCCGCTGGTACGGCGAGCACCAGCACTGGTACTGGCTGCCCGCCACCGCCGTCTTCCTCGTCAAGCCCGACCTCGGGCCGCTCGCCTCCCGGGTGCTGTGCCGGGCCGCGGGAACCGTGCTCGGCGCGGTTGTCTTCGCCGGCCTCGCCGCCGTACTGCCCCGGCCCGAGGGGCTCATCGCGCTGGTCGCCGTCTGCGGGGCGGTCATACCGGTGTCCACGCGGCACTTCGGCGCCCAGACCGCCGTCGTCACCGTCCTCGTGCTCGCCCTGGTCATGGTCGGCGGTGAACCGCAGGCCTGCGTCAGCCGGATCGGCGAGACCCTGCTGGCCTGCGCGCTGGTGCTCGTCGTCGGGCACCTGCCGATGACGGGGAAGCGGGGCGGCGGGGTACGGGCCCGGCTCGCGGCGGCCGGGCGGGCCGCACACGCCTATCTGGACCACGTCCTGGGCGGGTCCGTCGACCGCGGCGAACGCTGGGCTCTGCGCCGCGAGGCCTACCGCACTCTCGCCGAGGCCCGTACCGCCATCGCCCTCGCCGCCGCCGAACTCCCCGCCCTCGCCCGGCACACCGAGGGCACGGACGCGGTGGCCGCCGTACTCGAACGGCTGGTGGACACCACCACCGCGTGTGCCGTGCACCTCGACGAGACGGGCCGGCTCACCCCCCGGCACACCCGGCAACTCGAAGACCTGACCGCCGAGCTGGAGCGGGCCGGGCAGCGGCTCGAGCTCGTGGTGCCCCGGATGCCGGTCGCCGCGTGAAGCGGCGCAGGACCACGGATGCGCGCCTTCCGCGCCGAGACGCGCCTCGGACGCCGCGCGGGCGGCGGCCCAAGGTGCCCTCCCCGTCATGGGGAGGGGCGGGCGGTTCCAGAGGGCGGGGATCTCGCCGGTCAGGGCGACGGTCGACGGGGAGGCCGGTGGTCGTGCACTTCGACGGCGGTCGCCAAGAGGCGGCGCGGACCCGCCGACGCGTCCGGCGGGGCGGAAGAAATCTCCGGCCGCACCGATGAGTTCTCTTCTCTCCCGCGGTCACCACCCGGAACCGACCGTTGTCCAGGAGGGCCCATGTCGCTTCCGGAGATCGTCTCGCGTGGGCGGTGGCGTGTCGCGCGCGCGGAGTTACTGCGCAAGGAGGAGGCGCTCAGGCGTGCGCGGGACGCGCTCAGCGCCGAGCGGCGCCGGCTGCCCATGGTCGAGGTGGACGCCGGCTACGTCTTCGAGGGCGGCGACGGCAAGGCGACCCTGCTGGACCTCTTCGAAGGGCGGCCCCAACTCGTCCTCCACCACTACATGTTCGCTCCGGAGTGGGAGGCCGGCTGTCCCGGCTGCGCCGCATTCCTCGACCAGGTCGGCCACCTCGCCCATCTGCGGGCGCGCGGCACCTCGTTCGCGGTGGTCTCCCGCGCGCCGTTCACCAGGATCCTGCCGTTCAAGGCGCGGATGGGCTGGACGGTGCCCTGGTACTCGTCCTGGCCCAGCGACGGCATCCGCGACTTCAACCGTGACTTCGAGGCGACCATCGTCGTGGACGACGAACCGGTCGAACGGCCCGGGATCAGCTGCTTCCTGCGGGAGCGCGACCGGGTCTTCCACACCTATTCGGTGTACGACGGCGGCCTCGACGGACTCGGTCCGGCCACCTCCCTGCTCGACCTGACGGTCCTCGGCCGGGTACCGGAGGGCAGTGACCGCCTCCGGTATCACGACGAGTACGAGGACTGACACAACCGGTCACGAACGTGGCCGAAAGTCAACGGACCCTCACCGTCCGCCCCGACGGGGTGTCGGCTACGTCTCAGTAGTGTCACCGGGCGAGCCGTTCGTGTTCTCCAGAGCGTTAACTCCTACAAGTACGACGCTTTTCTGGAGGTGCAGGATGGTGAACGGGCGAACCGTGCTCGAACGCTTTCCCGCAGGCGGACCGCGAGGATCATGGCCTGCGGAGGAGTTCGCGCAGGCCCGGCGGCTGGAAGGGCTGCCCGCCGAGGTCGTGATGGACCTGGCCACGGACACGTTCCTGGTCATCGTGCGCGGCACCGGCGGTGTCGAGAGTTAGTCGGCCTCTTCGGCTTGCGGCCTGACGGCTGAGCGGCCTTGACGGCTATCCGGCCTTGCGGACCGGTGGCTTCGCCGTGAACTGGTTCGCCTGGAGCGCGTACAGCTCCGCGTAGACCCCGCCGTTCGCCAGCAGTTCGTCGGGGGTGCCCGACTCCACCACCCGGCCCTGGTCGAGGACGTGCACCAGGTCGGCGTGGCGGACCGACGCCAGCCGGTGGGTGATCAGTACGACGGTCTGCCCGTTGCCCGCCAGCGCGCGGATCTTCTCGAAGACCTCCAGTTCGGCCCGCGCGTCCAGGGCGGCCGTCGGCTCGTCCACGATCAGGATGTGACCGCGCCGGTAGGCGGCCCGCGCGATGCCCAGCCGCTGCCACTGTCCGCCGGACAGCTCGTGCCCGCCGCTGAAGTTGCGGGCCAGCAGGGTGTCCAGGCCGCGCGGCAGATCCTCCACCACCTCCTCCGCGCCCGCCTCCGTGACCGACGCGGCCAGCCGTTCGTCCGTGAGCGGTGCCGACGAGCGGCCGACTGCCACGTTGACCTTGGCGGTGAACGGCCAGCGTTTGAAGTCCTGGGCGACCATGGCGATGCGTTCGGCGAGCCGCTGCCGGTCGGCGCGCGCCGCGTCGACGCCGTCCCACAGGATGCGGCCGCGGTCCGGCTGGTACAGCCCGGCCAGCAGCTTGACCAGGGTGGTCTTCCCGGAACCGTTCTCGCCGACCAGGGCGACGATCCGGCCGAGGGGGAGGGTGAGCGTGACGTCGTCCAGGGCGGGACGGCGGACGGCGTCGCCCGGGTGGTCGCTCGGATAGGCGAAGGTGACGTTCTCGAAGCGGATCTCCCGCGGATCGTCCGGGAGCGGGTCGCCGCCGACCGGGATCGCCCGTTCGGCCGCCTCGACGTACAGCCGTTCCAGGTCCCCCACGAACAGCGCCTCCTCGTGCAGCGTGTTGATCTCCAGCACCAGGGTGTTCAGGCTCGTCGAGCCGCTGCGGATCGCGATCACCGCCGTACCGGCCACCGACAGGGCCATCGCGCCGCTCAGCAGCAGGCCGCCCAGCGTCGCGTACGTGGCGACGGTGGCGAGGCCGGTCCAGGCCGCCGCGATCAGACCGGTGCGGGCCGCGAGCCGGGCCAGCCGGGCCTGCTCCTCCTCCGCGGTCTCCGACATGGCCCGGTAGTGCCGCAGCAGGAACGGTCCGACCCCGTGCACCCGGATCTCCGGCGCCGCCTCCGGCTCGGTGAGCAGCGCGCTGATCAGGTGGCCGGCGCGGGCGTGCTGCACCCAGGTGTGGAACGACTCGTAGCGGCGCCGGGCGTTGGTCAGGGCGCCCCAGGCGCTCGGGATCGTCATCGTGATCAGCAGCGGGAGCAGGGCCGGGTGCAGCACGGTCAGCACGCCGGCCGCGGTGATCAGCGAGATCATCGCGTTCACCACGCGCGTGCCGTACATGATCATGCGGCGGGCCGAGGAGGCGCCGTACTGCGCGGTGTCCAGCAGCTTGTGGAAGGCGTGGTCCTCGATCGCGGCGAGCTCGACGACCGCGGCCCGCTCCAGGTACATCTCGGTCGCCACCC
>NZ_JAJONF010000239.1 GCF_021462265.1 Streptomyces shenzhenensis | reverse complement strand
GCGCGGGACCGACATGGTGGTGGCGATCCTGGCGGTGTGGAAGGCGGGCGGGGCGTATGTTCCGCTGGATCCGGAGTACCCCACTGACCGGCTGGCCTACATGGTCCACGACAGCACGGCGCAATTCGTGCTGGTCTCGGACGACACCGTCGGCAGGCTGCCGGAGGATGCCGCCACTGTCCGTCTCGACGAACTGGAAGCCGTATCGGGCGAGTTGCCGGAGCTTGCTGCCGGTCAGCTGGCCTAT
>NZ_JAJONF010000238.1 GCF_021462265.1 Streptomyces shenzhenensis | reverse complement strand
ATACGCCAGCTGACCGACCGCGATCTCAGGGAACTCACAACGGCCGCTCTCCAGCTCTTCCAACCGGACGGTCTGAACGTGCTCCGACAGCCGATTCGCCGTTTCCTCCCCCACCAGCACCAGCTCGGCTCCACTGTCGTGGACCATGTAGGCCAGCCGGTCAGTGGGGTACTCCGGGTCCAGTGGCACGTACGCCCCGCCCGCCTTCCACACCGCCAGGATCGCCACCACCATGTCGGTCCCGCGT
>NZ_JAJONF010000237.1 GCF_021462265.1 Streptomyces shenzhenensis | reverse complement strand
TGGCGAGGTGGACGGAGACGAGTTGCGGGCGTTCGCTGCCAGGCGTCTGCCGGATTACATGGTGCCGTCGGCGGTGGTGGTGCTTGATGGGTTCCCGCTGACGGTGAACGGCAAGGTGGACCGGGCTGTTCTGCCTGTTCCTGAGGCTGTGGTGAGTGCCGGTCGCGGTCCCTCGACGCCGACGGAGGAGGCGTTGTGCGACTTGTTCACGGAGGTGTTGGGGCTGGAGGCGGGTTCGGTCGGTGTG
>NZ_JAJONF010000236.1 GCF_021462265.1 Streptomyces shenzhenensis | reverse complement strand
TACGCCCCGCCCGCCTTCCACACCGCCAGGATCGCCACCACCATGTCGGTCCCACGCGGCAGACACAGCCCCACCCGCGACTCCCGACCCACCCCACGCGCCACCAGCCCACGCGCCCACGCATCCGAACGCGCATCCACCTCCGCATAGGTCGACGAACGCCCACCCGAACGCAACGCCACCGCGTCCGGGGACTCAGCCACCCACCTGCGGAACCGCTCCACCACCGTCGACGGCTCGACGTCCAGGT
>NZ_JAJONF010000235.1 GCF_021462265.1 Streptomyces shenzhenensis | reverse complement strand
AACATGGCGTCGATCTCCTTGCGCACCCGCTTCAGGAACTCGTGGGTGGGCGGCAGGTTCTCGCAGTTGGTGCCTTCCTCCGCGTACAGGTACGGCACCGCGTCCAGCCGGAAACCGTCGATGCCCAGGTCCAGCCAGAACCGGAGCGCCGCCAGCACCTCCTCCTGGACGGCCGGGTTCTCGTAGTTGAGGTCGGGCTGGTGCGAGAAGAACCGGTGGAAGTAGTACTGTCCGCGCACGGGGTCGAAGGTCCAGTTGGAGA
>NZ_JAJONF010000234.1 GCF_021462265.1 Streptomyces shenzhenensis | reverse complement strand
TACTGGGTGTCGATCTCCTTGCGCACCCGCTTCAGGAAGTCGTGGGTCGCGGGCAGGTTCTCGCAGTTGGTGCCCTCGCGCTGGTAGAGGTACGGCACCGCGTCCAGCCGGAAACCGTCGATGCCCAGGTCCAGCCAGAACCGGAGCGCGGAGAGGATCTCCTCCTGGACGGCCGGGTTCTCGTAGTTGAGGTCGGGCTGGTGCGAGAAGAACCGGTGCCAGTAGTACTGCTTGCGCACCGGGTCGTAGGTCCAGTTGGAGG
>NZ_JAJONF010000233.1 GCF_021462265.1 Streptomyces shenzhenensis | reverse complement strand
CACCACCGACGACCACGACGCAGACGTCCCGCTGGGCCGTGCCATCGCCAACAACGAGGTCCTCCTCCTGGACGAGCACCTCAACCCCGTCCCGGACGGCATCCCCGGGGAGCTGTACCTGGCCGGTGCGGGTCTGGCCCGCGGCTATCTCGGCGACGCCCGCAAGACCGCGGCGGCCTTCCTCCCGCACCCGGAGGTGCCGGGCGTACGGCTGTACCGCACGGGTGACCGAGGCATCCGGCGTACGGACGGGTCGCTGGTC
>NZ_JAJONF010000232.1 GCF_021462265.1 Streptomyces shenzhenensis | reverse complement strand
TGTCCCGGAGGACGAGTGGGCCGGCGACGTGTCCCTCGGCGAGGCGATCGCGAACAACCAGGTCCTGGTCCTCGACCAGCACCTCAACCCGGTGCCCGACGGTGTTCCCGGCGAGCTCTACCTGGGTGGGGCCGGACTCGCCCGCGGCTATCTCGGCGACGCCCGCAAGACCGCGGCGGTCTTCCTCCCGCACCCGTTCGCGGACGGTGAGCGGCTCTACCGCACCGGTGACCGGGGGGTGCGGCGCCCGAACGGCACGCTGACG
>NZ_JAJONF010000231.1 GCF_021462265.1 Streptomyces shenzhenensis | reverse complement strand
GCGTGTGGATGAGCAGGTGAAGATCCGCGGGTTCCGGGTTGAGCTCGGTGAGGTCGAGGCCGTTCTCGCCGCGCACCTGGGGGTTGAGCAGGCGGTTGCGGTGGTGCGAGAGGGCCGTCTGGTGGGTTACGTCACGGGCGCCGACGAGGTGGACGGCGAGGACGTACGGGCGTTTGCCGCGAGGCGTCTGCCGGACTACATGGTGCCGTCCGTAGTCGTGGTCCTTGACGCGTTGCCACTTACGGTCAACGGCAAGGTCGATCGTGC
>NZ_JAJONF010000230.1 GCF_021462265.1 Streptomyces shenzhenensis | reverse complement strand
GACGGGCCACGACCGCCACCCACCACAGCCTCAGGAACAGGCAGAACACCCCGATCCACCTTGCCGTTCACCGTCAACGGGAACGAACCAAGCACCACCACCGCCGACGGCACCATGTAATCCGGCAGACGCCTGGCAGCGAACGCCCGCAGTTCCTCCCCGTCCACCTCGCCGGCACCCGTGACGTAACCGATCAGGCGGCCGTCGCGCATCACCACCACCGCCTGGTCAACCTCCGGATGCGCGGCCAGCCCCGCCTCCACCTCACCC
>NZ_JAJONF010000023.1 GCF_021462265.1 Streptomyces shenzhenensis | reverse complement strand
CGACCGGCACCGGACCGGGCGGCGCATCAGATGTCCCGGAAGAGACCGGTCAGCCCTGCCGCCCTCGACCGGGCGGCAGGGCTCACGCTTGACGTACGTTCGTCAGGCCTCCCCGACGAACCCCGCCCACGCCTCGCGGGACACCCGGACGACGGGTCCGGCCACGGCCTTGGAGTCCCGGATCTGTACGACTCCCGTGCCGGCCGCGACCTCGACGCAGTCGCCGCCCTCCGCTCCGCTGTAGCTGCTCTTGAACCAGGCGAGGCCGGACGCAACGGCCGAGGACTCAGCGGTGTTCATAGCTCTCCCAGCAACCTCTCGATGAACTCCAGAGACTCTCGCGGAGTGAGAGCCTGCGATCGGATGATCCCATAACGGGCGGCGGCGAGCGCTGCTTGCTGCGGGTCGGTCTGAAGCGTGCTGGACCCCTGCGCCTCGGTGTATGCGAACGTCTTGCCGTCGTCACGCGTGACGACCGTGAACGCTCCGTCCACGCCGGCGCTTTCCTCACAGTCGAGCGGCATTGCCTGGATCTCGACGTTTCGCTTCTGGCCGACGAGCAGCAGATGCTCCAACTGCCCTCGAAGCACGTCCCTTCCTCCAAGCCGACGCCGCAATACCGACTCGTCCATCACGAAGCTGAGAAGTGGTGCGGGATGCCGGTCGAAGATGTCCTGCCGAGCCAACCGGGCCGCCACCCGCTGCTCGATGGTCTCCTGGTCCAGAGGAGGCCGCCGCATAGCCAGCACCGCCCTCATGTAATCCTCGGTCTGAAGCAGGCCCTTGACCACCAGCGTGTCGTACGAAAGCAACTCGATGGCCTCCTTCTCCAAGGCTGCCATCCCCTGGAAGAACACCGGATACTGAGCCCGCTCCACCTGCTCCTTCCACACCGTCAGCAACCCGCCCGCGTTCAGGACCTCGTCCGCCCGCTCGATGGTCCTGGGCGACGGAATCCGCCGCCCCTGCTCGTACGACGCGACCGTGGACGCCGAGTATCCGATCCGCCGTCCGAACTCCTCGCGCTCCAGGCCCGCCCGCACCCGCAGCGTCTTCATCGTCTGCCCGAACGCGACGACCACAGCCTGACCGGACGTGTCCGCCGTCGCCTGCCCCGCGTCGTCCGCCACCCCGGTCTCGGCCCTCTCGCCCGTACCCTCGGTCATCGCCACCGCCTCCCTGGCCCAACGCCGCCCCGGCGGCCTCGTCACGCCGCGCACCTCGTACCCGTACCGCCACGGCGCGTACAACGGCCCACGTCGGCGCGTCACCACTGGTCACGCTACGCGACCGAGGACACCGTTGTCGGCATGACGAGCCAACTCCCCAGCTCCCTCAGTGCCTCCCGACCCCCGTGTCCCGGTGACGACTTGAACCGCACCTTCGAGATGCGTTTCACCTCCACCCCACGGGGCGCCCGCCTCGCCCGGCGGCTGGCCGCGCACCGGCTGGACACCTGGGGCATTCCGTACGGCACCGGCCCGCACGAAGAGATCGTGCTGGTCCTCGGCGAGCTGGCCGCCAACGCCGTACGGCACGGACACGTTCCCGGCCGGGACTTCCATCTGTCTCTGCACGTGATCGGAGCCGCCCGTGCGATCAGGATCGAGGTCACCGACATCCGTGACGAACGCACGCCGCCCGAACCGGAGGCGCTGCCCGCCCCCGGCTCGGAGGACACCGGCGGTCGAGGGCTGCTTCTCGTCGCGGCGCTCGCCACCCGCTGGGGCTGGCACCTCCGGCCCGAGGGCCCGGGCAAGACCGTGTGGGCGGAGTACGTGTTCGCATCTCCGGCGTGAGCTGGGCGTTCCCTCCTACAAGGACCGGCTGATCCAGTACCTGGAACGCTTCATCCTGGGCCTCGTCACCCTCGGCGGGCGGATCGCCCTGCTGATCGGCGAACTGGAGGAACAGGGGCGGGTAGAGCCGCTGTTGTCGCTCGCCGCCGCCCGCGAGGCCGCCGACGCCGCTCCCGAGGCGCCGCCGACACGCAGAGCTCTGTCACCTCGGGAACGTTCCAGGGACGCACCATGTGGAATCGCCCGGCGACCGGGAGCCTTCGGTCCCGGAGGAAGGCCCCAGAGAACTTTCACGGCGAGGAGTCACTCTTTCGGCCCTGCGCGGGGCCTGGTTGTGCAGTACGGGCTGGTGGACCCGGCTCGCTGGTCTGCCCCCGCTGCGGGCACGGTCCGCTTCGCCACCGTCGCCGCGCCCCCGGTATCCGCCTCGTCCTCGGTGCCGACGTCGCCGTAGCCCCGCCCGCCCCGACCACCGACCGCCGACCGCCGGACGGCGGACTCGGCCCGGTCCCCGTCACCGGCCGAGTCCCGCCCGGCAAACGGCGTCACTTCGCGGTGGCCGAGGTGGGTTTCGGCGCGTGGGGCACCGGTGCTCGTGCGGTGGGTGGCACCCACGAGAAGGGTTCACGGTCGTCCCGGCAGGTGCCCGTGCCAGGCCAGGAGTACGGCACCGGTGGACGCTGCCGGAAGCGGGCGGCGGCTCGGGCTCCGGCTTGAGGCCGTCGGCGATCGGATAGACAGTGAGAATCATGAACCGGCACCGGCAGCCATCGCGGCGGACTCCGTGGATAGTGGGCGGAGCGGCCGTGGTCGCCCTGGGGGGCGGTTTGGCTGCCTGGGCGCTGTTGTCGTCCGGCGGCGGCAGCGCCCCCCACCCGACGCCGTCACCCTCGTTGACGGCGTCACCGTCAACGCAGAGTCCATCCCCGGCCCGATCCCCGTCCCCTTCGCCGCGGCCGACGGCCCCGAGTTCACCGGCCCCGGCGACGCCGAGGCCCCCGCAGACTCCCGCGCCCAGGCCGACCCGGGCCGTACCGCCGGTGCCGACAGCCACCCGGACGGCGCCCCACCGAACGACCCCGGCTCTCCCGCCGCCGGTGCACACGCCGACCACGAAGCCGGCACCTCCCCAGGCACAGACGCCCAGCCCGTCCGTGACCCCGCCCCCGCCGTCCCCTGCGACGACACGTCCGACCCCGCTCCCGCCGTCCCCTGTGGTGACGCGGCCGAGTCCGCTTCCGTCGTCTCCTGTGGTGACGCGGCCGGGTGTGCCTCCGTCGTCTCCTGCGACGATGCGGCCGAGTCCGCTTCCGTCGTCTCCTGTGGTGACGCGGCCGGGTGTGCCTCCGTCGTCTCCTGCGACGATGCGGCCGAGTCCGCTCCCGTCGTACCCCGCGACGACGCGGCCGAGTCCGCCCCGGCCCGCGCTCACCTCGCAGCCTTCGCAGACACCCGTACCCAAGACTCCGGCCCCGACGACCACGGGCAACAGACCGGGAGTGACCACCTGGTTCACGTCGCCGGAGGCCGTGGCTGCCGCCAAGCGGATGGCGGCTGCCAAGGCGGTCGGCGACCCGGTCTGCTCGCTGGCGGCCGTGGGACAGCCCAACCCGAACCTTGTGCCGCATGTCCCGCGTATCGGCATCGGGCACTATGACAACTACTGGTGCTTGATCTGGTAGCCCGCCACGGGCACAGCCGCGGCCGGGCCGCGCAGACGCGCAGCCATGCTGGGGGCTCCCCCGTGCGAGCCGGAGGCGACGGGGTGGACAGGGCGTCGCGCGGTGAGTCCGGTGACGCCCTCACTCGACTGGGTGACTGGGTGACTGCGCACCGTCTGCTGTCCCCTGATCGGCCGAGCCCCCTCGACCGGCCTTCCGGCCACGGTTTGGCTTGGCGCCCGGTGACAACCCCGTGGAGTGTGGCTCGTAGCCCGCCGCAGGTCTCGGTTGGAGCCTGATCGGCTGCTCATGGCATGGCGAAATTCGTGCGCTCGGCCACGGCGTGAGCGACTTCGATGCCGTCGGCGTACCCACGGCGAACGCACCACCCACCACCTCGCAGCCCATGGCCCTGCGGACGCGGCGTCCCGCCGACTTCGACGGTCCGTGGCAACGCGGTGGTTACGCGATCCGGGCCGCCTCGTCACGGCCGGGGCGGCGGCGCACATGACCGCATCTCCGCCGCCAGCCGGTCGGGCCGTCCGGTGTCGGCGTCGGCCGATGTGCAGGGGGCGTCGACCAGTTCCGCCGTCATGAGAGCGGTCGCGGTCGACTGCGGGGTGGTGCTCGCGCTCGCGGCGGCCATCAGCCGGGCGGCCGACGGGGCGCTGACCTCCGGAGGTATCACCAGGAGGTCCCAGCGGCCCGACGTTCCGGACAGCAGCAGGATCTTGTGCGGGTCCAGCTCCGTGGTGAACCAACCGATCTTCACCACATGGCCGTTGACGAGAATCCGTTGCGGGATGACCGGCCAGTAGCGGGGGTTGACGGCGATACGGGTGATCCGCCCCCACAGCGGGTCCAGTACGTCGGCCAGCGCGGGCAGTTCGTCGCTCAGGTCACGGGAGCGGGGCCACCAGGCGCCGTCCAGCTCCACCTGCCCCGGTGAGGGGCTCACGGGTTTGAGGGCGAGGCGTGCGGTCGGGACCTTGAAGGGCACGGCGTGCGGCGAGGGATGGTCGGTGATCGCGGACATCGTGCGAACCCGTCTCCGAACCCCTGTGCGTGCACAGTTGTCCGGTGCCGTTGCTCACCAGGAACGGCACCGGTATCGAGGCCGGTGCGCGAAGTGCTCCCGATGGGTTCACGCTACTCCCCGAAGAGGCCGAACGGACCGCTCCCGGAGATCCCCTCACTTTTGGCGGCCGTCCTGGCCAGAGGAGCGGCTGGTCTCCAGCCAGGACCGCGCCGGTTCTGCCGCGCTGGTGGTGTCCACGGTGAGCTCGAGGCGGGTCCCTCCCTCGGTGTCCGCCGGATAGCTGCGCTGTTCTGTGGTGGCGAAGCAGTGACGCAGAACCTCCGCGACCCGGCGGGCGACCTCAGGGGAGGCGGCGACGATACGTACGTCGGCGTGTCCGTCGGGGGGAGTTTCCTGGGGCTGCATAACGACCGTTCCCTCTTGGGCGTGGATCCGCGGACTGGATCTTTCACCCTACTCCGGCCTGTGCGACCAGCGAGCTTTCCGACTGCTGCGGGCCGCGGAGTACCTGAACTGAGGAAGTCACCCTGCATTCCTCGCAGACCGGCGGGTGTCATGTCCGACTCCAGTTCCCCGCGTGTGACCAGGCTCCTGCCGGACGCTGTCCACCAGGCGGTGAAGCCGGGGACGGCTGTCGTACGGCTACGGATCACGCATGACCGGCTGAATTCCGCTCTCCCCAACGGCCGTGAGGACCATCCCGCGACGGCTAGCGTTGGCGGGAAGGGCGGGTTTCCGCGTACAGGGTGACCGGCGTCTTCGCCGACCCAGGGCGGTGGTCGTCACCTGTCCCGGTTATCTGGCTGGTGCACCCGCTCGTCGACAAACTGGTCCGTACAGCATCGGCCTCTCTGTCCGCGCTGGGCAGCGCAGTCCGCACCGGACCGCTCGCCGCACGCGCTTGACCCCCGCCGGAACCCACAAGATCAACATCGAGGTTTCGTCACCGCTTCTCGCGCCTGACCGTCCGCCCCGGCCGCCATGAGCGGTTCCGCGGCCTCCTCGGTCGTATTAGGTGGCACGACCATCAGGTCCCAGCGCCCCTGGCCGGGCGCGAGAAGGACGATGGTGTGCGCGGCGGACGCCGTGAGGGTCCTGTGCAACTGTACGACCTGGTTGGAGACGAGTATCCGGCCGGGCACCGCGGACCAGGTCGCCCCGTTGACCGTGACGCTGGTGATATGGCCCCATGCGCGCGGCAACCCGGCGAGCAGCTGGGGGAGTTCGGCGAGCAGCTCGTACGAACGAGGCCACCACGCTCCATCGATGGGGCGGGGCATGCCGCCGCACGGTGCCAGGCGCAGGCGAAGGAGAGGATGGGAGGGAAGCGGGGGCTGTAGTGCGGGGGTCATGAGATCTCCGGCCAACTGCCGTACATGGGTGAATGGTTGATGTCAGGCGCGGCGGGTGGCGACGCGGGCCGGACTCGGCCGACGGGTCGAGCCGGCCACGGTCGACGCCGCTGGTGGGGTTGGCGTGGTGGCGGTTGTCCCGCTCTGGCCGAACGAGAGCAGGGTCAGGGCGACGAGGCACAGCGCCGGGAAGGGGGACGTCCCTGTCGTAGCCCTGGGACAGCGGGACGGTGTCCGACGGCGTGACCGTCGTGACCGTCGTGGACGTGGTCGGACTGAGCGGCATACGGGGCTCCTCGGCCTGGATGCGGATGGCGCGGCCGGGCTCACGGGCTGCCCTGTGTCGACGGGTGGCGTGCTGCGGAAGGAAGGTGGAGCCGGTGGACCCGAACACGAGGCGACGGTCCGGGGCGGGCCGGTCTCAGTTCCGGCATACGGAAATCCTCGTCCTCTCCACCCTACTCCCGCCCGTGTCACAACCGCGTCGGTTCGCAAACGGCATCGCGTTGACACGGACTGGCACCGGGTTGACCGGCCTGCACGACTGGGGGCCATGCCGCTCCGCGAATCCGGCACGACGCACAGAAAGCAGGAAGCGGCACGATGATGAACGACCAGACATGAGCCCCACAGTCGGCGGACCAGCACCGCGGCGTCACAGGATGCCGAGCCCCGGATCTGGCATCGCTGTTGCCGTCGAGAGGGCTGGGCACCGGACGCACCGACGCTACGGCCGCGACTCCGCCAGGGTCTCCTCGTGGGCGTGCGGGTACTTGGCGGTGCGGTGCTGGAAGGCGAGCACCTTGGGGTTTTGGACGACGCCACGGCGGATTTCGATGGCGTGCCGGATCGTGTCGTCGGTGTCCCAGCCGTCGGGGCCCTGGAGCACGACGTCCAGATACGGCAGGAGGGCCTCGCTGTTCTCCCAGGTCGCGGAGTTCCACAGGTAGGAGGGGCTGTGGTCCACTGCGTAGTACTTGACGTGGTCGCCGACGGTGAACATCGGGTCGGTGAAGGTGGTGGGCCGGGCCCAGTCGAAGCCCATGCCCTCGTCACAGGAGACGTCGATGACCAGGGTGCCGGGTGTCAGCTTGGGCAGGTCCTCGTCTATCAGGAACATCAGCGGCGCGTCGGTGTCCTGCAGCACGCAGTTGACGATGATGTCGTGCCCGGCGAGGAACTCGGCCAGCGGCAGCGGGCCGTCCTCGGTGAGGGCGACACTGCGTCGCGGGTCGAGGGTGTCGTCGGCCTTGTCGTGGTCGAAGTGGACGATCCGCGCGGAGTGGATGGGGGAGCTGACGGCGGTGACGCCACGCGCGGTGAGCACGTCGACGTCGTGCACGCCCAGGGCGCTGAGCGCGGTCACTGCGCCGCGGGCGGTCGCGCCGAAGCCGATGACAACCGCGCGCTGCCGCCGCCCGTAGTCGCCTGTCACGCCGCCCAGTTGCATGGCATGCAGGACCGAGGAGTACCCGGCCAGCTCGTTGTTCTTGTGGAAGACGTGCAGGTTGAAAGCGCCGCTGTGGGTCCAGTGGTTCATCGCTTCGAAGGCGATCAAAGTCAGCTGCCGGTCGATGGCGGTCTGGGTGAGCCTCTCGTCCTGGACGCAGTGCGGCCAGCCCCACAGGACCTGGCCCTCGCGCAGTTCCGCGAGATCTTCGTGGAGTGGTTTGGCCAGCAGGATGACGTCGCAGTCGGCGATGAGTTCCTCGCGCGTGCGAAACCCCCCGACGAGCGGGGCGAGCCGGCTGTCCGGGACGCCGAAGTGTTTTCCGTAGTTTTCCTGGAGGTAGATGCGCTTGCGGAGACCGGCGTCGATGCGGTCGAAATGGGCGGGGTGAACGGGCAGACGATGCTCGTTTTCCTTGCGGGTCTGCGACATGATTCCGAGCGTGAGCTGCTGCAAAATGCCCCTTTGGTTATTCCCTGTGTAGCACACCGGGGCAAGCCGGTAGCCGGTCGCGACGGGCGGGGCCAGGGGCAGGCGCACGGGCGGGATCCGAGTCCGGGCGACATACGCGTGTCCCTGTTCGCTTCCGAGCGGCGGCATCCGTCTCTGCGGCGATCGGGTCGCCCGGTGCCGGTCAGCTCCGTCGAGTGCGGCCTCGGTCGACGCTCGCGCGGGCCTGAAGGCACTACGGCCCGACGACAAACAGCGGTTCCCGTGAGAGCGTTTGCCGGAGGACGTCCGGCACCATGCAGATGAGAGGGCTTAGTTGGGCTGTCCCGCTGTTCTCCCATCCTGCCAAGCCCGCCGACGAATACGACGTCACCGACATGCGCAACGTCGACCCCCGCTGGCAGCCCGACAACTTCGAGAAGAACGTCGAGGCCGTGGGCAAGCCCGGTGACCTGGCCGCGGCCACGGGCGTCACAGTCTCCCAGCCGGCCCTCGCCGCCCAGGCGCATCATGAAGTCGCGTAGGCGGACTGCGTCCTCGTCCGTGCCATGCAGAGTAGGTTCCTTCAGGCTGGAGTACGCCGCCAGGATCGCCAACAGGTCGCGCTCGGTGGCTTCGGAGCGCAGGTGCTCGGTGCCATAGGCCAGGCATACGCGAACTGCATCGGCGAGGGCCCACGGCGTGTACTTCAGAGAGGGGCTTTCCAACCACGACTGCGGCCGCTGCGGTGAGCCGTAGCGGGCCGCTGCAGCAGCGATCAGAGGCAGGAGCGAGCTGGGACGGTGCCGCCGGACGCGCTGGCGGTACTCGTCCTCCGCCATCAGTCGGTCGTACATGTACGCAGCCATTCCGCCATGATCTTCGCCCTGGCGAGAGAGCGCGAAGCGTTTGTCCTGAGAGCTGGCCGGTTTCAAGGTGTCCGTCACTTGGGCCCGCCGATACACCGCTAGTTGGTTGCGTCCGGAGAAGTGGTGTACGGGCTCCCACCTGGTCCGGGCGTTTGCCTCGGCGTCGGAGTGAGTGCCCGGATATGAGAACGGCCACCGGCTGATCTTCGAGATGTCGAGTCACGAAGGAGATCAGCACGATGACCGCACCAGACAGTCTGCCCCTGCACGCCCTCGCCGAGGACAACCTCGCCGCGGCGAGTCCCGATCTGCTGCGCGCGATGGTCAAGACGTTCGCCGACGCACTCATGTCCTACTTCAACTCCTACGTGTGGAAGCCCGCTCTGGCTGAGGCCGGCGTGATCGCTCCGCTGGAGGGGGGCAACCCAAACGGCGCTCGCGTGTGGGAGCCATCCCGGGAGCACGGCTTCCACGCCCTGCGCCACTTCTACGCCTCCGAGGAACTGGAGGCTGGCGAATCGATCGTCTCCCTGGCACGCTGGCTGGGGCACTCCGACCCCGGGTTCACGCTGCGGAAGTACTCCCACTTCCTGCCCCGCGCCGGTGCACGAGGCAGCGCCGCCATCGACGCGATCTTCGCGTAGCCGCGGCCGGTCGACATAGGCCCTGGAACGCGGCCCGTAGCCCGCCGCAGGCTTCAAAGTCCCAGAGAAGTCCCAGAGATGCCGCCGCACCCCATCCTGGCCCGCTAAATAGCAGGTCGGACAGGGTGCGGCGGCATCCGCGCATCAAATGTCCCGGAAGATCTCGATCTGCGCCCCGACCGAGTTGAGACGTTCCGCGAGGTCCTCGTAACCGCGGTTGATGACATACACGTTGCGCAGCACCGACGTGCCCTCGGCGGCCATCATGGCCAGCAGGACGACCACGGCGGGGCGCAGCGCCGGTGGGCACATCATCTCGGCGGCGCGCCAGCGGGTCGGGCCCTCCACCAGGACCCGGTGCGGGTCGAGGAGCTGGAGGCGGCCGCCGAGGCGGTTGAGGTCGGTCAGATAGATCGCGCGGTTGTCGTAGACCCAGTCGTGGATCAGGGTCTTGCCCTGCGCGACCGCCGCGATCGCGGCGAAGAACGGCACGTTGTCGATGTTCAGGCCCGGGAAGGGCATGGGGTGGATCTTGTCGATCGGCGCCTCCAGCTTGGAGGGGCGGACCGTGAGGTCGATCAGGCGGGTGCGGCCGTTGTCCGCGGTGTACTCGGGGCTGCGGTCGTGGTCGAGGCCCATCTCCTCCAGGACCGCGAGCTCGATCTCCAGGAATTCGATGGGGACCCGACGGACCGTCAGCTCCGACTCCGTGACGACCGCCGCGGCCAGCAGGCTCATCGCCTCCACCGGGTCCTCGGAGGGGGAGTAGTCCACGTCGACGTCGATGTTCGGGATGCCGTGCACGGTCAGGGTCGTGGTGCCGATGCCCTCGACCTCGACGCCGAGCGCCTCCAGGAAGAAGCAGAGGTCCTGGACCATGTAGTTGGAGGAGGCGTTGCGGATGACCGTCACACCGTCGTGGCGGGCCGCGGCCAGCAGCGCGTTCTCGGTCACCGTGTCGCCGCGCTCGGTCAGGACGATCGGGCGGCCGGGCCGGATCGCCCGGTCGACCCGGGCGTGGTACTGCCCCTCGGTCGCGGCGGTGTCCAGGCCGAACCGGCGCAGTGCGATCATGTGCGGTTCGATGGTCCGTGTGCCCAGGTCGCAGCCGCCGGCGTACGGCAGTTTGAACTGGTCCATGCGGTGCAGCAGCGGCCCGAAGAACATGATGATCGAGCGGGTGCGGACGGCCGCCTCGGCGTCGATGGAGTCCATGTCGAGGTCGGCCGGCGGCACCAACTCCAGGTCGACACCGTCGTTGATCCAGCGGGTGCGCACGCCGATGGAGTTGAGCACCTCCAGCAGGCGGTACACCTCCTCGATCCGGGCCACCCGGCGCAGCACCGTGCGCCCCTTGTTGAGCAGCGAGGCGCACAGCAGGGCCACGCACGCGTTCTTGCTGGTCTTCACGTCGATTGCGCCGGACAGCCGACGGCCGCCCACCACCCGCAGATGCATCGGGCCCGCGTAGCCCAGTGAGACGATCTCGCTGTCCAGGGCTTCACCGATTCGAGCGATCATCTCAAGGCTGATGTTCTGGTTGCCGCGCTCGATGCGGTTGACAGCGCTCTGACTGGTGCCGAGCGCCTCCGCGAGCTGTGTCTGTGTCCAGCCGCGGTGTTGCCGGGCGTCACGGATGAGCTTGCCGATGCGTACGAGGTAGTCGTCTGCCATGGGGCTGAGGTTATCTCAGATATGAGATGGCGCTTGTTGGGGGGTCCGTTCGGGTGACACCGTGTCAACGAGCCTACGTGTTCGACCCGGTCCTGAGCCGCCCGCTCGACCAGAGCGCCGAAGGCGTCCGTCCGGGGGCGGGCAATGGCGTGGCCGGTATGTGCCTCTTTATCTGATGAAGGGTGCAAATTGGTGCAATCTGACTGTGCTTTGCGAGCGGCTACGCCGCCTGCACCGGTCGCCCGCCCCCTGCCCGGCCTCCCCGGCTACGGCTGGATCGGGAGCCTCGCCGAGGCGCACCCCGCCTGGATCACCTGTGCCGGGCGCTGCTTGTGCGCCGCCACCCGAAGGGGCCCGGCAGGTCCCACGACGTGGTGCGGCGTCCCGTACTGCTGCGCGTGTGGCGCGGCCCGTTGCCGCCGCCGGTGGTGATGGACCAGGAGCGCCGGTTGATGTTGAGGCGCACACCGGGCAGGATCCGAAAACTCTTGCGGAACGTGAGGGGCACGCTGTCTCCTTCCGTCTTGCCGCGAGATTGCCGCGACGTTTGCCGATGGACCTTCGGCTACCCCGGCGCGGCGCTCTCAGCCCCGCCCGGCGGCCTTCGCCGGGATGGGCCCCGGGGGATCCGCCGCTACGGCCGCCGGCGTGGGGAAAATCTCGCCCGTGTGGCCAGGGCCGGTCTCAGGCGTCGTCTTCGGGTGTGCCGGACGAGAGCAGCTGACAGTTGTCGAAGTTCATGCACCCGCAGGCGAGGCAGTCGGCGACGGCGTTTCGCAGGGCTTGCGTCTCCTGAATGAACTGGTCCAGTTCGGGGATCTTGCGTTCGGCGAGAGTGCGCCATTGCCTGGTGGCGCCTCGGTTGGTGTCGGTGTCCAGCAACTGGCGGATCTCGGCGAGGGTGAATCCGGCCCGCTGCGCCATTTTGATCAGGGCGATCCGCCGCAGGGTGCTGGCCGGATAGACGCGTCGGCCCGTGACTCGCCGGGCGGGCGGCAGCAAGCCGACGCTCTCGTAGTAGCGCAACGCCGAGGGCCGCATCCTGACCTGCCGCGCGAGGTCACCGATGCCCAGCTCTCGCACTGATCCCCCTTGACTTCAAGCGCGCTTGAACCACAAGTCTGACTCGGTGCCTCTTTCACCGACAACCCGCTTGTTGCCGCCGACGTATCGGCCGCTGTTCGCCCATGTCGAGTTCCGACGGCTCTTGCCGGCCCTGGCAGCCTCCGACCTCGGTGACGGGATGAGTGTGGTCGCCGTGGCGTGGTTGGCCGTTGTGATCGCGCCTCCTGGCCGGTCGGGGCTCGTCGTCGGTGCCGCGGTTGCCGCCTATGCCCTTCCCGGGGCCGCTGGAGCGCTGGTATTCGGCCGCTGGCTGCGTCGCCTGGCTCCTCGGCGGTTACTGGCCGCAGACAGCTGGTTCCGTGCGTTGCTTCTCGGCTGTGTGCCGTGGGCCTGGGCGGCCGGAGTATTGCACCCGGTTGTTTATGTCGTACTGCTCGCAGGGTCGTCGGTGCTGCATGCCTGGGGTGGTGCGGGAAAGTACGCTCTGATTTCCCAGATGCTTCCGCAGGATCAGCGTCTGGCGGCGAATGCGCTGGTCAGTTCGAGCTCCTCGGCGTCTGTCATCGTGGGTCCCGCACTCGCCGGATTTCTGGCGGCAGTCGTCAATCCAGCCTGGATCATCGGCCTCGACGCCATGTCCTTCGCCGTCCTCGCCGTCCAGGTCGGTCGGCTGGGCGACGTGGCCGGGGAGGCAGCGGCGGCTGCGCCGGTCGACACCGGCCGATCGGCCGCCGGCCTGCACCTCTTGCGCAGGCAGCCCGAGCTTCTCGGGGTTCTCGCGCTGACGTGGTTCTTCAACTTCCTCTACGGACCGGTGGAGGTCGCGCTCCCGTTGCATGTCACCGAGGACCTTCATTCGGGCGCGAGCCTTCTCGGGCTGTACTGGACCCTCTTCGGGGCAGGCGCCGTCCTTGGCGGCCTGACGGCTGGTGCTTTGAGCAGGCTTCCGCTGTGGCCGGTCACTCTGGGCATCGTCGCCGGTTGGGGCCTGATGCTTGTGCCCTTCGGCCTGGGCGTGTCCGCCGGAATCTCTCTGGTGTGCTTTGCGCTCGGCGGCATGATCTACGGACCCTTCACAGCGCTGTCCTTCACCTTGTTCCAGGACCGCACCCCGGCAGCTTGGCTGACCACGGTCCTGGCCGTCCGGGGCGCCGTCCTTCTCACCGCCTCCCCGGTGGGCACCGCGCTCGGCGGCCCGCTCAGCGCCGCCATGGGGCCCCGGCAGGTGCTGGCTGCCTCGGGGATCGCGACCGTCACTCTTGCCGTCGTCGCCTCAGGAGTACGGACCTGGGGGAAGCACCGGGCGCATTCGAGACCTTTCGGGGAGGAGGCTTGATCGGCCTCGCCCTTCGGTTCCGTGACACCGGCTCGGTGAAGTTCCTCTGCCCCCGGTAGACCGGAAACGCCCGGGACGGACGGCGGTACTCGAACCGGACATGCCATCACCGCATCAGAGCCGAACGGACCACTCGGCCCAGATCGTCGACGTACTCCACCTCAAACGGATCGGCCTCGCCCAGCGGGGCCGGTGCAACCGCAGGATCCGCCATGCCCACCCCCGGCACCGCAACGTACGGACACTCCTGAACGCAGGGCGGACAGAGGGGCTCTCGGCCGCAGGCCCGAGATTTTCACCCGAACGTGGCCAAGCCGAGTGAGACCTGGCCAGCACCACGGGGACAGGACACAGGCGGGTCCGGGCATGACCAACCGGCCCCCGTGTACTAGAGTTATCTCGACATCGAGATATCTGCCTAGGCGCACCGTCGCCGCCAGCCAGTAAGGCATGCCTAACTTAGTCTGACCTAACTGGATCGGCCAAGTCGGCGTGGCGGCACGATTGACGGTGGTACGCGCACATCAATGAAGGAGACTGTCGTGTCGGCGAACAGCTTCGACGCCCGCAGCACGCTGCAGGTGGGCGACGAGTCGTACGAGATCTTCCGGCTGGACAAGGTGGAAGGCTCGGCTCGCCTTCCGTACAGCCTGAAGGTGCTGCTGGAGAACCTGCTCCGCACGGAGGACGGCGCGAACATCACCGCCGACCACATCCGCGCCCTCGGCAACTGGGACTCGCAGGCCCAGCCCAGCCAGGAGATCCAGTTCACGCCGGCTCGCGTGATCATGCAGGACTTCACCGGCGTGCCCTGCGTCGTGGACCTCGCGACCATGCGTGAGGCCGTGAAGGAGCTGGGCGGCGACCCCGCCAAGATCAACCCGCTCGCCCCGGCCGAGCTGGTCATCGACCACTCCGTCATCGCCGACAAGTTCGGCACCAACGACGCCTTCAAGCAGAACGTCGAGCTGGAGTACGGCCGCAACAAGGAGCGCTACCAGTTCCTGCGCTGGGGCCAGACCGCGTTCGACGAGTTCAAGGTCGTACCCCCGGGCACCGGCATCGTGCACCAGGTGAACATCGAGCACCTGGCCCGCACGGTGATGGTGCGGGGCGGGCAGGCCTACCCCGACACCCTGGTCGGCACCGACTCGCACACCACCATGGTCAACGGCCTCGGCGTCCTCGGCTGGGGCGTCGGCGGCATCGAGGCCGAGGCCGCCATGCTCGGCCAGCCGGTCTCCATGCTCATCCCGCGCGTCGTCGGCTTCAAGCTGACCGGTGAGCTGAAGCCGGGCACGACCGCCACGGACCTCGTCCTCACCATCACCGAGATGCTGCGCAAGCACGGTGTGGTCGGCAAGTTCGTCGAGTTCTACGGCGAGGGTGTGGCGGCGACGAGCCTCGCCAACCGCGCCACCATCGGCAACATGTCGCCGGAGTTCGGCTCCACCGCCGCGATCTTCCCGATCGACGGCGAGACCCTGAAGTACCTGCGCCTGACCGGCCGTCCGGACCAGCAGGTCGCGCTGGTCGAGGCGTACGCCAAGGAGCAGGGCCTCTGGCTGGACCCGAAGGCCGAGCCCGACTTCTCCGAGAAGCTGGAGCTGGACCTCGCCACCGTCGTCCCCTCCATCGCCGGCCCGAAGCGCCCGCAGGACCGCATCGTCCTCGCCAACGCCGCCGAGCAGTTCAAGGCCGACGTGCGCAACTACGTGGACACCGCCGACGAGGCGGGCAAGGAGTCCTTCCCGGCCTCCGACGCTCCGGCGTCCATCAACGGCGTTCCGTCCAACCCGGTCACCGTGACCGCCCCCGACGGCACCTCGTACGAGATCGACCACGGCGCGGTCACCGTCGCGGCCATCACCTCCTGCACCAACACCTCCAACCCGTACGTCATGGTCGCCGCCGCCCTGGTGGCCAAGAAGGCGGTCGAGAAGGGCCTGACCCGCAAGCCCTGGGTCAAGACCACCCTCGCCCCGGGTTCCAAGGTCGTCACCGACTACTTCGACAAGGCGGGCCTGACCCCGTACCTCGACAAGGTCGGCTTCAACCTGGTCGGTTACGGCTGCACCACCTGCATCGGCAACTCCGGCCCGCTGCCGGAGGAGGTCTCCAAGGCCGTCAACGACCACGACCTGGCCGTGACGTCGGTCCTCTCCGGCAACCGCAACTTCGAGGGCCGGATCAACCCCGACGTCAAGATGAACTACCTGGCCTCCCCGCCGCTGGTCGTCGCCTACGCCCTCGCCGGCTCCATGAAGGTGGACATCACCAAGGACGCCCTCGGCACCGACCAGGACGGCAAGCCGGTCTACCTGTCCGACATCTGGCCGACCGAGGCCGAGGTCAACGAAGTCGTCGCGAACGCGATCGGCGAGGACATGTTCAACAAGTCCTACGCCGACGTCTTCGCGGGCGACGCCCAGTGGCAGTCGCTCCCGATCCCCACCGGCAACACCTTCGAGTGGGACGCCGAGTCGACCTACGTCCGCAAGCCCCCGTACTTCGATGGCATGCAGACGGAGCCCGCCCCGGTCTCCGACATCGCCGGCGCCCGCGTCCTCGCCAAGCTGGGCGACTCGGTCACCACCGACCACATCTCGCCCGCCGGTGCCATCAAGGCCGACACCCCGGCCGGCAAGTACCTCACCGAGCACGGTGTGGAGCGTCGTGACTTCAACTCCTACGGCTCGCGCCGGGGCAACCACGAGGTCATGATCCGCGGCACGTTCGCCAACATCCGCCTGCGCAACCAGATCGCGCCGGGCACCGAGGGCGGCTACACCCGCGACTTCACCCAGGCGGACGCGCCGGTGTCGTTCATCTACGACGCCTCCCGCAACTACATCGAGCAGGGCATCCCGCTCGTCGTCCTGGCCGGCAAGGAGTACGGCTCCGGCTCGTCCCGCGACTGGGCCGCCAAGGGCACCGCGCTGCTCGGCGTCAAGGCCGTCATCGCCGAGTCGTACGAGCGCATCCACCGCTCGAACCTCATCGGCATGGGCGTGCTGCCGCTCCAGTTCCCGGAGGGTGCCACCGCCGAGTCCCTCGGCCTGACCGGCGAGGAGACCTTCTCCTTCACCGGTGTCGAGGAGCTCAACAACGGCACCACCCCGCGCACGGTCAAGGTCACCACCGACACGGGCGTCGAGTTCGACGCGGTCGTCCGGATCGACACCCCCGGTGAGGCCGACTACTACCGCAACGGCGGCATCATGCAGTACGTGCTGCGCAGCCTGATCCGCAAGTAGGCGCAAGGGGCCTGTGCGGGCCGCGTCCCCGGTCAGCCGGGGGCGCGGCCCTGCGCGTTCCGGTGCGCGTTGCCCGCACGTGACATCGTCAAAGCCCAGTCGGAACACAGGGTTCCCTCAGCGAACCGGCACAGACTTGCTACATGTCCGCCACCGCAGGGGCCCGAACCGGCCGAGTCCGCGTCCTCGTCGCCGACGACGAGCCCGGTCTCACCGAGCTGCTCGCGGCCGCCGTCACCGACGCGGGCCGGCGGCCCCAGATCCTCGACCGCGTCCGGCACACCTCCTTCGACGGCGGCGACCTCGTCGAGGCCCGCGACTCCAGCCTGCGCCGCAGGATCGACCGGGACCGGGCACCGATGATCCACACCCTGCGCGGCAGGGGATACGCGGTACCGCCCGGGGAGGACGGCAGATGACCACCCGGCCGCGGGGCCGGTCGCTGCGCACGCGGCTGCTCGTCCTCGTCACCGCCGTCCTGGTCTGCGTGTGCGCCGCGATGGCCCTGACCACGGTGTTCGCCCAACGCGCCTATCTGCTGGGCCACCTGGACAACCGGGTGAGCGACGCGCTGGAGCGCAACGTGGGCGGCGCCGCCCTGCACCCGGAGCTGATCCGCGACCTGGCCTTCCTCGACGAGGGCGGCCAGCCGGCCGGCATGCTCGCCGCCCGCGTCGACGCCGAGGGCGACATCCTCAGCGCGGCCGTGGTCGGCCACGACGCGCCCCCGCGCTCGCTCAGCACCGCCCAGACCGACGCCCTCAAGGGCATCGCGCCGGACGGCTCGGCCCACACCCGCACGGTCCCCGGCCTCGGCACCTACCGGGTCGCCGCCCTCGACGCGAGCGGCATCCGCGTCCTGACCGGCCTGCCCATGGACGACGTGCTGGACACCATCAGCGGCCTGGTCGCGGTCGAGGCCGCGGTCGCGGTAGCCGGCCTCACGGCCGCCGGCTGCGTCTGCGCGGTGGTGATACGACGGCAGCTGCGCCCGCTCGGCCGGGTCGCCGCCACCGCCGTCGAGGTCTCCCACGCGCCCCTCGGCCCGGGGCAGCCGACCGGCCTGACCCGGGTGCCCGAACGGGACACCGACCCCGGCAGCGAGGCCGGCCAGGTCGGTGCCGCCCTCAACCGGATGATCGACCATGTCGAGGCGTCCCTGGCCGAACGCCGGCGCAGCGAGGAGCGCATGCGGCGCTTCCTGGCCGACGCCAGCCACGAACTGCGCACCCCGCTCGCCTCGATCGCCGGGTACGCCGAGCTGATGAACCGCGGCACGGACCGCATCGAGCCGGGCCTGGCCTGGCGCCGGGTCAACGCCGAGTCGGCCCGGATGCGCAGCCTGGTGGAGGACCTGCTGCTGCTGGCCCGCCTCGACGAGGGCCGCCCGCTGCAGACGGCCGAGGTGGACATGGCGGCGCTGGTCGCGGAGGCGGTCTGGGACGCGCGGGCGGCCGGCGCCGGTCATGTCTGGCAGCTGGAACTCGGTCTCGACGGCCCCGCGCTGGTGCTGGGTGACGAGGCCCGCCTGCACCAGGCGTTGGCCAACCTGATGGCCAACGCACGGGTGCACACACCGGCGGGTACGACCGTGACGGCGACCGTCGAATCCACGGCCACCACCTGTGTGATCCGGGTCCGGGACGACGGCCCCGGCATCCCGCCCGCCCTCCTTCCCACGGTCTTCGAACGCTTCACCCGGGCCGACAGCTCCCGTACCCGTGCCGGAGTCCTGGAGGGCGGCTCGGGCCTGGGCCTGGCGATCGCCTCGGCCGTCACCACGGCCCACGGCGGCCGTATCGGCGTACAGAGCGCCCCGGGCCGCACGGAGTTCACCCTCGAACTCCCGGCCACCGGGCTGCCGTCGGCCGGAACGGCGACCGTCGCCCGCACGGCGCCGGTCTAGGCGCTCGGCCGAAGAACCCGGCGCAGGCGAGGGCGATCGTGACGACGGCTGCGATCATGCGCCGATCGTATGGGCGTGATCAGAATCCGACGAGGGCGTCGAGGTCGATCTCGACCGGGAACGGAAGCTCGGTGACGAGCTTGCCGTGGTGCACCGGATGCATGGGCGCCGGGATGTACGACAGGGTGTCCGCGTTGAGCCAGTACTCGTGCACCGTCAGCTTGTGGTCCCGGTCGAGCTCGACGCGCCAGTAGCAGGGGACCTTGGCCGCGGCGAACTGGGCGGGCTTGCTCACGCGGTCGTCGCGGCGGGAGCCGGGGGACACGACCTCTACGACCAGGGTGAGGTATGCCGTCGGGACGCACTCCAACTCGAAGAAGTTCAGCTTTCGAGGGTCGAAGACGATGGCGTCCGGTTTGATGACGTTCTGGTCGTCCACCATCACGCACTGTTCGACCACCACCTCGTAGGGCTCGGTGCGTGCGTCCTCCAGGGCGCGTGCCACCTTGTCCCGTACACGGTTGTGCCAGAACCTGGTCTGCCCACGGGCCACGATCACTCCGTCCACAAGTTCCCAGTCGAAGGGCAGCTCCAGATTTTTGACCTGGTCGAATGTCCAGCCGTCAGCAGGCGGGAACATCCAGTTGTCCTCGTTGGCCGGTCCCTGCTGGCGTGTCGTCATCACTGCTCCCATGGGTGAGAGTGTGGACGCGGTTACGCGTCGTGATCCTCTGTACGAAGGTATCGCCACTCGAAGCAGTGAAGCCATGCCGCGCCGTTTACAGCCGCCCCCGTCCGCGCTAGTTTCACAGAGAAGTGGGGTGGGAGCGCTCCCATCCGTCCCGTGGACCGGAACCCGCCGGGGCGGTGGGCCCGCTTCCACCCCGCGATCGTCGCCATGACCCGCGCACGACCGTTCACCCCACACAGAGGTATTAATGTCATGCATATGACAATTCTGCGGTCCTCGTGCCGCCGGGGACTTCCCCGATTACCGCTCCCCACCCGGGGCCGGGCCCTCTTCCTCGCCCTTCTCGCCCTTGTGACCACCATCCCCGCCCTCGCCCTGATCCTGGCGGCGGGCACCCCGGCCCAGGCTCACGGCACCCCCATGAAACCCGGCAGCCGTACCTTCCTGTGCTGGCAGGACGCGCTCGCCGACACCGGGGAGATCAAGCCCGTCAACCCGGCCTGCAAGGCGGCCGAGCAGGCCGGCGGGACCACGCCGTTCTACAACTGGTTCTCGGTACTGCGCTCGGACGGCGCCGGCCGCACCCGCGGATTCGTGCCGGACGGTGAGCTGTGCAGCGGCGGCAATCCCAACTTCACCGGCTTCGACCTGCCCCGCGACGACTGGCCGGTCACCCACCTCACCTCCGGCGCCACCGTCGACTTCTCCTACAACGCCTGGGCGGCGCACCCGGGTTGGTTCTACGTCTACATCACCAAGGACGGCTACGACCCGACCCAGCCGCTCACCTGGGACGACATCGAGGACCAGCCGTTCCTGACCGTCGACCACCCGCCGCTCAACGGCACCCCCGGCACGGTCGAGGCCAACTACTCCTGGACCGGCACGCTGCCGGCCGACAAGACCGGACGGCACATCATCTACATGGTGTGGCAGCGCTCGGACAGCGCGGAGACCTTCTACTCCTGCTCGGACGTCGTCTTCGACGGCGGCAACGGCGAGGTCACCGGCATCCACGACCCGGGCAACCCCACCCAGCCCCCGCCGGGCACCTGTACCGCCACCAGGACCACGACCGGCACCTGGCCGGGCGGCTACCAGTCCGAGGTCACCGTCACCAACAGCGGTGACGTGGCGATGCTCGGCTGGATGGTCGACTGGACGCTCCCCGGCGGCCAGTCGGTGGCCAGCCTCTGGAACGGCGACGCCACCTACAGCGGGCAGGACGTGATGGTCCACAACACCGACTGGAACGGCTCGCTCAGTCCCGGCCAGAGTACGACGTTCGGCTACGTCGTCCAGGGCGACGGCGGGGACAGCGCGACCGACCTGCCCTGTCAGGTCGGCTGACCCGCGTGATCCGCTCAGGGCGGACCCGGTGTCGGTGCACACCGGGTCCGCGAGCCGGACAGGCGAGGGGGTGGGTGGCCTGTCCGGAGGGGAGTTGCTCATAGTGCTCATGGGCGCGCTCGCTCGGCGGCCCGTGTCGGCGCCGTGACGTGCGACAACGTTGTCTCATGGTTTCTGCATTGACTCTACCGCCCCAACCGACAACGATGTCAAGCCACTTCGGGTCGCCCGACCGGGTGAACCAGGGCGATGGCGTCCGCGGCAGTCGCGGTCTTCCGTGGTACCGGTGGCGGGCTGAGCCCTGAACAGACACCGGGGGCGGACCCGGACGGGCCCGCCCCCTCTCCGTGCCGCTCGCTCAGGCCAGCAACTCCACCTCCGCGAGGGTCGCTGCACCGTCCAGGACGAGCCGGTAGCGCGCGTACGCCCCGGGCCTGTGGATCGTGAACGCCCGGGTCTCCAGGTCCCAGGCGAAGGACTCGCCGGAACGGCGGTCCACGGTCTGCCAGTCGGTGCCGTCCCTCGACGCCTGGAGGGTCCAGCCCGTCGGTGCCTTGGTGTGGTCCGACGGTGAGGTGAGCGTGTACTGGATCCCCTTGGCCGTCCGGGTCACCGGCAGGTCCACCGACGTCACCGTCGCCTGGGTCGCCGAGGTGTTGTCGAACAGGGGGCCGGCGGCGTTCAGGACGTCCGCGCGCGGGGCCGGGACCTTGTCGTCCTTGGTGATCGAGACCGGGGCGGCGTTCTTGCCGGTGCCCCAGGCCGACGGCTTCGGCCCCATCGTGAAGTCGATGACCCCGCCCTTGGAGACGAGCGAGTGCGGGAGCGAGGTCGACGACCAGGTCCGGCCGTTGACGCGAACCCCCTGGACGTAGACGTTCCGCGCGCTGTTCCGCGGGGCCCGGACCACCAGGTCGTGCCCGTTCTCCAGATGGACCGTCGCCTTCGTGAACAGCGGGGAGCCGATCGTGTAGTCCCCGCTGCCCATCACCAGCGGGTAGAAGCCGAGGGCCGAGAAGAGGTACCAGGCCGACTGCTCGCCGTTGTCCTCGTCGCCGTGGTAGCCCTGGCCGATCTCGCTGCCGAGGTAGAGCCGGGAGAGCGCCTCACGGACGTAGGCCTGCGCCTTCCAGGGCTCGCCGGCCGCGTCGTACATGTAGATGACGTGGTGGGCGACCTGGTTGGAGTGGCCGTACATGCCCATCCGGACGTCCCGGGCCTCGGTCATCTCGTGGATGACCCCGCCGTACGAGCCGACGAAGTCGGGGGAGGCCGTCTCGGGTGTCGCGAAGAACTCGTCGAGCTTGTCGGCGAGGCCGGACCGGCCGCCGTACAGGTTGGCGAGGCCCCGGCTGTCCTGCGGGGCGGTGAAGGCGTAGCCCCAGCCGTTGGTCTCGGTGTAGTCGTAGCCCCACACGCGCGGGTCGTACGCCGAGGAGTCCACCCGCCAGTCGCCCTGGGCGTCCTTGCCCTGGAAGAAGCCGGCCTTGGGGTCGAAGAGGTTCACATAGTCCTGCGCGCGGTTGCGGAAGTAGTCGGACTCCTCCTTGTAGCGCTTCTCTCCCGTCTTCTCGTACAGCGCCTTGCCCATCTCGGCGATGCCGTAGTCGTTGACGTATCCCTCCATCGCCCACGACAGGCCCTCGCGGGTCTCGTCGCTGGTGTAGCCGAGGAAGGGGGAGGTGGACATGCCCTTGCGGCCGACGCCGGAGGAGGGCGGCACGACCGTCGCGTTCTTCAGGGCCGCCTCGTACGCCGCCTTCGCGTCGAACCGCACTCCCTTGACGTAGGCGTCCGCGAACGCCACGTCCGAGGAGGTCCCGGTCATCAGGTCGGCGTAGCCGGGGGAGGACCAGCGCGAGGTCCAGCCGCCGTCCTTGTACTGCTGCACGAACCCGTCGACCATCTCGCCTGCCTGACCTGGCGTCAGGAGCGAGTAGGCCGGCCATGTCGTGCGATACGTGTCCCAGAAGCCGTTGTTGACGTACACCTTGCCGTCCACGATCTTCGCGCCGGTGTGCGTCGGGGTGTCCTGGCTGGTCATCGGCGAGAAGGGAGAGGCGTACTGGTACGTCGAACCGACCTTCTCGAAGCCGGAGTTCGGGTACAGGTACAGCCGGTACATGCTGGAGTAGAGGGTGGTCAGCTGGTCGGCGGTGGCGCCCTGAACCTCCACCTTGCCGAGCAGCCTGTCCCAGATCTTCCGGGCGTGTGCCTTCACCGTGTCGAAGGACGTGCCGTCCGGGATCTCCTGGCGCAGGTTGTCCTTGGCCTGGTCGACGCTGATCAGGGAGGTGGCCAGGCGGAGCGTGACGGTGTGGTCGGAGCCCGCGGCGAAGCGGAGGTAGCCCTTGACCCCGCTGGAGTCGCCGTCGGTCACCGGCTTGTCGAAGACGCCGTAGACGAAGAGCCGGGTGGCGCCCGTCGACAGCCCGGACTTCACGTCCGAGTAGCCGGTGACGGTCCCGTGCTCCTTGTCGAGGGTGAGGCCCGCCTGCTCGGTCACGTTGTCGAAGATCACGCTCGCGTTGTCGCCCGGGTAGCTGAAGCGCAGCGCGGCCGCGTGGTCGGTCGGTGTTATCTCGGCCTTGAGGCCGTTCTCGAACCGGACCCCGTAGTAGTACGGCCGCGCGGTCTCGTTCTCGTGCCGGAAGGCCAGCTCGCGGGCCTGGCGGCCGGTGTCCGGGGTACCGGCGGCGACGGACGGCATCAGCTGGAAGGTCTGCCGGTCGCCCATCCAGGGGCTCGGCTCATGGCTCGCGCTGAACGCCTGGACCGTCGGCAGGTTGTCGTCGTCGTTCGCACGTGCGTACTCGTACAGCCAGCTCTCCGAGGACGCGTTGGTCACCGGCGTCCAGAAGTTGAAGCCGTGCGGCAGGGCCGTCGCAGGGAAGTTGTTGCCGCGCGAGAAGCTGCCGCTGGAGTTGGTGCCGCGGGTGGTCAGCGCGTAGTCGGACAGATGCGCCCTGGGCTTCTCGGGGGCCACCGGCTTCAGGGACACGTCGTCGATCCAGCCGCGGAACTTGGCCGGCCCGGCGGGGGAGTCGTACCCGACCAGTATCCGGTCGACCGTCTTGCCGGCCGCGACCGAACCGATCAACGACGAGATGTTGTTCCACTGGTTGACGTACAAGGCCTTCGAAGCGCCCTGCCCGCGCGGCGACAGGGCGAACCCGTGCTGGTCGACGGCCCCTAGGCCGCTCAGATAGGTGCCGTCCGTGAAGGCCAGGTCCACGGCCACGTTCGTGGCGTCGTAGTCGAGGTCGCCGTCGGCCATCGAGGGGAAGATCCGGTACGCCAGCCGCGTGTCGCGGCCGACCCTCACATTCACGTCGAAGACCTTGTTGTACGAGTACGCCCGGCCGCTCGCCGTGTGCCGCCCGGCGTAGCGCAGCGCGTGCGTTCCGGTGAACCCGGCCCGCGCCTTCGCGGTCGGCGAGCCGCTCGGGCCCCTGTCGACCAGCGAGAGCATGTCCTGGGGCACCGGGCCGCCGCTGCCGCCCGTGGAGAACTGCACGTCGGCGAGCTGCAGGATGTCCGGGGCGCCGTTGTTCTTCGTGACGTCGAGCCGGAAGTGCTGGTACTCGGCGGGCGCGGCGAGGTCGTACGACTTGGTCAGGAACCGCTCCGGGAAGGACTCGCCGGTGCGGGTGTCGACGGTCTTCCAGTCCTTGCCGTCCGTCGAGCCCTCAAGGGTCCAGTCCTCGGGGTCGCGCTCGTCGTAGTCGTTCGCCGAGGTGAGGGCGTAGGTCACCAGCTTGACGGGCTTGTCGAAGTCGAACTCGGCCCAGCCGGTGGGCTCGAAGGTGAGCCACTTGGTGCCGGGCTCCCCGTCGACGAGGTTCTCCTTGACCTCGCCGGCGCCGGTGTTCTCGCCGCTCGCCCGCACGTCGGTCACATGGTCGGTGACATTGCCGGGGATGCCGGTGCTGTAGCCGCCGTCCACGCCCGAGGCGCGCGGGGCGCCGTCCGGGTCGGTGTCGACGGTGTCGGTCCAGTCCGGTGACGGATCGCCAGACTCGAACGAGGATGCGAACTGCGTCGCGGCGGCCGGGGCCTTGGCCGGCAGAGCCACCGCGGCTCCCTGGGAGCCCAGGGTCATGACTACGGCGGCCGCGATGACGGCCGCCGTACCAGATCCGTGTCCTGTTCTTCGCTGCGTTCTCCGCTGCATCACAACGGGTACCCTCCCTGCCACATGAGACAACGTTGTCAGCTGCTGGCGCAGGAACCAGTAGGTGGTCAAGTGGCCCGTGATGTCAAGGGTGTTGGGTGTGGCATTCAGGGGGCTATGTCGGCTCTTTTTCCGGCAAGACGTACCGAGATCGCTCATATTTCCGACAGGTCTCAACTAGGAAAAGACCCATGGCCAACCTTGCATTCGATCTTGCCCCGCCGACCGGAAGTGGACTATACCTGTCGGCGTTTCCCGCATGACTTCCTGCACGACCCAGCACTACCCGACCGCGGTGCCGGGGAGGATCCGGTTCACCGCCTGAGTCCTGGAGAAGGCGAGGACTTGAGCATGGGATCCACCTCCGCTGCCCACCACGGTTCCGATTCCGCACCCGGCCGCCGTTCCGAAAGCGTCGGCCGCCGCGACCTGATCAGGCGTTCGGCCGCACTCGGCCTGATGTCGGTCCCCACCGCCGGATTCCTCTCCGCCTGCGCCAGCAGTGGCGGCGGCGGTCAGTCCAAGGACAAGGCCGGCAAGAAGACGGCCAAGAACCCGCTGGGCGTCAACGAGAGCGCGAAGATGGAATTCGTCCTCTTCGACGGCGGTTTCGGCAAGGAGTACGCCGAGGACGCGGTGAAGATCTACGAGAAGGACTTCCCGAAGGCCACGGTCAAGTTCTCCGCCACCCAGAAGATCCAGTCCACCCTCCAGCCGCGCTTCAACCAGGGCACCCCGCCGGACCTCATCGACAACTCGGGCGCCGAGCAGATGGACATGGGCGTGCTCGTCGGCAAGAAGCAGCTGGCCGACCTCACCCCGCTCCTCGACGCCCCGTCGTACGACGATCCGAACAAGAAGGTCCGCGACACGCTGCGCCCCGGCATCGTCGAGATGGGCCAGTTCGACGGCGACCCGGTCTGGATCATGTACTACGCCTACACGGTCTACGGCGTCTGGTACTCGCAGAAGGCCCTGGACTCGCTCGACGCGGAGTACCCGCAGACCTGGGACCAGATGATCGCCGTCTGCGAGAAGGCCAAGAAGAAGGGCATGGCCGGCTGGACGTACGCGGGCAAGTACCCGTACTACATCCCCTTCTCGCTCTACCCGATGATCGGCAAGGTCGGCGGTGTCGAGGTCCTGAACGCGATCGACAACCTGGAGCCGAACGCCTGGAAACACCCGGCCGTCAAGGCGTGTTTCGAGGCGTACTACGAGCTCTACAAGAAGGGCTACATCCTCAAGGGCACCCCCGGCCTCGACCACATCCAGTCGCAGACCGCCTGGGCGCAGGGCAAGGCGCTGTTCATCCCGAACGGTTCCTGGGTGGAGAACGAGTCGGCGAACGTCATCCCCTCCGACTTCGACCTCGCCGTCTCCGCGCCCACCGGCATCGACAAGAACGACAAGATGCCGTTCGGCACCATCTGGGCCTCCGGCGGCGAGCCGTTCATCGTCCCGGCCAAGGCGGCGAACGCCCCGGGCGGCATGGAGCAGCTGCGCATCATGCTCAGCGAGGCCTCCTCGAAGAACTTCACGACCAAGGTGAAGTCGCTGACCGCGTACAACGGCGGCACCGACGGCATCACCCTCACCCCGGGCCTCACCTCCGGGGTGGCCGCGCTGAAGCTGGCCGGGTCGAACGTGGTCAACCCGCGGCTCCAGGACTGGTACGTGCAGCTCCAGAAGGAGAAGATCGGAGTCGCCGGCCTCGGCGAGATGATGGCCGGCCGGCTCACCCCGGCGGAGGCGATCAAGAAGATCCAGGGCTTCGCCGACGAGGCCGCCAAGGACACCTCGATCAAGCACTACAAGCACCAGTAACACTCACCCTCACGGCACCGGAGTGGCGATGCAGCACGGCAAGTACCGGTTCATTGTGGGGTTTCTGGCATTGCCCCTCGGACTGTACGCGCTCTTCGTGGTGTGGCCGTTCATCCAGTCCATCTACTACTCGTTCACGGACTGGACCGGCCTGAGCCCCGAATTCAAGATGGTCGGCCTGGACAACTACCGGAGGATGCTGCACGACGACGTCTTCTGGAAGTCCTTGCAGCACAGCTTGATGTTCGCGGTCGTGCTGCCGCTGGTGACGATCAGCCTGGCGCTGTTCTTCGCATTCATGATCAATGTCGGGGGCCGGAGGAGGAAAGGCGGCCCGGTCATCTCCGGGGTCCGGGGCTCGTCCTTCTACAAGATCGTCTATTTCTTCCCGCAGGTGCTGTCGATCGCGATCGTCTCGCTGCTGTTCGCCTTCGCCTACAACCCCGACAGCGGCGCGATCAACTCACTGCTCCGCGGCATCGGCCTGGACAGCGTCCAGCCGCTCTGGCTGGGTGACCCGAGCCTCGCCCTGTGGTGCGTGATGGCCGTCCTGGTCTGGTCCACGGTCGGCTTCTTCGTGGTCCTCTTCTCGGCGGGCATGGCCTCCATCCCGACGGACCTCTACGAGGCCGCGCTGCTCGACGGCGCCGGCCGCGCCACCACCTTCTTCCGCCTCACCCTGCCGCTGCTGTGGGACACCGTGCAGTCCGGCTGGGTCTACATGGGCATCCTCGCGCTCGGCGCCGAGTCGTTCGCGGTCGTACAGATCATGACGACCGGGCCGGGCGGTCCCGACTACTCGACGACCGTGATGGTCCTGTACGTGTACCAGAAGGCGTTCCGGGACGGTCAGGCCGCCTACGCCACCACCATCGGCGTCGCCCTGCTGGCCGTCACGCTCGCCTTCGCGGCGGTAGTGATGCGGCTGGGCCGTCGCGAGCGGCTGGAGTTCTGAAGCCATGACGACGACCGAGACCGGTACCACCGCCACCGAGACCGCCGTCCCCGCACCGGAGCCGCCCCGGCGAAGGCGCGAGGGCGGGGTCCTCAACGTCTTCTCCCACGGCATCCTGATCATCTGGGCGTTCATGGTGGTCACGCCGCTGCTGTGGGCGGTGATGACGTCCTTCAAGGACGACCGGTCCATCTTCACCTCGCCCTGGGCGCTCCCGGACAAGCTCCACTTCGAGAACTGGGCGCGGGCCTGGACCGACGCCAACATGAGCGATTACTTCCTGAACACGATCCTGGTGGTCGGCGGCTCGCTCATCGGCACCCTGGTCCTCGGCTCGATGGCGGCCTACGTCCTGGCCCGCTTCGACTTCCCGGGCAACCGCTTCATCTACTACCTGTTCATCGGCGGCATGAGCTTCCCGATCATGCTCGCGCTGGTCCCGCTGTTCTACGTCGTGAACAACATGGGCCTGCTGAACACGCTCCACGGCCTCATCCTCGTCTACATCGCCTACTCGCTGCCGTTCACGGTGTTCTTCCTCACGGCGTTCTTCCGCACGCTGCCCACCTCCGTGGCCGAGGCGGCCTTCGTCGACGGCGCCTCGCACACCCGCACGTTCTTCCAGATCATGCTGCCGATGGCGAAGCCCGGCCTGATCAGCGTGGGGATCTTCAACTTCCTCGGCCAGTGGAACCAGTACATGCTCCCGACGGTCCTCAACACGGACCCCGACAAACACGTCCTCACCCAGGGCCTGGTCCAGCTCGCGGTGAGCCAGGGCTACAAGGGCGACTGGTCCGGCCTCTTCGCCGGCCTGGTGATGGCGATGCTCCCGGTCCTCGCGGCGTACATCGTCTTCCAGCGCCAGGTGGTGGCGGGGCTGACGGCGGGCGCTTTGAAGTAACGAAGCGTTTGCGAACCCAAAGGGGTGCGGGGCCCTGTTCACCACGCGGCTTCGCCGCGTGGGCGTGACCAGCCACGACGCACCGCGGGGGCCCGCTCGGCCGGTCCCCGCCACCCCCTCTGCGACCTCTGACCAATGGCCTGGACATGTCCGCCGCATGTCCCTCAGGCAACCTCCGAACCGCGAACGATTTCTGTCAAGGACTTGACGGCGGTAACCCCTTCAGCAGAGCTTGGAGTTCATAACTTGTAAGTGGCCCGGTCTCAGTGAGGTGATCTGGGTCACGCGGGCGGCGCCGTGGCCGCCTCCGATGGCAGGAGTGGATGGGTCGATGGAGACTCCGGGGTCGCAGTCGTCGCTGCACCGAGCCAACCTGGAACGTGTCGTACGGGCCGTACGACTGGCCGGATCGCTCACGCAGGCGGAGATCGCGCGCACGACCGGCCTGTCGGCCGCGACGGTCTCCAACATCGTGCGCGAACTCAAGGACGGCGGAACCGTCGAGGTCACGCCCACGTCGGCGGGCGGCCGCCGGGCCCGCAGCGTGAGTCTGAGCGGGGACGCCGGCATCGTCATCGGGGTCGATTTCGGCCATACCCACCTGCGCGTCGCGATCGGGAACCTCGCCCACCAGGTGCTGGCCGAGGAGTCCGAGCCCCTCGACGTGGACGCCTCGGCCAGCCAGGGCTTCGACAGGGCGGAAGAACTGGTCAACCGCCTGATCGCGGCGACGGGCGTGGACCGCACGAAGATCGCCGGCGTGGGCGTCGGCGTCCCGGGCCCGATCGACGTGGAGTCCGGCACCCTCGGCTCCAGCGCCATCCTGCCCGGCTGGATCGGCGCGAGACCCGCGGAGGAGCTCCGGCTGCGCCTCGGCGTCCCCGTGCACGTGGACAACGACGCCAACCTCGGCGCCCTCGGCGAGCTGGTCTGGGGCAGCGGCAAGGGGGTGCGTGATCTTGCTTACATCAAGGTCGCCAGCGGTGTCGGCGCCGGGCTGGTGATCAACGGGAAGATCTACCGCGGTCCCGGCGGCACGGCCGGGGAGATCGGGCACATCACACTCGACGAGTCCGGCCCGGTCTGCCGCTGCGGCAACCGCGGCTGCCTGGAGACCTTCGCGTCCGCCCGCTATGTGCTGCCGCTGCTCCAGCCCAGCCACGGCACCGAGCTGACCATGGAGGGCGTCGTACGGCTGGCCCGGGAGGGCGACCCGGGCTGCCGCCGGGTGATCGCTGACGTCGGCCGTCACATCGGCAGCGGTGTGGCCAATCTCTGCAACCTGCTCAACCCGAGCCGGGTGGTCCTCGGCGGTGATCTCGCCGAGGCCGGAGAGCTGGTCCTGGGGCCCATCAGGGAGTCCGTGAGCCGCTATGCGATCCCCAGCGCGGCCCGCCAGCTCTCGGTGCTTCCAGGGGCGCTGGGCGGCCGTGCGGAGGTCCTCGGCGCGCTCGCTCTCGCCCTCAGCGAGATGGGCGATTCGACCCTTTTGGATGGGTCGTTGCCCGCTGTTGCACCTGCCTTCACTTAGAGAACGAATGGCGCCGTTGCCATCTCGTTAAGTATTTACTTCTTGACGTCGAAGTCGCGGCCGAGTTGACTTCCAGCCACCTCGGCCGCAGCGTTGCGGCCCTGTCAGGGAGGCACCCCCAAATGAACGCAACGATGCGTAGAGTCGTGATCGGCACCGCCGCGGTTTCCATGGCGCTGTCGCTCGCCGCCTGTGGCAAGGCCGGCGACAAGAAGAGCGACTCGTCGAGCAGCAGCTCCTCCGGTGGTAGCAAGACCATCGGCCTGCTGCTCCCCGACAGCGTGACCGCGCGCTACGAGAAGTTCGACAAGCCGTACTTCGAGCAGCAGGTCAGCTCGCTGTGTGCCGACTGCAAGGTCGAGTACGCGAACGCTGCGGGTGACGCGGCCAAGCAGGCCCAGCAGGTCAGCAGCATGGTCACCAAGGGCGTGAAGGTCATCGTGATCTCCGCCCAGGACTCTGCGGCCATCAAGTCCTCCATCGACGCCGCCGTGGCCAAGGGCATCAAGGTCGTCGCGTACGACCGCCTCGCCCAGGGCAACGTCTCGGCCTACGTCTCCTTCGACAACGTCAAGGTCGGCCAGCTCCAGGGCCAGGCCCTCCTCGACGCCCTCGGCTCCAAGGCGACCACGAAGTCCAAGGTCGTCATGATCAACGGTGACGACGCCGACCCGAACGCCGGCCAGTTCAAGAAGGGCGCGCACGAGGCTCTCGACGGCAAGGTCGACATCGCCTACGAGCAGTCCGGTCTGTGGAAGGACACGGTCGCCGCGCAGAAGGTGAAGGCGGCCATCACCCAGCTCGGTGCCAAGAACATCGCGGGCGTCTACTCCGCCAACGACGGCATGGCCGGTGGTATCGCCACCACCCTCAAGGGCGCCGGCATCAGCGGCATCCCGCTGACGGGCCAGGACGCGGAGCTCGCGGGCATCCAGCGCATCGTCGCCGGCACCCAGTCCTCCACCGTCTACAAGGCGTTCAAGCCGGAGGCCGACGCCGCCGCCACGATCGCGGTGGACCTGCTGCAGGGCAAGAGCATCACCTCGCTCGCCACCACCACGCAGGTCAGCGGCTCCGGCAACAAGGTGCCCTCGCAGCTGCTGACCCCGGTGTCGGTCACCAAGGCCAACATCAAGGACACGGTGATCAAGGACGGTCTCTACACCGTCTCCGACATCTGCACCACCGAGTTCGCCAAGGCCTGCAAGGCCGCCGGCCTGCAGTAGTCCGGCACCGGAGCCGCACGGCTCCGGCCGTCAGCGCCCGGGTGATCGCAGTACGACACCCGGGCCCCGGCCGCCCGGCGCACCCCGGCCCTTCCGCAAGGGCCCGGTCCGCCCGGCGGTCTCGCGAGACCCCTCCGACGCCCGCTCCGGCCTTCATACCCCGCTGCCGGAACGGGCGTCGGACGGACCCGTTGCCAAGCGCAGCGGATTCGCGCATGTTCATCTTGTAAACCGCGTGCGTACACCGAGGCACCCCGAGGTACCGCACGACCCTCCGCGCCTGATCACCAAGCGCGGCATCCCCGCCGGTCAGGCGGCGAAGGAGATGGTTCACGTGTCCGCTACGCCCGTGCTGGCGTTGCGCGGAGTCTCCAAGCGATTCGGTGCGGTCCAGGCCCTCACCGACGTTGAACTGGAGGTCCACGCCGGAGAAGTGGTCGCCCTGGTGGGCGACAACGGCGCAGGAAAGTCGACCCTGGTCAAGACGATCGCGGGTGTGCACCCCATCGATGAGGGCGTCATCGAGTGGGAGGGCAACCCCGTCAGCATCAACAAGCCGCACGACGCCCAGGGGCTCGGCGTCGCGACGGTCTACCAGGACCTCGCCCTCTGCGACAACCTCGACGTGGTGGGCAACCTCTTCCTCGGCCGTGAGCTGCTGCACCGCGGCGTCATCGACGAGGTGACGATGGAGAAGCAGGCCCGCGAGCTGCTGAGCACGCTCTCCATCCGGATCCCGAGCGTGCGCATCCCGATCGCCAGCCTCTCCGGCGGTCAGCGTCAGGTCGTGGCCATCGCCCGCGCCCTGATCGGCGACCCCAAGGTCGTCATCCTCGACGAGCCCACCGCCGCCCTCGGCGTCGAGCAGACCGCCCAGGTCCTCGACCTGGTCGAGCGGCTGCGCGAGCGGAACCTCGCCGTCATCCTCATCAGCCACAACATGGCCGACGTGAAGGCGGTGGCGGACACCGTCGCCGTGCTGCGGCTGGGCAAGAACAATGGTTTCTTCCCCGTGAAGAGCACCAGCCAGGAAGAGATCATCGCGGCGATCACGGGTGCCACGGACAACGCCGTGACCCGTCGTTCGGAGCGTCGCACCCCGGAGGCGGCAAAGTGAGCGAGACGTCGAACAAGACCGTCCAGGGCGACGAGTCGCCCGGTCTCGACAAGACCGAGGCGGCCGAGGCCGTGACCACGGTGGCCCCCGCCGACGACCCCACGGCCGCGCCGGTCGCGGTCGTCGACCCGCGTCTGCTGGTCCGTGAGGAGGGCTTCAAGGGCTACCTCACGGAGTTCAAGCGCCGGGTGCGGGGCGGCGAGCTGGGCTCGCTGCCGGTGGTGGTCGGCCTGATCATCATCTGGACCATCTTCCAGGTGAAGAACAGCCTGTTCCTCAGCGCGGACAACCTCTCCAACATCAGCTACTTCCTCTCGGCCACCGGCATGCTCGCCATCGGCCTGGTGTTCGTGCTGCTGCTCGGCGAGATCGACCTCTCCGTCGGTTCGGTGAGCGGTCTGGCCTCCACGGTGTTCGCCGTCTTCGTGGTCAACCACGGGATGAACCAGTGGCTGGCCCTGATCCTCACGATCGTCACGGGCATCGGCATCGGCGCGCTGCACGGCTGGTTCTTCGCCAAGATCGGCGTACCCGCGTTCGTGGTCACGCTGGCCGGCTTCCTCGGCTGGAACGGTCTGATGCTGTGGCTGCTCGGCGACAGCGGCACGATCAACATCCCGGCCGACAGCGGTCCGGTGCACATCCTCGGCCAGAGCTCCTTCTTCATGGACCAGGCCATCATCGGCGCGTACCTGCTCGCCGGCCTCGGTGTCGTGCTGTCGGCGCTGGGCCAGTTCAACGAGCAGCGCCGGCGTCGCGCGGCGGGCGTGCCGTTCCGGCCCACCAGCGAGATCATCGTCCGTGTCGCGCTGCTCGCGGTCGCGTCCTTCGTCGCGGCCGCCGTGCTGAACAACGCGGCCGGTGTCTCCAACGCGCTGGTGATCTTCCTGGCGTCGCTGGTGATCGTCGACTTCGTGCTGCGCCGTACGACGTACGGCCGCAAGGTCTTCGCGGTCGGCGGCGGCATCGAGGCGGCGCGCCGTGCCGGTATCAGCGTGCCGATGGTCCGGATCACCGTGTTCGCGATCTCCGGTGGCTTCGCGGCGATCGGCGGTATGTTCTTCGCCGGTCAGACGGCGAGCGCGACGCTCAACGCCGGTGGCGGCAACACGCTGATGCTCGCCATCGCGGCGGCGGTCATCGGTGGCACGTCGCTGTTCGGTGGCCGCGGTACCGTCTGGTCCGCCCTCCTGGGCATGCTGGTCATCCAGTCCATCCAGACCGGTCTCGACCTGCTGAACATGAACACGTCGATCCAGTACATGATCACCGGTGGTGTTCTGCTGGGCGCGGTCGTCATCGACTCCGTCTCCCGCAAGAGCCAGAAGGCGGCGGGGCGCGGCTGACGCCGTTCGCCGTCGGGGGGTGCGGTGGTAGCGCGGGTGCCGGTCCGTTGTGGCTGGTCGCGCCCGCGCGGCGGCAGCCGCACATGAATACGGGCCCCGCGCCCCCGGGTTTCCGACTGTGCCCGGCACTGAACAGTGCCGGGCACAGTCGTGTCATAGGTGAGGCCCATGATGGGTACAGCCGATCGCGTGACCTATGACCCATGGGCCGGAGTCCGGCCGCCCGGGCGGAACATTAGACTCGACGAGCCCGGCAACAGCTCGATCAGCTCTACTGCAAGGAGGCACGGGTGCCGCTGCTGACCCGTATCAGGGGACCGCGCGATCTGGACCGGCTCAGCCCCGAGGAGCTGGTCCAGCTGGCAGAGGAGATCCGGACCTTCCTCGTGGAAGCGGTCTCCAAGACCGGCGGACACCTCGGTCCCAACCTGGGCGTGGTCGAGCTCACCATCGCCCTGCACCGCGTCTTCGACTCCCCGAAGGACAAGGTGCTCTGGGACACCGGCCACCAGTCCTACGTGCACAAGCTGCTCACCGGCCGTCAGGACTTCTCCAGGCTCAAACAGAAGGGCGGCCTGTCCGGCTACCCCTCGCAGGCCGAGTCCGAGCACGACGTCATCGAGAACAGCCACGCCTCCACCGTGCTCGGCTGGGCGGACGGCATCGCCAAGGGCAACCAGTTGCTGGCCCGCGACAGTCACGTCGTCGCCGTGATCGGTGACGGCGCCCTCACCGGCGGCATGGCCTGGGAGGCGCTGAACAACATCGCCGACGCCAAGGACCGCCCGCTGGTCATCGTCGTCAACGACAACGAGCGCTCGTACGCCCCGACCATCGGCGGCCTCGCCAACCATCTGGCGACCCTGCGTACGACCGACGGGTACGAGCGGTTCCTGGCCCGGGGCAAGGACCTGCTGGAGCGCACCCCGGTCGTCGGCAGGCCGCTCTACGACACCCTGCACGGCGCCAAGAAGGGGCTGAAGGACTTCATCGCCCCGCAGGGCATGTTCGAGGACCTCGGCCTGAAGTACGTCGGCCCGATCGACGGCCACGACATCGAGGCCCTGGAGTCGGCCCTCACGCGGGCCAAGCGGTTCGGCGGCCCGGTGATCGTGCACTGCCTCACCGAGAAGGGCCGCGGCTACCAGCCCGCCCTCCAGGACGAGGCCGACCGCTTCCACGGCATCGGCCCCATCCACCCCGACACCGGCCTGCCGGTCAAGGTCTCCGGCGCCGACTGGACCTCCGTGTTCGGCGACGAGATGGTCGAGCTCGGCAAGGAGCGCGAGGACATCGTCGCCATCACGGCGGCCATGCTCCAGCCGGTCGGCCTGAAGAAGTTCGCGGACACCTTCCCGGACCGTATCTACGACGTCGGCATCGCCGAGCAGCACGGCGCCGTCTCCGCGGCCGGCATCGCCACCGCCGGCCTGCACCCCGTCTTCGCCGTGTACGCCACCTTCCTCAACCGCGCCTTCGACCAGGTGCTGATGGACGTGGCCCTGCACAGGTGCGGGGTGACCTTCGTCCTGGACCGGGCCGGCGTCACCGGCACCGACGGCGCCTCGCACAACGGCATGTGGGACATGTCGATCCTCCAGGTCGTGCCCGGCCTCAGGCTCGCCGCCCCGCGCGACGCCGACCAGGTCCGCGCCCAGCTCCGCGAGGCCGTCGAGGTCGACGACGCCCCGACGGTCGTCCGCTTCTCCAAGGGCGCGGTCGGCCCCGCCGTGGCCGCCGTCGGCAAGGTCGGCGGCATGGACGTCCTGCGCGAGCCCGGCACCGACACCCCGGACGTGCTCCTGGTCTCCGTGGGCGCCCTCGCCCCCATGTGCCTGGAGATCGCCGGCCTCCTCGACAAGCAGGGCATCTCCACCACCGTGGTCGACCCGCGCTGGGTCAAGCCGGTCGACGAGGCCATGGCCCCGCTGGCCGAGCGCCACCGGGTGGTCGTGACGGTGGAGGACAACATCCGCGTGGGCGGCGTGGGCTCCGCCGTCGCCCAGGCGCTGAGGGACGCCGGAGTGGACGTGCCGCTCCGCGACTTCGGCATCCCGCCCCGCTTCCTCGACCACGCGTCGAGGGCCGAGGTCATGGCAGAGATCGGCCTGACAGCCCCGGACATCGCCCGCCAGGTGACCGGTCTGGTCGCGAAGCTGGACGGTACGACGACGGAAGTCGACTCGGTGGAACCCGCGAGGGACTGACACGCCCTGGCCGAGGCGCCTCTGGGTCGGTCTCTCCCACCTCTCCGGTGGCGGGACCGACCCATCTGCGTGAACCTGCCCTTGCCGGGGCATACGCACCCCCGGCCCTCTCGATCATGTCGAGGACGACAAACGTGGGAGGTAGACACGTGGGCAGTACCCTCTTCAGGACAAAGAACGTCGAACAGTCCATCAAGGACACCGAGGAACCGGAGCACGCGCTCAAGAAGTCGCTGTCGGCCCTGGACCTCACGGTCTTCGGCGTGGGTGTCATCATCGGCACCGGCATCTTCGTCCTGACCGGCACGGCCGCCAAGAACAACGCCGGACCCGCCGTGGCGCTCTCCTTCGCCGTGGCCGGCGCCGTCTGCGGCCTCGCCGCGCTGTGCTACGCGGAGTTCGCCTCCACGGTCCCGGTCGCCGGTTCGGCGTACACCTTCTCGTACGCCTCCCTCGGCGAGTTCCCCGCCTGGATCATCGGCTGGGACCTGGTGCTGGAGCTGGCGCTGGGCACGGCGGTGGTCGCCGTCGGCTGGTCGGGGTACATCCACTCGCTGCTCGACAACGCGGGCTGGCAGCTGCCCGCCTACCTCAGCGGCCGCGACGGCGCCCACGGCTTCGGCTTCGACATCCTCGCCGCCGCCCTGGTCCTCGTCCTCACCGCGATCCTCGTCGTCGGCATGAAGCTCTCCGCCCGGGTCACCTCGGTCGTCGTCGCCATCAAGGTGGCCGTCGTCCTGGTCGTCATCGTCGCGGGCGCCTTCTTCGTCCACAGCGGCAACTACAGCCCCTTCGTCCCGGCCAAGGAGCCGGTGCCGGCCGGTGGCAACCTCAAGGCCCCGCTGATCCAGCTGATGTTCGGCTGGGCGCCCTCCAACTTCGGCGTGATGGGCATCTTCACCGCCGCCTCCGTCGTCTTCTTCGCCTTCATCGGCTTCGACGTCGTCGCCACCGCCGCCGAGGAGACCCGCCACCCGCAGCGGGACGTGCCGCGCGGCATCATCGGCTCCCTCATCATCTGCACCGCGCTGTACGTGGCCGTGGCCATCGTGGTGACCGGCATGCAGAAGTACAGCGACCTGTCCGTGGACGCCCCGCTGGCCGACGCGTTCAAGGCCACCGGGCATCCCTGGTTCGCGGGCCTGATCAGTTTCGGCGCGGCCGTCGGCCTGACCACCGTCTGCATGATCCTGCTGCTCGGCCAGTCCCGGGTGTTCTTCGCGATGAGCCGGGACGGCCTGCTGCCCCGCTTCTTCTCGCACACCCACCCGAGGTTCCGCACCCCGTACCGGCCGACCATCCTGCTGGGTGTCGTCATCGCGATCGTCGCCGGCTTCACCAGTCTCAGCGAACTCGCCGAACTGGTGAACATCGGCACGCTCTTCGCGTTCGTCGTCGTCTCGATCAGTGTGATCATCCTGCGCAACACCCGGCCGGATCTGGAGCGGTCCTTCCGCACCCCCTGGGTGCCGGTGCTGCCGATCCTGTCCGTCCTGGCCTCGCTGTGGCTGATGCTCAACCTGCCCGCGGAGACCTGGCTGCGGTTCGCCATCTGGATGATCATCGGCTTCGTCGTCTACTTCCTCTACGGTCGCTCGCACAGCCGCCTCGCCCAGGCCGAACGGGTCCCCGCCGACGCTCCCTGACCGGCAGGCTCGCCGCCGCGGCCCCGTATGTCCCGCCGGGTTGGGACTGCGGGGCCGGATAGCGTGCTCCCCATGCTTCTCGCGCCCCTCGCCCCACCACGGTCCGTAGGCGCAGGGAGGGGGTACTGGGCGCGGCTGCTGCCGCTGCTCGCCGTCCTGGCCTGCGTCACCCGCATGCCGTCCTTCCTCAGGCCGCTGTGGAACCCGGACGAGGGCTACCTGGCCGTCCAGGCACGCCTCCTGGCGGGCGGCGGGCAGCTGTACGAGACGGTCGTGGACCGCAAGCCGCCGCTGCTGCCGTGGCTGTACGAGGGGACGTTCGCGGTCTTCGGGTCCGGGTCGCTCACCCCGGTCCGGGTCCTCGCCGTACTGGCCCAGCTGGCCACCGCCGCACTGCTCGCGTCGATCGCCCGGCGGCGCTGGGGGGACCGCGCGGGCCGTACCGCCGGGGCGCTGTATCTGCTGGTCTCGGTCGGCCTCAACCCCGAGGACGCGCAGGCGGCCACCTTCGAGGTGTTCATGCTGCCCTGCACGGCCGCCGCGGTGTGGTGCGCCGACCGCCGCCGCTGGGGCGCGGCCGGGGCCGCCGTCGCCTGCGCCTTCCTCACCAAGCAGACCGGCGGGGCGGTCCTGCTGCCGGTGCTCTGTCTCCTCGGCCGGCACGGCGGCCCGCGCGCGGGCCTGCTCAGGCTGGCGGCCGGCGCCGCCCTGCCCGTACTCGCCGCGGCCCTGGCCACCGACCCGGCCGGCTTCGCCTTCTGGACGGTCACCGGCTCCGGCGCCTACGCCTCCTTCACCGGCTCCGAACTCCATGTCCTGGCACGGGCGATGACCAACACCGCGATTCTCGGCGCGGCTTCGGCCGGCCTGCTGCCGGTCATCGTGCGGGCCCTGCGCATCGCCCGCACCGGCCCCGGGGACCTGTGGCTGTGGCTGGCCGCGTCGGCGGCCGCCGTCACCCTCGGCTTTCACTTCTTCGGCCACTACTTCCTGCAACTCACGCCGCCGCTCGCGCTGTTGGCCACGGCCGCGCTGCAGATCCTGCCGCGGGAACGGACCCCGGGGGCCGTGCTCGCCTCGGCCTGCGCCTGCGCCCTGTTCCTGACCTGGGGGGTCCTGGCCCCCCGGCCCGAACTGGCGCACGCCCAGCGGCTGGCGCTCACCCTGGACCGCCGTACCGAGCCCGGCGACCGGGTCCTGGTCTGGGGCATACACCCGGAGACGTACTGGCTCGCCGACCGCACCCCGGCCACCCGCTACCTCACCGCCGGCCTCCTCACCAACTTCAGTGGCGGCCGGGACGGCCCGCAGGTCGGCGAGAAGTACGCCGTCGCCGGCACCTGGCCGGTCTTCCGCGCGGAAATGGCCGACCGGGCGCCGGCCCTGGTGATCGACGACTCCCGGGGCAAGCCGTACGGCCCCGACCGCGTCCCCAGCCTGCGCAGGCTGCTCGCGGCAGGGTACGAGCAGGCCGGCCAGGTGGACGGCGCGGTGCTGTACGTCAGGGCACCGAGCGCTCCGTAAGGGGCGCTGGGGGTACCCCGGCCGAAGGCTGGGGGAGGAACTGCGCGACCAGCCACGACGGCGCCACAGCCGGCGTGTCGCGGTACTTCCGGCGGAGTGCCCCGCTCAGTGCAGCAGGGCGCTCGGCCCGATCACCTCGGCGCCCAACTCGGTGACCCTGCCCCGCAGTTCACGGTCGGCGGTGATGACGAGCCGGGGCCGGCCGGGGTCCTCGGCGGCCAGCTCCACGATCCGGTCGTCGCCGCTGCCGGGTGCCGACTCCACCCGTACCCCGGGCACCGACGCCACCCCGCGGGCCGCGCCCTCGACGACGAGCACCAGCTCGACCGGCGTCGGCCGGCCGGGCAGCCCCCGCTCGGCGAGCCGGTCCCGGAGCCGCTCGGCGGCCCCCTTGCGGTCCCGCCACCAGCCGTCCGGCCGTGCCCCGACGACGTTCGCGCCGTCGACGATCACCAGCAGGGGAGCTTCGTCTTCCATGCCCCAAGCCTCGCACGCCCGGGGCCGCTCCACTGCCGCGAACGGCCCCGCTTAGAGTGAAGCGGTGAACGGCGACTGGCTCCTTCGCGGCCGTGACGGCCGGCTCAGTGTCTATCTGCCGTCGGGCGACGCCGTGCTGTGCCGCGCCGAACGCGGACCCGGCGCGCCCTGGGGCGCGCCCCGGAAAGTGGGCGGCGACCAGCGGCTGCATGCCGGCTTCTCGGTGGGGCAGGGGGCCAACGGATACGCCCACCTGGTCGCCTGGCGGCCCACCGTGCGGGGTGAGTCGGGTCTCGTCCACTCCACGCACTACCGGCCGCATCTGGCCGCCCTGGACTGGCAGTCGATCGGCCATCCGAACAAGAAGGGCGACGTCACCGGCGGGCCGGCCGTGGCCGTGGACGCGGAGGGCCGCGCCCATGTCTTCGTCCGCGACCGGGGGCGCGGGGTGAGCATGGTCGCCCAGAAGGAGAAGGGCGGCTGGGAGCCGTGGCGGGACCTGAAGGGGCGGCAGGTCGAGGACGGGCTCGCGGCGGTGACCGGGGAGTCGGGGCGCGTCGAGGTGTACGCGGCCGTGCCCGGCGGCATCGTGCACTGGCGCCAGGAGGAGGCCGGCAAGCCGCCGGTGCTCCTGGAGACGCTTGAGACCCCGGTCCGGCCGGGCACCCTCACCGCCCTCGCCACCTCGGCCGAGAGCACCACCCTCTACTACACCGACGAGTCCGGGGACCTCTGCGCCTGGCGTCCGGGCGGCAAGCCGCACACCCTGCTGCCGTCCGCCGGGCCCGGCCCGGTCGCCGCGGTCCGCTGCGAACTCGACGGGTACGACTGCACCCTGCTCGCCCAGCGCTCGGCGAGCGGCCGGGTGGCCTTCGCCGCGTATCCGACCGAGGACGAGCGGGCGGGCGCCTGGTGGACCGAGTCGGGACCACAACTCCCCGCCGACGCCCGGGTCGCCCTGACCACGGACGCGGAGGGCCGGGTGGCCGCGGCGAGCCTGTCGCCGTCCACCGGCCAGTTCCTGCTCACCCGCCGCAAGGACGAGCCGGGGCTGGCGCTCGCGGCCTGGCGCGCGGTCTGACCTCCGCGCCCGGACCGGCTTCCGGAAACGCACGGGAGAACGGGAAAAGGGGCCCTCCGCGTGGTGCGGAGGGCCCCTTCAGCGTGCTGTGGCCGTTACGCGGGCACCGACGCCACGCCCGGGGCCAGGAACTTCTTGCCGTTCACGCGCTCCGAGACGCCCTCGCGGTCCAGGTACGGCGTGATGCCGCCCAGGTGGAAGGGCCAGCCGGCGCCCGTGATCAGGCAGAGGTCGATGTCCTGGGCCTCGGCGACGACACCCTCGTCGAGCATGAGCCCGATCTCCTGGGCGACGGCGTCCAGGACCCGGTCTCGGACCTGCTCCTCGCTGAGGACCGAGTCACCCTGCTTGAGCAGCGCGGCGACCTCCGGGTCCAGCTCCGGCTTCCCGCTGTCGTACACGTAGAAGCCGCGCTTGCCCGCCTTGACGACGGCCGCGAGGTTCGGGGAGACCGTGAAGCGGTCCGGGAAGGCCCGGTTGAGGGTCTCCGAGACGTGCAGACCGATGGCCGGACCGACCAGTTCGAGGAGGACGAGCGGCGACATCGGCAGACCCAGCGGCTCGACCGCCTTCTCCGCGACCTCGACCGGGGTGCCCTCGTCGATGACGTTCTGGATCTCGCCCATGAAGCGGGTGAGGATGCGGTTCACGACGAACGCCGGGGCGTCCTTGACCAGGACCGCGGTCTTCTTCAGCTTCTTGGCGACGGCGAACGCCGTGGCCAGTGAGGCGTCGTCGGTCTGCTCGCCGCGCACGATCTCCAGGAGCGGGAGGACGGCGACCGGGTTGAAGAAGTGGAAGCCCACGACCCGCTCGGGGTGCCGGAGCTTCGACGCCATCTCGGTCACCGAGAGGGAGGAGGTGTTGGTGGCGAGAATCGCGTGCGCCGGGGCGACCGCCTCGACCTCCGCGAACACCTGCTGCTTGACACCGATCTCCTCGAACACGGCCTCGATGACGAAGTCCGCGTCGGAGAAGCCCTCGGCCTTGTCCAGCACACCGGAGACCAGGGCCTTGAGGCGGTTGGCCTTGTCCTGGTTGACACGGCCCTTGCCGAGCAGCTTGTCGATCTCGGCGTGGACGTAGCCCACGCCCTTGTCGACGCGCTCCTGGTCGATGTCGGTCAGCACGACCGGCACCTCCAGGCGGCGCAGGAAGAGCAGGGCGAGCTGCGAGGCCATGAGCCCCGCGCCCACGACGCCCACCTTGGTGACCGGACGCGCCAGGTTCTTGTCGGGCGCGCCCGCCGGGCGCTTGCCGCGCTTCTGCACCAGGTTGAACGCGTAGATGCCGGCGCGCAGTTCACCGCCCATGATCAGGTCGGCGAGGGCCTGGTCCTCGGCGTCGTAGCCCTGCTGGAGGTCGCCGTTCTTGGCGGTGGCGATGATGTCCAGCGCGCGGTAGGCGGCCGGGGCCGCGCCGTGCACCTTGGAGTCCGCGATGAAGCGGCCGCGGGCGACGGCCTGGTCCCAGGCCTCGCCGCGGTCGATCACCGGACGCTCGACCTCGATGTCGCCCTTGAGCACGGCGGCCGTCCAGATCAGCGACTGCTCCAGGAAGTCGGCGCCCTCGAAGAGGGCGTCGGCGATGCCGAGGTCGAAGACCTGCTGCCCCTTGAGCTGCTTGTTCTGGTTGAGGCTGTTCTCGATGATGACGGAGACGGCTTTGTCGGCGCCGATCAGGTTCGGCAGCAGCGCGCAGCCGCCCCAGCCCGGCACCAGGCCCAGGAAGACCTCGGGCAGCGAGAACGCCGGGATGGCCTTGGACACGGTCCGGTACGTGCAGTGCAGACCGACCTCGACGCCACCGCCCATGGCGGCACCGTTGTAGTACGCGAAGGTCGGCACCGCGAGGCCCGCGAGGCGCTTGAAGACCTCGTGTCCGCCCTTGCCGATGGCCAGCGCGTGCTCGTGCTCCTTGAGGAGCTCGACGCCCTTGAGGTCCGCGCCGACGGCGAAGATGAACGGCTTGCCGGTGATGCCGACACCGACGACGGTGCCCTCGGCAGCCTCCTTCTCCACCTGGTCGATGGCGGTGTTGAGGTTCGCCAGCGAGGCCGGGCCGAAGGTGGTCGGCTTGGTGTGGTCCAGGCCGTTGTCCAGGGTGATCAGCGCGAAGCGGCCGGCCCCGGCCGGCAGGTCGAAGTGGCGTACGTGCGCCGACGTCACGACCTCGTCGGGGAACAGGTCCGAAGCCTGCTTCAGAAGCTCGGCGGTGGTGCTCACTTGTCCCCCTCGAAGTGCGGGTTCTCCCAGATGACCGTCGCGCCCATGCCGAAGCCGACGCACATGGTGGTCAGGCCGTAGCGGACGTTCGGCTGCTCCTCGAACTGGCGGGCCAGCTGCGTCATCAGACGCACGCCGGAGGAGGCCAGCGGGTGACCGAAGGCGATGGCGCCGCCGTACTGGTTGACGCGCTCGTCGTCGTCCGCGATGCCGTAGTGCTCGAGGAAGGCCAGTACCTGCACGGCGAAGGCCTCGTTGATCTCGAACAGACCGATGTCGGAGATGGACAGCCCCGCCTGGGCGAGCGCCTTCTCGGTGGCCGGGATCGGGCCGTAGCCCATGACCTCGGGCTCGACACCCACGAAGGCGTAGGAGACGAGCCGCATCTTCACCGGCAGGTTGTTCTCGCGGGCGAAGTCCTCGGAGGCGATGATCGCGGCGGTCGCACCGTCGTTCAGACCGGCCGCGTTGCCTGCGGTGACCCGCCCGTGCACACGGAACGGCGTCTTGAGCCCCGACAGGTTCTCCAGGGTGGTACCCGGCCGCATCGGCTCGTCGGCGGTGACCAGGCCCCAGCCGGTCTCGCCGCCCGACCCCGCGGCGGAGCCGCCGTCGACTGCAGCGGTCCGGCGCACCGAGATCGGTACCAGGTCCGCCTGGATCTTGCCGTTGGCGTACGCCTTGGCGGCCTTCTCCTGCGAGCGCACCGCGTACTCGTCGGCGCGCAGCTTGGTGATCTGCGGGTAGCGGTCGTGCAGGTTCTCGGCGGTCATGCCCATGAACAGCGCCGACTCGTCGACCAGCTTCTCGCTGACGAACCGCGGGTTCGGGTCCACGCCCTCACCCATCGGGTGCCGGCCCATGTGCTCGACACCGCCGGCGATGGCGACGTCGTACGCGCCGAAGGCGACGGAACCGGCGACCGTGGTGACGGCGGTCAGGGCGCCCGCGCACATGCGGTCGATGGAGTAGCCGGGCACGGAGGTCGGCAGGCCCGCGAGAATGCCCGCGGTACGGCCGATGGTCAGGCCCTGGTCACCGATCTGCGTGGTCGCGGCGACGGCGACCTCGTCGATCTTCTTGGTGTCCAGCCCGGGGTTGCGGCGCAGCAGCTCCCGGATCGCCTTCACGACGAGGTCGTCGGCGCGGGTCTCGTGGTAGATGCCCTTCGGGCCCGCCTTGCCGAACGGGGTACGGACGCCGTCGACGAAGACGACATCCCTGACGGTACGAGGCACGATTGGCTCTCCTCCAGGGTGCGGGATGGCACTGCTGCGATGCGCTGAGCGCGCGCTCAGACCCATGCTACTTATGAGTAACGTGACTGCCCAGTCCTGGCGGGGGGAGCGGCGAAGGTCACATACGAAGGTGCCTCCGCTGGAGCGCCCCTTCAGGGGCGCGGGACTGTATGGACTGTATCGGCATGCGGCTCCGCCGCGGGGGCTGGCCCTCTGCGCGGCGGCTCAGCAACCGACGTAGGAAGCCCGCGCTCTTCCTGCAGTTCGTCCGCTCGATCCCGGTCTCCCCGGACGAATCGGCCCGCCTCGACGGCGCGAACGCGTTCACCATCTGCCTGAGGATCATCCTGCCGCTGCTGAAACCGGCGATCGCGACCGTGGTGATCGTGAAGGGGATCGCCGTCTACAACGACTTCTACATCCCGTTCCTCTACATGCCGTCCCAGAACCTCGGCGTCATCTCGACGACCCTGTTCCGCTTCCGGGGCCGCTACGGAGCGCACTGGGAGATCATCTCGGCGGGCGCGATCCTGGTCATCCTGCCGACACTCGTCGTCTTCCGGTGCCTGCAGCGCTTCATCTGCCACGGCTTCATGCGCGGCGCGACCAGGTGACGTCGGGCACGGCGGTCAACGGCGGTCACGACGTGCTCGCCCGGCCGGCCCGGGCCGGCCGGGCCAGGACCGGTCCGCGGTACGCCCAGCTCCAGGATGCGGGCGTTCCCGGTCAGCAGGCGCCGGGGGCGGGCGGGGCCGGACCGGTGTGCGGGTGACGTGGGCACGGGGGCTCCTCTCGGGTGGTGGGGTGCGTGCGGTGGCCCGGGTCAGGAACGGCCGTGGAAGAAGGGGCCGCCGGGCGTGGTCCGGGGGACCGGCACGCCGTCCGGCCGGTGGCGGTCCGCCGCCGTCCGTGGTGCCTCGTCGGCCGGTGTCATGACCGGCGCCGCGAGCGCGCAGACCAGCCGCGGCCCGTCGCCCGCCGTGCCGTCGCCCGCCGTGCCGTCGTCGCCGTACGCGAGCCGGGTGGTGGCCGGGCCGCACACCACGCCGAGCGCGTCCAGCACCCGGGCCGTGTAGCGCGCGAGGGCCCGGGCCTGCGGGCCGCCCGGCGGGCGCGCGCCGACGGGGGCGTCCACCCGCAGGCCGGTGACGACATGTTCGGGCCGCCCGTCCGGGCCCGGACGGGTGACGGTGTCGACCGTGTACCGGCGGCGGCCGGGCACCTCGGTGAGCACCAGGTGCGGGCTGCCGGAGTGCCGGGCGGCCGCGTGCCACAGCGCCGGCCAGGCCGCGCCGATCCCGCGTTCGTCCGCGCACCCCACCGCGTCGACCGGGGTTCCGGCGGCCGCCGGGGCGAGCAGGTAACCGGCCGTGGGGTACGACCGGGCCCAGGCCACGGCGTCGGCCAGCCGCGCGGTGCGGATGCCCCGCAGTGCCGGGATCCCCACCCGGGCCAGCCGGGCCGCCTGGGCGCCGCGGTCGTACCTCAGCGCCGAGGACGCCGGATCGGCGCCCGGAAGACCGAGCTGCCAGGCGATCCGCTCGGCCAGCTCGATGCCCCCCGCGCCGCCCGCGACGACGGCAGACACCCCCAGCGCCCGCAGCGCCTTGACCGTCTGGCGCAGCCCCCGGTGCACCACCGTGTCGCCGTACCCGGAGGGAGGCGGCGCGTTCCGGTACGCCGGCGGGCGCAGCCGGTGCTCCGGGAGGACGGCCACGGTCCGCCAGCCGTACCGCGCGAAGGCCCGTGGATACGAGCCCTCGCCGTCGTACGGGGCGACCACCGCCACGGCACCGGCGGCGGGATCGGCCCGCAGCACGGCCGCGAGGGCGGAGGGCGGGACGCTGGTCATGGCGCGGAGCTCCTGGGCGGGGTCAGCGGGGTCACCGGGTGCGGACAGGGTGGGGCGGAACCTCGGTCCGGCTCGCCGTGCGGCCGGCGAAACTGTCTGAAACGGCACTGTGGCGCCGGGTCCGGCCGGGTGGGCTCCGGTGGGCATGGGAGCGGCCGGGCACTCGTGCCATCGGGTCTCGGCTGGACCAAGTGGTCTCTTCTGTTCGACTCCCTGCAACCGGTACGACCCGCCTCAAGAGCCGGAGTTCTTCGTGCTGACGGATGACGTCCGCGCCAGAAGGGACCGTTCGGTCTCTTCTGGTGACGACCAGTCTGGAACCCGGGCCGAGGGACGTCAAGCAACCATGGTTAAAGGCCGAAGTTGTCGTGAAGGGTTGCGAGACCGGTCAGTACCGCATGCGGTGACTGGCGCTTACGTCCTGTCGGAGGCCGCGGAGCGGACCTCCGTACTCCCTCGGGCCCCTCGGCCGGTCCGGTCCGCGCGGTAGTATCGGCGGGCTGATCAACGCGTACGCGGTCCGCCCGGAAAGGCGTTCTGACATGCGTACGCGGCTGTCCCGGACAATGCCCATTCGGTCAGGCATCCGTGAATGGGCCTCGAAGGCGAGATCGAATGAGCAACCCGCGCAGGCCGCGACGTCAGCAGCAGCGCGCCATCGACACCAGGCAGCGGATTCTCGACACCGCCGGCGCGCTTTTCGTGAGGGACGGCTACGAAGGGACGTCGGTCGGTGACCTCATCGCCGCCGCGCGGACCAGCAAGGGGGCCTTCTACCGGCATTTCCCGGGTGGAAAGATCGAAGTGGCGACGGCCATCATGCAGAACACGCTGACCATGGACGGCCTGCGAGAACAGCGGTTCATGCTCCAGGAGGCGATCGACATAGGGATGATCCTGGCGTACCGGATCTCCCACGAGAACGCCCTGCAGGCCGCCTTGAAACTCTCGTTCCACAGTAATGCGCCGGAAACCTATGGCACCCCCTGGCCGGACTGGATCGACTTCAACGCGGGACAACTCGCCGAGGCACGGCGACGCGGAGAGCTGAAACCGTTCGTCGATGTGGAGCAGCAGGCCCACCAGATCGCGGGGAACTGGGCCGGAGTGGTGCTCATCTCGAACACCGTCGACCGGCACATGGGAAATGTCGAAGCGCGGATCTCGCGCATGTACCGCAACCTGGTGACCGCGATCGCGGTCCCGGACCTCCTGCCCGAACTCGACCTCTCCGTGGACCGGGGCAGGCATCTCTACACCGCGTTCCTGGAAGGCGGCCCGGCCGACCGGGAAGCACCGGCCGAACCGGCTGAACCGCCTGAACCGGCTGAATCAGCCGATGCGGCCGAAGACGGCGGCCCGGAGTGAGTGAGCGAGCGTCCGACTAGGCGGACAGCGCCGCCACCAGCACCGGGGTCACCTGCTCCACCTGCCAGGGCCGCGCGCCGTACCCCGCCAGCGCCGCCCCCACGGTCTCCGCGTCGACGACATTGGGCGGCTCCCAGCAGATCCGGCGCACGGTGTCCGGCGCGATCAGGTTCTCCTGCGGCATGGTGAGCCGCTCGGCCAGCGCCGACACCGCGGCCCGGGCCCCCGACAGGCGAGCCGCCGCGGCGGGGTCCTTGTCGGCCCACGCCCGGGGTGGCGGCGGCCCCGTCACCGGCTGTCCCGGCTGCGGCAGCGTGGCGTCCGGCAGCGCCTTGGCACGGTCCACCGCCGCCTGCCACTGCTCCAGCTGCCGCCGCCCCATCCGGTGGCCGTAGCCGTTCAGCCCCGCGAGGGCGTGCACGTTGGCCGGGAGCGACAGCGCCGCCTCCACGATCGCCGCGTCACTGAGGACCTTGCCCGGCGAGACGTCCCGCTTCTGCGCGATCCGGTCCCGGGTCTCCCACAGCTCCCGCACCACCGCGAGCTGCCGGCGCCGGCGCACCTTGTGCATCCCCGACGTCCGGCGCCAGGGGTCCTTTCTCGGCTCGGCCGGCGGCGCGGCCGCGATCGCGTCGAACTCCTGCCGTGCCCACTCCAGCTTCCCCTGCCGGTCCAGCTCCTTCTCCAGGGCGTCCCGCAGGTCCACGAGCAGTTCGACGTCCAGCGCCGCGTACCGCAGCCAGGGCTCGGGCAGCGGCCGGGTCGACCAGTCGACCGCGGAGTGGCCCTTCTCCAGCACGAAGCCGAGGACGCCCTCGACCATCGCGCCCAGTCCGACCCGGGGGAACCCGGCGAGCCGTCCGGCCAGCTCGGTGTCGAAGAGGCTGCTGGGCGTCATGCCTATCTCGCGCAGGCAGGGCAGGTCCTGGGTGGCCGCGTGCAGCACCCACTCGACGCCGGCCAGTGCCTCGCCGAGGCCGGACAGGTCGGGGCAGGCGACGGGGTCGATCAGCGCGGTCCCGGCGCCCTCCCGGCGCAGCTGGAGGAGGTAGGCGCGCTGGCCGTAGCGGTAGCCGGAGGCACGCTCGGCGTCGACGGCGACGGGGCCGGAGCCGGCCGCGAAGGCGGCGATCACACGGGCCAGCACGGCCTCGTCCACGACTACCGGCGGAATGCCCTCACGGGGCTCGAGCAAGGGGATCGGCGCCTCCGTCACAGAAGATCCGGCGTCGTCCGGAGGAGTGCCCCCGGTGGTGCGCAGTGAACTGTCTGCTGCGGTGTCTTGGGCGTCGGTCACCTGTCAAGGGTATCTGTGTGGGGACGGCGTCCGTCGACGGAACGTTCCGCCGACGGACGCCGAAGGGTCGTAAACCAGTCAGGCCGGGGAAGGATCAGGTCCACGAACGGGGGACAAGGGGCTACGGCATGACGACGGACCAGCGGCCGGTCCGGTCACACCGGTGAACGCATGTGCAATAGGAGTCGTTCGGTCAGTGGATGATGCCGGTGCGCAGGGCCACGGCGACCATCCCGGCGCGGTCGCCCGTGCCGAGTTTGCGGGCGATGCGGGCGAGGTGGCTCTTGACGGTGAGGGCGGACAGTCCCATCGAGACGCCGATCGCCTTGTTCGACTGGCCCTCCGCGACCAGCCGGAGCACCTCGACCTCACGGCCGGAGAGCTCGCGGTAGCCGCCCGGGTGGCTCGGGGCACCCGGGGGGCGGCGGTGCATACGGGCGGCGGAGCCGAGGGGGGCGGCACCGGGTCGGGTGGGGAGCCCGATGTTGGTGCGGGTACCGGTGACGACGTAGCCCTTGACGCCGCCGGCCAGGGCGTTGCGCACGGCGCCGATGTCGTCGGCGGCGGACAGGGCCAGGCCGTTGGGCCAGCCCGCCGCGCGGGTCTCGGACAGGAGGGTCAGGCCGGAGCCGTCGGGGAGGTGGACGTCGGCGACGCAGATGTCGCGGGGGTTGCCGATGCGGGGACGAGCCTCCGCGATGGACGAGGCCTCGATGACATCGCGCACACCGAGCGCCCACAGATGGCGGGTGACGGTGGAGCGGACGCGCGGGTCGGCCACGACCACCATGGCGGTGGGCTTGTTCGGGCGGTAGGCGACCAGGCTTGCGGGCTGCTCTAGGAGAACGGACACCAGGCCTCCTGGGTGGGGGACGGGGCCGGCTTGTGGGGGAAGAAGCCGGGACGAACCGTACTTTCAAGGTCACAGTCGTCTTCGGCATCAAACCCGTCCGCCTTTAGAGAATGATCACGATCTGGTGAGTAACAATCCGTGCAATTCGGACGCGCGATCGATCATCCGAAGATCGAATCGGTTCGGGCTGTTGCGGTACGGGACAGAAAGTGGCCGTATCGACAAAGAGATGGTCAATGACGGGTGAGTCGACGGGGCCCGGGTGGACGGGTCCCGATCGGCGGCGGTGAGGGTTCAGCGCGCCTGCGGGTCGCGGCGCTGCGGCAGTGTGACCACCGAGGCGTCGCCCGGGGCGGCCGGGGGCAGGCCCGCCACCTGCGCCAGCAGGTCGCACCAGGAGGCGAGGTGGGCGGCGGTGTCCGGGGCGCCGGAGCGGCCCTCGCGGGGCGTCCAGGAGGCCCGGATCTCGATCTGCGAGGCGGCGGGTCGCGCCGACAGCCCGCCGAAGTAGTGCGAACTGGCGCGCGTCACGGTCCCGCTCGGCTCGCCGTACGACAGGCCGCGCGCCTGAAGGGCGCCGGTCAGCCACGCCCAGCAGACGTCCGGCAGCAGCGGATCGGCCGCCATCTCCGGCTCCAGCTCCGCGCGCACCAGCGTGACCAGCCGGAAGGTGCCATGCCAGGCCTCGTGCCCGGCCGGGTCGTGCAACAGCACCAGACGCCCGTCGGCCAGATCCTGGTCGCCGTCGACCACCGCCGCCTCCACGGCGTACGCGAACGGGGCGAGGCGCTGCGGGGCGGGCGTCGGCTCCACCTCGACCTGCGGCCGCAGCCGGGCACCGCGCAACGCGTCGACCGCGGCCCGGAAGGCCGGCGGTACCGGCGGCGCCGTACTCCCGGTATGCCCTTCGTCCTCCCCGGTGTCCTTCCCCTCGCCCATCCCGCCAGCGCCGTCCGACAGTCGTCCCTGAGCCGCAGCCATGCGGGGAAGAGTAAGGGGAACGACGCCTTCGCGCAGGGAGAGACACCACCTAAGGACCACGTAAGGGCGCCGCGCCGCCGGTCTGCGGGGCGTGCGAGACTTGCCGTCGTGAGTGCGAACGGAAGCCCCACGGGCCAGCAGCCGACAGCGACGTACGACAGTGCCTTCCTCAAGGCGTGCAGGCGTGAACCCGTGCCGCACACCCCCGTGTGGTTCATGCGGCAGGCCGGTCGCTCGCTGCCGGAGTACCACAAGGTACGCGAAGGCATCCCGATGCTGGAGTCGTGCGTGCGGCCCGAGCTGGTCACCGAGATCACACTCCAGCCGGTGCGCCGGCACAAGGTGGACGCGGCGGTCTACTTCAGCGACATCGTCGTCCCGCTCAGGGCCATCGGCATCGACCTCGACATCAAGCCGGGCGTCGGCCCGGTCGTCGCGGATCCGGTCCGCACCCGCGCCGACCTCGCCCGGCTCCGGGACCTCACCCCCGAGGACGTCCCGTACGTCACCGAGGCGGTCGGCCTGCTCACCCGCGAGCTCGGCCCGACCCCGCTGATCGGCTTCGCCGGCGCCCCCTTCACCCTCGCCAGCTACCTCGTCGAGGGCGGCCCCTCGCGCACGTACGAGAACGCCAAGGCGATGATGTACGGCGACCCGCAGCTGTGGGCCGACCTGCTCGACCGCCTCGCCGACATCACGGCCGCGTTCCTGAAGGTGCAGATCGAGGCCGGCGCCTCCGCCGTCCAGCTCTTCGACTCCTGGGCCGGGGCGCTGGCCCCCGCCGACTACCGGCACTCGGCGATGCCCGCCTCCGCGAAGGTCTTGGAGGCCGTCGCCGGGTACGGCGTCCCGCGCATCCACTTCGGAGTCGGCACCGGCGAACTGCTCAGGCTCATGGGCGAGGCCGGCGCGGACGTCGTCGGCGTCGACTGGCGGGTCCCGCTCGACGAGGCCGCCCGCCGGGTCGGCCCCGGCAAGGCGCTCCAGGGCAACCTCGACCCGACGGTCCTGTTCGCCGGCAAGGAGGTCGTGGAGGCCAAGACGCGCGAGGTGCTCGACGCGGCCGCCGGCCTCGAAGGCCATGTCTTCAACCTCGGCCACGGCGTGATGCCGTCCACCGACCCCGACGCGCTGACCCGGCTCGCCGAGTTCGTCCACACCGAGACCGTCCGCTGACGCGGCTTCACCACGTGTGCCGGGGCCGGGCCTGCCTGCCGAACAGCAGGCCGCGCGGCTCCGGCGGCGGCGGTGTGCCCGGCTTGAGCGGCCAGGCGAGCACCATGCCCACCAGGAAGCCGACGATATGCGCCGCGTACGCCACCGTCCCGGCGTCGGAGACGCCCTCGCCGGACGAGTACACGGCCTGGAGCACGAACCAGAAGCCCAGCACCAGCCAGGCCGGCAGCCGCAGCGGCAGGAAGACCAGGAACGGGACCAGCACCCAGACCCTGGCCTTCGGGTAGAGGACCAGGTACGCGCCCAGGACCCCGGCGATCGCGCCGGACGCGCCGATCAGCGGATCACCCGACGAGGCGTTGAGGAGCGCGAAGCCGTAACCGGCCGCGTAGCCGCAGACCACGTAGAAGAGGAAGTACCGGATGTGTCCCATCCGGTCCTCGACGTTGTTGCCGAAGATCAGCAGGAACAGCATGTTGCCCAGCAGGTGCAGCCAGCTGCCGTGCAGGAACATCGCGGTGAACACCGACAGCGGCGGCGACTTCTGGTAACCGGGCGCGCCGAGGACACAGCCGGGACCGTCGCGGCCGAGGCCCACCTGACCGGTCGGGACCGCCTGCGGCATCTGATGGTGGATCAGCTCCCGGGGCACCGCCGCGTAGTGGTCCATGAAAGCCTGCAGATGGCACAGCTGCGCCAGGTCGCTGCCGCCGGCCACGGAGTCGGCTATGCCGGGCGTGAACAGGAAGACGAGCACGTTCGCGGCGATCAACGCGTACGTCACGTAAGGCGTGCGACGCGCCGGGTTCACGTCATGAACGGGGATGACCACAGCTGACTAGTGCCCAGACGGGGGGTGCTCGAAGCGCGGGGAGTTCCGGTGAACGCCGGCACGCGCGCGTGCGTATCTCCTTGCGACCGACGTGAGCTTCAGGCGACGTGAGGAACAGGCGATGAACGACCGGGTTACTCCTCAGACATTCCCTCCCATGCAGGCGCTCCCCGACGGTGAGGCGGAGCTCTCCCTCGTCGTGCGGCTTCCCTGGGAGGACGTGGCACGGCTCGGTCAGGAAGCGGGGCGGCTCGCCGCACAGATGCAGCGGCCGGTGACGCTGGACGAGGCGGTGAGCAACCGGCTGCGGTCGACCCGGCCGGCGGCGGCGCATGCGCGGACGGGGGCCGAGCAGCCTGCCGCCGCGGCCGCGCCGGGAGGGGCGGGGGTCACTTCGCTGCCGCGGATCAGCGGGACGGCTTAGCCGCGTTGCGGGGTGCCGGTCCGGTGGGAGCTGGTCGCTCCCCCACTCTCGGCTTCGCTCGAGCGGGGGGACCCCCATCGCGGCGGTAGCCGCATATCGGCTACCGCCCCGCGCCCCTGACGGGTGCTTCAGCGAGCGTCGCGCACCTTGGTCGCCGCCTTCCGTGCCGCCACCAGTACCGGGTCCCACACCGGGGAGAACGGTGGCGCGTAGCCCAGGTCCAGGGCCGTCATCTGTTCCACCGTCATGTTCGCCGTGAGGGCGACCGCCGCGATGTCGACGCGTTTGCCCGCGCCCTCGCGGCCGACGATCTGGACGCCGAGCAGGCGGCCCGTGCGGCGTTCGGCGAGCATCTTGACCGTCATGGGGTTCGCGCCGGGGTAGTAGCCGGCGCGGCTCGTGGACTCGATGGTGACCGTCTCGAACTGGAGGCCCACCCGGAGGGCGTCCTTCTCGCGCAGGCCGGTGCGGGCGATCTCCAGGTCGCAGACCTTGCTCACCGCCGTGCCGACGACCCCCGGGAAGGTGGCGTAGCCGCCGCCCACGTTGGTGCCGATGACCTGGCCGTGCTTGTTGGCGTGGGTGCCCAGCGGTATGTACTGCTCCTGGCCCGAGACCAGGTTCAGGACCTCCACGCAGTCGCCGCCGGCCCAGATGTCCACGTGACCGCGTACCCGCATCGCGAGGTCGGTGAGCAGGCCGCCGTGCCGGCCGACGGGCAGGCCCGCCGCCCGGGCGAGACCGGTCTCCGGGCGCACGCCGATGCCCAGGATCACCACGTCCGCCGGGTACTCGGCGGCCTCCGTCGCCACCGCGCGCACCCGGCCGTCCTGGCCGGTGAGCACCTTGGTGACCTCGGTGTCGTTCACCATGGTGATGCCGAGGCCCTCCATGGCCTCGTGCACCAGGCGGCCCATGTCGGGGTCGAGCGTGGACATCGGCTCGCTGCCGCGGTTGACGACCGTCACCTGGTAGCCCCGGTTGATCAGCGCCTCGGCCATCTCCACGCCGATGTAGCCGGCGCCGACCACCACGGCCCGGCGGCCACCCGTGCGGGCCAGCGTGTCGAGGAGTGCCTGGCCGTCGTCCAGGGTCTGCACACCGTGCACCCCCGGCGCGTCCGCGCCCGGCATGTCGGGGCGGACCGGGCGGGCGCCGGTCCCGATGACGAGTCGGTCGTACGGCGTCCAGGACTCGGCGCCGGAATCGACGTCACGCGCGCGTACCCGCTTCCCGGCCACGTCGATCTCGGTGACCTCGGTACGCATCCGGAGGTCGATCGCGCGGGCGCGGTGCTCCTCGGGCGACCGGGCGACCAACTGGTCCCGTTCGTCGACGTCTCCGCCGACCCAGTACGGGATCCCGCACGCCGAATAGGAGGTGAAGTGGCCGCGCTCGAAGGCCACGATCTCCAGTTCGTCCGGTCCCCGCAGCCGGCGTGCCTGGGACGCTGCGGACATGCCCGCGGCGTCACCGCCGATCACGACCAGTCGTTCCCGCCCACTGTGCATGCTCATGCGAACACGCTACGGGGCGCGGTCCTTTCGGGCTCGCTCAGGTCTCGCCGCGGGGCCGGGCGGTGGCACGGCGCCGGCGGACGCCCTTCCACCACAACAGCGCCAGTACGGCCGCCAGGGCCGCGAACGGCAGGGCCGCGCCCAGGGCCAGGGCGATCCAGCGCAGCATGGTGACGAAGACGTGCCAGCCGCCGGACAAGGCGTCCACGAACCCCGGGCTGTCGTCCTTCTTCGCGGTCTTCGCCACCGGTGTCTGCGTGAGGGACAGCGTGATCGTGGCCATGCTGGTGCGGTCCTTCAGGGACGCCTGCTGGGCGAGCAGGGCCTCCAGGTCGGCCTCCCGGCTGCTCAGCTCACCTTCGAGGGCGACCACGTCACTGAGCTTGGCCGCCCGGTCCATCAGCTCGCGGACCCGGGCCACGCTGGCGCGCTGCGACCTGACCCGGCTGTCCACGTCGACCACCTGGTCGGTGACGTCCTGCGCCTTCGCGGTGCGGGCGATCAGCTTGCCCGCGCCCTGGAGGGCGGTGAGCACCTCGTCGTACTTCCCGGCGGGGACCCGCAGGACCACGCGGGTGTGTTCGTTGCCCGCCGAGTCCCGCGCGGTGGTCTCGTCGCCGACGTAGCCGCCCGCGTCCTCGGCCGTGACCCGGGCCGCGTCGAGGGCCTTGGGAACGTCCTTGACCCGCACGGTCAGGGACGCGGTGCGGATGATCCGGTTCGCGGTGAGGCCGGGCACCGTCCGGGCGGCCCCGCTGCCGCTGTCCTTGGCGCCCGCCGAGCCCACCGCCTCCCGGGCCGCGCTGCCGGCGCCGGCCCGTGCGTCGCTGGCGGAGCTGCCGTCGGAGCCGCCGTTCGCACCGCATCCGGCGAGGACGAGGGCGGCGGCGAGCAGGAGGCCGGTGAGGGCGGGGCGTACGGGTCGTACGGGTTGGCGCATGGTTCCCCCCGGGGGGTCGTGAAGACTGACGCTCCTTCGACGCCGGGACGGGCCGGGACGTTTGACGGCGCCGGTCCCGATGCGGTCACGGTCCGGACGCGTACGGGTCACCGGGCCGGCGTGGGAGTGCCGGCGGGGTTGTGAACAGTCGGCTGTCGATGGCTCTCGAGTGCGTTCTGGCCCGCGTGAGTGAGCCTCGGGACGGCGGGCGCGCTCTCCGGACGCGCAGCGAACGCGGCCGACCAGAAAGCCCAACACCGTCCGGGGCGTTCGGCTGAGCACGAGACCTGGCAACAGGACTCCCCGCTCAGTCTCCAGGAACGGTCTGAGAGAGTGAGGACATGAGCGCAACGGGCACGGGTACGGGTACGGATCGGGTCGTCGTCATCGGAGCCGGGATCGCGGGGCTGGCCGCGGCCCACCGGCTGCTGGAGCGCGGTGCGCACGTGACCGTGCTGGAGGCCTCCGAGAGAGTCGGCGGCAAGCTGCTGCCGGGCGAGATCGCGGGCGTGCGGGTCGACCTGGGCGCCGAGTCGATGCTGGCCCGCCGGCCCGAGGCGGTCGCCCTCGCCCGCGCGGCGGGCCTCTCCGGCCGGCTGCAGCCGCCGGCCACCGCCACCGCCTCGATCTGGACCCGGGGTGCCCTGCGCCCGATGCCCAAGGGCCACGTCATGGGTGTACCCGGCACCGCCGCCGCGCTGTCCGGGGTGCTGTCCCAGGAGGGTCTCGACCGCATCGAGCGCGACGCCGACCTGCCCCGCACCGAGATCGGCGACGACGTGGCGGTGGGGGAGTACGTGGCCGCCCGGCTCGGCCGGGAGGTCGTCGACCGGCTGGTCGAGCCCCTGCTCGGCGGGGTCTACGCGGGCGACGCCTACCGCATCTCGCTGCGCTCGGCGGTCCCGCAGCTCTACCAGGCGGCCAGAACCCACGCCTCGCTCACCGAGGCCGTCCGCGAGATCCAGGCCAAGGCGGCGGCCGACCAGCAGACCGGCCCGGTCTTCATGGGCATCGAGGGCGGCGTGGGCACCCTGCCGCTCGCGGTGGCCGAGTCCGTCCGGGCCCGCGGCGGGGAGATCCTGACCGGGACGCCCGTGACCGGACTGCGCAGGGAACCCCAGGGCTGGCGGATCAGCACGCCCGGCCGGGTGCTGTCCGCCGACGCCGTGGTCGTCGCCGTTCCCGCCCCCGCGGCCGCCGGCCTGCTGCGCGCCGAGGTGCCCGCCGCCGCGGCCGAGCTGGCCGCCGTCGAGTACGCCTCGATGGCCCTGATCACCCTCGCCTACCGCCGCGCCGACGTCGCTCTTCCCGCGGGCAGCGGCTTCCTCGTCCCGCCCGTCGACGGCCACACCATCAAGGCCTCCACCTTCGCCTCCCAGAAGTGGGGCTGGATCGCCGACGAGAACCCGGACACGGTCGTCCTGCGCACCTCGGTCGGCCGGTACGGCGAGACCGCGATCCTCGGCCGCGAGGACGCCGACCTCGTGGAGCTGTCCCGGCACGACCTGCGCGAGGCCACCGGCCTCGACGCGGTCCCCCTCGCCACCCGTGTCACCCGCTGGACCGAGGGCCTGCCCCAGTACCCGGTCGGCCACCACGCGCGCGTGGCCCGCGTCCGCGAGCACGTCGCGGGGCTGCCGGGCCTCGCGGTCTGCGGGGCGCAGTACGACGGTGTGGGCATCCCCGCCTGCATCGCGAGCGCGTACGCGGCGGTGGACCAGCTGGCAGGCGACCTCAGCGGCGTCGCGGAGCTGACGGCCAACCCGGTGCAGAGTCTGCACGGGGGAGCGGGAGAATAGGGACCATGAGTGACGACGCCCCCACCACCGAGTCCGGCAGGATCCCGAACAAGGGCAAGCTGGCCAAGGACCTCAACGAGGTCATCCGCTACACCCTGTGGTCGGTATTCAAGCTGAAGGACGTGCTGCCCGAGGACCGCGCGGGCTACGCCGACGAGGTCCAGGAGCTGTTCGACCAGCTCGCCGCCAAGGACGTGACGGTCCGCGGCACCTACGACGTCTCCGGTCTGCGCGCCGACGCCGACCTGATGATCTGGTGGCACGCCGAGACCAGCGACCAGCTCCAGGAGGCCTACAACCTCTTCCGCCGCACCAGGCTCGGCCGCGCCCTCGCACCGGTGTGGTCGAACATGGCGCTGCACCGCCCCGCCGAGTTCAACCGCTCGCACATCCCGGCGTTCCTCGCCGACGAGACGCCGCGCAACTACATCAGCGTCTACCCGTTCGTGCGGTCCTACGAGTGGTACCTGCTGCCCGACGAGGACCGCCGCCGGATGCTCGCCGACCACGGCAAGATGGCCCGCGGCTTCCCGGACGTGCGCGCCAACACGGTCGCCTCGTTCTCGCTCGGCGACTACGAGTGGGTGCTGGCCTTCGAGGCGGACGAGCTGTACCGCATCGTCGACCTCATGCGCCACCTGCGCGGTTCCGAGGCCCGCCGGCACGTCCGCGAGGAGATCCCGTTCTACACCGGGCGCCGTAAGTCGGTGGCGGAGCTGGTCGCGGGGCTCGCCTGACGGTTCTGCGGTGCCCGGGTGCGGCCGGGGGTCCGGGGGTCCCCCGGGAGACGCGGCACCGGGCGCCGTAAGGGCATCGCGGTCGTGACGGTCGTCAGCGTCGGCCGGCCTCCCCCGTCAGGGAGACCCGGGGGTTCTTCCGCCGGGTGTGGTCGGCCGGCACCGACGCCTTCGGCTCCGGGTGCCCCGCGCAGGAGGCGCGCCGCTCGGGGAGCCGGCCCTCCAGCAGGTAGGCCTCCAGGTAGCCGTTCACGCACTGGTTGGGGCCGCCGCCGATGCCGTGCGTGCCCGCGTCCCGCTCGGTCACCAGGACCGAGCCGGACAGGCGCCGGTTCATCTCCAGCGCGCCCGTGTACGGCGTGGCCGCGTCCCGCTCGGCCTGCAGGATGAGCGTCGGCGGCAGCTCACCGGGGCCCGTGCGCACGTCGAGTGCCTGCTGCCGGGGCACCGGCCAGTAGGCGCACGGCAGATTCATGAAGGCGTTGCCCCAGGTCTCGAAGGGTGCCACCCGCGCCAGCCGGGTGTTGTCCTGGTCCCAGGTCTTCCAGTCCGTGGGCCAGGGCGCGTCGTTGCACTCGACGGCGGTGTAGACCGCGTTGGAGTTCTCCGCCTCGGCGGCCGTCTCCGCCGTCGGCGCCGCCAGCCGGACCAGCGGCCCGGCGTCCCCCTTCAGGAACCTCGACAGCGCGTCGGCACGGCTCGGCCAGAAGTCGTCGTAGTACCCGGCCGACAGGAATGCGCCCTGCAACTGTCCCGGCCCGACCTTCCCGGCGGCCGCCTTCCTGGCCAGCCGCCTGCTCGCCCTGTCGTAACTCGCCTGCACCTTCGCGGCCGTGTCGCCGAGCCCGTACACGTCGTCGTGCCGGGCGATCCACTCCCGGAAGTCCGCCCACCGGCCCTCGAACGCGGCCGACTGCTCCAGGTTGTTCCGGTACCAGATCCGCTCGGGGTCCGGGTTCACCGCCGAGTCCAGCACCATCCGCCGTACGTGCGAGGGGAAGAGGGTCGCGTACAGCGCCCCGAAGTAGGTACCGTACGAGGCACCCATGAAGGTCAGCCGGTCCTCACCGAGCGCCGCGCGCAGCACGTCCAGGTCACGGGCGTTGTTGAGCGAGGTGTAGTGACGCAGCCCGCTGCCGGAGCGCTTGAGGCAGCCCTGCGCGTACGCCTTCGCCTCCGTGATCCGGGCCTCCTTGTACGACTCGGAAGGGTGCGTCGGTGCCTGCGACGGCGCCTTGAAGAAGTGCCCGGGGTCGACGCAGGACAGCGGGGCGGAGCGGCCGACGCCGCGCGGGGCGTAGCCGACCAGGTCGTAGGAGGCGGCGATGCGCTTCCACTCGGGCAGCGCGCCGATCATCGGGAAGAGCATCCCGGAGGCGCCGGGGCCGCCCGGGTTGTAGACCAGGACGCCCTGCCGGGGCACCCTGCGTTTGCTGTTGTGCGGGTCCGTGTGGGTCGCGGCCACCCGGCTGACGGTCAGTCTGATCTGTTTGCCGTCCGGGTGCGCGTAGTCCAGCGGGACGCTCACCGTGCCGCACCGGAAGGTGGCCGGCGCCTCCAGGTCGGCGGCGCACCGGCCGAAGCCGATGCCCGCCGCGCGCGCCCGCGCCGCGGCCACGGCGGTGCCGCGCAGTTCGGCCGCCGCCGTGTCCGGGACGCGGGGGACGCTCCCGGCCGGGGCGGCGGCCAGGGTGGTGAGGATCAGGGACCCGGCTGCCGAGTACAGGGCGGGGGCTCTCATGGCGTATCCCTTCGGTGCAACGGCTGCGGTGGCATGGCGGCAACGGCACCGCAGCGACTGCACGGCAGCATGAAAGGGATATTTCGACCGGTTGCGGGCGAAGGCAAGCACCACCGGGCCGGTGTCGGCGCAATGCCCCCGATGCGCCCCGGCTCACGGCCGCGGCAGCTGGTCCCGGTGTGCGAAGGCCGCACGCAGCTCCGGTTCGCCGATCGCGCGGATGCCGCGCACGGCGACGGAGGCCAGCAGCGACTGGTCGTCGGCCGCCCGGTTCGCCCGCCGGTGCAGCACGCCGAGGAGCCGCTGCCCGGCCGGGGAGGCCCAGCGCGAGTACGGGTGCACCTCGATCCGGGCGATGGCCAGACAGCTCAGCGTCAGGGTGAGGGGCAGCGCGAACCACACGGCGACCAGGTCGCGGGGCATCCCGGTCGGAGCGGGCAGCGTGAGCGCGGCGGCGCCGAGCCCGAGGACCGCCAGCGCGGCGGCCCGCACCTGCCGGACACCGGACGCGACCGTGGTCCGCGCCGCCGCGTCGGGCACCGCGAGCCCCGCCCGCACCAGTTCCTCGCCGAGACTGCGCACGGCGTCCGTGTCGGCCGCCGCCGAGCGCACCGGTGCTATCCGCGACTGTCCGTCGGGCCCGATGGCCCCTATCACCGACCGCTCCATCTCGTCCCGCCCGCGCGGGTCCACGACGGTCGCCCAGCCGGTGTGGGCGAGCAGCAGCCGCCGTTGCCGGGCCATGGACACCAGCGTCAGATCCGCGACCCGCGCGGGCCCGCCGGACAGGAACGCGGCCTCGTACAGCGTCAGATCGTGCCCTCGGCCCGCGTCCGCGTCGGCGGCCGCCGTCCGCACGGCGGCCAGGCACAGCCGGGTGCAGGCGGTGCCGGCGACGGCCCAGGCCAGGAGCAGGAGAAGGACCCAGAACATGACATGTTTCTATGCCAGGGGCTTGGCCGCCACCATGCCCTGTTCACATTCCGGACCGAGTGTTGTCGGTATGTGACGTTCCGTTTGCCGCGCGGGTCAGGGGGTCGGGGAGGTCTGCGGCGGGCTGGCGGTGGCGGGCGGCAGCGGGTACGTCGAGGACGGCGAGGGGGCCGATGCCGGCTCCGGTGCGACCGGGGTCGCGTCCGCCGGGGCGACGACGGGCGGTGAGGTCACGGGGGCGGGTGTGGTCGCCAACTGCTGTGCCAGCGTGGCGAAGTCGACGTAGCCCGTCGCCTCCAGGACCTTGATGTGGTCCAGGACGGTGGTGTCGGCGTCGTCGGCGAGGTCGCGGACCAGGGTGTTCTGGGTGGCGGCGCGGACCTGGGCGGCCAGGGAGAAGACCCGGCCGTGGGCCAGCCGCACGATGTTCGCGAACTCCCGGTCGAAGTCCTGCCCCTGTGCGGCGCTCAGTGTGGCGAGCCACTGCTGCTGCTGGGCGTTCGGCGCGTTCGGGATCGGCACGCCGAGCTGGGTGGCGACGGTGCGGAGGTGGGCGTCGAGGGAGATGTGCCCGTCGACGAGGTGCTGCCCGGCCGTCCGTACGGCCGGCGTGGTGCCCTTCTCCTCCGCCATCTCCCCGGCGGGCAGCTCCCAGAGCCCGGCGAGGCGGACCTTGACGATGAGGTCCCGGTCCTGCGCGGACAGCGGGCCGTAGTCCGTCGGCACGGTCCGGGCGCTGAGCACGTTCACCGACCCGGTGGGGTCGGAACGGTCGGCGTACGACCAGATCGGGAACACCAGGGCGGCGAGGGTCGCCGCGAGACAGACGATGATCAGCCCGGTACCGCTGAATATGCCTCGTCCCTGGACGGGGGGTCGGGGTCGCATAGTGCCTCCAGCACCGCACGCCGGTTGGGTGCGGGGTTGGCATATTACCGACGGGTGAGGAATACGGTCGGATTGTGTGACGGACGAAGCAGGGGTGGGGGCGGAAGCAGGGGCGGGGGCGTGGGGGCCGTGTGTCGGCTGCGGGCCGGTGGGGGCTGGTCGCGCAGTTCCCCGCGCCCCTGACGGGGCGCTGCCCAGCCGTGTCTTATAAGCCGCGCCCTCCGGCAAGCGCCGGTAAGCGTCCTCACCCCCCGGGCCCCTATCCCCGCAGCAGTACCCTCCGCGCAAGCGACCGGCGAGGTGCCGCCCCCGCCCGCTCCAGCCACCACCGCTCCAACCGCCGGTAAGAGACCCCGTCCCCCGGCCGCCCCGCCCGCAGCAGCTCCGCCGCGAACTCCAGCGCGTCCCGCCGGTAACCCCCCGCCATCGGCCGCTCCTGCGCATACGCCAGGAACGCCGCCCGATACCCCTCCCCGAGAATCTCCGGCAGCTCCGGCGCCACCTTCGCCACCACGTCCGCCCGCTTCGCGGCCAGCGCCCGTGCCTGCACCCCCATCCGCACCCCGTCGAATCCCTCCGGCACCGGCGTCCCGGCGACCAGCGACGACAGCACCGAGGCCTGCGCGAGCCCCAGCCGCTGCCGGACGGCCTCCGGGACCTCGGGCGCCGGAGCCGCCGACGGGGGCTCCCACCGGCCGCCGGCCCCCGCACCGCCCGCCGCGACCGCCGCCCGGATCGCCGCCACCTCCCGCTCCAGTTCGGCCGGTTCCGGGAAGTTCTCGTCACGCTCCAGCAGCACACCCGGCGGCGAGACCCGGGACGCCAGGCCGGTCAGGAGCTCCAGGACCGCCGGGGGCACCGGGTGGGCGTGGCTGTCGTGCCAGACGCCGTCCCGCTCGAAGCCGCCCGCGACATGGACGTACGCGATCGCCTCGACGGGCAGCTCGGCGAGCGCCTCGGCCGGGTCCTCACCCCGGTTGACGTGGTTGGTGTGCAGGTTCGCCACGTCGATCAGCAGCCGTACCCCGGTGCGGTCCACCAGGTCGTACAGGAACTGCCCCTCGGTCATCTCCTCGCCCGGCCACGAGATGAGCGCGGCGATGTTCTCGACCGCGAGCGGCACCGGCAGCGCGGCCTGGGCGATGCGGACGTTCTCGCAGAGCACGTCGAGGGTGTCCCGGGTGCGGGGGACCGGGAGCAGGTGACCGGCTTCCAGGGCGGGCGAAGCCGTGCGCGGGCCGCCCGCGCGGACGAACGCGATGTGCTCGGTGACCAGCGGCGAGCCCAGCGCCGCCACCCGCTCGGCGAGCGCCCCGAGCCGGTCCTCGTCCGGACGGTCCGCGCCGCCGAGACCCAGCGAGACGCCGTGCGGTACGACGGTGACCCCGCGCTCGCGCAGCCGTCGCAGTGACTCGGGGAGGTGGCCCGGACAGGTGTTCTCGGCCACGACCTCGACCCAGTCGATGCCCGGCATGCGCTCCACGATGTCCGCGATCTCCGGCCGCCAGCCGATGCCCGTCCCCAGCCGCTCCAAGGTCATGGCCGTCCCCCTCCTGCTTCGAATGACGGGGGTATGACCCCGGAGCGCGGCCGCGAACCGTGTCGTCCGCCGCTTCAGAGCAACATTTGAGGTTCGCGCCCGCGCTCCGGGAGCTGTCCGGTGCCGGCTATCCGCCGAGCACGCCGAGGGAGTCCACCGGGTCCGGGCGCGCGGTGTTCACCGTGCCCGGCGCGCCGGGGGAGGGCCGGGACGTGGTGCGCACGTCGCCGTCGGCCCGCGCGGCCGGCGCCGAGGGCACCGCCGCTCCGGGCGCCGGCACCGCGGGCCCGGTCGGGCTGGCCGTGGTCGAGCCCGCGACCTCGTTGGCGATGGCCTCGAAGTCGACCTTGCCGGTCTTCTCCAGGATCGTGATGTGGTCGAGGACGGTCTGGTTGGTGTCGGAGGCCAGCTGCCGCACCAGGCTGTTGCGGGTGGAGTTCCGCACCGCGCCGATCGCCGGGAAGATCTTGCCGTGCGCGGCCCGCAACAGGTTCACGAACTTGTACTCGTACTCCGCGCCGGTCGCCCCGGACATCTCCCGGAGCCAGCCCTGCTGCTGCTCGTTCGGCACGTTGGGCAGCTCCACGCCCAGCTGTGCCGCGACGATCCGGACCCGCCTGTCGAGGTCGGTGTGGCCGACGACGAGATGGTCGCCGGCTTCCTTGATCGCCGCGCTCGGCGCCCGTTCGACCGCCTGCTGCCCGGCCGGCAGCTCCCACAGCCCGGCCAGCCGGACCCGGACGATCAGATCACGGTCGGCGGCGGACAGCGGGCCCCACTGGGTGGCCACGGTCCCCGCCGCCAGGTTCGCCTGTCCGGTGCCGGAGCGGTCGGCGTACGACCACACGGGATAGGCGAGCGCGCACAGCGTGGTGGCGAGGACCGCCATGATCATGGCCGTACCGTTGAAACGCCGCAAAGGAAGCCTCCCCGTGTCACTGGTTCAGTACCAGGACGTACGGGTGGCACCGCAGCGGTGTTCAAACAAACGGCAAAGTTCGTCAGGATAGTCAAAAAACCCCAGCTCAGCGCAGTGCGGGATGGTCCGCGACCACCGTGCAGCTGCCCGGCGCGATCTCGGTGAACCCGGCGTCCCGGACCAACGGCAGCCCGCTGTCCGTCAGTTCACGCCACTCAGCCGGATCGGCGGTCCGCACGGCGAGCGGGAACCCGGCCTCGCGCCACGCCTGCCGCTCCTCCTCCGGCAGCGCCCACCACGCCAGTTGGGCCCCGTGCCCGGCCTGGGCCATCGCCTTGCCCGCCGACATCTCCAGCTCCGGGTTCAGCCACAGCACAGGCGCGGACCGGTCGGCGTCCACGGGCGGCTCCGGATCGTCCAACTCGGTGCCGGACACCTGCAACTTGGCCAGTTCCCTGGGCCACCCGTCCAGCGGAACCGGCGGAAACACCCGTACCTCGGCCGACTTCCCGGTGAGAGTGATCCCGGGCAACTCCCCGGCCCGCCGCCACTCGGCGCCCCGCGCCCGCCGCACGACCTTGCGGATCCGCGCGTCCTCCCAGTCCCGCACGGCCTGCGCCCACTCGCCGTCGCCGAGGGCCCGCGGGTCACTGAGCATGGTCAGGACGGCCCGAGCGGCCGTTTCGAGTGCGTCGGTGCGGGCGGGGGGAGCCGACTTCTCTATCCGCACGACAAGAGGCAGCACGAACTGGGGTGCTTCGTCCCGGCTGTTCGCCGAGACCTGGAAGGGAGCGCTCACCGCACCAACCTACAAGGGGCGCGAGGAACCGCGCGACCAGCCGCATACGACCCGCCCCCCGCGGTGACGCGCACCACCCACCACCGTTCCGCACGACAATGTCCCCATGCATCGTGATCTTGAACTGGCCCGCGTAGGCCGCCGCTACGGCATACGCGGCCCCTGGGTGTTAAGAGGCGTCGACCTCACCGTCACCCCCGGCTCCCTCATCCGGGTGGAAGGTGCCAACGGCACCGGCAAGTCCACCCTGCTCCGCCTCGTCGCCGGCATAGAGACCCCCACCGAGGGCCGTGTCACGGGCCGTCCCCGCACCGCGTACGTGCCCGAGCGCTTCCCCGCGGCCCTCCCCTTCACCCCCTCCGGCTACCTCACCCGGCTCGGCGCCGTCCACGGCCTCTCCCGCCGCTCGGCCGCCGCCCGCGCGGCGACCTGGCTGGAGCGGTTCGGCGCGGCGGCCTACGCGGACACCCCCATGGCCCAGCTCTCCAAGGGCACCAGCCAGAAGATCGCGGTGGCCCAGGCGCTGCTCGCCGACCCGGAACTCCTCGTCCTCGACGAGGCCTGGACCGGCCTGGACGCCGAGGCCCGCGCCGAACTGGAGCGGGCCGTCGCCGAGCGGACCGCCGCCGGGGGCGCCGTCGTGTTCGTCGATCACGATCCGCGGCGCCTGGCGGGCGTGCCCGACGCGGTCCACCAGCTCGTCGGCGGCACCCTCGAACGCCGTACGGCGCCGGCCCCCTCACCCGCCGGCGCGCTCACCGTCGTCACCGCCAGGGGCCCGGCCAGCGGCCGGCTGCCCGCGGACGCCGCCCGTACCGCGGTCTCGGCCGAGGAACCGGCCCCCGGTACCTACCGTCTTATGGTTCCCGCGTCCCACTCGGACGTGGTGCTGCGTGCCCTGCTCGCGGCCCAGCCGCCCTGGCACGTGGTCTCCGTCACCCCCTCGGAGCCCTCGGACGTCCCACCGGACCGGAAAGACCGCCCATGACCGCACTCCTGCGCTACCAGACCGCACTCCTCCTGCGCTCCCAGCGCTGGCTGCCCCCGGTGATCCTGTACGCCGCGTTCCTGGGCGTGGGCGTGCAGAGCGGGCAGCCGGTACTGGACTCGCTCGGCTACACGGCCGCCGCGCTGCTGCCGGTGGCCGCCTGGCTGGTACGGATCTGTGTCACGGGCGAACCGGCGGCCGCCCGCGCCTGTGTCACCGCGGCCCGCGGTCCGGCCAGGTCCCACCTGGCCGCCCTGCTCACCGCCCTCGCCGCCGCGGCCCTGCTCGGCACGGTGGCCACCCTGATCGTCACGGTGATCAGTCACCACGCCACCAACGACCACCGGCTCCCCGTGTCACCCGTCCGGGCCGGAACCGCCGGTCTCCTCGCCACCCTCGCCTGCGCGCTGCTCGGCAGCGCCGTCGGCGCGCTCACCAACCGGCCGCTGCTGCGCTCGCCGGGCCGGGCGGTGCCCACGATGCTGCTGGCCACGCTGCTCGCGGTGGTGGTCGGGGGCTCCCCGGCGCACGCGGCGGTCAGCGGCCTGGTCAGCGGCTCGGAGTCCGGCCGGATCCCGGTGTCGCCGCTGCCCCTGGCCGCGGCGGCGCTGCTCACCGCCGCGGCCTTCACCACGGCCTGTGCCCTCAACGGCCGCCGCTCGTCCTGAACAGGCGCTCCCGCCGCCCTCGTGCCCGGCTTCGCTCGCGCGGGGGGACCCCGTGCGCGGCGGACACATCGTGAGCCCTTGGTACGGCTCCGGGGTCACCGGTGACCGGGCGTCTGCCCGATCAGCTCGGACACCTTCACGAACCGGTAGCCCCGCTTGCGCAGCTCCGGTACGACGGTCCGGACCACCTGCTCGGTGGTCGGGGCGGCGCTGCGGGTGCAGTGCATGACGACCACCGAACCGGGCTTCACCCCGTCCAGCACCTGCTTGGTCACCGCGTCGGCGTCCGTCGCGAACGCGTCCCCGCTCACCACGTCCCACTGCACCGCGGTGACCCCGAGCGTGCCGACCGCGCGCAGCGCCTGCTTGTCGTAACAGCCGCCAGGGAAGCGGAAGTACGGCATCGGGTGCGGCACCCCGGCGCGGAGCAGGGCGGCGTAGGCGCGCTCCACGTCCGACTTCATGTTCGCGGCGGCGACGGTCGGCAGGCCGTAGCAGTCGCCGGTGAACGCGTAGTGGCTGTAGGAGTGGTTGGCGACCTCGAACTGGGGGTCGCGGCCCAGGGCGCGGGCCTGGTCCGGGTACTGGTCGGCCCAGCGGCCGGTCATGAAGATCGTGGCCGGCACCTTCAGCCTGCGCAGGGTCGCGATCAGCGCCGGGTTGTCGAAGTGCTCGCCCGCGGCCGCGCGCGGCCCCTGGTCGGCGGTCATGTCGGCGTCGAAGGTGAAGGCGACGGTCCTGCCCAGGGTGCGCGGTCCGTTCATGAACACAGGTGCCGCTCCGCCGGGGCCCCGGGGGAGCGTGGGCGGCGGGGTGGCGGAGGAGGAGGGCCTGGTGGGGGCCGGCGGGCCCGGGTGGGGGGCTTCGACGGTGCCACAGGCGGCGAGCGCGGCGCCGAGGGCGACGCATACGGTGGTCGTACCGGTCAGACGGCGTGCTAGTCGGATCACCGTATGAAAAATAGTGTGGTATGTCCGATTTTCTGGATGGCGCGACGGGTGGCGCGGTGCCGGGTCACCCGGGCGGCGGCCCTTCCCGCGCCGTGCTCTCGGTGATCCCGGCCGGCGCCTCGCCGTTCGGCGCCGGCGGCTGGCCCGCCCGCTCCAGGAACCGCAGCAGCTCCACCGGGAACGGCAGGACCAGCGTGGAGTTCTTCTCGGCGGCCACCGCGACGATCGTCTGCAGCAGCCGCAGTTGCAGGGCCGACGGGGTGTCCGCCATCTGCTGGGCCGCCTCGGCGAGCTTCCTGGAGGCCTGGAGCTCGGCGTCGGCGTTGATGATCCGGGCCCGGCGCTCCCGGTCGGCCTCGGCCTGGCGGGCCATCGAGCGCTTCATGGTGTCCGGCAGGGACACGTCCTTGATCTCGACCCGGTCCACCTGCACACCCCAGCCCACGGCCGGGCTGTCGATCATCAGCTCCAGGCCCTGGTTGAGCTTCTCCCGGTTGGAGAGCAGGTCGTCCAGGTCGCTCTTGCCGATGATGGAGCGCAGCGAGGTCTGGGCCATCTGGGAGACGGCGAACTTGTAGTCCTCGACCTTGACCAGCGCGCTCACCGCGTCGACCACCCGGAAGTAGACGACCGCGTCCACGCGCACGGTGACGTTGTCGCGGGTGATGCCCTCCTGGGCGGGGATCGGCATCGTGACGATCTGCAAGTTGACCTTGTACAGCCGGTCCACGAACGGGATCACCAGATTGAAGCCGGGTGTCCGTACGTCACCGGTGACCCGCCCGAGCCGGAACAGCACGCCGTGTTCGTACTGCTTGACGACCCGCGCGCCGGCGGCCAGGTACAGCGCGCCGAAGCACAGCGCCGCCACCACCGCGACCAGCAGCTCCTGAACCATCACGACCCCCAGGCGGAGAGGCCCGATATGTCTGTTCCTGTAACGATATGCCCGGCGGGAGGGTCGGGGCCACGGCTTCTAGGAAGCAGGTCCGGGCCGGGGTGCCGAGGGGCGTCGGCACCCCGGCCCGGGGCGGCCGCCGGTTCAGGCGGCCGTGACCTTCACCAGCTCGGTGCCCGCGGCGCTGTGCCGCTCGGCCCAGCTCTCCAGCGCGGTCCGGCAGGCGTGATCGAGGTGGTGCAGCCCGGAGAGGTCCACCCGGACCGGACGGTCCCGGGGCAGCGCCTCCAGGCTGTCGAGGATCTTCGGCAGCCGCAGGAAGGTCGCGTTGCCCGACAGGCGGGCGTCGATCGGTCCCGAGCCCTTGTCGACGACCTCCAGCTTCAGGTGCGAGGCGTCCCAGGCCGTCTTGACGATCGACAGGGCGAGCCCGATCAGCACGCCCTCGAACATGCTCACCGCGACGATCGACACCGCCGTGACGACGAGGACGAAGGCCTCGCCCCGGTACTCACGCCACAGCACGGCCAGCGCGCGCACCGGGATCAGCTTGGCGCCCGAGTAGACCAGGAGCCCGGCGAGCGCCGGGATCGGTATACAGCCCAGCGCTCCCGGCAGCAGCGCCGCGAACAGCAGCAGCCAGACGCCGTGCAGCACCCGGGACGCCTTGGTGCGGGCGCCCGCCTGGACGTTGGCCGCGCTGCGCACGATCACCGCGGTCATCGGCAGCGCGCCGAGCACCCCGCACAGCGCGTTGCCCGCGCCCTGGGCGACCAGTTCCCGGTCGTACTCGGTGCGCGGGCCGTCGTGCAGGCGGTCCACGGCCGCCGCGCTGAACAGTGACTCCGCGGACGCGATCAGCGTGAACGCGACGACCGTGCCGATCAGCCCGACGCTCGCCAGTTCACCGAAGGCGGCGAGCGGCGGCGGCTGGACGGACTCCAGCAGCCCGTGCACCTCGACGGTGGCCACCGGGAGGTCCAGGAAGAACGCGGCCAGGGTGGCGAGGACCACGGCGGCCAGCGGTCCGGGGACCGTCCGCACCTTCGCCGGGGCCGTCTTCCACAGCACCAGGACCGCGATCGTGCCCGCGCCCAGGTCGAGCGAGGCCAGCGCCTCGCCGTCCCCGAGGGCGTTCAGGAACGCCCCGGGCAGTCCGGCTATCCTGCCGGGGCCCGACTCGGGGGCCGTGGCGGCGAGCGCCGGATACAGCTGGCCGGCGATCAGCACCAGACCGATACCGGCCAGCATGCCCTCGACGACCGAGACCGAGATCGCCCGGAAGTAACGCCCCAGCCCCAGGACGCCCATGGTGATCTGCAGGACGCCGGTGGCCAGCACGATCACCCCGAGCACCGGCAGTCCGAACTCCCGTACCGCCTCGAAGACGAGCACGGTCAGGCCGGCGGCCGGCCCCGACACCTGAAGGCTGCTGCCCCGCAGCATCCCGGTGACGAGACCGCCCACGATGCCGGTGAGCAGGCCGAGTTCGGCCGGGACGCCGGAGGCCACGGCCACGCCCACGCAGAGCGGGAGCGCGACCAGGAACACCACGAGAGAGGCGGCGAAGTCCTGGCGTATGTAGGGGAACTTGGTCATCGCGGCGGTCACAGGGCCTCGAAGGTGTCGGTGTCCGTGCGGTGTTCGCGCACGGCACCGGTGTGGACCTCGTAGTACCAGCCGCGCAGGGTCAGTTCGCCCTGTGCCAGCCTCCTGTCGATGAAGGGGTACGAGCGCAGCCGCAGCAGCTGGGCGAGCACGTGGTTCTGCACGCCCTCGGCGACGGCCGGGTCCTCGGCCGCCCCGCTGGGGCGCGGCTCGGCGCCGGCCAGCCAGTCCCGTACGGCGGGTACGGCGGTCAGGTCGTCGCCACGCACGAGGGCGCCGACGGCACCGCAGTGCGAGTGTCCGCAGACGACGATGTCGCGGACGCCGAGCACCTCCACGGCGTACTCGATGGTGGCCGCCTCGCCGGTGGGGTGAGCAGAGGCGTACGGCGGGACGATGTTGCCCGCGGTGCGCAGCTCGAAGAGCTCGCCCGGGCGGGCGCCGGTGATCAGGGCGGGGACGACCCGGGAGTCGGAGCAGGTGATGAAGAGCACCTGCGGGGACTGGCCTTCGGCGAGTCCGGCGAACTCCTCAGGGCGCTGTCCGAACGTACGGGCGTTGTCGATGAGGGGCTGCATGGTGTGTGAACTCCTCCTGGCGCGCTACAGCGGCGCGTCGGGCTTGCACGACGGTGGTGGGGGGATGCGGGGGATGTGGGGGAGGCGGCACCGGGGCGGAGCCGGTCCGGTCAGCGGCGGAAGACCTGCAGCGTGGCCGGTGCGTGGGCTCTGGACGCTCTTGACGCGTGGTGGTGCCCGGCTGCGGGAGGCGCCGGGGTGCGTATGGCCTCGGTGTGCCGCGCGGCGGGCGGACGGTCGTCGGCCCAGCCGGCGGCGGCGCTGCGATGGCGGTCCACGCTCCGTGGCGTCGGAGGGCTGGGTGGCTCACCGCAGCGGCCGTGGTCGCCGAGGGCGTGCGCGACGTCGCGCACGGCCTTCGCCGGGGCCTTCGGGCCCAGGGCTTTGGCCTCTGCATGACTGAAGGTATGCGCGACTGCGAAGGTTGCGGCAGGTGCGAAGAACTGGACGGCGAGCAGGGCGGCAGCGAGGAGCGAGAGCACGGTCCGGGTCGTCGTACCTCGGAACATGAGCCCCCCTTGTGACGTTTCACGCCTCTCATGTGCGCCAAGCGCGGGTCAACGGCTGGTCAAGAAACACGTTAACCCTGCAAAGTAGTTTGCAGGGTCACATCGGTGCCGCAAGCCGAAGACAGCGTGAAAAGTGCCGGTGGGTGGCCTGATCGAGCTCTTGACCCGGCGCCTACCCGGCGGCCACGAGTTCCTTCGCGTCCCTGGCCAGGGCGGTGAGCCGGGATATCGCGCGGAAGTACTTCTTCCGGTAGCCGCCGTTCAGCATCTCCTCGCTGAACAGCCTGTCGAAGGGCAGTCCGGAGGCCAGCACCGGGACCTCGCGGTCGTAGAGCCGGTCCGCGAGGACCACGAGCCGCAGCGCGGTCGACTGATCGGGCACCGGCTGCACGCCGGTCAGGCAGACGGCCTTCAGGCCGTCGGTCAGCGCGCCGTACCGGCTGGGGTGCACCTTGGCCAGGTGGTCGAGCAGCTGCGGGAAGGCGTCGAGGGAGGCACCCGGGGTGGCGTACGCCGCCTTGGTCACCTGCTCCTCGGAGTACGGCGCCGGCGCCGCGGGCAGGCCCCGGTGGCGGTAGTCCTCGCCGTCGATGCGCAGGGCGCGGAAGTGGGCCGACAGGCCCTGGATCTCGCGCAGGAAGTCGGCGGCGGCGAACCGGCCCTCACCGAGCTTGCCGGGCAGGGTGTTCGAGGTGGCGGCGAGCGCGACACCGGCGTCCACCAGCCGGCCCAGCAGCGTCGACACCAGGACGGTGTCGCCCGGATCGTCCAGTTCGAACTCGTCGATGCACAGCAGACGGTGACCGGAGAGGGTCTGCACGGTCTGCTGGAAGCCGAGAGCGCCGACCAGGTTGGTCAGCTCCACGAAGGTGCCGAACGCCTTCAGCGCGGGCTCGGCCGGGGTGGCGTGCCAGAGCGAGGCCAGCAGGTGGGTCTTGCCGACGCCGTACCCGCCGTCGAGATAGACGCCGCGGGGACCGGCCGGCGCCTTGGGTGCCCGCGCCTTCCCGAAGCCGAGGAAGCCGCGCCTGCCGCCGGCCACCGCGTGTGCCCCGCCGAGACCGCCAGCGAAGCCCTCCAGCACCCGCACCGCCTCGGTCTGGCTCGGCTGGTTCGGATCCGGGATGTAGGTCGCGAAGCGGACCGAGTCGAACCGGGGTGGCGGCACCATCTCGGCGACCAGCCGCTCCGCGGGGACGTGCGGCGAACGGGCGCACAGTGACAGCGGGGCCACGTCGGTTACGGGGCTGACCTCGGATACGGCGGGAGAAGACGACACGGTCACCCATGCTAGTTGCCGTGCCACACTGCACGACATGCGACGCCTGTTCCCTGTGACCGAACGAACAACAGCCCGGGTCGCCGACGGTTCAACCGAGGCGGAGAACGGCACGGCCGCGGCGCCGGGCGCCTCCCCCGCCGCCCGGCGGGAGCCGGCGGACGGGGAGTGGAGCCTCGCCGACCTCGCCCTCGCCTATGCCTATCCCGAGTCCGCCGGGCAGGAGGCCTGGCTGCGGGCCAACATGGTGTCCACGCTCGACGGGGCCGGTCAGCACGACGGGCGGTCGCAGCCCATCTCCGGCGCGGCCGACATGCGGATCTTCGGCACCCTGCGAGGGCTCGCGGACGTCGTCGTGGTGGGCGCGGAAACGGTACGCCAGGAGGGGTACCGGCCGGCCCGCGAGCGTGCGGAGTTCGCCGGGGCCCGGACCGCGGCGGGCCAGGCCCTGGTCGCCGCGGTCGCCGTCGTCACCGCGAGCCTCGACCTGGACTTCTCGCTCCCGCTGTTCACCTCGCCGCTCGTCCCCACGCTGATCCTCACCGGCGCGGCCGCCGCCCCCGACCGGATGGCCGCCGCCGAGAAGGCCGGCGCCCGGCTGGTGATCGCCGGTGACGGCGTCGGCGTCGACCCCGCCCGCGCGGTCCGCGCCCTCGCCGGCCTCGGCCACACCCGGCTGCTCACCGAGGGCGGTCCCCGGCTGCTCGGGCAGTTCATCGCCGGCGGTGTCCTCGACGAGCTGTGCCTGACCGTCTCTCCGGTGCTCACGGCGGGGAGTGCGCAGCGGATCGCGGGGGGACCCGGTGTCGCCGTGCCCCGCCGCTTCGAACTAGTGTCCCTCCTGGAAGAGGACGGATTCCTGTTCGGCCGCTACCGCCGCTCCTGAAAGCGGCGGAACCTGATGTTCCGCTTGACTTTCGACGCGCGCACAAAATCCGGCAGTACCTGTGCGATCACGGGGCAGGATGGTTTCGGCAGGGGTGCTGGGCCCCCACGGAGGACAGAGGGTCGCAGTGACCCTCTAAGGAGAAGAGGCGCCTGGTGTTCACAAGCGTTCTGATGATCGAGAAGGCCCTGACGTCCGCCGACGTGGAGTTCGTCACCACCTTGCACGGGGACGAGCAGGTCGCCTTCCACGTCCTGCTCCAGCCGCGCGGCGACCAGGCGGACCGCCTGCTGCGGGCCATCGACGACATCGCACTCGGTGAACTCGACGAGGCCGCGCGCGAGCGGGAGACCCCGGAGGGGGATGCGGCGAAGGCCCCGGCCGAGCAGGCGCTGGACGTCTCCCTGACGGCCCTGCGGGCGGCGGGGAGCACGGCGCAGGGGCGGATGGTCGAGGACCACCCGCTGGACGCGCTGCGCAAGCTGGTGGAAGAGGTCGGCGCGGACGAGGTGATCGTGCTGACCGATCCGCACTACGTGGAGGAGTTCTTCCACCGGGACTGGGCGTCCCGGGCGCGGCACAAGGTGGGAGTGCCGGTGCTGAAGCTGTTCTCGCACAGCAAGGCGTAGACGCCGCGGAGGGGATGCGACGCGGGGGCGGGCGCGGGTGGGCCGCGGCCTGTCGCGCGGTTCCCCGCGCCTGCGGGGCCGGCCGCTCTTCCGTCGGCCCGGATGTACCGCCGGCCGCCCCTGCGCGGCGGCGGCCGCACACGCACCTTGCGGAGCCGCGCGGGTTCGAGCGCATAGGCTAGGGCTGCTTTCGCACGTCACCGTCTCTGGGAGAAACACATGGCACCCGGCCTTCCTTCCGCCATGGAGCGTCCGCACTTCATCGGGATCGGCGGCGCCGGGATGTCGGGAATCGCCAAGATCCTCGCTCAACGCGGGGCCGAGGTGGCCGGGAGCGACGCCAAGGAGTCGGAGACCGCCGAGGCGCTGCGGGCCCTCGGTGTCACCGTGCACATCGGGCACGCGGCCGGGCACCTCGCCGACGACGCCAGCTGTGTCGTCGTGTCGTCGGCGATCCGCGAGGACAACCCCGAGCTGGCCCGCGCGGCCGAGCTGGGCGTCCCGGTGGTGCACCGCTCGGACGCCCTCGCCGCCCTGATGGACGGCCTGCGTCCGATCGCGGTCGCCGGCACGCACGGCAAGACCACCACCACCTCCATGCTCGCGGTCTCCCTGACCGCGCTGGGGCTGAACCCCTCGTACGCCATCGGCGGCGATCTCGACGCCCCCGGCTCCAACGCCCTGCACGGCACGGGCGAGATCTTCGTCGCCGAGGCGGACGAATCGGACCGCAGCTTCCACAAGTACGCGCCCGAGGTCGCCATCGTCCTCAACGTGGAGCTGGACCACCACGCCAACTACGCCTCGATGGACGAGATCTACGAGTCCTTCGAGACCTTCGCCGGCCGGATCGTGCCCGGCGGCACGCTGGTGGTCAACGCGGACCACGAGGGCGCGCGCGAGCTCACCCGGCGGGTGGCGGGAAAGGTACGGACGGTGACGTACGGCGAGGCCGCGGACGCCGACGTCCGGGTGCTGTCCGTCGTACCGCAGGGCCTCAAGAGCGAGGTCACCGTCGCGCTGGACGGGGCCGAGCTGACGTTCACGGTGTCCGTGCCCGGCCGGCACTACGCGCACAACGCGGTCGCCGCGCTCGCCGCCGGCGTGGCCCTGGGCGTCCCGGCCGCCCGGCTCGCCCCCGCCCTGGCCGCGTACACCGGGGTCAAGCGGCGCCTCCAGCTCAAGGGCGAGGCGGCCGGCGTCCAGGTCGTCGACTCCTACGCCCACCACCCGACCGAGATGACCGCCGACCTGGAGGCCATGCGCGCCGCCGCCGGGGACGCCCGGATCCTGGTCGTCTTCCAGCCGCACCTCTTCTCCCGGACCCAGGAGCTGGGCAAGGAGATGGGCGACGCGCTGGCCCTCGCGGACGCGTCCGTGGTCCTCGACATCTACCCGGCCCGTGAGGACCCGATCCCCGGGGTCACCAGCGAGCTGATCATCCAGGCGGCGCGGGCCGCGGGCGCCGACGTCACGGCCGTGCACGACAAGGACGAGGTCCCCGCGGTGGTCGCGGGAATGACCAAGCCCGGTGATCTGGTTCTCACCATGGGCGCGGGCGATGTGACCGACCTGGGCCCGAGGATCCTGGAACGCCTGGTGAAGTAAGGGGCTGAGAGTCATGTCGTACGACGTCGAGAAGCCGGACGAGCAGTGGCGGGCGGAGCTGTCGCCGGCCGAGTACGCCGTGCTGCGTCAGGCGGCGACCGAGCCGGCCTTCAGGGGTGAGTACACCGACACCAAGACCAAGGGCGTCTACTCCTGTCGCGCCTGTGGTGCCGAACTGTTCACCTCCGGCACGAAGTTCGAGTCCCACTGCGGGTGGCCGAGCTTCTACGACCCCAAGGACACCGACGCGGTCGAACTGGTGGAGGACCGCACGCACGGAATGGTGCGTACCGAGGTGCGCTGCGCACGCTGCGGCTCGCACCTCGGGCACGTGTTCGAGGGCGAGGGGTATGCGACCCCGACCGACCAGCGGTACTGCATCAACTCGATCTCGCTCCGGCTGGAGCCGGACGCGAGCTGACCGCGGCCCGCTGACGACGGACCGGATGATGCCGCGACAGCGAGTCCCGCGCGGGCGTCATCACCAGTCACCGGGCCCGGGTACGGCAACGTGCCCGGAGCGGGCCGGGCGCCGCAGACCGTGAAAGTGGCGTCTGCCGCGCGACGCCCGGCACGCTCCCCCAGAGGGGGTACCGGATGGCGCGCGGCAGACGCCGTCCTTCGGCCGATGCCGCCGCTTTCGCGACAGGCCCTCCGGGCGCTCAGCTCACGACGGGCGCCGGGGCGGCGCCGACTGCTGGACCGCCACCGTTCGGGAGCCCGCACCAGCGATGCCGGCCGCGAGCTGCTGCCGCACATCGCCGCGGTTCTGGAGGCCGTGGACCGGCTGCGTCAGGCCGCCGACCACCAGCACCAGGTCAGCCGGACGGTCAGGCTGGGCACGGTGCATGCCGCGACCGTCCCGCTGCTCGTCCCCGCCGTCCAGGACTTCCGCGCCGCACACCCGCGGACCCAGGTCGAAATCGTCACCGCCCAGCAGACCGACATCCACCGGATGCTCGCCGAGGGCGGCCTCGACCTGGGGCCTGTCAACTACCTCACCGGCGACGACCTGCCGCCCGACCTGGACTGCACCGAGCTGCTGCGCGGCCGCCCCGTCGTCTGCCTGCGCCCCGACAGCCCACTGGCCGCGCACTCCGCCGTCAGCACCGACGCTCTGCTGCGCGAGCCCTTGATCGTCATGCGAGCCGGTTATGTGATGCACCGCTACATCCACCGGCTGCTGCGCGGCCGCACCCCGGCCTTCTCCTACTCCACCGACGGTGCCGAGATGGGCAAGCTCATGGTCGCCGAGGGGCTGGGTGCCACCGTGCTGCCCGACTTCAGCGTCATCGGCGACCCGCTGGAACGCAACGGCGTGATCACCTGGCGTCCGCTCGCCGACGCGGAGCAGGACACGGAGGTGGTGATGGTCACGGAGCGCCGCCGCTCCGGTTCGTACGCCGAGGCCGTCCGCGATCTGCACGACATCCTGCTGGAGCGGTCGCGGCTGTACCGGCACTGATTCCCTGCCCTCCCGGGCTTTCGGATCGGCGTTGCGCATTCCGCCTGCTCGGAGACACTGAAGGCACAGAGCGCCGGCACCGGCACGGTGTCCGGCGCGACGATCACCAGCGACGCCCGCCGGGAGTCCGGTCCCTGCGGGCCGCTGTCGACGCGAAGGGCCGAGCGTGCACCGAGTCGAACACGTCATGGGTTTCCCGGTCTCCCTCCGTGTCGACGACGCGGGGGACTTCGAGGGGGCCGCGGACGCCGTCTTCGCCTGGCTGCGCGAGGTGGACGAGCGGTTCAGCCCGTTCCGGCCGGACAGCGAGGTCTCCCGTATGGACCGGGGCGAACTCGCCGAGTCCGAGACGAGCCCCGACCTCGCCGAGGTGCTCGCGCTGTGCGAGGAGTACCGGCTGGCGACCGGGGGCGCGTTCGACGCACGGCTGCCGGGGCGGGGCCTCGACCCGTGCGCGGTGGTCAAGGGCTGGTCGGTGCAGCGGGCCGCGGGACTGCTGGCGGTGGCCGGGGCGAAGCGGTTCGTGCTGAACGCCGGCGGTGACGTGGTCGCCGCCGGCGGACCCTGGCGGGTGGGGGTACGCCATCCCGACCATGCCGACCAGCTGTGCACGGTCCTCGAACTCACCGACGGGGCGGTCGCCACCTCCGCCCGCTACGAGCGCGGCGACCACATCATCGACGGCCGCACCGGGCGCCCGGCGACCGGGCTGCTCAGCCTGACGGTCGTGGCCTCCTCGCTGACCGAGGCGGACTCGGTGGCCACGGCCGCCTTCGCGATGGGCGCCGAGGGCGTCGGGTGGGCGGCCGCGCGGCCGGGCTGCGAGGTGTTCGCCGTGGACGCGCGGCGGCAGGTGCTGCGGACGGCGGGCTTCCCGGTCGCGGACGAGCCGCCGGCGACCGCCTGACCGGACGCCTCTTGCCTTCGGCTCGTTCCTGACCCCGGCGATCGGAGCGCGCTGTCCGGCGCGGCCGGTTCCCCGGTGTCGCGCGGTGTGCTGTCGGCAGGTCACAAACTGAAGAGGATCAGTCAGCGGCCAAAGTGCTGAAACAGTTCCGGTTTAGACTCTGTCCACAACGGCCTGCGCCACGGCGACCGTGGTCGATTACTGGGCACTTTCTGCCAAACCCGAAGGGCATTCGGCGTTTTGATACGGATAGATTCAGTCACCAAGCGGTACCCGGACGGAACGGTCGCCGTCGATCGGCTCTCCCTGGAGATACCGGACCGCTCGATCACCGTCCTCGTCGGTCCCTCCGGCTGCGGCAAGACGACGACCCTGCGGATGATCAACCGGATGGTGGAACCCAGCGAGGGCCGGATCCTCCTCGACGGCGCCGACATCCAGGCGCAGCCCGTCAACACCCTGCGCCGGTCGATGGGTTACGTCATCCAGAACGCCGGCCTCTTCCAGCACCGCACCGTCATCGACAACATCGCCACGGTGCCCCGGCTGCTCGGCTGGAGCAAGCAGCGGGCGCGGGTCCGGGCGGCCGAGCTGATGGAGCGGGTGGGGCTGGACTCGGCGTTCGCCAAGCGCTACCCGTACCAGCTCTCCGGCGGCCAGCAGCAGCGTGTCGGCGTGGCCCGGGCGCTCGCCGCCGACCCGCCCGTGCTGCTCATGGACGAGCCGTTCTCCGCCGTCGACCCCGTGGTCCGCAAGGGACTGCAGGACGAACTCCTGCGCATTCAGGACGAGTTGGGCAAGACCATCGTCTTCGTCACCCATGACATCGACGAGGCGATCAAGCTCGGCACGATGGTCGCCGTGATGCGCACGGGCGGCCACCTCGCCCAGTTCGCCCCGCCGGCCGAACTGCTCACCGACCCGGCGGACGCCTTCGTCGAGGACTTCCTCGGTGCCGACCGGGGCATCAGGCGGCTGTCCTTCTTCCCGTCCGCGGGCCTCGAACTGCAGCAGGCCCCGATCGTCGCGATCGACGCCGATGCCGGCAGACTCACCGCGCGCACCTCTGCGGACACCCCCTATCTCCTCGTGACGGACCTGGACGGCAGGCCGCTCGGCTGGGGCGAGCCGCGGGCCCTGACCGCCGGCTCGATCCGGCCGGAGCAACTGATCCCCTACGGGCGGCCGTTCGTGCCCGGCAGGGACTCGCTGCGGGCCGCCCTCGACGGTTCCGTCCTCTCGCCGACCGGCTGGGCCGTGGCCGTGGACGGCGAGGGACGCGCCGTCGGCGTCGTCTCCCAGCAGGTCATCGGCGCCGCGATCCGCACCGCCCACGCCGAGGGCCGCGACGACGCGAAGGCCGGTGGATGAGCGGCTTCTTCGACATCCCGAGCGACCTCCAGAACACCTACTTCGGCCTGATCGGCCTGCATCTGCGCGAGGCCCTGATCCCGGTTCTGGCCGGTCTGCTGGTCTCCCTCCCCGTCGCCCAGCTCTGCGTGCGCCTGCGCTGGCTGTACCCGCCGGTGCTGGGCGTGACGACCATCCTGTACGCCATCCCCTCCCTGGCCTTCTTCGTCGTCCTCATCGACTACACGGGCCAGACCGAGACGACGGTGATGATCCCGCTCTCGGTGTACAGCCTGGTGGTCCTGGTCCCGGCCATCGTGGACGGCGTCCGCTCGGTCCCGGAGGAGACCCTGGCCGCCGCGACCGCGATGGGTCTGGGCCCGGTACGCCGCTACTTCCAGGTGCAGTTGCCGATCGCCGTCCCCGCGATCATCGCGGGCCTGCGCGTCGCCACCGTCTCCAGCATCTCCCTCGTCAGCGTCGGCATGCTGATCGGCAACCAGGGCGCCCTCGGCAACCTGCTCAACGACGCGAACATCTACCACCGCCCCGAACTGGCGGTGAACTCGGTCGTGACCACGGCCGTGCTGGCCATCCTGGCCGACGCCGCACTCGTCCTCGTACGCCGTGTGCTGACGCCCTGGATGCCGAAGGAGAGCACCCGGTGAACGTCCTCAACTTCGTCCACGCCTTCTTCAGCGACAGCTCGCACTGGCACGGCTACGACGGCATCCCCACCCGCGTCTGGGAGCACGTCCAGTACTCCCTGGAGGCCCTCGCCTACGCGGCGGTCATCGGCCTGCCCATCGGACTGCTCACCGGCCACTACGGCCGCGGCGGCAACGCCCTCGCCCTGATCGCCACGGCCGGCCGGGCGCTGCCCAGCTTCGGCCTGCTGGTCCTGATGTTCATCTGGCTCGGCTTCGGCATGCTGCCGGTGATGATCCCGCTGGTGATCCTCGCCGTACCGCCGATCCTGGTCACGACGTACGAGGCGATGCGCTCGGTCGACCCGTCCCCGGTGGACGCGGCCCGGGGCATGGGGATGCCGGAGACCCGCGTCCTCTTCCAGGTCGAACTCCCGGTCGCCCTCCCGCTGATCCTCAGCGGCCTGCGCTCGGCGGCCATCCAGATCGTCTCGACAGCGACCATCGCGGCGTACGTCAGTCTGGGCGGCCTAGGCCGCTACATCATCGACGGCCTCTACCAGAAGAACTACGAGAAGGTCGTGGGCGGCGCCACGCTGGTGGCGGCCATGGCCCTGGCCACACTGGGCATTTTCTGGGCGGTGCAGAGACTGACGGTCTCACCCGGCGTACGGCGGGGTTAGCGCCCCGCAGGGGCGCGGGACTGTATCAATATGCGGCTCCGCCGCGTGGGCGCGACCAGCCCCACGCGGCGGACAGTTCCCCACGCACCGCCCTACCCCCCACTCCGTGCCAGCGCCAGCTCCAGGACGACAAGCAGCGCATCCCGCACAGAACCCCGTTCACGCGCGTCGAAGACGACCAGCGGCGTACCGTCGGCGACATCCAGCGCCCACCGGACCTCGTCCAGCGTGTGCTCGACGCGCCCGTCGAACGCGTTGATCGCGACGGCGAACGGAATCCCCTTGTGCTCGAAGTAGTCGACCGCGGCATAGCAGTCGTCGAGGCGACGCGTGTCAACGATGACGAGCCCGCCGAGCGCGCCCTCCACGATGTCGTCCCACATGAAGCCGAAGCGTTCCTGCCCGGGCGTGCCGAACAGGTACAGCTTCAGCGTCGGGTCGATGGTGATGCAGCCGAAGTCCATCGCCACGGTCGTGGTCGTCTTGCGCGGGGTGAGCGTGAGGTCGTCCACACCCGCCGCGACCTCGGTGATCGACGCCTCGGTGGTCAGCGGCTCGATCTCCGAGATCGAGCCGACGGCGGTGGTCTTGCCCACGCCGAAACCGCCCGCGATGACCATTTTCACCGGCAGCGGCGGCCGTACGGCCGTACGCCCGGTGCCCCGGGTCAGCGAGTCAGTCGGTGTCACGGAGTACCCCTCGGGAGTCGGGGATGGCCCGCAGGCCATCGATAACCCTGCGCAGGACGGACGAGTCGTGGGTGGCCTCGAAGTCGGGCACGTGCACCGTCAGCTGCCCGGCCTCGCGCAGGTCTTCGGCCAGCACCCGGACCACGTTCAGGTGCAGCCGCAGCCGCGCCGCCAGTTCCGCGAGCGACTGCGGAATCCGGCACGCGGCGACGATGTCGTGCTGCTCGAAGGAGAGCCGGTCCAGCACGGCGAGCCCGGCGACGGTGGCCACCACCTGGGTCTCGACGGGCATCGCCGGTCCGGAGGCGCTGTCCGCCACCCGGCCGGCGGTGACCAGGAACGGCCGTACGGCGGGGGCGGGGCCGACCGGGTCCGGGCCCGGGGGCGAGGTGCCGTCCGCCATGGCTGTGTCTTCCTCTCTCGGCCTTCTCGGCGTGCCGACCGGCGGTGCCGGTCAGCGCGTCTGTGGGACGCCGACGCTGTTCTTGAGTTCCAGGACGAGCTGCGGACTGAGCGCCGCACCCGCGCGGTTCGCGAACAGGGTCATCTCGTAGGCGATGTTGCCGAGCTTGGCCTCCTTGTCGGCGACCACGCCGAGCACGGCGCCGTTGCCGATCGCGGAGACGATCACATGGCCGCCCTCCAGGTCGATGATGACCTTGTTGAGGCCGCCCAGGCCGTAGTTGCCGGAGGCACCGGCGGCCAGGCTGGTGATGCCGGAGACGATCGCGGCCAGCCGTTCGGAATGGGCGCGCTCACGCAGTTCCGAGACCGCGATCAGCAGTCCGTCGGAGGACACGGCGATCGCGTCGACCACGCCTGCGGTCTCGGTGGCGAAGCGGTTCAGCAGCCAGGTGAAGTCGGCTGCGGCCGCCTGCAGGTCGGTCGGCGTGGTGCCGCCCGTCGGGGTGTCACCTGTCGACGTGCTCACTGCTCGGCTCCTTCCGGAAGGTGGTTCTGGTGCTGCGGGGGGTACGTGGGGTCGGTGTGCGGCAGGGGCCGCTCGTGGCTGCCGGTGTCGCTGTCGCGTCGGGCGCGTTCCACCGCTGCCTCGAACTCGTCCAGCTCGTTCCTCTCGGCCTCGGCGTCGCGGGTGCGTGGCGCCTGGGCGAGGCTCTGGGCGGCGCCGACGGTGGTGCGCAGGGTCGCGCCGCGTACCCGGCGGCGCAGCGGGCGGGTCGCGTCGCCGGAGTAGGGCTCGGAGCCGGGGTCGGCCGGGGGCTCGCCGGAGCGGGCGGCCGGGATGAGCGGGGCCTGCGCGGCGGCGGGTTCGGCGGCCGGCTCGCGGCGCGGCAGCCGGCGGGGGAGCAGGCTCTCCGGCTCGGCGGCGGCCGGCGCCATGGCGGCCGGGGTCGGGCCGGTCGCCTCGGTGGCCGCCACCGGTGCCACCGGTGCTGCCGGTACCGGTGGCACCGCCGGTACCGCCGGTACCGGTCGTGCCGCCGCTTCCCCGGCGAACGGGGTGCCGGGGACGTCCCCCACCGCGCTCATCGTCAGCAACAGACGGGCGGGCAGCGTCACTTCGGCGGTGACACCGCCGCCCGGGGTCCGGGTCAGCTCGACGCCGATCTCCCAGCGCCGGGCCAGCGCACCCACCACGAAGAGGCCGAGCACCTTGGTCGGCACCAGGTCGAGACGCTCACGGCGGATCAGCCGCTGGTTCTCCTCGGCCAGCCGCTCGGCGCTCATGCCGAGGCCGTGGTCGGTGACGACGATGTGGGCGCCCGCGTCACTGGAGCGGACGGTCACCTCGACGGGGCTGCCGGCCGGCGAGAACGACACCGCGTTCTCCAGGAGTTCGGCCACCATCAGCGTGAGGTCGCCGATGATGTCCGGCTCGATCATGGCGTCCGTGCCCGCGTACAGCCGTACCCGCTGGTAGCCCTCGATCTGGCCGAGCGCGGCCCGGACGACGTTGGACACCGGGGTCGGGCCCGCGGCCAGCACGGTCTCACGGATGCCGGCCAGCAGCATCAGGCTGTCGGCGTTGCGGCGCAGGCGGACCGCGATGTGGTCGATGGAGTAGAGGCGTTCGAGGAGGGCCGGGTCGGTCTCGGCCCGCTCCACCGCGTCGATGAAGGCGAGCTGGCGGGTGGTCAGGTTGCTGACGCGGCGGCCGACGTTGCCGAACATCTCGGCGGTGTTGCGGCGGCTGAGCACCTGGCGTTCGAGCAGGGCCGCGGCCGTGGTCTGCACCTGGTTGAACGCCTCGGCCAGGTCACCGATCTCGTCGCGGGCGGTGACCGGCATGTCCCGCAGCCGGGGCGGGCCGGAGTCCTCGGCGTCGTCGTCGGCGACGCGGGCGAGTTCACGGCCCGCCACCTCGGCGACCTCGTGCGCGACCCCGGTCAGCGCCTGCACCGGGCGGATGATCGAGCGACGCACCAGCGCCGCGAGGGCGATCCACAGGACGAAGCCGAGCAGCGAGCCGTTCAGCAGCCAGATCGCGTGCCATCGCGCGGAGCTGGCGGTGGCGTCGGCCCGGTCGGCGATCTGGCCGATGAGCGAGGTGGCGATGGTCAGCCGGGCGGCGGCCTGGTCGTGGTAGGCCGGGTAGTCGGAGAGCGCGTCCTTGACGGCCCGCCGGATCTGCTCCTGGTTGCCGGACACCAGCTTGGTCGGGTCGATCTGCAGCTCGGCGAAGGACTCGGCGATGGTGCTCTGGGCCTTGGTGTGCTCGACGTCGGTCAGCTGCCGGGCCTGGCCCTCGGTGGCGAACCGGGCGAACCGGTCGGCCTGGTGCTGGTAGAGGTCGTAGGCGCCGACCGCGTTGGTGAACTCGATCAGGGCATTGGTGTCACCGGTGGTCGCCGCCAGCACGTTGGTCTCGAAGGCGCCGTGGGCGGCGTCCGCGCGCAGCAGGGAGTCCAGCAGGTTGCCGGTGAAGGTGGAGGCGAGGTCGGTGTCGCGGTCCAGACCGAGGCCGTCGATCAGGCCGTTGGACGCGTTGGCGTACGCCGGGTCGATGTTGTCGGCCGGCAGGTAAGCCTGCTCGACCGACTCCCGCAGACTGGACAGGCCCTCGACCTGCCGCAGGGCGTCCGCCTCGGTGTCCGGCAGCCGGTCGCCGAAGGTCTCACGGACCTTCGTGACCTGGGAGTTCACCGCGTCCTGGGCCGCGAGGTAGGCGGCGGCCGAGGGCTTGGCGTCGCCGGACTCGTACCGCGCGGAGAGCAGGATCGCCTGCTGGTGCTCCGCCTCGACCTTGTCCACGAGGCGTGCCACCTGCGCGCTGTCCAGGACCGTCCGCGCGGCGTCCTCCGCGCTGTTGGACTGCCGCACCAGGTCGGTGAAGACGTACGCCAGCAGTACGGCGATGACGGCGAGCGGCACACCGACCAGCAGGTTGAGCTTGCGCCGGAAGGGCCAGCGGTCGGCGAAACCCCGTGCCCCGCCCCGCGACTGGGCGGGCCGGACGGGCGCGTCCACCTGGTTCGTGGACACCGGGCCTCCTTCATGAGGGTGTCTGGTCTGGGGGCGTCTTCACCCCGAACTGCTGCGGAACGACACCGAGTAGCGGGCCCCGTGCACCGCTGTGACCGATATCAACTGCCGTGAGACTACAGCGTTCTGGAAGCCGGGTTCCGCTTGCTGTCTATCAAGAATCCGTTACAAAGAGACCGCGCCGCGTCCACAACTGGCCACGGATCGAAGCCAATCGGTGACCCGGAGATACTTGACTGACCGAGAACCGGCTGGATTGGATCGTGCGGAGAGGTTCGCAACACCCCCACCCTTCCCACAGCTCCCGGAACGGCAACCGTGACTTCCAACACCCTTCCCAGCAGGTCAATCCGGACATACCGAGGCGTGGCGACCGTCGCGCTCGCGGCGACGACGGCCCTGCTGGCGGGCTGCTCCTCTTCCTCCGACGACAGCAAGTCCGACCCGCTGTCGGACAGCAAGGCGAGCGGGGACACCGTCGTCGTCGGCTCCAACAACTTCTCCGAGAGCAACCTGATCGCCGACATCTACGGCGAGGCGCTCAAGGCCAAGGGCATCAAGGTCACCTACAAGCCGAACATCGGCAGCCGCGAGACCACCTACGGCCTGCTCAAGAACGGTTCGATCTCGGTCCTGCCCGAGTACAACGGCGCCCTGCTCGCCTACCTGGACCCGAAGGCGGCCCCGAAGACCGTCGACGAGACCACCAAGGCCGTCGAGGCCAAGCTCGACTCCAAGCTGACGCTGCTGAACCCGGCCGACGCGCAGGACAAGGACACGGTGACGCTCAACGCGGCGACCGCCGCCAAGTACAACCTCACCGAGAAGTCCTCGATAGCCGACCTCAAGAGCATCGCCAAGGACCTGGTCCTCGGCGCCTCGCCGGAGTTCCAGACCCGCCAGCAGGGCCTGGTCGGCCTGAAGTCCGTGTACGGCCTGGAGTTCAAGTCCTTCAAGGCGCTCGACGCGGGCGGCGCGCTGACCGAGGCCGCCCTGAAGAAGAACGCGGTGCAGGCCGGCGACATCTTCAGCACGGACCCGACCATCACCAAGGAGAAGTTCGTCGTCCTCCAGGACCCGGAGAACCTCTTCGGCTTCGAGAACGTCCAGCCCCTGGTCTACAAGAGCGCCCTGAACCAGACGGCCGTCGACGCCCTCAACGCCGTCTCCGCCAAGCTCGACACCGCGACCCTGCTGGACCTGGACACCCAGGTGCAGTCGGGCAACAAGGACCCGCTGGACGTCGCCCAGGCCTGGCTGAAGAAGGTCGGCCTCACCAGCTGACCCCCTGAGGCCCTCCTCGGCTCTCCCCGGCCCTCCTCGGCTCTCCCTGGACCTTCCTTGGACCGTGTCGTACTCGACGGCAACGGCCTCGGCCTGACCGGACTCGTCCGGCTCGCCGACGCCGTTGCCGGTCCCGTCGTGCCGCCCGAGGCGCTCGAGAGGGTCCGCCGTGCCCACGAGAGTGCCGACCGCCTCGCCGCACAGGGGCGTTGGTACGGCCGCGGCACCGGCGTGGGCGCCCACCGCTCCGTCACCGTCGACCCGTCCGACGCGGCCGGTCACACCCTGCGCCTGCTGCGCAGCCACGCCGGCGGCGCCGGACCGCTGCTGCCGGCCCGTCAGACCCGCGCGCTGATGGCCGTCCGCGCCAACCAGCTGCTCGCCGCCGGCTCCGGCATCCACCCTTCCTTCGTCACCGCGCTGACCGACGCCCTGCGTCTCGGCGTGCATCCCGCCGTCAACGAGTACGGCGGTGTCGGCACCGGCGACCTCACCGCCCTGGCCCAGACCGGCCTGACCCTGATCGGTGAACGCCCCTGGCTCACGGCGTCCCCCGACGCCGAACTGCCCGCCCCGGTCACCCTGCACCCGGGCGACTCGCTCGCCCTGCTCAGCAGCAACGCCCTCGCCCTGGGCCGGGCCGCCCTGGTCTGCCACGACCTGGACGTCCTGCTGCGGGCCACCCACGCGGTGGCCGCCCTCTCCCTGGCCGCCGTCTCCGGCTCCCCGGAGGCCTACGCCCCCGAGGTGCACGCCCTGCGTCCCTACCCCGGCCCGGCCAGGGCGGCGGCGGAGATACGACGCCTGCTGGCGATGCCCGACCGCCCGGTCACCACCGGCCGCCGCATCCAGGACCCCTACGGCTTCCGTGCCTTCCCGCAGGTGCACGGCGCGGCCCTGGAGGCCGCCGACGCCCTCCGCCGCATCATCGAGACGGAGATCAACTGCGCCACCGAGAACCCCGTCCTGGCCCCCGACGGCAACCTCTACCACCACGGCGGCTTCTTCGCGGCCCCGCTCGCCCTGGCCCTGGACGGCCTCGACCTCGCCCTCCTCCAGACCGCCCAGCTCTCCGCCGCGCGCCTCCAGGCCCTGACCCGCGCCGACCTCACGGGCCTGCCCGCCTTCCTGACCGCGGGCCCGGAGAGCAGCTCCGGCACGATGATCCTGGAGTACACCGCCAACTCGGCCCTCGCGGAACTCCGTTCCAGCGCCACCCCCGCGTCGGCCGGCCACACCGTGCTCTCCCACGGTCTGGAGGAGGCGGCGAGCTTCGCGGGCCAGGCGGCGAAACAGGCCGAACGGGCGGCGGAGGCCTACGCGGTGGTCCTGGCCTGCGAACTGGTGGTGGCGGTCCGGGCGTTGCGGCTGGGCCCGGTGGAGCCGGCGGTGCCCGCTTTCACAGTGGCCGCGGCAGCTCTGCCCAGGGACATGGAGGACCGCACGCTGACGGCAGACGTGACGGCGGCGACGGCGCTACTGCCCCTCCTGGCCGACGTCTGAGCAGTCCCGCTCGGCCGGGCCACGGGCCGGCGGGGGTGAGCCGTCTCAGCCCCCGCTCCCGCCGGCCCCGGCTCCCGCTCCGGTCAGAGGTCGAACTCGTGCGGCGGCAGGTCCAGGGTGTAGCACGCCTCGCGGACCACGGCCTGCTCGGTCTTGTCGAAGTCGCCGTCGGCGCCGCCGATCACGATGCCGATCTGGATGACGGCACGCGCCTCGGCCGGCTTCTTCTTCGCCTTGGCGACCTCCTGGAGCACGCTCACCTTGCCGAAGGCGAAGTCGGTGGTCAGCTTGTTCAGGTTCTCCTCGAAGCGGCGGCGCAGGTCGTCCGCCGGGAAGTTCTGCAGCACCTCGTTGGTCGAGATGAGCTGGGCGACCCGCTGGCGCTCGGCCGGGTCGATCGTGCCGTCGGCGGCGGCCACGAGCGCGCACATCGCCATGCTCGCGTCGCGGAACGCACCGCTCTTCAGGTCGTTCTTCTTCGAAACGAGCTGGGTCTGCATCTGCGTCGCGGACTCCTTGACGCGGTCCCACAGGGCCATGCGCACTCACTCCTCGGTCGGTACGAGACCTGCTTGCCAGGAAATTACTTCTACAACACCGTAGAAACCTGCGCGGCGGCCGATAAGTTCCCGCGTCCTAAACTGTCCCTCCGGCCCGCGACGGGCCGCTTCGACCCGATCCGCGACGGGCCCCCGCCGCGGTGGACAGGAGGACCACGACGGTGGCGACGGTGCCCGGCAGCGGCCGCGAGGACCCCACCGCGGACGTGCTCACGGAGGCGGCCGCGGCCTTCGGGCTGCTCGCCTCGCCCGCCCGGCTGCACATCGTCTGGGCGCTGGCCCAGGGCGAGAGCGATGTCACGGGCCTCGCCGAGCGGGTCGGCGGCGCGCTGCCCGCCGTCAGCCAGCACCTCACCAAGCTGAAGCTCGCCGGCCTCGTCCGCTCCCGCCGGGAGGGCCGCCGCCAGGTGTACCTGGTCGACGACCCCGACGTCGTCGACGTGGTACGCCTGCTCGTCGGCCGCCTCACCGCACGCACCACCGACGCCGGGCTCCCGGCCCCCCGACGGCTCCATGGGCTGTGACGGCGAGGCCGCCACCTCGCTGCAGGTGCTGCGCCGACTGGACACCGGACCGCGCGGGCTGACCGAGGCCGAGGCCGCGTCCCGCCTCACCGACCTCGGCGAGAACACCCCGCCCCGCCCGCACACCGTCTCCTGGCCGCTGCGCTGCGCCCGCGCCCTGCGCGACCCCTTCACCGCCGTCCTCCTCACCCTCGGCCTGGTCTCCGCCCTCGTCGCCTCCTGGGGCACGGCCGTCGTGATCCTCGCCCTGGTGGCGGTCAGCGCCGCGCTCCGCGCCCTCGGCGAACACCGGGCCGACCGGGCCCTGGCCGGTCTGCGCGCGCTCGTCGCCGGCACCGCGACCGTGCTGCGCCGCAGCGGCGAGGACGCACCGCCGCGAGCCCGGGAGGTGCCGGTCGCCGAACTGGTGCCCGGCGACGTCGTCCGGCTCGGACCCGGCGACCTGGTCCCGGCCGACGTACGACTGCTGCGCGCCCGTGGGCTGACCGTGCACCAGGCCGTGCTCACCGGCGAGTCGGAGCCCGTCGCCAAGACGGCGGTCGACGTCCCCGGGAGCGCCGCCGACGGTCCCTTCCAGGAGCCGTACCTCTGTTTCCAGGGCAGCGCGGTCGCCTCGGGCAGTGCCACGGCGGTGGTCGTGGAGACGGGGCGGCGGACCCGGTTCGCCGTCGCGCAGGGCGCGGCCGCGCCGCGGGAGGCGAGCGCCTTCGACCGGTCCGTGCACGGCATCTCCTGGGTGCTCATCCGGTTCATGCTGCTCACTCCGCCGCTGGTCCTCATGGCCAACGCCGCCCTGCGCGGCCGCGGACTGGAGACGCTGCCCTTCGCGGTCGCGGTGGCCGTCGGGCTCACCCCCGAGATGCTTCCGGTGATCGTCACCACCTGCCTGGCCCGGGGCGCCGCACTGCTGGCCCGCGCCCACCGGGTCGTCGTACGGCGGCTGCCCGCGCTGCACGACCTCGGCGCGGTCGACGTGCTCTGCATCGACAAGACCGGCACCCTCACCCAGGACCGGCCCGTCGTCGACCGCGCCCTCGGACCCGACGGCGCCGACGACCCCGAGGTGCTGCGCTGGGCGGCCGTCGGCGCCTGGTGGACCCTGCAACTCGCCGAGCTGCCCGCCCCCGACGCCCTCGACGAAGCCCTGCTCACGGCCGCCGGACCGGTGGGGGAGGAGTACGACGGCGTCGGCGCCGTCCCCTTCGACCCCGAGCGGCGCGCCGCCACCGCCGTCGTGGCCGGCACCCTCGGCACCCATGTCCTCGTCACCAAGGGCGCCGCCGAGGACGTACTGCGCCGCTGCGACCTCGGCCCCGCCGAACGCGGCCGTCTCCTCGCCCTCGCCGCCGGTGAGGCCGAGGCCGGGCTGCGCGTGCTGGCCGTGGCCACCGCCCGGCTCCCGGCCCGCACCCGCCCCTACACGGCCGCCGACGAACACGGCCTCGTCTTCCGCGGCCTGGTCACCTTCCGCGACGCCCTCGCCCCCGGCGCCGCCGAGGCGCTGCGCGGCCTGGCCGACCTCGGCGTCTCGATCCGGATCCTGACCGGCGACCACCCGGCCACCGCCGTGCGGGCCTGCCGGGACCTGGGACTGCCGACCGCCGAGGCGGGAACGGCGGCGGACGGGCCGCGTTCGGCGGACGGGCCGGCTCCGGAGGGCGCCGGTCCGGTTCGCGAGTCCGTCGTCGTCGCCCGCTGCACCCCCGAGGACAAGGCGCGGATCGTCGCCGGGCTGCGCGCCGCCGGTCACACCGTCGGGTTCCTCGGGGACGGGGTCAACGACATCCCGGCCCTGCGCGCGGCCGACGTCGGGATCGCGCCCCGCACCGCCGTGGACCTCGCCCGGGAGACCGCCGACGTGGTGCTGGCCGAGAAGGACCTCGGCGCGATCGGGCACGCCGTCACCGCCGGCCGGCACAGCAGCGCCAACATCGCCGCGTATCTACGGGTCACCCTCTCCTCCAACCTCGGCAACGTCATCGCGATGCTCTGCGCCGGTCTGCTCCTGCCCTTCCTGCCGATGCTCCCGGTCCAAGTGCTCGCCCAGAACCTCTGCTTCGACGCCGCCCAGCTCGCCTTCGCGTACGACCGCCCCGGCCCCGCGGCACTGCGCCGCCCGACCGTGCTGCGGCCACGTGCCTTCCTGCGGTTCATCACCGGCTTCGGGATGCTCAACGCGATCGCCGACCTCGCCACCTTCGGCGTTCTCGCGCTCGCCCTGCGCGGCCCCGACGCCCTCGACGACCAGGCGGTCTTCCACTCCGCCTGGTTCACCGAGAACCTGCTCACCCAGGCCCTGGTGATGTTCCTGCTGCGCGGCGGCACCCGCCCCGGGCCCGTCGGCCGGGCCGCCGCCGCCCTCGCCGCCGTCGGCCTGCTGCTCCCGTCCGGCCCGGTGGGCGCGGCCCTGGGCATGACCGGGCTGCCGCCCGCCTACCACGCGCTGCTGGCCGCCGTCCTCGGGCTGTACGCCCTGGCGCTGCGGGCGGTGCGGGCCCGCCATGACCGGTGGCGGCCGGGCCGGTCGTAGCGCCGGTCACGGCCACCTTTCCCCGTGGGTTGTACAGTTGCGCAACGTAGCAATCGTCACTGCCGGGCCGGGGCGCGTGAAGCACCCTCCGTCGGCACGGAAAAACGTGAGAGAGGGAGGGGCGGTCATGCTCCGCAACGGACTCGAACCCTGGCACCTGCTGGTCGTCGCGATCGTCTTCATCGTGCTCTTCGGTTCCCGGAAACTGCCCGACACCGCCCGTGCCCTGGGCAAGTCGATGCGCATCCTCAAGAGCGAGGCGAAGGCCATGAAGGCCGACGACACGGTGGCGGCGGCGCCGGTGGAGCCGACGTCGGTGCAGATGGCGGCGGAGCCGGCCGCGGCCACCGTGCAGCCGGAGCCCAAGCCGGCCGCCGAGCCGACCGTCGCGACGAGCTGACGCCAACCGGTCGGGTACCCCGCGGGGCCGTGGTGCGTACGGCGTGACCGGTCCGGGGGTGTCCCGGGCTGGTCGCGTGGGACGGCGGTGCGTCACGTGGCGTTTGGCAGGGCGCGTCGGCGGCTGCCCGGCTCCGCGACCGCCCGCTGATCAGCCTGCCGCGCGGCACCGGCCGACGCGGCGTACTCGAACGGGCCTGTGCCGAAGCCCGGGTTCCGGCCCCGGGCCGCCTTCGAGACGGCGGCCCGGACGTGCTGATCCGGTCCGCCGTCCGCCGTCCGCCGCCCGGGTGCGGCGTTGGCCGCGGTGCTGCCGCCGGGCACGGTTCCGGCCCTTCGGCCCGCGGGTCTGAAGACCACCGATCCCACGGACCGGCGGCCACATCACTCCGCCCCGGCGCACGGACGGCGCCGCCGGGCCGGCTCCGGCGCGTCGCCGGACCGGCTCCGGGCCGTCAGCTCCGGGCCGTGATGAACGCGCTGACCCTGTCGGCCAGTTCCTTCCCGGCCTGTTCCTTCGCGGGGTCGTCGGGCGCGGTGATGGCCGAGATGTGCGGGCGTGCCGAGCCGGCGCCGACGATCACGAACTCCTGGTGCGGGTTGGCGCGTGCCGCGGCCTCGGTCGCGGGTCTCATGCCGGTGCCGACGGTGACGATGAGCTCGCAGTGGTGCTGCACGGCGCCGTTGAAGTACGGCAGCGCGGCCTTGGCGTCGATGGTGGGGGTCGGGAAACGCTGGGCGTTGACCCCGCCGGAGCGCGCCGCGTCCTGCATGCCCTGCCAGGACGCCTGGCTGAGCCGGGTGTCCGTGGCGCCCGCGGGCGAGACGAGCAGGCAGGCCCGGAAGTTGCGGGAGACGTTGGCGGCCCGGGGCCGGGCGCTCCGGTCTCCGGCGAGCAGCACGGTGAGCGACAGGACCGCCACGAGGACGGCGGCCGTGGCCGCCGCGATGACCGGGTGGCCGCGCGCCAGAGTGGCGAAGCGGCGGAGAAGGCGTGCGGTGGGAGCCGGGAGCCGCATGCTGATCGGGTTCCTCCTGGGGATCGCGTGGGACCTGGGGATCACGTACGACGACGGAAGCGGCGGCGGACGAGGAGGCCGCCCGCCCCGGCGGCGGCCACGACCGCCACGGCGCTGATCACCGCGACGGTCACGCCGGAAGTGCCGCCCGTCGCGCCGGCCGCCTTCGGGGTGCCGTCCCCGGCGGCGGTGAGCAGCGGATTCGCGGTGGCCGCCGGAACCGGTGCGCCCAGGGCCTTGAGGGGATCGACGATGCCGTAGCCGAAGCGGTCGTCACGGCCGGAACCCCCGCCGGGGCGGTCGGCGGTGCCGATGAGCCGGGAGATGATCTGCCCGGCGCTTTCCGACGGGTGGGCGGCGCGCAGCAGGGCGGCAGCGGCGGACACATAGGGAGCGGAATAGCTGGTTCCGTCCTTGGTGAGGTAGCCGCCGCTGTTCCGCGTGGAGAAGATGTCCACTGCCGGGGCGGCCAGCGCGACATAGGAACCCGACTCACCGGAGGACCAGAACCCGCCGTCGCGGGTGCTGCCGGAGACGTGGGTTCGCTGACCACGCCGCTGTGGACCGTCCCGGCCGGCAAGCTCGCCTACGGCAGGACGTTCTACTGGACCGCCCAGGTCAGGGACGGCAACGCCGCCTCGCTGTGGTCCGCGCCCGACTACTTCACCATCCCGGCCGCGCGCCAGCCGCTGGTCACCGCGCACCTCGGCGCGGCCCCGTACGACGCGACCGTCAAGGGTGTCGACCCGCAACTCGGCGACTACTCGACGCAGACCACCGACGCGACCATCCCTGGCCCGTCCGACGGCCCGACGCTCAGCGTCCAGCGCACCTACAACAGCCTCGACCCCGGCGTCTTCAAGGCGTTCGGCGCGGGCTGGTCGTCATTGCTGGACATGCGCGCCACCGAGGACGCGGACGGTTCCGGCAACGTCGTGATCACCCTGGCCGACGGCCGACAGAAACGGTTCGGCGCGAACGGCGACGGCACCTACAGCCCACCGGCCGGCGACTACGCCGTCCTGTCCGCGCCGGCGTCCGGGTACGGCACCTCCGGCTTCATGCTGACGGAGAAGTCGGGCACGCGGTACTTCTTCCAGGACCAGAACACCGATCCGGTCACCGGCCAGACCTACTGGGGTCTGACCCAGTACGGCAACCGCAATGGTCACGGCCCGGACGTCCAATGGCTGTCCGTCACCCTCACCCTTCCGGACGGCAGCATCGTCAAACCCGAGGAGCCGACCAGGACAACGGCTACAACAACGGTGACTTCACCCCGGGCAACATGGGCGTCACGCTCCAGCTCACCTGGGGCGTCCAGCAGGTCACCGCCTCGGACGGCACCGTCAAGAACGTCCCGCACGTTGACAAGGTCACCTCCAAGCCTGGCCTGTTCGCCGCCACCCGCAACCCGTGGACGTACGGCTTCTTTGCCGACTTGGCCGAGACCCCTACCGCCTCCGCCTGGTGCAGCGATGGAACGGCCGACGGCATTTCTTCTGTGACGCCTTGAGGCGGGGTCGATGCCCGGGGGTACGCAGTCGAGATGCTGCCACCGCACCCGCGTCACCGAAAACTCCACCCACATCGCCTTCGTCCTGGAACCCCTGCACGCCGCTCGCGGCGGACACCTCGTGAAGGCCGCCGTCGGCGAACTGCAGGACCTGCTCACCGGGCACTGTGCCCACAGCACCGTCCACTACCGCAACCCCGCGCGTCCGCAGGTCACCAGCTGAGGGCCGCAGTCTTCGCGTCCGGCCTGGAGAGCAACCGCTGCGCAGTCTGTCCCGGCTGCGCGGCTTGCGACATTCTGGTTCCAGCCGCGCAGCCGGACGGTTTCGAGCCTGCTGCTACTTCCGGTTGGAGGCGCAGAGTTCTTGGGCGATCAGGGTGTTCCGTGCCTGTTCGGTGGAGAGGTCGGCCGCGTCATCACCGGTTGTGTGCACGACTACGACGCGTCGCCCGTCGGCGCTGCTTGCGTCGCGGGTGTGGTAGCCGGTGAGGTCGCCCGCGTGGCTGTAGTACGCGCCCCCGCAGGGCAGGGGTATCCGCATCAGACCCAGGCCGTAACTGGCGCCGGCCCCAAAATGTCCAGGTCCGGAGCCCGTACGGTCGTCTTCATTTCGGCCAGCTGCGCCGAACGCAGCAGCCTGCCGCCCAGAAAGCGGGCCGTTACCTCCTGCTGCCAGCTGCGTCCTGTGGCCTTCTTGATGATCATTCCGGTGAGGATGTAGTTGGTGTTGGAGTACTCCGATTTGGCGCCGGGGGAGAAGTTCGGCTTGTGCCGCATCGCGATCTTCACGAGCTGCTCCTGCTTCCAGGTGGTGTGCCGGTAGGCCTGGAAGCCGTCCACGCTGCTGATCTCGGGGAAGTCGGAGAGGTAGTCGAACAACCCGCTGGTGTGCTGCAGCAACTGCCGTACGGTGATCCTGCTGCCGTCGTTGCCGTTGCCGGACACCACCCCTGGCAGCCAGTGCTCGACACTGTCGTCCAGCGACAGGCGGCCCTCGCCGACGAGCTGCAGCACCACCGTGGCGACGAACGTCTTGGTGACGCTGCCGGCACGGAAGCGGTCGCCCGGGCGCACGGCGACCCCCGTCGTCCTGTCGGCCGTTCCGGCAGTGGCGTAACTGCTCCCTCGCGGACCGGTCGACTGAGCCAGGACGCCGACCGACCCGGTCTTGAGGATCGTCTGCACGTTCTCCCGTAGCGTGTCCTGTCCCGGCTTCGAGGTACTCGCTGCCTGGCTCGCGGCGCCGGATGCCGCCTGCTTCGTGGAGGCCGCCTCGGCGGGCATGGCAAGTCCTACGCCGGTCAGGGCGGCCACGACTGCCGCGGCAGTAACGCGAGAGATGGTCTTGGCGCTGAGTGTCACGAGGTACAAGTTCCCTTCCTCTGGGATGAGCGAAAATCTGACGCCGCTCCTGCGGTGTTGTTCGCGACGTCAGGTAGAAGCGGCCGCGTCCCACGGTGTGGCCGACAGTTCGGTTATCGGGGGTATCCCACCCGGGTGCACGTGTGGTTTGGCATTGCCGCCTGGTTACCGGCCTTCGCCAACGCGGCCGAGGCCACTGCGCGTAACCACCGGGAGGCCCTGGCCTGCTGGACTGAACTGCGAAACATGCTGCCGTTGCCCACCAGGGCATAGCCGGTCATTTCTTGGTCGCAATGCGTGCCGCGCTCTTCGAGATGGCGGCGGACGGATTGTCTGTCCGCGGCGCTGTCTTTCTGAATGCGATGGCCTCAGGTGTGCGGCGGGGGTCGGCCCATTTCATACGCGGACCGGATCAGTGGGCAGGTGGCCGTGTGCGGGTGTGATCCTCGGCGTCGAGGACGAGCAGGGTTTTCCGGTCATCCTGCGGCGGGCGACTCGCATCGGTAGTGCTTGTCCTCGAACATCGGGCTTACACTCGTTCGCTCGTGACGTTTGTACCGGTCAAGTCCCGTTCTGGGGACACCTGCGGTCCGTTACCGGCATTGGCGCGGTGGGTCTGGCGGGGCAGAGTGACCATGTCGGCGAGCCAGCCCAGGCCGCACAGGCCGAGGGTGAACAGGTAGAGCAGTCCGAGGGCGGTCCGGCCGAGGTAGAAGTGGTGGCCGCCGAACAAGCCGAGGAAGAACCACCACAGATATGCGACGCCGACCGACTTCGGGGCGCGTGGTTCGGTTGCCTTGCGTGATGCCCGTGTCACGTGGACTCGGTCCGGTGCCGATGGCTGCGCCGCGGTCTGCGTCGCCAAACGATGCAGTGCCGCCTCGGCAGCTGAAGGCGCGATCACCGGTACGGGCACGGGAGCCGTAGGGGCCGTGGCGCTCTCGATGGACAGTTTCGGCAGGATCCGGTCCAGCCAGCCGGGCAGCCACCAGTTCGCCGGGCCCAGCAGGTGCATCAGTGCGGGGACCAGGACGGTGCGCAGGACGAACGCATCAATGGCGACCGCTGCGGCCAGTCCCACCCCGTACTCGGCGATGACCCGCTCGCCGCCGAAGACGAAGGCGCTGAACACGCAGATCATGATCAGCGCGGCCGCGTTGATCAGCCGGCCGGTCTCGGCCTGGCCGATCCGGATCGCCCGGTGATTGTCGCGACTGTGCTCCCACTCCTCGTGCATGCGGCTGACCAGGAAGACCTGGTAGTCCATGGAGAGGCCGAAGAGGATCGCGAGCATGATCAGGGGCAGTTCGGCCTCGACCGGTCCGGCCTTGCCCAGGCCGAGGAACTCCGAGCCCCATCCCCACTGGAACACGGCCACGACGACTCCGAAGGACGCGGCCGAGGCGAGCAGGTTCATCACGGCGGCGGTCAGCGGCACCAGGATGCTGCGGAACGCGATCATGAGGAGCAGGAAGCCGAGTCCGACGATCACGGCGAGGAACAGCGGCAGTTTGCCGGTCACGATGGTGGCGAGGTCGGCGGAGGCGGCTGTCGGGCCGCCCACGTGGACGGTCAGGTCGGTGCCGTGTTCCGCGGCCGGAATGACGTTGTCGCGCAGGTGGGTGACCAGGGTGCTGGTCGCTTTGTCCTGGGGCGCGCTGGCCGGAATCACGTCGATGACGGACAGGCCGTCTTTCGCGCTGGTCTGCTCGACGTTCACTGACGCCACGCCGGGGGTGTGTCGTACGGATCGGACCAGGGCGTTCAGAGTGGAGGTGTCGCCGGGGGAGTTCTGCTGTGCCACCAAGACCAGTGGACCGTTGGAGCCGGGTCCGAAGCCGTCGGCGAGCAGGTCGTAGGCGGCCCTGGTGGTACTGGATTTCGGGTCGTTTCCGGCATCGGAGGCGCCCAGGCGCAGGGAGAAGGCAGGCACAGACAGGGTGGCGATGACCAGGAGCGCACCGAGGGTGTACAGCGTCTTGCGGCGTTCGACCCGCTCGGCCCACCGGCCCTGGTGCCGGCGCGTAGCGCGCGAGGGCTCCGCGTGCGGATGACCGTCGCTTGGGGTGTGGGAAGCGAGGGCGCGGCGCTGGCGCCGGTTGAGCAGTCTGGTGCCGAAGAGGGCGAGCAGGGCCGGCACCAGGGTCACTGCCGCGGCGACGGTGAACAGGACGGCGGTGGCGGCGCTGACCCCCATGCCGGTCAGGGGGCCGATGCCCAGCACGAGCAGGCCCAGCAGCGCGGCCACCACGGTCAGGCCAGCGAAGACCACCGCTCGCCCGGAGGTGTTGAGCGCGCGGGCGGCGGCCTCCTCGGGCGGCAGCCCCTCCTGCAGGCCGGTCCGGTGGCGGCTGACGATGAACAACGCGTAGTCGATGCCGACGCCGAGCCCGATGAGGGCCGCGACCGTGGGGGCGATGCTGCCCAACGTCATCAGGTGTGAGGTCAGCCCGATGGTGATCAGCCCGGCGCCGAGTGCGCCGATCGCGACGAGGAGAGGCACGAGCATGCTCAGGAGGGAGCCGAAGGCGACGAACAGGATGAGGGCGGCGGCGGCGACGCCGATGGCCTCGGTGCTCTGTGCCTGTCCCTCGGCCACGGCGCTGACGGCCTCGCCGCCGAGCTCCACCTGCAGGTCCGCGTCACCTGCGGCTTTCGCGGTGTCGACAACGCGGGTGATGTCGTCGACGGGTATGCGGTCGGCCGGCGCATCGAAGGTCACCGTCGCGTAGGCGGTGTGGCCGTCCTTGCTGATCTGCGCTGCTCCGGCGGAGCCGTACATGCTGGTCACCGAGGTGACCGAAGGCAGTTTCGCGACCTGGGCCAGCATCGGGGTGACCTTCTCGTGCACGGCGCCGTCCCGGACCGAGCCGTCCCGCACGTGTACGACGATCTGGTCGCTGTCCCCGGCCTGCTGGGGTGCGGACGACTCGAGCAGTACCTGTGCCTTGGCGGACTCGGCCCCGGGCAGAGTGAAGGCGTTGGAGTAGCTCGTGCCGAGCATCGCGTACGGCACGGCGAGCGCGACCAGCAGCGCGGCCCACAGGGCGATGACGACAAGGCGGTGGCGGAAGCACCATCTGGCCAGTGCGGACATGGCTGAACAACCCTTTTTCTCTTCGGGAAGCGGGAAGCGGGAAGCGGGAAAGGACGGCTCGGCCGACGGGCGAGCCGTGGGCGGAGCCGGGGTCAGTTGGCCGGGGACGCGGGCTTGGCGGGGATGGGCTTGTCGAGCGTGGTGCACACGGCGGCGTTCACCAGGGCCTGGTTGGCGGCGGCGGCCTTCGGCGAGGCGAGGCCAAAGATCGTGGAGGTGAGGACCGAGGCTGTGCGCCGGCCGGTGGCGTCGGTGTAGTTCTCGCTGGAGTAGCCCGGGACCTGGCCGTTGTGGCCCCAGACGGTGCCGCACGGGGTGACCACCTTCTCCAGGCCGAGCCCGTAGCGGCGGTTGGGGAATTCGGACTCCTCGGCGACGGTGGTCTTCATCTCCTTGAGCAGGGCAGCCGGCAGGAGCTTGCCGGACAGCAGCGCACGGTCGAAGCGGGCCCAGTCCCGTGCGGTGGAGACCATGGCTCCGGCAGCCCACTCCGTGCTGGCGTTGATCCAGGTGGTGTCGACGTAGTCAGCAGACCGGGCCGGGCCGGCGAACGCGGTGCCGGCCGGCGCGTACGGGGGGAGCAGCGGAGCCAGGCGTTCGGCGTCCGGTTCGTAACCGTGGGCGAGGGCAGCAGACTTGTCGGTGTCCGTGCCGGTGACCAGGTAGGTGTTCTTCAGGTGGAGCGGACGGGCGATGCGCTGCTGGATCAGATCGCCCAGGGTGTGCCCGGCCGCCTTCTCGGCGATCAGGCCGAGCGCGACGTAGTTGGTGTTGCTGTAGGAGTAGTCCGTACCCGGTGCGAACAGCGGGTCGTGGCGGACCGCGGTGGCGATCAGTTCCCGGGGCGTCCAGACCCTGGTGTCCTGGCCGGTGAACGCCGGGAACACATCGGCGTCGGTGGTGTAGTTGAACAGGCCGCTGGTGTGGTTCAGCAGCATCCGGATGGTGATCGCGTCCCCGTTCGGGACCAGGCCGGGCAGCCACTTGTCGACCGGGTCGCTCAGCTTGAGCCGGTCTTCAGCGACCAGTTGCAGGACGACGGTGGCGACCATCGTCTTAGTGTTCGAGCCCATCCGGAACCTGTCACTCGGGGTGAGGGTGTGGTCGGCCCTGCTCCAGGACGCCTGCCGGGCGATCTCGATCGGCCGTCCCTGCCCCTTGTCGACGCGGACGATCACCCCTGGAGCTCCGGCGGCCACGTCCTTGCGGGCCAGCTCGGTCAGCCGGGCCTGTTGCGCAGCGACCGCGCCGGTGTTCGCGGCCGCTGCCGAAACGGGCGGCCGCTGGGCCGCCTCCGCGCCGCACGCGCTGAGAGTGCCGGTCAACATCACGGCCGCGAGGAGCGTCAGGCCCGCCTGGCGACGGTGACGGGGGGACAGCGTTTCTCCGGTCATGAGAGGTCCTTCCAGGACGAGAGGGGGCCGGCCTCGGGCTCGTCCGGCACCGGCGTATGAATGCAGGCCATCGATGGGCGGCGGTGCTTCCCGGCGACGTCCTGTCTGCCCCTCCAGCCTTTCTCGGCAGACGCAGCTGATCACTGGGGCTGAGCCCCCCAGGGGGTAGAGATAACCCCACTGTGCAGGCCCCCGGCCGACGGTCATGATCGAGGTCCGGCCGTTGCTTACGGCACACGACCCGACGGTGACCAGTGCGCTGGTCACCCCGCCACTGGTGCACGATCATGGAGCGTGATGACCGATCCCAGCGCGACTCGCCTCCCCACCGGGGCCCCGCCCCCAGGGACCCGCCCGGATGCCCTCGGCCCCGGCCGACGCCACCGTCGCGCAACGCGCTCCGGACCGGCTTTGCGGGTGGGTCTGCTGGGCTGGTCGCTGGTGCTGCTGCTGGGCGCGGCCCTGGGCTTCGGCCTGGCCACACTCTGGATCACCTCGGTGGCGCTCGTCGCGCTCGGCGTCACCATCCCACTGACCCTGCTGGCGACCGTCCTGGTGCGCTGGTTCGCCGACCTGCACCGCCAGTGGGCCGCCGACCGCCTCGGCGAACCGGTGGCCCGGCCCTACGCGCCTGCTCCCGAAGGCCGCTGGCCCATGCGGTTCTGGGCCGTCCTGCGCGACCCGGCGACCTGGCGGGACTGGGCCTGGCTGGTGGTCAACTCGGTCACCGGGTGGTTCACCTACGGACTGTCGCTCCTCCTCTTCCTCTGTGGCATCTTCTACCTGATCTATCCCCTGCTCTATGAACTGACCCCGCCACAGGTCCTGCGAACCCCCTTGGGCAACGGCTTCCGCCTGCGCAGCGTCCAGCAGTCGTTCGCACTGGTCCCGCTCGGCCCGGTGCTCCTCGCGCTCTGGTACACCACCGCCGTGCGTCTGGCGAACCTCAACGCGCTGCTGATCCGCTCCCTGCTCGGCCCGACCGAGCAGGCACGGCTTCGGGCTCGTGTGCAGCAGTTGGCAACCTCGCGAGCCGAGACGGTCGACACCCAGGCAGGGGAACTGCGCCGGATCGAACGGGATCTGCACGACGGCGCGCAGGCGCGTCTGGTGTCCCTGGGGATGAGCCTGGGCCTGGCCGAGCAGATGCTGCACGACGATCCGCAAGCCGTCCAGCGGATGCTGGCCGAAGCCCGCGAGGCGACCACCGACGCCCTGGCGGAACTGCGCGACCTGGTGCGCGGTATCCATCCGCCGGTCCTGGCGGACCGCGGCCTGGACGGTGCGCTACGAGCCCTGGCTCTGGTCAACCCCACTCCGACCACCGTGGTGACCCGCCTGCCCGGACGGCTGCCCGCACCAGTGGAGGCCGCAGCCTACTTCGCCGTCACCGAGGCCCTGTCCAACGCCATCAAACACGCCGGGGCCCGCAGCATCCACATCGAGGTGGAGTTCACCCCCCACCCGGGCGGCAGCGCCGGAATACTGACGATGCGGGTGTCCGACGACGGCCACGGGGGCGCCGACGTCGACGCCGGCACCGGTCTGCGCGGCATCGCCCGCCGCCTCGCCGCCTTCGACGGCAACCTGACCGTCGACAGCCCGCCCGGCGGCCCCACCGAGATAAGGATGTCCTTGCCGTGCGCATCGTCGTAGCCGAGGATCTCGCCCTGCTCCGCGAGGGCCTGATCAAGATCCTCCAGGCCAACGCCTTCGACGTCGTGGCGGCCGTCGACAACGGCCCCTCACTCATCCAGGCGCTGACCACCCACCGGCCCGACGTCGCCATCGTCGACGTACGCCTGCCCCCGACCTTCACCGACGAGGGCCTGCGCGCCGCGATCCACGCACGAAAACAGCTCCCCGGCCTGCCCATCGTGGTGCTCTCCCAGTACGTCGAGCAGCTCTACGCCAGAGAGCTGATCTCCGACCGTGCCGGAGCGGTCGGCTACCTGCTGAAAGACCGGGTCATGGCCGTCGGCCAATTCGTCGACACCGTCCGGCAGGTCGCCGCAGGCAACACGATCATGGACCCCGACGTGGTCGCCGCCCTCCTGACCCACCGCTCGGCCGACCCTCAGCTACTGGCACTGACCCCGCGCGAGCACGAGGTCCTCTCACTGATGGCCCAGGGCCGCTCCAACGCCGCCATCGCCGCCCAGATGTTCGTCTCCGAAAAAGCCGTCAGTAAGCACAGCTATAAAATCTTCACCAAACTCGGGCTCGAACCCTCCGAGAACGACAACCGCCGGATCCTCGCCGTCCTCGCGTACCTCGAAGGCTGAGCCCAATACAACTGACCTGACTCACAGTCGGCCAGCCGCCAAGCTCTGGGCTGACCAGATCCGGAAGCCGACGGGTTGACTTCATCTTGTTGGCTGCCCGGTGTCTGTGAATGAGAAGCCCGGGACGGGAGTCAGGCCGCGTGCCACACGGCCGATCAAAGCCCAGGCGACGAATGAAGTCCTCGGCGGCTGCCCTGCCCCCAGCGCCGCCGGGGGCTCGTCTTCGGAGCGTTCGGCGGCCGCCGGCGCGACGGCAAGTTCGGTGTCGCCGCGCTTGATGGCGGCGGCCTCGACGGTCAGGGACAGCTTTCGGTAAGGCTGAAGCCGGCGCCACCCCGGTGACGTTCGGCGGCCCGGGTCGCGTTCGAGCAGCTGGGGGATCTGCACCCCTCCGTCGGCCACCGACCCGGCCCCGGCGGCGCGCCGTACTGATGGAGCGCCGGACGCCGCCGGACGGCCACCGCCGCGCGCTCGAGGCGCGCCGTCTGGCCGCACGTTCGGCGAGCGGCACGGAGGAACGGAGCGGTGGCACCGCCGCCGTCGCAGCCGACTCAACCGGCGTCCACGCCGATCTGTCGGGTCCGGCGCCCGCGGAAGCGTGCAGGCCGAACTGCAGCTGCACCACAACCATCGTGGCCGGAACGTTGGAGCGTTCGGCGAGCTGCGATCGGTCGTCACGCCGCCGACGGTAGACCGTCGACCCGGCTCGAAGGTCAAGGCCGGTCTCTCACGACCGGCGGCGCCGGGTGAGGTCCGGTACTCCCGCGCGGTCGGCCAGCTGCCTCTCCAGGTCCCTGGTGGTCTGCTTGAGCTGGTGCTTCTCGATCTCCAGAACTTGGACGATCCGGGCCAGGAGCTGTGCCTGTCCGCGCAGATCGTCGCGTTCGGCGCGGACGCGGGCCAGGTCCTGCTGCTGCTTGACCGCGCGGGCCCTCGCCGCGTCGGGCGGCGTCTCGGGGACGGGAGTGCGGGCCTTGACCAGGGCGTAGAACAGGTCTTTGAGGCCGGTGTGCTTGTGGGTGAGCTTGTTGCGGCGCAGGCCGGCTTCGGTGGCCAGGGAGACGATGGTCAGCTTGCCGTCGGAGTGCAGCAGGGCTCCGATCAGCAGGCGCACCATGGCGTCGGTGATGGCCCTCACCTCTGTGGCGTCGTCGGTGTCGGCGTGGCCTTGGGCGTGGGTGAAGGCCTCGCCGACGAGCTGGGCCAGCGCCGCGCCGTCGCGCGGGCCGGGGGCGGTCGCGGTGGGGGTGTTCATCGGCGCTTCTCGTCGTCGGTGTCGGCTGGTTGCTGGGCCTCGTGGCGCCGGATGAGGGCGGTGAGGTGGTCCTTGCGCTGCTGTTCGCGGGCGGCGATGGGGTAGGGGTCGAGGCCGGCAATGGCGTCCGCTTCGATCCGCGCGACCTCGGCCCGCAGAGCGGCGATCTGGCTGTCGGTGCGGCTGATGTTCGCGCATGCCGGGTGGCAGCGGGAGTGGTCGGGGGTGCTGCGGCCGCCGTGGCCCGCCCGGTCGCGTTCGGGGTTGCACAGCGCGGTGAACGCGTCATGGTTGCAGGTCAGGAACGCCTTGGGGTCCTCATGGACTTGGAGGCGGGGGTTGGCGACCAGCGCGCGCAGTTCACGTTTGCCGAGGTAGGTGCCGGCGTAGCGGGCGGAGAACTCGGCGGCGGCGCGGTAGCGGTGGGCGGCCGGGCCGCTGACCTTCTCGCCGGCGTCGATTCGTTCGCCGGCCTCGGTGAGGGTCTCGGCCAGGGCCAGGCCCTTCTCCTGGTCCAGAACCTCGAGCATGTCGGCTTTCGAGCGGCCGGCGTAGGACTCCGACATGGTGGTGGCCGCGTGGCCGTACTGCACCGCGAGCGCGATCCGGCCGCCGGGCTGGCGGTAGATGAACCAGGCGATGGTGCGGCGAAAGCGGCGCAGGGCGACGGCGCCGTCGGGATCGGGCGGGATCAGCTCGTGGGGCCGGTTGTGGGCGGTGGCGAGCTGGTTGGCCCAGGTGGTGAAGGCCCGGATCCGTTCCACGGCGGTGTCGGAGGACAGGCCGGTGCGGGGCATGCAGGTGCCCTTGGCGTACCGGTAGAGGGTGCGGGTGAACAGCTGCTCGCCGGCTTCGAGTTCCTCGACGACGGCGATGGCGCGTGCGACGGGCTCCAGCACGATCCACGGGTCCGCTCGCTCCTCTCCTTCTCCGATCGCGTTGCCGTCCTCGTCCAGCACCCCCTTGAAGTGTCGGCCGCGGACCTCGTACCGTACGGTGCCGTCCTCGCGCTGCACGCGGGTGCAGCAGCCGCGGCGCAGGGCCAGGACCTCCTCGGGCCGCATGCCGGAAAGGTAGGCGCAGCAGATCAGGGCAGCGGTGGACAGGTGCAGCATCAGGCTGTCCACGTCGTCGAATCCGATCGACTGCCGCCACGGGACGGCACCGATCCGGGCGGCGAGCGGAACGTCGAGGGCTGGGGCGGGGCCGAAGGTGGCCGGGGTGAGCTCGTCGGACAGGATGCCTCGGGCGCGGGCGGCTTGGGAGGTGGTGACGCCGAGGGTGCCAGCCAGAAAGGTGTTGGCCATCGGCGGCAATGCACCGCCGTAGCGGGCGCGCACGGCGGTGGCGCCGGACGCACCGCTGGAGGGCAGCTTCTCGCCGGCCGCGAGCAGGCCACGCAGATGTGCCACCACTGCCTCGGTGCCGCCGGGTGCGGCTCGGCCGGGGATGGCGGCGAGCAGCCGGCGGTGCTCCCTAGCAACCGCCAGGATGTCCGGGGACAGGTCCAGGACCGTGCGCAGCGCCCACACCAGCAGCGGGGCCATGACGGCCGGGTGCACGATCGTGACGTTGTTCTCACCATTGGGGGTGTCGTCGTTGGTGCCGAGGAAGTCGGACAAGACCGCGGCCGGGTCCTCCCACGGCGGCATGACTAGTCGGTCGCGCTCGGGCAGGTAGGGGGCGTAGGCCCACAGCCGCGAGATCACCCATAGGACCTTGGCGTCGGTGCGCCACCGGCGGCAGAGGGCGCGCAGGTACTCGGCGTAGGACTCCAGGTCACCGGTGGTGACCTGGGAGAGCTCGGTGATGCCGCGTCCATCGAGCCAGACGGCGAAGCGGATCCAGATCTGGAAGTAGTAACGCAGCGTGCCCGGTTGCGTGGTGGAGCGCGAGGCCCGCTGCTGGAGCAGCACCGCCGGGGTCGGGATGTTCAGCTCGGCGAAGGCCGCGCGCATCACGCCGGGCCGCAGCCCGGCGGGACAGCGGCTCCAGTCGATGACCAGCGAACGGTTCGACTCCTTGGGGCAGATCAGCGCCAGGCGCCAGGCCAGATCACGGAACCGCGGCAGCTGCTCCGAGTCGAAGCCAGGCCGCAGCCGGTTGAAGGGGAGGACGAAGGTGTCCGGGGTAGGGTCGATCACTTCCGGGCCGGCGGGGACGGGCGAGGACACACTCACGGGTCGAGCCTCCGTTCCAGCATCGCGTGGATCAGCTCCCGCTCGCTGTCGACCACGGCGGCGACCAGTTGGGGCCGCGCGTCGGTGGTGGTGTAGGTGATCAGGAAGTCGCCGATTCGCGCGTGGTGTCTCGCCCAGTCCGCGGCCCACACCGCCGGGGTCACGGCCGACCGCAGGGACTCCAGTGCCTGGTGCAGGTAGGCGATGCGGGGCAGGTCGCGGCCGGTGGCCACGGCGTTGCGGCAGGCGAAGCACAGCAGGAACGACACCGCGCACGGCATTCCGGCCGTGCTGTGGTCGGAGTTGAGGAAGTCCGCGCACGAGGCGACCGGGGTGCGCAGCCGGCCGGCCACGATGCGGCGCGCCACTTCCACGTCGATCCCAGCGTCCTTGGCCACCAGGTCGGCACTCACCTCGCCCTCGGCGTCGACCCCTTCGACCAGGCGCATGGCGACCGTCTGCCGGGCGGAGGCCAGAGCCTGGGCCAGCCCGAGTTCCACCGCGCCACGCGAAGCAGCCCGGACGCCCTCATCCCGCAGCTGGTAGTCCCGCTCGTGGGTGGCCTGGGTGTTGTTGCGCGCCCGGCCGTGGTGCACCTGCGCGCTGTGGCGCAGCGCCTGGGCGTGTACCCGGGCGGGCAGGTCCGCGCCGCCGGCGCGGACCTGCTGCTGCCAGCGCCTGATCGCCCCGTCCAGGGCGTTACGTCAACGCCGCCGCCCGCTGGTACAACCCGGCCAACGGCGACTTCACCAGCGCCGACACGGTGAGCAACCCGCCCACCCCCGCCGTCAACGCCAACCCGTACGCGTACGGCAACGACGATCCGCTCGACGCCACGGACACCTCCGGCCACGACGCCTGCACCAGCGACGACATCAAGGCCCAGGAGGAGGCGTACGAGGCGCAGCAGGCCTGGCTCAAGCAGTGGCAGGCGGGCGCCTGGGACCGGATGGAGAAGTACTCCCAGGACCAGCACAAGGCATGGGAGCGCGAGCACGCCCGGGAGGTGGCCCGCAACGAGGCCGACGAACGGGCCCTGCAGCAGCAGATCGCCGACCAGGAGCGGCAGTTCGAGAACGAGTTCAACGACGCCATGAACTGGCAGCCGTCAGGTCACTCGGGCGGCCGCGGTTCGGGCTCGGACAGCGTCTCCTACGGCAACTCGTACGGTTCCTACGGCTCGCACGGCTCGTCCGGGAGCAACTACTCGTCCCTGTACTACGGAGTCGCCGCCGGAGGGGCGCTGACCTACGGCTACGGCGCCGCGAGCTCCGCGAGTGGCGGGGCCGCCGCCGAGGGCCTGGAGGCGGTCGGCGACGTCATCTGGGAGGAACTCGCCTCCGCCAGCGCCGAGGAACTCCTCTTCGGCCTCGCCCTGGCCGCCTCGGCGGACGACGACTGCGGCGCCCACGGCATCCCGACCCGCCCCAAGAACCAGAACCTCGGCGGCGTCAACACCACCCCGGTCATCGGCACCACCCCGGACGAGGACCCGGCCGCGGCCGCGGCGCACGACGCGACCAGTTCGTCCGCCGCGGCGGACACCGGCGTCGCGACGGCCGACAGTGGTGGACTGGGCGGCGGAGCCGGGAGCGGCCGGCGCGACGACCGCTGCGACACGGGGGCGGGGTTCAACAGCAAGGGCAACATCGTCTACCTGCCGCGCCATCTGCAGGCGGGTGAGTGCGTGGCCACGGGGGCGTTCGCCAGCCTCGACAAGTCCGACTACACACCACCACCGAGGCCGAACCTGAGGTTCGGCCTGCCAGGGCTGACGACCCTGCCGTCCGACAACCGCGCGCGAGGGCACCTCATCGGGTACGCGTTCGGTGGTTCCAACAAGGACACCCGGAACTTCGTCCCCATGTACCAGGTCGCCAACCAGGACATGTTCGACTACGCGGAGGCGCCGGTCCTGAAGGCCATCCAGGGCGGCGGGCACGAGTTCATCGAGGTGACCCCCGTGTACGGTGATCCGTCCTCGCCGATTCCGACCGAGGTGCACTTCGTCGCCTTCGGCACCACCGACCTGGAGTGTGTCATCGAGAACACGCCCACGGGAGGTGCCCATTGCACGTAGACAGAGAAAGGCCGTTGCCGTGTCAGCCGCAAATGTCCTCACCCCCGTTCTCGGTCCGCCCCCGCAGCGGGCAGCGGGTACCTTCGAAGCTCTGGAGAGGGTATGGGGGGTTGCCCTTCCCGGGGAATACGCGGACTTCGGCCGTGCCTACGGGGACGCGACGATCTCGGACTTCATCTTCGTCTGCGGCCCCCGGACGCTTGAGTCGTACGCAGCGAGGATGGGGCCGAGGATGGAGCGCAGCCCCTTCGTGCCGGGGGAGGTGCTTCCCACCAAGGGCGGCATGCTGCTGTGGGGGAACACGGTCGAGGGCGACCAGCTGTTCCTGGTCGACCGGGGCGACGGTCGCTGGACCGTCGCGGCCTTCCGGCGCAACTGGGCGGACTGGTACGAGTCGGACCTGACGCTGCTGGACTGGCTGCGCCAGGCCCTCACCGGACAGATCGCCACGGACTGGCTGCCGGTCTGGCCGGGGCGTCACACCCTCGTGCCGGCACAGGAGTGATCGCGGCGCATGTGCCCGGGCGCCGGACCGGTCCCGGCTTCCCGGCCACCGGCGGCACATGACATCGCCCGTCCTCCGGTCAGCCGCGCCGGCCCCCGCACACACGGAAGAGGCGGACCGGAACTCATCGGTCCGCCTCCTCCGGTTGCTTCAGGCGGGTTCTCCCGCACCTCCCCCGAAGCCCTGCGCCTGCTGCGCGGCGGCAGCCCGCGCGGCCTTCCTGCGCTTGCGCCGGCTCACCCGCGGCTCCTGGTCCGGCAGCCAGCCGAAGATCAGGCAGCTGCCGACGACCCCGAGGATGAGGCCGACGAAGAAGCCGCCCAGGTTGGAGGTGACCCAGCTGGCCAGGGAGCACAGCAAGCCGAGGACCGAGTAGAAGAGGCGCTGCGAGGGGCTGAAGAGGGTCAGCAGGCCGCACAGCACCATGACCGCCGGCAGCAGATAGCCCGCCACCCCCTGCACGCCGACGTGGATGACGACCTTCAACGAGGCCTTGACGGTGAGCAGGATCCACCCGCCGCCCAGGGTCAGCAGCAGCCCGCCCAAAAACGGCCGACGGGCCCGCCAACCGCGGAAGGCGGGCCGCCACCCCTGATGTGGAGTGTCTGCGCCGGACATCAGCAACCCGTGTCGCTGAAGCTGAGTTTCAGGCCGGGAAGCGTGAACGTCCCAGCGGTGGTCTTGTAGTTGGTCTGCCGAAGGTTGTCGATGTGCACGGTGTCGGACTGCTGGCTGAAGACGCCCAGCGGTCCCTTCACCCCGGCCTTGGTGAGCTCGCTCGCGTCGTTGCCGATCTCGATGTTGTTGAAGGACGCGTCGCCCGACAGCAGGGTTGAGTCGGTGGTCAGATCGGTCGCCTGCACCTTCGACGAGCCGCTGCCCGCCTTGATGAGCAGGTTGGTGCCGCCGAGGTCGACGCTCTGGCACAGACTGTCCAGGGTCGCCTTCTTGATCGCGGAGGTGACGACCAGCACCTGGCCGCCGGTGTCACCGGCGTTCGGGCTGCCGTCGGCCATGTTGTCGAGCGCGCCGAACTGCTCGAAGCCGGTGCCGTCGAGTGACTTGGCGGTGACCGTGAAGGGCATGCCGGAGATGTAGAGCGTCACCCCCAGCGCCCCCTGCGCGGTCAGGACCGCGAGGCCGGCGACGGCCAGCGTGGCCGGGACGGCCATCACGGCGGCCCGGCGCCCCCGGACCCGTCCCCGTCTCTGTTGCCCCCCGGTGGTCTGGGTGGTCTCTGATGTGTCTGAAAGAGAACCGCTTCCCGGGTTCTCAGGCGTGTTGTCGGCGGACGGAACGTCCGGGGACGAGGCCATGTCTGCTCCCATGCATTAGTCACGCGGGTTGGGCTTCAGCGGCCCGTTGTCCTGGCGCGGACAGCGGCTGCCGCGCCCCCTCCTCGCAACTCCCGGCGGGAGCAAGGACGTTCTGGTTACGCGGCAGTAGCCAAGCTGAAAGTTACCGGCGGTTACTTTTCAGGGTCAAGACAGTTGTGAAAAAAGAGTGTTGAATTCACGTCAGTTCTGTCCCGACCATGCATTTCCTTGATCGAATGCCCAACTCGCATGATCGGCCTTGACGTTGACGGGCAATCAGGTCTAGAACTCTCCCTGTTTCCTTCGGGTCCGTGGCGCCGGATCCGCCGAGCGGCGTCGACCGCTTCCCGGCCTCTTCGATCACCGCTCCGATCAGTGGCGTTGGCACGGTCGCTTCCCCCCAGGGACCGTGCCCGCACGCCTGTGACCGGCCCGGCCGGAGGCCTAACCCCCCCAGGCTTTCGGCCGGTGTCCGGCCTGACCGCTGTTGCCGGCCCGTCACGTACGGAGAAGGCGTGACGAGCCGGCAACGGCCGGCGCCGCATTCGCGCCCCTTCGCGCAAGTCCCCCCAATCAACGCAAGTCCCCCAAGAAAGAGGCAACCCGCATGCGTACGCGATCCCTCCTCGCCCTCGCCGGTACCGTCGTCGCCCTCTCGGTCGCCGCCACCGTTCCGGCCTCCGCCGACGGCGCCGTGCTGACCACGGGCAGCGCCGGCGGCACCGCCGTCGCGGTCGGCGACACCCTCAGCGCCTCGCTGGCCAGCGGCACCACCGCCACCCTCTACTCCAGCGCCACCAGCACCAGCGGCATCACCTGTGCGGCCTCGACCTTCACCGCGACGGTCACCGACAACCCGGCCGCCCCCGGCACCGCCACCGAGTCGGCCACCGCGCAGACCTTCGGCAGCTGCACCAGCAACGTGACCGGTGTGACCGGCGTCTCCAGCATCACGGTCGACAACATGCCGTACACCACCACGGTCGCCTCCGACGGCTCGGTCACGGTCACCCCGCCGAGCGGCTCGGCCATCCAGACCACCGTCAAGCTGAAGACCCTGCTGGGCAGCGTCACCTGTGTCTACCAGGCCCCCAGCCTGACCGGCACCAGCTCCAACACCGACAACAGCCTCGCCTTCAGCAACCAGGCGTTCACGAAGACCTCCGGCTCGATCCTCTGCCCCTCCGCCGGCTCCTTCACCGCCAAGTACGCCCCGGTCACCGACAACGGCGCCGCCGTCTTCGTCAACTGACCTCGTAACAAAGGCCGTCAGCGTCGACGCAGACGCGAGGCCAGGGCGGCGCCGCCGGTGAGCACCAGCACCGCGGCGGCGCCGCCCGCCAGCAGTGGCGCCGACGGGCCCGCACCGGGGTCCGTGTCGGAGGCCACGGGAGTGCCGTCGGCGGCGGCGGTCCCGGTCTTTGGGGAGACCGGGGGTGCCGCCGCCGTCCGCTGTGCGCGGGCGGCGGCGCTCGCCGAGGTGCCGGGATCCGGCGTTCCGGCCGGCCGCGGCTTCGCGCTCGCCGTCGCCGTGCCGTCCTGCCGCCCGTCCTTCCCCTTCCCCGCGCTCTTCCCGGCGGCCTTCTTCGTGAACACCACGTCGGAGCACGAGTAGTAGGTGTCCGGCGTGCTGCTGGTCTGCCAGATCGTGTACAGCACCTGCCGGCCCGTCCGGTCGGCGGGCAGCGTCGCGCCGAAGTGGTACGCCCCGTTCGTCAGCGGCGGGTCCTTGAACTCCGCGAAGGGCTGCGCGGGCAGTGCGGACCACGTCAGCGGTTTCGCCGGGTCGTAGCCCTGCTTGGTCAGATACAGCTTGAACGTGCCGGAGTGCGCGATCGTCGCGGCGTACGTCATCGTGACCCGGCCGCCCGGAGCCAGTTGGGTCGCGGGCCAGTCCGCGCGCGCCAGGTCGAGCCCCTTGTACGCCGGCAGACCGCCGCCGCACAACCTGCCGTCCGGAATCACCTGCCGGTCCCGGCCGTCGACGCCCGCGACCCGCACGTCGTCCCACGCGACGAAGTCCTGCCCGCTCGCCGCGGTCGCCGCCTTGCAGGCCGCCGTCGAGGCGCTGCCGCCGCTGGGGGAGCAGGCATAGGCCCGGCTGGCGGGATAGGTGGGCGCGCCGTGCGCCTGGGCGGACCCCGCCGCCCACGACAGGAGCAGCACCGGGGCCGTCGCGGCGGCTGCCGTGATTCTCAGGCGGGCGGTCGTCCGAGTCATCGGGAGGTCTCCTCGGCGGGCGCGGGTAGGGGGACTGCCGGGGTGAGTACGGGAATCGGGGCCGCACTGTTCAGTGCGGTTGATCACAGGGCCGGTCGAAGTGTGCTGCACCGAGCGGCTCGTCCGTTTTGCTGGCCTTCCAGGCGTCGTTGAGAACCGACCGTCCGGCTCGTATCGTGGTGATCACCGATGGCCGTCCGGCCGCCCGCGTCGCTTCCGGAAGGCGGCGCGAGCACAAGGGAGGCGCGTGTTCTGATCTCGTCCGTTCGCGCGCCGCGGGCCTTGTTCGCGTGGTCGCACGCGTGAGTGGCACGAGTGCGTCATCAAGCTCCGCACAGTCGCCTCCCGCTGCCGCACCGTGAGTTATCGTGTGCACGGGGTAAAAAACAAACCGCATGCCCCGTCGGTTTGGGAACCGTGAAGCAGTGCAGCCGTGAAGTCATGAAGTCGTGGAGCCGTGAAGGAGCGTCGAGGCGATGGCGAGGCAGTTACGCGCGGAGCAGACCCGCGCCACGATCATCACCGCCGCCGCCGACCTCTTCGACCGGCACGGCTATGAATCCACCAGCCTGAGCGAGATCGTCGAGCACGCGAAGGTCACCAAGGGGGCGCTCTACTTCCACTTCGCCGCCAAGGAGGACCTGGCGCACGCCATCATGGAGCTCCAGTCCCGTACCTCCAGCCAGTTGGTGCGGGAGATGGACAGCCGCGGCTACTCCTCGTTGGAAGCCCTGATGCGCACCACGTTCGCGATCGCCCGGCTCGCCGTCGACGGCCCGATCCCGCGCGCCGGCCTGCGCCTCGCCACCGCGGACGTCACCGTACGGCCGCCGCTCAGGCACCCGTTCACCGAGTGGCTGGAGTTCGCCACCCGCAAACTCATGGGCGCCGTCAAGGAGTCCGACGTCCACCCGGACATCGACGTCGGCGCGGTCGCGCACTCCCTGATCTGCTTCTTCGTCGGGACCCGGGTCGCCGGCCGCCACCTGGAGCCGGCGGGGCGGCTCCCGCGCAGGGTCGCCGAGATGTGGTACCTGATGATCCGCGGCCTGGTCCCGGTGCACCGGCGCGCCCGCTATCTGACCCTCGCCACCCAGCTGGAGCGCGAGATCAGAACGGCGTGACGGACGGCGTGACAGGTGTTCCGCGGTCCGGCGGAGCCGGGCGGCCCGCGCGATAGCGTGGCGCCCATGCCCGACTCCGCCGAACCGCCCGTGATCCTCGGTACCACCGGCCCCTTCCCGCACAGCGTGCTGGCCGAACGGCACCCCGCGATCATCCGCCAGGTGCGGGACGCCTTCCCGTACGGCCCCGCACAGCACCGCGCCCTCGACGCGCTGCTGCACAACTGCACCGAGGGCGTGATCGAACCCCTGGCCGGTGACACCGGCGGCTGGCGCGACTGGGGTCTGGGCACCTACGTCGGCCGGTCCTGGTTCGACGTGCCGTGGCTGTGGTCCGAGAGCTACTTCTACCGCCGGCTCCTGGACGCCGTCGGTTACTTCGCCCCCGGCCCCTGGCACGGCATCGACCCGTTCCGCCCGTTCAAGCTCGCCGAACTCGACGCCAAGGAGACCGACGAGGAACTGGCCGCGCTCGACGACCTCGGCGACGACCCGGACCGCGCCCTGCTGCACGGCTCGCTCTGGGGCAACCGCGCCGACCTCGGCTTCCGGCTCTCCGCCGCCGAGTCGGGCGAGGCCGTCGACGCCCTGGTCGCCGACGACAGCGCCGCCCTGTGGCCACTGCTCCACGGCGGCACCCTGTGCCTGGTCGCCGACAACGCGGGCCGCGAACTCGTCCCCGACCTGCTGCTGATCGCCCACCTCCTGGACACCGGCCGCGTCGGACGCGCCGTCCTGCACGTCAAGCCCGGTCCGTACTACGTCTCCGACGCCACGACCGCCGACGTGCTCGACGCCCTGCGCAGGCTCACCGCCGCCCCTGGCGCCGTCGCCGGGTACGGCCGTACCCTCTGGTCGGCGATGGCCGACGGGCGCCTCACCGTGCGCGCCCACCCCTTCTCCTGTGCCCCGCTGCCGTACGCCGAGATGCCCGGCGACCTGCGCGCCGAGTTCGCCGCGGCCACGTTGACGATCTTCAAGGGCGACCTCAACTACCGTCGTCTGGTGGGCGACCGGCTCTGGCCGCCGACCACTCCCTTCGCCGACGTCACCGCCTGGTTCCCGGGCCCCGTGGCCGCGCTGCGCACCCTCAAGTCCGATGTGGTCACCGGGCTCTCCGCCGGCACCGAGGCGGCCCTGGACGCGGCCGAGGAGCACTGGCGCACGGCCGGCACCCATGCCCTGATCCAGGTCAACCCAGGTGGACCGGCAGCGTCTTGAGCCCGTTGATGAAGTTCGAGACGAGTCGCACGGCGGGACCGGCGGGCTTCAGGACGGGCGGCGCCTGCGCATAGAGCGCGCGCAGCTGGAGCCGGGCGAAGTGGGCGCCCAGGCAGACGTGCGGTCCGTCCCCGAAGGACACGTGCGGGTTCGGCGTCCGGGTGAGGTCGAGCCGGTCGGGCTCGGCGAAGGCCCGCTCGTCACGGTTGGCCGAGGCGTGCAGGACGACCACCTTGTCGCCCTTCGCGATGCGCCGCCCGCCCAGCTCGGTGTCCCGGGCGGCGGTGCGGCGGAAGGTCAGCACCGGGGGATGCCAGCGCAGCAACTCCTCCACGGCACTGTCCGCTCCGGCCTCGCCGGTGCGCAACAGGCGGTACGACTCAGGGTGTCCGGCCAGCGCCAGCAGTCCGCCGGGGGCGGCCGAGCGCACCGTGTCGTTGCCCGCGACCGTCAGCAGGAAGAAGAACATCTCCAGTTCACCGTCGGCGAGTTCGGCGGTGGGGGCACCTCCCGGTTCGAGCGAAGCCGAGAACTGGGGGAGGGCGAGGGCCGTCATGACGTCGTCGGCCGGGTTGCGGCGTTTGTGGGCGGCGAGTTGCCGGGCGTAGCCGAACATGTCCCGCAGCATCGCGGGCGACCGCGGATTCACCGGCCGGCCCTCGCCGTCGAGCATCCCGGGTCCGGCCTCGTCCGGGTCCTGGTAGCCGATCACCCGCCGGGTCCAGTGCAGCAGCAGTCCCCGGTCGCTCTCCGGGACCCCCAGCAGATCGGCGAGGTTCAGCAGCGCGTACTCGTCGGTGACGGCGGCGACCAGGTCCACCGTGCCGTCCCCCGCCCGGGCCGACTCCAGGGCCCGGGCGAACAGGGTGCGCGCCCGCTCCCGTACCACCGTCCCGAACCGCTCGACCCGCCCGGGTGTGAAGGCGCGGCTCACCGTCCGGCGCAACCGCCCGTGGTCCGGCGGATCCTGGTTGAGCATCATGCGCCGGATGAACGGCAGGTCCTCCGGATCAGGATCCCGGATCTGGGTCGCGCCGAGACACGACGAGTACGTTCCCGGGTCCTTGAGCACGCGCACCACGTCCACATGCCGTGCCACCGCCCAGAACCCCGGCCCCGCCGGCCATCCCAGCACCTCCGGCTCGCGCTGTCAGGCCACCGGATGGTGGTCGCGCAGGACGCGGTAGTCCGCGTACGGCACGGCGGCCGCGTAGCGGCGCGGATCGAAGACATCGGGGACGGGCGGGGCCGCACCGCCATCGGCAGAGGTGGTCATGCGACCACGGTGGCCCGTGCTGCGGGACCGGGCAAGACGGCCTGACGACGGCGCAGGCGAGGGCCGAACGCCACGCCGGCCGGGCGGAGTTCCCGGATCGGGCCGCTGTTCACGCGATGGTGTGATCATGTGTTGCGCGGTGGATGGCGTCCGCGACGTGCGGGTAGGGCCCGGCCATGACGCAGCCGTTCGAACTCCCGCACTTCTACATGCCGTATCCCGCGCGGCTCAACCCGCATCTGGAGGAGGCCCGGGCCCATTCCACCGAGTGGGCCCGCGCGATGGGCATGCTGGAGGGTTCCGGGATCTGGACCCGGGCAGACCTGGAGGCACACGACTACGGCCTGCTGTGCGGCTACACCCACCCCGACTGCGACGGCCCGGCCCTCTCGTTGATCACCGACTGGTACGTGTGGGTGTTCTTCTTCGACGACCACTTCCTCGACAGGTACAAGCGCACCCAGGACCGCGCCGCCGGCAAGGCCCATCTCGACCGCCTCCCGCTGTTCATGCCGCTCGATCCCGCGACGCCCGTGCCTCGGCCGCGGAACCCGGTCGAGGCGGGCCTCGCCGACCTGTGGGCGCGCACCGTGCCCTCGATGTCGGCCGACTGGCGGCGCCGCTTCGCGGTCGCCACCGAGAACCTGCTGAACGAGTCGATGTGGGAGCTGTCCAACATCAACGAGGGGCGGATCGCCAACCCCGTCGAGTACATCGAGATGCGCCGCAAGGTCGGCGGCGCCCCCTGGTCCGCGGGGCTGGTCGAGTACGCGACGGCCGAGGTGCCCGCGACCGTGGCCGGCTCGCGGCCGCTGAGGGTGCTGATGGAGACCTTCGCCGACGCCGTCCACCTGCGCAACGACCTGTTCTCCTACCAGCGCGAGGTCGAGGAGGAGGGCGAGAACAGCAACGGCGTGCTGGTCCTGGAGACGTTCTTCGACTGCACCACCCAGGAGGCCGCCGACACGGTCAACGACATCCTCACCTCCCGCCTCCACCAGTTCGAGCACACCGCCCTCACCGAAGTCCCGGCCCTCGCCGCCGAGAAGGGCCTCGCCCCCGGCCAGGCCGCCGCGATCGCCGCCTACACCAAGGGCCTGCAGGACTGGCAGTCCGGCGGCCACGAATGGCATCTGCGCTCCAGCCGCTACATGAACCAGGGCGCCGTCCCCTCCTCCCCCTGGCAGCACCTCACCGGCCCCGGCACCTCCGCCGCGGACGTCGGCGCCCTGCTGGCCACGCCCGCCGCGGTGGGGGCACCCCCCACGTCCTTCAGACGGCAGGGGAGGCTGAGCGCCTACTCCCATGTGCCTTTCCAGCAGGTCGGCCCCTCCCTCCTGCCCGACTTCCACATGCCGTACGAGGTCGAGGTCAGCCCGCACCTCGACGCCGCCCGGCCCCGGCTGACCGCCTGGATGCACGGCACCGGCATGCTGTCCGAGGGCGTCTGGGACGAGGACCGGCTGGCCGCGTGTGACCTGGTGCTCTGCTCCGCGGGACTCGACCCCGACGCCACCCCCGAGGAACTCGACCTCAGCGCCCGGTGGCTGGCCTGGGGCACCTATGCCGACGACTACTACCCCCTCTGCTTCGGTACCCGGCGTGACCTGGCCGGCGCCCGGCTCGCCACCGCCCGCCTCTCGGCCTGCATGCCCCTCGCCGGCGAGCCCGTGCCGGTGCCGGCCACCGGTATGGAACGCGGCCTGACCGACCTGTGGGCCCGCACCACCACCGGGATGAGCCCCGAGGACCGGCTCGCCCTCAAGCAGTCCGTCGACAGGATGACCGAGAGCTGGCTCTGGGAGATGTCCAACCAGCTCCAGCACCGCATCCCCGACCCGGTCGACTACCTGGAGATGCGCAGGGCCACCTTCGGCTCCGACCTCACCCTGAGCCTGGCCCGCCGCGGCCGCGGCCCCGCGATCCCGCCCGAGGTGTACCGCAGCGGCCCGGTGCGCTCCCTGGAGAACGCCGCCATCGACTACGGCATGCTCGTCAACGACGTCTTCTCCTACCAGAAGGAGATCCAGTACGAGGGCGAGCTGCACAACGCCGTCCTCGTCGTCCAGAACTTCTTCGGCGTCGACTACCCGACCGCACTCCACGTCGTCCACGACCTGATGACCCAGCGGATGCGGCAGTTCGAACACGTCGTGGCGAGTGAACTCCCGGTGGTGTACGACGACTTCGAGCTGACCGCCGAGGCGCGCAAGGCCATGGACGCCTACGTGCGCGACCTGCAGAACTGGATGGCCGGCATCCTGAACTGGCATCGGCGCGTCGACCGCTACCAGGCGGACCACCTCGCCCGCCGGGTCCACGGCTTCCTTCCCGACCGCCCGCCGCTCGCGCCGTCGCTGCCGGTCCGCTGACGGCGCTCATCGCGCGGGTTCCTACCGGAGGGAGGTGTGCAGAGCCCGGGCCCGCTCGGCCTGGGGCAGGTCGCCCAGCCGCTCGAACTCCGCGGCCAGCCAGAGCAGCGGCGACAGGTCGAGGTCCTTTCCGCCGCCGGGCCGGAGCAGCATGCCCTGGTCCATGTATATCTCGTCCAGCCGGCGGAGCAGCGCCACCCGGGCGAGCTCGGTCATCCCCTGCTCGGCCGCCAGCCGGGTCCAGGTCGACAGCGGCTCGTCGGCCGGGTCGCCGGGCACCTCGTGCCGCACCGACTCCCACAGGGGCGGCCGGGGGTGCGGATCGAGCAGGTCGTAGGCGCAGCCCTCGTCCGCGTTCAGCAGGAGGAAGTCGGGCTCGGTGCGCAGCAGGGCGGCGTGCAGCATGCCGAGCAGTTCGACGGGGGAGCGGTCGGGCAGGCCCAGGGCGGCGCGGAGTTCGGCGCGCTCGGCGTCGATGCCGTGGTACTCGCGGATCTCGTCCTCGATCCCGGCCACGCGCGCGAGGATCGCCGCCTCGCCGTCCGCCGGCGTCAGGTCCAGACAGTCGCGCCAGCCCGGCAGGCCGATCATGATCTCCAGCGCCTCGTCGACGGACGACCCAGTGATCCCGGCCGAGCCCTCCGAGTCCGCGTACAGCAACGAGCCGTCCCCGCACACGAAGTACGTGCCGCCGGTGTCGCAGCCCGCCACCGCCGCCAGAGAACCACCGGAGGCGAGGCGGACCGGCTCCACGTGGCCGTCGGCGGCCCGGTCCAGGTCGAAGCCGAAGGGAAACGCCGCCAGTTCGGCCAGACGGCGGTGCTGCCGGAGCAGCCGCAGGCAGTGATCGGTCATGTCACAGAACGTAACAGCCGCCACTGACAACGACCCCCGGCCGGGACGAGTGAGGGTGAAGGATTCCCGCCGCTGCCCCAGGGCCAGTCTCACTCGTTCGTGGCTCGTCGCGCCCGCGCGCGCCGGGTAGGGCTCGGGGTGGAGGCGAACCATGGAACAGACCGCATTGCGTCCCAAGCCCATCCCAGGTCAGGACCGCCGGAACGGCCCCCCAGCCGATCCCGCCCGGCGCCCGCGCGCCGCGCGTCGCCGCGCCGGCCGTATCAGCACCCTGCTGTTCGTGACGTTCGTCGGCACGGTCCTGGTGCTGTCCGGGGTGGGGCTGGGCACGGTGGGCGCGACCGTGATCGGCATGAGCAGACTGGCGGACCTGCGGCACCAGGCCCCGCCGACGGCACCGAGCCCCGCGCCCCCGGCCACCCCCGCCCCGTCGCCGACGGCAGCCGCGGCCCTGGGCGTGGAGGCGGTGGACGCCGAGAAGGCGGGCGCGCTGGTGGTGGGGGTCCACGTACCGGGCCCCGGCTACTCGGCGGGGCTGGTGCGCGGCGACATCCTGCTCCAGTTCGGAGCCCGCCGGATCGACGGCGCCGCCGACCTGGCCCGAGCGGTCGCCGACGCCCGGCCGGGGAACGCTGCGAAGCTGACGGTGCGGCACGCGAGCGGGGGGTACCAGCAGCTGACCGTGGTGCCGGGCGTCGTCACTTGAGAACATCCGCAGGGACGCGCCCCGGAGGGGCGCGGGGCGGTACCGACGTGCGGCTCCGCCGCGTGGGCGCGACCGGCCACGCCCCCGAACCGGCAACACCGCCGGGCCCCACGGCGGCGGCTCTGCCCAAACCGGCTCGCGCGGCCCCGCCGCACCCGGCAGGATGCATGCCGAGGCGCGGAACCAGCCCCGTCACCCGCGCAAGGAGGCCCTGGATGACCGGCACCACCCCCGCCGCCCCCTTCACCGCCGGCGACTACCGGTCCCGCATGACGCGCGCGGCGCGCACCGCCGCGGACGCCGGCCTCGCCGGTCTCCTCGTCGCCCCCGGCCCCGACATGGTGTGGCTCACCGGCTACACCCCCACCGCGGTCACCGAACGGCTCACCCTGCTCGTCCTGGCCCCCGGCAGGGACCCCGTGCTGGTCGTCCCCACCCTGGAAGCCCCCGACGCCGAGAAGGCCGCAGGCGCGGCCGTGCTGACCCTGCGGGACTGGACCGACGGCACGGACCCCTACGCCATGACCGCGGACCTCCTCGCCGAGGACGGCCGGTTCGGTATCAGCGACAACGCCTGGGCCATGCACCTGCTGGGCCTGCAGAAGACACTCCCCGGCACCTCCTACGCCTCCCTCACCGACGCGCTGCCCATGCTCCGCGCCGTGAAGGACCCGGCCGAACTCGAACTCCTCGCCGCCGCCGGCGCGGCCGCCGACGCGACGTTCGAGGAGATCCGCAAGGTTCCCTTCGCCGGCCGCCGCGAGTCCGACGTCGGCCACGACCTCGCCGACCTGCTGCGCCGCTTCGGCCACGAGCAGGTCGACTTCACCATCGTCGGCTCCGGGCCGAACGGCGCCAACCCGCACCACGAGGTCGGCGACCGGGTCCTCCAGGACGGCGACATGGTCGTGCTCGACTTCGGCGGCCTCAAGGACGGCTACGGCTCCGACACCACCCGCACCGTGCACGTGGGCCCGCCGACCGCCGAGGAGCGCGAGGTGCACGACATCGTGCGCGCCGCCCAGGAGGCCGGCTTCCGGGCGGTGCGCCCCGGCGCCGCCTGCCAGGAGGTCGACCGGGCCGCCCGCGCGGTCATCACCGACGCCGGGTACGGCGAGTTCTTCATCCACCGCACCGGGCACGGCATCGGCGTCACCACGCACGAGCCGCCGTACATGATCGAGGGTGAGGAACAGCCGCTCGTGCCCGGGATGTGCTTCTCCGTGGAGCCCGGCATCTACCTGCCCGGCCGCTTCGGAGTGCGGATCGAGGACATCGTCACGGTGACCGGGGACGGCGGCCGTCGTTTCAACAACACCACCCGCGAGATGGTCATCGTGAGCTGACCGACCCGGCCCGCCACCACCTGCCCGCCCCTATCCCACCCCGAACGGCAACGGCGCGATCCATGACCAAGCCACCGACTCCCACCGCGGACACCGTCCGCCGACTGGTCCGCTCGCTGCTCAAGGAGGGCGCGGGCGACACCTCGGGCCCCGAGGCGCGGCCCGTCACGGCGGGCGGTGAGCACTCCACCTGGTGGGTCGGCACCCGCCATGTGCTGCGCCTCGCCCCCGACCGGGACGCCGCCGTCCGCCAGCGCCGCGAACTGCGCCTGCGCGACCTGACGCGGCCGCACCTGCCGGTCGCCGTCCCGGCCAGCGTGGCGCACGGCGAGTGGGCACCGGGGCTGACGTACACGCTGGACACCGTGATCCCCGGCGGTACGGCCGAGGAGCACGACGTCTCCGCGGTCGGCGAGGCGGACCTGGCCGGGCTGCTCACCGGACTGCGCGAAGTGCCCGTACGGCAGGCCGAGACACTCGGCGTGCCGCGCACCCCGCCGCGTTCCCTGGAGGCGCTGCGCCGCATGGCGGTGCCCGCCGCCGAACGCCTCGCCGCCGCCGACGAGTTCGATCCCGCACGCCTGCTCCAGCTGACCCATCCGGTCGCCGCCCAGCTCGCCGCCCAGCCCGGTACCGCCGTGCTGACCCACCACGACCTCAAGGGCGAGCACCTGGTGGTCAGCGCCGACGGCAGGGTGCGCGGCGTTCTCGACTGGACCGACGCGGTGGTGGGCGACCCCGCGGAGGACATCGCCGGGCTCGCCCTCGCGGTCGGCTCCGGCGCGGCCGTCCGCGCGGCCACGCTGGCCGGCTACGGCCCCCGTCCCTGCCTGCGCGGCCTGTGGCTGGCCCGCTGCGACACCGTCATCCGCCTCACCGACCGCCTCGAAGGCCGTGACGACAGCCCCCTGCCGCTGCTGCGCACGCAGCTCCGGCGCGCCTGGGAGACGATCCTGCTGGAGCGGGTGACGGAGCTGCGCGAGGCCCCTGAGGACACCCAGGACACCGACGAGCAGTAGCCGGACGCCCGGTGCCCGACCCGGCCTGGGCGAGCCAGGTCAGGACTGGTCAGGCCTGGGTCAGCACCACGCACGACTCGCCGGGCACCCGCAGCACCCCGTCCGCGTCCGGTGCCCCCACGGTGTCCCACGCGGCCAGGACCTCCACCCGCCCGGTGCCGAGCGGGATCGCGGCCGGTGCCGCGCCCAGGTTCACCGCCACCCGCACATCGCCGCGCCGGAACGCCAGCCAGCGTGCCGTCTCGTCGTAGGCCACCTTGGTGTCGGCGAGATCGGGATCGGTGAGGTCCGGCTGCTCCCGGCGCAGCGCGAGCAGCCTGCGGTACCAGGCCAGCACGCGCGCGTGCGGCTCGCGTTCCGGCTCCGACCAGTCCAGGCAGGACCGCTCCCGGGTCGCCGGGTCCTGCGGATCGGGCACGTCCTCCTCGGCCCACCCGTGCGCCGCGAACTCCCGGCGCCTGCCCCGCCGTACGGCCTCCGCGAGGTCCGGGTCCGTGTGGTCGGTGAAGAACTGCCAGGGGGTGCCGGCCGCCCACTCCTCGCCCATGAACAGCATCGGCGTGAAGGGCGCGGTCAGGGCCAGGGTGGCGGCGCAGGCCAGCAGGCCGGGGGAGAGGGCCGCCGAGAGCCGGTCGCCCTGGGCGCGGTTGCCGACCTGGTCGTGGGTCTGGGTGTAGCCGAGCAGCCGGTGTCCGGCCACCCGCGCGCGGTCCAGCGGGCGGCCGTGCCGGCGGCCGCGGAAGCTGGAGTAGGTGCCGTCGTGGAAGTAGCCGCCGGAGAGCGTCTTGGCGACGGCGGCGAGCGGGGCGCGGGCGAAGTCGGCGTAGTAGCCCTGGGACTCGCCGGTCAGCGCGGCGTGCAGAGCGTGGTGGAAGTCGTCGTTCCACTGCGCGTCCAGGCCCAGCCCGTGCTCCGCGCGCGGGGTGACGACCCGCGGATCGTTCAGGTCGGACTCGCCGATCAGGAACAGCGGACGGCCCGACTCGGCCGCCAGCCCGGCCACGGCCGACGACAGCTCCTCCAGGAAGTGGCACGCGCGCGTGTCGCACAACGCGTGCACCGCGTCCAGGCGCAGCCCGTCGATCCGGTAGTCGCGCAGCCACGCCAGCGCGCTGCCCAGCAGATACGCGCGCACCTCGTCCGACCCGGGCGCGTCCAGGTTGACGGCGGAGCCCCAGGGCGTCTGGTGTGCGTCGGTGAAGTACGGCCCGAACGCGGGCAGGTGGTTGCCGGACGGGCCGAGGTGGTTGTGCACGACGTCCAGGACGACGCCGAGACCGAGTTCGTGCGCCTGGTCGACAAACCGTTTCAGCGCCTCGGGGCCGCCGTACGGCTCGTGCACCGCCCACAGCGAGACCCCCTCGTACCCCCACCCGTGCCGGCCGGGGAACGGGCACAGCGGCATCAGCTCCACGTGCGTGACGCCCAGTTCGCGCAGGTGGCCGAGGCGGGCGGCGGCCGCGTCCAGGGTGCCCTCGGGGGTGTACGTGCCCACGTGCAGCTCGTAGAGCACCGCCCCGGGCAGCGCGCGTCCGGGCCAGGCGGCACGCCACTCGTGGCGGGTGTGGTCGACGACCGCGCTGAGCCCGTCCGGGCCGTCCGGCTGGCGGCGCGAGCGAGGGTCGGGCAGCACAGGACCGTCGCCCAGGGCGAACCCGTACCGCGTGCCGTCCTCGGCGTCCGCCTCCCCGGTCCACCAGCCGGGCCGCTCCGGGTCGCGCCCCAACGCGCGCGTGGCGCCGTCGCAATGGAGCGTCACACGGTCTGCCTGCGGTGCCCACACCTCGAACTGCACGGACGGTCCCCTTCGTCTGGCTCATCGTGAGGTAGTGCGTCCATCGTGCCGCGAAAGCGATCAGTCCGCTTTTGAATCACGGCTTTCCCGGCGGGTGTCGCCGTACGTACGCGCGCGTGGCAGCCGTTTTCCCGTTTTCTGGACACCCGGGGTTCACTCGCTCAGAATCGGCAGCGTGACGTCGTCCTTCGAGTTCCACACCTACCCCGCGCGGCTGTCCGACGCGGAGCGTGACAAGGCGCTGAGTGTGCTGCGTGACGGCGTCGCCATGGGACGTCTGTCGCACGACACGTTCGTGCGCCGCATGGAGCTGGCGCTCGCCGCCCGCCGGGCCGAGGAACTCGCCGCCCTCACCGCCGACCTGCCCCAGGAGAGCCGCTTCGCGCGCGTGCTCTTCGGCACCGTCGAGGCCGTCTCCGGCTTCACCGTACGGCTGCGCCGGGCCTGGCAGGCCGAGCGGCTGCCCAAGCTGCTGCTGCCGCACCCGGGCAACGGCCACCCGCTGCGCATCGGCCGCGACCCCGCCAACGGGCTGCGGCTCAACCACGAGACGGTCTCCCGGGTGCACGCCGAACTCCGCCACCAGGGCGGCCTGTGGGTCCTCAGGGATCTCGGCTCCACCAACGGCACCACCGTGAACGGCCGCCGGGTGACCGGCGCCGCCGTCGTCCGCGAGGGAGACCAGGTCGCCTTCGGCCGGATGGCCTTCCGGCTCGCGGGCGCCTGACCCCCGGGCCGGTCCGTCCCGGCCTGCTGGACAGCTCCCGCGCGGTGGCCGAAAAGTGTTTGTCCGCCGTGGTGTTGACGTACCTCTCAAGTCGTGACTGACTGTGCGTACGCCATGCACACCATGTGAAGCGACGGCACCGCATTGTGGAGGTGTGATCTGCCGCCCCTCCTCCGCTATCCGTCCGTGGACGAGCTGGCCTCGTGGGCGGCCGCGCTGGTCGCCGACCGCCCCCGGGACGCCCGGCTGCGCAGGGCCGGGGTCTCCCGTGCGGGCACCCCGATGTGGCTGCTTTCCATCGGTCACGGCACCCGTCACGTCCTCGTCGTCGCGGGCCCGCACGCCAACGAACCCGTCGGCGGTGCCACCGTGCTGCGCCTCGCCGACCGGGTCCTCGCCGACCCGCGGCTCACCGAGGACGCCGACGTCACCTGGAACCTGCTGCTGTGCCTGGACCCCGACGGCTCCCGCCGCAACGAGGGCTGGCTGGCCGGCCCGTACACCCTGGGCCACTACTTCCGGAACTTCTTCCGGCCCGGCTTCCTGGAGCAGCCCGAGTGGCTTCCCGGCGGGGCGGAGGCCGTCGCGCTGCCCGAGACCCGGGCACTGCTCGGCCTCCAGGACGAGCTGCGGCCCTTCCTGCAGTGCTCGCTGCACGGCGTGGACGTCGGCGGCGGCTTCGTCGAGCTGACCCGCGACCTGCCGGGCCTCGACCGGCGCCTCGCGCACATCGCGACCGGGCTCGGCATCCCCCGCGAACTCGGCGCGTACGACACCCTGTACTGGCCCACCCTGGGCCCGGCCGTCTACCGCGTCCCGCCGCCCCGCCGCGGCGACCTGGCGGCCGCCCTCACCGAGGCCGCCGTCGAGTCCACCTGGTTCCACCCGTACCGGTACGGCACCGTCACCGCGATCGTCGAGGCGCCCATGTGGGGTGTGGCCGCCGTCCAGGACGGCACCCCGCCCGCCGACCGGGACGCGGCGCTGCGCGCGGTCAGCCGGACCCTGCGGCACGACACGGACCTCTTGGACGATGTCCTGACCCGGGTCCGGCCGCAGCTGGCGGCGGCGCCGGACGCGGCCCGGCTGTTCGCGCCGGTCGACGACTACCTGCTGGTCTGCCCCGGCCTGGCCGACGCCTGGGACCCCGACAAGGACGCCGGCAGCGCCCGCCCGCTGCCCCCGCTCAGCTCCGCCCGGCTGGCCGCCCTGCGCATCGCCGGGCGCCGGCTGGTCCTGCGCGCCGCCGGGCTGCTGCACCAGCTCCTGCGCAGCACCGGGCACGACCCGGCCGCCGCCCTGCCCGACCTGGACCGGCTGATCGACGCCTGGTGCGCGGACTACCGCGACGCCCTCGGCGCGCGATGGATCCCGGTCGCACGCCAGGCCGAGTACCAGACACGCGTGGTCCTGAGCGCGTTCGAACTCGCGCACCGCCAGGCGCGCGCACGTGCCCGATCGGGTGAGCCGGGCTGGGGAACCGAGCCCGTCGTGCCGATGCACGGGGAATGACGCATCTCAGCAAGGCCGCAGCGGCCGCCGGGGTCCTGCTGGCGGCCGCCGCCCTGCTCACGTCCGGCCCGGCCCAGGCCGCGCCGGACGTGACGCGCGACGGCGACTACCTGTACCTGACCGTCACCACGGGCGACGGCCACTTTGACGACACACGCGTCACGTTGCTGCTGTGCGACCCGCCCCAGGGGCACTCCCGCGCGGCCGAGGCCTGCGCCCGGCTCGACGCGGTGGGCGGTGACATCGCCCGCATCCCCCCGGCCAGGGGCGCGATGTGCCCGATGATCTACGCCCCGGTGACCGCTCAGGCACGCGGGCAGTGGAACGGCCGGCCGATCGAGTACCGCGAGACGTTCGCGAACTCCTGCCAACTGGCGGCCCGGACCGGCCCGGTCTTCGCCCTCGACGGCTGAGCCGGGGGCGGCGGGCGGGCACCGGGCAGCCCCAGGACCGCACGGCGCCTTCGCCTGCACGGCGCCTTCGCCTGCAGGGCGGCTTGGCCTGCACGGCGCCTTCGCCTGCACGGCGCCTTCGCCTGCACGGCGCCTTCGCCTGCACGGCGCCTTCGCCTGCAGGGCGGCTTGGCCTGCACGGCGCCCTCGCCCGCACGCCGCCATTGCCCTCACGCGGCTCGCTCACGCGGCTCGCTCACGCGGCTCGTTCACGCGGCTCGTTCACGCGGCTCGTTCACGCGGCTCGTTCACGCGGCTCGTTCACGCGCGTGCCGCGCCGCCGCCAGTACGGTCCGGGACTGATGCTCCACCTGGCGCTCCAGGGGCACCCAACGGGCCTGGAAGCGTCGGCCGTAGGCCTCGCACCAGGAGGCCACCAGCTCCTCCAGCCGCGGCGCCGCGCGGTCGTCCGCCTCCCGCAGCACCCGCAGCAGCATCGACGCGGCCCGCAACGGCAGCCGCCGCCCGAAGGCGTCCACGCTGCCGATGTACGCCATCGTCGTGTCGACCGGCGGCCGCTGGATCCAGTCCTCGGCCAGCCCCGGGATCAGTCCCAGCGCCCACCGGGCCGCCCGCAGCAGCGGCCCGTCCAGGCCGTCCAGCCGGGGCAGCGCCTCGGCCAGCACCCACTCCACCTCCCGCGAGTCCCGCAGCAGCCGATGCGCGAGCCGGCGCATCGCCGCCGCCGGCGCCGGGTGCGGGGCCGGGTCGTCGACCAGGTCGCTCGCCCACATCGGCACCTCGACCACCGCCGTCAGACCGCCGTAACGGTGCGCGTGGTACCAGGTGCTGTGCCGCGCGTCGTCCGGCATGCTCGGGTACGCCACCCCCGTCTCCGGACCGGGCATCACCCGCACCCCGGGCCCGGAGCGCGGCCAGCCGGCGGCGTCCGAGGCGCCCGTCTCCACCGGGATGTGCAGCTCCGCCGCCGACTTCGCGAACGGCTCGGCCAGCCCCGGCACGTCCTTCGTCAACTGCACCCAGCTGCCGCCCAGATCGGTGCCGTGCAGGGTCACCTGGAGGTAGGGGCGCAGCTCGTCGATCACCCCGAGCAGGGCCAGGGTCTCGGGCGGCAGCCGGTCCGGCGGCAGCACCGATGGCGACCACTCCGGCTGCTCCGGGCCCGCCGGCCGGTAGAAGCCGAGATGGTAGTCGAACAGGCTGCGCGGAGCCGGGGTGACGTGCAGGCTCGCCCCGTCCGGGTCCGCGCACAGCAGGAAGTGCCAGGAGGTCTCCGCCCGCAGGTCCCGCTCGTGCAGCACCCGTTCGGCCAGCGCCTGGAGGGTGCCGCCCCCGGCCGGCTCGTTGGCGTGGGCGCCCGCGACCACCAGCACCGCCCGCGGGGCGTGCCCGACGGACAGCAGGTGCAGCGGCCTGCCCCCGCGGGAGCGGCCGATCTGCCGCAGCGTGCACAGGCCGGGCCGGTGAGCGGCCAGCGCCCGGGCGGTCGAGACGAGTTCGGGAACACTGGGGTAACGCAGCTCCGGCAGGAGACTCACCCCCGATTTGTCCGCCCGGCTTCGCATTCCCCAGTCCCGCACGGCATAGGTGAACTGTCAAGAACCTGCCGGGGGAGGCTCCAGGGGGCGCCCCGAGGCATGTGCTGTCGTCCGGCGGGGCGGTTGGCGCGGCGGGGAGTGCGAAGCCACTACGGGGCGCGGAACCGCTCCGCGCGCCGATAACCGACGCGGCCCGCGCCCGGCGAGTTCCGGCAACTCCCAGAATCAGTCACGCATTCACTCGTACGAGTGAATTCTGCCGGCGGTTCCCGTCAGCCCCCCGTCAGTCTCGGCCGGGCCGCTCAGCTTCCGTCAGTCCCCGTCAGCCCGCTCAGCTCCCATCAGTCCCCCTCGTCCACCCGCTCCAGCAGCGCCACCGGCAGCCCTTCGAAAAGCTCGCCCACGCGCACCTGCCCCGTGAACTCCCGCCCCGGCGTCAGCACGTCGGCCCACCGACCCGGCGGCAGCGCCAGGACCGTCTCCCGCCAGCCGCCCGCCGCGGCCAGCCGCAGCGACAGCCGGGTCACCGCCGTGACCACCCGTCCGGAGCGCGCGAACGCCAGGCAGTGCGCCGCGGCCGGTCCCCCCGCGGTCAGCGGCGCGTACGTCGCCGCCTCGCCGAAGACGTCCGGGCGCCGCGCCCGCAGCCGCAGCGCCGCCGCCGTCACCGCGTCCTTCTCGCCCGGCTGCCGCGGCGGGAAGGAGACCGGCCGCCGGTTGTCCGGGTCCACCAGTGCCCGGTACTCGCCCTCCGTGCCCTGGTAGACGTCCGGCACCCCCGGCATCGTCAGATGGACCAGTGCCGTCCCCAGCACGTTCGCCCGGACGTGCGGCCCCAGCGAGTCCCGGAAGGCCGCCACGCGTTCTCCTGGCACCCCGCACGGCCCCGCCGCGACGAACGAGACCACCGCCTCCTCGTACGGCGGCTCCTGCTCCGTCCAGCTCGTGTACAGGCCCGCCTCCCGCACGTGCTTCACCAGCGCCTCCCGTACCCGCTCCGGGGCCGCCGGGCCGAGCCCGAACACCGTCTGCCAGGCCGCCCAGGCCAGTTGCGCGTCCGGCACTCCCTCCTCCTCCCGGGTCACCTCGGCCAGCACGTCGGCCCAGCGCTCCGGGCACTCGGTCAGCACCGCCAGCGCGGCCCGCACGTCGGCGCTGCGCTTGGTGTCGTGGGTCGTCACCACCGTCCCGGTGAGCGGCCAGTCGCGCTGCACGCGCGCGCAGTACGCGTGAAAGGCGTCCGGGGAGATCCCCGGGCTGCCCGGGTCCCCGCCCACCTCGGTCGCCGCCAGCAGCGGCACATAGCGGTAGAACGCCGTGTCCTCCACGGACTTGGCCCGCAGCGCCGAGGCGGTCTGGGCGAACCGCGTCCGGAACTCCTCGGCCCCCGGGCCGTCCCCCGCGAGGAGCAGCCCGCGCACCACGTCCACCGCCCCGCCCTCCTCGGGCACCACGAAGGCCCGCCGGGCCTCTTCGGCGGCCTCCTCGGTGACCACGGCGGCGACGTCACCGGAGGTGTACGGCCGGTACACCCGCATCCGCACCAGCAGTTCCTCCAGCGCGGTGCGCAGCGCCCAGGGCGCCCGGTCGCGCAGGACGGGATCGGGCGACGTCGCGCACGCGCGCGTGGCCGCCCGGGTCAGCCGGTCCGTCTCGGCCGCCAGCTCGTGCGTGATCACCTTGTACGCGGCCCGCCGCACCGTCGCCGCCCAGTCGCCGCCCCGGTCCGTCTGCGGGGCCGCGAACGCGCGGTACTGGCCGAGCAGTTCACCGGCGCCCGCGGGATCGGTGAACAGACCGTCCACGTACCGCAGGGCGTCGTAGCCCGTGGTCCCCGCGACCGGCCAGCCGGCCGGCAGGTGCTCGCCGTCGGCCAGGATCTTCTCCACGACCGTCCAGCGCCCGCCGGTCGCCTCGTGCAGCCGCGCGAGGTAGCCGTCGGGGTCGGCGAGGCCGTCGGGGTGGTCGACGCGCAGCCCGTCCACCACGCCCTCGTGCAGCAGCTGCAGGATCTTGGCGTGGGTGGCCTCGAACACCTCCGGATCCTCCACCCGCACCCCGATCAGCTCCGAGATGCTGAAGAACCGCCGGTAGTTCAGCTCGGTGCGGGCCAGCCGCCACCACACCGGGCGGTACCACTGCGCGTCCAGCAGCTCCGGCAGCGGCAGGCCCGCGGTGCCGTCCCGGAGCGGGAAGGTGTGCTCGTGATAGCGCAGCACGTCACCGTCGACCTTCAGCTGCCCGAGCACCTCGCCGACCGGGCCGCCCAGCACCGGCACCAGCAACTGCCCGCCCTGCGCCTCCCAGTCGACGTCGAACCAGCGCGCGTACGGCGACTTCGGGCCCTCCCGCAGCACCTCCCACAGGGCGTGGTTGTGCCGGGGGGACATCGCCATGTGGTTCGGCACGATGTCCATGACCAGACCGAGACCGTGCGCCCGCGCGGTGCGCGACAGCGCGCGCAGCCCGTCCTCGCCGCCGAGTTCCTCGCGTACGCGCGCGTGGTCGACGACGTCGTAGCCGTGCGTGGAGCCCGGGACGGCTTCCAGGACGGGGGAGAGGTGGAGGTGGGAGACGCCGAGCGCGGCGAGATACGGCACGGCGGCTTCGGCGGCCGGGAAGGGGAAGCCGGGCTGGAGCTGGAGTCGGTAGGTGGCCGTCGGGACGGTGGGGGCGGTTCGCTCGGCTGTCATGCGGACCTATGTACCCGTCCGGTCGGCTTCTGTGCCACCGCGTGCGGTACAGCGCCCCGAAGGGGCGCGAGGAACTGCGCGACCGGCCCCCACCGGCCCCCACCGGCCCGCACTTGCCCAACAGCCCGTCGGAACGCGCATCCCTACGCCGGCCTCTGCAATACGGCCAGGCTCCGGCCCACCAAGGTGAGCCGTGCCCCCGCGTCCACCTTCGGCCCCGGTGGCACCCCCTCGGCCTGTGCCGTGTCGACCACCACCTCCCACTGCCGGCCGTGGTTGACCGGCACCACGAAGTCCAGCGGCTCCGGTGACGCGTTGAACATCAGCAGGAACGAGTCGTCGGCGATCCGCTGCCCCCGGGTGTCCGGTTCCGAGATCGCGTTGCCGTTGAGGAACACCGTGAGGGCCGAGGCCTGGGCGGAGTCCCAGTCCCGCTGGGCCATCTCGTGGCCCTCCGGGGTGAACCAGGCGATGTCGGAGAGCTCGTCGTGGGTGCCCTCCACCGGGCGGCCGTGGAAGAAGCGGCGGCGCCTGAAGACCGGGTGCTCCTTGCGCAGCCGCGCCATCGCGCGCGTGAAGGCCGGCAGCCCGCCGTCGTCCCCGGGATCCGGCCAGTCCACCCAGGACACCTCGTTGTCCTGGCAGTAAGCGTTGTTGTTGCCCTGCTGGGTGCGCGCGAACTCGTCGCCGTGGCTGATCATCGGCACGCCCTGGGACAGCATCAGCGTGGCGACGAAGTTCCGCATCTGGCGCTCGCGCAGTTCCAGGACACCGGGGTCGTCGGTGTGCCCCTCCACCCCGCAGTTCCACGAGCGGTTGTGACTCTCGCCGTCCCGGTTGTCCTCGCCGTTGGCCTCGTTGTGCTTCTCGTTGTAGGCCACCAGGTCGTGCAGCGTGAAGCCGTCGTGACAGGTGACGAAGTTGATGGAGGCCAGCGGGCGGCGGCCGTCGTCCTGGTACAGGTCGGAGGAGCCGGTCAGCCGGGACGCGAACTCCGCCAGCGTGCGCGGCTCGCCGCGCCACAGGTCGCGCACGGTGTCGCGGTACTTGCCGTTCCACTCGGTCCACAGCGGCGGGAAGTTGCCCACCTGGTAGCCGCCCTCGCCGACGTCCCACGGCTCGGCGATCAGCTTCACCTGGGAGACGACCGGGTCCTGCTGCACCAGGTCGAAGAACGACGACAGCCGGTCCACCTCGTGGAACTGCCGGGCGAGAGTCGCCGCGAGGTCGAAACGGAAGCCGTCGACATGCATCTCGGTGACCCAGTACCGCAGCGAGTCCATGATCATCTGGAGGACGTGCGGAGACCGCATCAGCAGCGAGTTGCCGGTGCCGGTGGTGTCCATGTAGTAGCGCGGGTCGTCGGTCAGCCGGTAGTAGGACGGGTTGTCCAGGCCGCGGAAGGACAGCGTCGGGCCCAGGTGGTTGCCCTCGGCGGTGTGGTTGTAGACCACGTCGAGGATCACCTCGATACCGGCCTCGTGCAGTGCCCGTACCGCCGACTTGAACTCCAGGACCTGCTGGCCGCGGTCGCCCCAGGAGGCGTACGTGTTGTGCGGGGCGAAGAAGCCGATGGTGTTGTAGCCCCAGTAGTTGTTCAGGCCCATGTCGACCAGCCGGTGGTCGTTCACGAACTGGTGGACCGGCATCAGCTCCAGGGCCGTGACGCCCAGCGCCGTCAGGTGCTCGACGACGGCCGGGTGGGCCAGGCCCGCGTAGGTGCCGCGCAGCTCCTCCGGCAGGCCCGGGTGGCGCATGGTCAGACCCTTCACATGGGCCTCGTAGATCACCGTGTGGTGGTACTCCGTGCGCGGCCGCCGGTCGTCGCCCCAGTCGAAGTACGGGTTGATCACCACCGACGTCATGGTGTGCGGCGCCGAGTCCAGGTCGTTGCGCTCGTCGGGGTCGCCGAAGTGGTAGCCGTACACCTCCTCGCCCCAGCGCACCGACCCGCTGACCGCCTTCGCGTACGGGTCGAGCAGCAGCTTCGCCGAGTTGCAGCGCAGCCCGCGACCGGGGTCGTACGGGCCGTGCACCCTGAAGCCGTACCGCTGCCCCGGCATCACGCCCGGCAGGTACGCGTGCCGCACGAAGGCGTCGCTCTCGCGCAGTTCCACCGCCGTCTCGGAGCCGTCGTCGTGCAGCAGACACAGCTCCACTCGGTCCGCGGCCTCCGTGAAGACCGCGAAGTTGGTCCCGGCGCCGTCGTACGTGGCGCCGAGCGGATATGCCTCTCCAGGCCAGACCTGCATGAAGTCGACTCTTCCAGGTGGGTCCCGCGCCCGGGGGCGCCTTGGTCATGAGTCTGCCCGAAAGTAATGGAACCCCTCCTGACTTACGCCCCTCTTACCCGGCGACCAGTGCACACAGCGGCCCATGTGGCGAAGTGTGCCGAATCAGTGGGGCATATACGTACTCCCTGTGACCGAGGGGGAGTAGGGGGATGATGTGCGCAAGACAGTGCACCGGCATCTGGGCAAGATGGTGGCGGGTGCGGGACTGGCGGTGGCGGGAACCGCCGTGATGGTCGGGATCACCCTGCCCGGCACGGCGGGGGCGGACGAGCCGGGCGGCGGCGGAAACGGTGCGGTCGCCGCGCAGCAGGCCGGCCAGGGGCGGGACGCCGTCAGGCCGGGCGTCGTGGAACAGGCGCCGGCCGAGGGCAAGAAGGGCACCGGCAGCGACCCGCTGACCGACGACGAGACCCGGCGCGTCGAACAACTCGCCCTCACCAAGCAGATGTTCAGCGCCGGGGAGAACGTCGAGGGCCGGCGCGGCCCGGAGCGGCTCAGTGTCGACCTCGCCGAGCCGGACGCGGACGAACTGGACGCGGCGCACGCGCCGCGCCGCGCGGACGTGACGTTCTACGACTACCGGGACGACACCCTCGTCACCCGGACCGTCAACCTCGACACCGGCAAGGTCGAGCAGACCACCAGCCGCAAGGGCGTCCAGCCGCCGCTCAGCCACGACGAGAACGTCGAGGCCCTCAAGCTGCTCGCCGCCGATCCGCTCGGCGCCGGCCTGAAGGCGGACTTCAAGGACGCCACCGGCACCGAACTGACCGACCCGGAGCAGCAGTTGCTGCTCAACAGCGCGGTCTACCGCGCCACCGAGGGCGCCCAGCCCGCCGCGCTCGACGCGTGCGGGGAACACCGCTGTGCGCGGCTCTTCCCCAAGGTGAAGAACGGGCCGTGGATCGACGCCAGGTCGCTCGTCGTCGACCTGAGCGCGCGCAAGGTCGTGAAGCTCGGCGGCTGAGCCGGGCCCCTCCGCTCATCTTCCACCCGAATCTCCCGTACCAGGAGTCACTTCGTCATGCACGTGAACATGCGCGCGAGTACGCGCGTGCCCGGAATTCGCCATGCCCGCAGGACGGCAGCCGTGGGCCTCGCCGTGGCCGCGCTGGCCGCCGGCGCGACCACGGCGGCCGGACCCGCCGCCGCACAGCCGGGGCGGGCCGCCGCGGCCGCCGCCGACTGCTCCGCCGCGTACCGGATCGAGCAGAAGCTGTCCACCGGCACCACCTGGCGGATGTGCTGGCGCTACGACAGCAAGGCCGGACTGGTCCTGGAGCACATCTCCTACCAGCCAAAGGGCGAACCGGCCCCCATCAAGGTGCTCTCCAGCGCCCGCCTCGCCCAGATCGACGTCCCCTATGACGACGGCAGCGTCGAGTACGACGACCTGACCGGTTTCGGTTTCGCCCAGGGCCTGGTGCCGCTCGCCTCGGCCGAGTGCCCCGGCGGCACCATCAAGACCGTCAAGGTCCCCGACGCCTGGGACCCGGCGCACCCCAACGTCAACGGCCTGTGCACCACCACCCGTTCGCGCGGCCACGCGTACCGGATGCAGGCCGACACCGGCAACCGGGTGTACCAGCAGCAGGGCAAGGACCTGCTGGTCTACACCGTCAACAAGGTCGGCTGGTACGAGTACATGACCGAGTGGCGGTTCCAGGACGACGGCACGATCAACATGAACGTCGGCGCCACCGGCAGCCTCTCGCCGATCGACTACGACGCCGGGGACGGCCGCGGCTGGCCGATCGGCAAGGGCGCCCACGCCTACGCCACCAGCCACGCGCACAACGTCTTCTGGAAGCTCGACTTCGACCTCGACGGCTCCTCCAAGAGCCGCATCGAGCAGTACGACTCGAAGGTCAGCGCTCCCGTGCACGGCCAGGAGGCGCCCACCAACAGGACCACCCGCACCGGCGTCACCAAGGAACTCGCCGGCGACGCCAAGAACATGCGCTGGTGGCGCGTGGTCAGCACGGCCGGCAAGAACAAGGACGGGCACGCGCGGTCCTACGAGATCGTCCGGGGCGCCAGCAACACGTACCCGGGCCACGCCTTCACCTCGCACGACGTCTACTTCACCCAGTACGACAAGTGCGAGCAGTTCGCCAGCAACAACCCGGGCTGCGCGACCGGTCACCCCAGGAGCGTCGACAAGTTCGTCAACGGGCAGACCCTCACCAACCCCGTGGTCTGGGTGAACGTCGGCTTCCACCACATCGCCCGCGACGAGGACCAGCAGCCGATGCCGGTCCACTGGCAGGGCTTCTCCATCGCCCCCCGGGACGTCACGGCTATGAATCCGCTCACGCCGGCCGCCCTCGCTGATCAGAACGGACGGCCCGGAAACGGTAGTTGAGAAACGACCTGTCCATCCGGCTGCACCGCCGACCACTCCCGGAGTACCCTTCCTTGATCGTTGGCATGGGGAGAGCTCGGGGGAACGGAAGGCGGTGCACGGGTGGGCTCGGGAGGCCTGGAGCTGCCCCCTGGTGACGAGGGTCACGAGGGGAACTCCACAGACGTCCCGCCCGGCGCGGTGTCCCTGGCCCGGCCGATGGACGCCACGGGCTCCATCGGGCCGGAGCTGGAGTGGGACGCCGACGCCTGGCTCGAGGTGCGTACGCGCGCCCAGCGGGCCGGCCGGGCCTACATCTGGCTGAACCTCGTCGAACAGCGGATGCGCGCGGTCGTGGCCGCCGTGCTGCGGCCCATCTACGAACCCGTCCACGGCGACGAGTGGGTGGTCGCCGCGGCCGGTCCGGCCGGCCAGGAGTGGGTCCAGCGGGCGGTCGCGGTCCGCGAGGTCAGCCGCCGCAAGGGCTACCTGCTCGACCCCGCCGACGACAACGTGCTCAGCTTCCTCACCCTGCCCCAGCTGCGCGAGCTGATGGTGCAGCACTGGCCGTGCTTCGAGCCGTACCTCGACGAGCGCCGGGACGTCGAACTCGCCCTGGACGAGCTGGAGGTGACCCGCAACGTCGTCTCCCGCAACCGGGCGCTGTCCGGGGCCGTCCTCGACCAGGCCGAGCGCGCCTCCGCCCGGCTCCTGGAGATGCTCGGCGCGGGCGGCGACGTGCCCTCGGCGCGCCGGCTCCCGGTGGACGCCGTCGAGGACCTGGTCGGCGACCGGTACGCGGACGTCGTCGCCGTCCACCCCGACCGGGTCCGCCTCATGCGCCAGTTCCCGGCCGAGGACTTCTTCGGCGGCGCCCGCCGCCTGGACGCCATCGGCATCGGCCTCAACCTGCTCGTGCAGAACTTCTCCGGCCGCCGGCTGGTCCGCCTCGCCGAGACCGGCTGCCGGGTCCGGCTCCTCTTCCTCAACCCCGCCTCCAGCGCGGTCAAGCGCCGAGAACGCGAGCTCGGGATGAAACGGGGCGAACTGGCCCGCTCGGTCGAGATGAACATCCTCCACATGCGCCGGGTCCGCTCCCGGCTGCGCGACCCGGGCGCCTTCGAGATCCAGGTCTACGACGACACCCCCCGCTTCTCCGCCTACCTGGTGGACGGCGACGGCGCGGACGGTGTCGCCGTCGTCCAGTCCTATCTGCGCGGGGCGCGCGGGATGGAGTCGCCCGTGCTGGTGCTCCGCAACGGCGGCAAGGTCGTCAAGTCGGACGACGTCCTGGAAACCGGGCTTTTCCCGACGTATCGCGAGGAGTTCGAGACGGCCTGGGCGGATTCGCGCCCGGTGTCCTGAGGCGTGCGCGGCGCTCACGCGGCGCCAAGCGGAACGCGGTCCTCTGATTGTCAGTGGCGCATGCGAGGGTGGAGACCACTGGGGGAAAGCACCACCAATGAAGGGGGGCCGCCCATGGGCTGGCACCAGGAGCTCCTGATCGGCTTCGACCTGGAGACGACGGGTACGGATCCGCACGAGGCGCGGATCGTCACGGGGGCCGTGATCGAGGTCAGGGCCGGGCAGGAACTGGGCCGCCGCGAGTGGCTGGCGGATCCGGGCGTGGAGATCCCGGCCGACGCGGTGGCGGTGCACGGCATCAGCAACGAGCGGGCGGCGGCGGAGGGCGGACCGGCCGACCAGGTCGCCGACGCCCTCGCGGACGTCCTCACCGGCTACTGGAGGACCGGCGTCCCGGTCGTCGCCTACAACGCGGCCTTCGACCTCACCCTGCTCTCGGCGGAACTGCGCCGCCACCGCCTGCCGTCCCTCTCCGACCGCCTCGGCGGCCTCGACCCGGCGCCGGTCATCGACCCGTACACCATCGACCGCTGGGTCGACCGCTACCGCCGTGGCAAGCGCAACCTGGAAGCGGTCTGCGCCGAGTACGGCATCACCCTCGCCGCCGCCCACAACGCCTCGGCCGACGCCCTCGCCGCGGCCCGCCTGGCCCGCGCGATAGCCGACCGGCACCCGAAGATCGCGGCCCTGGGCCCGGCGGAACTGCACCGGCGCCAGGTGGAGTGGTACGCGCAATGGGCGGCGGACTTCCAGCAGTTCCTGCGCCGCAAGGGAGAGGCGGACGCGGTGGTGGACGGGACCTGGCCGCTGCGGGAGCCGGCCGAAGCGGCCTGAGCGTTCCGCTCGGACCCAAACGCCGTCATGCGCCGTCGTTCGTCCGCGGCGCCGTCGTGGCCGGTGGCGCCCACGCGGCGGCAGCCGCACCTCCCCTGCGGCCCCGCGCCTCCGGGCGCTCCTCGGCGGCCGCGGCTCAGAACGGATACCACCGCACCGACTCGTCGCCCTCCCGCAGCGACGCCACCCGCCGTTCGAACTCGGCCAGCGCCTCGGGGCTGCCCGGCGCGTGCTGCGCCACCCACGCACAGCTGGCCGTCTCCCGGGCGCCGCGCAGCACACCGCACCCCTCCCACTCGCGCACGTCCCACCCGTACGCCTCGGTGAACGAGTCGTAGGCCTCGGCCGGCAGGCCGTACCGGTCCCGGGACAGCGCCATCACCACCAGGTCGTGCTCGCGCAGGTCGGACGAGAAGGTCTCCAGGTCGACCAGCACCGGGCCGTCCGGTCCGACGTGCACATTGCGGGGCAGCGCGTCCCCGTGGATCGGCCCGGGCGTCAGCCGGGGCGTCAGCGCGGCCGCGGCCGCCGCGAAGCCGTCCCGGCGCTCCCGCAGATACGCCGCGTCGGCGGGGTCGATCGCGTCCCCGGCCAGCCGCAGCCAGCGCTCCACACCGCCCAGCAGCTCGCGGGGCGGCAACCCGAAGGAAGGAGAGGGCAGTGCGTGCACGATCCGCAGCAGTCCGGCCAGATCCCGCGGCTCGGCCGGCCGGACCGGATCCGGCAGCCGGTGCCACACGGTCACCGGGTGCCCCTCGACGAGCAGTGCCTTCGGCTCGGCGGCCCGTACGGCCGGCACACCGGCCTCCGCCAGCCACCCGGCGATCTCCAGCTCGCGCCGGGCCCGGTCGAGGAGCTCGCGGTCCCGGCCCACCTTCACCACCAGCTCCCCGGCGGCGAACACCGCGTTCTCGCCCAGCGCGAGCAGCGAGGCGCCCTCCGCCGCACCGGGCAGCACACCCGCCGCGGCCAGTACGTCCCGCGCCCTTGCCTCGTCCATCGCCCGCCTCCGTGTCGTCCCCGGCGTCCGCACGCCCTCGACTGCGCGGGCGCACACGGCGTCGTCCTCTCGCCGTCCGGCGGTCAGTCTCGCATCCACCGAGGCCGGACCGGGTGCGCGGTGCCTTGACGGGACAACCCGCCTTCACGAACATGGCCAGGCCCGACCGGGCCGCGCAGAGGGGGATGACGTGGCATTGGTTACCGACGTGGCGAGCACGGGGCGGCCGGCCGCCGTACGGGTCACCGACCGCGGCGCCTGGCTCCTGGTCCTGCCCGCGCTGATCCCGATCCTCGTGCTGAGCGTCGGCCCGCTCCTCTACGGGATCCTGCTGGCGTTCACCGACGCCCAGTCGGGCCGGACCGCCGCCACCCGGTGGATCGGCGGCCTCAACTTCCGGGACCTGCTGCACGACACCCTCTTCTGGGAGTCGTTCCGGATCGGCCTGGTCTGGGCGGCCGGGGTGACCGTGCCCCAGTTCCTGCTCGCCCTCGGCCTCGCCCTGCTGCTCAACCAGGACTTACGACTGCGCTGGCTGGCCCGCGCCCTCGCGATCGTCCCCTGGGCGATGCCCGAGGTCGTGGTCGGCATCATGTGGCGGCTGGTCTACAACCCCGACGCCGGCATCCTCAACGAGACCCTGCACGGCCTCGGCCTCGGCGACGGCAGGGACTGGCTGAGCGGCCTCGCCACCGCCCTGCCCGCGGTGATCGTCGTCGGCGTCTGGGCCGGGATGCCGCAGACCACGGTCGCCCTGCTCGCCGGACTCCAGAACACCCCGCGCGAACTGCACGAGGCGGCGGCGGTGGACGGCGCGGGCGCCTGGCGCCGCTTCCGGACGGTCACCTGGCCCGCGCTCAGACCCATCGCCCTGGCCGTCACCGCGCTCAACCTGATCTGGAACTTCAACTCCTTCGCCCTGGTCTACGTCCTGACCAACGGCGGCCCCGGCGGCAAGACCCGGCTGCCGATGCTCTTCGCCTACGAAGAGGCGTTCCGTTACGGCCAGTTCGGGTACGCGGCGGCGATGGGGTGCGTGATGGTCGCGGTGATCGCGGTACTGCTGGCCGTGTTCCTGGCGGGCCGGCTGCGGGGAGGCGAGGACGCGTGAAGACCCGTACCGCGGCCCGCGCCGGCCAGTACGCGGCCCTGCTGGCCTACCTCGTCTTCCTGGCCTTCCCGCTCCTGTGGCTGCTCTCCGTCGCCTTCAAGTCCCCGCAGGAGCTGGGCAGTCTGCATCCCACCTGGATCCCACGGCACCCCACCCTGGCCAACTTCCGCCAGGCCTTCGACGAACAGCCCCTGCTGCGCGCCGGCCTCAACTCCCTGCTCGCCGCGCTCGGCGCGGCGCTGATCGCGGTACTCCTCGCGACCCCGATGGCATACGTCGCGGGACGGCGCCGCACCGCGCTCTCCCGAGCGGTCACCGGGTGGGTGGTGGTGAGCCAGGCGTTCCCGTTCGTCCTGCTGATCATCCCGCTGTTCCTGGTGCTGAAGAACCTGCGGTTGATCGACTCCCTGCCGGGGCTGGTGATGGTGTACGCGGTGTGGGCGCTGCCCTTCGCGCTCTGGATGCTCGTCGGATACGTCCGCGCGGTGCCCGTCGAACTGGAGGAGGCGGCGGCCGTCGACGGGGCCGGACGGCTGCGGACGCTGATGTCGGTGACGGCGCCGCTGCTGGCGCCCGGCATCGTGGCGACCGGGCTGTTCGCCTTCGTCACCGCGTGGAACGAGTTCTTCTTCGCGCTGGTGCTCCTGAAGACACCGCAGAAGCAGACCCTGCCCGTCGTCCTCACCCATTTCATCGGAGCCGAGGGCGTGGCCGACCTGGGCCCGCTGGCCGCGGCCGCGTTCCTCGCCACGCTGCCCTCGCTGGCCGTCTTCGCGCTCGTGCAGCGGCGGATCACCGGCGGGATGCTCACCGGGGCGGTGAAGAGCTGATGCGCACCAGGCTCACCACGGCGGTCGTCGTTCTCCTGGTGCTGCTCGCGGGCTGCACCTCCGCGTCCCGCGCCGGCGGCCCGATCACCCTCCGGTTCCAGTCCCTGGCCTGGCAGGACGAGTCGGTCGCCGCCAACAAGGAACTGGTGAAGGAGTGGAACGCCACGCACGCGGACGTCAAGGTCGAGTACGTCCAGGGCAGCTGGGACAGTGTCCACGACCAACTGCTCACCTCCTTCGAGGGCGGTGAAGCCCCCGACATCGTCCACGACGCCTCCGACGACCTCGCGGACTTCGCCTACGGCGGCTACCTCGCCGACCTGACCGACCTGGTGTCCACCCGCCTCAAATCGGACATACCGCAGCGCAGTTGGGAGACGGCGACCTTCGGGAACGGCGTCTACGGCGTGCCCTTCCTCCAGGAACCGCGGGTACTGATCGCCGACAGGGCCTGGCTCGCCAAGGCGGGCGTGCGCACCCCCACCCCCGAACACCCGTGGACATGGGCCGAGTTCCGGCGGATCACCAAAGAGCTCAGCGGCGACGGCCGGTACGGCGTCGCCTGGCCGCTGAGGGAACCGGTGTCCGCCACGCTCAACCTGTCGCTGTCGGCGGGCGGCCGGCTCTTCCACCGCGGCGCCGACGGCAAGGTGACCGTGCGTTTCCAGGCCGCCGACCAGGTCGTGCCGCGCACCGTCCACGACCAGGTCGACGTCGACCACAGCGCACCCGGCTCCACCCTCGGCAGCGGTGGTTCGGACACCCTGCCGGGCTTCTTCGGCGGCAAGTACGCGATGGTCCCGCTCGGCTTCTCCTACCGTCAGCAGATCGTCCAGCAGGCGCCCAAGGGCTTCGACTGGGAGGTGCTGCCCGCCCCGGCCGGCGCCGACGGCCTCGCCCAGGGCGTCAGCCCGCAGACGCTGTCCATCGCTGCGGACAGTCCGCACAAGAAGGAGGCGGCCGAGTTCATCGACTTCCTGCTCCGTCCGCGGAACATGGTCCGGCTCGCCCTCGGCGACTGGATGCTGCCCACCGGCACCCAGGCGCTGAAGGACCCCGCCCTGCACACCGCGAAGTACGGCTGGGCCACCGGCACCGCCCTGGCCGCCCACCTCAGCCCGGCCCCCGCCCAGACCGTGCGCGGCTACCCCGAGTGGAAGGACAAGGTGGCCACCCCCGCCCTCCAGGAGTACTACAGCGGCGCCATCGGCCTCACCGACCTCCGCCACCGGCTGGAGCAGGACGGAAATCTGGTGCTGGCCCGCTACCAGCGCTGACGCGGGTCGAACGGGGGCCGGGGCCCGTCGGCCCCCGGAGGGAGACCGACGGACCCTGCGCCGAGCGGCGTTGCGGGCGGGCTCAGACCTTGAGCCGCTCCGGCTCGCTGCGCACCGCCGGTGCCCCCGCCTCCGGCGACTCGTCGTGCGTCAGGTCCGGCAGCCACCGCAGCCGGCTGGGCAGGTACCAGTTCCGCTCGCCCAGCAGTGCCATGACCGCCGGGAGCAGGACGCCCCGGATGACGGTCGCGTCGATGAGGACGGCGGCCGCCAGGCCCACGCCCATCTGCTTCATGGACTGCATGGACAGCGTGCCGAAGATCGCGAACACCGCGACCATGATGACGGCGGCGCTGGTGACGACCCCGGCCGTGGTGACCACACCGTGCTGGATGGCGTCCCGGGTGGACCGGCCGCGCAGGTGGGCCTCACGGATCCGGGAGACGACGAACACGTGGTAGTCCATGGACAGGCCGAACAGGATCACGAAGAGGAACAGCGGCAGCCAGGTGACGATCGCGCCGACCCCCTCCGCGCCCACCAGCGAGGCGCCCCAGCCGTGCTGGAAGACGGCGACGAGGATGCCGTAGGCGGCGCCGACCGAGAGCAGATTGAGCAGGATCGAGGTGATCGCGACCGTCAGCGAGCGGAAGGACAGCAGCATCAGGAGGAAGGCGAAGACGACGACGAAGGCGAAGACCGGGACGACCGAGCCGAGGAGCTGGTCGTTGAAGTCCTCGTTGCCCGCGACGTTGCCGGTCACCGGCGCCTGTACGCCGTCGACCCTGCCGAGCGTGGCCGGCCGTACCTCGTCGCGGAGCTTTCGCAGGCTCTTGCCGGCCTTGTCCAGGTCGGAGCCGCCGACCAGCGGCACGGAGATCAGGGCGACGTTCTGGGCGTCGTGCAGTTTGATCTCGACCGGGCCGCGCGAGGCACCCGAGCTGATCGCCCGCTCCTTGAAGTCGGTCAGGGCCTGCCTGACCTCGGGCGCGTTGATGTCCTTCGCCCTGACGACCACCTCGGCCGGCTCGGAGCCGCCCGGGAAGGCCTGGTTGAGGCGGTCGTAGGTCTGCACGATCGGCAGCGAGTTCCCGAACTCCTGGTCCAGGGTGAGCTGTGAGGTCTTCATGCCGAGGGCGGGCGCGGCCACCGCGAGCAGGGCGCCCACCGCGACCACCACGGAGAACAGCGGCTTGGCGAGCACGCCCCGCAGCACGGCCGTCCACAGGCGGCTCTCGGACGGTCCGTGGCCCCGCTCGCGGCGGCGCAGGAAGGGGATACGGCCCTTCTCGACCCGCCGGCCCAGCAGCGAGAGCAGCGCGGGCAGGACGGTCACGGAGCCGACCATGGCGACCGCGACGACCATCAGGGAGGCCAGGCCCATCGCCTCGAACTCGGCGAGACCGGTGAAGAGCATGCCCGCCATCGCCACGCACACCGTGACCCCGGAGACGATGATCGCCCGGCCGCTGGTGGCGGCGGCGATCCGGAGCGCGGCGCCCGCGTCCCGGCCGGCCTCCCGCTCCTCGCGCTCCCGGCGCAGGTAGAACAGGCAGTAGTCGACGCCGACCGCCATGCCGACCAGCAGCATCACCGAGTTGGCGGTGTCGCTCATCGGCTGCAGATGGCTGACCAGGCCCATCAGACCCATCGTCGCCATGATCGCGGTGATCGCGAGGCCCACCGGCAGCAGCGCGGCCACCAGCGCGCCGAACGCGATCAGCAGGATGCCGAAGGCCACCGGCACGGCGGAGTACTCGGCCCGCTGGAAGTCCTTGCCGAAGGCGTCGTCGTACTGCTTGTTTATGCTGGCGCCGCCGATCTCCTCGATCCGCAGCGTGCCGTGCGCCTTCTGCACCCCGGCCACCGCGTCCAGCACCGGCCCGACCCGGTCGCCGGCGGTGTCGGAGTCGCCGCGCATGTCGAACCGGACGAGCGCGCTGCGGCCGTCCTTCGAGATGGTCCCGGTGACGTACGGCGAGGTGACGTCCGTGACCTTGCCGGTGCCGTCGACGGCCTTCATGACGTCCGCGACGGCGGCCCTGAAGGCGGGGTCCGTGGCCTTGACCGACCCGTTTGCGGACTGGATCAGGACCGTCTCGCCCGCCGGTTCCCTGATGCCCGCGTCGTCGATGATCTTCGCCGCGGTGTGGGTCTCACCCTTGAGCTGGTCGCTCTCTGCGACGTCGACCCGGCCGGCCGCCGAGCCGAGGCCCATCGCCAGGACGACGAACAGCACCCATATGCCGACGGCGGCCCAGCGGTGCCGGGCGCTCCAGCCGCCGGCCCGGGCGGCCAGCCCCCGCACCCGCGTCTCTCCGTTCCCCATGACGGGATCCATGACGGGAATTCCCCCTCGTGTGCGGTGACGGCCCCGGCCGCCACGGTCTGTTCACGACTTCCTTCGTTCGATTCGAAGGTATGGGCCGGATAAGACCGACTCCTCGTGCTGTCCGGTGAAGTCCGGCGGTCGCCTCTCGTCGCCCAGGAGGATGTCGGGCCCCTACATCTATCCACCCATCTCGGGGGTGATGATCAGGGGTGTCCCTTCCGACGACGCGGATCCTCTTTGTGATTGCGAAACCTTGTTGAACAAGTCACAGGTGCGTGTAGGAGTTGATCCGGACCCGTCCGATCGGCCAAAGTTTCCGGCAGTCCGGCTCGCCCGGCGCGGCCGTCGTGCCGGCCCCCACGAGGCACGACGGCCGTTCTAAGGTGTTCGAATGACGACGTTTGCGGCGCTGCTGCGCGGGATCAACGTGGGCGGCAACAAGAGACTCCCGATGGCCGAACTGCGTACGCTGATGACCGGCCTGGGGTACGGCTCCGTGGCGACCTACCTGCAGAGCGGCCAGGCCGTCTTCACCGCCGCCCAGGGGGACGCGGAGTCCCTGGCGGCGGAGCTGACCGAGGCGATCGAGGAGCGGTTCGGCTTCGTGGCCGGCGTGCTCGTCCGCGACCACGCCTACCTGAAGGCGATCGTGGACGCCTGCCCGTTCCCGGCCGCCGACCTGGCGGCCAGGCAGTTGCACGTCACCTATCTCTCCGAGCCGGTGGCCCCGGAGCGCTACACCGACATCGACCCCGCCGCCCACCTTCCCGAGGAGTTCCGCCTGGGCGACCGCGCGCTGTACCTCTACGCCCCGGACGGTCTCGGCCGCTCCAGGCTCGCGGAGGCGCTGTCCCGGCCCCGGATCCACAAGGGGCTGATCGCCACGACCCGGAACTGGAACACGGTCCTCAAGCTGGTGGAGCTGACGGCCCCGGGAACCTGACCCTCCGCGGACCGGGGAAGGCAGGAGGAAGGCGGACCGAGGAAGGGGCGCGGACAGTCGGCCATGCCGTGCTCCCTGCCCCTGCCCCGGGGGCAGGGACAACGCCTGTGCGAGGCTCGTCGCATGCGCTACATCATCATCGGAGCAGGGGCCGTCGGCGGTGCGATCGGCGGGCGGCTGGCCGGCGCGGGACACGAGGTCGTCCTGGTGGCACGGGGCGCGCACCACGCGGCGCTGCGGGACGGCGGACTGCGGCTGAAGGTGCCGGACGGCGAGTACACGTACCGGCTGCGGACCGTCACCGGACCCGGGGAGCTGGGCGAGCTGGGCGCGGACGACGTACTCGTCCTCGCCGTCAAGACCCAGGACACCGTGACCGCCCTGCAGACCTGGGGACCGGCCCCGGTCGCGGGCGGCGGCACCGCGGCGCGGCGGCTGCCCCTGTTCTGCGCCCAGAACGGCGTGGAGGGCCAGCGTCTCGCCCTGCGCGTCTTCCGGCACGTCTACGGCGTCTGCGTCTGGCTGCCGTCGACCTTCGTCGAACCGGGCGTCGTCTCCGCCGGCGGTGCCCCGCTCACCGGCATGCTGCACCTGGGCCGCCATCCGCACGGCACCGACGGGACCGCACACCTGGTCGCCGCCGACCTGGAGAAGTCGCACTTCGAGGCGCCGGTCGTACCCGACGTGGCGCGCTGGCAGTACGCCAAGCTGCTGTCCAACCTCGGCAACGCGCTGGAGGCCGTCGCCGGGCCCATCGCCGGCGGCGAGGCCATGGCTCTCTTCCAGAGGGTGCGCGCCGAGGGCGAGGCCGTGCTCGACGCCGCCGGGATCGCGTACGCGAGCGTCGAGGAGCAGCGGGCGCTGCGCGGCCACAAGGTGGACCTGGTCCCGCTGGCGGGCGCCCCGCGCGGCGGCGGCTCGTCCTGGCAGTCCCTCAGCCGGGGCACCGGCACCATCGAGGCCGACTACCTCAACGGTGAGATCGCCCTACTGGGCCGCCTGCACGGCGTGCCGACCCCGCTCAACGACCTCCTGCAGCAGCTCGCCAACGCCTTCGCACGCGAGCGCCGGGCGCCCGGCTCGCTGCCGGCCGGTGAACTCGCCGGCCTCGCCCGCCTCGCCGAGGAGGCCGCCGCGACCGGGGCTCCCTGATCAACTACCCAATAAGGACAAGTGGGTTGAGAACTGAAGCGGTAATGCCGCTGGTGTGACACGTTCGCCGGACGGGACGCTGAAGGAAGTACCGGCCACGGCGTGGCGCTCACGAGAGCCCGCCGCGGGCCGGTTGTTCGCGGTCCGACGGACAGGGGAGCGCCGGACCGCGAACACCCAGCCCGCCGCTCAGGCCCCCAGGGCCGCCAGGGCCGGGGTGCGCGCCGCGTCGTACCGCTCCAGCAGCACCCGTGCCACCTCCGGTGCCGGTCCGAGCACCTCGGCCAGCACGTCCGCCTGAGCCGCGCCCCGGGCGATCCGGTCGGGCAGGTGGCCGGGGGCGAGGACGTAGGGGGCCACGGCCACCCGGGCACAGCCCAGCTCCCGCAGTTCCCGTACCGCGTCCTCGGTGCGGGGCAGGGACGCGGAGGCGAACGCGGGCCGCACGGCGCACCAGCCGGTGCCCCGCCACTCCCGCGCGAGACGCGTGATCACCGCGATCGCCTCCGGGTCGGAGGACCCCGCCGAGGCCAGTACGACCCCGGTCGACGACTTGTCGGCGGGCGCCACCCCTGCCTCGTACAGCCGGCGTTCCAGGGCCGCCAGGAGCAGCGGGGACGGCCCCAGCACCTCCGCCTGCCGGACGCGCAGCACCCCGGGCGCCTCCCGCAGTACGGCGGGGATGTCCGCCTTCGCGTGGAAGGCGCGGGTGAGCAGCAGGGGGAGGGCGACGACATCGCGCACGCCCTCCGCCGCGAGCGACTCCAGCACCCCGTGCACGGACGGGACGTTGAAGTCCAGGAAGCCGGTCTCCACGCGCAGCCCCGGCCGCAGCGACCGTACCCGCCGTACCAGGGCGTGCACGGTCGCGGCATGCCGCGGATCACGGCTGCCGTGGGCGATCACCACGAGGACGGGGCGGACCGGCTTGCGGTACATGGGCCTCAGCTCTTCACCAGCAGACCGCGGCTGCGCAGCACCCACCGCTCCAGCGGACTGAAGATCAGCAGGTCGATCGCGATGCCGACGAACAGGATCAGGATGATGGCCTCGAACACCATCGCCATGTCGCTGGCTGTGCGGGCGTTCTCCAGGAGCTGGCCGAGGCCCACCCCCAGATCCGGGAAGCTCGCGATGATCTCCGCCGCCATCAGCGAGCGCCACGAGAACGCCCAGCCCTGCTTCAGGCCCGCCACATAGCCGGGCAGGGCCGCCGGCAGCACCACGTGCCAGATGCCCTTGACGCCGGTCGCGCCCATGGTGCGTCCGGCCCGCAGGAACAGCGGCGGCACCTGGTCGACGCCGGACACCAGGCCGTTGGCTATGGAGGGGACCGCGCCGAGCAGGATCACGGCGTACATCATCGAGTTGTTCAGCCCGAGCCAGATCACGGCCGGCGGCACCCATGCCACCGACGGCAGCGACTGCAGGCCGGACAGGACCGGTCCGATCGCGGCGCGCACGAACCTGACCCGCGCCACCAGCAGACCCAGCGGGGTGCCGATGACGAGCGCGAAGAGGAAGCCCAGCAGACCGCGTGAGACGCTGGTCCAGATGTAGCCGAGCAGCTCGCCCTTGAGCCAGGCGTCCTTGAACGCGTCGCCCACCGCGGCCGGCGAGGGCAGCTTGGACGGGTCGTCGACAGTCGGGACCAGGAGCGTCCAGACCACGAGGACCACGGCGAGCGCGATGACCGGCGGCAGGATCTTGCCGGTGAAGGTCTGGCGGAGGGTCGGGCGGCTGGTGGCCGTCGTCTCCAGGGCGTCGAGGCCGGCCTCGACACCTGCGGCGTCCTTGGCCGGCGTCGTCTCAGTGCTGGCCATGGCGGCGGATCTCCCCACGCAGTACATCGGTGATCTCGAGGGACAGTTCGGCGACGGGCGCGTCCTCGATGCGGCGCGGCTGCGGGATGCCGACCTCCCACTCGCGGGCGATCCGGCCCGGCCGGGACGACAGCAGGATCACCCGCTGGGCGAGCCGTACCGCCTCGCGCACGTTGTGCGTGACGAAGAGGACGGAGAGCCCGGTCTCCTCCCAGATCCGGGTCAGCTCGTCGTGCAGCACGTCCCGGGTGATGGCGTCCAGGGCCGAGAACGGCTCGTCCATCAGCAGCAGTCTGCTCTCCTGGGCGAGCGAGCGGGCCAGGGCGGCCCGCTGGCGCATACCGCCGGACAGTTCGTGGACGCGCTTGCCGTACGCGCCCTTCAGCCGGACCAGTTCGAGCAGTTCCTCGGCCCTGTCCCGGCGGTCGCTCTTGGCGACTCCCCTGAGCTTGAGGGCGAGTTCGATGTTCTTGCCCGCGGTCAGCCACGGGAAGAGGGCGTGTTCCTGGAACATCAGGGCGGGCCGCCCGTCCGTCGCGATGGAGCCCGAGGTGGGCCGGTCCAGCCCGGCCACCAGGTTCAGCAGCGTGGACTTGCCGCAGCCCGAGGCCCCCAGGAGGGTGACGAACTCGCCCGGCGCGACATCGAGGGTGATGTCGTCCAGGACGAGCTGCCGCCCGCCCGGAGTCGCGAAGGACTTCGAGACGTGCTCAATACGTGCCGCGTACCCGACCGACTGGTCGGCCTCGGCGAGTGTCGTGGTCGTGGCCATGGTCGTCACCTCCTGGGATCTCGTCGGGACCTGGGTCAGCTGCTGCCGAGACTCGCGGCGCCGACCGTGCTCTCGCCCTCGGCCTTCAGCACCTTGTTGAGGATCGTCAGGTCGTAGATGTTCTTGAGCAGCGGGTCGGTGAGCAGGCCGGCCTTGACGGCGTGCCGGGCCTCGGTGTCGAGGGTGGCGGCCAGCGGGTCGTCGGTGAACGCGATGGACGGCCAGGCCGAGTTCAGGACGTCCTCGGACAGCGCCTTGCCGGAGTCGACCGCCAGCTGCTTGTTGGCCGAGGCCTTCGCCGCGTCCGGGTTGGCGTTGATCCACCTGTTGGTCTCGACCGAGCCCTTGAGGACGGCCTCGACGACCTTCGGGTGCTCCTTGAGGAACTTCTGCGACACGACGATGTTCGTGATCACGAACTTCTTCCCGGGCCACAGCGAGGACTCGTCGAGCAGTACCTTCGCACCCTCGGCGACCAGCTTGGACGCGGTCGGCTCCGGCACCCAGGCGCCGTCCACGGAGCCCGCCTTGTAGGCGTCCGGGGTGATCTTGTTGTCGGTGCGGACGACCGTGACGTCACCCTTGCCGCTCTGCGCGTCGACCTTCCAGCCCCGGCCGGCGATCCAGTTGAGGAACGCCACGTCCTGCGTGTTGCCCAGCTGCGGGGTCGCGATCTTCTTGCCCCTGACGTCCGCCGGCGTCTTGATCTTCTTCGGGTCGACGACCAGCTTCACGCCGCCGGACGCCGAACCGCCGATGATCCTCAGGTCCGTGCCGTTGGACTTGGTGTAGCCGTTGATGGCCGGCGAGGGGCCGATCCAGCCGATGTCGATGGAGCCCGAGTTGAGCGCCTCGATCTCCGAGGGGCCGGCGTTGAAGACGGCGTACTCGGCCTTGGTGGCACCGAGCTCCTTCTGGAAGAAGCCCTTCTGGTTGCCGACCAGGGCGGTCGCGTGGGTCAGGTTGCCGAAGTAGCCGATCTTGACGGTGCCGAGGCCGTCGATCTTCTCGGCCCCGGCGGCGACCTCGGCGGTGTCGCTCTTGGCGGAGTCCGACCCGTACCCGCAGGCGGCGAGCGTGAGCAGCGGGAGCGCGGCGAGCACGGCCGTACCGCGGCGAAGTCGGGCAGGGGACAGACTGGCAGGCACGGGAGGCGTTCCTCTCGTTGGCCCGGCGGTCACGGCCCTCTCAGGTCGTGGCCGGGAGATCGGCGGGTCTTCGTCGCATCCGGGACGTCGGGTGGGGGGACAGGGCGCGCGGGCAGTGCGCGTACGTCATCGCGCACATCGCGCCACCCCGCCCTGCCCGCTCCCGAGAGCGCCGCTGCCGACGCGGCCGCCCTCCTTCGCGAACGTCGAGTAGACGTCGGTCGTCGTCATCTCAGAAGTCCCAGCCGTCGTCTTCGGTCTCGTCCTTGACCGGGTCGGGGGACGCGAACGACTCGCCGACCATGCCCGCGGTGAGCGTGGTGCCGTCGGCGGGGTCGATCAGGATGAACGAGCCGGTGCGCCGTGAGTCGGCGTAGGAGTCGACCGGCAGCGGCTCGGCGGTACGGATCTTCACCCGGCCGATGTCGTTGGCGACGAGCTGTCCCGGGTGCGGGTGCAGGGACAGGTCGTCGAGGGTGAGCCGGGACGGGATGTCCTTGACGACCGCCTTGACCGTGCGGGTGCCGTGCTTGAGGAGCACCCGGTGGCCGACGGTCAGCGGCTGGTCGGCCACGTGGCAGACGGTCGCCTCGACGTCCTGGGTGGTCGCCGGGGCGTCCTTCGTCGGGACGATCAGGTCGCCGCGCGAGACGTCGATGTCGTCCGTGAGCAGGATGGTCACCGACTGGGTGGTCCAGGCCGCGTCGACCGGCTCACCGAGCAGGTCGATGCCGGAGATCGTCGTGGTCCGGCCGGACGGCAGGACCGTGACCGCCTCGCCGACGTGGAACGTGCCGGCCGCGATCTGGCCGGCGTAGCCCCGGTAGTCCGGGTGCTCGGCGGTCTGCGGGCGGATCACGTACTGCACGGGCAGCCGGGCGTGGCAGTGCGCCAGGTCGTGGCTGACCGGGACGGTCTCCAGGTGCTCCAGGACGGTCGGGCCGCCGTACCAGTCCATGTGCGCGGACGGCTCCACGACGTTGTCGCCGACGAGCGCCGAGATCGGGATCGCGGTGACCTCGGGGACGCCCAGCTCGGTCGCGTACGCCGTGAACTCCTCGGCGATCCCCGCGAAGATCGGCTCCTG
>NZ_JAJONF010000229.1 GCF_021462265.1 Streptomyces shenzhenensis | reverse complement strand
CGCGGCCTACAACCTGCCCTTCGCGTTGCGGCTGTCCGGCCGTTTGGATGTGGCGGCGCTTGAGGCCGCGTTGGGGGACGTCGCTGACCGGCACGAGAGTCTGCGCACGGTGTTCCCGGATGTGGAGGGGGTGCCGTATCAGGAGATCCGTGAGGATGCCGATGGCCGTCCGGAGTTGGTTGTGGTCGATGCCGGTGAGGGCTGGCGTGCGCTCATGCAGGAGGAGGCCGGCCGGGGCTTTGACGTTCGGGTTGAGTTGCCGTGGCGGACGG
>NZ_JAJONF010000228.1 GCF_021462265.1 Streptomyces shenzhenensis | reverse complement strand
ACGGTCTCCTCCCGCATGACCGCACGCCAGCCCTCACCAGCCTCCACCACCTGGAGCCGAGGACGGCCTTCGACACCCTCACGGATCTCCTGGTACGGCACCCCCTCCGCATCCGGGAAGACCGTCCGCAGACTCTCGTGCCGATCGGCGATGTCACCCAGCGCAGCCTCAAGCACCTCGACGTCGACGCTGCCGGCGAGCCGCAGGGCGAAAGGAAGGTTGTAGGCGGCAGCGCCTTCGGTCTCAGCGCCGTCCATCCGGTTGAGGAACCACATCCGCTGCTGCGCAT
>NZ_JAJONF010000227.1 GCF_021462265.1 Streptomyces shenzhenensis | reverse complement strand
GTGGACGTCCGCGGCCACCGGCTCCAGGTCGACCAGCCGCCGGAGGCGGGCGGCACGGACACCGCGCCCACCCCGACCGAGCTCTTCGCGGCCTCGCTGGCCACCTGCGTGGCCTTCTACGCGGGCCGCTACCTCCACCGGCACGGCCTGCCCCGCACCGGACTGCGCGTCCGCACGGAGTTCACCATGTCCACCGACGCCCCGGCACGCGTCGCGGCCCTGCGCGTCGTGATCGAACCGCCGCCCGAACTGCCCGAGCAGCGCCGCGCGGGCCTGCTGGCCGTGGCCTCGCACTGCAC
>NZ_JAJONF010000226.1 GCF_021462265.1 Streptomyces shenzhenensis | reverse complement strand
CACCGCCGTCCTCCTGGAGGAGGGCATCACCGGCGAGGATGTGGCGCCGGCTATCGGTCGTCCGCTGCCCAACGTCCGTACCTACGTCCTGGACGCCTATCTGCGGCCGGTTCCCGCCGGTGTCACCGGTGAGTTGTATGTCGCGGGTGACGGTCTGGCCCGGGGTTATGTCGGTCGTGCGGATCTGACGGCGGAGCGGTTCGTGGCTTGCCCCTTCGGCGACGGCGACGACGGTGACGGTGGCGGCCGGATGTACCGCACCGGCGACCTCGCCCGCTGGCTGCCGGACGGCAGTGGCCAACTGGCCTTCGTGGG
>NZ_JAJONF010000225.1 GCF_021462265.1 Streptomyces shenzhenensis | reverse complement strand
GGGTCCAGCCGCTCCTCCGCCGACGCGATCGCCAGCGTGCCACCAGCGGCCAGCGTCACCGCCACATCCAGCACCGCCGCGTCGAAACTCAACGACGCGAACTGCAAGGCCGTAACCCCCGGCTCCACCCCCAACACCGGACGCATCACCGACGCCAGATTCGCCACCGAACCATGCCCGACCGCCACCCCCTTCGGACGCCCCGTCGAACCCGACGTATAAATCACATACGCCAGCTGACCAGCAGCGATCTCAGGGAACTCACCCGATCCGCGGTCCAGTTCGTCGAGACGGACGACGGCGACATCCTCCGGCAGCCGGCCGACCGTCTCG
>NZ_JAJONF010000224.1 GCF_021462265.1 Streptomyces shenzhenensis | reverse complement strand
AGTCATGACGCGCTGGGCCCTCCGTTCGCTGGTGTCGGCCGCTCCACCTGGAGCACATGCGCCGGCGTCCGGCCGGGAGTGAGGCGCACGTAGTTGGTCCTGCCCCACGAGTAGGTCTCACCGGTGAGTTCGTCCTGCACGGACAGGACGGCGTTCCAGTCCAGGCCGAGTTGCGGCATGTCCAACGAGACGGTGGCCTCCTGGGTGTGGTGGGGGTCGAGGTTGACGACCACCACGACCGTGTCCGTCCCGGTGCGCTTGCTGTACGCGATGACGGAGTCGTTGTCCGTGTGGTGGAAGCTCAGGTTGCGCAGGTGCCGGAGCGCGGGGTGGCG
>NZ_JAJONF010000223.1 GCF_021462265.1 Streptomyces shenzhenensis | reverse complement strand
GATCATTGTGTGGGTGACCCTCCGATCCGCGGGGACGGTCGCAGGACGGTGAGGATGTGCGCGGGCCGGTGACCCGGTTCCAGGCGCACGTAGTTGGTCCTGCCCCAGTTGTAGGTTTCACCGGTGAGCTCGTCGCGCACCGGCACCGACTCATGCCAGTTCAGGCCGAGTTGCGGCATGTCCAACGAGACGGTGGCCTCCTGGGTGTGGTGGGGGTCGAGGTTGACGACCACCAGAACCGTGTTCGATCCGCTCCGCTTGCTGTAGACGATCACCTCTTCCTTGTCGGCGTGGTGGAAGTGGAGGTCGCGCAGCTGCCGCAGGGCCGGGCTGTT
>NZ_JAJONF010000222.1 GCF_021462265.1 Streptomyces shenzhenensis | reverse complement strand
GCGGCCGGGACGTCGAGGAGTGTGGTGCTGGCGCGTCGGGAGCGTCCGGAGCGGGTGCCCCTGTCGTATGCCCAGCAGCGCATGTGGTTCCTCAACCACATGGAAGAGGTCGACGGCGGGGGCGCTGTCTACAACCTGCCGATGGCATTGCGCCTGAGCGGACAGCTGGATGTGGCGGCACTGGCTGCGTCGCTGGGTGATGTTGCGGACCGCCATGAAACTCTGCGGACGGTCTTCCCGGCCATCGAGGGTGTTCCCTACCAGCACGTGTTGCAGGGAGGGGAGTGTCATCCGGAGTTGGTCGTGGTGGAGGCCGGTGAGGGCTGGCGTGCGGTCATGCGGGAG
>NZ_JAJONF010000221.1 GCF_021462265.1 Streptomyces shenzhenensis | reverse complement strand
GGAGATGGGAGTGGGGCATGGGCCACAGGTCCCCAGCCGGGTACCCACCCGGGTATGTCTCCGCCGGACCCACCGGCCTCAGGACCCATTCGCCCGCCACGAACACCCTGGCAAAATACCCAGTAGGGTATAGGGCCTCGACATCAGACACGAGGGCCGAACGGCCCCCGGTGCACCCCGTCGGCCCCTCGCCCCGCCCCCGCATTCAGCGGTCGACTGGAATCCGAACAGACTTCATCGGCGAGAAGGGCCCGGCCATGACCGGCAGCACACCGCAGACCCTCGGCACGAACCACCCCCAGCCCGTGGACGTGCATCGTCTGGAGGTCGTCCACGTCGAGGGCGACGCCTTCAGC
>NZ_JAJONF010000220.1 GCF_021462265.1 Streptomyces shenzhenensis | reverse complement strand
CAGGACGACGGCCGAGCATGGGCCACAGGTCCCGATCCGGGTACCCACCCGGGTATCTCTTCCCACCGGGTTCGCCCCGCCAGGGGCCGCTTCTGCGCCGCGAAGCCCCTGAAGAAATACCCAGCAGGGTATATCGGGGCGGCAGCGGGCGCGAGGGCCGAACGGCCCCCGGTGCACCCTGTCGGCCCCTCGCCCCGGCCCCGCGCTCAGCGGTCGACTGGAATCCGGAACTGCCACCGTCAGCGGGAAGGGCCCGGCCATGACCAGCACCACACCGCAGCCCCTCGGCACGAACCCGCCGCAGTCCACGGACGTGCACCGCCTTGAGGTCGTCCATGTCGAGGGGGACACCTACACG
>NZ_JAJONF010000022.1 GCF_021462265.1 Streptomyces shenzhenensis | reverse complement strand
GCTCGCCCTGCTGGCCGACTCCGGTGTGCCCACGGCGGTGCTCTGCTTCACCCATGGCGAGTCGTCCACGCTGCACGGCCGGCCCGGCGACCTGCACACCGTGCGGGCGGACGAACTCGCCTGCGCGGCAAGGGAGCTGGGCGTCGAGCGCGTGGAACTGACCGGGCACCCGGACGGAGCCCTAGACGGCATCCCGGTGCCCCGGCTGGCCGCGGAGGTGACCCGCCTCATCGGCGAGCGGCGCCCCACCCACCTGCTGGTGTTCGACACGGGGGGTGTCACCGGGCACCGGGATCACCAACGGGCCACGAATGCCGCGCTGTTCGCCGCCCGCGGGGCGGGTGTCGCCGTCGTGGCGTGGACCCTGCCAAGGCACGTGGCGGGACGGCTGAACGACGAGTTCGGCACGTCCTTCCGCGGGCGGGATCCGGCCGGGTGCCGCGTCGTCGACCCGGTGCCGCGCGAGCGGCAGCGCCGTGCGATCGCCTGTCATGCCAGTCAGTCGTCGGACAACCCGGTGCTCTGGCGTCGTCTGGAACTTCTGGGCGACCGGGAGTACTTGCGTGTCCTGGAGTGACGCGAACACGCGCCTGAGTCAGGGTGAGGGGAATCCCGCACTCGTCGGCCCGACATGCTCGGTGCCGTGCTCGGCGAGGCCGGCGTGCAGGAGGAGCAGGCGGGCCAGGTCACGTGCCTCGCCGACGGTGAGTGCCGCCCACACGCCTGGTTCGCCGCCCTGGTCCCGGCCCACGTCGAGGGCGACCCGGCTGATGGGCCGCTCCGCGGGCGCGAGCCGTAGGCGCCGCACGGCGATCCTGCGCCCGCAAGTGGTCACGACGCAGTCGCCCTCGCTCGTCGGGGGCCGGGCACGTCCTGTCGTCGCCATCGTCCTCACACTCCTTCGCCGGGTTGGGTTGCGGTCCCCGGCGGGTGTTGCAGCGACAGCGGCGCCATCCGCGACCTGAATACCCGGAGGGGTATTGGTGACAGCGTCGCGCGAGGGCGCATTGTTCCCCTCGCGCGCAGGCGGTCGTTCTCCGGTGATGCGGGTAGCTCGGTGGAGTGCTGCGCAAGGGGCGAATGGGGAGTAATCAGGGCCGTCCGGCCCTCCATGCGCCTCGGGTCGCGTAAATACCGTGGGGGGTATTCGAATCCGTGATCGTCCGGGAGGAATGCCCCGATGACCGTCTCCGACCAGTCCCCGCCGACCCCGCCTGTCCACCCCCGCCTGCCACTCATCGGCGACCGGGCCCCGGACTTCGAGGCCGAATCCACCCATGGTCCGGTCCGGCTGTCCGACTACGCGGGCCGGTGGCTGGTGCTCTTCAGCCACCCGGCGGACTTCACCCCGGTGTGCACCACCGAGTTCGTCGCGTTCACCGAACTCGCCGACGAGTTCGCCGCCCGCAACACCGCCCTGCTCGGAAACTCCGTGGACTCCGTCCACAGCCACCTCGCCTGGGCCCGCGCGATCGAGGAGAAGCTCGGCGTGCGCATCCCGTTCCCGATCATCGCCGACCTGGACATGCGCGTCTCGCGCGCCTACGGCATGCTCCACCCGAACACCTCCGGGACCGCCGCCGTACGCGCCGTCTTCGTCATCGACCCGGAGCACACCGTCCGGGCGGTGCTGTACTACCCGATGAACGCCGGACGCATGATTCCCGAGATCCTGCGGCTCGTCGACGCCCTGCAGACCTCCGACCGCGACGGCGTCTCCTGCCCCGCCAACTGGCACCCGGGCGAGGACGTCGTGCTGGGCGCCCCGCGCACCCAGGCCGAACTGGAGGCCCGGCTGGCCGACGACAGCGTCAAGCTCACCGACTGGTACCTGGCGACGAAGCCCGGTACGGCGGCCTGACGCGCCGGCGGGGGTCATCTCCGTACGGCGCGGACGAGCGCGTCCAGAGCCGTGCGGCTGTCGCCCTCGGTGCCGGTCACCGGCCGGGTGACCGTCCCGGCCCGCAGGATCTCGGCGTAGGGCCGCCACAGGTCGGCGACCTGTTCGGCGCTGTACAGCACGCCTGGATCCCGCGGGCCGCCGTACCCGTGCTCGGGATTGGCCGCGTCATGGCCGACGAGCAGCAGGGTGCCGCCTGAGCGGACGGCGTCGGCGGCCCGGGCCAGCACCTGGGCCATCTGTGGCCACGGCAGGTGCAGATACGCGATCAACACCAGGCCGTACGTCGCCTCCGCGGGCTCCCAGAGCGTGAGATCGGCCTGCACGGTGTGCAGCCGCACGTCCCGTTCGGCCGCCAGCGTCCTGGCTTTCTCCAGAGCTACGGCGGAGAAGTCGACGGCGTCCACCTCCCAGCCCCGCTCCGCGAGCCACACCGCGTTGCGTCCCTCCCCGGCGGCGAGGTCCACCGCCCTTCCGGACGGCTTCAGGCCGGCCAGCTCCTCGGCGACGAAGCGGTTTGGGTCGGCCTTCCACACCAGTTCGCCGCCGCGGTAGCGCTCGTCCCAGCTCGCCGCGTCCATGTCCTGCGCCTCATTTCTCCGCGTGCGCGGAATCTTCGTCCGTGTCGGTGCCATCGTCCGGGTCCATGGTGTCGTCGCCTGCGAGCAGATAGGGATAGGGACAGCTGCTGGGGTCCGGAGCGATGCAGGCGTTGCAGGGGCGGGATCGGTCGACGACGCACTTCGGGGTCGGTTTCACGCCTCATCGCCTTTCTCGCCCAGGGCGGCGAGGCGTTCGGACAGCTGCCCCGAGGCGCGTTTGAAGGCCAGGACGGGAACGTAGTGCCGCACGCGCGCGTCGGCGAAGAACGCGAACGCCTCCTCCGCTGCCGTCGCCAGTGTCTCGGACGGGAGGTCCGGGAATCGGCGCGCGAGCCGCTCCTGGACGTCCTGGCGGGCGCGCTGCTCCGCCGCCGGTGTCGGTGGGCCGACCGGTCGGGTGTCGGGGCAGTGGCCGCCCGGCTGGACGGTCCGGTCGGTGATGATGGCGCGGGAGATCACCCTGCACTCCCTGACATGGGATTCGGGGTCCGGGGCACGCGAGCGTCAGGAACAGCTTCCCCGGTGCGGCCTCGCTCGGCGGCGGGACGTATCCCTGCTGTCGTTCGGTGAGGCACTGGCGAATGCCGTCCACCACTGTCCTGAAGCCCGCCCGCTCCGGGGCGTGGGAGGCCGTGGCCGACCGGGTGACGACCTCCTTGCGGTCGCGCCCCGCTTCGATCGTGGCGATGGCCGCGGCCGGTTGTCCCTGGGCCCGCCGCAGCAGATTGAGTGCCTCGGGCCACGAGTCCGCCTCCTGGTCGTCGATGTTCACCGGACACCTCCTCAGGGCCGGATTCCGAGAGCGTGTGCCGAGTCCCTACGTGTCCGGCGGCGTACTCGTCGGCCTCTCGTACGTCGACCACGAGCGCACTGTCGGGCCAGGTCGCCGCGAGTGCTTCCTGTCTCACTTCACGAGCCACTTCACTGCCTCCTCAAATACCCCAGGGGGTATCTTATGAGAGTGTGGTGGTGCGGAGGGGCGCGTCAAATACCCCATCGGCTATTTGACCGGGAGGTAACTCATCGCGGCGCGGTGGCGGAGTCCGGGGCGGGCTTGGATCCTTGTGGCGCGGGCCTGGGCAACCGGAGGGTCATCCGCGTTCCGCCGCCCGGTCCGGAGGCCGCGGTGACCGTGCCGCCGTGCGCGGTGACCAGCTCCTTGACGACGGCGAGGCCGATGCCGCTGCCGCCTGCGGAGCGGGCGCGGGCGCCGCGCCACAGACGGTCGAAGACGTGCGGCAGCTCGTCGGCGGGGATGCCTGGACCGGTGTCCGCCACCTCGACGAGTGCCTCGGTGAGCGTGGCGGACGTGGTGACGGTGACGGTGTCGCCGGGGCGGCAGTGGCGGGCGGTGTTGCTCAGCAGGTTGCCCAGGGCCTGATGCATCCGGTCGGCGTCCGCGCGGACCGCCAGCGGAACGGGGCTCGGCACGGTGCGCACGGTCAGTCCGGCGGTGCGCAGTTCGGGCTCCCGTTCGGCCACGGCGGCCTCGGCCAGGGCGGCCAGGTCCACCTCGGCCAGGTGCAGGGACAGCCGGGCCGACTCGGCCTCGGCCAGTTCCCCGAGGTCGTCGATGACGCGGCCCAGCCGCAGCGCCTGGTCGTGCAGGGAGGCGAGGCGGTCCGGGGTCGGCTCGGTGTAGCCGTCGCGCAGTTCCTCCAGCCCCGCACGCAGGGAGGTCAGGGGCGTGCGCAGCTCGTGGGCGACGTCCGCGGCGAGCCGGTGGCGGGCCTGTTCGGCGCGGCCGACGTCATCGGCCATGGCGTCGAAGGCGTGGGCGAGTTCGCCGAGTTCGCCGGGTGCGTCGATGCGGGCCCGTGCGGCGCGGTCCCCTGCGGCCAGCGCACGCGCGGTCGCCGCGACCCGGACGACCGGAGCCGTCAGGCGCCGGGTGACGAACCAGCTCACGCCCAGCGCCAGGGCCAGCGCGCCGACGGCGGACGCGGCCACCCAGCCCCAGGCGACGGACAGGCCGGCCGACCCGGAGCCGGCCGAGAAGACCAGGTGTACGGAGCCGACGGTGCGGCCGTCGGCCACCACGGCCGCGCTCGCGCCGGGCCCGGAGCCCATGCCCTGCCCGTGGTGCCCCGGGCCCGAACCGGGCATGCCGTGCTCGTCCTCGGTCCCGGAGCCGGTCCCGGAGCCGGTCCCGGAGCCGGTCCCGGAGCCGGTCCCCGAGCCACCGGAGACCGTCTCGCCGTCCGCGTTCCGAACCGTGAGCTGCGCCCCGGCACCGGAAGCAAGGGACCGCGCCGCGGACAGGTCGGCCGACGCCCAGCCGCCCGCCGGTCGGTAGGCGTCGGCGGCTGCCGCTGCCACCCGGTCTGCGGCGCGCTGCCGGTCGGCCTGGTGGGCGCTGCTGAGCCCGCGGTCGGTGCCGATGAGCGCCGCGACCGTCAGCAGGGCCACGGACGCCAGCGCCACCACGGCGAACGCGGCGAACAGGCGTCGCCCGAGCGGGCCGAGCCCGCCGGACGGCCGGACAGCCGGGCGTGGCTCACGGGTCACGGGACCACCCCAGCCGGTAGCCCACGCCCAGCACCGTCTCCACCAGTTCCGGGCGCACGCCGCCGAGCTTGTGCCGCAGGTTCTTCACATGCGAGTCGATCGTCCGCTCGTATCCGGCGAACTCGTAGCCGCGCACCCGATTGACCAGCTCGTAGCGCGAGTACACCCGGCCCGGAATCGACGCGAGCGTGGTCAGCAGCCCCCACTCGGTGGGCGTCAGCTCCACCGGCGCCCCGTCGAGGATCACCTCGTGCCGGGCCTCGTCGATGCGTAGCCGCCCTTCGCCGTACGACTGGACCGGTGCCGCCCCGGCCGCCGTACCCCGGGCCCGCTGAAGGACCGCTCCCACTCTGAGCACCACCTCGGTGGGGCTGAAGGGCTTGGTCACATAGTCGTCGGCGCCCAGCCGCAGCCCGTGGATGCGGTCCTCCACGGTCGTACGCGCGGTCAGTACCACCACCGGCACCCGCCCGCGCTCGCGGGCCTCGCGCAGCACCTCGTCCCCGTCCACGTCCGGAAGCCCGAGATCGAGCACCGCCAGATCGACGCCCCGCTCGCCGAGCAGTCGTACGGCCTCGGCGCCCGACCCGGTCGTCAGCACCCCGTACCCGGCGCGCTCCAGATAGCGGCGCAGCAGTTCGCGGATCTCCCTCTCGTCCTCGACGACGAGCACGGTGGTGGCCATGTCCCACATCTACCCGTCACACGCGCGCTCCCGGGAGGGCCGAACGGCCCCGACCCGCCCGGCGGCCGTCTCCATCCCGTCTCCACACGCGGCGCACGGCGACTGCAGGGCCCGGCGCGACGGTGACGGTGCGGGAACGGAAGACGCTCCCGCGGACCCGAGGAGGTTCGCCATGAGGCGCAACATCAAGATCGCCACCGCGGTCACCGCGGGCGTGCTCGCCATCGGCGGCGTGCTGACCAGCGGTGCGGTGGCGGCCAGCACCGACGGCACCCCGACGCCGGAACCCACCGTGCGGCAGCAGATGACGACAGGCCGTCAGTACCACACCGAACGGCACGTCGACGGCAGGCACGACGCCCGCCGCGACGGGAGCTGCACCAGCTACACCGCCCTGGCCTCGCAAGGCACCCTGACGGCCGCCCAGAAGGCCACGCTGGCGAGCATGGCCGAGGAGGAGAAGCTCGCGCACGACCTCTACACGGCGTTCGCCGCACGCTACGACGTGCGGGTCTTCGAGCGGATCGCGGCGGCCGAGACCACCCACCTGACGGCCGTGCGCACCCTGCTGGACCGCTACGACATCACCGACCCGACCGCCGGCAAGCCGGCCGGTGAGTTCACCGACCCGGCCGTCCAGGCCACCTACGACCGGCTGCTCAAGCAGGGTGAGGACAGCATGTCCGGAGCCCTGAAGGCGGGCCGTACGGTCGAGACCGACGACATCGCCGCGCTGACCAAGGCGCTGTCCGGGCTCACGGCTCCGGACGCCCGTCAGGTGTACACCAACCTGCTGGCCGCCTCGCAGCGGCACCAGACGGCCTTCGAGCACTGGATCGCCGCTGAATAGCCGGGTGATCTCTGGTCCGTATGCGTGGGGTTCAGACCAGGTCGTCCGGCTGGTTGCGGTCGGCGCGTCCGTCGCGCGTCGTCGGAATTCGTTTCCGCAGGTGCCCTCGGCGACGCGGTCGACGGCAGCCCGCCGGGGCATGTCACGCTCCTGGTCACGCGACGCCAGGCCCAGCCCGCTGCCGACGGGACGGACGCCTCGGTAGCGGTCGGTCAGGGTGCCGCGTCGGAAGGCGACGGCGATGTCGTCGTCGGTGAGGCCGGGGCCGCCATGGCGCGGTGGGCCGCGACCTTTTGAATCAGGCCGTATGCCAGGGTTGTCATAAGCAGTCCCGGTTCGGTGGACACCGTGGTGACCGCGAGTACGGAACTGATGCTGACGTTGTTCATACCGCAGGCGAGGGTCACTGTGGCGGCGGCTTCGCCGGGGAGCCGGACCCAGCGGGCTGTCCAGCGGCCGATCTGGAAAGCGAGCAGACATGCCGCACAGGCGCTGGTGACTGCCACAAGCAGCGACGGCACAGAGGAGATACGGACGAGCGAGGCGGCCGCGGAGGCGTTCACATAAGTCAGCGCGAGAACGCCCAGCATCGCGGCAAGGGGGGACAGGCCGTCGGCCCAGTCGCGTACGCGAGGACGGCTGAGCCGCCTGCACAGAAGTCCGGCGGCACAGGGGAGGGCCACGGTGGCGGTCAGGAGGTCACGGGTGCTTCCAGGCGTACCGGCTGCGAGGAACGGGTGGTGGGTTCCGAACGCACCGGTGTGGTTGAGGATGCTGAAGGTGATCGGCAGGGTCAGCGGACTGAGCAACGCGGAGATCACGATGATGCTGATCATGGCTGATCCGTCGCCCCTGCCTCTGCTGATCCATACGGTTGCCCCGGCGGCGACAGGAGCCGTGGTGACCAGGGCGAGCGCCGTCGGCACGAAATCCGCAGCGCCGGTCGTGCCGGTCAGAGCCAGAGCGGCCGCAGCGGCGGGTGCGAGGATGAAAGGCGTCACCAAGTGCGCGGCCAGTCCAGCGACAAGCACCGTGGGGCGCCGTAGGCTGATGGCCATTTTCTGTAGGGGCACTTGATAGGACGCCGCGAAGAGGATGCTGATGAGCAGTGCCGTTGGCGCACCGATTCGGGTGCCACAGAGGTGCAGGGTGTTGTGGCGAACCGCGTTCCCGGCTCCAGGAACGATGAAGGCGGCGGCGTAGCACACGAAGGAGGCGCGTCCGAGTCGTCTGTTGAGCCAGTCGGCGATGCGCGGCAGGACGGGGTGCAGTGGCATGGTGGTTTCCTGGCTCGGATGGCGGCAACGGCTCGCCGGAGGCGCGCGGACACGAAAGCGAGCGCACGGCGGTGAGGCGCGACACCGTCGCTGGTGGAAGTACGAAGGAGCGCTGGCGGACCGTCGTGGGCGTCGACCAGTGATGCGCTGGATGAGCGGTTGGCCTGGATGAAAAGCGGGAGAGATCCACGGCCGGTACCCCGGGTGGTGGGGCGGACGCCGCCCAACAGAGGCTTTCGCCTCGGCGATCTACGTTTGCAGTCAGTTGTGTCGTGCCGTCGGAAGCCCTCCGCCGAGGGCGAAGCGCGTGGGTGTCGGAGACCGGGCGGCAGCCGTCGTCCGCACCGCGGCCGAGCAAGGGGAACCGGGGTGCGGCACCTGAGTGTCTGTGCCCATAGGCGCGTAAGGCTCGGCGGCGGGAGGCGCAGTCCGGGAACACGACACGGCGGCAGCAGTTCCCACTTGCTGTGGCGGGACATCGCCGAAGAGGGCTGCAGAGGCCAGAGTTCGCTGACCGGGATGTGGGGCGGAGCCCACGAGGCGGCGCATCGCCGGGCAGTCGCCGACGGCAGCGATCAAACCGGCGTATGCAGCGAACAAGGATCATTTCTGCATCAATCGATAATCACGCACTATTGCTGCTCTTTCTTCGCGAATGCCGGTGTCGACGTTATAGGCGTGAACTCGCTCATGCGTGCAGGACGTGTCCGAGCGGTGGCCGCGGCCTGGCGACTGCCCCGCCGGAAAGTGGCGTCACAGTTGTGCCGGCCGCCCGCATGGCACTCGGCTGTGCGGCAGCGTGAAGGGTGGTCTCTGCTTCCCGTTCGGTGACGCGCCCTGCCCGGGCGCTGATACGGGTCGGGGTATGCGGTCCAAGGTGGTGGTTGGCCGTCAGTCCGATCTCGGTGCGGGCTCCGCTGCCCCTCCCCGGCCCGGCGGATACGACGCGTCGTCGTCTGGGCGCGGACGCCGAGGGGCGATCAGGTGGACGTGTGCGCTGCTGAGCTCGATCAAGGAGACGTAGTCGTCCAGGCGCAGGCCGAGGAAGTGATTGGCGTGGTCGATGCGCAGGGCCTCGATCCAGGGCCGCCCGGCGGCGTAGGCGAGCACGATGCAGGCGAAGAGCCGTCCCGGAGGAGCTGCGGGTGGTGGCGGTCCAGCCACAGCGGCAGCGCCATGACGCCCAGTCCCACAACGACTCGTAGAGGAACGACGGGCGGTACAGGCTGACTGTGGGCCTGTCGGCGGGGCGGTGGCCGGGGTCGATCTGCAGGGCCCAGGGCAGGTAGGTGGGGGCGGCCCCACAGCTGCTGGTTCACGTAGTCACCCCAGCGGTTCGCCTCGCCGGGGTGGCGCGGCGGGACGCGTGTCTGCTCGCCGAGGCTGTCAACCGGCTTCAGCGTGCGCTGCGCCCCCGATCCGCACCGACTCACCGTGGGACGCCCTCCCCACGGCGCAGGTCGAACTGCTCCAGGTACTCGGCGAGCAGTCGCCCCGTCCGGATCAGCGACCTCGCCGCCGGTCGGCGCCTGGCGCCGAGCACGGTCGGCGGGCTCTCCGGCCAGACGATCGGCGCCGGGCTGGTCACCCGCGATGTCGACGCCGCCGACGACCGGGCCTCCGTCGTTGCGCTTGACGACACCGGCCGCGAGAAGCTCGCCGCCTGGATCACTGCCCGTCGAGCGCGTTACCGACGCCGCCCTGGACGACAGTTCCCGGGCGACCGGTCGGGGACGCTCTGCCCGCTCTGTTCCAACTTGCTGAGCACCTCGGCGAGTCAGCCGCTGACACCAAGCCGGAGTGACCCCGCCACGGCCCACCCGGTGGCATTTCGGAGGAGGCGGGATCATCGTGGGCTCGAAAGCCCCCGGTGGTGGGCGGGCCGGCCGAAACCGAAACGCGCCGGCCAGGTCGAAGTAGGCGTCGATCACGCTGATTCGGCGTTCCCGGTGACGTGCGAGTCGGCGGAAGGCGTCTGTCGAGCGAGGGTACGGTCGATGTTCCAGACCGCCCTGGCGGGACCCCGTAACCGTCTGTCATACCCGGTGTGTGCCACGGTCTCGGGTCGCGGCCCGGAACCAGCCGACCTAGCCTGTCAGAGAGAGGCCCACACGCGCCATGACCCACTGTCGTATGCGATAGATGCGGCAGATGGCGATGAACGGGCAGAAGTCCACCCTCCGGCGCATGGGTCCGGTACCAGTGGCAACTGGCCAGTCTGCCGAGCCGGTTACGGCATGTGACCGACGACTCACTTCCCGGCCGAGGAGGAAGTCATGCACGCGAAGCGGCTGAGTGTTCTTCTCACAACCTCGTTTGCTGTCGCCGTACTTCTGCTACCGCTGTCCGCGGCGGCGCATGCGCAGGCATTCGCGGCGCCGTCGGCCCCGGAGGCGGTGGCCCAGCCCGCCTCGGCGAGGATCACCCCCTACGACCAGGGCTACAAAGACGGATACCGGGACGGTTTGGTGTACGCCCGCGACTGCGTCCGTGGCGACACTCGTGGACGGAGCGGTAAGCCGGGGGCGTCCGCCGAGTACAACCGTGGCTATGTCGCCGGCATCGTCGCGGCCTACCGCTCCGTCCATCGGACTCACTGCGGATTCGGGCCTCGCTGACGGGGACGCTGTCATGTGCGGCATGAGAGGGGTCCCGTCATCCTCGACGTCGTGAGTTCGCTTCGCCTCTCCGGCCGGCTCGGCCTGCCCGGAGGGTGGGCAGAGACGGCCGGAGTCGACTTCGGCCGCCGGGGGCCGCGGGCGCTTGCTCCACGCGGCGCGCAAGTGATGTCAGGAACGTGGCAGCCGCGCCCGTTCCTCGGGAGTCAGCGGCACGGACGGCGGCCCCGGGGCGGTCAGCCGGGCGTACAGGCTCCGGCACGCCCGGTCCTCGTCGTCGAACCGCTCCAGGACGGTCCGGACACCGCGCTGTCGCACGCCCACGACCCAGGCGCCGTCGTCCTCCTCCAGGTAGAGGCGGTCCTCCGGCCGGGGCGTGCCGGGCGGCACGGGGCAGCCGGCGATCTCGTACAGCCCGGCGGGGACCCGGGCCGCTCGCAGTGCTTCGTGCAGTTCGTGCCGATCCATGCCCCGGCCCCTCTCCCGTCGGTGTCAGTTGGCGCGTTCCAGGTTGCCGCTGCCGAGCAGGTCACTCACCGTGGCACCGGTCTTCACATTCGGACAGTAGGTCGCCTGCGCCCTGACCGAGGTCACGTACTGCACGCCCTGACCGGGCTGCTCGAAGCCGGGGGCGGCCGGGCCCGCGCAGACCAGAGTCGGCTTCTTCACCCGGTACAGGTGATAGTCGTACGGGTATCGCGGGTCCTGGGTGTTGAGGGCCGACGGCGGAATGGACCGCTCCCCGTACGAGGCTCCGGCCGGTGAGAGGAACTTGCCGAACTCGTTGCCGAAGCGGTCCACCAGTTGGCCGACCGGCAGGGTGTACTCGGCCGCGATGGGCTCGCCCTGGGGGGTGTGGTCGAAGCCGTCGTCCGGGAGCAACGAGAACTTCCAGTCGCCCTGGCCGTGGTCCGCGTTCGGGTTCCACCACTTGTTCAGGAACTCCACCGGCGTCAGGTTGCCGAACCGGTCGTAGCCGGCGAGGATCCGGCCGAGGACGCCCGTGGTGGGCAGCTTGGCCGGGCCGAACCGCCAGTCGTTGCACACGAAGGGCGTGTGCGCGAACGGGTAGGGCGACGGCACCAGCCCGAGGCAGCGCGGCTGCTCGTCCTGCAGCCTCGGCGCGCTCTGCGGCGGCCGCGCCGTGTCCGTGCCGGTCGCCGGAGGGGCGACCGGCGGGTGTCTGTGCGTCACGGGCCGGCCGGGGGGCCCGTCCCCCGTGTCCGCGGCCGCGGACACGGGGGTGCCGAGCAGCATGCAGCCGCTGAGCCCGACTGTCGCGACGAGGGCCGCGCTCCATTGACGGAACGTCACTGATACCTCCGCAAGGTTCGTTCCGAGGGATCGGAAAGTCATGAATCATCACAGAGGGTCGTCGCGGGGGGCGGCAATCCGAACAGGGCCGAACGGCGCAGTCGCGTCGACCGGGCCGAGCACGGACCGGCCCGGGGCCGTCCGGTGCCGCGGTCTCGCCCACCCCGTGTCGGCCGCGCCGCTCGACGCACGCATCGAGCAGGAGGCCGAGGCCCAGGACGATGTCGTACGTCACCGACCGGTGGTCGGCGGAGCGCACGGTCAGGACGCCACCGGCACGATCCGCGGCGCAGCACGAACCGCGCCGGGCGGTCGCCGGCGTGCCGCTCCGCGGCGCGCAACCGCTCAGTGACGCGCAACCGCTCCCTGACGCGCCGCCCGCATTGACCGCGATGCGCCGACCCGTGCCCGCCGGCCGGCAGGCACGGCGGGAACGGCACCGGGCCGCCGGCAGCGGCGTGCGTTCCGGTTCTCACCGCGTACTGGAGAGTGCCGGGCGAATCGGTTCGACGCAAGCGCTTCGACGGGACCGTTGTGACCGGCGGTGCGCGGGGCCGACGGCGGACCGCGAGGCGACAGCGGCGCCGGCGCGCGGACCGCGGTCCGGCCACCTGGGACAGGGCCGTTGAACAGTCGCGACGAGGCCGGTCCGTTCGGCCACGTCCCTGTTCAACGGCAGGAGGGTGGAGCATCGGGAGAAGCCGGTCCCGGCGCCGGGTACCCCCGACCCTGCCGCGGCGTCCGCGCGGCGGGTGGCCGCGGAGCCGTCCGGATGCCGCCGCACCGCAACTTTTCGAGCACTCCGAGAGCTTGCGCACCGCAGGAATCAGGAGTCGAATCGGTTCCGCTGCAAGGTTCACAACGGGGGCTCCGCGCTCTCTCTGCAATCCCAGTGCACCAACGGAACGTTCACGCGCTTCGGCATGTACCGGCGCCGCCACCACCATCCGAACGGGCCGCGCCGGAACGGTAGGGAGATCAGATGGGAACCACACGCAACAGACGCCGCCTGCTGTCCGGAAGGGGTGGCATCGAGCGGTTACTCGCGGCGGTGCGACACCGTGGCAGTCCGGACCGTCGTCCGGCCCGGACCGACGGAGCGCCGCGGGCGCGCTCCGCCCGCTCCCGGTGGAAGACGTTCGCACGGGCGGGGGCCGCGGCCGCGCTCGTCGCCGGAGTCCTGGCCGGTGCCACGGCCACGGCGGGCACGGCCACGGCCGCCACGTCCGGGCCGTGCGACATCTACGCGTCAGGCGGTACGCCCTGCGTGGCGGCGCACAGCACCACGCGAGCGTTGTACGCCTCGTACAACGGGCCGCTGTACCAGGTCCGGCGCGCCTCGGACAACACCACCCGGAACATCGGCGTGCTGAGCGCGGGCGGGTACGCCGACGCCGCCGCGCAGGACTCGTTCTGCTCGGGGACGACCTGCCTGATCACGGTCGTCTACGACCAGTCGGGACGCGGCAACGACCTCACCCAGGCGCCCGGCGGCGGCGCGGCGGGCGGCCCCGACAACCTCGCGAACGCGACCGCCGCACCCACCACGGTGGGCGGTCACAAGGCGTACGGCGTCTTCGTGGCACCCGGCACGGGCTACCGCAACAACCACACCAACGGCATCGCCACCGGGGACAACCCCGAGGGCATGTACGCGATCTTCGACGGCACGCACTACAACGGCGGCTGCTGCTTCGACTACGGCAACGCCGAGACGGACAGCAACGACGACGGCAACGGCACCATGGAGGCCATCTACTTCGGCAACATCAAGGTCTGGGGCTACGGCAGCGGCAACGGCCCGTGGATCATGGCGGACCTGGAGAACGGCCTGTACTCGGGAGTCAACGCGGGCTACAACGCGGGCGACCCGACCGTCAACTACCGCTACACGACCGCCATCATCAAGGGCGGCCCGAACCACTGGGCGATCCGTGGCGGCAACGCGCAGTCCGGTGGCCTGTCCACCTTCTACGACGGAGTGCGTCCCAACGTCGCGGGCTACAACCCGATGCGGAAGCAGGGTGCCATCATCCTGGGCACCGGCGGGGACAACAGCAAGGGTGCCCAGGGCACCTTCTACGAGGGCGTGATGACCTCCGGCTACCCGTCGGACGCCACCGAGAACGCGGTTCAGGCCAACATCACAGCGGCCGGATACAGCAACGCCTCCTCCGGCGGGACGAGCACCGGCGCGCTGCACGCGGTGGGCGCGGGCAAGTGCCTGGACGTGCCGAACTCGTCGACCACGGCCGGCACACAACTGCAGATCTGGGACTGCAGCGGCGGCGCCAACCAGACCTGGACCCGTACGTCCTCCAACCAGCTGACCGTCTACAGCGGCAGCAGCCAGATGTGCCTGGACGCGTACAACAACCAGACGTCCGCCGGTACCAAGGTGGTGACCTGGCCGTGCAACGGCGGTGCCAACCAGCAATGGCAGGTGAACTCCGACGGCACCGTCACCGGCACCCAGTCCGGGCTCTGCCTCGACGTCACCGGTGCCTCGACGGCCAACGGCGCCCTGGCGGAACTCTGGCCGTGCAACGGGGGCTCCAACCAGCAGTGGAGTCTCAGCTGACCTGAAGGCTGCCGCCCGTGGCCGGCACACCGCCGGCCACGGACCAGTCGCCACCGGCCACGGACCGCGGCCGGCGCTCCGTGGCCGCCGCCGCCCGCTCGTAAGCCCTCCAGAAACCCGGATCGGCGGGCTGTGCCCGGAGCCCATGGCGGCGGCAGCACCCCGGCGGGCGGCCCGATCGACGGCCCTGCCGCAACACGGCCGCGGCAACCAGGACTTCGTCCCGCGCCGACCGGCTCGCGTGCTCGTTCACCCCCACCCACTGTCCCGCACCAGTGAGGAACGCCCATGAAGAAGTGCTCGGTCTTTCCGGCCGTCGCCCTGGCGGCCGCTCTCGGCGTCGGCACCGCGTTACCCGCGGCGGCCGCCACCGGCACCGGGTCGCCGCCCCCCGCCGTACGAGCCGCCGCCGCACCGACCGCGCTGCGGCTGATGCCGTTGGGCGACTCGATCACCTGGGGCGTCGGCAGCCCCTCCGGGAACAGCTACCGGGGCTTTCTGTGGGACCAGTTGACCGCCGAGGGGCACGCCCTGGACTTCGTCGGCTCGGGCCGCAACGGCACCATGTCCGACCCGGACAACGAAGGCCACTCCGGCTGGCGGATCGACCAGATAGCCGGCATCGCGGACTCCGTGCTGACCGGTTACCGCCCGAACGTGGTCACCCTGGAGATCGGCACCAACGACCTGAACGGCAACTACCAGGTCCCGACCGCCCCGGACCGGCTCCGTGCGCTCCTCGACCAGATCACCCGCGACGCCCCCCAGGCGACCGTCCTCGTCGGTACCGTGATCGTCTCCACGAGCGGCACCGAGGAGGCCAACCGGCCCGCGTTCAACGCCCGGCTCCCCGGAATCGTCCAGGCCGAGCAGGCCGCGGGCAAACACGTACGCCTGGTGGACATGAGCGCGCTGACCAGCGTGGACCTGGCCGACTCCCTGCACCCCAACGACAACGGCTACCGCAAGATGGCGGATGCGTTCAACGCGGGGGTGCAGGCCGCGGACGCGGCAGGCTGGATCGCACCGCCGGCTTCGGCGGGCGGCCAGGTCCGCTCCGGAATCGCCGGGAAGTGCCTGGACGTGAGCGGCGGCAGCAGTGCCGACGGGACCGCCGCGGACATCGCGGCCTGCAACGGCTCCGACGCGCAGGCCTGGTCCGCGCCCTCCGACGGCACCCTGCGGGCGCTCGGCAAGTGCCTCGACGCGACCGGCCGCGGCACCGCCAACGGAACGAAGATCGAGATCTGGGGCTGCAACGGCGGCAGCAACCAGCAGTGGCAGGCGTACAACGGCGGTTACCGCAACCCCGCCTCCGGCCGCTGTCTCGACGACCCGGGGTCGTCCGCCACCGACGGAACGCAGCTGGTCCTGTGGGACTGCAACGGCGGTGCCAACCAGCAGTGGACCGCGCTGTAGGCCACGTCCGCCCTGTGACCCTGCCCCACCACGGCACCGACTCCGAGCCGGTGTCTCCCACCCCCCCCACACAAGGAGAACGATTCGTCATGTCCTGGCTCAACGAAGAGCCCCGTCTCCGTAAGGTCCTGACCCGGGCCGCCGGCCTGACGGCCGGCACGGTCCTGGCCCTGGCCGGCCCGGCGAACCTCGCCGCCCATGCCGCCTCCGGCACGCTGGGTGCGGCGGCGGCCGGCAGCGGCCGCTACTTCGGTACGGCCGTGGCCGCCGGGAAGCTCGGCGACTCGACGTACTCCACGATTCTCGACCGGGAGTTCAACATGATCACCCCGGAGAACGAGATGAAGTGGGACACCACCGAACCGTCCCGCGGCAACTTCAACTTCGGGCCCGCCGACCAGATCGTCAACCACGCCACCGCGCACGGGCAGCGGATGCGTGGCCACACCCTGGTGTGGCACGGGCAGCTGCCCGGCTGGGTCAGCTCCATCACCGACGCGAACACCCTGCGCAGCGTGATGGACAACCACATCACCACCGAGATGAACCACTACAAGGGCAAGATCTACGCCTGGGACGTGGTCAACGAGGCCTTCGCGGACGACGGCAGCGGCCGGCACCGCAGCTCCGTGTTCCAGAACGTGCTCGGTGACGGCTTCATCGAGGAGGCCTTCCGCACCGCCCGGGCGGCGGACCCCTCCGCCAAGCTCTGCTACAACGACTACAACATCGAGAACTGGTCCGACGCCAAGACGCAGGGCGTCTACAACATGGTGCGCGACTTCAAGTCACGCGGCGTGCCCATCGACTGCGTCGGCTTCCAGAGCCACTTCGGCGCCGGCGGCCCGCCGTCGAGCTACCAGACCACCCTGTCGAACTTCGCCGCCCTCGGCGTCGATGTCCAGATCACGGAACTGGACATCGCCCAGGCGTCGCCGACGGCCTACGCCAACACCGTCAAGGCGTGCATGAACGTCGCCCGCTGCACCGGCATGACGGTGTGGGGGATCAGGGACAGCGACTCGTGGCGGACGGGGGAGAACCCGTTGCTGTTCGACGGCAACGGCAACAAGAAGGCGGCCTACGACGCGGTCCTGTCCGCGCTGGGCGGAGGCACGGGGAACTCGGGGGGCATCGTCTCCGGCACGGTGTACTCGCTGACCGACGTCGCCGCCGGCCGGGTGCTGGACGTCCCGGGCGGCCAGACGGCCAACGGCACGCCGTTGCAGGTCTGGGACGCCGGCGGCGCCGCGAACCAGCAGTGGCGGGCGAGCCTGAACAGCGACGGTTCGTACACCCTGACCAACGTCGGCAGCGGGCGGGTGCTGGACGAGCCGGGCGGCCAGACGGGCAACGGAACACGGATGGAGGTCTGGGACGCCAACGGCGGTGCGAACCAGCACTGGCGGGCGAGCCAGAACAGCGACGGTTCGTACACCCTGGCCAACGCCGCCTCCGGCCGGGTGCTGGAGGTCCCGGCCGGGCAGACCGCCAACGGGAGCCCCGTCCAGGTCTGGGACGCCAACGGCGGAGCCAACCAGCACTGGAACCTCCGGTGAGACGGCCGGCGCCCGGCACGCGCCGCTGACCCCCTGACGAACACCCGCGCCCGGCACGGAGGCCGTCGCCGGACGCGGGTTTCGGCATGCCCTCATACCGGCCTGACCAGCGGCAAGACATGGGATGTATTGAGTTCTCAGTCGCAAGTCAGGTCTATTGACAGCGAGTTGTGCCTGTGGGATCACTATGCGACATGGGATGTCTGAGTGTTCCCTGTGGGTGTTCAGGGCACCCTGACGGGAGCGGTCGGCACCCCTGAACCGCTTCGGACAGGCACGGCACTCTCCGTCCCCTCCCCGCATACCGAGGACACAGAATGCAGCCTTCATCCGCTCCGCCCCGCAGTCCCGCAGTCCGTGCCGCACGCCCACCGGCGGCCGCGGCCCCGTGCGAGCTGAGGACGACGAACGGCACCCGGTGTGTGGCCGCCTGCGACACCTGCGACGGGTCCGTCACCGGTGCCGTGTACGCGACCGACAACGCGGTGCGGGCCGGCATCACCGCGGCCGGCCACCGCTGAACGCCACTCAGCTTCCCCGACTCGCCAAGGAGCCGATCACCCATGTCCACGACCACCGCAAGAGCCGGGCGCCCGAGAACCAGGCGCCTTCGACTGCCGTCCCTGCCGGCGCCCCTGCGCAGGAGCCTGGCGCTCGCCTGCTCGGCCGTGCTGCTCATCGCGGCCGCCCCCCTGCTCGCCCTCGGCACGGCGCAGCCCGCGGCCGCGCTCGGCAACGGGCTCGCACTGACCCCGCAGATGGGCTTCAACGACTGGAACGCCTACGGCTGCAACGTCTCCGAGTCGCTGATCAAGTCCACCGCGCAGGCCATGCACACCAACGGCATGCAGGCGGCGGGCTACTCGTACGTCAACATCGACGACTGCTGGATGACCCACAGCCGCGACTCCGGGGGCCACCTGGTCCCGGACCCGGCCAAGTTCCCCGACGGCATCAAGGGCACCGCCGACTACGTGCACTCGCTGGGGCTGAAGCTGGGGATCTACGAGGACGCGGGCACCGCGACCTGCGCGGGGTATCCGGGCAGCCTGGGGCACGAGACCACGGACGCGCAGTCGTTCGCGTCGTGGGGTGTGGACTACCTGAAGTACGACAACTGCAACAACACCGGGGCACCGGCGCAGACCCGGTACACCGCGATGCGGGACGCGCTGGCGGCCACCGGGCGGCCGATCCTGTTCAGCCTGTGCAACTGGGGCCAGGAGAACGTGTGGACCTGGGGCGCCGGCGTGGGCAACAGCTGGCGCACCACCGGGGACATCAACGCGAGCTTCTCCAGCATGCTGTCGATCTTCCACAGCAACGTCGGACTGGCCTCCTACGCCGGCCCCGGCCACTGGAACGACCCGGACATGCTGGAGGTCGGCAACGGCTCGATGACGGCCACCGAGAGCCGCAGCGAGTTCAGTCTCTGGGCGGAGATGGCCGCACCGCTGATCGCGGGCACCAACATCCCCTCGGCCAGTGCGGACACCCTGGCCACCCTGACCAACTCCCGGGTGATCGCCGTCGACCAGGACTCCCTGGGCAGGCAGGGCACCATGGTGTCGTCCTCCGGCGGCCTGGACGTGCTGGCCAAACCGCTCGCGGGCGGGGACGTGTCGGTGGCGCTGTTCAACGAGACGGGCTCCACCGCGACCATCACCACCACCGCGGCCGCGATCGGGAAGACCGGCGCATCCTCCTACGCCCTGACCGACCTGTGGTCGGGCGCGTCCTCCACCACCTCGGGCACCATCAGCGCCTCGGTGCCGGCGCACGGCACGGTCATGTACCGGGTCGCGGGCGGCACCAGCAGCGGTGGCGGCACCAGCGTCACCGGTGCACTGCACGCGGTGGGCGCCGGCAAGTGCCTGGACGTACCGAACTCGACCACCGCCGCCGGCACCCAGGTGCAGATCTGGACCTGCAACGGCGGCACCAACCAGACATGGACGCACTCCACGTCCAACCAGCTCACCGTGTACTCCGGCAGCGGCCAGATGTGCCTGGACGCCTACGACAACCAGACCACCGCCGGGACGAAGGTGGAGATCTGGTCGTGCAACGGCCAGGCCAACCAGCAGTGGACGCTGAACTCCGACGGCACCATCACCGGCGTCCAGTCCGGCCTGTGCCTGGACGTCACCGGCGGGTCCACCGCCGACGGAGCCCTCGCCGAGCTGTGGACCTGCAACGGCAGCAGCAACCAGCAGTGGACGCTGGGATGACCCGCCCCGGCCCGCGCCCACCGGCAGCTTCGGCGCCGCCGCACCGGGGCGCCGTCACACAGGAGGTCTCCTTGCCCCGACCAGCAACCGATCGCCGACGCACGCGATTCCCGGCCGTGCTCCTGATCGCCCTGGTGATGGCCCTGGCCGCGTTGGGCACACCGGCGTTCGCCACCTCCCCGCGCACCGGCACACCCCCGGCCGCCCACCCGGCGGCCGCGCCGGCGAACGCCGTGGCCGACACGTCGCTGCCCTGCGACATCTATGCCGCGGGCGGCACGCCGTGCGTGACGGCCCACTCCACGACCAGGGCGCTCTTCGCGGCGTACGACGGGCCGCTGTACCAGATCCAGCGGTCCTCCGACCAGAGCCACCGCGACATCGGGGTGCTCACCGCCGGCGGGTACGCCGACGCCGCGTCCCAGGTGTCGTTCTGCGCGGGCACGTCGTGCACGATCACGAAGATCTACGACCAGACCGCCCGCCACAACGACCTGCCGATCTCCTGGGGCGGCTACTGGAAGGGCCCCGGCCCCAACGGAGCGGACGTGGGTGCCGACGCCATGGCCCTGCCGGTGACCGCGGCCGGCCACCAGGTCTTCGGCGTCAAGGTCAGCCCCGGTGTCGGCTACCGGCTCGACCACGCGAGCGGCGTGGCCACCGGCTCCCAGCCCGAAGGCATCTACATGGTGACCTCGTCGAACTACACGAACCAGTGGTGCTGCTTCGACTACGGCAGCGGCGAGAACACCCACACCGACACCGGCAACGCCACCATGAACGCCATCTACTGGGGCAACGCCTGCTGGTTCGGCGGCTGCACCGGCACCGGCCCCTGGGTCGAGGCCGACCTGGAGAACGGCATGTACCACACCAACACCGGCTCCAACAAAGACCCGAACAACCCCGGCGTGCACTACCCCTTCGTCAGCGCCTGGGAGAAGAACAACGGCACCAGCAACTTCACGCTCAAGTACGGCAACGGCAGCAGCGGCGGCCTGACCACCACCTTCTCCGGGCCCCTGCCCAACGGCTACTCACCGATGAAGACCGACAGTTCGGTCCTGCTGGGCACCGGCGGCGACAACAGCCCCTCGGGACAGGGTGAGTTCTTCGAAGGGGCGATGACCGCCGGCTACCCCTCCGACGCCACCGAGAACGCCGTCCAGGCCAGTATCACGGCCGCCGGCTACGGGACGGGAAGCGGCACCGGCGGCACGACGGGCGCGCTGCACGCGGTGGGCGCGGGCAAGTGCCTGGACGTACCGAACTCGTCCACGACGGCGGGTACACAGACCCAGATCTGGGACTGCGGCGGCGCGACGAACCAGACCTGGTCGCAGACCGCCTCGCACGAGCTCACCGTCTACTCCGGGAGCAGCGTGCTGTGCCTGGACGCCTCGGGCCAGGGCACCAGCCCCGGCACCAAGGTCATCACCTGGCCCTGCAACGGCCAGGCCAACCAGCAGTGGAACCGCAACGCCGACGGCACCGTCACCAACGCCCGGTCCGGGCTGTGCCTGGACGTGACCGGCGCCGCCACCGCCAACGGCACCCTCGTAGAACTGTGGACCTGCAACGGCCAGTCGAATCAGCAGTGGTCGCTGAGCTGACCCGGTGAGAGTTCCGCGCTTGAGAGTTCCGCGCCCGGCACCGGGGCGGCGTCCGGCCGCCGCCCCGGCAGGCCGCCGTCCCGCAGGGCAGCGGCCCCCCCATCGCAGGAGGATCGGATGAGGACGAGAGCGAAACCCGGCCGTCTGGCACTGGTGGCCGGCACGGTCCTGGCACTCGTGCTGGCGCTGCTGTCGACGGCCTCCAGCCAGGCCGCCACAGGCACGTCGCTGAGCGTCGACCTGGCGTCGCCCAGGGGACCGTCGACCGGCGTGGGGGAGGGGTTCCTCTACGGCATCACCGAGGACGGCAGCCAGCCCGCCGACCAGTTCCTCCAACCGCTGGGGATCAACGCGTTCCGCGGCGGCGGATGGTTCTCCGGCGGCTGGATCAAGGACAACTACCAGTACGGCTCCGCCACCCGGGCCGACGTCGACTCGATCGTCGCGCAGGCGAAACGGCTCACCCGGGCGCCTTACCACGCGCAGTACCAGGTGCTGGTGAGCGACATCTACGGTGCGAACGGCGGCCAGCCCTCGAACACGACGTACCCGTGCGACAACGGCGACTGCGCCAACTGGATCAGCTTCATCGACTCCACGGTGGGAGCGCTGCAGGCATCGGGGCTGACGTTCGCCTACGACATCTGGAACGAGCCGGACATCTCCGTCTTCTGGACCCGGGGCGTGAACAGCGCCCAGTACTTCCGGATGTGGGACACCGCCTACCGGGAGATCCGGCGGATCGCCCCCGGCGCGCAGATCGTGGGGCCGTCCCTCGCGTACACCCCGCAGCGCAACCCGGGTGAGTGGCAGGCCTGGCTCGCGCACGTGAAGGCGGCCGGGACGGTGCCGGACATGATCACCAACCACAACGAGGGCGACGTCGACGACCCGGTCACCGTCGGGCAGAGCCTCGACAACGCCCTGACCTCGGCGGGCATCGGCCGGTTGCCGCTGTCCTCGAACGAGTACCAGCCGGCCGACCGGCAGACCGCCGGCGTGACGGCCTGGTACCTGGCGCGGTTCGCGCAGTCCGACTACACCAACGCGATGCGCGGCAACTGGGTGTGCTGCGTCACCCCGAACCTGACGGGGGTGCTGACGCAGAGCGGCGGCAGCTGGCAGCCGACCGGCAACTGGTGGGCGCTTCGGGACTACGCCGACATGACCGGCACCCTCGTCGGCACCTCCGGCCAGGTCGGCTCGACGGCGATCTCCGCCGCCGAGGACTCCACCGCCAAGCGCGCGGTGGCCGTCATCGGCGACTCGAACGGATACACCGGCGCCGCGTCCGTGACCTTCGACGGGCTGTCGTCCGTACCCTGGCTGACGAGCGCCGGCACCGTGCACGTCACCGTGCACCGCATCCCGGACCAGGCACCGCTGAGCGCACCACAGACCGTGTACGACCAGGACGTGAGCGCCTCGGGCGGTTCGATCACCGTGCCGTTCACGTTCCAGAGCTCGCACGACGCGTTCGCCGTCTATCTGACCCCCGCCTCGACGAGCGGCGGAGGCTTCCCCGGCGGCTACCACCAGCTCGTCGTCGCCGGCAACAGCCTGTGCCTGGACGTCTACGGCAACTCCGGCAGCGCGGGCGCCGCGATCGACCAGTGGACCTGCAACGGGCAGGGAAACCAGCAGTTCCAGTTCGTACCGGCCTCGGGCGGCTACGGCGAACTGCGCGCCCAGAGCTCCGGGCAGGACGTGGCGGTCGCGGGCAGCTCCACGGCGGCAGGCACCCCGGACATCGTCCAGCAGGCACCCGGCACAGCGGCCAACGGCCTCTGGCTGCCCGTGCGCCAGTCCGACGGCTCCTACGCGTTCCAGAACCGGAACAGCGGCCTGTGCCTGGACGTGTACGGCGCCGGCAGCACCGCGGGACAGCAACTGGACCAGTGGCAGTGCAAGAACGCACCGGGCACCAACCAGGACTTCGTCGTCCGCTGAACCGTCCGCCGCCCGAACCGGCCGTGGACACCTACGACCTGTGAAAGGAACCCACCGTGTCAGCATTCAGACGGCTGTTCCGGCGCCTGCGCGTCTCGACGGCCGTGCTCGCGGGCCTCGTCCTGGCCGCCGGCGGGATCGTGGCCACGACCGCGGAGCCGGCCCATGCGGCCACCTCCATCACCGTCAACGGCGCGTCCGGCGGCCGGACCTTCGACGGTGTCGGCGCGATCAGCGGCGGAGGCGGCAACAGCAGACTCCTGATCGACTACCCCGAGCCCCAACGCGGGCAGATCCTCGACTATCTCTTCCGGCCGGGGTACGGCGCCTCCCTGCAGATCCTCAAGGCCGAGATCGGCGGGGACACCAACTCGACCTCGGGAGCCGAGCCCAGTCACCAGCACACCCGCTCCGACCTGAACTGCGACCGGGGATACGAGTGGTGGCTGATGGAGCAGGCCAAAGCCCGTAACCCGGACATCAAGCTGTACGGGCTCGCCTGGGGCGCCCCCGGCTGGATCGGCGGCGGGAACTTCTGGTCCACCGACATGATCAACTACCTGGTCTCGTGGCTGGGCTGTGCCAAACAGCACGGGCTCGGCATCGACTACCTCGGCGGGTGGAACGAGCGAGGCTACAACGTCTCCTGGTACGAGCAACTGCGCAGCGCCCTGGACAGCAACGGCTACGGCAGCGTCAAGATCGTCGCGGCCGACTCGGACTGGACCGTGGCGAACGACGTCGACTCCAACCCGGCGTTCGCCGCCGCGGTGAACGTCATCGGCACCCACTACCCGTGCGGCTACCGCTCCTCCCAGTCCAACTGCTCGGTGCCGTCGGCCGCCACGTCGTCCGGCAAACAGCTGTGGGCGAGCGAGAACGGCTCGGACGACTACAACGCGGGAGCGCCGGCCGTGGCCCGCGGCATCAACCGCGGCTACATCGACGGCCGGATGACCGCCTACCTCAACTGGCCGGTGGTCGCGGCGATCACCCCGAACCTGCCGTACCCGACGATGGGCCTCGCCCTGGCCTCGCAGCCGTGGTCCGGGCACTACGCGATCGGCAAGAACACCTGGGTGATGGCGCAGACCACCCAGTTCACCGCCCCGGGCTGGCAGTACCTCGACTCCTCCAGCGGCTACCTCGGCGGCAACCGCAACAACGGCAGCTACGTCTCCCTCAAGTCCCCGAACAACTCCGACTACTCCACGGTCATCGAGACGATGGACGCCGGCAGCGCCCAGACGCTGAACTTCAACGTCACCGGAGGGCTGTCCACCGGAACCGTCCACGTCTGGTCGACCGACGTCAACTCAGCCAATCCCGCCGACTACTTCGCGCACGTCACGGACGTCACCCCGTCCGGCGGCGGCTTCAGCCTGACCGTGCAACCCGGCCGCGTCTACACCCTGACCACCACGACCGGCCAGGGCAAGGGCACCGCCACCGGCCCCGCCCAGGGCGCGATGAGCCTGCCGTACAGCGACTCCTTCGACGGCTACGCCACCGGCTCCGAGGCGAAGTACCTCATGGACTGGCAGGGGGCCTTCGAGGTGACGGCCTGCGGCGGCGGCCGCAGCGGCAAGTGCGTGCGCCAGATGAGCCCCCAGAAGCCGATCACCTGGGACGCGCTGTCCGATCCGCACGCCCTGCTCGGGGACGTCGGCTGGAGCAACTACACCGTCTCCTCCGACGTACTGCTCGAACAGCCGGGCTACGCCGAGCTGATAGGCCGCGCGAACGGCCAGGACTACAGCAGCACCGGCGGACTGAACGCCTACCGCCTGCGGGTGAGCGACACCGGGGCCTGGTCGATCCTGAACACCAGCACCAACGGCAGCGTCTCCACCCTCGCCCACGGCACGACCGGGGCGCTGGGCACAGGCCGGTGGCACACCCTGGCCCTGACCTTCTCCGGCACCACCCTCACCGCCGTCGTCGACGGTGCCACGGTCGGTTCCGCCAGCGACCGCACCTGGGCCGGCGGACAGGTCGGCTACGCGACCAGCCAGGGCGAGACGGCACAGTTCGACAACCTGTCCCTCACCCCCGGCAGCGGCGGAACGGGCGGCGGCACGACCGCGCCGATCGTCGGGGTGGGCTCCGGCCGCTGCGTGGACGTGCCGAACCAGTCCCAGACGTCCGGCACCCAGGTGGAGCTGTGGGACTGCAACGGCGGCAGCAACCAGCAGTGGACCAGCACCTCCGCCGGTGAGCTGCGGGTCTACGGCAGCTCCTGCCTGGACGCCGCGGGGGGCGGCACCGGCCCCGGCACCAAGGTCGACATCGCTCCGTGCGGCGGCGGCAGCAACCAGCGGTGGACGTTCAACGCCGACGGCACGATCACCGGCGCCCAGTCCGGCCTGTGCCTGGACGCCACCGGGGCGGGCACGGCCAACGGCACCCTGCTGGAGCTGTGGACCTGCGGCGGCGGCAGCAACCAGAAGTGGACGCGCGACTGATCCGGTCACGGCCGGCATCACCCACCCCGTTCGACGACGCTGAGAGGCTCCGCATGACCTCCTCCCCCCTCCCGATCAGCCGGCGCCGGCTGCTGGCGGCGACCGGCGCCGTCACGGCGCTCGGCCTGCTGCGGTTCGCCCCCGAGGCCGCCGCCACCGACGGCCCCGCGAGCTACACCGCGAGCTGGACCTCCGTCGACCAGCACCCCCCGGCCCCGGCCTGGTTCAAGGACGCCAAGTTCGGCATCTACTACCACTGGGGCGTCTTCAGCGTGCCCGCGTTCGGCAACGAGTGGTATCCGCGCAACATGTACATCGGCGGCTCGAACGAGAACAAGCACCACATCGCCACCTACGGCGACCCCTCGGTGTGGCCGTACAACAACTTCATCGACGGAGCCCGCGACAAGGCCGGCAACTTCGTCCAGTTCGCCCCCAAACCGGTATCCCAGGGCGGAAACTGGGACCCCGACGCCTGGGCCCGGCTGTTCAAGTCCGCGGGCGCGAGATTCGCCGGCCCGGTCGCCGAACACCACGACGGCTTCTCCATGTGGAACAGCCGCGCCAACCCGTGGAACTCGGTCCGGCACGGTCCCGGACTCGACCTCGTGGGGCTGCACGCCCAGGCCATCCGCGGACAGGGGCTGAAGTTCATGGCCTCGCTGCACCACGCGTACCACTTCAACGGCTACTACGACCACGTACCCGCCCAGTCGGACCCGGCGCTGCGCGTCCTCTTCGGCCAGCAGGGCTCGGCCGCGGAGAACCAGCTCTGGTACGACAAGCTGATCGAGGTCATCGACGGGTACCAGCCGGACCTGCTCTGGCAGGACTTCGACCTGGGCCTGGTGCAGGAGTCCTACCGGCTCCAGTTCCTCGCGCACTACTACAACCAGGCGGTCTCCTGGAACAAGGACGTGGTCGCGACCTACAAGGACGGGCTCGACGACAAGGGCGAGGTCTACGACTTCGAGCGCGGCGGCCCGGCCGGGCTCCTCACCCCCTACTGGCTGACCGACGACAGCATCTCCTCCTCCAGCTGGTGCTACACGGCGGGCATCGGCTACTACTCGACGCAGGCGCTGCTCCACTCGCTGATCGACCGGGTCAGCAAGGGCGGCACCATGCTGCTGAACATCGCCCCGATGGCCGACGGCACCATCCCCGGCGGACAGCAGACGATCCTGCTGGCGATGGGGGACTGGCTCGGCCGCTTCGGAGAGGCCGTCTACGGCACCCGCTCCTGGACCAGCTACGGCGAGGGCCCCACCCAGATGGGCGGAGGCTCCTTCAGCGGACCGGTGGCCGGCACCCCGAAGGACGTCCGGTTCACCCGCAGCCAGGACAACAAGGTCCTCTACGTCACCGCGCTGGGCTGGCAGGGCGCGACCATGACCGTCACCACGCTGAACTCGAACCAGATCAACCTCAGCAGCCTGACCGGCGCCCAACTGCTGGACAACACCGCCGGCAGTTACGTCAGCCTGCCCGCCCCGACCCAGGACGCCGCCGGCCTGCACCTGGCCATGCCCTCGTCGAACCCGCCGTTCAGCGCCCTGGCGTACACGGTCAAGCTCACCTTCTCCGGGGAGATCCCCGTCCTGGGCGCACCGGGCGGATCCACCACCTGGGTGAAGATCGCCAACGTGACCAGCGGTCTGGTGCTCGACAGCGGAGGCAGCGTCGCCTCCGGCTCCAACCTCAAGCAGTGGAACTACGACGGGAGCGCCAACCTGCAGTGGCAGCTGATCGACCTCGGCAACGGTTACCTCCGCGTCATGAACCGCGCCAACGGCATGGCCGCCGACAGCTGGGGCAACTCCGCCAACGGCGCTCCCGTACGGCAGGCGACGTGGAACGGCGGCAACAACCAGCAGTGGTCGCTCAACAGCCTCGGCGGCAACCGGTACCAGATCGTCAACCGGGGCACGGGCACAGCGCTCGACGGCAGCGGCAGCACCGCGGCGGGCTCGACCGCGGTGCTGTGGGCCCCGAACTCCAGCACCAACAACCAGTGGACCGTCACCGGCGTCTGACCCACCCCGGTCACCGGTGCTCCCCCTCGATCCTCGACCACGGAAGAAGGAGCGCATGAAACGCAAACCGCTCTTACTGTCCATCGCGGCTGCGGTGCTTCTCGTGCTGTCAGCCGCGGGCACCTCGTTCAGCAGCGGCCTCGGCGGGTCCGCGCGGGCCACCGCCGCGGCCGTCCAGCCGAGCGCCGGCTGCGGGAAGGCCCCCGCGCTGACGAGCGGTACCCACACGATCCAGAGCGGCGGCCAGACGCGCAGTTACATACTGCGGGTTCCCGCCGGCTACGACAGCGGCCGCCCCTACCGGCTGATCTTCGGGTTCCACTGGCTGGGCGGCACGGCGGGCGACGTCGACTCGGGCGGAACGGACGGATACAACTGGTCCTACTACGGCCTGAGGCGCCTGGCCGACAACGCGAACAACAGCACGATCTTCGTCGCCCCGCAGGGCATCAGCAACGGCTGGGCCAACTCCGGCGGTCAGGACGTGGCCTTCGTCGACGCCATGGTCAGCCAGCTCGAAGCGGGACTGTGCGTCGACACCACCCAGTTGTTCTCCGCCGGCTTCAGCTACGGCGGCGCGATGTCGTACGCCCTCGCCTGCTCCCGGGCGACGGTCTTCCGCGCGGTCGCGGTCTACTCCGGCGCGAACCTCAGCGGGTGCTCCGGCGGCAACCAGCCCATCGCCTACATGGGGTTGCACGGCATCAGGGACAACGTGCTGCCCATCTCGTCGGGGCGGGAACTGCGCGACACCTTCGTCCGGACGAACGGCTGCACCCCGCAGAACCCGCCCGAGCCGGCCTACGGAAGCCTGACGCACATCATCACCGCCTACTCCGGATGCAAGTCCGGATACCCCGTGGTCTGGGCCGCGTTCGACGGAGCCGGCCACGACCCCGGGCCGATAGACGGTTCCACCGGTGACGGCTGGCACACCTGGACGTCGGCGGCGGTGTGGCAGTTCTTCACCCAGTTCGGCTCGGACCAGTCGCCACCGCCCCAGGGCAACCAGGAGATCATCGGACAGCAGTCGGGGCGCTGCCTCGACATCAACAACTCGACGACGGCCAACGGCACCCAGGCGCAACTGTGGGACTGCAACGGCGGCTCCAACCAGCGGTGGACCTACAGCACCGGAAAGCAGCTGGTCGTCTACGGCGACAAGTGCCTGGGCGTCGGCCAGTCCGCGGGCAGCGGCACCCCCGCGGCGATCTGGGACTGCACCGGTCAGGCGGACCAGCAGTGGAACGTCAGTCCCGACGGCACGGTCACGGCCGCGCAGTCGGGTCTCTGCCTGGACGCCAACGGCCAGGGCACCGCGAACGGGACGAAAGTCCAGCTGTGGAGTTGCACGGGCGGTGCGAACCAGCACTGGCAACTGCAGAACTGACCGTCCGGGGACAGGCACGGCACCGTGCCTGTCCCCTCAGAGTGCGCGGGCGGATGCCCCGGTGGGGCGGCCCCGCTGGTCGAGCAGCTCGCGTACGAGCGCGGCGACCTGCTCCGTCTCGATCAGGAAGCCGTCGTGGCCGTAAGGCGACTCGATCAGGCGCAGACGGTCCGCCCCGGGAATCCCGGCCGCCAACTCGGCCTGCTGGGAGGGTGGATAGAGGCGGTCGGAGCCGACTCCGGCGACGAGGGTCCGCGCGGTCACCCGGCGCAGCGCGGCACGCGTGCCACCGCGGTCGCGGCCGATGTCATGGCTGTTCATGGCCTCGGAGAGGGTGACATAGCTGCCGGCGTCGAAGCGGCGCACCAACTTGGCGGCGTGGTGGTCGAGATACGACTCGACCTGGTACCGGCCGCCGTTCCACGGATCCTCGAAGCCCTGCGCGCCGCGGCCGAAGCGGACCGCCAGCTCCGGCTCGCTGCGGTAGGTGACATGAGCCAGCCGTCGGGCCAGGCCGAGTCCGGCACGGGGCTCCCGGCCGGTGCCGTGGTAGTCGCCGCCGTGCCAGTGCGGGTCGGAGCGGATGGCGTGGAGCTGGATGTTCGTCCAGGCGATCTGCTCGGCGCTCGCCGCGGCCGTGGTGGCGAGCAGCAGCAGCGCGTCCGTCCGCTGCGGATACGTGACGGCCCACTCCAGCGCCCGCATCCCGCCCATGGAACCGCCGATCACCAACGCCCAGCGTCCGATGCCCAGGCCGTCCGCGAGACCGGCCTCCACGGCGACCTGGTCGCGCTGGGTCAGGAAGGGGAAGCCGCCGCCCCAGCTCCGCCCGTCCGGGCGCGGCGAGGACGGCCCGGTGCTGCCCTGGCAGCCGCCGAGCACGTTCGGTGCGACGACGAACCAGCGGTCCGTGTCCAGGGCTCGGCCGGCACCGATGAGCGGGTCCCACCAGCCGGGGGTGGGATGACCGGGCCCCGCCGGTCCGCGGACATGGCTGTCGCCGGTGAGTGCGTGCAGCACCAGAACCGCGTTCGAGCGGTCCGGTGCGAGCCGTCCCCAGGTCTCGAACGCCAGCCGTACACCGGGCAGTTCACCCCCGGCCTCCAGCGCGAGGGGTTTCTCCCGGGTGTACCACTGGCGGCGCCCGGGCGGGTCCCCCTCCCGCCAGGCCCCGGAGGCCGGCGGGAAGGGGACCCCTGACGGCGTGTGCACGGTGTTCAGGACGCGCCCTTGGCCGCGCGGAAACCGGCCTCCAGGTCGGCCTTCAGGTCGGCGAGGTTCTCGATGCCCACCGACAGGCGTACCAGACCGGGCGATGCCCCGGTCGCCGCCAACTGCGCGTCGTCCAGCTGACTGTGGGTCGTGGACGCGGGGTGGATGATCAGGCTGCGTACGTCCCCGATGTTGGCGAGGTGGCTGAACAGCTCGACCGCGTCCACGAACCGCTTCCCGGCCTCGACCCCGTCCCGCAGCTCGAAGGCGAGCACCGCGCCGGCGCCGCGCGGCAGATAGCGCCGACCCGCCTCGTACCAGCGACTGGACTCGAGCCCCGGATAGTGGACGGCGGCGACCTCGTCGCGCTGCTCCAGCCATTCGGCGAGTGCCTGGGCGTTGGCCGAGTGCCGTTCGATGCGCAGGCTCAGCGTCTCCACGCCCTGGAGGAGCAGGAACGCGGAGTGCGGCGAGATCGCCGGCCCCAGGTCGCGCAGCAACTGCACGCGCAGCTTGACGGCGAAGGCACCCGGACCGAGCGCCGGCCAGTACCGGAGGCCGTGGTAGCTGGGGTCCGGCTCGCTGAAGTCGGGGAAGCGCCCGGCGTGCGCGCCGAAGTCGAAGGTGCCGCCGTCGACGACGACACCGGCGATGGTGGTGCCGTGCCCGCCGAGGAACTTCGTCGCGGAGTGGACGACGATGTCGGCGCCGTGCTCGATGGGCCGCAGCAGATACGGGGTCGGCACGGTGTTGTCCACGATCAGCGGGACACCCGCCTCGTGCGCGACGTCCGCCACCGCCCTGACGTCGAGCACGTTGCCCCGCGGATTGCCGAGCGTCTCCGCGAACAGGGCCTTCGTGTTCGGCCGGATCGCGGCCCGCCAGGCCTCGAAGTCGTCCGGGTCGTCCACGAACGACACCTCGATGCCGAACTTGGGCAGCGTGTGCCGGAAGAGGTTGTACGTGCCGCCGTACAGGGACGCGCTGGAGACGATGTGGTCGCCCGCGGACGCCAGCGTCAGCAGGGCGAGGGTCTCCGCCGCCTGCCCGGAGGCGAGGGCCACGGCGGCGACCCCGCCCTCCAGGGCGGCGACGCGCTGCTCGAAGACGTCCTGGGTGGGGTTGTGGATGCGGGTGTAGATGTTGCCGGGCTCGGCCAGCGAGAACAGGTCGGCGGCATGCCGGGTGTCACGGAAGACGAACGAACTGGTCTGGTAGATCGGCACCGCCCGCGCCCCGGTCGTCGGGTCCGGTACGGCACCGGCGTGGATCTGCTTGGTCTCGAACGACCAGGCCGAGGTGCCGGGACCGGTGGGGTCCTCGGGCGTGTGGCCCGCGGCGACGGAGTCGATGGGCTGGCTCATGGTTCTCCCTTGTGCGGGGCGTGCGGGTACGTGGAACGACCGCGGGGCCGCTGTCCGGAGGAAGACACGACGGACGTCGGCGGGGTGCGGGGGGAAGGAGGGGGGCCGGAGGCAGGAGCGGAGTGTCAGCTCGCCAGGGGACACCCCGTGCTGGTGACACGCACGTAGTCGACGTGGCGGCGGGTCACGAGCACGGTCATGCGGTGAGAGAACCACAGCCGGTGCCGCGGGGCCAGGGTGACGTGGGGTGCTGAAACACGATTGCCACAACCGCGCCGGTCCCGGCGTGGAACGTCGCGGCCGGGAACACGGGCAGGAGGATCGCGATCGACCGGGCGAGGGCGACCGGGAAGCGGCCCGGCGTGTGCCGCGCAGGAGGCGGGCCGGACAGCCCCCGGGGCCGGCCTACCGGCCCGGTTGCGCCGCCAGCCACTCCCGGTACGCCGCCACCGCCGTCGGTAGGGTCGGGAAGATGAGGTCGTGGCCGACCGCGTCCGCGAGGCCGTACCGCTCCAGGCTGTTCAGGAGATCCTGCTTGACGCGGGCGAGGGCGAACACGACGCCGCGCGCGTCCAGCTCGCGGCGGAGGGCGTCGACCGCGTCGAGGGCGGTGATGTCGACCTCCACGTTGGCCTCGGCGTTGAGGACGAACCAGCGGACGGGCCGGCTCTGTCCGTCGACGGCGGCCAGGGCCCGGCGGTGGAAGTTCTCGGCGTTGGCGAAGAACAGCGGCGAGTCGTAGCGGTAGACCAGGAGACCGGGGACCGTGCGGGCGGTGGGATAGTCGTCGATGTCGTGCATGCCGGCCAGTCCGGGGACCAGGCCCTCGACCGCGTCGTGCGGGCGGGCCACCCGGGTCAGCAGTTCGGCCACCGACAGGCCGACGGCGACCAGCACGCCGTACAGGATGTCCAGCACGAGGACCCCGGTCAGGCAGCCGAGCGCGAGGAGCAGCTCGCGGCGGCGGAAGGCGGCCAGGCGGCGGAAGCCGGCCAGGTCGGTCATCCGGGTCGCCGCGTAGACCACCAGGGCGCCGAGCACCGCGGCGGGCGTCCGGGTGAGCAGGGGGCTGAGGAAGAGCAGGACCGCGAGGACCAGGGCGCCGGCGACCAGGGAGTACGCCTGGCTGCGGGCCCCCGCCGAGGTGGCCAGGGCGGTACGGCTGGCGCTGCTGCTCAACGGGAAGCCGTGCACGACGCTCGACCCGAGGTTGGCCGCGCCGAGGGCCAGGAACTCCTGGTCGGCGTCGAGCTCCGGGCCGTCGTCGGGGCCTCGGCCGGCGAACGCGCGGGCGGTGAGGATGAAGTCCGTGTACGCCACCAGCAGGACGCCGAGCGCGGGCAGCACCAAGCGCGGCAGCTCGGTCAGGTCCGGCAGGGCGAGGCCGGGCACACCCGCCGGGACGGTGCCGATGACCCGGATGCCGTACCGGCCGTCGAGGTCGAACGCCACCACGGCCGCCGTACCCAGGACCACGGCCAGCAGCGGCCCGGGAAGCGCCCGGATGGACCGTGTGACGACGAGGAGGAAGAACAGCGTCGCCGCCGAGAAGACCACCGTCGCCGGCCGCGCCTCGCGCAGGTGGGTGAAGAACGACCAGAGCTGGGGGAAGAACTCGGTTCCCGTCACCGGCACGCCGGTGAGTTTCGGCAACTGGTCCACCACCATGATCACAGCGACCCCGGCCAGGTAGCCGATCAGGACGGGGCGGGAGAGCAGGTCCGCCAGGAAGCCCAGCCGGACCACCCGCGCGATCAGGCAGAGCAGGCCGACCGCGGCGGCGAGGGTGGCCGCCAGTACGGCGTAGCGGCCGGGGGCGCCGCCGGCGAGCGGGGCGACCACGGTGGCCGTCATCAGGGCGGTCGTCGACTCCGGGCCTACCGACAGCAGCCGTGAGGAGCCGAACACCGTGTACAGGGCCAGGGCGGGCAGGATCGCCCACAGACCGGCGACCGGGGGCAGCCCGGCCACCCCGGCGTACGCCATCACCTGCGGCACCAGGTACGCGGCGACCGTCACCCCGGCCAGCACGTCACCCTTCAGCCAGGAGCGCCGGTAGCCGAGCAGCGAGACGAGTCCGGGCACGAGGAGCCGGTGCCATCCCGGACGCGCGTCATCGCCGTGGGTCATGTGCCGCCTTTCGCCTGGTGATCCCGGGAAGCATCATGGCAGTGCCCGCGCGCCGAAAACCGTGCGGCCCACCCCGGCCCGGCCGGTCGCCTCGGCCGGCGGCCCGTCCTCGGGACGGGCGGACAACGACCGGCACGCGGCGCCTGCTCCCGGCGGCTTCCGCCGGTTCCCCGAGCCGGCGTGGCCGCGGCGACCCGCTGCTCAGAGGCTCGCCGAGTGGTCCGGGACGTACGTCTGCAGATCCCGCGGCGGACGCTCGTAGCCGGTCGACGGCGGCCGCTCCGGGAGCTCCAGCACCGGCGGCGGCACGTCGTGGTACGGCACGGTCGACAGCAGGTGGGCCATCATGTTCAGCCGGGCCCGGCGCTTGTCGTCGCTCTCCACGATGTACCAGGGCGCCTCGGTGATGTCGGTGTGGATCAGCATCTCGTCCTTGGCCCGGGAGTACGCCTCCCAGTGGGTGATCGACTCCAGGTCCATCGGCGAGAGCTTCCAGCGCCGCAGCGGATCCTCGAGGCGCTTGCGGAACCGGTCCTGCTGCTCGGTGTCGCTCACCGAGAACCAGTACTTGCGCAGCAGGATCCCGGACTCCACCAGCATCCGCTCGAAGATCGGGCAGTGCCGCAGGAAGAGCTGGTACTCCTCCTTCGTACAGAAACCCATCACCCGTTCGACGCCGGCCCGGTTGTACCAGGACCGGTCGAACAGCACGATCTCCCCGGCCGCCGGCAGATGCTCCGCGTACCGCTGGAAGTACCACTGGGTGCGTTCGCGCTCGGTGGGCTTGGGCAGCGCCGCGATCCGGGCGATACGCGGGTTGAGGTGCTCGGTGACCCGTTTGATCGTGCCGCCCTTGCCCGCCGCGTCCCGCCCCTCGAAGATCACTACGAGGCGGGCCCCCGTGGCCCGCACCCACTCCTGCAGTTTCACCAACTCGGTCTGCAGACGAAGCAGTTCAACCTCGTACGCCTTGCGCGGCAGCTCCGCCGCCTTCGTGCCGGCCATGCCGCCTCCACCCGCCCGATGACCTACCCGTTGAAGCCATCCGGTGTCCGGGGTCGAACACCAGGACGCCACCGTACTGTCCGGCGAGGTGGCCGCGCACCCTGCCCGCCCACGGGTGTGCCGCCGCCGCCCGGTCCCGGGGACGTCAGCTCACGGACGCCGGGGATCGCCGGGGCGCCGCGGAGCTGAGGGAAGGGTGGCTGCGGGCGAGGGCCGGGGCAAGGCCGGGGTACACCTCGAAGGTGTCGCCCAGCCCCGTGCGGCGCAGCAGCCGGCGGAAGCCGTCGTCCGGTGTCACCAGTCGCAGTCTGCCGACGCGTGAGCGGACGCGGTTGTGGGCCCGGCACAGCAGGCTGAGCCCGGAGCTGTCGACGAAGGAGACGGGACTCAGGTCGAGCACCAGATCGGGCTGCGCACCGGACGTCAGGTCGTCGAGGGCCGCCGACAGGACCGGAACCGCCAGGAGGTCGAGGTCGCCGTGCAGGGTGACGACGGTGGCGCCGCCGGCGCGCGTCGTGCGGTAGGTCACGGACTCCGTGTGGTTCTCGGCCATGGAAAGAGCGAAGCCCGGTCAGGGGGGCAGGCGGAAGGGCCGTTCGGCCCCCTCGATGCCGTGACGGCAGGCCCGAACGGCCCGTCCTCGGCTGTTCCGGCGCGCGGGGCCCGTCCGGCGGGCGGCTGGGGCCGGACGGCCCAAGCCCGTCCCACCGGACTGCGTCAAGCTGGAGCTGCGACCAGCCTCCGGTTCCGCAGCGGCCAAGGACGGTGAGTGACGACAGAACGCCTTCGCCCGTGCCGTCGGCACCGGGCGCCGCATGAGGCCTGACCCGGGCGCCTCGCGCCCGCTTCGCGGCCACCGACCAGAGCAGGACGTGAGAGACGAGACGGCCGATGTATGCCAACGACGGATTCCGTGAACTCGACCGGCGGGAGTGCCTGGGGCTGCTCGCCCGGGTGCCGGTCGGCCGTATCGTCCACACGCGCGGGGCGCTTCCGGCCGTGCTGCCCGTCAACTTCGGTCTGGACCGCGACGGAGCGGTGGTCCTGCGCACGTCCGAGTCCTCGGAGCTGGTGCGGGCCGTCGACGGTGCCGTCGTCGCCTTCGAGGCGGACGAGGTGGACGCTGTCGCGCAGGCCGGCTGGAGCGTCGTGGTGACCGGCCACGCGAGTGTGGTCGGCGACCCCCGCGAACACGAGAGGCTCCTCCGCGAGGGCCCCAGGTCCTGGGCACCGTCCCCGCGGGAGGTCTTCGTCCGCATCGACCCCGAGCTGGTCACCGGGCGCGAACTGACCGGTGGCCGCACCCGGTACGGCCTGGACGCCGTCTCCTGAAGATCCTTGCGCCCCCACCGGCGCACAGTTCCCCGCTCCGCTCTTCCCTTCCGCCGCGGCGGTGCTCAGCCGCGGCGGCCGATTCCGGCGGTGCCGAACCGGCCGGTGACCACCCGCGGGCCGGTGGGGGCCGGTCGCGCCCGCGCGGCGGCAGCCGCATATCGGCACAGCCCCCTGCCCCCGGGGTGGCTGTCCGGCCCGGCGTGAGACGGTGGAGCCGCTTGGGGGCCTGTGACTTGCATCATCCGGGTGCCCGATGCGGTCGGTGCCCACTACGGTGGGCTTGATCGGACCTGCCGGTTTGCGAGTCGACGGGGTCGGAGGAGTGCGGTGGAGAGCGACGAGGCCCGGGTGCGGTTGCCGCAGCTGAGGTTGGATGAGCTGCTGGAGGAGTTGCAGGCGCGGTTGGATGCCGCGCGGGGGACCCGGGACCGGGTGCACAGTCTGCTGGAGGCGGTGCTTTCGGTCGGCAGGGAGCTGGATCTGGAGCAGGCTCTGCACAGCATTGTGGAGGCCGCGGCGGTGCTGGTGGATGCGGAGTACGCGGCACTTGGTGTGATCGGGCCGGACGGCAGGCGGTTGTCGGCCTTTCATACGGTGGGGGTGACGGAGGAGCAGATCGTGCGGATCGGTCCGTTCCCGGAGGGGCACGGGATTCTGGGGGAGCTGATCCGTCGTCCGGAGCCGTTGCGGCTGACGAAGCTGTCCGAGCATCCGGCGTCGTACGGTTTCCCGCCGAATCATCCGCCGATGAACACGTTTCTGGGGGTTCCGATCCGGGTCCGTGACCAGGTGTTCGGGAATCTGTATCTGACGGAGAAGCGGGGCGGGGGGCTGTTCGACGAGGAGGACGTGTCGGTGACGTCGACGCTGGCGGTGGCGGCGGGGGTGGCGATCGACAATGCGCGTCTGTACGAGGAGTCGCGGTTGCGTGAGCGGTGGCTGCGGGCGAGTGCGGAGATCAGCCACCGTCTGATGTCGGGCAGTGTGAGTGGTGAGGCGCTTGGGCTGATAGCGGAGCGGGCGAGGGAGATCACTGGTTCGGCTCTGGCGGCGGTGGCGACGCCGATGGAGGAGACAGGGTCGCTGGCGGTGGAGATCGCGGTGGGGGTGGATGCGGAGGATCATCGGGGGCTGGTGCTGTCCGCGGACCGTACGTTGATGGGGCTGGCGTTCTCCCGGGGGGCGGCGGTGATCAGTGCGGATGTGCTGCATGACGAGCGGGTCTCGGCTGAGCCGCCGCGTTTTGCGGGGTTGGGACCGGCGGTGGCCATTCCCATCGGTACCGGTGGTACCGGTGGTACCGGCGGGACTGGTGGTGCGGATGGCGCTGGTGGTCCGGGTGGGGTGCGGGGCGTGGTGTTGCTGGCGCGGGAGGCGGGGGGGCCGTTGTTCACGGTGGAGGAGACGGAGCCGCTTGAGGTGTTCGCGGCGCAGGCGGCTCTTGCGATGGAACTGGCGGAGCGGCGGCGGGACGCCGAGGAGATCGCGGTGCTCAAGGACCGGGACCGGATTGCGCGGGATCTGCATGACCTGGCGATTCAGCGGTTGTTCGCGACGGGGATGACGTTGCAGAGTGCGGGGCGGTTCATCGAGCATTCGGAGGCGTCGGAGCGGGTGTTGCGGGCGGTGGATGATCTGGACGAGACAATCAAGATCATTCGGTCGACGATTTTCGGGTTGCGGGCGCGGGAGGGCGGGGCGGGTACGGGGCTGCGGGCTCGTGCGGTGCGGGTGGCGGGTGAGGCGGCGGGGGCGCTGGGGTTCGCGCCGAGTGTGCGGATGGAGGGGCTGATCGACACGGAGGTGCCCAAGGAGATCGCGGATCATGTGGTGGCTGTTCTGTCGGAGGCTTTGACGAACGTGGCCCGGCATGCGCGTGCCGGCCGTGTCGAGGTGGTGCTGGTGACCGACGGGCGGGAGCTGGTGCTGACGGTCAGGGACGACGGGGTGGGTATCGCACCCGGGGGGCGGCGCAGTGGGCTGCGCAACATGGCGGAGCGGGCTGAGGAACTCGGTGGGCGTCTGGAGTGGGAGTCCCCGGCGGGTGCCGGGGGCGGGGGTACGACGCTGGTGTGGCGGGTGCCGGTGGGGGAGCCGTAGCCTCGAATCACCGGCGCTGCCCGACCCGCGCCCCTGCCCGGCCCGGAGCGGGCCGGGAACCCGAAACGGGACCGTTCGGCCTATGCCCTCAGGGCCCGGATGACCGATTCTGGAGGGTGTCGGACCACGGCAGCCGAACCCTGGAGGTCGCCATGACCGGCGCCCCGCACATCGTGAACGACGTGATGACCCACACGGTTCTCGCCCTGCGCCACGGCGCGCCGTTCAAGGACATCGTGAAGGCCATGCAGCGGTGGCAGGTGAGCGCGGCCCCCGTCCTCGACGACGACGGCCGGGTCGTCGGAGTCGTCTCGGAGGCCGATCTGCTGCGCAAGGAGCAGGCCCGCGGTGACGTCGCCGGCCGTCTGCCCAAGGCCGACCGCGGCGCGGCGGCGGCCGTCACCGCCGGGGAGCTGATGACCGTACCCGCCGTCACCGTCCATCCCGAGGCCACCCTGCCCGAGGCGGCGCGCACGATGGCCCGGCACGGCGTCAAACGCCTTCCGGTGATCGACGACGAGGGCCTGCTGCGGGGCGTCGTGAGCCGTGCCGACCTGCTCAAGGTGTTCCTGCGGGACGACGAGGACATCGCCGAGGAGATCCGGCGCGACATCGTCCCGCACCTCTTCTCCGGCTCGGCGCAACAGGTGCGGGTGCGGGTCCGTGACGGCGTCGTCACCCTCACCGGCCGCGTCTCGGACACCGCGCTGATTCCGGTGGCCGCCGGGTGGGTGCGGGGCGTCGACGGCGTGGTCGCCGTGGAGTGCGCGCTCGCCGGGCCGCCCCGCCGACCGGACCTCGACCCCGATCTTCCCGGCCCGGAGCACGTCCCACCGGGCTGAGGCAGCCCGCCCGCGGCCGGACGTCCCGGATCCCGGAAGGAGGCGGCGGACCATGACCAGCACGTGTCGCGTACCCGTGGCCAGAAGACCCCTCTGGCGCTGGCGGCGCAATCCGCTGCGCCGCCACAGCGACGTCGTGGAGGCCTGGATCGTGCTCGCCGTCTGGGCCGTGGCCCTCCTCGGCGGGCTGCTCGCCGGCGGGGCGGCCGGCACGACCGTGCACCGGGGCTTCGCCGATCGACGGGCCGCCATCCATCAGGTGTCGGCCCGGCTGACCGGGAACGCGGCGGCCGGCTCACCCGTCCTCACCGGCTACGACGTGGGGAAGTCGTGGGTCACCGTGCGCTGGACGGACGCGGACGGAACCACCCGCACGGGTTTGGCCAAGGTTCTGTCCACGGCCAGGACGGACAGTCAGGTGCGGGTCTGGGTGGACCGCGCCGACCGGCCCGTCTCAGCGCCCCCGAGCCAGGCCGAGGTCACCTGCCAGTCCCTGGCGACCGCCGCCCTCGTGAGCCCGCTCGTCGCCGCCGCGGTGTGGGGCGGCGGCTGGGCGGTCCGCCGCCGGCTGATGCGCCGCCGCCTCGCCGAATGGGACGCGGAATGGCGGCGGATCGGGCCCCAGTGGCGGAACTTCAGCGGTGGCAAGGGGTGAGGTGAGGGACCCGTACCCGGTGGGGTGGCGTGGCCGCGGAGGACCGCGTTCGCGGTACCCGGCGTCGGCCGCGTCCGGGCGGCGGGCGAGCCACGCGGTACCGCCCGGCCGTCGCTGTGCGGAGCCCGAGCCGGCCCACGCCTCCGGTACCGGGCTCCGTTCCGGACGAGCGCCCGCGGCCGGTCACGGCAAGCGGCCATGCGCCGAGTCCCGCGGCCGGCCGGGGTCACCGCGCGGCGGCGGCCTCCTGGGCGATCTGGTCGAAGCGGGCGCCCATCGCCTCGGACAGCGCCTGCGCGGCCGACAGGGGGCGCACCATCACCGTGAACTCGTCGATCTTCCCGTCCTCGTCGAAGTGCAGGAAGTCGCAGCCCTGGAGCTTCTTGCCGGCGACCGCCGCCGTGAACACGAAGGCGTGGTCGCGGCCGTCCGGGTTCGCGATCTCCCGCACATAGGCGAAGTCCTCGAACACCTGCGACACCGCGCGCAGGATCGCGGCCGTGATCGCCTTGCCCGGATACGGCTTGAAGGCGACCGGGCTGGTGAAGACGACGTCGTCGGCCAGCAGGGCCGCCACGGCGTCCATGTCGCCGTTCTCGACGGCCTCACGGAAGGGGTGCACAGCACGCATGGGGTCCACCTCACCTATTCAAAAAGTTGACTAGGTGCATGCTAGCGTGCACCCATGGCTCTGCGGAATGCGGTGATGGCCGCCCTGCTGGAGGGCGAGGCCTCCGGATACGACCTCGCCAAGGGATTCGACGCGACGGTCGCCAACTTCTGGGCCGCGACGCCCCAGCAGCTCTACCGCGAACTGGAGCGCATGGAGGCCGACGGGCTGGTCACCGCCCGCGTCGTCGAGCAGGAACGGCGCCCCAACAAACGGCTCTTCTCCCTCACCCCGGCCGGTCGTGACGCCGTCCGCGCCTATACGGCCGAGCCCCCCGCGCGGCCGTCCGTGGTCCGCGACGAGCTGCTGGTCAAGGTGCAGTGCGCGGACGCCGGCGACCTCGACGCGGTCCGCGCCGCCGTCGCCGAGCGCATGGAGTGGGCCACCGCCAAACTGGCCCGCTACGAACGGATCCGGCAGCGCCTGCTCGCCGGCCGCTCGGAGGAGGCGTACTTCGCCGAAGCCGAGCGCGTCGGCCCCTACCTCACCCTGCTGCGCGGCATGTCCTTCGAGCGCGAGAACCTCCAGTGGGGCGACCTGGTACTGCGCAGACTCGCACAGCGGGCGGCGGTCCATAGTCAACAAAGTGACTGACTCTCCGCGCCGACGACGACGAGACCGAGAAGATCCTCCTCGACGCCCTGCACGCCCTGGTCGAGAACGCCGGCTCCCTCGGGCACCGGCAGTGGGTGCACCTTCCCGAGCCACCCGCGCTGGAGCCGGAGCAGGCCATGCTGCCGCGTGACGCCTTCTTCGCCGCGGCCGAGCACGTGCCCGCACAGCGGGCGGCGGGCCGGATCGCCGCCGAGATGATCAGCCCGTATCCGCCGGGCGTGCCCGTGATCGCCCCGGCGAGGTGATCACCGAGGAGGTCCTCCACTACCTGCGCAGCGGCGCCGACCACGGCGTCCTCGTCCCGGACGCCGCCGACCCGTCGCTGCGCGAGCTGCGCGTGGTACGGCGCTGAGCCGTCGGCCACCACCGGACCGGTGTGATCCGATCGCGGAATCCGTGCCTGGACCGCGGCCGCCCGGGTACGCGGGCGTAGCCGGTTCAGGGGGTGTCCGCGCTCAGAGAACAGCAGGCCGCGACGTACGGCGGCCCGCCAGATGCGAAGGAGTGGTACCGATGGGCGAGACCAACCCCCTCAAGCGAGCGGCAGACAAGGTCGCCGACACCGTCCGGGGCGAGTACGCGGGACCCGCCGACGGGATTCCGGGCAAGCCCGGCCCCGAGTCACCCACGGTCGCGGAACCGACCGAGCCCCGTGACCCGCTGCCCCCGAAGCCGGACCAGAGCGGCCCGGACACCTACTCGCCGACCGGGCAGCCGACCGGCGCCGACCAGGCCCGGACGGCACAGGCGGAGCCCTACCTGACCGACGCCCAGGGGCATCGCCGCCCCGACACCGACCACTCGCTCAAGGCGGGGCCGCGCGGTCCCGTCCTCCTGCAGGACCACCACCTGCGCGAGAAGGTCATGCACTTCGACCACGAACGGATCCCGGAGCGCGTGGTGCACGCCAGGGGCGCCGGCGCGCACGGCGTCTTCCGCAGCTACGGCACGGCCGCCACGGTCACCAGGGCCGCGTTCCTCGCCGCCGAGGTCGAGACACCGGTCTTCGTGCGGTTCTCCACCGTGCTGGGATCCAGGGGATCGTCCGACACCGTCCGTGACACCCGCGGCTTCGCGACCAAGTTCTACACCTCCGAGGGCGTCTTCGACCTGGTCGGCAACAACATGCCGGTCTTCTTCATCCAGGACGCCATCAAGTTCCCGGACATCATCCACGCCGGCAAACCCCACCCGGACCGGGAGATCCCGCAGGCGCAGAGCGCCCACGACACCTTCTGGGACTTCGTCACCCTGCACACCGAGGCCACCCACCACACCCTGTGGAACATGTCCGACCGGGGCATCCCGCGGTCCTACCGCACCATGGAGGGCTTCGGCGTCCACACCTTCCGCATGGTCGACGCCGACGGCGCGAGCACGCTGGTGAAGTTCCACTGGAAGCCGAAGCTCGGCGTGCACTCCCTGGTCTGGGAGGAAGCGCAGATCGCCAACGGCGTCGACCCCGACTTCCACCGCCGGGACCTGGCCGACGCCATCGAGGCCGGCGCCTACCCACAGTGGGAGTTCGGCATCCAGACCTTCCCCGACACCGCGGACCAGACCTTCGAGGGCATCGACCTCCTCGACCCCACCAACCTCGTCCCCGAGGAACTCGCCCCGGTGCAGCCGATCGGGCTGCTCACCCTCGACCGCAACCCGTCCAACTACTTCGCCGAGACGGAACAGGTCGCCTTCCACGTCGGCCACCTCGTCCCCGGCATCGACATCACCGACGACCCGCTGCTCGCTGGCCGCCTCTTCTCGTACCTCGACACCCAGATCACCCGCCTCGGCGGCCCCAACTTCGCCCAGCTGCCGATCAACCGGACGCACGCCCCCGTCAACGACATGCTGCGCGACGGCATGCACCAGACCGCCGTGCACCGGGGTGTCGCCCCCTACCGGCCCAACTCCCTCGACGGCGGCTGCCCGTTCGCCCCGGGCGCCGACCTCGGCGCGTACGTCGAGACGCCCGTCCCGGTACCGGAGTCCCACAAGACCCGGCAGCCGCCCGAGACCTTCGCCGACCACTTCAGCCAGCCACGCCGGTTCTGGCTCAGCATGAGCCCGGTGGAGCGCGAGCACATCATCGGCGCCTACACCTTCGAACTCGGCAAGTGCTACGAACAGGCGGTCAGGGAACGCGGGCTCCAGGTGCTCGCCAACATCGACCCGGAGCTGTGCGCCCAGGTCGCGGCCGGTCTCGGGCTGTCCGCGCCGGCGCCGACCGTGCCGCTCGCCGACGTCGAGCCCAGTCCCGCCCTGTCCCAGGTCGGGCGGACCTGGCCCACCGACGGGCGGGTCATCGGCATCGTCACCGGCCCGGACGGCGACCTCGACGGCGTGCAGGCCGTGCGCGAGGCCGTGGTCCAGGCCGGCATGGTGCCGCTGGTCGTCGCCCCGGCCGGCGGCACACTCAACGGCAGCGGCGGCAACGGGGACGGTGCGGTGCCGGTGCAGCGCACCTACGCCACCGCCCGGTCCGTGGAGTTCGACGCCCTCCTGGTCGCCGGCACCCCGGGGCTGGGCACCGACGCGTACGGCGCCCGGGACGCCAAGGCGGGCACGGCGAACGGACAGGGACCCACCCATGACCCGCGGGTGGCCCTGCTGCTCGACGAGACCTTCCGGCACGGCAAGGCGATCGGCGGCTGGAAGGGCGCCGAGGCCGCCCTGGAAGCGGCCGGTGTGCCCGCCGACGCGGCCGGCGTGGTGGTCGGCGACAGCGGTACCTCGACGCTGCAGCAGGTCGTCGCCCTGCTGGGCGAGCACCGGGTCTGGGCACGCTTCCCGGCCGAGGTGTGAGTCCCTGAACCACATCGTCCTGTGCGCCCGGCCCCGTCCCGGGGCCGGGCGCACACCCGTCCTGGGCCCGGGCAGGGCGGCGGCCGTCACCAGGCGGCCGCGCCGGGGAGCCGCGCCGGGCTCTTGACGTGGCTGTCCGTCGGCGAGGAGCCACGGCCGGCTTGGACCGGATGCCTTCGGTGCAGTCCTCGTCGGTCACCGTCTCCGCGTGCTCCTGGTACCGCACGGCGACCTGAGCCGGCGAAGGCGTCCGCCACGCAGGACCGCACGCCCGGCGTGGAGTGCGTGCGCACCCCCTGCGCGCCCCAGGTGCCGGCCGGATCTCGTACGCCCGCGCACCCGGATCCGCCGCGCCCGGACTCCCCGCGGCACATGTCGTACGCACGCGCCGTCGGCGGCGTCGACGGCCCGGGGGCCCCGGGTCATGCGCCGTGCGCACCGGGAGCCGTCCGACGAAACGCACCGCCTTCCGCCGAAAAGGGCCGTGTGGCCGAGCGCCGTCGTCGCCGTGGCCGCGCTCACCCGCACCGGCCGCTCCAGGAGACGGCGACGGCCATGTCGCCTCCTCCCGCCCGCCGGCTACTCACCCCACGTACCGCCGACTTTCACATCGGCGCCACCTGACCCTTCCCTGACGTTCGATGACCTTGGAAAACTCGCACCGCGCACAATCCGCCCTGTTCCGGCCATCCCGTGCGTCAGGATGAGAGGTCGCTTCCCCATGCCCGAAGTCAACCGGCGCCGATTTCTACAACTCGCGGGCGCCACAACGGCGTTCACCGCGCTGTCCAACAGCATCCAGCGCGCCGCCGCGCTGCCCGCGAACCACCGCACGGGGTCGATCGAGGATGTCGAGCACATCGTCGTCCTGATGCAGGAGAACCGGTCCTTCGACCACTACTTCGGCACCCTCAGCGGCGTCCGCGGCTTCGGGGACCCGCGTCCGGTCACCCAGAACGACAAGTCCGTCTGGAAGCAGTCGGACGGCAGCAAGGACATCCTGCCCTTCCACCCGGACGCCGACGACCTGGGTCTCGCCTTCCTCCAGGACCTCCCGCACGGCTGGAACGACACGCACACCGCCGTCAACGGCGGCAAGTACGACAAGTGGGTGCCGGCCAAGGGCTCCACGACCATGGCGTACCTGAACCGGGACGACATCCCGTTCCACTACGCGCTCGCCGACGCCTTCACCGTCTGCGACGCCTACCACTGCTCGTTCATGGGCTCCACCGACCCGAACCGCTACTACATGTGGACGGGGTACACGGGCAACGACGGCCAGGGCGGCGGTCCGGTCCTCGGCAACGACGAGGCCGGCTACAGCTGGACGACGTACCCGGAGCGCCTGGAGAAGGCCGGCGTCTCCTGGAAGGTCTACCAGGACGTCGGCGACGGCCTGGACGCGGCCGGCGGCTGGGGCTGGATCCAGGACGCCTACCGCGGCAACTACGGCGACAACTCGCTGCTCTACTTCAAGCAGTACCAGAACGCCCAGCCCGGCGACCCGCTGTACGACAAGGCCCGCACCGGCACCGACGCGACCAAGGGCGAGGGCTTCTTCGACCGGCTGAAGGCCGACGTCAAGGCGGGCAAGCTTCCGCAGATCTCCTGGGTGGTCGCCCCCGAGGCCTTCACCGAGCACCCCAACTGGCCCGCGAACTACGGCGCCTGGTACCTCTCCCAGGTCCTCGACGCGCTCACCGCCGACCCCGCCGTCTGGGCGAAGACGGCCCTGTTCATCACCTACGACGAGAACGACGGCTTCTTCGACCACCTGATCCCGCCGTTCCCGCCGTCCTCCGCGGCGCAGGGCAAGTCCACGGTCGACCCGAGCCTGGACCTCTTCAAGGGCAACGCGAGCCACCCCGCCAGCGCCTACGGCCTCGGCCAGCGGGTCCCGATGCTCGTCGTCTCGCCGTGGAGCAAGGGCGGTTACGTCTGCTCCGAGACGCTCGACCACACCTCGATCATCCGGTTCATGGAAGCCCGCTTCGGCGTCCACGAGCCCAACATCTCGCCCTGGCGGCGTACCGTCAGCGGCGACCTGACCTCCGCGTTCGACTTCTCCCGCAAGGACGTCAAGCCGGTCACGCTGCCGTCCACGGACGGCTACCGGCCGCCGGACGACAAGCGCCACCCCGACTACGTGCCCACCCCGCCCGCGAACCCGTCGCTGCCCAGGCAGGAGCGCGGCTCGCGGCCCACCCGGCCGCTCAGGTACGCCCCGGTGGTGGACGGCTCGCTGGACCCGGCGGCCGGCAGGTTCACGCTCACCTTCGCGTCGGGCGCGCAGGCCGGTGCGGCCTTCCTGGTGACCTCCGGCAACCGCACCGACGGTCCCTGGACCTACACCACCGAGGCCGGCAAGTCCGTCTCCGACACGTGGAACTCGGTGTACTCGGGCGGCTCGTACGACCTGACCGTGCACGGTCCGAACGGCTTCCTGCGCACCTTCCAGGGCTCCGGTACGGTGGCGGGACCCGAGGTCACCGCCCGGCCGCACGGCGACGACATCGAGCTGGCCTTCACCAACAGGGGCGGCGGCACGGTGAAGCTGAAGGTGGCCGACGGGTACGGCGGCCGGGGGCGCACGTTCACGGTGCGTGCCGGGGCCGTGGTGAAGCACATCGTGCACCTCAACCACAGCGAGCGGTGGTACGACCTGACGGTCACCTCCGACGCCGACGCGAGATATGTGCGGCGGTTCGCCGGCCACGTGGAGAACGGGCGGCCCGGGGTGAGCGACCCGGCGATCATCACGGTCTGAGCGTGCGCCCGAGGGGGCGCGGGGGACCGCTGTGCGGCGGCTGCGGCTTGCTCGTGGCCGGTCGCGCCCGCGCGGCGGAGCCGCATTTCGACTACGGCCCCGCGCCCCTTTCGGGCGCCCGGTGGACGGGGTGTTCAGAGGGACGTCAGCTTTTTCGGCCCCGTCCTCTGCCGGGGGACCAGTGTCGGGTCCAGGGCCAGGACCGCCGCCACCGGGTGTTCGTCGTCCAGTCCGACAGCCGGTGGCGGCGGTGCCACCCGGGTGAGCAGGAACACGCCGCGGGACGCCAGGCCGGCGCCCGTGAGGGCGAGCAGGACGCCCCAGACTCCGCCCTGCAGTCCCTGGCCGAGCAGGGCCAGGCCGATGACCGCCGCCGCCAGCGGGTTGGCGAGGGTGACCAGCGCGAGCGGGGCGCCCAGGCCGCCGCGGTAGGCCGTCTGGGAGAGCAGCAGGCCGCCCACCGCGAAGGCGGCCACCAGGAGGGCCACCACGATCACCTCGGCGCTCAGAGCGGGGCCCGAACGGTCCGTCGCCGCCACCGTCACCGTCTGGGTGAGGGCGGACGCGACGCCCGAGGCGAAGCCGGACGCGGTGGCGTGCCGGAGGCCCGGCCGGGTGCCGGGGCGGGAGAGGACACCGATCAGGGCGGCCGTCGTACCGGCGACGGCGAGCGCCTCGGTGAGGCTCAGTACCTGGTGCGGCGCCGGACCCGAGGCCGTGACCAGGAGGGCGCCGAGGCCGAGCAGGGTCAGGGCGGTGCCCCGCCACTCGGCCGCGGTGACCCGGCGGCCGGCCGCCCGCGCGCCCAACGGCACGGCCGCGACCAGGGTGAGTGCGCCCAGCGGCTGTACGAGGGTGAGCGGGCCGTACTTGAGGGCGACGACGTGCAGCAGGGCGGCGCCGGCGTTCAGGCCCACCGCCGCCCACCAGGCGCCGCTGCCGAGCAGCCGCAGCAGACCGGTGGCCGAGGTCCTCGACGCGAGCCGTTCCTGGGCGACGGCGGCGGCGGCGTAGGCCACGGCCGAGACCAGCGACAGCGCGACGGCGACGACGGCCGCGGTGCTCATCGGTCCGCCCCCACCAGGGAGGGCGCCCCGGAGACGAGGTGCCGGGTGCCGCGCCCGGCCGTGGTGGCCGTGTGGTGCTGCGGCGAGCCGAGCGAGGCGGGGGTCCCCCCGGACGAGGTCCGGGGGCGGATCAGGGCGAGGGCGGCGCCGAGCATCGCGGCGGCGACGATCGAGTCCAGCCAGTAGTGGTTGGCGGTACCGACGATCACGAGGAGGGTGATCGCCGGGTGCAGCAGCCACAGCCAGCGCCGGCGGGACCGGGTGGCGACGATCAGGCCGATCGCCACCATCAGAGCCCAGCCGAAGTGCAGGGAGGGCATCGCCGCGAACTGGTTGGAGAGGTGGTCGCTGGCGGGCGGCCCGTAGACGGAGGGGCCGTAGACGCGGGCGGTGTCGACCAGGCCGGTCGCGGCCAGCATCCGGGGCGGTGCCAGCGGGAAGGTGAAGGGCAGCACCAGGGCGGCCGCGGTGACCACGGCGAGGACCCGGCGGGCCCAGACGTAGTGCGCGGGCCGCCGCAGGTAGAGCCAGGCCAGGAAGGCCAGCGTCGCCGGGAAATGAACGGTGGCGTAGTAGGTGTTGGCCAGGTGGACGAGGGTGTCGCCGTGCAGCAGTGCGGACTGCACGCCGACCTCCGAGGGCAGGTGCAGCGTCCGTTCCAGGTCCCAGATCCGGTGGGCGTTGTGCAGGGCCTCGGCGGTATGGCCGGTGGCCAGTTGGCGCCCGAACTTGTAGACGAGGAAGAGCCCTGCGACGAGCAGGAGCTCACGGACGAGCGGCGGCCGGGCTATCGCGCCCGGCTCCGCCGCTGCCGGCTCGGACTGGGATCTCATCCCAGGCCCCCTCACTGACGATGGTGCTGTGCGAGTCCCGGGCGGTGGCCCGAACTCTTCGATACGGAAGCGTACCGATACGGAACTGTACCGATACGCAGCTGTACCGATACGAGACTGTACCGATACGGTCGTGTACCGGTACAGTGGCGTATCGATAGACGTAGGCCACACTGGTTGTAGGTTTCCGCGACGGCCGAACGGCGGGCGGGGCGGAAGTGATCGGCAAGTGATGCGCGAGTGAGGAGAAGAGCACATGACGTCGCAGGCCGCGGACGGACCGGAGACGGTCGCAGCCTCGCGCCGCTCCAAGATCACGCCGGAGCGTGAGCGGGAGTTCTTCGAAGCTGTGCTCGAACAGATCCGCGAGTGTGGCTACGACTCCGTCTCCATGGAGGGGATCGCCGCCAGCACCCGGTGCAGCAAGTCCACCCTCTACCGGCAGTGGAAGACGAAACCGCAGTTCGTCGCGGCCGCGCTGCGGGCCAACCGTGAGGTGCGCTTCGCCGGCGTCGACACCGGGTCACTCGCCGGGGACCTGCGCGAGGTGGCGCGGGTCGCGGGTGACTGGTCCCGCAAGGACACCAGGCTGCTCGCCGCGCTGGGGCACGCGGTGCACTCGGACGAGGAACTTGCGCAGGCGCTGCGCGAGGCACTCGTCGAACCCGAGATCGCCGCGCTCCAGGAGATCCTGCAGCGCGGTGTCGTGCGCGGCGAGGTGCCCGAGGGGCATCCCGCGCTGGACTACGTGCCCGCCATGATGTTCGGCGTCCTGCGGGTGCGGCCCGTGCTCACCGGCGAGTACGCCGACGCCGACTATCTCGTCCGCTTCGTGGAGGCCGTCGCGCTGCCCGCACTCGGACTGGCCTAGGACCCAGGCCGCCGTCCACGGGATGACTGGACGGTGACCTGCTCGCGCCGCACCGTGGGGACGGGGGCGGCGCGCACCCCCCGGCCGGGTGGGGTGCCCCTTTGAGCGGAGGGGCGCTCCACCCGGCCGACTGCTGTCCGGGGACCGGCGCAGCTCAGACGTTCGAACCGTTGCCGCTGCCCGAGGACACCTTGATGCCGCTCGTGATGGTGTCGATGACCGACTCCTGCTGACCGACGTCGACGCCGAACCGGACCACGACCATCTGCCGGGCGTTCGCGGGCGACGGGAAGGCCAGCGACTCGACGTAGCCGTCGGCGCCCTTGCTGGTGATCGCCTTCCAGCGGACCATGTACCCCTTCTGCCCGGCCACCGTGACCGCCTTGGAGGCCAGCACCTGGTGCGAGGTGATCGAGCCGTAGCTCTTGCCGCCGTACGAGTTCCGCGCGTTGGCCGAGATGTCCGCCTTGGCGACCTCCTCGGCCGTGTCCCCCTTGGTGCCCAGCAACACCGCGGGCGCCGAGTAGGCACCGCCGGCGGTGCAGGTCTGCGAGGTGTCGCCCGGGCACTTGTAGGAGTCGTCGGAGCTGACGTTCGCGCCGTAGTTGATCGTCTGCCCGGTCCAGCCGTCCGGCACCGGGACGCTGATGGCGTTGACCGGGTCCGGCACCCTGCCGCCGCCCTTGATCTTCGGCGCCTCGGACTGGCCCGGCGACGGCGACGCGCCCCCGTCGGTGCCACCGGAACCCGACTCGCCGCCCGACCCGCCGAACGGGAAGCCCTGGCCGCCGTTCTGCCCCTCGGGGCCGCCCTGGCCGAACCCGCCCTGGCCCTGCTGCGAGGCCTGCTGACCGCCGTTGTCGCCGCCGTCGGCGGTGAGCGCCCACACGCCCACCCCGATGGCGGCCAGCACCGCCACGGCGACACCGACGGCAACGCCGGTACGCAGTCCGCGCCTGGCGGGGGCCGGCGGCGCCGGGTACCCCGGATGACCCGGGTACGCGGGGTAGGACCCGTCGGCCGGGTACGCCGGGTGTGCCGGATACGCCGGGTGTGCCGGGGTGCCCCCCTCGGCCGGGAAGGCCTGCTCGGCCCCGTCGGCCGGCGGCTGCGGCGGGGGACCCCAGTCCGCGGCCGACCCGGCGGGCCGGGTCCGCTCCGTCCAGGCCTTGCCGTCCCACCAGCGTTCGGTCGCCGGACCGTCACTTGTCTGCCCGGGATCGGGATACCACCCGGGAGGAGTCACCTGCGTCATGCCCCCACCGTATGAGGCATCGGTGAAAGTCGGATGAGAGGATCCGGCGATGTTCGCGCGAGGCGGTCCGAACGTGGCCGATACCCGATCCGGCGCGGTCCGGACGAGGTGGTCCGGCCCGCCTCATTCGATCCGCAGCCGCACCGGCGGCCCCGGTGCCGGCGGCGGGAGGCGCAGGCCGCCGCGGCCCGGCGTCAGGGAGCCGAGGACGCTCGGGTGGCGGGCGCCGGTGGCGGTCGGGGCCGTGCCCGCGACGCCGTGCGCGGTGAGGAAACCGAGGACCGCGAAGGCGTACGCCTCCTTCGCCGCCGCGGGCAGGCCGAGTTCGTCGGAGACGCGCACCGGGATCCCCGGGAGCAGTCCGGCCAGCATCCGCATGAGCACCGGGTTGCGGGTGCCGCCGCCCGACGCGATCACCTCCGTCGCCGCCACGCCCCGCACCGCCTCCGCCACCGTCCGGGCGGTCAGCCCCGTGAGGGTCGCCAGCGCGTCCTCGGCCGACAGGCCCGCCGGCGCCCGCCAGTACCCGGCGTGGAACAGCTCCTTGCCGGTCGTCTTCGGCGCGGGCAGCGCGTAGTACGGCTCGGCCAGCAGCTCGTCGAGCAGCGGCTCCTGCGGGCGGCCGCGCGCCGCGAGCGCCCCGTCCACGTCGTACGCCAGCCGCCCGCCGGTGAACTCCCGGACCGCCGCGTCCAGCAGCGCGCACCCGGGCCCGGTGTCGAAGGCCGTGCCGTCGGGCGCGGTGAGGTTGGCGATCCCGCCGAGGTTCAGCGCCACCGGCGTCCCCGGCCGGCCGCGCAGCCACAGCAGGTCGACCAGGCTCACCAGCGGAGCCCCCTGGCCCCCGGCGGCCACGTCGCGCGGCCGGAAGTCGGAGACCACCGGCAGCCCCGTCGCCTCCGCGATCCACGCCGGCTGCCCGAGCTGAAGAGTGCCGTGCACCCGGCCGTCCGTCACCCAGTGATAGACCGTCTGCCCGTGCGAGGCCACCAACTCGGCACGGCCGCCGCACAGTTCGCGATCAGCGCGGACCGCGGCCGCCGCGAACGCCTGACCGATCCGGGTGTCCAGCAGACACACCCGGGCCAGCGGCACCGCGGCCGGTGGCAGCGACCCCGCGAGGGCCTCCCGCAACTCCTCGTCGTACCGCGTGCTCACCATCCCCAGCGGCTTCAGCAGCAGCGTGCCGTCCAGCAGCCGCAACTCGGCCGCCGCCGCGTCCACCGCGTCGTACGACGTCCCGGACATCAGGCCGATCACCAGCACTGTCCCAACCCGCCTCTCGACCCGCCTTCTCCGCGGCGACCCGAGCAGCGCGAGGGCGCTGACCGCGCGGGTCGCCGCCGCGTGGCAGCCGGGAACGTCGGGGTTCCCGGTGCGCCGCACCGTCTTCGTGATGATGAGGCCCGCACCGCCCGGGAACCCGGCATTGGACAGGACGTAGGCGAGTCCGAGGAGGCGCGGTGACGTTCGTGCGCTGTTGACGGTCTCGACGTGCGCGAACGCTGGTGGCGAGGCTCCCGCGTCGTCCGGGGCGAACCCGCTTTCACCCGTCGCGGCAACTGCTGTCCGGACCCGCCTCCGGACCGTCAACCGGACGACTAGGCTCGTGGTCTGTACGTCGTTCGGGCGACTTGGGGAGGTAACGCGATGACGGAGGAGCAGCCCCCGGGAGGCGCCTCGGCCCCTCTCTGGGAGCGCGAGGAGGAGACAGCCGTCGTCACCGAGGCGCTCGACGTCCTGTGCGCCGACCGTTCCACCTCGGGAAACCTGCTGGTGCTGCACGGCTAGGCCGGGATCGGCAAGACCGCGCTGCTGGCCGAGACCCGCCGCATCGCCGAACGCCGTGGCTGCACCGTCTGGTCCACCCGAGGCGTCGAGACCCTGCGCAGCGTGCCCTTCCACGTGGTACGGCAGCTGCTCCAGCCCGCCCTGGTCTCTCTGCTGCCCGAGGAGGCCCGCGAGTACCTCGGCGACTGGTACGACATCGCCGGCCCCGCCCTCGGGCTGACGGACCCCGGCGACCGCCGGGCCGACCCGCAGGGCGTCTGCGACGGCCTGGTCGCGGCCGTCCGCCGGCTCGCCAGACGCGACTGGCCGCTGGTCCTGCTGATCGACGACGCGCACTGGGCCGACCAGGAGACCCTGGCCTGGCTCGCCGCCTTCGTCGAACGCCTCGACGACCTGTCCGTGCTGGTCCTGGTGGCCCGCCGCCCCGGCGGGGTCAGCGGCGACAGCGCCCGCCACCTCGACGCCGTGGCCGCCGCGGCCGGCCGCCCCGTCCGCACCATCGACGCCCTCACCCCGGACGCCACCGCCGGCCTGACCCGCGCCACCCTCGGCGAGCACGCCGACGCCCCGTTCTGCCGCGAGGTGTGGGCCGTCACCGGCGGCAACCCCTACGAGACCGTCGAACTCCTCGCCAAGGTCCAGGACAGCGAGGTCGAACCCGTCGAGGCCCGGGCCGGTGAACTGCGCGCCCTCAACCGGTCGGCCAGAGGCGGCGGACTCGTCACCCGCCTCGAAGGCCTCGGCGTCGACGCCACCCGGTTCGCCTGGGCCGCCGCCATCCTCGGCACCGGCATCTCCGTCGACCTCGTCGCCCAGCTCGCCAGCATGGCCGTGGACGACGCCGAGCGCTGCGCCGAACTGCTGCGCACCGCCCGTATCCTCACCGCGCCCGACCCGGCCGGCTCCCGGTCCCACACCGGTGAGCTGGAGTTCGTCCACCCGCTGATCGCCACCGCCGTCTACAACTCCATCCCGCCCGCGATGTGCACCGCCATGCACGGCATCGCCGCCCAGATCGTCATCGACGACGGCCGTGGCATCGCCGAGGCCTCCCGCCATCTGCTGAAGGTGCACCCGGACGACGACGAGGAACTCGTCGAACAGCTGCGGGACGCGGCCAAGGAACACCTCGCCGTCGGCGCCCCGGACGCGGCCCGCCGCTGCCTCGAACGCGCCCTGCGCGAACCGCCCCTCCCCGAGGTCCACGCGCGCGTGCTCTACGAACTGGGCTGCGCCACCCTGCTCACCAAACCCGTCGTCACCATCGGCCATCTGCGAAGCGCCCTCGGCATGTCCGGCCTCACCGGTCCCGAGCGCGTCGACGCCGTCTTCCGGCTCTCCCAGGCCCTCCTCCACAACGACCAGCTGGAGGACGCGGTCCGCACGGTCGAGGCGGAGGCCGCCCGGCACGAGGAGGGACCCGCGAAACTCCGCCTCCAGGCCGTCCAGTTCATGTGGGAGGGCATCGCCGGCGAGGCCGTCTCCCCGCGCAGCTCCGAACGGCTCGCCGACCTCGCCGCCCTGTGCACCGGCCGCGACAACTCCGAGCGCGCCCTGCTGATGCTGCGCGGCTTCGACCTGCTCATCCAGGGCGAGAGCGCCGAGGAGGTCGTCGAGCTGTGCGACCGCGCCCTCGTCAACGGCCGGCTGGCACCCGGCCTCGGCTGGACGGACACCGAGTGGGGCATGGAACTCCTGCTGATGCTCGCCGGCTCCTACGTCTACACCGACCGTCTCGACCGCGCGGAGAGCCTGTACAACGAGGCCCTGCGCGCCTACGAGACCGCCGGCTGGAGCGGCGGCCACCTCGCCCTCGCCCATGCCTACGTCGGCCTCGGCCACCGCAGGCGCGGCCGGCTGCGGGACGCGGAGACCTCGCTGCGGGAGTCCCTGCGGATCGCCGAGCGGGTCGGCCGCCGGCTGCCCCTGTACTGGACCGCCACCTGCAACCTCGTCGACACGCTGCTCGCCCGCGGCCATGTCCAGCAGGCCTGGGAGACCGCCGAACAGTACGGCTTCGCACCGCCGTACCCGTCCACCATCGTCATGCCGGACCCGCGGTCGGTGCGCGGCCGGCTGCTGCTCGCCGTCGGCCGCACGAAGGAGGCGGTGAACGAACTGGAGGCGGCGGAGAAGGCGGCCGCCACCCGCGGGCACTCCAACCCCGTGGTCGTGCCCTGGGCGCTCGACCTCGCCCGGGCCCTCGCGAACGAGGACCCGGCGCGGGCGGCGCGACTGGCGAGTGACGCGCGACGGCAGGCCGAGCGGTTCGGCACGGACACGGCGATCGGCGAGGCGCTGCGGTGCGCCGCCGCGCTGGAGACCGGGCAGCGACAGGTGCGGCTGGCCTCGCAGGCGGTGGCCTATCTGGAGGCCTCGCCCTGCCAGTACGAGCATGCGGCGGCGCGGGTGGAGTACGGGATCGCCGCGCGGTCGGTGGCCGAGCTGAACCGGGGGCTGGCGCTGGCCCGGTCGTGCGGGGCGGACGGGCTGGTCGCTCAGGCCCGGGAGGTCCTGGACACGGGCCGCGGGCTGCGTTGACGGGTGCGGGAGGGGGGCTGATCGCGCCCACGCGGCGGCAGCCGCATATCAGGACGGCCCCGTACCCCTGGGAGAAGGGGCGCTACAGGGACAGGAGCTGACCGGTCACCGCTGACAGGCGTTGCCGCGCCTCTTGGTCGTACGTCGCCTCGTGCGCTCGTGCCGGACTCGTACCGTCGAAGTAGCGCCCGGTACCCACGTCCCGCGTCGCCAGGGCCAGGACACCGGGCGCGCCGTCCGCCACCGTGCTCCAGGGCGTCACTCCGCCCTCCCGGACCATCGCCGTGTCCATGAAGGTCGCCGGGTGCAGGACGTTCACGCGGACTCCCGTGCCGGCCAGTTCGTCCGCCAGCGTGAAGGTGTGGGCCGCAAGGGCCCACTTGGCGCGGCAGTAGGCCGCGAACCCCTGGTAGCCGCGGGTGAATTCGGGGTCGTCGAAGTCCAGGGGTTCCTGGCCCGCCGAGCCCACGTTGACGATGCGGGCCGGGGTGTTCGCGCGCAGTACCGGCAGGAGGACGCGGGTCAGGGCCACCGGAGCCAGGTAGTTGACGGCCAGGCGCAACTCGTGTCCGTCGGTGCTCAGTTCGCGGCCCGAGCCGGGAGTGCCGGCGCCGACGCCCGCGTTGTTGACCAGTACGTCCAGGTCCGGATGGGCGTCGGCGACCCGCGCGCCCAGTTCGCGGACCTGGGCCAGCGAGGCCAGGTCCGCGACGAAGCCCTCCGCGGCGCCCTCGGTGCGCAGTTCGTCGACCAGTCGCGCGGTACGGCCCGGGTCGCGGCCGTGGGCGAGGACGAGGTGCCCGGAGCGGACCAGTTCGAAGGCGACGTACCGGCCGAGCCCGGCGGTGGCACCGGTGATCAGAACAGTGGACATGCCTCCAGCCTAGGCACACGGCGGTGGCGGGTGGGTGGTGCCGCTGGAGGTACGACCGGCAGGGTCACTCTTCTTCCTCCGCCAGCACCCGCTGCGCCGTCGCGAACGCCGAGTTCGCGGCCGGGACTCCGCAGTAGACGGCCGTCTGCAGCAGCACCGCGCCGATCTCCTCCGGCGTCAGCCCGTTGCGCCGGGCCGCCCGCACATGCATGGCCAGCTCGTCGTAGTGGCCGTGGGCGACCAGCGCGGTGAGGGTGATCATGCTGCGTTCGCGGCGGGAGAGCGTGGGGTCGGTCCAGATCTCGCCCCAGGCGTAGCGCGAGATGAAGTCCTGGAACCGGGCCGTGAAGGGGGTCTGCCGGGCCTGGGCGCGGTCGACGTGCGCGTCGCCGAGCACGTCACGGCGTACCGCCATCCCGCGCCTGGCTCCTCCGTCGAGGTGGGAGCGGAGCGCGGTGAGGACGGCCTCGGGGCACTGCGCGGGCGCCAGATGCGCGGCGCCCGGCAGTTCGACCAGCGTGGACGACGGCACCGCGTCGGCGATCTCCCGCAGCTGCGGCGGCGGGGTCGCGGGGTCCTGGCGGCCGGCGATCAGCAGGGTGCGGACGGCGATTTCGCCGAGCCGGTCCCGCAGGTCGAAGGCGGCCAGTGCGTCGCAGCAGGCGGCGTACGCCTCCGGGTCGGCCGACCGCTGGTCCTCGACCAGCCGCGGCACGGTGAAGCCGGGGGTGAACCAGCGCGAGCCGGCGTTCTCCGCCAGCCACTCCACGCCCTCCCGGCGCACCCGCTCGGCCCGCTCCTCCCAGGGCCTGGACCCGCCGAAGTGGGCCGAGGAGCAGATCACCGCGAGGTTCTCCAGCCGGTCCGGGTGGTGGACGGCCAGGTACAGTCCCACGGCACCGCCCAGCGACACCCCCGCGTACGCGAACCGCTCGATCCCGAGCGCGTCGGCCAGCGCGAGCACCAGGGCGGCGAGGTCACCGACGCTCGCCCCGGCCTTGACCAGGCCGGGCGCCGAACCGCCGTGCCCCGGCAGGTTCCAGCGCACGACGCGGTGAGTGATCGACAGTTCGGGTGCCACGGCGTCCCACAGGGCGTACGAGGTGCCGAGCGACGGCCCGAGCAGCAGCGGGGGAGCCGAAGCGGAGCCCTCGACGAGGTGGTTGAGGAGGTTCTCGGTCAACGTCGCTCCAGCGCACGGTCGGTGAGCTCACCGGCGGATCCGGTGTAGCGGGCGGGATCGGTCAGGCTGTCGAGCTCGACGTCCTTCAAGTCGGATTCCTCGGAGAGGAGTTCACGCAGCGTCCGGTGCTCGGTGCGGGTGCGGCGGGCCAGCTCGGTGAGCAGCTCCTTGGCGCGGGCCCGGCCGAGCACGGGGGCCAGTTCGGCGGAGAGCCGCTCCGAGACGATCAGTCCGCCGGTGAGGCCGAGGTGGCGGCGCATCGCCTCGGGGTGCACCCGCAGCCCCGCCGCCAGCTCCGCCGCGTTCCGGGCCGCGCCGCCGACGGTCCGCAGCAGGTCCCGCAGCGGTTCCCACTCGGCGTGCCAGGCACCGGCCGGCCGCTCGTCCTCCGCGGCCATCGAGCCGTACAGGACGGCTGCGAGCTGCGGAGCCCGCCGGGCGGCCGCCGCGATCAGCGTCGCCCGCACGGGGTTGGCCTTGTGCGGCATGGCCGACGAACCGCCCCCGCTGCCCTCGGAGACCTCGCCGATCTCGCTACGGGACAGGGTCAGCACGTCCGCGGCGAGCTTCCCCAGCGCCCCTGCCGTGAGGGCGAGACACCCGGCGAGGTCGGCGATCGGTGTGCGCAGGGTGTGCCAGGGCAACAGGGGTGCGGCCAGGCCGAGTTCACGGGCGTACGCCGCCGGCAGCTGCTCGGCGTGCTCCGCGCCGTACGCGCCGAAGGCGGCCAGCGTGCCTGCGGCACCGCCGAGTTGGGCGGGCAGCGACTCCCGGACCAGGGTCACGCGGTCCCGGGCGTCGAGGACCAGCGAGCGCCAGCCGGCCGCCTTCAGTCCGAAGGTCGTCGGAACGGCGTGCTGGGTGAGCGTGCGGCCCGGCATCGCCGTGTCACGGTGCTCGGCGGCCAGCTGGGCCAGGGTCCTCTCGGCGTGGCCGAGGTCGGCGAGGACCAGGTCCAGGGTGCGGGCGGCGACCAGCATGGTCGCCGTGTCCATGATGTCCTGGCTGGTCGCGCCCCGGTGCACGTACGGTCCGTACTCCGCGCCGACCGCCTTGGTCAGATCGGCGACCAGCGGGATGACCGGGTTGCCGCCGGCGCGGCCGCGCTCCGCGAGGGCACCGACGTCGAAACGGCCCGGATCGGCCGCCTCGGTCACGGCGGCCGCGGCCTCGGCCGGGACCGTCCCCAGGGTGGCCTGGGCACGGGTGAGGGCCGCCTCCGCGTCAAGGAGCGCCCGCAGCCACGCGCCGTCCGCGGTCGCGGACGCGGCGGCCGATCCGGACCACCCGGGGCCGAGCAGCCCGGCGTCACCACCGCCGTATTCCACCGAACTCACAGGAACTCCAGGAAGACCGTCTCGCCCTCGCCCTGAAGGCGGATGTCGAAACGGTAGGTCCCCCGGCCCTCGTCGGCGGCGATCAGCGTGTCGCGTCGCTCACCCACCCGGGTGAGCAGCGGGTCGGCGGCGAGCACCGCGTCGTCGCCCGGCAGGTAGATCCGGGTGAACAGGTGCACGAGCAGGCCGCGCGCGAACACGCACACGCTGAGGTAGGGCGCGCTGCCGCCGCGGGCGCCGGGCCGCAGCGTCCGCGCGTACCAGTGCCCGTCGGTGTCCGTCTGGATCCGGCCCCAGCCGGTGAACTCCACGCCGTTGCGGCCGAGGTGGTCACCGCTCGCCGGGTCACGGCGCATCGAACCGTCGGTCGTGGACACATGGCCCGCCGGGTCGGGGCCCCACAGCTCCACGAGCGCGTCGGGAAGCGGGTCGCCCGCGCCGTCGAGGACGTACCCGTGGACCGTGATCGTGTCCGGGTGCCCGAGGGGCGCGATGTCCTCGCCGCCGCGGAACGGCAGCGCGTACCCGTAGAACGGGCCGACCGTGTGGGACGGGGTGGGCAGCACGTTCTGCGGGCTGCTCGTGTCGATCTTCGTCATCAGGTCAGCGTCCTTCTTCGATCCAGGTGGCGGCGGGGCCGTCCAGCACGATGTCCCAGTGGTAGCCCATCGAGAACTCCGGCACGGACAGACTGTGGTCGTAGGTCGCCACCAGCCGCTGCCGGGCCGCGTCGTCCGTCACCGACTGGATGATCGGGTCGTACGGGAACAGCGGGTCGCTCGGGAAGTACATCTGCGTCACCAGCCGCTGCGTGAACGCCGTGCCGAACATCGAGAAGTGGATGTGCGCCGGACGCCAGGCGTTGAGGTGGTTGCGCCAGGGGTAGGGGCCCGGCTGGATGGTGGTGAAGCGGTAGCCGCCGTCGGCGTCGGTGATCGTCCGGCCGACACCCGTGAAGTTGGGGTCCAGCGGGGCGTCGTGCTGCTCCCGCTGGTGCGCGTAGCGGCCCGCCGAGTTGGCCTGCCAGATCTCGACCAGCTGGCCCCGCACGGGCCGGCCGTCACGGTCCAGCAGCCGCCCGGAGACGGTGATCCGCTCCCCGATGGGCTCTCCGCTGTGCTGCCGGGTCAGATCGTTGTCTATCCCGGTGATGTCCCGCTCTCCGAACGCGGGCGAGTGCAGCTCCACCAGCTCCGGATCCTTGCTGGTGTCGATGGCGACCAGGGGCTGTTTCGGGTGCCGGAGCACGGAGGACCGGTAGGGGGCGTAGTCCCGGCGCGGTTGATGCTCGACGGGGGCCCCTTCGGCCACGCCCTTCTCGTAGGCGGCGCGCTCGGCGGCGATCTCCAGGTCGATATCGGCTTGGGTGAGTGTCATGGGAGGTCCTAGGTGGTGAGCGCCCCTTCAGGGGCGCGGGGCTGTGGTCCATGTGCGGCTCCGCCGCGTGGGCGCGACCGCCGCCGGCGACGCGCGGTCCCGTACGCCGGCCACCGCCGCCGCGGCCGTGGCGACCACCTTGTCCATCCGTGAGCCTCGTCTCTCCGTGAATTAATCAGGGCACTGAGTATTTCAGCGAGATGGCCGTCACGCTGCCACTGGCGTCGAAACCAGTCAATACCTCGGACGATGATTGGATGGACGTACACACAGGGCAGGGCCCGGCGGGTATTGTTCAGTGCACCAACGAACTCGGACCATGGGAGCGCATATGGCCGCGGTGGACCTCACCACCCACCCCGGGCACCTGGCCCGGCGGCTTCAGCAGGCCCACTACCTGCTGTGGAACACGATGGTCTCGGAGGAGATCACCTCGCCGCAGTTCGCCGTGCTGAACGCGCTCGTCGCCGAGCCGGGACTGGACCAGCGGACCGTGGGGGAGCGGGTGGGACTGGACCGGTCGACCATCGCGGAGGTCATCAGCCGGCTGGACCGGCGCGGGCTCCTCGACAAGGTGCGTGACCCGCGGGACGGCCGCCGCTTCCTGCTGCGCCTGACCGACGACGGCCTGCGCACCCACCGCAAGCTCGCCGTGCGCACCGCCCGGATGAACCAGGTCTTCCTCGCCCCGCTGTCGGCCGAGGAGCAGACCCAGTTCTTCGGCCTGATCCGCCGGGTCGCGGACGCGGCGGAGAGCCTGCGCAATCCCCCGGAGGCCGCCGCCTCCGGGGTCCAGGCCCTGCCAGGCCTGGGCGTCCGCGGCGCCTAGGGCGTGTTGCGAAAGTCCCGTCGTCCGCCCGGAGGGCGGGCCGCGCGGCGTCAGGTGCGTGCTCTCGGCGTGCCGGGCGGAAGCTCTCGTACTGGATGTACTTGGGCTTTCGCCCGGTGCGGCGAGAGTGCGTGCATGGCGTCGCGCGGCAGGCGGGACTTTCGCAACAGGCCCTAGGCCTTCGCGAACACCACCCACACCGGTCCGTCGGCGAAGTTCACCGGACTGCCGTCGGCCCCCGTGAACGTCGTGCCGCCCGTGGCCGCCGGCCGTGACCAGGTGGTCTCGAACGACCGCCCGTCCCGCAACACGTCGGCCTTCCCCGAGCCGACCGTCTCGGTGTACGGCGTGTAGTTGCCGAGCACGTCGTGATAGCGGGACGTGGTCACCCTGACGTACTGCACCACGACCGTCGCGGCCGTCAGCCGTTCCCCGGCCGTCGTCCGGTCCGGGGTGCCGTCCACCGACACCAGCCAGCGGCCGGGGCCGGCCGACCAGGTGAAGGTGAAGCGGGCCGCCGGGTACCGCACGGTGCGTGCGGCGGTGACCGTGCCGCCGGCCGGGGCCGGGCCGTAGTGGAATCCGGTGGTGAGCGCCGCCCCGCCGGGCGCCCCGTCCATCAGCTTGGCCGGGCGGAGGTAGAGGTTGTGCGGGGCCGGCCTGCCGCTGCCCCGGAAGTAGGCGGCGGACGCCTGCTCGGGCGACTCGGCCCGCAGCGGTGCCCGGCCGATCAGGGGGAGCAGCTTCTTCTGGCCGCCGGAGAAGGCGAGCGTCGGCCGGTCGAACTGGCGCAGCAGCTCCAGGTCCGACTCGCGGGCGCTGCGGACGGGGCCGATGACCTCGGGGAGCCGGGTGGCGTACACCGCCATCAGTCGGCTGAGCCCGCCCTCCACCTGCTCCGCGTACACCACGTCCGCCGATTCAAGCCCGGTCTGGGGGCGGGCCGGGGCCACGTTGTCGATCTTCACGGCCAGTACGGATCCGGTGGCGTGCGGCCCGTTCGGCGTGGAGGTGCCCTGCGGGGCGCGGCCGTCGTCCGTCGTGCCGTGCCGGGTGCAGCCCGCCGCCGCGGAGGACGTCACCGTGGCCGCCAGCGCCGCCGCCAGCACGGTCCGGCGCGTCGGCGCCCCCTGTCGCATGCCCACCGCTGTCACCCCGTTCGTCCGCCCCGCCTGCCCCTTGATTGTGTGCTCATCAGTTCATCGGTGGCCATACCTGGTCGAACCCGATCGGGTGTGTCGACGTGCCCCGCCCCCCGGCAGTGTGGCCGGGGGCGGTTCGGTCCGGGACCGCCGGGTACCCGGCTCGGGCCGCCGTTTCGAACGCGTGCCGGAACCGGCGCGCACGCGAGAGAGGGAGCGCGAGCCATGAAGGCAGTCACCTGGCAGGGCCGACGGGACGTACGGGTGGACGACGTGCCCGATCCCCGCATCGAAGAGCCCACGGACGCTGTCATCCGCATCACCTCCACCGGCCTGTGCGGCTCGGACCTGCACCTGTACGAGGTGCTCACGCCGTTCATGACCCCGGGTGACGTCCTCGGCCACGAACCCATCGGCATCGTCGAGGAGACCGGCTCCGAGGTGCCGAACCTGCGGCCGGGCGACCGGGTGGTGGTGCCCTTCCAGATCGCGTGCGGGCACTGCTTCATGTGCTCGGCGGGGCTGATGACCCAGTGCGAGACCACCCAGGTCACCGGGGAGGGCATGGGCGCCGCCCTGTTCGGCTACACCCGGCTCTACGGCGCGGTTCCCGGCGCCCAGGCCGAGTACCTGCGCGTCCCGCAGGCGCACTACGGCCCCATCAAGGTGCCCGAGGGACCGTCCGACGACCGCTTCGTCTACCTCTCCGACGTCCTCCCCACCGCCTGGCAGGCCCTCGAGTACGCCGCGGTCCCGCACGGCGGCACCCTCGCCGTCCTCGGCCTCGGTCCGATCGGCGACATGGCCTGCCGTCTCGCCAGGGCACGCGGGGCCGAGCGGGTGTTCGGCGTCGACCTGGTTCCCGAGCGGCTCGCACGGGCCGCCCGCCGCGGCGTCGAGACGTACGACCTGCGGGCCTTCGACGACGAGAAGGAACTGGTCCGCGCGATCCACGACGAGACCGGCGGCCGGGGCCCGGACGCCGTGATCGACGCCGTCGGCACCGAGGCGCACGGCAGCGCCGCCGCCAAGCTGGCCCAGACCGCGACCGGCCTGCTGCCCCGCAAGATCGCCGCGCCCCTCGCGGAACGCTTCGCCGTCGACCGGCTCAGCGCGCTCCACCTGGCGATCGACCTGGTCCGCCGCGGCGGCACGATCTCCCTGAGCGGGGTGTACGGCGGCATGGCCGACCCGCTGCCGCTGCTCACGCTCTTCGACAAGCAGGTGCAGCTGCGCATGGGCCAGGCGAACGTCCGCCGCTGGACCGACCAGATCCTCCCGTACCTGACGGACGAGGACCCGCTCGGCGTCGAGGACTTCGCAACCCACCGGCTGCCGCTGTCCGAGGCCCCGCACGCGTACGACATGTTCCAGCACAAGCAGGACGGCGCGGTGAAGATCCTCCTGAAGCCGTGACCGCGGCGGTCACGCCCCCAGGATCTCGGCGAGGTCGTAGCGCACCGGCTCCTCCAGCTGAGCGTAGGTGCAGCTGAGCGGTGTGCGGTCCGGGCGCCAGCGGCGGAAGCGGGCCGTGTGCCGGAAGCGGGCGCCGTTCTCCATGTGGTCGTACGCCACCTCGGCCACCCGCTCGGGCCGCAGCGGCACCCAGGACAGGTCCTTCTTGCCCGACCAGCGGCTCGGCGCGCCGGGCAGCCGGGCCGACTCATGGGCCGCCTCCTGAGCCCAGGCCGCCCACGGATGACCCGAGACGTCCGCCATGCGCAGCGGCTCCAGCTCCTCGATCAGCTCGGCCCGCCGCCTCATCGGGAACGCGGCCGACACGCCCACGTGCTGGAGGGCGCCCCGGTCGTCGTACAGGCCCAGCAGCAGCGAGCCCACCACCGGGCCGCTCTTGTGGAGGCGGTAGCCGGCCACCACCACGTCGGCGGTCCGCTCGTGCTTGACCTTGAACATGGCGCGCTCGTCCTGCCGGTAGCGCGACGCGAGCGGCTTGGCGATGACTCCGTCGAGACCGGCCCCCTCGTACTGCTCGAACCACTGCCGGGCCACCTCGACATCGGTCGTGGCCGGCGCCAGATGCACCGGCGGGGTGACGTGCTCCAGCGCCCTCGTGAGCAGCGCGCGGCGGTCGGTCAGCGGGACGTCCAGCAGTGACTCGTCGGCCAGCGCCAGCAGGTCGAAGGCGACGAAGGAGGCGGGCGTCCGCTCCGCCAGCGCGCGCACCCTGGAGTCCGCCGGATGGATCCGCTCGGTCAGTGCGTCGAAGTCGAGCCGGCCCTCCTGCGCGACGACGATCTCCCCGTCCAGCACGCACCGCTCGGGCACCCGTTCCCGCAACGCCGCCACCAGCTCGGGGAAGTACCTGGTCAACGGCTTCCCGGTCCTGCTGCCCAGCTCCACCTCGGCGCCGTCCCGGAACACGATCGCCCGGAAGCCGTCCCACTTCGCCTCGTACTGCATGTCCGGCGGGATCGTCGCCACCGGCTTGGCGAGCATCGGCTTCACGGGCGGCATCACCGGCAGATCCATGCCCCGACTCTACGAGCGCTCCCCGGCGCCCGCTCGTCACGCGGCCACCCGCGGTCCGGGCCCGCGGACCGCGTCGAGCGACATGCGCGAGGGGGATGGCTCGCCTACCGTGGCCGCATGGGCGATGCGGTGGAACTGGAGGTGGCCGGCCGGACCGTACGGCTGTCCAGCCCGGACAAGGTGTTCTTCCCGGAGCGCGGTTTCACCAAGCTGGACGTCGCCCGCTACTACGCGGCCGTCGCCCCCGGCATCCTGCGCGCCCTGCGCGACCGCCCCACCACCCTGCAGCGCTACCCGGACGGCATCGAGGGCGAGTGGTTCTACCAGAAACGCGCACCCAAGAACATGCCCGACTGGATCCCCACCGCCCACATCACCTTCCCCAGCGGCCGCAGCGCCGACGAGATGTGCCCCACCGAGGAGGCCGCGGTCGTGTGGGCCGCGCAGTACGGCACGCTCACCTTCCACCCGTGGCCGGTGCGCCGCGGGGACGTCGACCACCCCGACGAGCTCCGCCTCGACCTCGACCCGCAGCCCGGTACCGACTTCGCCGACGCGGTGCGCGCCGCACACGAACTGCGCGCCGTCCTGGACGAGTTCGGCGGACTGCGGGGATGGCCCAAGACCTCCGGCGGCCGTGGGCTGCACGTCTTCGTGCCCATCGAACCCCGCTGGACCTTCGCCCAGGTCCGGCGGGCTGCGATCGCCGTGGGCCGCGAGCTGGAACGCCGGATGCCGGACCGGGTCACCGTCAAGTGGTGGAAGGAGGAGCGCGGCGAGCGCATCTTCGTCGACTACAACCAGACCGCCCGCGACCGCACCATCGCCTCCGCCTACTCCCTGCGGCCCCGCTCGCACGCGCCCGTGTCCGCGCCGCTGCGCTGGGAGGAGGTCGACGACGTCCGCCCGGAGGACTTCGACCTCGTCACCATGCCGGCCCGGTTCGCCGAGGCCGGCGATGTGCACGCGGACATGGACGACCACGCCTGCTCCCTCGACGCCCTTCTGGAACTCGCCCGCCGCGACGAACACGACCACGGCCTCGGCGACCTGCCCTATCCGCCGGAGTACCCGAAGATGCCGGGCGAGCCCAAACGCGTCCAGCCGAGCCGGGCCCGGCCCGAACAGCCCTCCTGACGGGCGGACTTGGCGGCGCACCGGCGGCCGTCGGCGGACGGCACGGCCACGAGAGCGCTCTCACCGCCTCCTGCCCCCGGGGCTATGCTGATCGCCAGCCACCGAGGAGGAGGGCCGAGGTGTCCGAGGCAGTGTCGCGCCCCACACTGGAGGCCGTGGCCGCGCGGGCCGGGGTCTCCCGGGCCACCGCGTCACGGGTCGTCAACGGCGGCGACGGCGTGCGCGAGCCCCTCGTCGAGCGGGTCCGGCGGGCGGTCGAGGAACTCGGCTACGTCCCCAACCAGGCGGCCCGCAGCCTCGTCACCAAACGGCACGACGCCGTCGCCGTCGTCATCGCCGAACCGGAGACCCGGATCTTCGCCGACCCCTTCTTCGCCCTCCAGCTGCGCGGCATCAGCAAGGAGCTGACCGCCCACGACAACCAGCTCGTGCTGCTGCTCACCGAAGGCCGGGACGACCACGCCCGGGTGGCCCGCTATCTCGCCGGCGGCCATGTCGACGGCGCCCTGGTCTTCTCGCTGCACCTCGACGACCCGCTGCCCGGTCTGATCGAGGGCGCCGCGGTCCCCACCGTGTTCGGCGGCCGGCCCGGCTGGGGCGGCGGCTCGAACAGCGCCGTGTACGTCGACTGCGACAACCGGGGCGGTGCCGAGGAGGCGGTACGTCATCTCGTCGGGCTCGGCCGCACCCGGATCGCGCACATCACCGGACCGCTGGACCAGACGTCGGCGGCCGACCGCCTCCAGGGATACCGGGACGTGATGGGGGAGAGCGACCCCCGGCTGGTCGTCGCCAGCGACTTCACCCCGGGCGGTGGCGAGCGCGCCATGCGTGAACTCCTCGACCGCTGCCCCGACGTGGACGCCGTGTTCGCCGCCAACGACCTCACCGCGCTCGGCGTCCTGCGTGTCCTGCGCGAGCGCGGCCGCCGGGTGCCCGAGGACGTCGCCGTGATCGGCTTCGACGACGTGCTGCCCGTCGCGGGACAGAGCGAACCGGCGCTGACGACGGTCCGTCAGGACATCGAGGAGATGGGCCGGTTGATGGCCCGGCTGCTGCTGTCCACGCTGCCCCGGGGGGAGTCGGCGACGGGCGCGCCGAGCAGCGTCGTCCTGCCCACGACACTGATACGGCGCGCGACCGCCTAGCGGATCCCGGTTTCGGAGCCTGCCGCGATCCGGCCTCAGGCCTGCTGCGGTTCGCTCTTGAGCACCGCGAAGCGGGCGCCGTACGGGTCCGCCAGCTTGGCCATCCGGCCCACGCCCGCCAGCGTGGTCGCCGGCATCCGCACCGTGCCGCCCGTCTGCTGGGCCTTCTCGACCACCGCGTCCGGGTCCTCGACCTCGAAGTACGGCAGCCAGTACGCGCCCGCCTGCGCCTCGGCCGGGTCCTCGGCCAGCGGCACCATGCCGCCGAACGCCGACGCCTCGTCACCGCCCGCCGGGTTGACACAGGTGTAGGTGCCGCCGGGGAAGGGCACGCCGAAGGTCTCCAGGCCGAGCGCCTTGCGGTAGAAGGCGGCGGCGGCCGCGATGTCCGGGGTGTACAGCTCCGCCCAGCACAGCGAACCCGGATCGCCCGCCAGGTCGACACCTTTGGTGCGCGCCGGCTGCCAGACGCCGAAGGGCACGCCCGCCCGGTCGGCGAGGATCGCCATGCGGCCCCGGTCCAGCACGTCCGTCGGCTGGGTGAGGACGCTGCCGTGCGCCTGCTCGGCCGCCTTCGCGGTGGCCTGCGCGTCCGCACTGCGGAAGTACACCGTCCAGGACGGCGGACCCTGTTCCGGGGTGGTCTGCATACCGCCGGCGACGGTCCTGCCGTCCAGTTGGAAGAATCCGTAGCCGCCGGCGTCGGGGCCCGCCGACTGGAACCGCCAGCCGAAGAGACCGTGGTAGAAGGAGACGGCGCCGTCGATCTCGGGAGTGCCGAGGTCGATCCAGTTGGGAGCACCGTCGACGAAACGGGTGGTGAGCATCATCGCCCTCCTCGGAAGGGTCCTGTTCACTGCTGCGCCGAGTCTTCCACCGCCCACTGACAACCGCTGCAGGACCACGCCCGCCGCGAACCGGTTACCGTGGGTCACCCGACACGACCGCCGAGTTTCGGATCCGTTCCGCGCGCCGCCGTGCGCGGGCGTGGTGCACGGGAGCATGATCGACGCTGCGGTGGTCCGTCACGGTCCCGTTGAGCGGGCGTTGATCGAACGTTTTTCGCCGCCCGGCACGATCCTGGCCATGCACTTCGACACCATCACCCCGCCCCGCACGCCCGTACCGGCCTGGCAGGCGCAGGCGTTGTGCGCGCAGACCGGGGCGGACTTCTTCTTTCCCGAGCCCGGCAGTTCGGTGCGCGAGGCCAAGCGCATCTGCGGCATGTGCGAGATGCGCTCGGCCTGCCTGGAGTACGCGCTGGACAACGACGAACGCTTCGGCGTCTGGGGCGGGCTGTCCGAGAAGGAACGCCTGGAACTGCGCCGCGCGGCCCGCTGAACCCCGAGCCCGCCGCCAGGGAGGCGCGGTACGTCCGTGCGCTCCGCCCCGGTTGGCGTCCGGGACGCGGCCGGACGTGGCGCAGAGGCGGACGAAACCGCCTTGCCCAGGCGGACACGCCGGTTCGAATCCGGCCGCCCCGCCCGCGGCGCCGCCGTCCCCGGCCGGGGCAGGCCGACACGCGCGCGTATCCGGTCGTCGGCCGAGGAGCCGATCAGGTCCGGCAGGATGCGGACCGCCCGGCCGGAGGCGGTGTCAGCACGCGTGCGCGCATGATGCCGCAGGCCGCCGACAGGGCGCACCGGAAGATCCGGGCGCCCGTCCGCCCTGGCGTCACGCGCCGGCGCGCGCCGCCATCCGTGCCTTGCGCGCGGCCAGTTTCTCGTCGAACTTCGAGGCCTCCGCGTCCAGGCCGCCCATGAACAGGCCGAGTTCCTCCTGCGCCTGCAGGCCCTCCGGGCCGAGACCGTCGATCTCCAGGACCTTCAGGTGGCGCAGCACCGGCTGCAGCACGTCGTCGTGGTGGATGCGCAGGTTGTAGACCTCGCCGATCGCCATCTGGGCGGCGGCGCGCTCGAAGCCGGGGATGCCGTGGCCGGGCATGCGGAAGTTGACCACGACGTCCCGCACCGCCTGCATGGTCAGGTCGGGGGCCAGTTCGAACGCCGACTTCAGGAGGTTGCGGTAGAAGACCATGTGCAGGTTCTCGTCGGTCGCGATGCGGGCCAGCATGCGGTCGCAGACCGGGTCGCCGGACTGGTGGCCGGCGTTGCGGTGCGAGATGCGGGTCGCGAGTTCCTGGAAGGCCACGTAGGCGATCGAGTGCAGCATCGAGTGCCGGTTGTCCGACTCGAAGCCCTCGCTCATGTGCGCCATGCGGAACTGCTCCAGCTTGTCCGGGTCCACCGCGCGCGAGGCGAGCAGGTAGTCGCGCATCACGATGCCGTGCCGGCCCTCCTCGGCGGTCCAGCGGTGCACCCAGGTGCCCCAGGCGCCGTCCCGGCCGAACAGGGAGGCGATCTCGTGGTGGTAGCTGGGCAGGTTGTCCTCGGTGAGCAGGTTCACCACCAGCGCGGTCCGGCCGATCTCGGTGACCTTGGACTGCTCCTTGCCCCAGGCCAGACCGTCCTCGAAGAATCCCTCGAAGTTACGGGCGTCGCTCCACGGCACGTACTCGTGCGGCATCCAGTCCTTGGCGACCTTCAGATGACGGTTCAGCTCCTTCTCGACCACTTCCTCCAGGGCGTACAGCAGCCGCGTATCGGTCCACACGGACGGGCTGTCGAAAGGGGGAGAAGTGATCGTCACGAGAACTCCAGGGGGACGCCGAACACGAGCGGATGAACGAAGACCGGCGAGCGGGGCCGGAAACCTACGAGATCGTAAGCTACGAAACCGTAGGTTACGAAACCGTAGGTTAAGTGCGCTGTAAAGGCTGCTGATCAGGCCCGGTGGACAAGGCGCGCGTCATGCCGGACAGACCCGGGACCCGCAGGTCCGGGTCCGAAGTGGCGGATCGATCAGCCGTCAGGCGTACAGCTCCCGCAGCCGCACCGAGAGGCACGTCACACATCCCTCGAGCTTCTCGAACTCGGAGATGTCCACCGTGACCACCTCGTGGCCGAGGTCGGTCAGCAACTCCGCGGTCTTCGGGGCGCTCGCCGACATCAGCAGCTTGCCGCCGCCGAGCAGCACCACATGGGCGCCCGCGTCCTCCGGCACGGCCAGGAACCGCGGGAACAGCGAGGGTCGGTCCATGTTCGGGATGTGCCCCAGAATCGTTCCGTCGGGCAACGCGGTCACCGCCGACTTCAGATGCAGCACCTTGCTCACCGGCACGGCGACCACGCGCGCGCCCAGCGGCTCGAACGCGGCCCGCAACTGCTGCACCCCGGCCGCGTTGGTCCGCCCGCCGCGGCCGACGTAGACGGTGTCGCCCACCTTGAGGACGTCACCGCCGTCCAGGGTGCCCGGGTCCCAGATCCAGTTGACCGAGCAGCCGAGGCGGGCCACCGCCTCCTCGACGCCGGCCGTCTCCTCGCGCCGGGACTCGGCGCCGGGCCGGGTGATCAGCGCCACGTTCTTGTACATGACGACCGTGTCCTCGACGAACACCGAGTCCGGGCACTCGTCCTCCGGGTCCACCTCGACGGTCTCCCAGCCGTGCGCGCGCAGCGCCTCCGCGTACGCCTCCCACTGCTCGTGGGCGAGCTCGACGTCGACCTTCTCCCGCTCGACGTGCGTCACCAGGCCTTCGGCGAGGCGCGGGCTGGGGCGGCGGATGAGGGCCTTCTTGCTGGGCACGACGGGTCTCCGGGGTCGGGGTTCGGTCCGGCGCCCATGGCGGGGCGCCGGACCGCCATCATGCAGGGCGGGTACGTGTCGACAAAACCCCTGACGTCAGGCTGTGCCCTCCCCGAGACCGGCCACCTCGTCCGGCGTCGTGCCCGTCAGCTCCCCGTCCGCCATCAGCAGCCACCGCGTGATCCCGATCGACTCCAGGAACGGCAGGTCGTGGCTGGCCACGATCAGGGCGCCCGCGTACGACTCCAGGGCCGTGGTGAGCTGCCGGACGCTCGCCATGTCGAGGTTGTTCGTCGGCTCGTCCAGCATCAGCAGCTGCGGTGCCGGCTCGGCCAGCAGCAGCGCGGCCAGCGCCGCCCGGAAGCGCTCGCCGCCGGAGAGCGTCCCCGCCTTCTGGTCGGCCCGGGCGCCCCGGAACAGGAAGCGGGCCAGCCGGGCCCGGATCCGGTTGTTGCCGGCGTCCGGCGCGAACCGGGTCACGTTCTCGGCGACGGTCAGCTCCTCGTCGAGGACGTCCAGCCGCTGCGGCAGGAAACGCGTCGGCACGTGCGTGCGCGCCTCGCCCGCGACCGGCGCCAGCTCCCCGGCGATCGTCCGCAGCAGTGTCGTCTTGCCCGCACCGTTGCGCCCGACCAGCGCGATCCGCTCGGGGCCGCGCAGATCGAGGATCCCCTTCACCCGCGGGCCGTGGGCGAGTTCCAGGTTCTCCAGGGTCAGCACGTTCCGGCCCGGCGGTACGGCCGTGTACGGCAGTTCGACGCGGATCTCGTCGTCGTCGCGGACCGCCTCCACCGCCTCGTCCAGGCGTTCCCTGGCCTCGGCGAGGCGTTCCTCGTGCATGATGCGGTGCTTGCCCGCGGACTCCTGCGCCGCCCGCCTGCGCGCCCCCATGACGATCTTGGGCTCGCGCTTCTGCTCGAACATCTTCTGCCCGTACCGCTTGCGGCGGGCCAGTTTCACCTGGGCGTCGGACAGTTCGCGCCGCTGTTTGCGGACGTCGGCCTCGGCGACCCGCACCATGCGCTCGGCCGCCTCCTGCTCGACGGCGAGTGCCTCCTCGTACGCCGAGAAGCTGCCGCCGTACCAGGTGACCTCCCCGGCGCGCAGGTCGGCGATCTGGTCGACCAGTTCGAGGAGTTCCCGGTCGTGGCTGACCACGATCAGCACGCCGGGCCAGGACGCCACGGCCGCGTACAGCCGCTTGCGGGCGTACAGGTCGAGGTTGTTGGTGGGCTCGTCGAGCAGCAGCACGTCCGGCCGCCGAAGGAGCAGCGCGGCCAGTCGCAGCAGCACCGACTCGCCGCCGGACACCTCGCCGACGGTCCGGTCCAGGCCGATGTGGCCGAGCCCGAGTTCGCCGAGGGTGACCAGCGCGCGCTCCTCGACGTCCCAGTCGTCGCCGAGCGCCTCGAAGTGCCGATCGGACGCGTCGCCCGCCTCGATGGCGTGCAGCGCGGCCCGCCGGGCGGCGATGCCGAGCGCCTCGTCGACGCGCAGGGCGGTGTCGAGCGTGACGTTCTGCGGGAGGCAGCCGACCTCGCCGGCCACTTTGACGGTGCCGTCGGCCGGCGTGAGCTCGCCGGCGACGAGCTTCAAGAGCGTCGACTTCCCCGATCCGTTGACGCCGACCAGGCCGGTGCGGCCGGGGCCGAAGGAGACGTCCAGGCCCTCGAAGACGGGGGAGCCGTCGGGCCAGGCGAAGGACAGGGAGGTGACGGTGACGGAAGCAGACATGGGCGCCTCGCGGTTGCTTGCGGTGTCGGGGACAGACGCGTGTCGAGACACCGCGAGGCAGAAGCCGAAGGCCAGGAAGGGATCCTGCGCCGGAAGGACGGCTCACACGCCGAGGCCGAACGCCACAGACACACCTCACAGGTGTGACGCGGTGTCTCAGAACCTCAGACGAGCAACGTCCTTCTCCAATCGACGGCAACAGAACCGTCGTCAACGGTAGGAGGGGCCTTACGGGGTGTCAACGCGATTAACCACCGGCCACCGTCCCACGTCGGCGGCGGATTCCTGCCGGCCCCGGCCCGGCCGGCCGAGCCGGCCGCATGACGAACCCGCACACCCTTCGGAAGCGCGCCCCCGCCTCTCCCGCCCGGCCGGCGCTGAAGCACCGGGTCAGCAGGCGTCCCGCATCAGCTCGGCCAGGTCCTGGTCCAGGTCCAGCTGGAGGTGTTCCAGACCGGCGGGGACCAGGTCGCCGGTCGCCTCCAGGAACCGGCGTATCTCGCCGGTGCGCACATGGACGACGGCGGTGCCCTCCGGGGCGTGGAACTCCAGCACGGTCCGGTCGTAGCCGTACGGCCGTACCCGGACGTCCCCGTCGCCCTCGGGCGCGTGCAGCCCGGCCGCCAGCAGCTCGCGGGAGAACGTCCAGCAGACGTCGACCCCCTCCAGGGTGGCCGGAGCCGGGAAGGTCATGCATACGGCGAAGGGGTCCTCGCGGTCGTAGCGCAGGGTGGCGGGAATGCTCGGCATGCGCGGTGACGCGGCGACCAGGCGGGCCTCTACGGGCTGCTCGATGACGGTGGACAACGCCTTGCTCCCTCGTGACGGTGGTGATTCCCGGGCGTGTGAGACCTGGCACTGGATGAGACGAAGGAAGCGGCCGATCCGTGCACAGGAGGGGCGAGTGACCTCTGTCACCGGGCTTATTCACACCCGCGGCTTACCGGTTGCCGGAGGCCGGGGCCCTCTGGACGACGCGGTCGTGGTGGGCTAGCTTCGCGCGCCATGAGGCGCTTGGGGAGCACGCGACGTACAGGACGGGCCCGGCGTACCGGGCGGGCGGTCGCGGTGGGGGTGGTGTGCACCGCGGCGCTGGCCGCGCTGACCGCCGGTTCCGCGCGGGCCACGACACGGGCCCCGCACTGGGCGGTCAAGGACACCGGCACCCCGGGCGTGCGGTTCCGGGGACTGGCCGCCGTCGACCGGAGCACCGCCTGGCTGGCCGGCACCGGCGGCACCGTGCTGCGCACCACGGACGGCGGGACGAGCTGGCGGAACGTCTCTCCGCCGGGCGCGGGCGACCTCCAGTTCCGGGACGTCGAGGCGTTCGACGCGCGCCACGCGGTGGTGCTGGCCATCGGCGAGGGCGAGGCGTCCCGGGTCTACCGCACCGACGACGGCGGCCGGAGCTGGACGGAGGCCTTCCGCAACACCGACCCCGCCGCCTTCTACGACTGCATGGCCTTCTTCGACCGCCGCCACGGCCTCGCCATGAGCGACCCGGTCGACGGCGGATTCCGCATCCTGTCGACGAGCGACGGCGGCCGTTCGTGGCGCGTGCTGCCCGACGACGGCATGCCGGCCGCCCTGGCCGGCGAGGCGGGCTTCGCGGCGAGCGGCCAGTGCCTGGTCACCTCCGGCCCGAAGGACGCCTGGCTGGCCACCGGCGGCGGCGCCCACGCGCGCGTGCTGCACTCCGCCGACCGCGGCCTGACCTGGACCGCCGCCGACACCACGATCCCGGCGGGCGATCCGGCCAAGGGCGTCTTCGCCCTCGCCTTCCGGGACCGCGCCCACGGCCTCGCGGTCGGCGGCGACTACCGCCCCGACCAGGCCTCACCGCAGGCGGCCGCGGTCACCCCGGACGGCGGCCGCAGCTGGCGGTCCGCCGCCGTCCCGCCCCCCGCCTACCGCTCCGGCGTGGCCTGGCTGCCGCACAGCCGCACCACGGCCCTCGCCGTCGGCCCCACCGGCACCGACCTGACCACCGACGGCGGCCGCACCTGGCGGACCGTCGACACCGGCTCGTACGACACCGTGGCCTGCACGCCGGACCTGAGCTGCTGGGCGGCCGGCGAGCAGGGGCGGGCGGCACGTCTGGAGAACTGATCCGTGGGTACTCGACCGCCGCATACCGAGAAGGGAGCGGCCATGCCCAGCGGATCCAGCCCCAAGCGGGAACGCCAGTACGAGCACATCAAGGAGAGCGCGCTCGACCGGGGCGAGAACAAGCGCCGTGCCGAGGAGATCGCCGCTCGGACGGTCAACAAGGAGCGCGCCCGGTCCGGTGAGTCCAAGTCCGCCAGCCGCAGTTCCACGCAGGACATGTCGTCCGGCAAGCGCGGCGGCCAGCGGTCGGGCAGCCGGCAGGGCTCCCAGGGCCCGACCCGGGACCAGCTGTACAACGAGGCCAGGCAGCGCGGTATCGAAGGGCGTTCGCACATGAACAAGGCCGAGCTGCAACGCGCCGTCAACGCCAAGAAGAGCTGATACTCCGCGGCACGCGCGCGTGCGGTCAGGGCCCACGGGCACCGCACGCGCGCGTGGCACGCCGTACGCTCGTGCCCACCATGACGACGACGGTACGCGCACCCGCGGGCTGGCCCGCGACCGAGGAACAGGCCCTGGCGGTACAGGACGAACTGCGCGGGCGGGTGATCCTCGACGAGCCGGGCCCGCCGCCCGGCACCGGCCGTGTCACCGGCGTCGACGTGGCCTACGACGACGAGCGCGATCTGGTCGCCGCGGCGGCCGTCGTCCTGGACGCCGCCACCCTGGAGGTCCTCGCCGAGGCGACCGCCGTCGGCCGGGTGTCCTTCCCGTACGTGCCCGGACTGCTCGCCTTCCGCGAGATCCCGACCGTACGCGCCGCCCTCGACGCGCTGCCCTGCCCGCCGGGCCTGGTCGTCTGCGACGGTTACGGCCTCGCCCACCCGCGCCGCTTCGGCCTCGCCAGCCACCTGGGCGTCCTCACCGGCCTGCCCACCATCGGCGTCGCCAAGAATCCCTTCGCCTTCGCGTACGACGACCCCGGCGCCCCGCGGGGCAGCCACGCGCCGCTGCTCGCCGGTGCCGAGGAGGTCGGCCGCGCGCTGCGCACCCGGGACGCCGTCAAGCCGGTCTTCGTCTCCGCCGGCCACCGGGTGAGCCTCGACAACGCCTGCGCCCACACCCTCGCGCTCACCCCGCGGTACCGCCTGCCGGAGACCACCCGCCGCGCGGACGCGCTGTGCCGCAGGGCGCTGCGCGAAGCCCAGGCCTGAGCAGCGGTCCTGAGTAGCCATTCTGAGTACGAGTGCGGATGCCGTTGTTACAGTCCGACGGCAGGCTGGCCCGCATGACGACACACCACCGTGCACCCAAGTCCGCGGCCGGCCCCGTCCGGTCCGCCGAGCGCGCCGTGAACGCGGCGCTGGCCCTCGCCGTGGTGGCGGGGTTCGCCTGGATCGTCGGCATGCTCTACACCGTGCTGCAGTGGCAGTCCTGACGGCGTCCCCCGCCGGGCCCCGGCCGGGCCGTAGGGCCTGTTGCGGGCTCGTGACCCATACGCCTAGCGGGTGGCCGCCACCCGGAAACCGATCCCGGCCGCGCGCAGCCGCTCGGTCAGCGCGTCGCCCATCGCCTGCGCGGTGGTGACCTGGCCGGCCGTCGGCGGCAGGTCGTCGAAGGCGAGGCAGAGGGCGGCCTCGGCGAACATCTTCGCCGTCTCGCCGTAGCCCGGATCCCCGCCCGAGACCTCCGTGAACACCCGCCGTCCGCCGCCCTCACCGACGAACCGGACCGTGAACCAGCTGCGGGCCCGCCTCTGCGCGTCCGGCCCGGTCCCCGGCTTGAGGCGGTCCGACAGCCAGCGCCGGGCGGGCGGCAGCTGGGCGGCCGCGGCGACCGCGCCGACGGCCGCGATCCCGCCGAGGGCCACCGGCAGGTGCTCGACGGCCGCGTAGTGCCGGTAGCGGAAGTCGGGGCCGTAGCGGTCCAGGGCCTTGGCCGAGCGGTGCACGATCCGGGGGTCGATGGTGGGCAGCGGCAGCGCCCAGGCGCCGACCTCGGGCGCGAACCGCGGGACACCCGTCGGCGCGCTCGTCCGGCGGCTCATCAGCCGCGGTTCGTGCCGGGCGCGGTCGCGCGCGGCGGCGATCAGCTGCCGGGGGCGTGCGAACTGGTCCAGTGCGGAGGCGAAGGTGCCGCCGGAGAAGGCCGCGTCGCCGGTCACGAACCCGTCCACGGTCAGCGGCACGCCCTCCGGCAGCTGCCGGACCGTGAAATACGCGCCCAGGTCGTGCGGGACTGAGTCGAAACCGCACGCGTGCACCAGGCGCGCGCCTGTCTCACGCGCGCGTGCGTCGTGCCGGACGTACATCAGGTCCACGAACTCGGGCTCGCCGCACAGGTCCAGGTAGTCGGCGCCGGTGTCCGCGCAGGCCGCGACCAGGCTCTCGCCGTGGCGGAGGTAGGGGCCGACCGCCGAGGCCACCACGCGCGCGTGCTCGGCGAGGGCGCGGACCGTGGCGGGCTCCGCCGCGTCGGCGCGCAGCAACCCGACCCCGGCGCCGCCGGGCAGCCGCTCACGCAGTGCCTCCAGCCTGCGTCCGTCCCGGGCCGCGACGGCCCAGCGCAGGCCTTTTGGCGCGTGGGCGGCGAGGTACTCGGCGGTGAGCTCGCCGACGAAGCCGGTGGCTCCGAAGAGCACGAGGTCATAGGGACGGTCCGTCGTTTTCAGCCTGCGCATGACACCCCTCGGTCGTGCAACCCGCGCCGTTGTCGGTGGCTGAGGCTAGCGTGAGGAGTGCGGACGCACCCCTGCGGGGTATCTTGACTAAGCGCTTGCTCGTCCACGTGCTCGTTGGCTCTTGTGCCCAGGGGAGCGCGTTCTTAGCATCATCGGTGTTACATCAGTTGTGTCACATGACTGGGGGCGGCATGACCACGGCAGGGACGCCAGGACACGGCCCGCTCTCCGGCGTGCGCGTGGTCGAGCTCGCCGGCATCGGCCCGGGCCCCTTCGCCGCCATGCTCCTCGCCGACCTGGGCGCCGACGTGGTCCGCGTCGACCGGCCCGGCGGCCCGGGACTCGGCGTCGACCCGGCGTACGACGTCACCAACCGCAACAAGCGCTCGGTGCTGGTCGATCTGAAGTCCCCGGACGGCCCCGCCCGCGTCCTCGACCTGGCCGCCCGCGCGGACATCCTGATCGAGGGCTACCGCCCCGGCGTCGCCGAGCGGCTCGGCGTCGGCCCCGAGGCCTGCCACGCCCGCAACCCCCGCCTGGTCTACGGCCGGATGACCGGCTGGGGCCAGCAGGGACCGCTCGCCCACCGCGCCGGCCACGACATCGCCTACATCGCCGTCACCGGCACCCTCGGCATGATCGGCCGCCCCGACGAACCCCCGGCCGTCCCCGCCAACCTGCTCGGTGACTACGCGGGCGGCTCCCTCTACCTCGTCGTCGGCGTCCTCGCCGCCCTGCACCACGCGCGCGCGGGCGGCACCGGCCAGGTCGTGGACGCCGCCATCGTGGACGGCACCGCGCACCTCTCCGCGATGATCCACGCCATGGTGGCCGCGGGCGGCTGGCAGGACCGGCGCGCGGCCAACCTGCTGGACGGCGGCTGCCCGTACTACGGCACCTACGAGACCGCCGACGGCCGCCACATGGCGGTCGGCGCCCTGGAGCCGCAGTTCTACGCCGAGTTCCTGCGGCTTCTCGGCGGCCTGGACGACCTGGCCGACGCCCGCAAGGACTGGACGCGCTGGGGCGAGCTGCGCGAGCGCGTCGCCGCCCGCTTCAAGTCCCGTACCCGGGACGAGTGGACGGCGGTCTTCGAGGGCTCCGACGCCTGCGTGGCCCCCGTCCTCTCCCTGCGCGAGGCCCCGCACCACCCCCATCTGGCCGCCCGCGGCACCTTCACGGACCACGGCGGCATCACCCAGCCGGCCCCGGCCCCGCGCTTCTCCGTGAGCCCCACGACCGTGCGCACCCCTCCCGCCCGGCCCGGCGCCGACACCGGCGCGGTGGCCCGCGACTGGGACGTACCGGCACTCCTCGACGACGACCACAAGGACGGCATCTGATGGAGCTCTCGACCTTCCTCGACTACGCGGGCGACCCGCGTGCGGCGGCCGACCGGGCGGCCGCGCTGGAGTCGGCGGGCCTCGACGCGGTCTGGGTGGCGGAGGCCTACGGCTTCGACTCGCCCACGATCATGGGCTACCTGGCCGCCCGTACCGAACGGATGAAGATCGGCTCCGCGATCCTCAACGTCTACTCCCGCACCCCCGCCCTCATCGCCCAGACGGCCGCCGGCCTCGACGCGATCTCCGGCGGCCGCGCGATCATCGGCCTCGGCGCCTCCGGCCCGCAGGTGGTCGAGGGCTGGCACGGCAAGGCGTACGACAAGCCCCTCGGCCGTACCCGCGAGACGATCGAGCTGACCCGGCGGATCCTGCGCCGCGAGGTCATCGACCACCACGGCATCACCGACATGCCCCGCCCGGGCGGCCTCGGGAAGCCCCTGAAGATCCTCACCAAGCCGGTCCGCCCCGATGTCCCGATCTACGTCGCCTCCCTCGGACCCGCCAACGTCCGGATGACCGCCGAGATCGCCGACGGCTGGCTGCCCACCCTGTTCATCCCCGAGAAGGCCCACCAGGTCTGGGGGACCCCGCTGGCAGAGGGCGCCGCCCGCCGGGACCCGGCCCTCGGCGAGCTGAAGATCGTCGCCGGCGGCCTGCTCGCCATCGGCGAGGACGCGGCCGCCGTCCGCGACCTGGCCCGCCCCCGGATCGCCCTGTACGTCGGCGGCATGGGCGCCCCCGGCAAGAACTTCTACAACGACCTCGCCGTCGCCTACGGCTACGAGAAGGAGGCCCGGCTCATCCAGGAGCTGTACCTCTCCGGCCGCAAGAAGGAGGCCGAGGCGGCCGTACCCGACGAGTTCTGCGAGCTCATATCCCTGTGTGGTCCAAAGGGGTACGTCCGTGACCGCATCGCCGCCTTCCGGGAGGCCGGCGTGACCATGCTGGAGATCGCCCCCGTCGGCCCGGACCCGGCCCGGCTGGTCGAGACCGTCAAGAACTGGCTCTGAGCCGGCCGGAGACCGGCTCTGCCCCCACCGCGCGAAAACCCTCCTTGAAAGGCTTGTCAGTGAGCACCGAAGCGTACCTGTACGACGCGATCCGCACCCCGCGCGGCCGCGGCAAGGCGAACGGCGCCCTGCACGGCACGAAGCCCATCGATCTGGTCGTCGGACTCATCCACGAGATCCGTGACCGCTTCCCCGGCCTCGACCCGGCAGCCATCGACGACATCGTGCTCGGTGTCGTCGGCCCGGTGGGCGACCAGGGCTCCGACATCGCCCGGATCGCCGCGATCGCCGCCGGGCTGCCGGACACGGTCGCCGGCGTGCAGGAGAACCGCTTCTGCGCGTCCGGTCTGGAGGCTGTCAACATGGCCGCCGCCAAGGTCCGTTCGGGCTTCGAGGACCTCGTTCTCGCGGGCGGCGTCGAGTCCATGTCCCGGGTGCCGATGGCCTCGGACGGCGGCGCCTGGTTCAACGACCCGATGACCAACCTGGCCGTCAACTTCGTGCCGCAGGGCATCGGCGCCGACCTGATCGCCACCATCGAGGGCTTCTCCCGGCGGGACGTCGACGAGTACGCGGCGCTCTCCCAGGAACGCGCGGCGACCGCCTGGAAGGAGGGCCGCTTCGACCGTTCCGTGGTCCCCGTGAAGGACCGCGCGGGCCTGGTCGTCCTCGACCACGACGAGCACCTGCGTCCCGGCACCACCGCCGACTCGCTCGCCAGGCTGAAGCCCTCCTTCGCCGACATCGGCGAACTGGGCGGCTTCGACGCGGTCGCGCTGCAGAAGTACCACTGGGTCGAGCGGATCGACCACGTCCACCACGCGGGCAACTCCTCCGGCATCGTCGACGGCGCCTCCCTGGTCGCCATCGGCTCCAAGGAGATCGGCGAGCGCTACGGCCTCACCCCGCGCGCGCGGATCGTCTCGGCCGCCGTCTCCGGCTCCGAGCCGACCATCATGCTCACCGGCCCCGCCCCCGCCACCCGCAAGGCCCTCGCCAAGGCCGGCCTGACCATCGACGACATCGACCTGGTCGAGATCAACGAGGCGTTCGCGGCGGTCGTCCTGCGCTTCGCGCGGGACATGGGCCTGTCCCTGGACAAGGTCAACGTCAACGGCGGCGCCATCGCCCTCGGCCACCCCCTCGGCGCCACCGGCGCGATGATCCTCGGCTCGCTCGTCGACGAACTGGAGCGCCAGGACAAGCGCTACGGCCTCGCCACCCTGTGCGTGGGCGGCGGCATGGGCATCGCCACCATCGTCGAGCGCGTCTGAAACCCCGGCGGAACCAAGAGACCTCACGGAGACCCTCACATGACCGAGAGCACCACCATCCGCTGGGAACAGGACGACACCGGCGTCGTCACGCTCGTCCTGGACGACCCCGACCAGTCCGCCAACACCATGAACGCGGCCTTCGCCGCGTCCCTCGCTGCGGTCACCGACCGCCTGGAGGCCGAGCAGGACTCGATCCGCGGGATCGTCTTCACCTCCGCCAAGAAGACCTTCTTCGCCGGCGGCGACCTGCGCGACCTCATCCGGGTCACCCCCGAGACCGCCCAGGACCTCTTCGACGGCGGCCTCGCCGTCAAGCGCGATCTGCGCCGCATCGAGACCCTGGGCAAGCCGGTCGTCGCGGCGATCAACGGCGCGGCCCTCGGCGGCGGCTTCGAACTCACCCTCGCCTGCCACCACCGCGTCGCCCTCGACACCCCCGGCACCAAGATCGGCTGCCCCGAGGTCACCCTCGGCCTGCTCCCCGGCGGCGGCGGAGTCGTCCGCACCGTGCGCCTCCTCGGCATCGCCGACGCGCTGCTGAAGGTCCTCCTGCAGGGCACCCAGTACAACGCCACGCGCGCGCTGGAGAACGGGCTCATCCACGAGGTGGCCGCGACCCCCGAAGAGCTGCTGGCCAAGGCCCGCGCGTTCATCGACGCCAACCCCGAGTCCCGGCAGCCCTGGGACACGCCGGGCTACCGGATCCCCGGCGGCACGCCCGCCAACCCCAAGTTCGCGGCCAACCTGCCCGCCTTCCCGGCGACCCTGCGCAAGCAGACCAACAACGCCCCCTACCCGGCGCCGCGCCGCATCCTCGCCGCCGCCGTCGAGGGCAGCCAGGTCGACTTCGAGACCGCCCAGGTCATCGAGGCCCGCTACTTCGTGGAGCTGGCCGCCGGGCAGATCTCGAAGAACATGATCCAGGCGTTCTTCTTCGACCTCCAGGCCGTCAACTCCGGCGCCAACCGGCCGCGGGGCGTCGAGCCCCGCAAGGTCACCAAGGTCGCCGTCCTCGGCGCGGGCATGATGGGCGCCGGCATCGCCTACTCGTGCGCCCGCGCGGGCATCGACGTCGTCCTCAAGGACGTCTCGGCCGAGGCCGCCCGCAAGGGCAAGGGCTACTCCGAGAAGCTCTGCGCCAAAGCCGTCGCCAAGGGCCGTACCAGCCAGGAGAAGGCGGACGCGCTGCTCGCGCGGATCACGCCCACCGCGGACCCGCAGGACCTGGCCGGCTGCGACGCGGTCATCGAGGCCGTCTTCGAGGACACCGCTCTCAAGCACAAGGTCTTCCAGGAGATCGAGTCCGTCGTCGCCCCCGACGCCCTGCTCTGCTCCAACACCTCCACGCTCCCCATCACCGCCCTCGCCGAGGGCGTCGAGCGCCAGAGCGACTTCATCGGCCTGCACTTCTTCTCGCCCGTCGACAAGATGCCGCTCGTCGAGATCATCAGGGGCGAGCGCACCGGCGACGAGGCCCTGGCCCGCGCCTTCGACCTGGTCCGGCAGATCAACAAGACGCCGATCGTCGTCAACGACTCGCGCGGCTTCTTCACCTCGCGGGTGATCGGCCACTTCATCAACGAGGGCGTCGCCATGGTCGGCGAGGGCATCGAGCCCGCCTCGGTCGAGCAGGCGGCGGCCCAGGCCGGCTACCCGGCCAAGGTGCTCTCCCTGATGGACGAGCTGACCCTCACGCTGCCCCAGAAGATCCGCCGCGAGTCGCGGCGGGCCGTCGAGGAGGCCGGCGGCACCTGGACCCCGCACCCCGCCGAGGCGGTCATCGACCGCATGGTCGACGAGTTCGGCCGCCCCGGCCGCAGCGGGGGAGCGGGCTTCTACGACTACGCCGAGGACGGCAGCCGGACCGCCCTGTGGCCCGGCCTGCGCGAGCATTTCGGGGGTTCCGGGGGTCGCCCCCCGGGCAAGCACAGCACGAAGGCCGGCCACCAGATCCCGTTCCGGGACATGCAGGAGCGGATGCTCTTCGCCGAGGCCCTCGACACGGTCCGCCTCCTGGAGGAGGGCGTCCTCACCTCGGTCGCCGACGCCAACATCGGCTCGCTCTTCGGCATCGGCTTCCCGGGCTGGACCGGCGGCGTCCTCCAGTACATCAACGGCTACGGCGCCTACGGCGGGGCGGGTGCAGGCCTGCCCGGCTTCGTGGCACGCGCGCGTGAACTCGCCGACACCTACGGCGAGCGGTTCACCCCGCCCGCGCTGCTGCTGGCGAAGGCGGAGCGGGGGGAGACCTTCACGGACGGCCGCTGAGCCGGCACCGGGCCGGGTGCGCGGAGCGGGCCCTTCTCAGGGGCCCGCGAGCCACTGGCGGACCTCCGCGCTGAGCGACCGCTGGAAGGCCGTCAGCAGTGCCTGGACCACCAGTGGCTGCATGTGGGCGGACAGGGACTTCACGTCCGCCTCGGTCCGCTCCGCGACCTCGGCCCGGAACAGCTGGGACAGCTCGTGCGCGGCCGCCCGGGCGTGCTCGGTCAGGACCGTGCGCGCGGCCAGGATCGCCTTCTCGGACAGCGGCACGTCGAGGAGCTGTACGCCGAGCCGGAACAGGCCGGGGTCGAGACGGTAGGCGTCGCCCTCGGGCCGTACGACGTCCATGGCGACGAGCCGTTCGACGTCCTCCTCGGCCAGCGGCCGCCCGGCCCGCCGCCGCAGCTCCGCGGCTGTCACCGTCTCCTCGGTGTCCGGGGCCCAGGAGGCCACCGCGGCCCGGTGGATGGCCAGGTCGTGGTGGCTCAGGCCGGGCGGCAGCCGCCGCAGATAGCGCTCGATCGCCGCCAGTGTCATGCCCTGGTGCTGCAACTCCTCGATCAGCGCCAGCCGGGCCAGGTGGTCCCGCCCGTAGTGGCCCACCCGCCGCGGACCGATCACCGGCGGCGGGAGCAGCCCCTTGGTGCCGTAGAAGCGGACCGTGCGGACCGTGGTGCCGGCCCGCGCGGCCAGCTCGTCGATGGTGAGCGCGGGCTCCCCGGAGCCGCCGTCGGTGTCGGTCGTCATGTGCAGCAGTATCGCTGTCACACCGGCACTGTGACACCGGGATGTGCGCGGGACGCGCGAGCACGCGGCATCCTGCGGCTCCGCCGGGCGGGCGCGCGCAGCCACGGCCGGCCCGCGGCCACCGGCCGCCGCGCCCGGCGAACCGCCTAGTGCACGTCGTTCGTAGCCTCGATCCGCTTCCAGGACTTGGGCTGCGCGACATGCCCCACGGTCTTCACCGCCACGCGCGCGGGCGCCGCCGGCTTCGTCGGCTGGAACAGCCACGTGTCGAACAACCCCGCCAGCGACTTCCCCGACACGTGCTCGGCGTACTCCTCGAAGTCGGCCACCGAAGCGTTCCCATAAGCGTGTTCCTTCGGCCAGCCCCGCAGAATCGCGAAGAACGCGTCGTCCCCGACCGCGTTCCGCAGCGCCTGCACCGCCAGCGCCCCCCGGTCGTAGACAGCGAGGTCGAACTGGTCGTCGGGGCCGGGATCCCCCGGCTTCACCGTCCAGAACGCGTCGTCGGCCGGATGGGAGGCGTACACGTAGTCGGCGAGTTCCTGCGTCGTGCCCTCGCCCTCGTGCTCGGACCACAGCCACTGCGCATAGCGGGCGAAGCCCTCGTTGAGCCAGATGTCCTTCCAGCCCTTGAGGGATACGTCGTCGCCGTACCACTGGTGCGCCAGTTCGTGCACGACCACGGAGGTGTTGGCGCCGTTCGCGAACTGCCTGGGGCTGTAGTAGACGCGGGTCTGTGTCTCCAGCGCGTACCCGGTGGTGGTGTTGGGCACGTAGCCGCCGGCCGAGCTGAAGGGATATGGCCCGAAGTAGCCGGAGAGCCAGTCGACGAGCTCCCCGGTGCGCTCCACGCTCGCCCGCGCCGCCCCGTCGTTGTCACCGAGGTCCCTGCTGTAGGCGTTGACGACGGGAACGCCGCCCTCGGAGGTGCTCGTCGTGATGTCGAACCTCCCGACCGCCAGTGTGGCCAGATAGGTCGCCTGCGGTTTGTTCTGCCGCCAGTTGTACCGGGTCCAGCCGCGCTGCGAACTCGACGACTGGAGCAGGCCGTTGGAGATGACCTGGGTGCCGTCGGGGACGGCCACGGACACGTCGTAGGTCGCCTTGTCCAGCGGGTGGTCGTTGCTCGGGAACCACCACCAGGCCGACTCGGGCTCGTCCGCCGCGACCGCCCCGTCCGGTGTGCGGTGCCACGTGTCGAAGCCGTACGCGCTCTTCGTCGACGGCACCCCGCTGTAGCGGACGACGACGGTGACCGGTGTGCCCTTCGCCAGCGGCGACCTGGGCGTGACCACCAGTTCGTGCTGGCCGGATGTGGCGAAGTCCGCCTTCACCCCGTTGACCCGCACCTCGCTCACGTCCAGCAGGAAGTCCAGGTCGAAGCTGGACAGGTCCTGCGTGGTGCGCGCCAGGATCGTCGCCGTACCGGCCAGTTCGTCGGTGGCCGGCTGGTACTGCAACCGGAGGTCGTAGTGGGAGACGTCGTAACCGCCGTTGCCGTAGTACGGGTAGTAGGGGTCGCCGATGCCCGGTGCGCCGGGGCTGTAGCTCGCGGCCGATGCCGGGATCGCCAGCAGCAGGGAAGCCGCCGCGAGGGCGGCCGGCGCGAGGATTCTGCGGTGCACGAGAACTCCAAGTCGGTAGGGGGCCCAGGCGCACCCGCCCCCTCCGGGTGGGCGGCGCCAAGTCGATGGAGCACCAAACTGTTCGGAGCCTATTCAGTCCCTGTGTCCCCTGGCCTGTCCATGGCACCTGCTGTCACACGATCGCCATTCGGCCGCAATCCGTCCCACAGGTCCCCCAGATGCCCCCTTCTGCACGGGAGTTGACCGAGGTAGCGTCCGCCGCATGCCGAAACGCACGCGCTTCACGATCTGGAGACAGCTCGCCGTCGCGGCCGTCGCAGCCCTGCTCGCCGCCTTCCTCACCCCGGGCGCCGCCCAGGCCGCCGGTACCCCTCACGAGAGCCGGCCCGTCTACTCGTACGCGAACGCCATCCGCGAGGCCGTCTGGGTGGACACCGGCCTGGACTCCGACGGCGACGGGAGGACCGACCGCGTCGCCGCCGACATCGTCCGGCCCGCGGAACCCGCCGCGCAGGGCCGCAAGGTGCCGGTCATCATGGACGCCAGCCCCTACTACTCCTGCTGCGGACGCGGCAACGAGAGCCAGGTGAAGACGTACGACGCGAACGGCGACGTCGTCCAGATGCCGCTCTTCTACGACAACTACTTCGTGCCCCGCGGCTACGCCTTCGTCGGCGTCGACCTGGCCGGCACCAACCGCTCCGACGGCTGCGTCGACGTCGGCGGCCGCTCCGACATCCAGTCCGCGAAGGCCGTCATCGACTGGCTCAACGGCCGTGCCAAGGCGTACCGCAGCCGTACCGGCACCACCACCGTCAAGGCGACCTGGACCAACGGCAGGACCGGCATGATCGGCAAGAGCTGGGACGGCACCATCGCCAACGGCGTGGCCGCCACCGGTGTCGCGGGTCTCAGGACGATCGTCCCGATCAGCGCCATCTCCTCCTGGTACGACTACTACTTCGCCCAGGGCGCCCCGCTCTACGCCTCGGGCCCCGACTGGCTGGCCGGCGCGGTGGAGAGCGACGCGGCCCTCGCCAAGTGCGGTGCCGTCCAGCAGAAACTGGTCGACGGCGCCCCGCGCAGCGGCGACTGGACCGGACTGTGGACGGAGCGCGACTACGTCAAGGACGCCGCCAAGGTCAGGGCCAGCGTCTTCCTCGTGCACGGCATGCAGGACCTCAACGTCCGCACCAAGCACTTCGGCCAGTGGTGGGACGCCCTCGCCAGGCACGGCGTCGAGCGCAAGATCTGGCTCTCCCAGACCGGGCACGTGGACCCCTTCGACTACCGGCGCGACGCCTGGGTCGACACCCTGCACCGCTGGTTCGACCACGAACTCCTCGGCTACGACAACGGCATCGACCGTGAGCCGACCGCCGACATCGAGCGCCACCCCGACCAGTGGGTGACCTCCTCCGCCTGGCCGCCGCGCGACACGCAGGCCACCACCCTGCGCCCCGCCACCGGCAGCCGGCCCGGCGTCGGCACCCTGGGGCTGAGCCGGGGCCTCGGCACCGAGACGTTCACCGACGACCCGCGGCACAGCGAGACCGACTGGGCCGCCCAGCTCGCCACCCCCACCTCGGACAAGGCCGGCTTCCTCACCGCGCCGCTCACCCGCGACCTGCGCCTGTCCGGCTCGTCGAAGGTGACCGTCACCGCCACCCCGACCACCTCTTCGGCCCACCTGACCGCCGTCCTGGTCGACCTCGGCCCCGACACCATCCGGGACTACGCCGACGCGGCCGAGGGCATCACCACCCTCACCGACCGCACCTGCTGGGGCGAGAGCACGGCCGGCGACAGCGCGTGCTTCCTGCGGACCGCGGCCAGGACCAAGGCCGTCGACTACACCGTCTTCAGCCGCGGCTGGGCCGACCTCGGCACCTACGCCGACCCCGGCAAGGGCGTCCCGCTCACCCCGGGCAAGTCCTACACGATCACACTCGACCTGGCGGCCACCGACCACGTCGTACCCAAGGGCCACCGCCTGGCGCTGATCGTCGCGGGCACGGACAAGGACCTCATCGATCCGCCGTCCACCACCCCGACGCTCACCGTGGACCTGTCCCGTACGACGGCCACGGTCCCGCTGGCCGGCGGCGCGGCCGCGTTCACCCGCGCGACCGCCACCCGGTGGACCGCCCCCGGGACGACCGCCCTGCACGGCGTCCGCACACCGCACACCGTCCAGCGCGTCCCCGCCGGCTGACCGCTCAGGCGGCCGGGCCGGCGTCCACCAGCCCGGCCGCCTCCCGCGCACATCCCCAGGCGACCGTCACCCCGGCCCCGCCGTGCCCGTAGTTGTGGACCAGCATCCGCCCGCCCGGCCGGAGTTCGGGCTCCAGCCGGACCGCCGCCCGGTACGGCCGCAGCCCCACCCGGTGCGCCAGCACCCGGGCCCCGGCGATCTCCGGCCGGACCGCCGCACACCGCGCCACGATCCCGGCCGCGGCCGCCGGATCCGGCTCCAGCGACCAGGCGTCCTCCTGCGCCGTACCGCCGAGCAGCAGCCCGCCGGGCTGCGGGAAGAAGTAGGCGGAGGCGCCCCCCTCCGCCTCGTCGGCGGACGTGTACCAGGTGGTGATCCCGGGGTTCTCCACCACGACCAGCTGCCCGCGCACCGGCCGCACGGCCGGATCCGGGACCAGGGAGCGGGCCCCGAGCCCGGTGCAGTTGACCACGACCGGCGCGGCCGCCTCGTCCAGGTCGCCCACCACCCGCTCCTCGACGGTCCCGCCCGCCCGCTCCAGCCGCTTCCGCAGCCACGCCAGATGGACCGGCATGTCGATCAACGGCAGCCGGGCCGCCAGACCTTCACCGGTCTCGGTCAGCCCCGGCACCTGAGCCGCCCAGGCACCCAGCTCGTCCAGCCGCAGTCCACCGTGTACGCCCTCGACCAGGCGTACGCCCGTCTCCTCCGGTCGCGCCGCCAGCTCCGCGTACACGACAAGGGAGGCGAGCGCCCACTCCCCGGCCAGCGCCTCCGGCTCGATGCGGTACGGCCACCACAGCGCGCCGGCGACCGCCGAGGTCGTACGCCCGCCGGTCTCCCGGGCCCACACCCGCACCCGGCGCCCGCCCTCGGCCAGCACCACCGCCGTGGTCAGTCCGACGACCCCGCCACCGACCACGATCACTTCGTCACTCAGCTCAGAACGCACACCGTGACGTTAGCGGAATATGTCATGCCGCGCTCAGATCATCCCGCTCTGGGGATACTCACAGCATGTCTGCCGCATACGCGACCTTCGGCCTGGCCCCGGCGATGCGCGCCGGCGGTGTCCGCGCCGACGGCGGCTACCAGCTCCACCGGGACTTCACGGACTTCGTCGTCGACGGCCGCCCGCTGCTGTTCCAGCTCGCCGACCTGGACGCCGTCTCCCCGCTCGCCTCCGACGTCCCGCCCGCGATCTTCACCGCCCAGGTCCGCAGCCTCCTGCTGGAGTCGGCGGCACCGCTGCCCGGCAACCGGTACGTCGTCTACGGCTGCCCGGAGTGCGAGGACCTGGCCTGCGGCGCGGTCACCGCGGTCATCGAGCACGACGGCGACGACTACGTGTGGCGGGAGTTCGCCTGGCAGACCGGCGAACACGCCGACCTGGAGCTGAACGGCTACCACGGCCTCGGCCCCTTCCGCTTCCGCGGCCCCGAGTACCGTGCGGCCCTCGGCGCGCTGCTGGCGGAGTCCGGCCCGCCGCCCGGCCGCCGGGTGCTGCTGATCGGCGCCCGCGTCGCCCTCCTCGCCAAGCTGGCCGCCGCCCTGCGCGCCATCGGCATCGGGGCCGACATCACCCGTGACGCCGACGGCGTCCCCGCCGAGGAGCTCCGCGGCTACGGTGCCGTCGCCTTCGGCCCCGCGGCCGGCGAGGCCGAGCGGACCGCCGTACGCCAGGCGTTCGAGCGGGCGGGGGTGGACGTGGCCTACGTCGACGGCCTCGCCCCGATCGTCCCGCTTCTCGTCGCCCAGATCGAACACGCCCTCGATCGCAGCCCGCTGCTACAGCGCCGGCTGGCCCGCCTGGTCGCCGCCGACGGCACCGCCGGCATCGAGGTCACCTCGCCCTGCCGGGTGCGGGTCACGGCGTACCGCCTCGACCGGCTCTCCCGGCCTCGCGCCCACGAACTCTTCGACGGCGTCCTGGAACCCGGCCGCCACCGCATCCCCCTGGACGGCAAGGCGGCCAAAGGCCCGTCCTACGTCGTGGCCCGCACCTCCGGCAGCGTCCTGGTGCGGGCGACGGTGCGCTGACCGCCCTGCCCCGCGGACATTAGGATCGGCGTTCTGATGACTGCAACCCTCGTCGCCAAGAACCTCGCCGCCGGGCACGGCGACCGCTCGCTCTTCTCCGGGCTCGACCTCGTCGTCGCGCCCGGTGACGTGATCGGGCTGGTCGGTGCCAACGGCGCGGGCAAGTCCACCCTGCTCCGGCTGCTCGCCGGGCTCACCGCTCCCGAACAGGGCGAACTGCGGCTCTCCCCGCCGGCCGCGACCGTCGGCCACCTGCCCCAGGAGCCGGAGCGGCGGCCCGGCGAGACCGTCCGCGCCTTCCTCGCCCGGCGCACTGGGGTCGCCGAGGCACAGCGCGTGATGGACGAGGCGACCCAGGCCCTGGTCGACGGGGCCCCGGGCGCCGACGACGCCTACGCCACCGCCCTGGAGCGCTGGCTCGACCTCGGCGGCGCCGACCTGGAGGAGCGGGCCGAGGAGGTCTGCGACTCCCTCGGCCTGGCCGTCGGCCTCGACCAGCCGATGACCTCCCTCTCCGGCGGCCAGGCCGCCCGCGCCGGCCTCGCCTCCCTCCTGCTCTCCCGCTACGACGTCTTCCTCCTCGACGAGCCCACCAACGACCTCGACCTGGAGGGCCTGGAGCGCCTCGAACGCTTCGTGACCGGCCTGCGCGCCGGCACGGTCGTCGTCAGCCACGACCGCGAGTTCCTCACCCGCACCGTCACCAAGGTCCTCGAACTCGACCTCGCCCAGCGGCAGATCAACCTCTACGGCGGCGGTTACGACGCCTACCTGGAAGAACGCGACGTGGCCCGCCGGCACGCCCGCGAGGACTACGAGGAGTACGCCGACAAGAGGTCCGCCCTCCAGGACCGCGCCCAGATGCAGCGCTCCTGGATGGACAAGGGCGTCAAGAACGCCCGTCGCAAGGCGTCCAACGACAACGACAAGATCGGCCGCAAGTTCCGCAGCGAGGCCAGCGAGAAGCAGGCCGCCAAGGCCCGCCAGACCCAGCGCATGATCGAACGCCTGGAGGCCGTCGAGGAGCCCCGCAAGGAGTGGGAACTGCGCATGGAGATCGCGGCGGCCCCGCGCTCCGGCGCCGTCGTCGCCACCCTGCGGGACGCGGAGGTACGACGCGGGGACTTCACCTTCGGGCCGGTGTCCCTCCAGATCGACTGGGCGGACCGGGTCGCGGTCACCGGCGCGAACGGCGCGGGCAAGTCGACGCTGCTCGCCGCGCTGCTCGGCCGGGTGGAACTGGACGCCGGGCACGCCGCCCTCGGCTCGGGCGTGCTGGTCGGCGAGGTCGACCAGGCCCGCAAGCTGTTCCACGGCACCGAGTCCCTGCTGGACGCCTTCGGCGCGGCCGTACCGGACACCGAACCGGCCGAAGTCCGCACCCTCCTGGCCAAGTTCGGCCTCAAACAGGACCACGTGCTGCGCTCCGCGGCCACGTTGTCACCGGGGGAGCGGACCCGCGCCGCGCTGGCCCTGCTCCAAGGCCGCGGCGTCAACCTCCTCGTCCTGGACGAGCCGACGAACCACCTCGACCTGCCCGCCATCGAGCAGCTGGAATCGGCGCTCGACGCCTACGAGGGCACCCTCCTCCTGGTCACCCACGACCGCCGCATGCTGGACGCGGTCCGGGTGACCCGCCGCCTGGAGGTGGCGGCAGGCAAGGTAGCGGAACGCTGACGACATCCCGCCTCGAAGCGCCCCTTCGGGGCCCGCGAGAACGTCCGAGCGGACCGCGGCCCGGAGGCCGACCTGTACTCGGAGGTGTGGTCCGTCCACATGAGCCCGGCCCTCGGCGTCGGCCCGGCCGCCAGCACCTGTCCTCCACCCCGCATGCGCATGACGAGAACGCCATGCGCGATCACCGGAGGAGGCGCACAGGTACGACGGTGAGTTGGCACGCTCGGTTCGTCTCCTGTTCACCGACCGCCCCGCCCGGCCCCCTCGGCCCCCCGCTCCACCCGGTCCCGGTGCCCGACCCAGGCCGCCGCGTCGCCGGGCGCCATGTTGGTGCCGTTCGCCCGCTGCCCCGTCGACCCGTCGAGGAGTTCCCGCACGATGTCGGCGTGACCGGCGTGCCGCTGGCTCTCGGCGACCATGTGCGTGAGGACGCGGTGGAGGGTGATCTCCTTCGGCGGGTCGACGGGAAGGTACCCGACCGCGTCCAGGGGCAACGCGGCGATCGTCTCGTCCGAGTGGGTCCAGACCCGCCGGTACCCGCCGACAATCGCCGCACGCGTCTCGTCGGGCCGCGCCCACAGATCTCCGTTGGGTTCCGTGTCACCGGTGAACCACAGCGGTATTGCCCCGTCGAATGGCCGCCCGAAGGCCGCCCCGAAGTACCAGGCCTCGGCACCGGCGAGATGCTTGACCAGGCCCAGCAGATTCGTGCCCGTGGGCGTCAGCGGCCGCCGGATGTCGTACTCGGACAGCCCCTCCAGCTTCCACAACAGCACGTCCCGGGCGTCCTGGAGGTAGGTCCGCAGATCGGCCTTGAAATCTGATCCAGTCATCGGACCAGTCTTCGGATCAACGGATCATTGTCCACGGAATTAGGCGGCGCGAGGCCCCACCGGCGGGGGAACCGCGCCCCCCGTGGGGCGCGGGGCCGTGGCGATCCGCTGCTTCGCCGCGTGGGCGCGACCAGCCGCAACGGGCCCGCGGTTCCCCGGCCACCCCCGGCAGGCACTGCCCTCAGCGCCTCCCGTCCTTCCCGCCCAGCAGCCCGGCCCGGCGCAGCGCGTCGGCCATCGCGCTGTTCGCCGGCGCCGACGCCTGACGAGCGCCGCCTCCCTGGCGCTGCTGCTGGCGCTGCTGCGGCGGACGCCCGCCGCCGCCCCGCTGCTGCGGTCGGCGCTCGCCGCCGGCAGCCGGCGCGGCCTCGTCGTCCAGCCGCAGCGTCAGCGAGATCCGCTTGCGCGGGATGTCCACTTCGAGGACCTTCACCTTGACGATGTCACCCGGCTTCACCACGTCCCGCGGGTCCTTGACGAACGTCTTGGACATCGCGGAGACATGCACCAGGCCGTCCTGGTGCACACCGACGTCGACGAACGCGCCGAACGCCGCCACGTTCGTGACGACCCCCTCCAGGACCATCCCGGAGGACAGGTCGGAGATCTTCTCGACGCCCTCCTTGAAGGTGGCCGTCTTGAAGGCCGGACGCGGGTCGCGCCCCGGCTTCTCCAGCTCCTTGAGGATGTCGGTGACGGTCGGCAGACCGAACGTCTCGTCCACGAAGTCCGTCGGCCGCAGCGAGCGCAGCGCCCCCGTGTTGCCGATGAGCGCGGCCACCTCCTGCCCCGACGTCTTCACCATGCGCCGTACCACCGGGTACGCCTCCGGGTGGACGCTCGACGCGTCCAGCGGGTCGTCACCGCCACGGATGCGCAGGAAGCCCGCGCACTGCTCGTAGGCCTTCGGGCCGAGCCGGGCCACGTTCTTCAGCTGGCTCCGGGAGGTGAAGGGGCCGTTGGAGTCGCGGTGGGCGACGATGTTCTCGGCGAGCCCGGAGGTGATGCCGGAGACGCGGGCGAGGAGCGGTGCGGACGCCGTGTTGACGTCCACGCCCACGCCGTTCACACAGTCCTCGACCACCGCGTCCAGCGAGCGGGACAACTTCACCTCGGACAGGTCGTGCTGGTACTGACCGACGCCGATCGACTTGGGGTCGATCTTCACCAGCTCGGCCAGCGGGTCCTGGAGCCGGCGGGCGATCGACACGGCGCCGCGCAGCGACACGTCCATGTCGGGCAGTTCCTGGGAGGCGAACGCGGACGCCGAGTACACGGACGCGCCGGCCTCGGACACCATCACCTTGGTGAGCTTCAGGTCCGGGTGCCTGGTGATGAGTTCACCGGCGAGCTTGTCGGTCTCGCGGGACGCCGTGCCGTTGCCGATCGCGACCAGCTCGACCGCGTGCTCCTTGGCGAGCCGGGCCAGCTTGGCGATCGCCTCGTCCCACTTGTTGGCCGGGACGTGCGGGTAGATGACGTCGGTGGCGACCACCTTGCCGGTGGCGTCGACGACGGCGACCTTCACGCCGGTCCGGAAACCGGGGTCCAGGCCCAGCGTCGCCCGGGTGCCGGCCGGGGCGGCGAGCAGCAGGTCGCGCAGGTTCGCCGCGAAGACGTCGACCGCCTCGTCCTCGGCGGCCGTACGCAGGCGCAGCCGCAGGTCGATCCCGAGGTGGACGAGGATGCGGGTGCGCCAGGCCCAGCGGACCGTGTCCGACAGCCACTTGTCGGCCGGCCGGCCGCGTTCGGCGATCTGGAACTTGTGGGCGATGATCCCCTCGAACGAGGACGGGCCCTCGGCCGGCTCCTCCGGCTCCAGGACGAGATCGAGGACCTCTTCCTTCTCGCCGCGCAGCATGGCCAGGATGCGGTGCGAGGGCAGGTCGGTGAACGGCTCGGCGAAGTCGAAGTAGTCGGCGAACTTCGCGCCCGCCTCCTCCTTGCCGTCCCGCACCTTCGCGGCGAGCCGGCCGCGCACCCACATCCGCTCACGCAGCTCACCGATGAGGTCGGCGTCCTCCGAGAACCGTTCGGTGAGGATCGCGCGGGCGCCGTCCAGGGCGGCCTGCGGATCGGCGACGCCCTTGTCGGCGTCGACGAAGGCGGCGGCGGCCGCCAGCGGCTCCACCCCCGGGTCCCGGAGCAGCCCCTCGGCCAGCGGCTCCAGGCCGGCCTCCCGGGCGATCTGCGCCTTGGTCCGCCGCTTCGGCTTGTACGGCAGATAGATGTCCTCAAGCCGCGCCTTGGTCTCGGCGCCCCGGATCCGCGCCTCCAGCTCCGGGGTGAGCTTGCCCTGCTCCCGCACCGACTCCAGGATCGCCGACCGCCGCTCCTCCAGCTCCCGCAGGTAGCGCAGCCGCTCCTCGAGCGTGCGCAACTGCGCGTCGTCGAGCATCTCGGTCGCTTCCTTGCGGTAGCGGGCGATGAAGGGCACCGTCGAACCGCCGTCGAGCAGCTCCACGGCAGCCTTGACCTGCCGCTCCCGTACGCCGAGCTCCTCGGCGATCCTGCCTTCGATGGACCCTGGAACCAGGGACCCGGGTGTCGTCACGATCCCGTACCGCCTTCTCCACTGAGGTTGCGCCGCAATTGTGGCAGGTGACACCGACAACCGGGCCCCAGGGCGCCTTTCCGCGACACGGACTCCCCCCGTTTCCTCCCACGCACCCGAAAACCACCCGCACACCCGATCCAACGAGCCGAACAAACCACCCCCCTTCGATCACCCGCTCCCTACGACCCGCCGGTCCCGGTGTTCGGCCGCAGCGGCGCTGAGCCGGGACGGTGGTGGCGGGTGGTGTCCCGGTCCGTTGGTCTCGGTGTTCGGTCGCAGCGGCGTTGGGCCGGGACGGTGGTGGCGGGTGGTGTCCCGGTCCGTTGGTCTCGGTGTTCGGCCGTTTCGGTGCTGGGCCGGGACGGTGGTGTCCGGCGGTGCCACGGTCCGCCGGTCTCAGTTCCGCCGCAGCGGCACTCAGCCCCGACGGTGCCGTCCGGCGGTGTCGAGACCGCCCCGGCCGGCCCTCGGTCCCGTCAGCCCTTGCCGACGAGGTCTGCGGGGAACGCTCCGGCGGCCACCGCGGCCCTTGTGAAGGTCACCGCCAGTTCCGTCAGGCGGGTCACGCCGTCGGCTCCCAGGTGCTCGTACGGTGCCCGGTCCAGGCGGTCCGTCTCGGTCTCGATGTCCGCGCGCAGGGCCACCCCCGCCTCGGTCAGCTCGCCCGCCGCGTCGAGCAGGCCGCGCTCGCGCAGCCGTGCCACCGCCGCGTCCCAGTCGTCCTGGCTCCAGCCCCGGGTGGCGAACACCCACTTCGGGGTCAGGCCCTTGCCGGTCGCCGTGTGCGTCACCACCGCCTCCAGCCCGTCCAGCCCGGCCGCCAGCAGCGCCGTGAGATGCCCGTCGCCGCGGTGCTCGCGCAGCAGCGTGCTCGCGTGCCAGTAGGCGAGATGGGGCTCCTGAGGCACCGGCAGGTCCGCGTGGGCGGCGTACAGCGGGCGGCCGGAGCGCGCGCAGGCCTCGGTGGCGCGCAGCGCGAGCCGCGCCGCCTCGGCCATCGCGTCGGAGGCCACCGCGTCCGCGCCGAGCAGCCTCCGCATCGACGCGTCGACGGCACGCGCGCGGGCCGCGAGGACGTCCTTCGGGGACGCGATCTCCCAGACGGCCGGCACATGCCGGGCCACCAGATCGTACTTGTAGTTGTAGAACGTCGCCGTCACCGTGCCGGCCCCGACCGGCCCCAGCGCGGCCGCCCGTACCGCGAGGTTGACGGCCCGCGGGTGGGTGACGCCGAGCGCGGCCAGTTCCTCGGCCAGCTCGGGGCTGAAGAAGTGGGTCGCGTGCAGGGAATTGAGCAGGGACTGGCAGCGGCGGCCGGCGAGCGGCTCCAGGAAGGCGGTTGTCATGGGCCGCACGCTACTGACTGGTTGGTACGGACTCCAGTGCCCGACCCGAGGCGGACCCGGTTCGCCGTCCGGCAGGGCGGAGAAGGCGGGTGACGTTCACGTCGTCCTCGCCGGCGGGGGAGCGGGCCGTCACCGACGCCCAGGCCGTGCGGCTGGAGGATCGAGTACGACCCCCGGCCGCCCTGCGACGCGAACTCCCCGCGCCGGGCGCCGCCGAGGCCGCCGACCGGCTCCGCTCGGTGAGCCGGTTCATCCGCGGCGCGGAACCGCCCACGTGAACCGCGGCCGGCGGCGCTCCAGGAACGCGGCGACGCCCTCGGCGGTGTCGTCGTTGCCGCGCGCCTGCTCCGCCCAGTGCGCGTCCCGGTCCGCGCGGCCGTTCGCGAACTCCTTCGCGGCGGCCTGCGTCAGCTGCGAGCGTTCGGTCAGGATCCGGGTGAACTCGGCCACCCGCTTGTCCAGCTCGCCCTGCGGCAGCACCTCGTCGACCAGACCGGTGCGCAGCGCCCGCTCCGCGTCGATCAGCTCGCCGGAGAAGAGCAGGTACTTGGTGGTGGCCGGCCCGACCAGGGACACCAGGCGGCGGGTGGAGGCGGCCGGGTAGACGATGCCGAGCTTCGCCGGAGTCACCCCGAACAGCGCGCCCTCCTCGGCGAACCGCAGATCGCAGGCGGCGGCCAGCTGCGAACCGCCGCCGACGCAGTGGCCGCGCACCGCGGCGAGGGTCGGCTTGGGGAACGCGGCGAGCGCCTCCTCGGCGGCGCCGGCGAGGGCCTGTGCCTCGGCGGGGGAGCCCTGGAGGGTGGAGATGTCGGCGCCGGCGCAGAAGGTGCCGCCCGCGCCGGTGAGGACGAGGGCGCGCACGGCGGGGTCGGCCGCGAGGCCGTCGAGGAGGGGCGGGAGGGCGCGCCACATCTGCGCGGTCATCGCGTTGCGTTTGGCCGCGTTGCCGATGACTACGGTGGCAACGGCGTTTCTGACCTGGTGGTCGAGGCGGGGCTCCATGGTGCGCGATGGTATCCGCGCCGGGGAGGGGGGAATTCGGGTGGTTCACGGGAGCCGCGCCCCGCCCGCTCGGAAAGTTCCCATACCCGTACAACCCGAATAGTTCGCGAAGTCGGCATCGAGGAGGGCAAGAGTCATCCCACAACTGACCTTGTCATACGCCAACGGTCAGATCCGTTCGATAGTTGCTGACTTGTGTTCAGTCGTCCGGCGCGGAGCGGGTCCTTACCAACACTCGACGTGTGGTGACAATCGAGCGCGAGGGCGGCGACCGGACGATGGAGAACCGCGGGCGCGGGCATGACCCGCGTCCAGAGGCAGGCGGCGCTCCGCCGCCGGATCCGCTGCCGTACGAAGGAGTCTGGCGGTTCACCGCCGCCGCCGTGGACGCCTCGGTCCCGCAGGCGCGGCGCGCCGTACGGGACCTGCTCCAGCGCCAGGGCGTCCCGGTCTCGGAGGACCTGGTGTACGGGCTGTTGCTGATCGTCTCCGAGCTGGTCACCAACGCGGTCAAGCATGCGGCGCTGCTGTCGCCGGTGCTCGCCGTCGAGGTCGCCGTCGGCGCCGACTGGGTGCGGGTGTCGGTGGAGGACAACCACCCCTACCGCCCGACCGCCCTGGAGGCCGACCACGGCCAGACCGGCGGCCGGGGGCTGTTGCTGGTGCGGGAGGTGGCCAGGGAGGCGGGCGGGGTCGTGGACGTGGAGCACACGTCGAGCGGCGGCAAGGTGATCTGGGCCGCCCTGCCGCTCAAGCCCGCGACGCTGCCCTGAGGGGTCTCACCAGCCGGCGGACGGGCCCGTCAGCTCCCTGATCGCCGGGCGGGCCGCGTCCAGCACGGTCATGAACCAGGACGAGAAGGTGTCCTGGGCGTGCCGCTCGGCCAGCTCGGCGGCCGTCACGAAGGCGGTCGCCTCGACCTCCTCGGAGTCCGGCGCGAGCGGCGCCTGGACCATGCCGACGAACAGGTGGTTGAACTCCTGCTCGACCAGGCCGGAGGCCGGGTCCGGGTGGTTGTAGCGGACCGTGCCCGCCTCGGCGAGCAGCGACGGGGAGACCCCCAGCTCCTCGAAGGTCCGCCGGGCCGCCGCCGCGAAGGGCGCCTCGCCGGGGTAGGGATGACCGCAGCACGTGTTGGACCACACACCGGGGGAGTGGTACTTGCCCAGCGCCCGCTGCTGGAGCAGCAGCCTGCCGTGTTCGTCGAAGAGAAAGACGGAGAACGCCCGGTGCAGCTGCCCGGGGGGCTGATGCGCGGCCAGCTTCTCGGCGGTGCCGATGGCCAGACCCTTCTCGTCGACGAGTTCAAGGAAAATCGCGTCTGCGGTCCCTTCCGACGTGCTGTGCGTCGCGGTGGCAGGTGTGATCGGCATACCCATCCTTCGCCTCGGTCTTCGCACCCAGTCTGCCGTACCAATCCGACACTCCCGGCACTTCCCGGCACGGGCACGCCGGAAGAGGGGCCCGGTAGTTGATCGTGCCCTACGGGTGTGAGCGGGAACCGTCCGGGGCCCTCGAACGCGAGGACGCCGGGGCAGCGCGGGGCGCCTCGTCCGGACCCCGGCCGGCCGGGGTCAGTGGCAGAGCCGGGCCTCGTGCTCCGCGTGTCCGCCCGGCTCCAGCTGGAAGGTGCAGTGTTCCACGTCGAAGTGGTGGCCCAGGCAGCCCTGCAGATCGTGCAGCATCTTCTCGTGCCCGATGGCGCTGAGCACGTCCGAGCGGACCACCACGTGCGCCGACAGCACCGGCATCCCCGAGGTGATCGTCCAGGCGTGCAGGTCGTGGACGTCCTCCACGCCGTCCAGAGCCAGGATGTGCGCCCGCACCTCCGCCATGTCGACATCCCGAGGCGCCGCCTCCAGCAGGACGTTCAGGGTCTCGCGCAGCAGCTTGAACGTCCTCGGCACGATCATCAGGCCGATGACGAGCGAGGCGACCGGGTCGGCCGCCTGCCAGCCGGTGGTCAGGATCACCACGGCCGAGATCAGCACCGCCAGTGAGCCCAGCGCGTCGGCCGCCACCTCCAGGAAGGCGGCGCGCACGTTCAGGCTCTCCTGCTGGCCGCGCACCAGCAGCGTGAGTGAGATCATGTTGGCGACCAGCCCGATCAGACCGAACACGATCATCTGGCCGCCATGGGTGTCCGCCGGCGTGACGAACCGCTGGATCGCCTCGAACAGCACATAGCCGCCGACCCCCAGCAGCAGCAGGCAGTTCGCCAGGGCGGCGAGGATCTCGGCGCGGGCCAGTCCGAAGGTGCGGTTGGTGCTCGGCGGGCGGTTGGCGAAGTGGATCGCCAGCAGAGCCATGCCGAGGCCCAGCGCGTCGGTCGCCATGTGGGCCGCGTCCGCGATCAGTGCCAGCGAGTCGGCCAGCAGACCGCCGGCGATCTCGACCAGCATCACCCCGAGGGTGATGCCGAGCGCCACCCGGAGCCGTCCGCGGTACGCCGCCGCGGCCGTACCGGTGGGCGGCGCGTGGCTGTGGCCGTGGTCGTGCCCTGCCCCCATGAGATACGCCTCCTGTGTTCCGCCCGGGCTCACAGTGAACTACGGGTGGGGGGTATCCGGCAACGCGGCACTGAACACCGTTGTCATGTGCCTTGACCTGCGGAAACGAACCGCAGGTCAGGGCAGCCTCAGTTGCCTTCCGTGAGGGGGCGCTGTATAGGCGGCCGGCCGGAGGGGGATGCGCCGCCACGGACCGGTGTCCTCAATGCCCGTTGTGGGAGCGCGGTTTGTCGGCCGGGGCCTGGATCACGGATGATGATCTCGGCAACGGCCGGGGCAGAGCGGGCCGACCGTGCCGTGAACGGCCGGTGAACAAGCGGTCCTCACCATCCGATAACCTCTGCCGAATGCCGTCAGGGGGCCGTCAGGCACCCCCCGCCCCACCACGCAGCAGACCGGCGTCCGTACGCCGGCACCCAGGGAGTGAGTTCGGTTGTCGACCGCCATCGTCACCGGTCCGCCGGTGCCCGGATCGTCACTGGAGAGCGATCTGCGGGCGCTCGGCTTCGAGGTGCGCGCGGCGTCGGACACCGCCGAGACCCAGGCGCTGCTCGCGGCCGTACCCGCCGACCGGCGCGTCGCCGTCGTCGACGCCCGCTTCGTCGGCCATGTGCACGCCCTGCGGCTCGGCCTCACCGACCCCCGCTTCCCGCTCGCCGCGATACCCGGCGCCGTCACCGCCCAGCCCGCCGGCCGGCCGGCCCTGAGCCAGGCGCTGGCCCGGCAGGCAGCCGCGGGCGGCAGCACCGACCTCGCGGTCGACAACCTCGTCACCGCCCTGGACGCCGACGTCCACCGCCCCGAGCTGGGCAGCCTGGTCGCCGCCGTCCCCGCCGACCCGCAGGCCCGCAACGAGGCACGGCAGGCCGTGGCCACCGTCGACGACGAGGCCGTACGCCTGAAGTCGGCCGTGAAGTCCCGGGACGGCTTCTTCACCACCTTCTTCATCAGCCCGTACTCGCGGTACCTCGCCCGCTGGTGCGCCCGGCGCGGCCTGACCCCCAACCAGGTCACCACCGCCTCCCTGCTCACCGCCCTGATCGCGGCGAGCTGCGCGGCCACCGGTACGCGGATCGGCTTCGTCGCCGCCGGCGCCCTGCTGATCTGCTCGTTCGTCCTGGACTGCACCGACGGCCAGCTCGCCCGCTACTCCCTGCAGTACTCCACGCTCGGCGCGTGGCTGGACGCCACCTTCGACCGGGCCAAGGAGTACGCCTACTACGCGGGCCTCGCCCTCGGCGCCGCCCGCGGCGGGGGGCATGACGACGTATGGGCCCTCGCCCTCGGCGCGATGATCCTGCAGACCTGCCGGCACGTGGTCGACTTCTCCTTCAACGAGGCCAACCAGGACGCCACCGCCAACACCAGCCCCACCGCCGCGCTCTCCGACAGGCTGGACAGCGTCGGCTGGACGGTCTGGGTGCGCCGGATGATAGTGCTGCCCATCGGCGAGCGATGGGCACTGATAGCCGTCCTGACGGCGGCCACGACCCCGCGGATCACCTTCTACGTGCTGCTGGCCGGCTGCGCCTTCGCAGCGACCTACACCACGGCGGGACGGGTGCTGCGGTCGCTGACCCGCAGAGCCGGGCGCACCGACCGGGCCGCGAAGGCGCTGGCGGACCTGGCGGACAACGGTCCGCTGGCGGAGCTGAGCGCGCGCGTCCTGCGCCGGGCCTCCAAGCTGCCGGCGGTTCTGTGGACGGCCGCCGGGTCCGCACTCCTGCTTCTCGCGGCGGCGATCGACGGGCCGGGTCCGTCGCTCGTCGGGTCTGCCGTCGTCTACGTCCTGATCTCCTCCGAAGCGGTCGTGAAGCCGCTCAAGGGCGCCCTCGACTGGCTGGTCCCGCCCTTCCTGCGCGCCGCCGAGTACGGCACCGTGCTCGTCCTCGCAAGTAAAGCCGGGGTAAACGGAGCCCTTCCTGCGGCTTTCGGTCTGGTGGCTGCCGTCGCCTACCATCACTACGACACGGTGTACCGCATCCGCGGGAACGCCGGAGCGCCGCCGGTCTGGCTGGTCCGCGCCATCGGGGGGCAGGAAGGGCGCGTGCTGCTGGTCAGCGTCCTGGCCACGGTGCTCACCGCCGCGCAGTTCAAGGTCGCGCTCACGGTCCTCGCCGTGGCCGTGGCCGGGCTGGTGCTTATCGAGAGCATCCGCTTCTGGGTGTCCGCAGGGGCGCCCGCCGTACACGACGAAGGAGAACCCGCATGATCGGCCTCGTGCTGGCGGCCGGCGCCGGCCGGCGTCTGCGCCCCTACACCGACAGCCTGCCCAAGGCGCTGGTGCCGGTGGGGCCTGCCGGGATAGAGGACTCGATCACGGTGCTCGACCTGACCCTCGCCAACTTCGCGGAGATCGGCCTGACCGAGGTCGCCGTCATCGTCGGCTACCGCAAGGAGGCCGTCTACGAGCGCAAGGCGGCCCTGGAGGAGAAGTACGGCCTCAAGCTCACCCTCATCGACAACGACAAGGCCGAGGAGTGGAACAACGCCTACTCCCTGTGGTGCGGGCGTGACGCTCTCAAGGACGGCGTGATCCTCGCCAACGGCGACACCGTGCACCCGGTCTCCGTCGAGAAGACGCTGCTCGCCGCCCGCGGCGACGGCAGGCGGATCATCCTCGCCCTGGACACCGTCAAGTCCCTCGCGGACGAGGAGATGAAGGTCGTCGCCGATGCCGACAAGGGCATGACGAAGATCACCAAGCTGATGGACCCCGCCGAGGCCACCGGTGAGTACATCGGCGTCACCCTCATCGAGGGCGACGCGGCCCCCGAGCTCGCCGACGCGCTGAAGACGGTCTGGGAGACCGACCCGCAGCAGTTCTACGAGCACGGCTACCAGGAACTGGTCAACCGCGGCTTCCGGATCGACGTGGCGCCCATCGGCGACGTCCAGTGGGTCGAGATCGACAACCACGCCGATCTCGCCAGGGGACGGGAGATCGCGTGCCAGTACTGACCCGGCTGATCCCCTCGCCGGTCGTCGTGGACATCCGTCCGGGTGCCCTCGACGACCTCGGGGGCGTGCTCGCCGACGAGCGCATCTCGCACTCGGGGCGGCTCGCCGTCGCCGTCAGCGGCGGCTCCGGCTCGAAGCTGCGCGAGCGCCTCTCGCCGAGCCTGCCCGGCGCCACCTGGTACGAGGTGGGCGGCGGCACCCTCGACGACGCGATCCGGCTGGCCGGCGACATCAAGGCCGGCCGCTACGACGCGGTCGTCGGCCTCGGCGGCGGCAAGATCATCGACTGCGCCAAGTTCGCCGCGGCGCGGGTGGGCCTGCCGCTGGTCGCCGTGCCGACGAACCTCGCCCACGACGGCCTGTGCTCGCCGGTCGCCACCCTCGACAACGACGCGGGCCGCGGCTCCTACGGCGTGCCGAACCCGATCGCCGTCGTCATCGACCTCGACGTCATCCGCGAGGCACCGGCGCGCTTCGTGCGCTCCGGCATCGGAGACGCCGTCTCCAACATCTCGGCGATCGCGGACTGGGAGCTGTCCCACCGCGTCAACGGCGAGAAGATCGACGGTCTGGCGGCCGCCATGGCCCGGCAGGCCGGCGAGGCGGTACTGCGCCACCCCGGCGGCATCGGCGAGAACGACTTCCTCCAGGTCCTCGCCGAGGCGCTGGTGCTCAGCGGCATCGCCATGTCGGTGTCGGGCGACTCCCGTCCGTCCTCCGGCGCGTGCCACGAGATCAACCACGCCTTCGACCTGCTCTTCCCGAGGCGTGCCGCCAGCCACGGCGAGCAGTGCGGGCTGGGCGCGGCCTTCGCGATGTATCTGCGCGGAGCCCACGAACAGTCCGTGTACATGGCCGATGTGCTGCGCCGGCACGGTCTGCCGGTGCTGCCGGAGGAGATCGGCTTCACCGTGGACGAGTTCGTCCGGGTCGTGGAGTTCGCTCCGGAGACCCGGCCCGGCCGCTACACCATCCTCGAACACCTCGACCTCAAGACCCACCAGATCAAGGACTTCTACGTCGACTATGTCAAGGCCATCGGTAGCTGAACTCCGTCCGGTCGTGCACCCCGCTGGGGTCAAGGACCGGCGCAGCGGTGAGCACTGGATGGGACGCCTCTACATGCGTGAGGTGTCCCTGCGGGTGGACCGCTACCTGGTGAACACCAGGGTCACGCCCAACCAGCTCACGTATCTGATGACCGTCTTCGGCGTGCTCGCCGCCCCGGCACTGCTGGTGCCGGGGATCACGGGCGCCGTCCTCGGCGTGGTCTGCGTCCAGATGTACCTGCTGCTGGACTGCGTGGACGGCGAGGTCGCCCGCTGGAAGCAGCAGTACTCGCTGGGCGGGGTCTATCTGGACCGGGTCGGGGCGTACCTCACCGACGCGGCCGTCCTGGTCGGGCTCGGGCTGCGCGCCGCCGACCTGTTCGGCAGCGGCCGTATCGACTGGCTGTGGGCCTTCCTCGGTACCCTGGCCGCGCTCGGCGCCATCCTGATCAAGGCCGAGACCGACCTGGTCGGCGTCGCCCGCCACCAGGCAGGCCTTCCGGTGGTCAAGGAGGCCGCCGCCGAGATGCGCTCCTCCGGCATGGCGCTGGCCCGCCGGGCCGCCGCCCTGCTCCGGTTCCACCGGCTGATCCTCGGCATCGAGGCCTCCCTGCTGATCCTGCTGCTGGCGATCGTCGACCACGTCCGCGGCGACCTCTTCTTCACCCGCCTCGGCACCGCCGTGCTGGCCGGCATCGCGCTGCTCCAGACCCTGCTGCACCTGGTCTCGGTCCTCGCGTCGAGCAGGCTGCGGTGAGCGGCGGACCGAAGGTCGGCGCGGTCGTCATCACCATGGGCAACCGCCCCGACGAACTGCGCGCCCTCCTCGACTCGGTCGCCAAGCAGCACGGCGACCCGGTCGAGGTGGTCGTCGTCGGCAACGGCTCGCCCGTCCCGGAGGTGCCCGACGGCGTCCGCACCCTGGAACTGCCCGAGAACCTCGGCATCCCCGGCGGGCGCAACGTCGGCATAGAGGCCTTCGGCCCGAGCGGCCGCGACGTCGACATATTGCTCTTCCTCGACGACGACGGCCTGCTCGCCGGGCACGACACCGCCGAGCTGTGCCGCGAGGCCTTCACGGCCGACCCGAGGCTCGGCATCATCAGCTTCCGCATCGCCGACCCGGAGACCGGGCAGACGCAGCGCCGGCACGTGCCGCGGTTGCGGGCCTCCGACCCGATGCGCTCCTCCCGCGTCACCACCTTCCTCGGCGGCGCCAACGCCGTCCGCACCCAGGTCCTCGCCGAGGTCGGCGGCCTGCCGGACGAGTTCTTCTACGCCCACGAGGAGACCGACCTGGCCTGGCGGGCCCTGGACGCCGGCTGGATGATCGACTACCGCTCCGACATGGTGCTGTTCCACCCCACGACCGCCCCCTCCCGGCACGCGGTCTACCACCGGATGGTCGCCCGCAACCGGGTCTGGCTCGCCCGCCGCAACCTGCCGGCCCTCCTGGTCCCGGTCTACCTCGGGGTGTGGATGCTGCTCACCCTGGTCCGCCGCCCGTCCCGGCCGGCCCTGTACGCCTGGTTCGCCGGTTTCCGGGAGGGCTGGACCACCCCCTGCGGACCCCGCCGCCCGATGCGCTGGCGGACCGTGTGGAAACTCACGCGACTGGGCCGCCCTCCGGTGATCTGACAAGCTCGAAGGCGTGTGTCCGCGCGCTACGGCGTGCGGACACGCCACGGAACTGACGCGCACGGCACGTCCACGTCCCCGGAAATGTGTCTGATGGCGCAGACGTGTCGCGCCTAGTAGCACAATTCCGTAAGACGAACGTAAGACGCATCCGAAAACGAAGGCTTCCACCCTTGAGTGAGACAACGCATGACGGCGGCATCGCGGTGAGCGCGGTGCCGTCCGCCGACGAGGGCCTCACGGCGGCGCAACTCGCCGCCAGGTACGGGCTCGCGGTGAGCGGCGCACGCCCCTCGCTGCCCGAGTACGTACGCCAGCTCTGGGGCCGGCGCCACTTCATCCTGGCCTTCTCGCAGGCGAAACTCACCGCCCAGTACAGCCAGGCCAAGCTCGGCCAGCTCTGGCAGGTGGCCACGCCGCTGCTGAACGCTGCCGTGTACTACTTCATCTTCGGAGTCATCCTGCACGCCAGCCGCGGCATGTCGCAGGACGTCTACATTCCGTTCCTGGTCACCGGCGTGTTCACCTTCACGTTCACGCAGAGCTCGATCATGACGGGCGTGCGCGCGATCTCCGGCAACCTCGGTCTGGTGCGTGCGCTGCATTTCCCGCGCGCCTCGCTGCCGATCTCCTTCGCGCTCCAGCAGCTCCAGCAGCTGCTGTTCTCGATGATCGTGATGGTCGCGGTGGTGGTCGGGTTCGGCAGCCGCCCGGGCCTGTCCTGGGCGCTGGTCGTCCCGATCCTGCTCCTGCTGTTCCTCTTCAACACCGGCCTGGCCCTGGTCGTGGCCCGGCTGGGCGCCAAGACGCCGGACCTCGCCCAGCTGCTGCCGTTCGTCCTGCGCACCTGGATGTACATGTCCGGTGTGATGTTCTCGATCAGCAAGATGATGGAGGGCCGGCCGGAGTGGGCGCGCACGCTCTTCCAGGTGAACCCCGCCACCGTCTACATGGACCTGATGCGCTTCGCCCTCATCGACGGCTACGGCGCCTCGAACCTCCCGCCGCACGTCTGGGCCGTCGCCCTGTCCTGGGCCGTGGTCGTGTTCGCCGGCGGTTTCGTGTACTTCTGGAAGGCGGAGGAGCGGTACGGCCGTGGCTGACCTCAACGACGTGGAGCAGAACCCCGGGGAGCGGATCCCCACCGTCATCGCGGAGGACGTGCACATCGTCTACCGGGTCAACGGTGCCAAGACCGGCAAGGGCAGCGCGACGGCCGCCCTGAGCCGCATCTTCAAGCGCGGCGACGACCGGGGCGTCCGCAAGGTGCACGCGGTGCGCGGCGTCTCCTTCGTCGCCTACCGCGGCGAGGCGATCGGCCTGATCGGCTCCAACGGTTCCGGCAAGTCCACCCTGCTGCGCGCCATCGCCGGCCTGCTGCCCGCCGAGAAGGGCAGGGTCTACACCAACGGCCAGCCCTCGCTGCTCGGCGTCAACGCTGCCCTGATGAACGACCTCACGGGCGAGCGCAACGTCATCCTGGGCGGCCTGGCCATGGGCATGACCCGGGACGAGATAAAGGCCCGCTATCAGGAGATCGTCGATTTCTCCGGCATCAACGACAAGGGCGACTTCATCACCCTCCCGATGCGCACCTACTCCTCCGGCATGGCGGCCCGGCTGCGGTTCTCCATCGCGGCCGCCAAGGACCACGACGTCCTCATGATCGACGAGGCGCTGGCCACCGGTGACGCGGCCTTCCGCAGGCGTTCCGAGGACCGGATCCGCGAATTGCGTGAGCACGCGGGCACGGTGTTTCTGGTCAGTCACAACAACAAGTCGATCCGCGACACCTGCGACCGTGTCCTGTGGCTGGAGCGCGGTGAGCTGCGCATGGACGGCCCGACCGAAGAGGTGCTCAAGGAGTACGAGAAGTTCACGGGCAAGTAGCGCGGACTGGCAGGGGCCCCGCCGGAACCTTTCCGGCGGGGCCCCGCGTCTGCAAAGGAAACGTCAACTCCGGCTTGTCTTAGGAATCTTGAAGCCAATCGGTGTGTTGTTGTGATCTGCGGGACACCCCGACGAACCTCGATGCGTTGTACAACGTAAGCTGTACCGGTCCCGGAAAGCGGCAAGTGGGGCGATAATGCGCGACACCCTCTGCCGGGCCGCCTCGCGGATTGCCGGGCGGCGTGTCCGAAATAGTGTGTATTGGGTCGGCAGTGTAGAACGGGAGATGTGACGGCAATGGCTACGGAAACTCCCCAGCTCAACGCAGGCCGCGCCGTCCCCGCCCCGGGCAGCGAACGGTGACCGCGGCCGCCTCGGCGCGCACCGGGGACCCGGAGCGCGGCACCCTGGACAAGGCCGCGGACGAGAACTTCCCCGTGGCCCCCTTCTTCCTGCCCAGAGCCTGGCGCGACGACCTGATGGCGGTGTACGGCTTCGCCCGGCTCGTCGACGACATCGGCGACGGCGACCTGGCCCCCGGCGGCGCCGACGCCCGCCTGCTCGGGGTGTCGCCGGCCGATGCCGACAACCGCCTGGTCCTGCTTGACGCCTTCGAGGCCGACCTGCGCCGCGTCTTCGACGGCACTGCGCACCACCCCCTGCTGCGCCGCCTGCAGCCCCTGGTCCGCCGTCACTCCCTCACCCCCGAGCCGTTCCTGGGCCTGATCGCCGCCAACCGCCAGGACCAGCTCGTCAAGCGGTACGAGACCTACGACGACCTCCTCGCCTACTGCGAGCTGTCCGCCAACCCCGTCGGCCGCCTGGTCCTCGCCGTCACCGGCACCTCGACCGCCGACCGGATCCGGCTCTCCGACTCGATCTGCACCGCACTGCAGATCGTCGAACACCTCCAGGACGTGGCCGAGGACCTGGGCCGCGACCGGATCTATCTGCCCGCCGAGGACATGAAGCGCTTTCACGTCCAGGAGGCGGATCTCGCCAGGAAAACCACGGGCGCATCGGTGCGTGCACTGGTTGCATACGAAGCACAACGCGCCCGCGATCTCCTGAATGAAGGCGCCCCCCTTGTGGGTAGCGTCCACGGCAGGTTGAAGCTGCTGCTCGCGGGGTTCGTGGCGGGGGGAAGGGCGGCGGTCCACGCGATCGCCGCCGCCGAATACGACGTACTTCCCGGCCCGCCCAAGCCCGGCAAGGGCCGGTTGCTGCGTGAGGTGGGCGTGACTCTGCGAGGAGAGGGGTGATCCGGACCGTGGACTCTCCCACACACGTGTCCGCGCCGGTACTCGCCGCCTACAGCTACTGTGAGACGGTCACCGGACAGCAGGCACGGAACTTCGCCTACGGCATCAGGCTGCTGCCGGCGCCCAAGCGGCGCGCCATGTCGGCGCTCTACGCCTTCTCCCGGCGTGTCGACGACATCGGCGACGGCGAGCTGGCCGGCGAGGTGAAGACAGCCCGCCTGGAGGACACCCGGGCGCTGCTCGCCCGGATCCAGGACGGCGCGGTCGCCGAGGACGACACCGACCCGGTCGCGGTCGCCCTCGCGCATGCCGCCCAGGTCTTCCCGATCCCGCTGGGCGGCCTGGACGAGCTGATCGACGGTGTCCTGATGGACGTCCGCGGCGAGACCTACGAGACCTGGGACGACCTCAAGGTCTACTGCCGCTGCGTGGCCGGCGCCATCGGCCGGCTCTCGCTCGGCGTGTTCGGCACGGAACCGGGGGCACGCGGCGCCGAGCGCGCGCCGGAGTACGCCGACACGCTCGGGCTCGCGCTCCAGCTCACCAACATCCTCAGGGACGTCCGCGAGGACGCCGGCAACGGCCGTACCTATCTGCCCTCCGATGACCTCGCCAAGTTCGGCTGCTCGGCCGGATTCCACGGGCCGACCCCGCCGGCGGGCTCCGACTTCGCGGGCCTCGTGCACTTCGAAGTACGGCGCGCCCGAGCCCTTTTCACCGAGGGGTACCGCCTGCTGCCCATGCTGGACCGGCGCAGCGGCGCCTGTGTCGCCGCCATGGCCGGCATCTACCGCCGTCTGCTCGACCGCATCGAGCGCGAACCGGAGGCCGTGCTGCGCGGCCGGGTCTCGCTGCCCGGACGCGAGAAGGCGTACGTCGCGGTGCGCGGTCTGTCCGGGCTCGACACGCGGCGCCACACCTCCCGTCTGGCCGTCAGGAGGCGCGCCTGATGGACACAGTGGGCCAGGGCGACGCGACCGGAGAGAAACGGCAGGCAACCCTCCGGCACGACATGGCGTCCCTGACTGCGACGGCCCGACCTGCCCCGTTCCACCGGCACGGCGGGCAGGCAGGAAAGGCGGCACGATGAGCGACGGCACGCGATCCGAACGGACGCACGACGACCTCCCGTCCGGGCGCACCGCCGTCGTGATCGGCGGCGGCCTCGCCGGTATCACGGCCGCGCTCGCGCTCGCCGACGCGGGCGTCCACGTCACCCTTCTCGAAGGCAGGCCGAGGCTCGGCGGGCTCGCCTTCTCCTTCCAGCGCGGCGACCTGACCGTGGACAACGGCCAGCACGTGTACCTGCGTTGCTGCACCGCCTACCGCTGGTTCCTCGACCGCATCGAGGGTGCGGCGCTGGCACCGCTGCAGGACCGCCTCGACGTGCCCGTGCTCGACCTCGCCAAGCCGGAGGGGCGGCGCCTGGGCAGGCTGCGGCGCGACCCGCTGCCCGTCCCCCTTCACCTGGGGCGCAGCCTGGCCGCCTATCCGCACCTCTCGCTCGCCGAGCGGGTCAGGGTCGGGCGTGCCGCGCTCGCGCTCAAGGGGCTCGACCTCGCCGATCCGAGCCTGGACACACAGGACTTCGGCAGCTGGCTGGCCGCCCACGGCCAGTCCGCGCGTGCCGTCGAGGCCCTGTGGGACCTGGTCGGGGTCGCCACCCTCAACGCGGTCGCGGGCGACGCCTCGCTGGGGCTCGCCGCGATGGTGTTCAAGACCGGTCTGCTGTCCGACCCGGGAGCGGCCGACATCGGCTGGGCCCATGTGCCGCTGGGCGAACTGCACGACCGGCTGGCCCGCAAGGCGCTCGACTCCGCGGGCGTGCGTACCGAGGTCCGTACACGCGTCACCTCCGTCTCCACCAACAAGAACGGAACTTGGGGCGTTCAGGTTCCCGGCGAGACACTCACCGCGGACGCCGTCGTGCTCGCCGTCGCCCAGCGCGAGGCGTACGACCTGCTGCCGGCCGGTGCCCTCGACGCCCCGCAGAACCTGCTGGAGATCGGCACCGCGCCGATCCTCAACGTCCATGTGGTCTACGACCGTACGGTGCTCACCAAGCCGTTCTTCGCGGCCCTCGGCTCCCCGGTGCAGTGGGTGTTCGACCGCACCCAGGCCTCGGGGCTGCGCTCGGGCCAGTACCTCGCGCTGTCCCAGTCGGCCGCCCAGGACGAGATCGACACCCCCGTGGCCGACCTGCGCGAGCGCTATCTGCCCGAGCTGGAACGGCTGTTGCCCGGTGCGCGCGGCGCCGGGGTGCGGGACTTCTTCGTGACCCGGGAGCGCACCGCGACGTTCGCCCCCACCCCCGGCGTCGGGCGGCTGCGGCCCGGCGCCCGTACCAAGGCATCCGGCCTCTACCTGGCCGGAGCGTGGACCGCCACCGGGTGGCCCGCGACCATGGAGAGTGCGGTCCGCAGCGGTGTCAGCGCGGCCGATGCCGCGTTGTGCACTCTGGGCCGGCCCCGCCCCCGTCACCTCTTCGAGTTCGAGGAGGCGGCGTGACGCTCGATCAGCAGGCGGCAGGCCCCCGCACCCCCGGTACCGCAACAAGAGGAGAAACTGTGCCCACTGTGCCCCCGGCCGAGACGGCTGCCGACGCGGTGGACGTGACCGCGCTCCTGGAGCGCGGCCGGACCCTTGCCACACCGGTACTGCGGGCGGCCGTCGACCGCCTGGCACCTCCCATGGACACCGTTGCCGCCTACCACTTCGGCTGGATCGACGCCGCGGGCAACCCCGCCGACGGCGACGGCGGCAAGGCCGTACGGCCCGCGCTCGCCGTGCTCTCCGCCGAGGTCACCGGTGCCGCCCCCGAGGTCGGCATCCCCGGCGCCGTCGCCGTCGAACTCGTCCACAACTTCTCCCTGCTGCACGACGACCTGATGGACGGCGACGAACAGCGCCGGCACCGCGACACCGTCTGGAAGGTGCACGGCCCCGCCCAGGCCATCCTGGTCGGCGACGCCCTGTTCGCCCTCGCCAACGAGGTCCTCCTCGAACTCGGCACCGTCGAGGCCGGCCGGGCCACCCGCCGGCTCACCACCGCCACCCGCGCCCTGATCGACGGCCAGGCCCAGGACATCTCCTACGAGCACCGCGACCGCGTCAGCGTCGAGGAGTGCCTGGAGATGGAGGGCAACAAGACCGGCGCGCTGCTGGCCGCCTCCAGCTCCATCGGCGCGGTGCTGGGCGGCGCCGACGACCGTACCGCCGACACCCTGGAGAAGTACGGCTACCACCTCGGCCTCGCCTTCCAGGCCGTCGACGACCTGCTCGGCATCTGGGGCGATCCGGAGTCCACCGGCAAGCAGACCTGGAGCGACCTGCGCCAGCGCAAGAAGTCCCTGCCCGTCGTCGCCGCCCTCGCCGCGGGCGGGCCCGCCTCCGAGCAGCTCGGCGAGATCCTCGCGGCCGACGCCAAGAGCAGCGACTTCGAGAACTTCTCCGAGGAGGAGTTCGCGGCCCGCGCCGCCCTCATCGAGGAGGCCGGCGGCCGCGAGTGGACCGCCGAAGAGGCGCGCCGTCAGCACACCATCGCCATCGAAGCCCTCCACGCCGTCGACATGCCCGCCCAGGTCCGGGCCCGGTTCACGGCGCTGGCGGACTTCGTCGTCGTACGAAAGAGATGATCATTATCGGTCGAACAACCCTCGCGTAGTCGCCGGCCGGTGCGAACGCGCAGCCAGCACCGGCCGACGGCGGACCCACAGCAGAACGATTTCGTACGACTGCACGAAGGGGAAGCCATGACAGCGACGACCGACGGAAGCACCGGGGCCGCCCCGCCGCCCCGGGCCGACTCGGCCAGCACCGAACTCACCACCCCCGTGGCGGCCGGGGTGCAAGAAGCCGCCGAACGCGCCGTGCGGCGTGCCACCGCCCATCTGCTCGCGCGGCAGGACGCGCAGGGCTGGTGGAAGGGCGACCTGGAGACCAACGTCACCATGGACGCCGAGGACCTGCTGCTCCGTCAGTTCCTGGGCATCCGCGACGAGTCGACGACCGCGGCCGCCGCGCTCTTCATCCGGGGCGAGCAGCGCGAGGACGGCACCTGGGCCACCTTCTACGGCGGCCCGGGCGAACTCTCCACCACCATCGAGGCGTACGTCGCGCTGCGGCTGGCCGGGGACGCGCCGGACGCGCCCCACATGGCGAAGGCGTCGGCCTGGGTCCGCGAGCGCGGCGGGATCGCCGCCGCCCGCGTCTTCACCCGGATCTGGCTGGCCCTGTTCGGCTGGTGGAAGTGGGAGGACCTGCCCGAACTCCCGCCGGAGCTCCTGTACTTCCCCAAGTGGTTCCCGCTCAGCATCTACAACTTCGGCCAGTGGGCCCGGCAGACCATCGTGCCGCTCACCGTGGTCTCGGCCAAGCGACCGGTGCGCCCCGCCCCTTTCGCGCTGGACGAACTCCACACCGACCCGGCGCATCCGAACCCGCCCCAGCCGCTTGCCCCGGTGGCGAGCTGGGAGGGCGTCTTCCAGCGGCTCGACAAGGTTGTCCGCGGCTACCGCAAGGTCGCGCTGCGCCGGCTGCGCGGCTCCGCGCTGAACTCCGCCGCCCGCTGGATCGTCGAGCGCCAGGAGAACGACGGCGCGTGGGGCGGCATCCAGCCCCCGGCCGTGTACTCGGTGATCGCCCTGTACCTGCTCGGCTACGACCTCGAACACCCCGTGATGCGCGCGGGACTCGAGTCGCTGGATCGATACGCCGTGTGGCGCGCGGACGGCTCCAGGATGATCGAGGCCTGCCAGTCGCCGGTGTGGGACACCTGCCTTGCGACCATCGCCCTCGCCGACGCCGGGCTGCCCGCCGACCACCCGCAGCTCGTCAAGGCCGCCGACTGGATGCTTGCCGAACAGATCGTGCGGCCCGGCGACTGGGCCGTGAAGCGCCCCCAACTGCCGCCGGGCGGCTGGGCGTTCGAGTTCCACAACGACAACTACCCCGACATCGACGACACCGCCGAGGTCGTCCTCGCCCTGCGCCGGGTCCGGCACCACGACCCGGAGCGGATGGAGAAGGCCATCGGGCGCGGGGTGCGCTGGAACCTCGGCATGCAGTCGAAGAACGGGGCGTGGGGGGCCTTCGACGTCGACAACACCAGCCCGTTCCCCAACCGGCTGCCGTTCTGCGACTTCGGCGAGGTCATCGACCCGCCGTCGGCCGACGTCACCGCGCACGTCGTGGAGATGCTCGCCTTCGAGGGCATGTCCCACGACCCGCGCACCCGGCGCGGCGTCGAGTGGCTGCTCGCCGAACAGGAGCCCAACGGCTCGTGGTTCGGGCGCTGGGGCGTCAACTACGTGTACGGCACCGGGTCGGTGGTACCCGCGCTCACGGCGGCCGGCCTGCCGGCCTCGCATCCGGCGATCCGGCGCGCGGTGAGCTGGCTGGAGCAGGTCCAGAACGAGGACGGCGGCTGGGGTGAGGATCTGCGCTCCTACAAGTACGCGGACGACTGGAGCGGGCGCGGCGTCTCCACGGCCTCCCAGACGGCGTGGGCGCTGATGGCGCTGCTCGCCGCGGGGGAGAAGGAGTCCAAAGCCGTCGAGCGGGGCGTCAGGTGGCTCGCCGAGACGCAGGCGGAGGACGGCTCCTGGGACGAGCCGTACTTCACCGGCACCGGCTTCCCCTGGGACTTCTCCATCAACTACCACCTCTACCGGCAGGTCTTCCCGCTCACCGCCCTCGGCCGCTACGTCCACGGCGAGCCCACCCCCGAGGCCGAGGGGGACTGATGAACACCACGCCCGCGCCGGCCCCGCTGCTGATCGCCTGCGCACTCGGCATCGAGCACCTCGCCCTGCGCGCCGGCGAAAGGGGCGGCTCGGGCGGGCCGGTCACCGTGCTGCGTACGGGCATGGGGCCCAAAGCGGCGGAGCGGTCCGTCACCCGGGTCCTGGCCGACCCGGCGCTCGCCGCCGCCGCGGTCCTGGCGACGGGCTTCTGCGCGGGACTCGCCCCCGGCATGCACCCCGGCGACCTGGTCGTCGCCGAGGAGACCCGGGACCCCCGCGGCAGCGTCCCGTGCGTGGGCACCGAACTCCTGGTGAAAGAACTCGTCCGGACCCTGCCCGGCCGCACCGTCCACACCGGCCCCCTCACCGGCTCCGATCATGTCGTCCGCGGTCACGAGCGATCAGACCTGCTCGCGACCGGCGCGATCGCGGTCGACATGGAATCGGCGGCCACGCTCCTGAGCGCCGTCCGCGCGGGCGACCGCCCGGTCGCGGCCGTACGAGTGGTCGTGGACGCCCCTGAACACGAACTCGTCCGGATCGGCACGGTGCGCGGTGGGATATCTGCTTTCCGCGTTCTTCGATCCGTTCTTCCTGCTTTCTTCGAATGGCACCGTTCTTTGCTGCTCCCCCGGAGGTGAGCCAGATGGCCATGCCGCTGCGTCAGTCGATCAAGGTCGCTACTTACTTGGCCGAACAGAAGCTCCGCAAGCGGGACAAGTTCCCGCTGATCGTGGAGCTTGAACCCCTCTTCGCGTGCAACCTGAAATGTGAGGGCTGCGGCAAGATCCAGCATCCGGCGGGGGTGCTCAAGCAGCGTATGCCCGTCGCCCAGGCGGTCGGTGCGGTGCTGGAGTCCGGTGCCCCGATGGTCTCCATCGCGGGCGGCGAGCCGCTGATGCATCCTCAGATCGACGAGATCGTGCGGCAGTTGGTGGCGAAGCGGAAGTACGTCTTCCTGTGCACCAACGCGATGCTGCTGCGCAAGAAGATGGACAAGTTCACGCCCTCGCCCTACTTCGCCTTCGCGGTGCACATCGACGGGCTGCGCGAGCGGCACGACGAGTCCGTTGCGAAGGAAGGGGTGTTCGACGAGGCGGTGGAGGCCATCAAGGAAGCCAAGCGGCGCGGCTTCCGGGTGACCACCAACTCGACCTTCTTCAACACGGACACCCCCCAGACCATCATCGAGGTGCTCAACTTCCTCAACGACGACCTGAAGGTCGACGAGATGATGATCTCGCCCGCCTACGCCTACGAGAAGGCCCCCGACCAGGAGCACTTCCTCGGCGTGGAGCAGACCCGCGAACTCTTCAAGAAGGCCTTCGCGGGCGGCAACCGGAAGAAGTGGCGGCTCAACCACTCCCCGCTCTTCCTGGACTTCCTGGAGGGCAAGGTCGACTTCCCGTGCACGGCCTGGGCGATCCCGAACTACTCGCTCTTCGGCTGGCAGCGCCCCTGCTACCTGATGAGTGACGGATACGTGCCGACGTACCGCGAACTCATCGAGAAGACCGACTGGGACAAGTACGGCCGCGGCAAGGACCCGCGCTGTGCCAACTGCATGGCGCACTGCGGCTACGAGCCCACCGCCGTCCTCGCCACCATGGGTTCGCTCAAGGAGTCCCTGCGCGCGATGCGCGAGACGGTCTCCGGGAACCGGGAGTGACGGCATGACCGCGATCCCCCTGGGCCTCCCCGAGGTCCCGGCCCGGCCGATCGCCGAACGGCGGGTCTCCCGGCAGATCCACGTCGGGCCCGTCGCCGTCGGCGGTGGCGCTCCGGTGTCGGTGCAGTCGATGACCACCACCCGCACCTCGGACATCGGTGCCACCCTCCAGCAGATCGCCGAACTCACCGCGTCCGGCTGCCAGATCGTCCGCGTCGCCTGCCCCACGCAGGAGGACGCGGACGCCCTGGCGACGATCGCGCGGAAGTCCCAGATCCCGGTGATCGCCGACATCCACTTCCAGCCCAAGTACGTCTTCGCGGCCATCGAGGCCGGCTGCGCGGCGGTCCGCGTGAACCCCGGCAACATCAAGCAGTTCGACGACCAGGTGAAGCAGATCGCACGGGCCGCCGGGGACCGCGGCACGCCGATCCGTATCGGGGTCAACGCCGGCTCGCTCGATCGCCGGCTGCTCCAGAAGTACGGGAAGGCGACGCCCGAGGCGCTTGTGGAGAGTGCGCTGTGGGAGGCCTCGCTCTTCGAGGAGCACGACTTCCGGGACATCAAGATCTCCGTCAAGCACAACGACCCGGTCGTGATGATCGAGGCGTACCGGCAGCTCGCCGCCCAGTGCGACTACCCGCTGCACCTCGGGGTCACGGAGGCCGGCCCGGCGTTCCAGGGCACGGTCAAGTCGGCGGTCGCCTTCGGAGCATTGCTGTCCCAGGGCATCGGTGACACGATCCGCGTCTCGCTGTCCGCCCCGCCGGCCGAGGAGGTCAAGGTCGGCATCCAGATCCTGGAGTCGCTGAACCTGAGGCAGCGGCGCCTGGAGATCGTCTCCTGCCCGTCCTGCGGTCGCGCCCAGGTCGACGTCTACAAGCTGGCGGACGAGGTGACGGCCGGCCTGGAGGGCATGGAGGTGCCGCTGCGGGTCGCCGTCATGGGATGCGTGGTCAACGGCCCCGGCGAGGCGCGGGAGGCCGACCTGGGGGTGGCCTCCGGCAATGGCAAGGGGCAGATCTTCGTCAAGGGCGAGGTCATCAAGACCGTGCCCGAGTCGAAGATCGTGGAGACCCTCATCGAGGAAGCGATGAAGATCGCCGAGCAGATGGAGCAGGACGGCGCCGGGTCCGGAGCACCCGCCGTCACGGTGAGCTGAACAGCACGGACCGAGAGGGGGCCGAGCGTGACGATTCTGGAGACCATCCGGGGACCACGCGACCTGAAGGCGCTGTCCGAGGCGGAACTCGGCGAACTGTCCGAAGAAATACGCGAGTTCCTGGTGCACGCGGTCGCCAGGACCGGTGGTCACCTCGGGCCCAACCTGGGCGTCGTGGAACTGACCGTCGCACTGCACCGGGTCTTCGAGTCCCCGGCCGACCGCATCCTGTGGGACACCGGCCACCAGAGTTACGTCCACAAGCTGCTGACCGGCCGTCAGGACTTCTCCAAGCTGCGCGGCAAGGGCGGCCTGTCCGGATACCCCTCGCGCGAGGAGTCCGAGCACGACGTCATCGAGAACAGCCATGCCTCCACCGCGCTCGGCTGGGCCGACGGCCTTGCCAAGGCCCGCCAGGTGCAGGGGGAGAAGGGCCATGTCGTCGCGGTGATCGGCGACGGCGCGCTGACCGGCGGGATGGCCTGGGAGGCGCTCAACAACATCGCGGCGGCGAAGGACCGGCCGCTGATCATCGTCGTCAACGACAACGAGCGGTCCTACGCGCCCACCATCGGGGGCCTCGCCAACCACCTCGCCACGCTGCGCACCACCGACGGCTACGAGAGGATGCTGGCCTGGGGCAAGGGCGTCCTGCTGCGCACGCCGGTCATCGGCAGCACCATCTACGAGTCCCTGCACGGCGCCAAGAAGGGTTTCAAGGACGCGTTCGCCCCGCAGGGCATGTTCGAGGACCTGGGCCTCAAGTACGTCGGCCCGATCGACGGCCACGACATCAGGGCGGTCGAGTCGGCCCTGCGGCGCGCGAAACGCTTCCACGGGCCGGTGCTGGTGCACTGCCTCACGGAGAAGGGCCGCGGCTACGAGCCCGCCCTCGCCCACGAGGAGGACCACTTCCACACCGTCGGCGTCATGGACCCGCTCACCTGCGAGCCGCTCGCGCCGTCCAACGGGCCGTCCTGGACCTCGGTGTTCGGCGACGAGATCGTCCGGATCGGCGAGGAGCGGGACGACGTCGTGGCGATCACCGCGGCCATGCTGCACCCGGTCGGCCTCGGCAAGTTCGCCGAGCGCTTCCCGGACCGGGTCTGGGACGTCGGCATCGCCGAGCAGCACGCGGCCGTCTCGGCGGCCGGCCTCGCGACCGGCGGGCTGCACCCGGTCGTCGCCGTCTACGCCACCTTCCTGAACCGCGCGTTCGACCAGTTGCTGATGGACGTGGCGCTGCACCGCTGCGGGGTGACGTTCGTCCTGGACCGGGCGGGTGTGACCGGCGTCGACGGCGCATCACACAACGGTATGTGGGACATGTCGGTGCTCCAGGTCGTCCCTGGCCTCAGGATCGCCGCCCCGCGCGACGCCGAACAGCTGCGGCTCCAGCTGCGCGAGGCCGTCGCCGTGGACGACGCGCCGACGCTGGTGCGGTTCCCGAAGGAGTCGGTGGGCCCGGAGATCCCGGCGGTCGACCGGGTCGGCGGGATCGACGTCCTGCACCGTGGGGAGGACCCGCGGGTGCTGCTGGTCGCGGTCGGCGTGATGGCGCCGGTGTGCCTCCAGGCCGCGGAGCTGCTGGCCGCCCGGGGCATCAGCTGCACGGTGGCGGACCCGCGCTGGGTCAAACCCGTCGATCCCGCGCTGCCGGCCCTGGCGGCCCGGCACGAGCTGGTGGCCGTCGTCGAGGACAACAGCAGGGCGGCCGGTGTCGGCGCGGCGGTCGCGCTCGCGCTCGGTGACGCGGAAGTGGACGTGCCGGTGCGGAGGTTCGGGATTCCGGAGCAGTTCCTGGCGCATGCCAAGCGGGGGGAGGTGCTGGCCGACATCGGGTTGACGCCGGTGGAGATCGCGGGGCGGATCGGGTCCAGCCTCGCGGTGCGGGGGGACGGCAGCGCCTACGGGGGCGCCGCAGGGGGTCGTTCGGCGGGTGCGGCGCCGTCCGCGCTGGTCGCGCCCCGCCGCGGCAGCCGCACATCGATGCGCCCCGCGCCCCTTCGGGGCGCTGACGCCGAGGGTGCTGACAAGGAGAGGCAATGACTACGGAGTTCGACCTCGGGGCGCTGCTCGCCGAGCGTGGCGGGGAGCGGTACGAGCTGCATGGCAAGTACCTCAACCACCAGCTTCCGCGCATGCTGCACACCATCGGCTTCGACAAGGTCTACGAGCGGGCCGAGGGTGCCCACTTCTGGGACGCGGACGGCAACGACTACCTGGACATGCTCGCCGGGTTCGGGGTGATGGGGCTGGGCCGTCACCACCCCGTCGTCCGCAAGGCCCTGCACGACGTGCTGGACGCCCAGCTGGCCGACCTCACCCGCTTCGACTGCCAGCCGCTGCCCGGACTGCTCGCCGAACGGCTCCTCGCGCACAGCCCGCACCTGGACCGGGTGTTCTTCGGCAACAGCGGCACCGAGTCGGTCGAGACGGCTCTGAAGTTCGCCCGCTTCGCCACCGGCAGACCTCGTGTCCTCTACTGCGACCACGCCTTCCACGGCCTGACCACCGGCTCCCTGTCGGTCAACGGCGAGGCCGGCTTCCGGGACGGCTTCGCTCCGCTGCTTCCCGACACCGCGGTACCCCTCGGTGACCTCGACGCGCTCGCCCGCGAGCTGAGGAAGGGCGATGTCGCCGCCCTGATCGTCGAGCCGATCCAGGGCAAGGGCGTGCACGAGGCACCGCCCGGCTATCTGCGCGCCGCGCAGGAACTGCTGCACCGGCACAAGGCTCTGCTCATCGCCGACGAGGTGCAGACCGGCCTGGGCCGCACCGGCGACTTCTACGCCTACCAGCACGAGGAGGGCGTCGAGCCGGACCTGGTGTGCGTGGCGAAGGCGCTGTCCGGCGGGTACGTCCCGGTCGGCGCCACGCTCGGCAAGGACTGGATCTTCAAGAAGGTCTACTCCTCCATGGACCGGGTCCTGGTCCACTCGGCGAGCTTCGGTGCCAACGCCCAGGCCATGGCGGCCGGGCTCGCCGTCCTCTCCGTGATGGAGAACGACCAGATCGTCGCCAACTCCCGGGCCGTCGGGGAGCGGCTGAAGTCCCGGCTCGCCGCGCTGACCGAGAAGTACGAACTGCTCGCCGAGGTGCGCGGCCGGGGCCTGATGATCGGCATCGAGTTCGGCCGGCCCAGCTCACTGAAACTGCGCAGCCGCTGGACCATGCTCCAGGCCGCCCGCAAGGGCCTGTTCGCGCAGATGGTCGTCGTACCGCTGCTGCAACGGCACCGGATCCTCACCCAGGTCTCCGGCGACCACCTGGAGGTGATCAAGCTCATCCCGCCACTGATCGTCGACGAGGCCGACGTCGACCGTTTCGTGGACGCCTTCACCGATGTGATGGACGACGCGCACAGCGGCGGCGGCCTGATGTGGGACTTCGGCAAGACGCTCGTCAAGCAGGCGGTGGCCGGCCGCTAGGGCGGCACCCTGGACTTTGTCTCTGAGGCAAGGAAATTGCCAATGAGACAAAGTCGCGGCTCAATGGAGGCATGAGCTCCTCCGCGAACGAGCGGGCGGGCGGGAAGCCGGTCGATGACCTGCCCGCCGTCGCCCCGCAGCTGCGCGCCCTGCGCCGCCGCGCCGGCCTCACCCTGGAGGCCGCCGCCCGGGACGCCGGGCTGTCGCCCGCGCACCTGTCCCGGCTGGAGACCGGGCACCGGCAGCCCTCGCTGCCGATGCTGCTCGCCCTCGCGCGTATCTACGGTACGACGGTCTCGGACCTGCTCGGCGAGACCGTCGCCGACCGGGACGCGATCGTGCGCGCCGTTGACATGGATCCGACCCGGGCGGGCGGCTGGACGTACTGGCAGACCGGTGCCCCGGGCCGGGGCATGCAGGCGCTGCGCGTCCATGTGCCCCACGGTTCCCAGGGCGACATCGTGCGGGTGCATCCCGGCGAGGAGTGGCTGTACGTCCTGCGCGGGCGGCTCCGGCTGCGGCTCGGCGACACCACCCACGTGCTCGCGGCCGGCGACAGCGCGCACTTCGACTCCCTGACCCCGCACCGCCTCGCCGCCCAGGACGAGGACGGGGTCGAGCTCCTGTTCGTCCACACCCTGTTGCAGAGTCCCACGGCCGCCCTGTGCCTGGGACCGATCATTGGAGAGTTGCCATGACCAACATGGAGGAGAAGTTCCCGCGGGCCCTGTGGATCCGGCTGATCATCTACATCGCCGCCGGGCACGTCCTGGCAGCGTTCCTGTTCCTGCTGTTCTCCCTCGGCGCGAAGAGCTGAGCCTCAGCCGAGGAGCAGGCGCTCGCGCAGCCGCTCCCGGGTCTGTGGGGCCAGCCTGAGGCCCCGCTCCAGGTACGTGTCGACGTCGCCCCAGGTCTCCTCGATGCTCTCGAAGGCCGCCGTCAGGTACTCCACGCGGGCGTCGAACAGCGGGCTCAGCAGGTCCATCACCTCGGGGCTGTACGCGCCGTCACCGCCGCTGCGCCGCACCTTGTACCGGCGGTGCTTGGCGTTGGACTCCAGGTAGTCGGCGACGATCGCGTCCCGCTCCACGCCCACCGCGAGCAGCGTCACCGCTATGGAGACACCGGCCCGGTCCTTGCCGGCCGCGCAGTGCATCAGCGCCGGGACGCTGTCCTCGGCGAGCGCGTGCAGCACGTGCGAGTGCTCGCCGGTGCGCTCCTTGACGATCGCGCGGTAGGAGCTGACCATCCGGGCCGCGGCCTTGCCGTCGCCCAGGAGCCCGTGCAGCTGGTCGAGGTCGCCCTCACGGACCATCACCCAGAAGTCGGCGCCGTGCGCGGGGTCGGTCAGCGGCAGGTTCACGTTCCGCACGCCGGGCAGCTCGACGTCCGGGCCCTCCAGCTTCTGGTCGGCGGCGTTGCGGAAGTCGAAGATCGTGTGCAGGCCCAGCGAGGCGAGGAACTCCGCGTCCTGCTCCGTCGCGTGCGCCAGATGACCGCTGCGGAACAGCACACCCGGGCGCACCTGCCGCCCGTCGACGGTCGGCAGGCCACCCACGTCACGGAAGTTGCGCACCCCGGCCAGCTCGGGCTCGGTGGACGGGACCTGCTGCGTCACGGGGGCTCCTCCCGGTCGGCCCCGTCGGCGCGGCTCGTCAACGGGCACTGGCTCGACGATACGACATCGGTTTCCGCGGGCAGCGAGTTGTCCACAGGCGGCGCCTTGAGAGTCCGCAGCCCTTGCTTCCGGAGCCCGTGGCCCTTGATGATGTTGGTGCTTGAGCGGATCTGTTGGCCCTTGTGTGAGGTTTCTCGATGGTGGACATCGCCGAAAACGGTCGTACCTGGCTCCTGTCGGGCCCGGGCAGCAGCTACGCGCTGCATCTGACGGAGGCCGACGAGCTGCTCCACCTGCACTGGGGCGCCAGAATCCAGCTAGCCGACGCCGAGGAGCTCAGCACCCGGGCGCTGCCCGGCTACTGGCCCTTCGAGTCGCCGCTCGACGGCCGCGAGGAGTACCCGGTCGAGGGCGGGCCCCGGTTCGTGCGCCCCGCCCTGTCCGTGCGCACCGAGGAGCGGCGCGGCACCGAGTGGACCTTCGCGTCGTACGAGGTCGAGGACGACGAACTCCGGTTGCGCTTCACGGACGACGGCATCGTCATCACGCTGCACTACCGGATGCGCGGTGACGTGGTCGAACGCTGGGTGACCGTCGGCAACGAGGGGCACGCGCGCGTGGAGCTGCTGCGCGCCGACCCCGCCACCTGGACCCTGCCCGACCGCGAGGGCTGGCGGCTCTCCCAGCTGCACGGCCGCTGGGCCGCCGAGTCCCGGCTCGCCAGGAGCCCGCTCACCTACGGCGAGAAGGTCATCGGCAGCCGCCGCGGCCACACCGGCCACCAGCACCTGCCCTGGGTCGCCCTGGACACCGACGCCACCGAGGAGCGCGGCGAGGTCTGGGGATGCGCCCTCGGCTGGTCCGGCTCCTGGCGCATCGCCGTCGCTCAACTCCCCGACGCGCGCGTGCAGATCACCGGCGGCGCCGGCTACGACGACTCGGGCCTGCTGATGCTGGCCGAGGGGGAGTCGTACACCAGCCCGGTCTTCGCGGGCCTGTGGACCGACGGCGGCTTCGGCGGGGCGAGCCGTGCCTGGCACGCCTACCAGCGGGCGTACATCATCCCGGACGCCGACCGGGACCGGCCGGTGCTGTTCAACTCCTGGGAGGCCACCACCTTCGACATCTCGGAGGACCAGCAGGCCACCCTCGCCCGCCGGGCGGCGGCGATCGGCGTCGAGCTGTTCGTGGTGGACGACGGCTGGTTCGGGGCCCGTACCAGCGACCGCGCCGGACTCGGCGACTGGACACCCAACCCCGACCGCTTCCCCAAGGGCCTCAAGCCCCTCGCCGACTACGTGCACGCCCTCGGCATGCAGTTCGGCATCTGGGTGGAGCCCGAGATGGTGAACCCGGACAGCGACCTGTACCGCGCCCACCCCGACTGGGTGCAGTACCAGCAGGGGCGAAAGCGGACGGAACTGCGCAACCAGCTCGTTCTCAACCTCGCCCGCGAGGACGTCCAGCAGTACCTCTGGACGCAACTCGACACCCTGCTGTCCAGCGCCCCGATCGACTACGTCAAGTGGGACTTCAACCGCTGCTTCACCGACGCGGGCTGGCCGGGCGAGCCCTACCCGCAGCGCCTGTGGGTCGACCATGTCCGCGGGCTGTACGCCCTGCTCGACCGGCTCCGCGCGGCCCACCCGGAGGTCGCCATCGAGTCCTGCTCCGGCGGTGGCGGGCGGATCGACCTCGGCATCATGAGCCGTACCGACGAGGTGTGGACCTCCGACAACACCGACCCGCTGGACCGCCTCGCCATCCAGCACGGCTTCAGCCAGATCCACCCCGCCCGGGTGATGTCCGCCTGGGTCACCGACAGCCCGAACCACCAGCTCAACGGCCGCGTGAGCAGTCTGCGTTTCCGCTTCGTCAGCTCGATGGCCGGGGCACTCGGCGTCGGCGGCGACCTCTCGCGGTGGACCGAGGACGAGCTCGCCGAGGCCGGCCGCTGGGTGGAGCTCTACAAGGAGATCCGGCCGCTGGTGCAGCGTGGCGACCAGTTCCGGCTGAGCCCGCCGACCGGCGGGCTCAGCGCGGTGCAGTACACGCTCGGCGAGGAGACCGTCGTCCTCGCCTGGCTCCAGGCCCAGAGTTACGGCGAGCCGGCGCCGGCACTGCGGTTGCGAGGCCTGGACCCGACGGCGTCGTACGAATGCCGCGAAACGGGTGAAGTGCACCGGGGTGCCGTCCTGATGCACCACGGGCTGCACACCGGGTTGAAGGGTGACCTGGATGCGGCAGTCATCCGGATTCGCCGGATTTGACACATCTGCCCGAATTGCAGCCTTCATTGCGACTCGGTCCGGAATGGGAATGTGTGGCATGACGTGCGTGAGGAGCGTCATATTCGTGACCGTCCGTCGCGCGTCATGTTCACGTAATTCCGGTGTCTTTCACGGCCATTGGAAAAGCGAAAAGGCTGGAATTCACGGAGGGTCACCGGGATTTCCGGTAACGGATCAAGCGGGAACCCGGACGGGCGGAACCGGCTGCTTGTCCGTGTGCGGCGTACTCGCTTACGTTCGCCACACATCCGGGCGGAACGCCGAATCCTGCCGCCGCCCGGAATCCCCACACACTCACCCGTGCCCGGCAGGAGCGGGGGACCCACCAGGTAAGACCGCCTGTTCCGGTTCCCGGGACGGCTCGGGGTGCAGTCACGCGACGGTGCGTGGCCGGGCGGCTCCAGCCCGAACCCGACAGCTCACCTCGCAGGCGCCGGAGAGGAAAGCGCCATGCCCGCGAAGGGTAAGCACCGCCGCCCCAAAACCCAGCGTCTCACCCGCTCGATGGCCGTCGCCGGAACCGGCGGCGCCGCGCTGGCCCTGCCGCTCATGGGCGCCACCGGCGCCCACGCCGCCACCTCACAGTCCGTTTCCGAAAAGGCCGCACAGTCGCTTCCCGCGGTCGGGAAGAGCGCGGTGCGGAAGGCGGCCGCGCCGAATTCCGCGCACCATGTCTACACGGTGGTGCCCGGTGACTGTCTTTCGAAGATCGCCCACGAGCAGCACGTACGCGGCGGCTGGCCCCGGCTCTACGCCGACAACAGGCAGGCCGTCGGTGACAACCCCGCGCTGATCCACCCCGGCCTCAAGCTCACGCTCGGCGGCCGGCACGCCGCGACGACGGACACCGAGGGGTTCGGCTTCCGCTCCGAGGGGCGGTCGGACGCGCAGTCGTCGTTCTCGCCCTCGGCCTCCTCGCCTTCTGCCTCCTCGTCCTCGCCTTCTTCCTCCCTGCCCTCGGCTTCCTCCCCGTCCTCCCCGTCCTCCGCTTCCTCCTCGGACGGCTCGGCGGTGACCGCCGCCGGCTTCACTCTCCCGGTCACCGGTGCCACCGTCGGCACCGGCTACCACGTCGCCGGCGGCATGTGGTCCAGCGGCCACCACACGGGCGTCGACTTCGTCGTCCCGACCGGCACCCCGCTCAAGGCCGTCGGTGCGGGCACGGTCGTCACGGCGGGCTGGGGCGGCGCCTACGGCAACCAGGTCGTCATCCGGCTCGCCGACGGCTACTACGCGCAGTACGGCCACCTCTCCGCCCTCTCCGTCTCGGTCGGCCAGACCGTGACCGCGGGCCAGCGGATCGGCCTCTCCGGCGCGACCGGCAACGCCACCGGACCGCACCTCCACTTCGAGATCCGCACCACGCCCGACTACGGCTCGGACGTGGACCCGGTCGCCTACCTCCGCTCGAAGGGCCTCACCGTCGGCTGACCCGGCGAACCGAATCCGGTTACGGCGGCGCCACGAAGGGCCGTACGTCCCCGAACCCACCGCCCCCCGGTGCCGGCGGGCGGTGTCAACGACCGTGTCCCGGACCTGACTTCCGGCTCTGACGATCGACATGTCAACACCGCTGGTCAGGGCCTTATTCCAGGCTTGGCAAAGTATTTAAAAGTGTCTTATCTCACCGAACGTCAACCCCTTATTACGGTCGCGTAGGTCACAACCGAAGGTGAATCATGTTCCGACGTGGCAGACGATTCGAAGAGTGACAAGGCATCAGTGATCGGGTCGTACGTGGCGGTGGGGGACAGCTTCACCGAGGGCGTCGGCGACCCCGGCCCCGACGGGGCGTTCGTCGGCTGGGCCGACCGGTTCGCGGTACTGCTGTCGGACCGGCGCCCCGAGGGCGACTTCGAGTACACCAACCTCGCCGTACGCGGGAAACTGCTCGACCAGATCGTGGCGGACCAGGTGCCGCAGGCCCTGGCACTCGCCCCGGACCTGGTCTCCTTCTGCGCGGGCGGCAACGACATCATCCGCCCCGGCACCGACCCCGACGAGGTGGCCGAGCGGTTCGAGCGGGCCGTGGCCCAGCTGACCGAGGCCATCGGCACCGTGCTGGTGACCACCGGATTCGACACCCGGGGCGTGCCCGTCCTCAAGCATCTGCGCGGCAAGATCGCCACGTACAACGGGCACGTCCGGGCCATCGCCGACCGGTACGGCTGCCCGGTCCTGGACCTGTGGTCCCTGAAGACGGTGCAGGACCGCCGGGCCTGGGACGGCGACCGCCTGCACCTCTCGCCCGAGGGGCACACGCGCGTGGCGCTGCGCGCCGGCCAGGTGCTCGGCGTCGAGGTGCCGGCCGACCCGGACCAGCCGTGGCCGCCGCTGCCACCCCGCGGCACCCTGGAGATCCGCCGCGACGACGTGCACTGGGCCCGCGAGTACCTGGTCCCCTGGATCGGCCGCCGGCTGCGCGGCGAGTCGTCCGGCGATCACGTGACGGCCAAGGGGGCGCTCTCCCCGGACGACATCAAGATGCGGATCGCTTCCGTGGCCTGAGACGGGCAAGGGGTGGCCTCCTCGCGGGCTGCCCCTTACCGCTCCCCGGGCAGGCCCAGTTCGCGCGCCAGCGCCTCGTCCGCCCACTCCTGCGCCCGGGCGCGGGGCACGGCACCCGGGTACGACGTCAACTGGACGGCGAGCCCGTCGAGCAGCGCGGTCAGCCGCAGCGCCGCCGCCGCGGGGTCGGGGCACCGGAACTCACCCGCCGCCACCCCTTCGGCGATGACTTCGGCGATCGCCGCCTTCCACTGCTGGTCGAGGCTTTTGGTGACGTCCCGCAGCGCCGGTTCCCGCAACGCCGCCGCCCAGCCCTCGATCCACAGCCGCCAGCCCTTCGCCTGCCCCGTCGGCGCGTACCAGCGCACCGCCGCCCGCAGCCGGCGCAACGCCGACGTACGGCGGCCCAGCAGCTTGCGCAGATGCGCCAGGTCGTCCTCGGCGGCGTAGGCGAAGGCGGCGGCGACCAGCTTCTCCTTCGTCGAGAAGTGGTACAGCACCAGTGCGTTGCTCACCCCGAGGGCCGAGGCCACGTCGGCGATCCGCACCGCCGCCACGCCCCGCGCCTGGATCTGCTCGATGGCGGCCCGCAGCAGTTCCTCCCGCCGCTCGGCCACGCTCAACCGCACTCTCGCCACGCGGTCACCCTATTCGGTCCACCCGTCGCCCGCGTTGCCCTCTCAGGCCAGCGGCAGCCGCATGAGCGTCAGGTCCAGCCAGCGCCCGAACTTGGTGCCCGCCTCCCGGACCGTGCCCACGTGCTCGAAGCCGAACCGGTCGTGCAGCCGGATCGACGCGGCGTTCCGCGCCTCGATGCCGGCGATCATCACATGGTGGCCGGCCTCGCGTGCCGAGGCGATGAGGGGGCCCAGCAGCGCGGAGCCGATGCCGAGCCCGTGCCTGCCCTCCCGGACGTAGACGGAGTCCTCCACCGTGTGCCGGTAGCCGTCCAGCGCGCGCCACGGGCCGTAGACCGCGAACCCGGCCACCTCGCCCGGCGCTTCGGCCGTCGTCCCGGCCGCCTCGGCCACGAGTGCCGACCCGCGCTCCAGGTGGGCGGCGAACCAGGCGGCGCCCTCGGCGGGGGACTGCGGGGTCTCGGTCCACAGGGCGGTCGAGTGCTCGATCGCGTGATTGCGGATCGCGCGGACGGCCTCCTCGTCGCCGGGACGGGCCGGGCGTACCGTCACTCGGCTTCTCTCGTATATTGGATTCATGTCCAACATAGTAGAACCCCTGGCGGACCCCCTGGTGCGGCAGATCGCCGCGCGTGTCCGCGCCGAGCGGGAGCGCCGCCGCTGGACGCTGGCGCAGCTCGCGGACGCCTCGGGTGTCTCCTCGGCGATGATCAGCCGGATCGAACGCGGCGAGAGCAGCCCCACCGCGGTCGTGCTCGGCAAGCTGTCCGCCGCCTTCCAGCTCAGCGTCGCCGCGCTGCTGGCCCTCGCCGAAGGCGCGCGGGAGTCCGGGGCGGACGTGCCGGGCGTGCGGCGCGGCGCCGACGCCGCCGAATGGCGCGATCCCGGCACCGGCTACCGGCGCCGCCAGATCACGGGCCCGCGCTTCCCGGCGGAGATCGCCGAGATCCGGCTGCCCGCCGGAGCCCGGGTGCCCTACCCGGCCGCGGCCTTCGCCTTCGTACGGCAGCTCGTCTGGGTCCTCGACGGCCGCCTCACCTTCCACGACGGCGACACGGTCCACGAACTCGAGGCCGGCGACACCGTCGAACTCGGCGCGCCGGCCGAGCGCGTCTTCGCCAACACCACCGGCTCCGAGTGCCGTTACGCCGTCGTCCTCAGCCGCGACACCCGGCCGTGAGCCGGACGCCGTCCCCCGGCGGCACGCTCCTGCCGGCCGCGACAGCCGGGACGGCGACAGCCGACAACTGCGCCGTGCGGCCCGTGCTCACCACGGTCGCCACCGACTTCACGACCGGCGCCCCCGGCACGGCTGGCGCCGGACCCCTCCTGGAGACCCTCGGCCGGCAGGGCACCAGCCTCACGGCCCTGGGCGCGTTGCTTCTCGCCGCCGCCCTCGGACGCCGCGGATCCGTCACCGGTACCAGCCGAACCGCTCCGCGATCACCGGCAGCCGGTCGGTCGCCAGGGCCTGGGCCGCGGCGCGCGGGGTCGTGCCGTCGGACTCCGCGCGGTCCAGCGTCAACTCCACCAGGGCCCGCATCGACCGGCGGGTGTGGGCGAACGCCTCGTCCGGGTCGGGGCCGATGTCGCCGAAGAGGGTCCACCACCACCAGGCGTTGGTAGCCGAGTTCACGACCACGTCCGGCAGCACGGTCACCCCGCGCGCGGTGAGCCGCTCCTCCGCCTCGGGCAGCATCGGCATGTTGGCCGCCTCCACGATCCAGCGGGCGGTGACCAGGTGCTCGTTGGCCGCGTCGACGACGTACGACACCGCCGCCGGCACCAGCACCTGGGCGTCGGCGGACAGCCAGGCGTCGCCCGGCAGTTCCACGTCACCGGGGCGCAGTACCGCGCGGTCGACGGTGCCGTACGCGTCCCGCGCGCGCAGCAGCGCCTCGACGTCCAGTCCCGCCGGGTTGGCGATCGTGCCCTTGATGTCGGCGACCGCCACGACAGTGAGGCCCGCGCGGGCGAGGAACCGCGCCGTGGCCCCGCCCATGGTGCCGAGGCCCTGCACGGCGACCCGCGTCCCCGGGTACGGCACCCCGGCCCGGTCCAGGGCCGTCAGCGCCGACTCGGCGACCCCGCAGCCGCCTGCCAGCTCGTCCAGGCCGATCCCGTCGACCTCGGCGGCGAAGGCGTCCGCGAGCCGCTGGCGGGCCGCCGCCTCGTCGTCGAGCAGCGGATACACGGCCTGGATCGAGGAGACCAGCCCCGCCTCGGCGGCCGCCCGGTCCACCAGGTCCTGGGTGAGCCCCAGGTCCTCGCCGGTGGTCCAGAAACCCTCCAGGTACGGCCGCATGGCGCGCAGATAGCGGACCAGCAGGGCGTACGCCCCGGGGTCCTGCGGATCGCAGTCGATGCCGCCCTTGGCGCCGCCCAGCGGGATGTAGTGGCCCTCGGGGTTGTAGTGCAGGGCCTCCTTCATCGTCATTCCGCGCGCGAGTCCGGTCACCTCCTCCAGGGTGCAGCCCGGCCGCATCCGCAGACCGCCGCTGGCCACGCCCCGCACCAGCCGGTCGACGACCAGGAAGCCCTGGCGGCCGGTGACGTGGTCGGTCCAGACGAGGGACATCAGGGGAGCGGTCACGGGGGGGGGCTCCTCGGGAACTGCGTGCAGAAAGGGTGTTACTGAACAGTGGGTCAGTATTGGGAGGCGGATGGCGCGGTGTCAACGCCGACTGTCCAAAGGGCCGACCATAATGGGGAACTCGGCGACACCTCTGGAGGTACCGTGACCGGTTTGCGTTCCCTGAGCTCCGGGCTCCGTGTGCTGCGGCCCGCTGCCTTCGGCGCGGACCCCGGCGGCGAGCGCCTGGCCCGCATCCAGGGCTCCCCGCACTTCAAGGACGGTGTCTTCCAGAACCCCGGCGGCACCACCCGGATGCGGCCCTCGGGCTCGATGCTGGAGTTCGCCAAGACCTACTTCGAGAAGGAGCAGCGCGCCCGCAGAGCTCCCCGGGGCACCGTTCCGGTGCATCCCACCACCGTCGCCGACCTCTCCCGGCCCGCCGCCACGGGCCTGCGGGTGACGTGGACGGGGCACTCCAGCGTCCTCGCCGAGATCGACGGACACCGGGTCCTGTTCGATCCCGTCTGGGGTGAGCGGTGCTCTCCGTTCCCGTTCGTCGGGCCCAAGCGGCTGCACCCGGTGCCCCTGCCGCTCGCCGCGCTCGGCCCGGTCGACGTCGTGGTCATCTCGCACGACCACTACGACCACCTCGACCTGCCCACCATCAAGGCGCTGGCCGGCACGGACACCGTGTTCGCCGTGCCGCTGGGCGTAGGCGCCCACCTCGAACACTGGGGCGTGCCCGCCGGCCGGCTGCGCGAGCTGGACTGGCACGAGGAGACCAAGGTCGGCGGACTCACTCTGACGGCCACCCCCGCCCGCCACTTCTGCGGCCGCGGGCTGCGCAACACCCAGCACACCCTCTGGGCGTCATGGGCCGTCACCGGCGGGGAGCACCGGATCTACCACAGCGGTGACACCGGCTACTTCGACGGCTTCAGGGACATCGGGGCCGACCACGGGCCCTTCGACCTGACGATGATCCAGATCGGCGCGTACAGCGAGTACTGGCCCGACATACACATGACGCCTCAGGAGGGCGTGCGCGCCCACCTCGACCTCCAGGGCGGGCAGCCGCACGGTGTGCTGCTGCCGATCCACTGGGGCACCTTCAACCTCGCACCGCACGCGTGGGCCGAGCCGGGGGAGTGGACCAAGGACGCGGGCGACGAGGCGGGCCAGGCGGTCGCGCTGCCGCGTCCCGGTGAGCCGTTCGAGCCGTCCGGGAAACTGCCCGCGGACCCATGGTGGCGAACGGTCTCGGCGCCGATCGCCCGGCCGTGGCACCTCGACAGGCAGCCGGAGGGCGCGCCGGGGCGGGGGGACCTCGACCTCGCGGGCGAGCTGTGACGGCGGGCCGGTGACCCGTTGAGGCGAGGAACGCGTACGAAAGGCCTGCGACGCCGTTTCGACGTGACAGTGGCGTGAAAGTGGGGCGCATGCCCCTGCACCATCCGGGCGGGGGCACCGCCGTTCGCCGTGCACATGTATCGATTTCTTCTTACCTACCGGGACTTGGGGTCTTCCGGTGCTTCTGTGACGAGGCCGTGCGCCCGCTCCTGGCGCGCTGGGAGCGGCCGTCCAGACCGTTCGCCTGGTCCGCGACCTGATGCGGCTCTTCCTGCCTGCTGGGCCGGCGCTACCCGCCGTACGGCAAATGAATCGGCAGTGCCTTCGCCCGCACCCCAGCCCCCGGCCCTGCCGCTCCTGGCCCTTCCGGGTGCTGCGCGCCGATCGGGTGCTGCGCGCCGATGGAGAACAGCCGAGGCCAAAGGAGTCACTGTGAGTGATGTTTCGGGGGGTGCGGGGGGCGCTGAAAACCTTGTGAGGTCTCCTGGCGGGCCGATCGAGGGCGTGCGGGCCGAGGGGCGGGGAGTGGGACAGGGGTGAGGGGAGCCCGGTTCGTGTCTTCGGCATCTTCTGTGTCCGACCGCTTCTGACCAGGTTGGATCGGTCGGTGACTGATCGAGGGCGGGTTGCCGAGGGGGTTATCGGTCCTTCGTGCGACGGCTCATACCAGAGCGGGACCGTCTCCGGGGGACTTTGTCAACTGCCCACCGCACATGATGCCCTGGCGACTACTGTGAGTGTCCGCCGGGCGGTGCGGGGCCGAATTCCGTTGCGGTCCCCTCGGCCGGCACCGCGATGGCGCATGCCCGACTCGCGCGACCCGCGCGAGGAAACAGGCCCGACGGACCAGTACGAGGACGCAGATGTCTCACCTCCGTGCACCGGCCGCCCGCGCCGACCGCCGTGAGGGCGGCCGGCACGGACGACCGGTCGCCCGACCCGTTCCCGCGCTGCCCGAGACCCACATACGGCCTCAGCTCATGCGTCTGGCGGTCCTGCCGCCCGTCGCGGTGGCGCTCAGCGGCTGCGCGGCCGTCCTGTTCACCATCCGCTCCAGCGGCGCCCGGCCCAGCCTCACCCTGCTGGCCGTGCTCACCGGAGCGGCCTCGGTGACAGCCGCGGGCATCATGATCGCCGCCGTGGCCGCGGGCCGCGCCGCCCGCTCGGTCAGCGACCGCCTCGGCATCCTGCGGCGCAACGCCGCCCGCGGCGAGGCCGATCTGCTGGCCCTCGTCGACGCGCTGCGCCGTGGCGAGACCCCGCCCCAGCGCAAGCCGCGCGGCGGACCGCCCGCGGACGCGGACGACTTCGAGCTGCTCGCCGCCGACCTGTCCCGTGCGCACGACGGCGCCGTCACCGCCGTCGTGCAGGCGGCCCAGCTCTCCAGCCAGGCCGGCAGCGAACAGAAGCTGGAGGTCTTCGTCAACCTGGCACGGCGCCTCCAGTCCCTCGTGCACCGGGAAATCTCGATCCTCGACGAACTCGAGAACGAGATCGAGGACCCGGACCTCCTCAAGGGCCTCTTCCACGTCGACCACCTGGCCACCCGTATCCGGCGGCACGCCGAGAACCTCGCCGTCCTCGGCGGCGCCGTGTCCCGACGGCAGTGGAGCAACCCCGTGTCCATGACCGAGGTGCTGCGCTCCGCCATCGCCGAGGTCGAGCAGTACTCCCGGGTCAGACTCGTCCCGCCGATCGACGGGGAACTGCGCGGGCACGCCGTCGCCGACGTCATCCACCTCCTCGCCGAACTCGTCGAGAACGCCACGGTGTTCTCCGCCCCGCACACCCAGGTGCTGCTGCGTGCCAACCTCGTCACCTCCGGCCTCGCGGTCGAGGTCGAGGACCGCGGACTCGGCATGCCGGTCGGCGAGCAGTCCAAGATGAACGCCCTGCTCGCCGACCCCGACCAGGTCAACGTCGCCAGCCTGCTGGCCGACGGCCGCATCGGCCTCTTCGTCGTCTCCCAGCTCGCCCGCAGACACGGCATCAACGTCCGCCTGCAGACCAACATCTACGGCGGCGTCCAGGCCGTTCTCGTCGTCCCGCAGGGCCTGCTGGGCACCGCACCGGGCACACCCGGGGTTCCCGTTGCCGTACCGCAGCCACGCGACACGGCGAACGGGGGCGGCGCGCCGGGGACGCCGGGTGGTCCGCCCGGAGCCGCGGGAGCACGTCCCTCCGGCGGCACCGGGGCGCTGGAAGGCGTCCGCGGCGGCGCCCCCGGACCGGACGCGGGGGCCGACAACCGGGCCGCCACGGGCGGTTCGCCTGACGGCGGACGGCCCGGGCAGCAGCAAGGTCCCGCCACGGCCGGCGCCGGTGGCCGGCGCCGGCACGCGCAGCCCGGGGGCGCGCCCGCGCCGCTGCCGGTGCGCGGTGCCCAGGAGCTGCGCCCCAACCCCGCCGAGGCGCTGCCCGGCATCCGGCCCGAGGACCGTCCCGCGGTCGGCGGGCACGCGGGCAGTGTGCCCGTACCGCGCGTCGGCGCCGTACGCGGCACCATGGGCAAACCCCAACTGCCGCGCCGCCGGGCCCAGGAGCACATCGTTCCGCAGCTCCGCGGCGGCCCGGCACCACGCCAGGACAACGAGTCCCCGGCCGGACACGACCCCGGCCTGATGGCCGCCTTCCAGCGCGGCATCGGCCTCGCGGAGGCCCAGCAGCACCTGGAAGCCACCCAGACGGAGTCGACCGCCGCCGAGTCTGTGGGCGGGACACATGGCGCATCCCTCCACGACCGATTCACCGATATGGGGTTCGGAGACATGGCCGCCGGTGACGGATCCGGCGACCAGCCGACCAACACCTCCCATGCCGCGAACATGGAGGCCCCGTACATGGAGGCCCCACACATGGACGTGGCGCCCGCGGACGCGGCACACAGGGAGGCGGGCCACCTGACTCCGGGCCGCACAGCTCCCGACCACACGGCCTCGGGCCGGCCGACCCGGAACCGCGTGACACCTGACGCCACGGAGCCGGCCCCTCTGTCCCCAGAGCACATGGCCTCAGACCACACAGCCTCCGACCCCATTGCCTCGGATCACACGGCCTCCGACCACATGCCCACAGGCCACCCGGCCGCGGACCACCTGGCGCCCCTCCCCGCCGCCCCCACCCACCTGAGCCGGACACAGCGGGAACCCTCTGACGGCCAGTCCGCCGCCTGGCCCCAGCCCTACTCCCAGGCCCTGCGCCCGGTGCGCACCTCCGAATTCACCGCCGAGCCCGACGGGGGCGCTCCGGCCGGATGACCAGCACCGTCCCCGCCTCCGCCTTCACCCCCACAGCTCCCGCAGACCTTCGTACCCCAAGGAGTCGATCCACCATGGCGAGCGATGCGCCGACCGCCCAGGTATCCGACCTCGACTGGCTGATGAGCGGCCTGGTGCAGCGCGTGCCGCACACCACCAGCGCGGTGCTCCTGTCCTGCGACGGGCTGGTGAAGTCCGTTCACGGCCTGGACCCGGACAGCGCCGACCACATGGCGGCGCTCGCCTCCGGCCTGTACTCGCTCGGCCGCAGCGCCGGCGTCCGGTTCGGCGACGGCGGGGACGTCCGTCAGGTCGTCGTCGAACTCGACTCGACGCTGCTGTTCGTCACCACCGCCGGCTCCGGCACCTGCCTCGCCGTGCTGGCCGACCGGGAGGCCGACGCCGCCGTCCTCGGCTACGAGATGGCGATGCTGGTCAAGAGCGTCCGTCCGTACCTCGTCACCGCGCCCCGGCAGCACGCCGTCGAATCCACGGCGATGAGGCCTTGAGGGTGGCGGCAGCCGGCGACGGGCCCTGGCTCGACGATGCGGCGGGACGCCTCGTGCGCCCTTTCACCGTCAGTAACGGCCGCACCGAGCCCAGCATCGCCCTCGACCTCATGTCGCAGGTGATGGCGACCGGGTCCACGCCCCTCGGCTACCTCGGCCCCGAGCACGCGCAGGCACTCGACCTGTGCCGTGCCCCCGTCTCGGTCGCCGAGGTCGCCGCGCACCTCGAACTGCCCGCCGTGGTCACCAAGGTGCTGCTCTCCGACCTCGTCGACTGCGGGGCGCTGACCACCAAGCCCCCCGTCTTCCACCACAACCCCACTGACCGGTCCCTTCTGGAGGCAGTGCTCGATGGACTACGACGACAGCTCTGATCCCTTTCCCACCGCGCTGAAAATCCTGGTGGCCGGGGGTTTCGGGGTCGGCAAGACCACCTTCGTGGGCGCGGTCAGCGAGATCGCGCCGCTGTCCACGGAGGAGCTCCTCACCACGGTCAGCGCCGCGACCGACAGTCTCGAAGGGATCGAGAACAAGGTCGAGACGACCGTGGCCATGGACTTCGGCCGCATCACGCTGGACCCGGAACACGTGCTCTACCTGTTCGGCACGCCCGGACAGGAGCGGTTCTGGTTCATGTGGGACGAGCTGTCCGAGGGCGCTCTCGGCGCGGTCGTCCTCGCCGACACCCGCCGCCTGGAGGACTGCTTCGCGGCCGTCGACTTCTTCGAGGAACGCGGCCTCGGCTTCGTCGTCGCCATCAACGAATTCGACGGTTCCTACCGCTACGACCCCGACGAGGTGCGCGCCGCCATCGACCTCGACCCGGAGATCCCGGTGGTCCGCTGCGACGCCCGGATCTCCAGTTCCGGTGTCCAGACCCTGCTCACCCTCGTCCGCCATCTCATCGCCCACGCTCCGGTCTCCGCGCCGAGCCACGGCGCCCACATGTGAATCCCATACACCCCTTACGGAGCCCGTATATGACCCACGCCCACCGCGACGGAGCCCGCGCATGAGGTACGACCCGTCGCGCCCGGCCGGCCGGCTGCTGCTCACGCCCGAGGACAAGGAGGCCCCCGAGCGCACCCGGCGCCTTTGCCAACTGCGCCTGGGCGCACACCCGGACCCCGCCCTCGACGCCTACGCGGACCGTCTCGCCGAGGTCACCCGGGCGCCGTACGCCATGGTCAACTTCATCGATCTGAACCGTCAGTTCTTCGCGGGTCTGCACCTGCCGGACGTGGCGCCGCCCGTGGTGCGGCCCGACGGCAGCACCCCGGTCCTGGGCCGTGAGCTGCCCCGCGACCATGGTTTCTGCCCCCATGTGGTGGTCCGGCGCAAGGCGCTGGTCCTGGAGGACGTCTGCGACTACCCGCGGTTCGCGGGCAATCCGGTCGTCGACGAGTTCGGGATCCGTTCCTACCTGGGTGCACCGCTGATCGACAGCACGGGGACGACGCTCGGCACGCTGTGCGTGGTCGACGTGGAGCCGCGGCCCTGGGGCCGGCCCGGCCTGGAGACCATCAAGTCGTCGGCGGCGGAGCTGGTGGCCCGCATCGAGCGCCGCGAGGCCGACGGTCTGCCGCTGCTGTGACGACGGGAACACCCCCGTCACTAGCCGACCGGTCTAATATCTCCGTATCCTGGCCGCATGGGACGTACCAGTGACGCCAGGCGGAAGATCCTCGACGCCGCTCGCTCGCTGATCGAGGGGCGCGGCTACTCCGCGCTCGGGGTGGCCGAGATATGCAAGGCCGCCGGGGTGCCGAAGGGCAGTTTCTACTACTTCTTCGAGTCCAAGGAGGCCCTCGCGCTCGCGGTCGTCGACGAGCACTGGGCGGCCCAGAAGCGCGACTGGACCCGGGCCCTGACCGGTGACGCGGAGCCGCTGCGCCGGCTGCGGCGGCTGTTCGAGGAGACCGAGGCCGGTCAGCTGGCGGCACAGCAGGGCTGCGGGACCGTGGCGGGCTGTCTGTTCGGGAACCTCGCCCTGGAGCTGAGCAATCAGACCGAGGCGGTCCGCGGGCGGCTGCAGGAGATCTTCGACGCCCAGGTCGACATGGTGGAGTCCGTCATCGCCGAGGCCCGTGAGCGCGGCGAGGTGGGCGTGACCGACACCCGGGAGGCGGCGCGGGCGGTGGTGGCGCAGCTGGAGGGCCAGGTGATGTTCGCCAAGCTGTACAACAGCGCCGGGCGGCTGAGCCCGCTCTGGCACAACTGCCGGGCCCTGCTGGGGATGACAGCGACCTCCTAGCTGTTCTAACAAAATTATCATCGAAATTGTCAACAATCCATGGGCTCCTTGCCTACAGTCGGGGACTCGAACGAGCCGCACAGCCTGACTCGCCCGCGGTGCCGCCGGAGCGGTGCGCAGGTACGGCTGTCACCACGTAACCCGCTGCACAAGGAGGTCCACGGGTGGACATCAACCGCAGAACCGTTGTACGGGGCGCCGCGGCCATGGCCGCGTTCGGAATCGTCGAGGGCGCGGCAGGCGCGGCTTTCGCGGGTACCTCGTCGTCGGGCGGCTTGGCAAGCAGCTCCTCGGCGTATTCGCTGGAGTTCGATTCCACCGCCTGGTCGTACGACGCGACCAACGACGTGTACTACCAGACCGGGAAGGTGTACGTCGCCAACCCGGCCGCCGCGGACTACGAGAACCTGTCGATCTACGTGCCGGGCGCCTACCTGACGGCCACCGCGAACAGTGACGGGACCACATACACCGCGACCGTCAACCCGAAGGGCACCGTCGGCGACTACTCGGGACGCACGGCGCCGATCGTGATCCCGGTCAACACCCCCGGCTACGCCGCGCAGAAGCCGGCCACGTCCTACAGCTACGGCAGCGTGTCGCACCACCTCGAGGCCGGTCTCATCTACGTGTGGCCGGGTCTGCGGGGCCGGGACGGCTCGACCGGCACCCGCTCCGACGCGGCTCCCTGGGGCGTGACCGACCTCAAGGCCGCGGTCCGCTTCCTCCGGTACAACCGGAGCGTCCTGCCCGGCAGCACCGACGACATCGTCCTGTTCGGCATGAGCGGCGGCGGAGCCCAGGACACCGTGGCGGGCGCGTCGGGTGACAGCCCCCTCTTCGAGCCCTACCTGCGCACGATCGGCGCGGCGATGGAGGACGCCGAGGGCCGGCCCCTCAGCGACGCGGTCGCCGGTGTCATGGCCTGGTGCCCGATCACCAGCCTGCACGAGGCCAACCTGTCCTACGAGTGGAACATGGGCCAGTTCGCCTCGACCGGCACGCGCGCCTCCGGGACATGGACCAGCGCCTACTCGGCGGACCTCGCGAAGGCCTGGCCCAGGTACCTCAACCGCCTGGGCCTGCGCGACGAGCACGGCAGGCGCCTGGAGCTGACCGAGTCCAGCAGCGGCGTCCACCTGGCCGGCAGCTACTACGACCACCTGATCGAGGTGATCACCACCTCGCTGAACCACTTCCTGTCCGACAACACCTTCCCCTACACCGTCACGACGACGGGCGGCCCGCCCGGATCGGGCCGGACGGGGTCCTCCACCACATACGAGACGGCCGGCGACTACATCACCCACCTCAACGCCGACAGCACCTGGGTCACCTACGACCCCACGACCAACACCGCCACGGTGTCCGGCCTTGAGGGCTTCGTCAAAAGCCAGAAGACCGCGAGCAAGCCCGTCGGCGCGTTCGACGGCTACTCCCGCGAGCAGACCGAGAACAACGTGTTCGCCATGGGGCTCGACGCCCCGTCGCACTTCGCGCCGCTCACCCGGGACCTGATCAAGGCGAACGAGACGGCGTACGCCACGTACTCCGACTGGGAGTCCGACTACGGCGCCTCGGCGTACGACTCCGACTTCGCCAAGAAGGACAGCGTCGGCAAGGACATGGCCTGGCGGGCCGACGCGTACAACCCCCTGTACTTCCTCTCGCCCGCCTTCGGCGGCTACCGCCGGTCGCGGGTGGCGCGCCACTGGCGCATCCGCACCGGCATCATGCAGGGAGACACCGCCAACACCACCGAGATCAACCTCCTGCTCGCCCTGCAGAACTACGGCATCCGCGACGTCGACTTCGCCACCGTGTGGGCCCAGGGACACACGGAAGCCGAGCGCACCGGCGACCCGACGACGAACTTCATCGGCTGGGTGAGGTCCGTCGTCAAGAGGTGACCACCAGTCCGGACGGCCCGCGCGCCCGACCGGCTGGCCCCGGCCGGGCGCGCGGCGTGCGCGCGGACAAGCCGTCGCAGGCCGCAGGTGCCGTCGTCGCGCGATGCGGTGAGCCGACGCTCACGGTCCGGGAGGTGAGCACCGCCCGCTCACCGGGAAGCGCTTGGCTCGGTCTGGATCCGCCCACGCAGCGCCTAGGGGCGGGTGGCCTCGGCCGGTTGCCGCTGTCGTACGCGCACTGTGTGGTCGCCGCCCATGTGGTGCGGGAAGCCGATCCGCAGCACGGCGGCGGCGACGGCGGCCGCGAGGACCAACAGGGCGGCCAGCAGCAGGGCCTGGTGGTAGCCGTGGCGCAGCAGTGGGGCGACGACCGGCGGTCCGAGGATCTGGCCCACGGAGTATCCGGCGGTCAGCAGGGCTACGGAGCGCGGGAAGCGCAGGTGCGCGCCCGTGGCCAGGGCGAGGGTGCTCACGCCCAGGAAGGTGGCGCCGAACAGCACGGCCGAGGCAAGGGCGGCGGCGGTGCTCCCGGTCAGCGCGGGCAGCGCGATGCCGGCCGCCTGGATCGTGAGCGCGGTGAGCAGCAGACCGGGCCGGGACCAGCGGCGCCCGAGCCGGGCCCACAGCGCTGAGGAGGGTACGGCGGCCAGCCCCACCAGCACCCATGCGCCGCTGCCGAGCCAGCCGGGGGAGCCCTGGCCGATCGCCGCGACCAGGAAGGTACCGGCGACGATGTAGCCGACGCCCTCCAGGAAGTAGCTGACGAACAGCGCGCCGAACCACCGGTGGGTGCGGGCGCCGGGCCGGTCGCCGGTACCCGTCGCGGCCGGCGCGTCCTCGGGCCGCAGCCGCCAGGAGGCCGCGGCCAGCACGCCGGTGAGCGCGGCCGCCGCCCACCAGGCCGCCCGCCAGTCGGCCACCGACCGCAGGGCGAGGACCAGCAGACCCGACAGCGCGATGCCGGCGCCCACCCCGCCGAAAGCCCACCCCGGCAGGTGCGCCGGGTGGTCCCGCAGATGGTGCAGCAGCGAGGCGGCGGCGACCACGAAGACCAGGGCGCTCGCCACTCCGGCCAGCAGTCGCAGTGCGGCCCACACCGCCGTGCTGTGCGTGAGGGGCATCGCGGCGAGCGTGGCGGCCAGTAGAAGCAGGGAGCCACGCAGCACGGTGCGCGACCGGACCAGCGCGGGTGCCAGGGTGCCGGCGAGCGCGCCCACCAGGTAGCCGGCGTAGTTGGCGGTGGCCAGGTTCGCCCCGGCCCCGGCGGACAGGCCCGCCTGGGCGTGCATCAGGGGGAGGACCGGGGTGTAGACGAAACGCCCGATGCCCATGCCCGCGGCGAGTGCGGCGGCGGCCCTGCCGACATCGGTCCACGGAGAGGCGGCGGTGAAGGTGCGGGTCATCGGGTGCCGTCGCCCCGGCCGGGGTCGTTGGGATGGGACTCCAGCGGGGTGACGGCGAGCGTCATCCAGGGGCGCAGCGGCAGGGTGCCGAGGACCTTCTCGTGGAGCTCCCCCTCGTCGGCGGCGCGCCAGACGCCGATGCTGCGCAACTCGCCCACCGGGCGCCACAGCCGGGCCAGATGACCGGTCGCGGCCAGTTCCCGCGCCCGGACGGCCTCCGCCGCGCGCCGCCGGTCGACCTCGTCCTGGCCCGTGCCCTCGGGAACGGTGGTGGTGATCTCGACCAGGAACTCTCGCACGGTGTGCCCCTCTCATCGTCGGTGACTCCATCGTCCGCCGACGCCGGCGCCGGTGCCACGACCGGCCGCCTCGCTGCTGAGAGGCGCAGCCTCCCAGTGCGCGTAGCATGACGCGCGTGGAGCTGCGCCAGCTGCGGTACTTCGTCGCGGTCGCCGAGGAGCTGAACTTCGGCCGGGCCGCCGAGCGGTTGCTCATCGCGGGCCCCTCGCTCTCCCAGCAGATCAAGGCACTCGAACGGGACCTGGGCGTCCGCTTGTTCGACCGGGACCGCCGTTCGGTCTCCCTCACCCCGGCCGGCGCCGACCTGCTTCCGCACACCCGCACCCTGCTGGAGCGGGCCGAGGACCTCGAACGCCGGGCCGCCCGGCTGTCCGGTTCGCAGTCGGTACGCCTCGGTTACGTGAACTGGCTGCCTGCGGACCTGATGTCGAGGACGGCCGCCGCGGCCCGGATCCACGTGGACGCCTGGGTGGCCCCCTCGCACACCCAGGCCGCCCGGGTCGCCGACCGCAGCCTGGACCTCGCCGTCTGCTGGGTGCGCACCGAGGACCTCGCGCGGCTCGGGCTGCGGGCCCGGCTGGTCGGCGCCGACCGGCTCTACGCCGTCGCGAAGGGCACCGACACGAGCGACCTGCCGGCCCGGGACGCCGACATCCTGATCGACGCCGACATCACCTCCTGGGCCTCCTGGAACGTGTACGCCGAGGAGCTCGTCCAGGCCGTCGGCGCCCGCCCGGTGCGCATATCCGACGGTGCCGTCACCGGCCCCGCCTACTTCGACCACGTCCGGCGCTGCACCCGGCCCGTCCTCAACTCGCCCAAGGGCCAGACCACCCCGCTCCCGCCCGACCTGGTCCGGCGCGAGATCGTCGCGCCGAAGGTGTACTGGACCTGGTCCCTGGTCTGGCGGGCCGACGAGGACCGCGCCGGGGTGCTGGCCGCCGTCGACGCCCTGTGCGACGGCGTCGGCGACCTCGGGATCCACGCCCCGGACGCCTGGCTGCCCGCCGGCGACCCGTACGTACTTCGGGGTTGAGCTGCGTTGGGAGGCCCAGCCTCCCAACCGGGAGGAAACCGATCCTGGCGCCCTGGGCCGGGGCGGCCTACCTTCCAAATAGTCGACCGGTCGGCTAGTGATCGGTCAGCCACTACAGAGAAGGTCACCATGAGCACGCAGCAGCAGAAGGTCGCGATCGTCAGCGGTGCCTCGCAGGGCATCGGCGCCGCCATCGTCGAGGGCTACCGCAAGCTCGGCTTCGCGGTCGTCGCCACCTCGCGCACCATCGCCCCCACCGACGACGCCGGCGTCCTGACCGTCCAGGGCGACATCGCCGACCCGGCGACCGCCGAGCGGGTGGTGGCCGCCGCCGTCGAGCGGTTCGGCCGTGTCGACACCGTGGTCAACAACGCCGGCGTCTTCGTCGCGAAGCCCTTCACCGACTACACCGCCGAGGACTACGCCGCCGTGACCGGCATCAACGTCGCCGGCTTCTTCCACCTCACCCAGCAGGCCCTCCCGCACCTGCTCGCCCAGGGCGGCGGACACATCGTCAGCGTCACCACCAGCCTGGTCGACAGCGCGGACGCCCGGGTCCCCTCGGTCCTCGCCTCGCTGACCAAGGGCGGCCTGCAGTCCGCGACGAAGTCCCTGGCGATCGAGTACGCCACCCGCGGCATCCGCGTCAACGCGGTGTCGCCCGGCACCATCAAGACTCCGATGCACCCGGCCGAGACCCACGAGTTCCTCGCCGCGCTGCACCCGGTCGGCCGGATGGGTGAAGTGAGCGACATCGTCGACGCGGTCCTCTTCCTGGAGACCGCGCCGTTCGTCACCGGCGAGATCCTGCACGTCGACGGCGGCATGAGCGCCGGACACTGACGGCACGGCGCTCACTCGAGCAGGTCACCAGGGCACACGAAGGAGGAGCGGACATGACCAGCACGACGGACGACACGGCGATCCTGACCGGGGTGCTCGACAGGTGGAAGGAGGCCGTCGACGCGCACCAACCCGAGCGCGTCGCCGCCCAGTTCACCGAGGACGCCGTCTTCCAGGGGCTGCACCCCTACAGCGTCGGACGGCAGGGCGTCGCCGCGTACTACGACTCCCAGCCCCTCGGGATGAAGGCGGCGTACCGCGTCCTGGAGACCCGGCGGCCCGCCGACGGCGTCGTCCTCGGCTACCTGGCCGTCGAGTTCTCCTTCACGGACCGGCCCCCGCTGGAGGTGAAGCTCTCCGTCCTCGTCACCCGGTCGGGCGAGGACTGGTACATCGCCCACTACCAGGTCTCCCGCCTCGACTGACCGTGTCCTGCCGGGCGTTGCGGGCGGTGTGAAGCGCAGCTGTGGCGGCGCTTAAGAAATCCTCGATGGACCGGCGCCCCCGGGTGCGGCAGATTGCTGTGAGATTCCACCCCCTCCCCGGCCGCGGGCCGCCTCGGCGCCCCCGCGGCCGGGGCCTCACGCACAGGAGCCGTAGCGTTGAAGGCGCTGGTCAAGGAGAAGGCGGAGCCCGGGCTGTGGCTCACGGACGTGCCGGAGCCCGCGGTCGGACCCGGTGACGTGCTCATCAAGGTCCTGCGGACCGGCATCTGCGGCACCGATCTGCACATCCGGGCATGGGACGGCTGGGCCCGGCAGGCCATCAGCACCCCGCTCGTGGTCGGGCACGAGTTCGTCGGCGAGGTCGTGGCGACCGGCCGGGACGTCAGCGACGTCAAGGCGGGCGACCGGGTCAGCGGCGAGGGACACCTGGTCTGCGGCAAGTGCCGCAACTGCCAGGCCGGGCGGCGCCATCTGTGCCGGGCCACGGTCGGCCTCGGCGTCGGCCGGGACGGCGCGTTCGCCGAGTACGTCGCGCTGCCCGCCGGCAACGTCTGGGTGCACCGGGTCCCCGTCGACCTCGACGTGGCCGCGATCTTCGACCCGTTCGGCAACGCCGTGCACACCGCGCTCTCCTTCCCGCTGGTCGGCGAGGACGTCCTGATCACCGGGGCGGGACCGATCGGCCTCATGGCCGCCGCGGTGGCCCGGCACGCGGGCGCCCGCCATGTCGTGATCACCGACGTCAGCGAGGAGCGGCTCGAACTCGCCCGCAAGATCGGCGTGAGCCTCGCCCTGGACGTGTCGCAGGCCGAGATCGCCGACGGGCAGCGGGAGCTGGGGCTGCGCGAGGGCTTCGACATCGGCCTGGAGATGTCCGGCCGGCCCGAGGCCATGCGCGACATGATCGCCAACATGACACACGGCGGCCGTATCGCCGTGCTCGGCCTGCCCGCACAGGAGTTCCCCGTGGACTGGGCCCGGATCGTCACCTCGATGATCACCATCAAGGGCATCTACGGCCGCGAGATGTTCGAGACCTGGTACGCCATGTCGGTCCTGCTGGAGGGCGGTCTCGACCTCGCCCCCGTGATCACCGGCCGCTACGGCTACCGCGACTTCGAGGCGGCCTTCGCCGACGCGGCGAGCGGCCGCGGCGGCAAGGTCATCCTCGACTGGACCCACTGACGACACCCAAGGACTGATGATGTTCGACTCCGTGCGCGACGACCTGCGCGCCACCCTCGACGAGATCCGTGCCGCCGGCCTGCACAAGCCCGAGCGGGTCATCGGCAGCCCCCAGTCCGCGACCGTCGACGTCACCTCCGGCGGCCGCCCCGGCGAGGTCCTCAACTTCTGCGCCAACAACTACCTCGGCCTCGCCGACCACCCCGAGGTGATCGCCGCCGCCCACCAGGCCCTGGACCGCTGGGGCTACGGGATGGCCTCCGTCCGCTTCATCTGCGGCACCCAGGAGGTCCACAAGGAACTGGAGGCGCGCCTGTCCGCGTTCCTCGGCCAGGAGGACACGATCCTCTACTCCTCCTGCTTCGACGCCAACGGCGGTGTCTTCGAGACCCTCCTCGGCGAGGAGGACGCGGTGATCTCCGACGCCCTCAACCACGCCTCGATCATCGACGGCATCCGCCTCTCCAAGGCCCGCCGCCTCCGCTACGCCAACCGCGATCTCGCCGACCTGGAACAGCAGTTGAAGGAGGCACAGGGCGCCCGGCGCCGGCTGGTCGTCACCGACGGCGTGTTCTCCATGGACGGCTACGTGGCGCCGCTCGGCGAGATCTGCGACCTCGCCGACCGCTACGACGCGATGGTCATGGTCGACGACTCGCACGCCGTCGGCTTCGTCGGCCCGTCCGGCCGCGGCACCCCCGAGCTGCACGGCGTGGCGGACCGCGTCGACATCGTCACCGGCACCCTCGGCAAGGCCCTCGGCGGCGCCTCCGGCGGCTACGTGGCCGCCCGCGCCGAGATCGTCGCCCTGCTCCGCCAGCGCTCCCGTCCCTACCTCTTCTCGAACACCCTCGCCCCGGTGATCGCGGCGGCCTCGCTGAAGGTCCTCGACCTGCTGGAGGCGGCGGACGACCTGCGGGTCCACCTCGCCGAGAACACCGCCCTGTTCCGGCGCCGGATGACCGAGGAGGGCTTCGACATCCTCCCCGGCGACCACGCCATCGCCCCCGTGATGATCGGCGACGCGGCCGAGGCCGCCCGGATGGCCGAGCTGCTGCTGGAGCGCGGCGTGTACGTGATCGGCTTCTCGTACCCGGTGGTCCCGCAGGGCCAGGCCCGGATCCGGGTCCAGCTGTCCGCGGCCCACTCGACGGACGACGTCAACCGCGCGGTGGACGCCTTCGTCGCGGCCCGGGCCGAGCTGGCTGGCTGAGCGGGACCGGGGGCTCAGCGGGACCGGCGGGCCGAGCAGGTCCGGCGGGCCAGCAAGTCTGACGGGCTGAGCAGGGCCGACGGTCCGGGCGGCCCCGACATATTGCGATAATCAATCTCATGATCGAGGCGCGGCGGCTCCACATCCTCCGTGCGGTGGCCGACCACCGTACGGTGACGGCGGCTGCCGCCGCGCTGTATCTCACGCCGTCGGCCGTCTCCCAGCAACTGGCGGCCCTGGAGCAGGAGACCGGCCACCGTCTGGTCGAGCGCAGCGCCAAGGGCGTACGGCTGACCCCCGCCGGCGAGATCCTGCTCGCCCACACCAACGCGGTCCTCGCCCAGCTGGAGCGGGCCGAGGCCGAACTGGCCGCGTACGGCTCCGGCGAGGCCGGCACGGTCACCGTCGCCGCCTTCGCCACCGGCATCGCCCAGGTGGTCGCCCCGGCCCTGGCCCGCCTCGCCCGCACCGCCCCAGGCATCCGCATCCGCGTCCAGGACGCCGAGGGCGACGCCAGCCTCCCGATGGTCCTGGACCGGCAGGTCGACGTCGCGGTCGCCGTCGAGTACCGGGGGGCCCCGCCCGCCGACGACCCCCGGCTCACCCACGTACCCCTGTACGCCGAGCCCTTCGACGCCGTCGTCCCGCTCCACCACCGCCTCGCCGACAGCCCCGAGGTCCCCCTCGCCGAGCTGGCCAAGGACACCTGGATCGGCCCCTACCCCGGCAACCCCTGCCACGACGTGGTCGTCCTGGCCTGCGAGAGCGCCGGCTTCCAGCCCCGCCTCGAACACTCCTCCGACGACTTCCGTGCCGTGGTGGCCCTGGCCGCGGCCGACGCGGGCGTGGCCCTGGTCCCGCGCTCGGCGCTGCGCGGCATGGACCTGACCGGAGTCGTCGTACGCCCCGTCGACGGCGTCGCTCCGACCCGCCGCGTCTTCGCGGCCGTACGGCAAGGAGCCGAGGGCCATCCGCTGATCCGCCCGGTGCTCACGGCCCTGGGCGAGGCGGCACGGCTGTGAGCGCGGGCAGTTAACCTGGCCGTTTCATATCGGGGATATCGTCCCGGATATGAAACGAGAGGTGACCGTCACCCCCGACCCCGTGGACGCCCGCCTCGGCGCCCGGCTCGTCGAGCTGCGGACCGAGCGCGGCTGGTCGCTGGGGGAGCTGGCGGAGCGCAGCGGAGTCAGCAAGTCCACCCTGTCGCGGGCCGAGCGGGCCGAGACCAGCCCCACGGCAGCCCTTCTCAACCGCCTCTGCGGCGTCTACGGCCGGACCATGTCCCAGCTGCTCAGCGAGGTCGAGGCGGAACCCGCCCCGGTGCTGCGCGCCGCCGAGCAGCCGGTGTGGGAGGACCTGGCCTCCGGTTTCGTACGCCGGTCCGTGTCGCCGCCGCACGGCGCACTGCGCGGCGAACTCGTCGAGGGCCGGCTCGCGCAGGGCGCGGACATCGCCTACGACCGGCCGCCGGTGCCCGGCCTGGAGCAGCACATCTGGATGCTGGAGGGCAGGCTCGGCGTGACCGCGGACGGCGTCGAGCACGTACTGGAAACCGGTGACTGCCTGCGGCTGCGGGTGTGGGGACCGACCCGGTTCCGCTGCGCCGGGCCGCGCGAGGCCCGGTACGTTCTGGCGGTGGTGCGGCCATGAGGACGCTGCGGCTGGGGGAGGCACAACTCCGGGATTGGGCAGTGGAGTTGGCCGGGCTGCTGGCCGACACCGTGAACGCCGGGGCGTCCCTGGGGTTCCTCGCGCCGCTGGACCCGGAGGAGGCCGTCACCTGGTGGGCGGGGCGGGCGGCCGCGGTGGCCGCCGGGGACCTTGCCGTGTGGGTGGCACTGGACGCCGGCGGCCGGGTCGTCGGCACCGTCGGGCTCAGCTTCCCGTTCCCCGGCAAACCCAACAGCCGGCACCGCGCGGAACTGGTGAAGCTGATGGTCCACCGCGACGCCCGCGGCCGCGGTGTCGCCCGCGGACTGCTGGCCGTCGCCGAGGAGGCCGCGGCCGCCGCCGGGATCACCCTGCTGCACCTGGACACCGAGACGGACAGCCCCGCCGAACGCCTCTACCGCTCCGCGGGATGGACCCGCGCCGGTGTCATCCCCGACTACGCCGCGGACCCCTCCGGCGTGCTGCGGCCGACGACCCTCTACTACAAGCGCGTTGGTGCTCCGGCCAGGTGACTGTCAGTGGCAGGGGCTACGGTTCGGGGCATGCCGGAAGCCGAAGACGTACGCCGTGCCGCCCTTTCCCTGCCGGACACCAGCGAGAAGATCGCCTGGAGTATGCCCACCTTCCGGGTGGCCGGGAAGATGTTCGCCACACTGCCCGAGGACGAGACCTCCATCGCCGTGCGCTGCCCCAAGGAGGAGCGCGACGAACTGGTGCTCGCCGAGCCGGGCAAGTTCTGGATCGCCGATCACGAGGCCCAGTTCGCCTGGGTCCGGGTCCGGCTCGCCGCCCTGGAGGACGAGGGCGAACTGCGCGACATCCTGGCCGATTCCTGGAGGCAGGCGGCCCCGCAGCGACTTCTGGACGCCTACCCGCAGTTGGGGCTGCCGGGCGGAAGCTGATCACCCCCTGGCCCCGCCGCGGCCGGCCCGGACGAAAGGCGTGCGCGATCACCGAGCCGAGTGCGGTATTGTTTCCTTGCGCGTTTCGCCCGGGGAAACCCCAGGTCAAACGGCATCGGGACGTGGCGCAGCTTGGTAGCGCACTTGACTGGGGGTCAAGGGGTCGCAGGTTCAAATCCTGTCGTCCCGACTTTACGAAGTCGCAGGTCAGGGGCCGTTTCAGAGGAGATCTGAAGCGGCCCCTTGATCATTCTTGGGGACCGCTTGGGGACCAGTGCATTTTGAAGGGGCTGTGGCGCACCTTGACCCAGTCAAGGTGCGCCACAGATGGCGGGCCGGTGGTGCGGGTGCATGGTCTGACCTGTGGCTTTCTAGTGCGTCCCGGACAGAGGATGGTGGCGGGGCGCCTCGTGGAGTAGCTGTCGGTGCACCCCTCCATGGGACGCAACCTCCCGAAGGCTGGCCGCGACCGACGTCTGGCATCGCGCCGACTTGGCCCTGAGGCAGCGTGTGGCGCGGATACCGTTGGGCCTGCTGACCTGTGCCAATGATGACTGTTGGACGCTTATGCCCGTTGATGCAGCCGGAAGGCCCAGTATGGTCCAGGGCGCCCCCAGCGGCGATGGGGCCTTGTGCAGCGTGTGCCTGCACGGTCTGCGTACTTCACCGTGCCGGGGCCTCGACGTCGGTCAGTGGTGGAGCAGGTCGTCGGCATCGACTGTCAAGTAGATCTCGGGAGTGGTGGCTTCAAGGGTCCACGCGGGCGAGTACGGCTTGGCCCGGCGTGAGACAGGGGCCATCTTGCCCCTGAAGGCCAGTCTGGGGGATCGGACACAATGCGTCGGATGTCGATGCCGCATGCGCGCCAGGCGGGGATGTCCACCAGCACGGGCATGTGATTGCCCTTCGCCCTGGCCATCCGGTTCTGAGGGGGCGGAATGTGAGCTGATATCTGTTCTGTCGTCGCCTGAACGTGTGGCCTTGCCGTCCGTGGCAGGTCGCCGGGCCAGTGCCGTGCTGAGGAGGCTGGGTGAGTAACCGCAAGCCCTACAAGAGCGATTCATCCGATGAACGCTGGGCGCTGATCGAGCCCGTGATCACCGCCTGGAAGGCCCAGCGCCCCTCCGTCAGCGGCCACGAGGGCCGCTACGAGATTCGGGAGATCGTCAACGCGCTGCTCCATCAGTCCCGGACCGGCTGCCAGTGGGACTACCTCCCGCACGACCTTCCGCCGAGCGGCGCGGTGAAGTACTACTTCTACACGTGGCGCAATGACGGCACCGACCAGGTCATTCACGACCTGCTGCGCTGGCAGGTCCGCAAGAAGAGGGGCCGATCAGCCGACCCCAGCCTGGGGTGCTCGACACGCAGAGCCTGCACGCCGCAGCCGCCCTTGGGAGAGACCGGCCGAATCGAACAAACTTACGCCCGCCTGCGTTCGACGCGGGTTCAGGAACCTCCACACGAAGACCCATGGCCAGCACGTGCACCGAAACCGACCCGGCCCGGCCCCGGCCGACCATCAGGCTCCAAGAACCGCACTCCGGCACCCGTCACGACGTCGGGCGCGTCCTGGCTACCGGTGAGGCGTACAGCCGTCCCGCCCACCACAAGAAGGGCATGGCAGAGATATGGATGCGAAGACCAGCTGGTCGCCTCGCCCGAGTGGGAGCCCGAGCAGTACGTCAGCATTCGCCAGCAGCACCCCCGCTGCAAACGAGTAAGTGCACGCGAGCGCAGATCACGGCCCATTGGTGTGGGCGCGGACCGACCGGTCCGCGCCCACAGCACGACACCGGCGACGTTCTGTTGCCCCCGGTCGAGGAGGAGCTCTCTGGGGAGGCGCTTGTGGGCAGGGTCCATCCGAGCGCCACGCGAGGCGCCAACCGCCGTGTGCTCAGGCAGTTGTTCAACGGCAGTTGCGGCGGCTGCGCACCAGACGGAGGACGTAGATGGGAGCGCCGACGATGGCGGCGATGACGAGGGCCCAGAACACGAAGTAGGCAGGGCCGGGGTGGGAGCCGGTGTCGTTGGCGGCGGCCAGGACGGCGGCGAGTGGCTGCTGGGACATCTTCTGGTCCTTCGTATCGGCGGGGCTGGGGTCAGATGACGCGGAGATTGGCGCTGGCCCGCTCCGGGGCGATGTCGTGCATCAGGGCGATGTAGCCGTCCTCGACGGTGGCGCTGACGCTTTCCGCATCCGGGGCGGGGGCGGTGGAACTGATGACCCGGTAGGTGGTGCCGGCCATGCCGGGGGTGACGTTGACGGTGGGCAGGTCGGGTGGCACGGCGGTGGCCGGCTGGGTGACGTGCCACACCATGGCCTCGGCACGGGTGGCGAGGTCACCGATGGCGCCCTGGAAGGCGACGTGCCCGCGCTCGATCACCACGACGTTCGGGCAGGTCTGCACGATGTCGTCGACGATGTGGGTGGAGAGCAGTACCGTCCGGTCGCCGGCCAGCCTGGCGAGCAGGCTGCGGAACCGCAGCCGCTCCTCGGGGTCCAGTCCCACGGTGGGTTCGTCGACGATCAGCAGCCGGGGGTCGTTCAGGATGGCCTGGGCGATGCCCACGCGGCGCTTCATGCCGCCCGAGTAGCCCTTTACCTTCCGGTTGGCGACATCGCTGAGCGAGACCAGTTCGAGGACCTCATTGACGCGGGCGCGGCGGGCGCGCCGGCCGGTGATGCCCTTGAGCAGCGCCATGTAGTCGAGGAACTGGCGGGCCGTCAAGTCCGAGTACAGGCCGAGCTCCTGGGGGAGGTAGCCGGTGGTGGCCTTGACCTCTCGGCGCTGGCTGCGCGACGTGAGCTCGGTGCCGTCCACCGCGATGGTGCCCGAGGTCGGCAGCAGCACCCCGGTCAGGACCCGCATGAAGGTGGTCTTGCCGGCTCCGTTGGGGCCGAGCAGGCCGACCATACCGGCGGGCAGGCGCAGGTTGACGCTGTCGAGGGCGCGGACCTGTCCGCGCCGGAAGGTGACGGTCAGATCGGTGATGGTCACGTTGGGCGCGGTCATGACGGGCTCCTCTTGGTGAGCACGAGCTGGGTAGTCACGAGGGCGGCGAGCGCCATGAGCAGCAGGAAGGCGATGCTGAGGACGGCCTCGCCGCCGGTCGGGGTGATTCCCCGCTCCCTGGCGTCGGACAAGAAGCCGTGGAACCAGGCACCGGCCGGGTACTCGCCGATGGCTTCGAAGGGCGTGCCGGCGGGGGTGGGGATCCCGAAGCGCGGGCCGACCATGTTGCCCCAGATCCAGTAGCCGAACACACCGAGCCGGTACAGCACGGGCCCGGTCAGATACGGGATGGTGACCGAGCAGGCCGAGATGAAGACCAGCCCGGGAAGGATGATGGCGGCGAACGCCGCGAGGCCGACCGGGATCACCCCAGCGCCGCGCTGGGCGGTCAGGTAGCCGAGAAGGCCCACCCAGGCGACGGCGACCGGTGTGATGGTCGCCGCGCCGGCGCCGATGGCCTTGCCCCACAGGCGCGGGCCGATGCCGGTGGGCGTCGAGGTCAGGAGGTCGTCCAACCCCAGCCGGGCCTCCCGCCGGGCGCGGTCGGCGAGGACGGCGCCGACGCCGATCGGGCACAGCTGGATGAAGTTGTTCGCCCAGTCCGCGACCAGCGTGTCGTGGTCCGTGGTGCTGGTGAAGCCGGGCGGGAAGAGCGATGCGCAGCGCAGCGCGATCAGCCCGATCACGACCAGCCAGACCGCCGGGCGGCGCACCTGCATCAGGTACTCGTAGCGGGCGGCCGCGACGGTCTTCGCCCACCAGGTGCGAGCTGCCGTCGGCGGGGCGGTTCGCTGAAGGACGGTGGTCATGCGGTATCGCTCCCCACAAATCGTTCGGGACGCCCCAGTAGCAGACCGGCCGCGATCACGGCGACGACGCCGACGGCGGACAGGGCGATTCGGTTGACGGTCCATTCGTGCGCCGAAACCTTGGTGCCGACGCCCATGAACATGTACTGCGCCCGCAGCACCGTGTTGTCCCGGATGGCGCGCGTCATCAGGTACTGGGCCAGCCACAGGCCCCCGATCAGGCCGCTTGCGGCGGCCGGGCTGCGTAGGCCGATCGCGATGAGCATCGCCAGTGCGACCAGCCAGAGCATCGGCGGGGCCCACACCAGGACGTAACCGCCTGTGCCCTGCCCCGCGGGCCAGGCGTTCAAGGCGCGGAACACGACGGCGTCCAACAGCGTGACCAGGGCCGCTGGGGCCACCACCAGGCCGGCACGCAGGAACAGCACCCGGCGGTAGACCGTGCTGGTCACGACCAGCTCGGCGCCGGGATCACGCCCCACGATCGAGGAGGCCGTGATGGCGGTGCCGAGCGGGGCGAGGCCCGCCAGGACCGCGCCGGCGGCGAGGTTGAGGTGCTCCGCGCTGGCCCCGGTGGCATGCATGACGATCACCAGGGTCGCGCCGCCCAGCGTTGCCGCCAGTGCCGTCAACGGCGCGGCGATACCGATGACCCGCAGCTCCAATCGGAGGCGGGCCCAGATGGACCGGTTCACGTCCGCCTGCCGGCTGGTGCGGGCCCCGGGGCGACGCGGGGTGTGTCGAGGTCTCGTTGCATGCCGTCAAGCCTGCTCGCGCCGACTGGAGTCGGTAACGGCCACAAGTACTGATCGGGCGTCACGGAGCGGTCCTTTTGGCCGGTGCCGCGGTTGCGGCCGGTTCCCTAGCCTGAGCACCGTGAGGGTGATGGAACGGCTGGCCGCACTGGCCGCCAGGCGAATCGACGTGCTGCTCGGGCTGGCCTTCGCGGCGGTGCTGGCGGCGACGGCCTGCTGGCATGCCGTCCACCCGGGTGACCGGGGCTGGCTGCTCGACTGCGGCATCGGTGCGGTGGTGTGCGTAGCGGCGCTGCTCCGGGAGCGCGATCGGCTGGTCGCCGCGGCCGTCGGGCTGTCCGTCGCGGCTGCCGCCGTCCTCGTCGCCGCCATGGGGTACCTGACCAGTCAGCCCGGCGTCGCCGCCTCCCTGGCGCTGGCCGTCCTGGCCGGCTCCGCCGTCCGGGCGCTGCCGCCCTGGCGGGCCGTCGCGGTCGCCGCGGCCGGGCTCGCGGTCACCGGACTCGGTTGGCTGGTGACCATTTCGCAGGCCGCCACCCACTTCCACATGGGCGTCCACATGGGCGTCCAGGGCTGGTCAGCCGGCCTCGGCACGGGGCTCGTCCTGCGCCTACTGGAGCAGCGCCGCTGGGCCACCGTCGAGGCCGTACGGCGTGACGAACGACTGGCTCTGGCACGGGAGTTGCACGATGTCGTCGCCCACCACGTGTCCGGCATCGTGATGCACACCCATGCCGCCCAGATCATGCTCCGCAAGCAGCCCGACCAGCTCGGCGACGCCCTGGCGGACATCAAACGCTCGGGCACCGACGCCATGGACGCGATGCGACGGGTGGTCGCCCTGCTCCGCGACGAGGAGGACGGCGCCGCCGTCACCGCCGGGCAGGAGCAACTCGTCGACCTGGTCCGCCGCTTCGAGGAGCGCGGACCGGCCGTCGACCTCCGTCTGCCCACCGCGGCGCCGACCTGGCCACCCATCATCACCACCACCGTGTACCGGGTCGTCCAGGAGTCTCTGACCAACATCGCCCGCCATGCCCGCGGCACCCACGCGGCCACCGTCACCATCTCCCAGGACAGCACGGACCTCACCGTCGAGATCGACAACGATGTTCCGCCGCACCCCGCGATCCACGCCTCCACGCGCGACGGCTACGGCCTGGTCGGCATGCGCGAACGCGTCGAGGCACTGGGCGGTACGCTCGACGCCGGTCCGCGGCCCGGCGTCGGCTGGTCGGTACGGGCCACCCTGCCCCTGCAAGCCGGAGACCGCCCGTGAGCATCAGCGTGCTGATCGCCGACGACCAGGCCATGATCCGCACCAGCCTGCGCCTCATCCTGGAGGACGAGCCCGACATCACCGTCGTCGCGGAAGCGCGCGACGGCGCCGAGGCCGTCGCCCTCGCCCGCCAACTGCGGCCCGACGTCTGCCTCATCGACATCCGGATGCCCCGCCTCGACGGCATCGACGTCACCCGCGCACTCGCCGGCCCGGGCGTCGCCGACCCGCTCCGGGTGGTCATCGTCACCACCTTCGGGCTCGACGAGTACGTCCACGGCGCCCTCCAGGCCGGAGCCCTCGGCTTCGTCCTCAAAGACGGCGACCCCACCCTCTTCACCGCCGCCGTGCGGGCTGCCAGCACCGGGGACGCGCTGATCTCCCCGTCGATCACCCGGCGCCTGCTCCGCGACCTCGCCTCCATCAATCCCTCCCCGGCCCACCAGCCCGACCCCGCGCTCACCGACCGGGAGACCGACGTCGTCCGCGCCGTCGCCCGGGGTCGCACCAACCAGGAGATCGCGGCCGCCCTGTTCATCTCCGTCAGTACCGTGAAGGGCCACCTCGCCGCGATCCAGAACAAACTCGGAGCCCGCAACCGCAGCGAGATCACTGCCTGGGCCTGGGAATCCCGCCTCATGCCTGACAGTGCAGATCAACGGAACAGCAGCCGATAGCACCAGCGCCGGTGGGCCCAGTTCAGGGATTGATGTTGTTCGGAGCCAGGTCCAGGTCAATCGCCTCGCATACACCCCGCGCGGGTAGCGGACCGCCAGCCTCGGCGAACACTGCCAGGATCTCCTGGTAGGCCGCCTTGACCGGCAGCTCCGATCCGGCCGCCAGCGGCGTGGGCGGCCCCGGCTCAGGCAGTTCCAGCAGTGTCCTGCGCGTGATCCGCACCTCCTCGAGCGGCACCAGGCCGATCTGGCGGCGCGGGCCGCGGTCGGCGTGACCGTTCCCGCCGCCCAACTCCACTGACTCCACTCAAGACAGGAACGACGTGACCCCCACCACCGCCCCCTCGGCCGCAGACCCGCGGACCGGCCCACCTGCCGCACCGGCGGAGCGACTGCGGTCCCTGCGGGAGTCCGCCTACCGCATCAGGCTGAACGCCCTGAACATGGGCGAGGTCCAGGGCCAGGGCTACATCGGTCAGGCACTCGGTGTGGCCGACATTCTCGCCGTCGTCTACCAGGACGTCCTCAACCACCGCCCCCGAGGACCCGGAGTGGCCCGGGCGAGACCGTCTGCTGCTGTCGATCGGCCACTACGCCATCGCCCTGTACGCGGCGCTCGCGGAGGCCGGCGTCCTCGACGAGTCCGAACTCGCCACCTATGGAAGTGACGACTCGCGCCTGCCCATGTCGGGCATGGCCTCCTACACCCCGGGCATGGAGATATCCGGCGGGTCCCTCGGGCACGGCCTGGGCATCGCGACCGGACTGGCGCTCGGACTGCGCCACCAGGGCAGTGACGCGCGGGTGTACAACCTGCTGTCGGACGGAGAACTGGACGAGGGCTCCACCTGGGAAACGGCTCTCGCCTGCTCCCACCACGCACTCGACAACATCACCGCGATCGTCGACGTCAACGCCCTTCAGGCCGACGGACCGACGCAGGGTGTTCTGCGCACCGAGCCCGTCACCGCCAAGTGGGAGGCGTTCGGCTGGCACGCCGTCCGGGTCGACGGCAACGACGTCGACGCCCTCGTCACGGCCTTCGACAGCGTGCGCGCCTACCGAGGCGCGCCCAGCGTACTCATCTGCGACACGCGGATCGGCCGGGGGTGCCGATGCTCGAGACCCGCGAGAAGGCGCACTTCATGCGGGTCGAGGAGCACGAATGGCAGATCGCGCGTGACCAGTTGACCGGGCGGTTCCACGCCGAGGAGGCCGAGCTGCAGGCCGTCCGGAACGCAGCCCCGGCTAGTGCTGTGACCGCATAGGTTCGCCGGTTCGTATGCCTTACAGGTTGTTCGCATAGAAGCTGACGAGTCGTTCGACGGCAGCGTCGACGTATTCGGGTTCGTCGTACATCTCGTAGTGGCCGGCGCCGTCGATCACCATGAGGTCGACGGGGTCGGGGGCCAGCTTCCACAACTGCATGCCGGTGTCGTAGGAGCCGGTGTTGCCGATGCGTCCGGCGAGGATGACCTGCAGGGGTTGGGTCATGAGCTGATCGGCCAGGTGGAACGCGTCGTAGCCCAGCAGGTGGGAGTCGCTGCGCAGGAGGCGCCGGTTCGTGGAGTGTTCGTTACCGCCGCGCTCGGTGCGGTAGTAGGTGACGGCCTGAGTGGTGTCGATGTCGGTCAGGCCCGCTGCCGCGGCGTCCTCGAGGGTGTCGGGCAGCCAGTTCACGCGGGTCGTCCCGCCGGAGCGGGCCTCTTCGGTCCGTGCGTCCGCGAGGGCGTCGAGTGCTGCGGCCGGACCGTCGGGGGAGAAGCTGCGGAACGCGTTGCCGATGTTGACGGGGACGACCGTACCCACCGCTTTGATGCGGTGGTCCGTGCGGGCGGTGTGCACGGCGTAGCCTCCACCGGCGCAGATGCCGAGGACGCCGATGCGCTGCGGGCCGATGCCGGGGGTCGTGGTGAGCACGTCGATGGCGTAGGAGATGTCCTCGCCGCGGCGGTAGGGGTCTTCGAGGTCGCGGGGCTCGCCCTCGCTCTGGCCCTGATGGGCGGGGTCGAGGACGAGCGCCGCGATGCCGCGGGCGGCGAGACGGGAGGCGTAGTTGGCGCCGATCTGCTCCTTCACGCTGCTGCCTGGGGTGGAGAGCACCACGGCGCGCAGCGGTGCTCTGCTGTCGGCGTTGTCGGGCAGGTGGAGGTCCGCGGCGAGGTTGATGGGACCGCGCGGGATCGTGAGGTGCTGAAGCATGCCTGGCTTCCTTCGCGAGAGTGTTGTTCCATAGGAGTCCAGTACACAATAATATCTTGTACGATCTGAAACTAATACGAAACCGTATCATCTGGATGGAGGGTCGATGTCAGTCGACGGGGCGCAGCTGTGGACGCTGAACCAGCGGCTGCTGGGTGTTGTGATGGATGCCTGCACGGGGGAGCTGGCCGAGCTCGGGTTGGAGACGAAGGAGTTCTTCGTCCTGGCCGAGGTGGAGGCATCGCCGTACCCGGCTGAGATCGCGACTGCGCTGCTGCTGCCCAAGGCGAGCGTGACGGTCTACGTTCGCAACCTCGTCGCCAAGGGCTTTGTCCGCCGCGAGATCGACGAGGCGGACTTGCGGCGTCATCGGCTCGTACTGACCGCTGAGGGCACGCAAGCACGCGATCGAGCACTTGCAGCTCTCGCGGCGGAGTACGACCGCAGGTTGGCGAGGGTCACCCCCCAGGACCGCGTTGAGCTGCAACGCATCCTCAAAGCGATGCTCGCCTCGCCCGCGTCAGGCCGTACGCGCGAGTGATTCGTCTGCCCGGTGCTCTGCTGCACGTTCGGGCCGCGACCGCATGGATTCGTCAGATCGTTCAGGTTGCGACGGCAAGGGACGTCCGCCCCAGCGGATGCCCTTCTCGCTTCGGACGCGGGCACGTTCGCGACGCTGCGCCGCGAGGATGTCCGGGTGGCGGGTGTTGGTGTTTCGCCAGCGCAGGTAGGCGTGCAGGGCCCGGGTTTGCACGCTGTGGTTGCGGTGGTTGGAGTTGGCGATCGTGAACTGCCGCAGTGGCCCGAAATGGACTTCGATCGGGTTGGCCCACGAGGCGTAGGTCGGGGTGAAGCACAGCTCGACACGGTTCTTCTTCGCCCAGCGGCGGATCTTGTCGCCTTTGTGGGCGGACAGGTTGTCCAGGATGACGTAGATCGGGGCGCCGTCCGGGCGCGCGGCCCGGATCGACCTCAGTGCGGCCAGGGTGTTCACCGCACCCTTCTTGCGGCGGTTGACGCCCCACAGCCGGTCGTCGCCGACGGAATAGCAGCCGTGGAAGTACCGCACCCCGTGGGTGCGGTGGTAGGTCGCGGGATGGCGCTCGGGGTGACCGGCGGGAGCCCAGCCGGCCCCGGCGGTGGGGCGGATGCCGAGCGGCCCGAACTCGTCGAACGCGAACACGCGGTCCGCGAAGCGTTCCAGCACCTCCTCGATGCGGTCCAGCTTGGCGTCACGCTCGGGGTGGGGCGACTCCTTCCAGGTTTTGGTGCGCTGGAAGGTGATGCCGCGGCGGGCGAGCAGGCACCGTAATGCCTCGCGGCCGATCCGGATCACACGGCCGTGCACCTTCCGCAGGTAGGCGGCGAGTTTACGGATCGACCAGCGGGTAAAGGGCTGGCCGAGCTTGGTCGGGCGGGTGGTGGCCGTCTGGACGACGAAGTCCTCGTCGTCAGGACTGAGCAGGCGGGGACGGCCTCCCGCCCAGCGAGGGTCCAGGCAGGCCAGGCCGATCTCGTTGAACCGGTGGATCACGTCGCGGACGGTGTCCTCGTCAGCCTGAACCAGCTTCGCGATCACCGGGACCCGGTTTCCGCCGGCCGAGGCCAACAGCATCATCGCGCGCCGGTACCGCACCGAGCTGGTGCTGCCCCGGCGCACGATCTGCTGCAGCTTCTGCCCCTCCTGGTCGGTCAATCTGCGCACACGGACAGGCTCAGCCACCACACCCCCAACGGTTGGGTCGGACGTCTCCGGACATCCAACCGCTGGAACCGCCGACCCGGCGAACCTTCCCGGTCAGAGCACTAGCAAGGAGCACACCGCATGAACTCCGCAGCCGCCACCGCGCCGGCCACGCGCAGGCTCACCACCTCCGCCATGATCGCCTCCATCGTGGAGGAGGGGCAGCGCACCACGAAAGCACCCTTCGGACACGCACTCGCCCGGCTCGCCGAGGGACGCCCCGACATCGTCGGCCTCTCCGCCGACCTCGCCAAGTACACGGACATGCACGTCTTCCGCGAGGCGCATCCCGGCCGCTTCTTCCAGATGGGGATGGCGGAGCAGACGATGCTCGGCGCGGCCGCGGGGCTCGCCGAGTCCGGTCTGACCCCGTTCGCCTCCACCTACTCCGTCTTCGCCACCCGCCGTGCCTACGACTTCCTGTGCCTCGACATCGCCGAACCGGGACTCAACGTCAACGTCGTCGGCGCCCTCCCCGGCCTCACGACCGGCTACGGGCCCAGCCACCAGGCCACGGAGGACGTGGCCATCCTGCGCGCCATGCCCGGACTGACGATCGTGGACCCGGCGGACTCCGTCGACATCGAGCAGGCCGTCCCCGCACTGGCGTCACACCCCGGCCCCACCTACATGCGGCTGCTGCGCGGGGCGGTCCCCACGGTGCTGGACGAGTACGACTACACCTTCCAGCTGGGACGCGCCGCCGAACTGCGCGGCGGCCGCGACGTGTTGTTCGTCTCCACCGGTCTGATGACGGTCCGCGTCCTGACGGCGGCCCGGGAACTGGAGCGTGACCGTGTGGACGTCGCGGTCCTCCATGTGCCGACCATCAAGCCCTTCGACCACGAGACCGTCGTCCGGGAGGCGGCCAAGGGCCGACTCGTCGTGACCCTCGAGAACCACAGCGTCGTCGGCGGTCTGGCGGAGTCGGTCGCCGCCTGCCTGGCCTTCGCCCGGACCACGGCACGGATCGTTCCCATCGCTCTGCCGGACGAGTTCCTCGCCGCGGGCGCGCTGCCCACGCTGCATGACCGGTACGGCCTCTCCGTCGCGGCGATCAAGAACCGCGTGCGGCGAGAACTGTGACGCCGACGGCCGTGAACCCGCCCCACCTCAGCGAGGAGCCCGCATGACCACCCCGCACACTCCCCGAACCGCCGTCATCACCGGAGCCGGTTCCCCTCGTGGCATCGGCCGTGCCACCGCACACGCGCTCGCCGCCGACGGGTACCACATCGCCGTCGTCGACCTGGACATGGAGGCCGCCGAAGACACCGCTCGCCACGTCGCGGCGAGTCACGGGGTCGAGACGCTGGCCCTCGCGGCGGACGTCACCGACGCCGCCGCCGTGGACGCGGCGATCGCACAGGCCGAAGCCGTCCTGCCGCCGATCGGCGCCCTCGTCAACAACGCGGGTATCACCTCGCCCGTCCCGTTCCTCGATGTCACGCCGGGTGACTGGGACAGGATCTTCGACGTCAATGTCCGCGGCAGCTTCCTTGTGAGGCACCGCGTCGCCACCGGTATGGCCGAGCGCGGATTCGGCCGCATCGTCTTCCTCTCCTCCGTCTCCGCGGAGCGCGGGGGAGGGGTCTTCGGCGGGGTGGCGTACTCGGCGGCAAAGGCCGCGCTCCTCGGCTTCGCCCGCGCACTGGCCCGCGAGCTCGGTCCGTCCGGGGTGACGGCGAACTGCGTGGCGCCCGGGCTCATCGACACCGACATCACCCAGGGCAAGCTCGACCAGGACCGCAAGGACGCCATGACAGCGGACATCCCCATGCGCCGCATCGGCGACGTCTCCGACGTCGCGGACGTCATCGCGTTCCTGGCACGCCCGGGCTCCGGGTACATCACCGGCGCCACCTACGACGTCAACGGCGGGTCCCACATCCACTGACCGCAGAGGGCGGCGGCACAGCGGCACAGGCACAGAACGGGGCAGGGCCGGCCGGGCAGGGAGGGAAACATGGCCCATGGTGCGCAGGGCTCCGTCCTGACGGGGCCGCCGGCGAATTCCCGGGGGCCGGGTCTGCCGATCGCAAGTGACCCGTCACGCACGGCAGTTGGCCCTGACGTGCGGCGGGCTGCCCGGCACACAGCCTTCCGCGCTCCAGGACCCCGTCGGCCCGCCCCGCCGCACTGCTTGTCCGTTGTGCGGCTTCATGGCCCCGCAGGCCTTCCCCGTCCGGCTGAGCGGTCGGCCCGGCGCAGGGGCCGGTCGTCCTCGACGACGCGGCGGACCAGGCGCAGCCGTCCGGCACGCGAGCAGAACCGTTCTGGATCCGAGGGGTGGGTGGCGGCTTGTGCCGCCACCCGGGTGCGCCGACTGACCCTCAGGGGGTCTCCATCATGATGCAGCGGTTCGCGGTGACCGTTGAGGTCGAAGCGAGCTCGGTCGCCGAAGCGACTGGTGTGTTCACGCCAACTATGCCGAGGGTGACGAGACTGGCTCCGGCGATGGCCAGCCGGCGGATCTTGCTCACCTGGACGTGCCCCTCCTTGAGTGATCGGCAGTACGGAGGGGAGCGTAGTGATCTTCAGCTTATATGGCTAATTGAACGAGTGTAATGGTTGCGGATTTAATTACTGCCAGGTAGATCGAACGTTCGTTGCATTGGCGTCCGGGGCTCGGCGGCCGTCCCCGACGCCAGCCGCACCTCCGTCAAGACGCTTTCCGCCTTCGTTTTCTCGTCGGCGTCATGGGTGTGCTCGGCCAGCGAAACCGCGGCCTCCAGGTGTTCCCTCGCCGTGTCGAACCGGCCGGCGTCGAAATAGGTCTGCCCGATGCGGTGCAGTGCCTGTATCTCCTGGTGGGCCGCGCCGATCATGCGGGCGATGTCAAGGGCGTCCAGAAGCTGCCGTACGGCCTTCTCGGTGGCACCTGCTTTCCGGTGTGCCTCTCCCAGACCGATCAATGTGTCGGCTTGGCTCTTTCGGTCACCGAGTTCGCGGAACTCCGTCAGGGTTTCCTGGTAAAGGGGGAGAGCCGCGGTGATGTCGCCCGATTCCGTGAGGGCGTCGGCCAGGCTGCCGCGCACGGTGGCACGGTCGTAGCGGTTGCCGGAGCGCTCCAGAAAAGCCAGCGATTCCTCGAACGCGCGACGGGCGGAATCCAGATCTCCGCGACGCATGTATAAGTCACCGATGTTGTTGAGTGTCTTTCCGACTGCCGCGTGGTCACCGGCCTCCGTGAACCCGCTGAGTGATTTCTCGAAGTGTTCGAGCGCGCGGTCGTGTTCACCGAGAAACAGCAGGGTGACCGCCATGTTGTTGTGCAGGCGCGCACGGTCCAGGGAATCTCCGGACCGCGTGGTGATGGCGAACGACTTCTGGAAGAGGACGAGCGCGGCCCGGTGGTCGCCCAGGTGCCAGTTCAGGGTGCCGAGCGTGCGCAGTACCTCGGCCTCCGCCTCCGTGTCTCCGGTCGCACGGGCGATCCGCAGGGCCCGGTCGCCGGTCTCGGCCGCTTCCCGGTAGCGGGCGGTGTGGGCATGGACGGCGCTGAGGTGGAGCAGAGTGCGGCACAGCGCGGCCTGTTCGCCGGTCCGGGTCCAGTGGTCGGCGGCGTGCTGGAGCACGGTCCTGGCGTCGTGCCAGTGGCACTCCTCGTCGAGGAAACCGGCCATGGCGTAGGCGAGCCGGGCGGCGGCGCCGTGGTGTCCCCGGCTGCGGGCCTGGACCTCCGTGGCCAGCAGGTTCGCGCGCTCGGTGGCAAGCCAGGACCGAGCGGCCGGGGCGTCCGGCCAGTGGGGGAGGCGGGTGCGGCCGTGGTCCGGCGGCGGAGCGGGCCTGGTGCGGCGAGGGTACGCGAGACGGTCGGCGTGCTCGGCGGCGGCGACGCGGAAGTCCACGAGGCGGCGGAGGACGGCGGCGCGGTCCGGCTCGGTGTCGTCGGTGAGGGACCTCTGGTGGCCGTACTCGCGCAGGAGGTCGTGGAACTGGTACCTGTCCGGGGTCGGCTCGCGGAGCAGGTGGCAGGCCAGCAGCGACTCCAGCACGCGTTCCGCGGCGGCGGGGGGAAGGCCGAGCGAGGCGGCGGCGGAGTCCGCCGTGACGTCCGGGCCGGGAATCATGCTGAGCCGGCGGAACGCCGTGCGCTGTTCTTCCGTGAGGGTCTGGTACGTGAGGTCGAAGGCGCGGACCATCTCCCGCTCGGCGTCCCTGAGCTCGTCCAGCCGGCCCTCGCTGCGCATCAGGCGGTCGGCGAGTGTGGTGAGGGTCCAAGCGGGATGCGCGCGGAAGCGGCTCGCCACCAGCTCGATCGCCAGCGGAAGGTGACCGCATGTCCGGACGATTCGGGTCATCTCCTGGATGTCCAGGGTGCGTTCCCCGCCGGCGAACGCGCGGAACAGGGCGATGGCGTCGTCGGTCGGCAGTACGTCGAGCGGGATGTGCCGGGCGTGCGGCAGGCCGGTCAGGTGGCGTCGGCTCGTGATGATCGTCAGTGAGGGCGAACCGCTCGGCAGCAGCGGGCGGATCTGGTCGGCGCTCACCGCGTCGTCGAGGACGATCACGGCCCGGCGCTCGGCCAGCATGGTCTGCCACAGCGCGGCGCGGGCCTCCAGCTCCACGGGAATGGTCTCCGCGGGCGTGCCGAGCAGCCGCAGCAGCGTGGCCAGGGCCGCCCCGGCACCGAGCGGTTCGCCGGCGGGGGAGTGGCCGCGAAGGTCCACGTACAGCTGGGCGGCGGGGTACCGCTCGGCGAGCCGGCGCGCGCCGTGCACGGCCACGGCGGTCTTGCCGATTCCGGCCATCCCGCTGACCGTGCTGACGCACTCCAGGCTGATCACCGTGCCGTCCTCGGCCGCGGCGTCGACCGCTGTGCTCAGCGCCTGCAGTTCCGCGCGACGCCCGACCAGGGGCGGCTGATGCGGCAGGTTCCTCGGCCGGTGCGGACGCGGAGGCGGCGGGGCCGCGGCCGGGCGGGACGCGTCCGGCCGGCCCCGGACCAGATCGGCGGCCGGTACGCGATCGAGGATCCCGCGATGCAGGCGGTTCAGCTCGGCGCCGGGGCGGGAGCCGTACTGCGTCATCAGCAGCTGACGGGTCTCCTGGTGCACTCGTAACGCCTCGGTGTACCGGTCGCTGCCGTAGTACGCCAGTATCAGCTGACCCGCCAGCGTCTCGTCGCCCGGGTGCCGGTCGACGAGGGCGGACAGTTCGGCGCTCACTTCCGTGAACCGGCCCAGCCGAAGACAGGCGCCGACCCTGGAGACGGTGGCGCTGAGCCGCCGTTCCGCCAGGGTCCGGCGCACGGTTTCGGCCCACAGGCCGGGCAGCCCTGCCAGCGCCTCGCCCCGCCACAGGCGTTCGGCGCGGTCGAGGAGGGCGGCCGCCCGCTCGTCGTCACCGCCCGCCGCGGCGGCACCGGCCTGTGCCACGAGATCCTGGAAGCGGCGCCAGTCGACGGATTCGCGGGCGGCCTCCAAGGTGTACGTGTGCGCTCGGCTGATGATGCGGGGTGCGCTCGGGGACGCCGGGCCGGCCAGCCGTAATCGCCGGCGGAGCCGCGAGACATAGCTGTGCGTGTTCTCGCGGGCGCGCGGCGGCGGCTCGCCGTCCCAGAGCCGGTCCATGAGCACGTCCAGCGCGACCGGCCGGCCCGCGTCCAACGCGAGCGCGGCCATGAGGGCCCGCTCCTTGTCGGAGCCGAGCTCCACCCGCCGACCGTCCACCCGGAGACCCACCGGGCCCAGTACCTGGAACTCCACCAGCGCCTCCCGCTGGTCCGGCCGTTCGACGAACATGGCAGTGGGGAATGGACATGCCATGGACCGACGAGCATGACAGGGAGCGGAGAGTGTTTCCAGGTGCGGTTCCGTGCGGAACGGGACCGGGACGCCGGTGGACTGGCTGAATCGCCCCTCCGTGGCGTAGCCGAACGTTCGTGATCCGCATCGAGCGCGGCGCGGCGTGGGTAGGACGGCCTCGATCGATGTGGCGGGCAACCGGTCGAAGGGGGACGGGCGGTATGAGTGCGGCGCGCAGCGACGGCCGCGGGAGTCAGAGCAGCAATGCCATCGGCGGCTCGGCGCAGTTCTACGGACCCACGGTCCAGGCCCGCGACGTCCACGGAGGTATCCACGTCCGGACCGCCCCGCCGCGACCGCCGACACCCCGTCAACTTCTGCCGGTACCAGCGCACTTCACCGACCGGCATGCCGAACTGGCCGCCCTGGACGGGCTGCTCGCACGACACCCGGGCGCCGGGACCCGGCAGCCGCTGATCGTGGTGAACGGCCCGGCCGGGATCGGCAAGACCACCCTGGTCTCCCGATGGCTGCACGGACACGAATCCGCTTTCCCGGGCGGGCAGTTGTACGCCGACCTGCGCGGACACGCGGCGGACGGACCGGCCGGTCCGGGTGAGATCCTCGGCCGGTTCCTGCGGGCGCTCGGCTCATGGGCGGTGCCCGTCGACCTGGCGGAGCAGGCGTCCCTGTGGCGGTCGGTCACCGCGGACCTGAGCATCGCGGTCATGCTGGACAACGCCTTCACCGCGGCACAGATCCGGCCGTTGTTACCGGGCGGGCCCCGCAGCCTCGTCGTCGTGACCAGCCGACGCCGGCTGACGGGACTGCGCCTGGACGGAGCGGAGTTCCACCAGGTGCAGGCGCTCGGTCCCGCCGCCGGGGTGGAGCTGTTCATCCGGGGTGCCGGTGAGGACCGGGTCTCGGACGACCTGGCCGCGGTCCGCCAGGTCGTGAACCTCTGCGCGGGCCTGCCCCTCGCGGTGTGCCTCGCCTCCGCCCGGTTCGCCGCCCGGCCGAGACAGCCCGTCGCCGCACTGGCGGACGCACTCGCACCGGACGCCGGCCGGCTGGCCGTACTGGAAGTCGAAGGGGAGGCGACCGTGCGCAAGGCCCTGGACGCGTCGTACGCGGTACTGGACCCGGAGGCCGCCCGGACGTACCGGGCCCTCGGCCTGCTGCCACTGCCCGACTTCGACTCCCGGACGGCCGCCGCGGCCTGTGCGACGTCCCTCGAGTGGGCGGAGCGGCGACTGGACGAACTCGTCGAGGCCAATGTGCTGGAGGACATCGGCCCGGACGCGTTCCGTTTCCACGATCTCGTCCGGATCCACGCCCGGGACCGCGCGACCGCGACGGACAGCGAAGCGGACCGCGCCCGCACTCTGCGACGGGTCGCCGACTGGTACCTGCAGGTCGCGACCGCGGCCCAGAGCCGCATCACGCCCCTTCAGCTCACCCTGCCCCGGACCTACGCGGAGCCCTCCTCGTTGCCCGCCCCCTTCACGGACGACCGGAGCGCCCTCGGCTGGCTGCACGACCGGCGCACGCACCTCATGGCGGTCGTGCGCCTGTCCGTCGACCGCGGCTGGCACGCCACGGCCTGGCAACTCGTCGACGCCATGTGGCCGTTGTTCCTCCGGCTGCGCCACTACGACCTGTGGATCGAGGCGCACCGCATCGGCCTGGAAGCCGCCCGCGCGCACGGGCACCGCGAGGCCGAACGGCAGATGCTCAACTCCGGGGCCATCGGGCTGAGCGCCGCCGGCCGGACCGGCGAAGCCGCCGAGTGGTACTCGGCATCCCTGTCCGCGGCACGCGAGGCCGGGGACGCGCGCGACGAGGGGCAGGCGCTGCTCGGCCTCGGCGGCTGCCACTACGAGGCGGGGCGTCTCGCCGAGGCCGTGGCGCACCTGAATCGCGCGGTGACGACCTGGGAGGGGTGCGGCTACCCGCGAGGGGTGGCCCTCGCCCGGATCGTGCTGGGCGAGGTCGCACTCGCCGAGCACGACCCCGAGCGGGCCGTCAGCTGCTTCGCCCGGGCCAGGGAAGGGCTCCTCGCGGTGGCCGACCCGCACGACGCGGCCCGGGCCCTCGCCTTCCTCGGCCGGGCCCGGGCCCGGACCGGCGACCAGGCCACGGGCGCCGCGCAGATGGAGGAGGCGCTCGCGGTGTTCACCGCCTCCGGCGCGGTCCACTGGCAGGCCCGCACCCTGGAGATGCTCGGCGACACCGCGCGTGAACGGGGCGAGGACGCCTTTGCCGAGGAACTCCACGCCCGGGCCCTCGCCCTGTACGAGACCACCAGTCCGGCGGACGCCCGCCGGCTCCGGCGAACCTAGCCGCAGCCGTGCTCACGTGCCGTGCAACAGGCGGATGTCCTCGATGTCCCGGAGCGCGTGTCCCGCGACCAGCCAGGCGTGCAGACAGGACGCCAGCAGTGGTTCGCCCGCAGGGACCCGGTGGGCCAGCGGCACGACGGTACGGCTCGTCCCGTCGGCGACCGCCCAGCCGCCCTCGGCCAGGGGAGCCGCAGCCAGGCGGCATCCCGGATGGGCGGCCGTGATGTCGTTCAGCCGGCGCACCGTGTCGGCGAACGGGCGCGGGTGCCGGTCGTGCAGTACGTCGGCACAGGCCCGCCACCGGTCCTGGAGGCACGGGCCGGCGTCCGCGGCGAAGTGCTCGTCGGCGGCGACCGCCGTTCCGTCGGCGCCCAAGGGGTCGCCGGGCCCGGTGAGGCCGGCCCGGGCCAGCACGCGGTAGTCCCTCCCGGCTGCCCGTATCCGGAGCAGCAGGGCCGGTCCGACGTCCCGTTGCGCAGTCCGCGGACACGGCAGCGCCGTCCCCAGCCGGACGGAGACGAAGCGCATCATGCCGGAACCCCGCTGCGCCCCCGCGTCCACGTGTGCAGCGGCGGTGGCTCCGGCAGGGGGACCGTCTCGGGTTCATGGGCGGGCTGGCCCAGGCCCAGCAGGCGGTACATGAGCCGCCGCATGTTGCGGTTGAAGCGGCCCGGTTCCGAGGTGATGCGCGCGGCGATCGCCGCGTACTCCTCCCGGTTGTACTCGGCGGCGGTGTACTGGAGCTGGGCGACGAGCGGGTGGGTCGGCGAGAGCGCGGGCGCGGTCACGGCGAGGGCGGCGGCGGGCGAGGCGGGGTTGATCTCCCGCTCCGGTGAACTGGCCAGCAGGATCGGCGCGTCGGTGAGCGTGCCGTACAGCGTCACGGAACCGTGGTCGCCGATGATCCAGTCCGCGGCGATCAGGACGGCACGCCAGTCCGCCTCCGGCGGTACGAGCGCGATGCCCAGCGCGGCACAGCGCGCCAGCCAGGCCCGGATCTGCCAGGAACCGTGCCCCGACCACACGTTGGGGTGGACGAGGAGAACGGACCGGAACCGCCCGGCGGGCAGCTCGGTGACGAGCCGGGGCAGCAGCGCCTCGAGCCGGCCGAAGGACGAGCGCGCACCCCAGGTCGAGACGACGACCACCAGCTGTTCGCCGTCCGCGAGGCCCAGGGCCCGGCGGTACCCGGCGCGCAGCGGCAGGCTGGCCGCCATCCGGTCGTACGCGGGATCGCCGACCACGTGGGTGAGCGGGAGCACCTCCGGGCAGTGCCGCTCCAGGTCGGCCAGTTCGGCCCGGTGGGGCACCGCGACGGCGGCGGGCAGGCGGCCGCCGGGTACGAGGTCCTGCCTGCGCAGTCCGGCCACACCCGGATGCGGTCCCGAGACCAGACGCTTGAGGTAACCGGCCCCGTGGGGCAGCGTGATCAGTGGAGCGGAGATCCTCTCCACGCCTCGTGGCCCGGCCGTGAGGGCCAGGTCGAACGTCATGTGCACCGCCTCGTCCCAGGGCAGCACCGCGCCGCCCAGTCCCTGGAGGAAGCGCGGAACCTCGTCGCCGAAGACGTGCGGCGGTGCCGTGAACACCACCTGCACCCTGAAGTCGGCCTCCAGCAGCGCCAGGACGTCCACCAGCCGCTTTCCGTAGGTGAGGGTGTGCACGACGACCAGCACCGTCTTGCGTTCCACGAGCGTCAGCCATTCCCGTTCCTCGACCGACGTGTCCGTACTCTTCCGCAACGCCGACATGATGTCCCCCGTTGTCCTGCGGGCCGGTTCAGCCCTCGTCTGCCGGGCCTCTGCCCCTGCCGGTGGACGGAAGGCCTGCCAGGACCTTGCCGAAACCTTGCAACGGCCTTCCGGCTCCCGCAGCGGCGGCCTGCCGGAGCCGGATGCGCTGGTGGCACGCGCGTGGGACGCGCCCCCTCACGGGTGGGTCATGGAGGGGGCGGCGCATGTGTCCCGTGTGCGCTGCCGCGGCCGGGGCCTGGCGGCCATTGTGGTCCTCGGCAGCGCGCTGCCCGGCGCGGGGACGGTGGACCACACGCTCACTTGGTGGCGTAGACGGCGGTGTAGCCGCCGACGAGATGACGGGCCTCCACCTTGGCGAAACCGGCGGCCTGGAGCCACCCGGTGGCGTCCGCGACCGTGTACTCGGATCCGCCCTCGGTGTCGATGAGCATGTTGAGCGACAGCAACAGACCGTAGGTGTTGTGGCGGCGCTCGTCGTCGATCATGGCGTCGTAGACGATGAGGGTGCCGCCCTCGGGCAGCGCGTCGTAGGCCTTCTTGAGCAGGAACTGGCGCTGTTCCAGGTTCCAGTCGTGGAGGATCTGCCCCATGACGTAGACGTCGGCCGCGGGCAGCGGGTCGGCGAAGAAGTCCCCGCCGTGGAAGGTGAGGCGGTCGGTCAGGCCGTGGGCGGCGGCGAACTCGTCGAACACCGGCTGCACGGGGGGCAGTTCGAAGACGGCGCCGGTGATGTCCGGGTTGGCGTGCAGTACCGCGGCCGGGACGGCGCCGAGGGCTCCGCCGAGGTCGATGACGTGGCGGCGGCCGGTCCAGTCGAAGTCGGCGGCGAGGGCGCCGGCCAGCGGGGTGCTGACGCCGTTCATGCCGTTGAGGAAGTTGCGCCATGCGGCCGGGTCCTGGCTGAGGGCGACGAAGAACGGGGCGCCGCTGTGCGCGACCTCGTTCTGCAGAGCGCCGGTCTTCAGGGCGTCGGTGAGGTTGTTCCAGAAGCCGAAGAGACGGGTGTTGGCCATTTCCAGGATGCCGCCCACGTACGACGGCTTGGCCCGGTCCAGGAACAGGTCCGCGGCGGGGGTGTTGCCGTAGACGCCGTTCTCGTCGCGGCTCAGAACGCCGAGTGACACCAGGGCGTCGAGGAAGTCCGCGGAGGATCTCGGGTGCAGCCCCACCTCGGAGGCGAGGGACTCACGGTCGCGGCCGCCGTCGGCCAGCACGGTGAAGACTCCCAACTCCACCGCGCTCAGCAGCGTCTTGGAAGCCATGAAGCCGAGGCCGAGCTGAAGAAGCGGCTCAGGGGTGATCGGGTCGTTGACCGACATGTGTGTCTCCAGTCGAGTGTTGGAAGTTGAATGCTAAACATGTTTTGGCCGACGACCGGGCGCGGAACCGTGACGCGGTGTGACGCGAGACCGATCAGGGGGCGGGGAAAGCCCGCTGACCGGCTGGGTTGCCCTTTCGTGCACAAGTCCGCTGGTGGCCCGGCATGAGCGGTGCCGCCGTCCGTTCCGCGTCGTGTGCGGGCATCAGATCGTCTTGATCTGCCCGCCGTCGATGACGATCTCGGCTCCGGTGATGTTGGCGGCGAGGGGGGAGGCGAGGAAGAGGAC
>NZ_JAJONF010000219.1 GCF_021462265.1 Streptomyces shenzhenensis | reverse complement strand
TCGAGGCCGACCTGTTCTTCACCTTCTTCGGCCTGGACGCCATCACGAAGAAGCACTGGGAGCACATCAGGCTGGCCACCGTGGGCAACCCCGGACTGCACCTGCCGACGCTGCTCGGCGGCCTGCCCGGCGTCCCGGACCTGGTCACCCGGTACATGGAACGCAAGATGGACAAGCTCGACATCCCGCCGATCCCCGAGTTCATCGAGATGATCGCCGACACCGGCGCCGGCATCTACGCCTGCAAGGCGTCGGTCGACCTCTTCGAACTCGGCAAGGACGACCTCGTCGACCAGGTCCAGGACGTCATCACCGTCGGCGAGTTCTACCAGCACGCGGCCGGCGGCCAGATCATCTACACCTGAGA
>NZ_JAJONF010000218.1 GCF_021462265.1 Streptomyces shenzhenensis | reverse complement strand
CACGAGCACCACGGCGACGCCCTCGGACCAGCCCGTGCCGTCGGCCGCCGCCGCGAACGGCTTGGGGCGTCCGTCCGGGGCCAGTCCGCGCTGCCGGGAGAACTCCACGAACGAGGACGGCTGGGCCATGACCGCGACACCGCCGGCCACCGCGAGGTCGGACTCGCCCGAGCGCAGGGACTGGGCGGCCAGGTGCAGGGCGACCAGGGAGGAGGAGCAGGCCGTGTCGATGGTGACGGCCGGGCCCTCGAAGCCGAAGGTGTAGGCGACCCGGCCGGAGACGACGCTCGCCGCCGTGCCGGTGCTGCGGTAGCCCTCGGTGTCCTCCGCCGCCCGGGCGAGACCGACGTTGTAGTCCTGGTTCATCA
>NZ_JAJONF010000217.1 GCF_021462265.1 Streptomyces shenzhenensis | reverse complement strand
GCTTCCACACCGGATACACCATCGGCGCCGACCTGATCGGCGAGGGTGTCGACGGCTACACCTCCCACAACAACCTGCCGAGCGTCCTCTCCGGCCGTGTGGCCTTCACCTACGGCTTCGAGGGCCCCGCGGTCACCGTGGACACGGCCTGCTCCTCCTCCCTGGTGGCCCTGCACCTGGCCGTCCAGTCCCTGCGCTCGGGCGAGTCCGACCTGGCCGTCGTCGGCGGGGTGGCCGTGATGGCCCGCCCGTCGACGTTCGTGGAGTTCTCCCGGCAGCGCGGGCTCGCGGCGGACGGCCGTAACAAGGCCTTCGCGGCGGCGGCGGACGGCACGGGCTGGTCCGAGGGCGTCGCCGTCGTCCTGGTC
>NZ_JAJONF010000216.1 GCF_021462265.1 Streptomyces shenzhenensis | reverse complement strand
CGACGCGGGCCCCCTGACCGCCCCGGCGGCGATCACGCCGTCGTCGGCGCCCCGGGGTCCGGGGGACGCCAACAGCCTTCTGCCGTCCGGTCGTCACCGTCCCGCGCCGATCCGTGGCAGCGTTGATGACCGTCCCGCGTCGCGGGTGGCCGATCCCGCGCCGAAGGACTCCTGGTACGGGCTGCGTCCCCATGCCCGTCCGGCGGTTCACGCCACGGAGCGTTTCGATCCGCACGCGGATCAGTCCAGCCCGCCGCGCCCGGGGACGCTCAGCGGTGCGACGACGCTCGTGCGCACCCACATCCGTCGTATCCAGGCGCCCAACGGCCAGTGGATCCGCGACTACACGCTCAACCTCCCGGTCACCAC
>NZ_JAJONF010000215.1 GCF_021462265.1 Streptomyces shenzhenensis | reverse complement strand
ATCGACGCTGCCGGACAGACGCAGGGCAAAGGGAAGGTTGTAGGCCGCGGCGCCCGCGCCGTCGGGCTCGCTCTCCTCGAACCGGTTGAGGAACCACATGCGCTGCTGGGCGTACGACAGGGGCACCCGCTCCGGACGCTCCCGACGGGCCAGCACCACGCCCCCCGACACCCCGGCCGTCTCCACCAGCCGCGCCACTCCGGCCACCGTCGGCTCCGCGAACACGTCACGGACGCCGACGGTGACCTCCAGAACCGACCGGATCCGCGCGATCAGCCGCATCACCTTCAGCGAGTCGCCGCCCAGTTCGAAGAAGCTCCGCTCCACGCCGACGTGGTCGGCTTCCACGTCCAGGACCTCGGCGAACAGC
>NZ_JAJONF010000214.1 GCF_021462265.1 Streptomyces shenzhenensis | reverse complement strand
GCCTGAACCCCCCGACGGTCAACGCGCTCGATGCGTTCCCTGCTATGACGCATTTCATTCGGGAAATTCCCTGAGGCGTGGGCAACTCTTCTCGCCGGTCACAGGTCTCCCACACGTAACCCACAGCGCCGGCACCCCACACGCGAGAGCCTTCCGATGTGTGCTGCGGCACCGCAGCACGCCTGCCCTGTCGAGGTCCTCACAAATGAAGCTTCGCCGTGCCGTGGTCACCGCGGCCGCAACGACAGTCATAGCCCCGCTCGCCCTCCTCTCGGCTCCGGCAGCCTTCGCTGACGACGCGGCGACTCCGGCCGCATCGGCGAGCAGCCCTGCGGCAGGTGAGTCGAGCCCGGCGGCTGACGGGTCCAGCCCTGCGGCT
>NZ_JAJONF010000213.1 GCF_021462265.1 Streptomyces shenzhenensis | reverse complement strand
ACGTGTGGATGAGCAGGTGAAGATCCGCGGGTTCCGGGTTGAGCTCGGTGAGGTCGAGGCCGTTCTCGCCGCGCACCCCGAGGTCGAGCAGGCGGTTGCGGTGGTGCGAGAGGGCCGTCTGGTGGGTTATGCCGTCGGCGAGGTGGACGGAGACGAGCTGCGGGCGTTCGCTGCCAGGCGTCTGCCGGACTACATGGTGCCGTCCGTAGTCGTGGTCCTTGACGCGTTGCCGCTCACGGCCAACGGCAAGGTCGATCATGCTGCCCTGCCTGTGCCTGATCTGGGTCTGGGTGGTTCGCGGGGGCCGGCGACGCCGACGGAGGAGATCCTGTGCGGCTTGTTCGCCGAGTTGCTGGGGCTGGAGGCGGGTTCGGTCGGTGTC
>NZ_JAJONF010000212.1 GCF_021462265.1 Streptomyces shenzhenensis | reverse complement strand
ACACCTTCCGGCTGATGAAGCAGACCCTCGGCTGGACCCGCCCGAAACTCCGCACCCCCGAGGCCGGAGACCGCTGGACGTGGCTGATCATCGCCGCCCACACCCAGCTCCGGCTCACCCGCGAAGCCGCGGCGGACCTCCGCCGCCCCTGGGAGAAGCCGGCCGAGCCCGCACGGCTCACCCCGGCCCGAGTCCGCCGGGGGTTTCGGAACCTCCGCCCGCACCTGCACTGTCCGGCCCGTGCGCCGAAACCCTCAACACCCGGACCAGGAAGGCCACTTGGTTCGAAGAACCGACGTCCCACGACCCGCTACGACGTCGGGAAAACGACCAGGCGCCCCGAGAGCATCATCGAGCGCGACAGCCTCAGAGGTTAAAAGACAAGCT
>NZ_JAJONF010000211.1 GCF_021462265.1 Streptomyces shenzhenensis | reverse complement strand
CCGGCTTCGAGTCGGGCAACACCACCTGGACCGCCTCCAGCGGTGTCATCACCAACTCCAGCAGCGAGGCGGCGCACGCCGGCTCCTACTACGCCTGGCTCGACGGCTACGGCTCCTCGCACACCGACACGCTGTCCCAGTCGGTGACGATCCCGGCCGCCTGCACCAACACCACCTTCACCTTCTACCTGCACGTCGACACGGCCGAGACCACCACCAGCAGCCAGTACGACAAGCTGACGGTCACCGCCGGTTCGACCACCCTGGCCACGTACTCGAACCTCAACGCGGCCTCCGGGTACGTGCAGAAGTCCTTCAGCCTCGGGTCCTTCGCGGGCTCGACCGTCACCCTGAAGTTCAGCGGTGTCGAGGACTCCTCGCTCCAGACCAGCTT
>NZ_JAJONF010000210.1 GCF_021462265.1 Streptomyces shenzhenensis | reverse complement strand
GTAAGCCAGCTGACCGGCCGCGATCTCCGGCAACTCGCCGGATACGCGGTCCAGTTCAGCGAGACGGACGACGGCGATGTCCTCCGGCAGCCGGCCGGCCGTCTCGTCCGAGACCAGCACGAACTCCGCCGTGCTGTCGTGGACCATGTACGCCAGCCGGTCAGAGGGGTACTCCGGATCCAGCGGGACGTACGCCCCACCGGCCTTCCACACCGCCAGGATCGCCACCACCATGTCGGTCCCACGCGGCAGACACAGACCCACCCGCGACTCCCGACCCACCCCACGCGCCACCAGCCCACGCGCCCACGCATCCGAACACGCATCCACCTCCGCATAGGTCAACGAACGCTCACCCGAACGCAACGCCACCGCCCCAGGCGTCAGCACAGCCCACTCACGGAA
>NZ_JAJONF010000021.1 GCF_021462265.1 Streptomyces shenzhenensis | reverse complement strand
CAGCCCCCCACGCACCCGCAGCCGGAACGCGGCCTCAGCCCACCGTGTACTCGTCGGCCAGGCTCAGCGCAGCGTCCAGCGCAGCGAACCCTTCCTTCAACTCGGCCTCACTCACATTGCACGGCGGCACCACATGCGTCCGGTTCATGTTCACGAACGGCCACAGGCCGTGCTTCTTCGCGGCCGCCCCGAACGCGGCCATCGGCGCGTTCGCCTCCCCGGCCGCGTTGTACGGCACCAGCGGCTCCCGGGTCTCCCGGTTCCGCACCAGGTCGAGCGCCCAGAACATGCCGACCCCGCGCACCTCGCCGACGCTCGGGTGCCGCTCGGCGAGCGCGGCGAGCGTCGGCCCCACGACCTCGGCCCCCAGCCGCTTCGCGTTCTCGACGACCCCTTCCTCCGCCATCACGTTGATCGTCGCGACGGCGGCGGCACAGGCCAGCGGATGCCCCGAGTACGTGAGCCCGCCCGGGTAGGGCCGCTTGGCGAAGGTCTCGGCGATCTTCGGGCCGATGGCCACGCCGCCGAGCGGCACGTACCCGCTGTTCACACCCTTGGCGAAGGTCATCAGATCGGGTACGACCCCGAACAGGTCGGCCGCGAACCACTCCCCGGTCCGTCCGAACCCGGCCATGACCTCGTCCAGGACGAAGACGATCCCGTACTTGTCGCAGATCTCCCGGACCCCCGCGAGATACCCGGCCGGCGGAACCATGATCCCGGCGGTCCCCGGGATGGTCTCCAGCACGATGGCCGCGACCGTCCCGGGCCCCTCGAAGGCGATCGTGGTCTCCAGGTGCTCCAGCGCCCGCGCGGTCTCCTGCTCCTCCGTCTCGGCGTAGAAGCGGGAGCGGTAGAGGAACGGCGCCCAGAAGTGCACGACCCCGGCGGCGGCACCGTCGGAGGGCCAGCGGCGCGGGTCGCCGGTGATGTTGATCGCCTGCTGGGTGCCGCCGTGGTACGAGCGGTAGGCGGACAGCACCTTCGGGCGCCCGGTGTGCAGCCGGGCCATCCGCACCGCGTGCTCGATCGCGTCCGCGCCGCCGTTGGTGAAGAAGATCTTGTCCAGGTCGCCGGGCGTCCGCTCGGCGATCAGCCGGGCAGCCTCCGACCGTGCCTCGACGGCGAAGGCGGGCGCGAAGGTGGTCATCTTCGCGGCCTGCTCCTGGATGGCGGCGACGACCTTCGGGTGCTGGTACCCGATGTTGGTGAAGACGAGCCCGCTGGTGAAGTCCAGGTAGCGCCGGCCGTCGTAGTCCCAGAAGTACGACCCTTCGGCGCCGGCCACGGCGAGCGGGTCGATGAGGTCCTGCGCGGACCAGGAGTGGAAGACATGCGCACGATCGGCCGCCTTCACGGCGGCCCCGGCCTGGGCATTGGGCTGAGGGGTCATGGCCGGGAGCGTAAGAGGAACGGGCAGGGGAGCGATATCGGCGACATGTTCCGTGGTCAGGGGGATTCCGCGACAGGTTGTCCACAACCTGGGGACGCGGCCGGGGCGGCCGGCATTGGTGCCTGTTACGTAACCGTAGACATGGCGCTGCGCGATCGCCGGAACGTCCGCATTATTCTCGGCTCGATCACGAGTGTGAGCGAGGAGCGGATCTGCCATGGAGAAGCTGGGGCCGGGGGATCCGCAGCACATCGGAAGCTACCGGCTGCTGGCGCGGCTGGGCGCGGGCGGCATGGGGCACGTGTACCTCGCCCGGTCGGAGCGCGGTCGTACGGTCGCCGTGAAACTGGTGCGCGCGGAACTCGCCGAGCACGAGGAGTTCCGGGCGCGCTTCCGGCAGGAGGTCCGCAACGCCCAGCGGGTCGGCGGGTTCTGGACCGCGCCCGTCCTCGACGCCGACACCGAGGCCGCGGTGCCCTGGGTGGCCACCGGGTATGTGGCCGGGCCGAGCCTGCAGCAGGTCGTCGAGCACGACCACGGGCCACTGCCCGAGCGGTCGGTGCGCATCCTCGCCGCCGGGCTGGCGCACGCGCTCGGCAACATCCACGCGGCCGGGATCGTCCACCGTGACCTGAAGCCGTCCAACGTGATGCTCACCATAGAGGGGCCCCGGGTCATCGACTTCGGCATCGCGCGGGCCCTGGAGACGCTGCCCGGCGAACGGCTCACCCAGACCGGCTCGCTCCTCGGCTCGCCCGGGTTCATGGCCCCCGAGCAGGTGCGCGGCGACCGGATCACACCGGCCTGCGACATCTTCTGCCTCGGCTCGGTGCTCGCCTACGCGGCCACCGGCCGGCTGCCCTTCGGCTCCACGGAGAGCGGCGCACACGCCCTGATGTTCCGCATCGCCCAGGAGGACCCCGACCTCTCCGGCCTCCCCGAGGACATCGCCGACGTGGTCCACGACTGCCTGCGCAAGGACCCGGCGGCCCGCCCGTCGCTGGAGGCCATCCTGGCGCGCACGGGAGCGGGCGCCACCGTCTGGGAGGGCCGGTCCAGGGACCCCTGGCTCCCGGGCGCCCTGGTGGCCCAACTCGGCCGTCACGCGGTGGAGTTGCTGGAGGTGGAGGACCCGACGGTCCACGGGACGCCGAACGGGGCACCGGCGGCCGCGGCGGCACGTCAGTGGACGCCAGGGCCGACGCCCCCAGGGGCGCGGGGCGGTGCCGAATCCGCGGCTGCCGCCGCGGGGGCGCGGCCGGCCACCGCTCACCCGCACCCGCCCCAGAACGATCCGTCTCCCGAACACGCCCCCGCGCACCCGGCCTACGGCTACTCCCAACCGCACCCGCAGTCGTCGCCGTACAACCCGTACACCACCCCCGCCCCGGCCCCCGACCCCACCCAGATCTACCCCCCGGTCCCCCCACCCCCGCTCTACGACCCCCTTTCCGCCGACGAGCCGCGCCGTACCCCCCGCTCCACCGCCCTCCTCGTCACCGTCGCGCTGATCGTGCTGCTGGCCGCGGGCGGCTCGGTGTACGCGCTCATGAACAGCGGTGGCGGCGGCACGGACGACAAGGCGGCCGGCCGGAGCACCGCCACCCCGTCGGCCACCGCCCCCAGCACCTCGGGCGAGTCGGCGCCCTCGACGTCACCCTCTTCCTCGGCCGCCAAGGGCACCGGCACCGTCCCCGCCGGCTTCCTCGGCACCTGGGCCACGTCGATCGACAACGACACCGGCCACAACACCCGCGAACTGACCATCCGGCAGGGTGCCGTGGGCGACACGGTCCTCACGCTGGTCGCGGACGGCCCCGGCTACCACTGCGAGTTCACCGCGAAGCTCACCGGCGAGCCCGGCTCCGGCGGCCCGCTCGAGATCGGCCCGTCCAAGGTCACGTCCGGCAAGCCCCGTTCGTCGTGCACCGCCGGCGAGCCCACCGAGGTGACCCTGCTGTCCGACGGCAAGCTGAGGCGGGCCCAGCAGGGCGGCGGCGAGAGTCTCACCTACTCCAAGGAATGAGGTCCGTTCCCCGGGCCGGGGAACCCGATGCCGCGGACGTCATCCGAGGCGCACCCAGGCGCCCTGCTCGGCGGAGCGGCTCATCGCGTCGAGGGCGGTGGCGCTGTGCACGGCGTCTTCGAGGGTCGGGCCGTAGGAGGTGCCCTCGGCGACCGACCGCAGGAAGTTGGCGGCCTCGATGACCTTGAGGTCGTCGTAGCCCATGGCGTTGGCCGCGCCGGGCTGGAAGGCGGCGTACTCGCCGTGGCCGGGGCCGACGAACACCGTGCTGACGGGCTGGTCCTGGTAGGAGGTGCCGCGGCTGACGCCCAGCTCGCCCATCCGCCGGTAGTCCCAGAAGACGGCGCCCTTGGTGCCGTGCACCTCGAAACCGTAGTTGTTCTGCTCGCCGACCGAGACCCGGCAGGCCTCCAGGACACCCCGGGCGCCGGAGGCGAAGCGCAGCAGGCAGTTGACGTAGTCCTCGTTCTCGACGGGGCCGGGTTCGCCGCCGGTGGCGAGGGCGTGGCCGGCGGTGGCGCCGGCGGGACGGGCGCGCTCCGGGATGAACACGGCCGTGTCGGCGGCCAGCGAGGCGATGTCACCGAGCAGGAAGCGGGCCAGGTCGACGCCGTGCGAGGCCAGGTCGCCGAGCACTCCGCCGCCGCCCCGGGCCCGCTCGTACCGCCAGGTCAGGGCGCCGTCGGGATGGGCGGCGTAGTCGCTGAACAGCCGGACGCGGACATGTGTCACGGTCCCCAGCTCACCGGAGGCGATCAGCTCACGGGCGTACGCGACGGCGGGCGCGTTGCGGTAGTTGAAGCCGACGGTGCCCCGCACCCCCGCCTTGGCGACGGCGCCGGACACCGCGCGGGCGTCCTCGGCGGTCAGCCCGACCGGCTTCTCGATCCAGATGTGCTTGCCGGCCTCGGCCATCGCGACGCCGATCTCGCGGTGCAGGAAGTTCGGCGCGGTGATGCTGACCGCGTGCACCCGCGGGTCGGCGGCGACCTCGCGCCAGTCGCGGGTGGTGGCCGCGAACCCGAACTGGGCGGCGGCCTCCTCGGCCCGGCCCGGCACCTCCTCGGCGACGGCCACCAGCTCCGGCCGCAGGGGCAGCCGCGGGAAGTGGTGCGGAATCCGCTGGTAGGCCTGGGTGTGCACCCGCCCCATCCAGCCGAATCCGACGACGGCGACGCCGAGCGTACTCACCATGGGCTGCCCTTCCGCGACTGCTTGGACCGTTCCAACAGCTGCCGCTCACGATGCGGGGGCGCTTCTGTCGATGTCAAGACATACGGCCGTCCTTACAAATGCTGGATCACCGTCCGGAGGGTGACCACCGTGACCGGCTGCCGCGCCGTCGTGATTGGCCGCGCAGTTCCCCGCGCCCCTGAAGGGGCGCTACAGGTGACGCGTCCCAAAGGGGCGCGGGGCTGTATCGATGTGCGGCTCCGCCGCGTGGGCGCGAGCAACCCCCACCGTGCCGCGCTGGACCCACGACGCGCACCCGGCTTCTTTTCTTCGGCCCCCTCACCTGGGTTCCGGTGGCCGCTGCCTCGGCATGTTCGGCCGGGCCCCGTTGGGCCCCGGTGGCAACGGAAACCGCCCGTTCACCTGCCCCGCGTCCGCCCGGGGCACCGCCGCCACCGTCGCCTGCATGCCCAGCGGAGGCGGCCCGGTCCGGAACTCCACCATCCAGTCGGCCGTCTCCGTGCGGACCAACTCGGTCACGTCCTCCGAGAACCGCCGCAGCACCCCCAGGCACCGCTCGGCCGCCTCGCTCGCCGTACCGTCCGCCGGCCCCAGCACCTCCCGCACACTCTCCGACGCCCACTCGAACTGCAGCACCTGCAGCCGCCGCTGCACGGCCTGCGCGGTGGCCATGTCCCTTATCCAGCCGGAGGTCACTCCGAAGAACCGGTCGATGCCGACGCAGGACACCGCCATCAGCAGCGCGAGATATCCCCAGGGCGCGACCCCGCCGACCACTCCGGTCAGGTCGACAAGCGGCAGTGCCGCCCCCAGCACCGCCCCCGCCGCCGCCCCGCACCGCAGCGCCCGCGCCCCCCGCCGCTTCCACACCCGGTCCGCCAGATACCACCCGGTCGTCTCCAGCGCCCCGCGCTCCACCCACCGGTACAGCTCCTCGAGCCGTTCGGCCGGCTCACCCCAGTCCCCGAGCGGGAACGCCCGCCCGGTCAGATCACCCGGCCGCAGTCCGGCCGCACCCTCGCCGCCCCGCCCCTCCTGAGGCGGCCCCTCGGGCTGCATCTCCGGCTGACCCACCCGGCACTCCCTAACTGATCCCGACCGGTCACGTTCCGTGACTGGCGCTGGACCTGACAATGGATGCTGACGACGGCAACCCTTCCTACCGCCCAATGGGTGGCGAAGGCTGTGCTTTCGTCTCTTTTCCGCCCGGAAGGGGGGCTTGATCAGGTATAGGGTCGCCGGGATTCTCACTCGAAAGAGTGGCGGGGCGATGGCTGCGCCGACCACGTAGGCTCATGCACAACAGAGAATGTCCGGACCCGACCCAGGAGCTGATCGTGATCCCCGGTGGTGGCCAGCCCAACATGCAGCAGCTGCTCCAGCAGGCCCAGAAGATGCAGCAGGACCTGGCACGGGCCCAGGAGGAACTCGCGAACACGGAGGTCGACGGACAGGCGGGCGGCGGCCTGGTGAAGGCCACCGTGACCGGCTCCGGCGAGCTGCGCGCGCTGAAGATCGACCCGAAGGCGGTGGACCCGGAGGACACCGAGACCCTCGCCGACCTGGTCGTCGCGGCGGTCCAGGCGGCCAACGAGAACGCCCAGGCGCTCCAGCAGCAGAAGCTCGGCCCGCTGGCCCAGGGGCTGGGCGGCGGCAGCGGGATCCCCGGCCTGCCGTTCTGATGTTCGTCGTCCGGGCGTCACCCCTACCGCCTTCCTAGGACAGGCGGCGGCCAACTACGGTACGAAGCGAAAGACTCCAGGAAGGGCAGTCCGTTGTACGAAGGCGTGGTCCAGGACCTCATCGACGAGTTGGGGCGGCTGCCCGGCGTCGGTCCGAAGAGCGCGCAGCGGATCGCCTTCCACATCCTGCAGGCGGAGCCGACGGACGTACGACGTCTCGCGCAGGCTCTCCTGGAGGTGAAGGCGAAGGTCCGCTTCTGCGCGACCTGCGGCAACGTGGCACAGGAGGAACTGTGCAACATCTGCCGTGACACCCGCCGCGACCCCACCGTCATCTGCGTGGTGGAGGAGCCGAAGGACGTCGTCGCGGTCGAGCGCACGCGCGAGTTCCGCGGCCGCTACCACGTGCTCGGCGGCGCGATCAGCCCGATCGAGGGCGTCGGCCCCGACGACCTCCGGATAAGAGAGCTGCTCGCCCGCCTGGCTGACGGCACGGTCACCGAGCTGATCCTCGCCACGGACCCGAACCTGGAGGGCGAGGCGACCGCCACCTACCTCGCCCGCATGATCAAACCCATGGGCCTGAAGGTCACCCGCCTGGCCAGCGGCCTCCCGGTGGGCGGCGACCTGGAATACGCGGACGAGGTCACCCTCGGCCGCGCCTTCGAGGGGAGACGACTCCTAGATGTCTGACGCCACGCTGCACGCGACCTCGCAGAACCCGGACGACTTCGCGGTCCAGATCGCGGACCAGGTGGAGAGCTTCCTGGTGGCCGTGACGGAGGTGTCCAAGGGCGACGAGCCGGACTCGGCGGTTCCCTTCCTCCTCCTGGAGGTCTCCCAGCTCCTGCTGGCCGGCGGCCGTCTCGGCGCGCACGAGGACATCGTCCCCGACGAGCGCTACGAGCCGGACCCGGGCCCGGAGCCGGACGTCGACCAGCTCCGCGAGAACTTCGCGCGCCTCCTCGAACCCATCGACGTCTACTCCGAGGTCTTCGACCCCTACGCGCCGCGCAAGGCCCCCGTCCCGGCCCGCGTCTCGGACGACCTCGCCGACATCGTCACCGACCTCCGCCACGGCATGGCCCACTACCGCGCGGGCCGCACCTCCGAGGCCCTGTGGTGGTGGCAGTTCTCCTACTTCTCCAACTGGGGCCCCACCGCCTCCGCGGTCCTGCGCGCCCTCCAGTCCGTCCTCATCCACGTCCGCCTCAACCAGCCCCTGGAGGAGCTGGACGGCCTGGACACGGACCAGGACACGATGGGCGACGAGACGCTGGAGTTCGAGGCGGGCCAGGTCATGCAGGAGGAGATCGGCGGGGTGCTGGGGCTGGGCTCCGCCAAGTAGGACAGTCCCCGTCGCAAGCGGTCCCTACGGTCGCCGGCGCTGTTCCGACACCCCGACGCGGACGGGACGTTCGCGCGTGCCGTCGCGGCCGGCGAACGTGCCGCGGCAGCGCACCCGGCCAGGGCGCGGGTCACAGCGTCCACACCCCCTTCGTCACCGCCGTGACCCCGCCCGTCAGGGCCAGGAGGAGGACCAGGCGCCGGGCGTGGGATTCGGGCAGCCGGTCGCCCACCGTTCTTCCGATCACCCCGCCGACCACCATCGCCGCACCCACCGCCGTCCACTGTGCCGCGCCCAGTCCCGGCACCCCGTTCGCCGTCACCGAGAAGGCGTTGACCAGCACGCCGTAGAACTGCGCGTTCGGGACGAACTCCCGCACCGTCCAACCCGCGTTGAGTGCGTAGAGGGAGACCGGCGGGCCGCCCACGCCCGCCGCCGAGTTCATGAAGCCGCCCACCGCGCCCGCCGTCAGCGCGCCGGTCCGGCCGCGCAGGGCGGGCAGGCGGGCGCCCCGCATGACCAGGAGCACCGCCGCCGTCACCAGGGCGCCCATCGTCAGCAGGAGCAACGGCGGCGGGAGCCGGTGGGTCAGCCAGGTGCCCGCCGGGACCGTGCAGGCCGCCGCCGCGCAGAGGGGGACCATCGCCGCCGGCCGGACCCGGCGCCAGCCGCCTGCCAGGCCCACCACGCTGATCGCGCCCGCCGCGCAGTTCGCCAGGGCGACCCCCTGGGCCGGGCCGAGGAGCAGGATCAGCGCCGGTACGGCGACCAGGGCGAAGCCCATCCCCGTCAGCCACTGCACGCTCGCGCCGAGCAGCACGATGCCGGTCAGAGGTATCAGCGTCGTCGTCATGGGGTGACTGGCTACACCATGGGGCGAAGGCGCGCTGCGCAGCGGCCGCTGTGAGCCAGGGCACTTTTCCGCGTGGCGTCGCGTTCCCTGGGCAGGTACCGGCTGCGAGCGCGACGGCCGGACGAGTCTCACCATGCGGGAGCAGGCCGGTGGAATTCGGACGCTCGTTAAACTGAGCCGACACAAACGAACCGAGCGAGGAGCGCACGTGGGCCTTGTCGTGCAGAAGTACGGAGGCTCCTCCGTTGCCGATGCCGAGGGCATCAAGCGCGTCGCCAAGCGAATCGTGGAAGCGAAGAAGAACGGCAACCAGGTGGTTGTCGTCGTTTCCGCGATGGGCGACACGACGGACGAGCTGATCGATCTCGCCGAGCAGGTATCCCCGATGCCTGCCGGGCGTGAGTTCGACATGCTGCTGACCGCCGGAGAGCGTATCTCCATGGCACTGCTGGCCATGGCGATCAAAAACCTGGGCCACGAGGCCCAGTCGTTCACCGGCAGCCAGGCAGGCGTCATCACCGACTCGGTCCACAACAAAGCCCGGATCATCGACGTCACCCCGGGCCGGATCCGGACCGCGCTGGACGAGGGCAACATCGCCATCGTGGCCGGGTTCCAGGGCGTGAGCCAGGACAAGAAGGACATCACCACGCTGGGCCGCGGCGGGTCCGACACGACGGCCGTGGCGCTGGCCGCCGCGCTCGACGCCGAGGTCTGCGAGATCTACACCGACGTCGACGGTGTGTTCACCGCCGACCCGCGTGTGGTGAAGAAGGCGCGGAAGATCGACTGGATCGCCTTCGAGGACATGCTGGAGCTCGCCGCCTCCGGTTCCAAGGTGCTGCTCCACCGCTGTGTGGAGTACGCCCGCCGCTACAACATCCCGATCCACGTCCGGTCCAGCTTCAGCGGATTGCAGGGCACGTGGGTCAGCAGCAAGCCGATTGGGGACAAGAAGGTGGAGCAGGCCATCATCTCCGGTGTCGCGCACGACACCTCCGAGGCCAAGATCACGGTCGTCGGTGTGCCCGACAAGCCGGGCGAGGCCGCCGCCATCTTCCGGACCATCGCCGATGCCGAGATCAACATCGACATGGTCGTGCAGAACGTGTCCGCCGCCGCCACCGGCCTGACGGACATCTCCTTCACGCTCCCGAAGACCGAGGGCCGCAAGGCCATCGACGCGCTGGAGCGCAACCGGTCGGGCATCGGCTTCGACTCGCTGCGCTACGACGACCAGATCGGCAAGATCTCCCTGGTCGGCGCCGGGATGAAGACCAACCCGGGAGTCACGGCCTCGTTCTTCGAGGCGCTCAGCGACGCCGGGGTCAACATCGAGCTGATCTCGACGTCCGAGATCCGCATCTCGGTCGTGACCCGTGCCGACGACGTGCCGGAGGCCGTGCGCGCCGTGCACACCGCCTTCGGGCTGGACTCCGACAGCGACGAGGCCGTGGTCTACGGAGGCACCGGCCGATGACTGGCAAGCCGGCGCTCGCGGTCGTGGGGGCGACCGGGGCCGTCGGCACGGTCATGCTCCAGATCCTGTCCCAGCGGGCGGACGTCTGGGGCGAGATCCGCCTGCTCGCCTCCCCGCGCTCGGCCGGCCGCAAGCTGACCGTGCGCGGGGCCGAGGTCGAGGTCGTCGCGCTGTCGGAGGAGGCCTTCGACGGGATCGACGTCGCGATGTTCGACGTGCCCGACGAGGTCTCCGCGCGCTGGGCGCCGGTCGCCGCCGCCAGGGGCGTCGTCGTGGTCGACAACTCGGGGGCCTTCCGGATGGACCCGGAGGTGCCGCTGGTCGTCCCCGAGGTCAATCCGCACTGCGCCCGCAACCGGACGCGCGGGATCATCGCCAACCCCAACTGCACCACGCTGTCGATGATCGTCGCCCTCGGCGCGCTGCACGCCGAGTTCGGGCTGCGCGAGCTGGTGGTGTCGTCGTACCAGGCGGTGAGCGGGGCCGGGCGGGCCGGCGTGGAGACGCTGCGGGCCCAGCTGTCGCTGGTCGCGGGCACGGAGCTGGGCACCAAGCCCGGTGACGTACGGCGGGCGGTCGGGGATCTCACCGGGCCGTTCCCGGAGCCGGTCGCGCTCAACGTCGTACCGTGGGCCGGGTCGCTGCGGGAGGACGGCTGGTCGTCGGAGGAGATGAAGGTGCGGGACGAGTCCCGCAAGATCCTCGGGCTGCCGAAGCTGCCGGTCGCGGTGACGTGTGTGCGGGTCCCGGTGGTCACCACGCACTCCCTGACGGTGCACGCCCGCTTCCAGGGCGAGGTCACGGTCGACAAGGCCCGGGAGATCCTGGACACGGCCCCGGGCGTCGTCCTCTTCGACAACCCGGCCGCCGGTGAGTTCCCGACCCCCGCCGACGTGGTGGGCACCGACCCGACCTGGGTCGGGCGGGTACGGCGGGCGCTCGACGACCCGACCGCGCTGGAGCTCTTCGTGTGCGGGGACAACCTTCGCAAAGGGGCCGCGCTGAACACCGCGCAGATCGCCGAGCTGGTGGCGGCGGAACTGACCGGCCGTTCAGGAACGGCGGATTCCGCGTGAACGGCCGGTGACCACGGCAAATGTCCCGAAGGCGCCCTGAATGGGAGCGGGCCCACAGGTAGGGGCAACGTAAGAAAGTGTGGCCGGGAGCATGGTCCAAACCTCTTGAACCTCGACCCCTTGGCGTTCGAAGATTTTCCTCCCCGTCATCCGCAACCACGCGGGCGGCGGGGAGCGTCTTTGCGGTCGCCCGCTTACCGGGCGCTTACGCGATCGGACCTTCGGGGCGTGGGGACGCATGATCCTGGCGTGGGGACGCCGTGATCGGGGCGTGGGGACGCCCGGTTCATATGGTGCATAGGGGAAGAGCGGGACGCATGGCGGCAATTGAGGCTCCGTCCGGCAGGCTCGGCGTGCGCGCGTCCGGCATGCCCGGCGTAAAAGTGATGCCCGGCACGTACAACCCTGGCGGGGTCAGACGTGTCCAACTGGCGTGGCAGAGGTTCTCGAACTCAGTGCGCCCCGCGGCGCGACGGCCCTGCGGCCGCCCCGCGCCGGGCTGCGCCCCCGCATGCCCGGCGCGCCCGGCGGCATGCCGGTGATCGCGCCCATGCCCGCAGCGCGGCCCACCCGCATACCCAGCCAGCGTGACGGCGCCGAGGAGACCACGACGGCGGTGGCCGGCACCACCGTCGACCACCTCACCGAGACCTACCGGGCGCACTACCGCTCGCTCCTCGGCCTCGCGGCTCTCCTCCTCGACGACACCGCCTCCTGCGAGGACGTCGTCCAGGAGGCGTTCATCCGCGTCCACTCCGCCCGCAAACGCGTCCGGGACCCCGAGAAGACCCTGGCCTACCTGCGCCAGACGGTCGTCAACCTCTCCCGTTCCGCGCTGCGCCGCCGCATCCTCGGCCTCAAGCTCCTCTCCAAGCCGATGCCGGACGCAGCCAGCGCCGAGGAAGGCGCCTACGACCAGCTGGAGCGGCGCGATCTGATCAAGGCGATGAAGGGCCTCCAGCGCCGCCAGCGCGAGGTCCTCGTCCTGCGCTACTTCGCCGACATGACCGAGGCCCAGGTCGCCGAGACCCTCGGTATCTCGCTGGGCTCGGTGAAGGCGTATGGTTCGCGCGGCATCGCGGCCCTGCGGGTGGCGATGGGGTCGCAGGCATGACGGACAGCCCTCGGGGAGGCGACTCGCATGATCGCCACGAGCCCTACGCCTGGCACGAGCCGACGCGTGGTCACGAGCCCGGTCCGGGGCACGGTTCGGGGGAGCCGACGGAGCCTGGTTCGGGGGAACCTGGGCGGTCCGGTCCGGGGGAGCCGATGCGGTCCGGTTCGGGGGAGCCGACGTCACGGCAGCACGAGCAAGAGCACACGCAATCGCACGCTGGGAACGGAACTGTGAACCACGGCCCCGACGAAAAGGACCCCGAGGGCCTGGGACCGGGCCCTGAAGGGCTCCGGAGCGGCTTCGGCGCCGGCCTCGGTGCCGCCTTCGGTGCCGAAGCCGAAGGCACCGGCGGCGGCGTGGACGGGCTCGACGCGGACGAGCTGGCCCTGCGCCGGCTGCTGCACTCCGCGGTCGACGACGTCGCGCCGCGCGACGGCGCCCTCGACCACCTGCGCCGCGCGGTGCCCGCCCGCCGGGCCCGCAAGCGCCAGGCCGCCGTCGGCATGGCGGCCGCGGCCCTGTTCATCGGGACCGCGATCCCCGCCCTCGTGCACGTCTCCAACTCCGGCGGCACCAACCCCGACACCTCCATGGCCGGCCAGGCCTCCCAGGCGCAGGGCGGTGCCACCGGCGGCAAGAACCCGGACGGCGGCGCCAGCACGGCGGGCGGCACCAGCGGCCAGGCCACCGGCGGGGGCCCCGGCGGCGGCCAGGGGGGCGGCAAGGGCGGGAGCACCGGGGCCGGCCCCGGTACCAAGGGCGTGCCCACCGCCAGCGCCGCCAGCAGCGCCCCGGTCTGCACCTCGGCGCAGCTCGGCACCCCGACGTCCACCGTCGACGCCCCCGACTCGACGGGCGTCGTCTACGGCACCTTCCGCGTCGTCAACGTCTCGACGACGAGCTGCACCGTCGGCGGCCCCGGCAGCGTGGGTCTCCTCGCGCAGGGCGCGGCCGACAGCACCAAGCTCAACACCGTCCGGCACACCTCCGGCGACGCGGCGGCCGGGCTGCCCGACCCGGCCACCGAACTCACCGGCCTGGTCCTGGCGCCCGGCGCGGCCTACGAGGAGAAGTTCGGTTTCGTCCCCTCGGAGACCTGCCCGACCAGCGGCGCCGGCACCGGCGGCTCCACCGACACCGGGGGCACCGGCGGCCCCACGGCCTCCCCGAGCCCTTCGGAGGGCGCCAGCAGCAGCGCCAGTACGACCACGTCCGGGTCGAGCGGCGTCACCACCCAGCTGCTCACCGTGGACGGTACGGCCGACGGAGGCATCGCGGTCTCCTACACCCCGGAGGCGGGGTCCCCGACCGGTTCGGCGACGGTGACGAACGCGTGCGCCGGCACGGTCTACTGGACCGGGGTCCTGCCGGCGGTGTGACCGGCGGGGTCCGGCGGAGTGACGTCCGGCGGCGCGGGGTCCGTCATACGGCCGTCGGCTGCTGGGCTTCCTCGTCCGGGACCAGGCCGAGCGCCGCGTCCCGGGCGAACTCCACCTCGCGGCGCAGCAGCCGGAACCACATGAACACCACGAAGCCCGCGAAGACGAACCACTCACCGGTGTAACCGAGGTTCTGGAACGCCTTCAGGTCGAGCCCCGAGTTGTCCGGCGCGGTCGCCGGTACGGCCGTCATCCCCGAGTCGGCCTTGTCCAGGGTGATCCACGCGTCGTACACCGGGTACGGCACCAGGTTCACCAGTGTGGCCGCGCTGATCGCCGCCGTCTGCCCCGCCGGCAGCCCGCCCTGGTTGCTGACGCCGTTGTCCCCCGGCGTCTCGGAGGCCTGCAGCGCGCCGGTGACGGTGACCTCCCCGGTGGGCGCGGCGGGCGCCTTGGCGGCATCCGCCTTGCCGGGCAGCCAGCCGCGTACGACGGGAAGGGCCTTGCCGGAGTCGGTGCGCAGCAGGGTCAGGACGTAGAAGCCGTCCTTCCCGTCGACCTGACGGCCGGGCACGAGCAGCTGCTTGCCGTACCGCCCGCCGGCGGTGGCCCGCTTGCCCGACGTCGACTGGTCGACGGGGAGGAGGTCGGCCAGTGGCCGGGCCGCCTCCGTCTTCGCCGTCTCGGCCTGCTTGTCCGCGCTGCGATGCGCCTCGACCCGCGCCTCGAACCGGCTCAGCTGCCACGACCCCATGAAGACGCAGAACGGGATGGCGAGCAGCACGAAGACGTTGATGCCCCACCAGCGGGGTGTCAGCAGAAAGCGGTACACCCTGTCCACGGTACGGGGCGGTTCATGACGGTTTACGGGCGGGGTGGGAGGACACGGCGGCATTCGACCGGCCTGCCGAACGGCCTGTCGAACTACCTGTCGAACCGCCTGTCGAACGGGCGGGTGTCGGTCCGGACCGCTGCCCGGAGGTTCGCAAAGTTATCCACAGGCTGCGGGACTCCTCGACGCGTCGTGGGCGGGGACAGGCACTATGGGGCCATGACTGCGGCCATGAGTGAGAGCGACATGCCGGACTGGGAGAAGCGCTTCCGCGCCCCTCGGGTCTCCCTGCCGGACTGGGCGGAAGACGCCTGCGACCGTTCCCTGTTCGTGTCGAACGCGACGGGGACGTACGAGCTGTACGCCTGGGACCGTGCGAGCGGTGAGCAGCGCCAGGCGACGAACCGGCCCAACGGCACGACGGACGGCCTGCTCTCCCCGGACGGCGCGTGGATCTGGTGGTTCGACGACAAGGACGGTGACGAGTTCGGCGTCTGGCGCCGCCAGTCCTTCGGCGGTGGCGCGGACGAGGAGGCGACGCCGGGCCTGGAGCCGTCGTACCCCTCGGGCCTGGCGCTCGGCCGGGACGGCCGCACGGCGGTCGTGGGCCGGTCCACGGATGCCGAAGGTACGACGATCTACCTGGTCAGAACGGGCGAGGAGCCCCTGGAGATCTACCGGCACGTCGAGTCGGCCGGAGTCGGCGACCTCTCCCACGACGGCTTGCTGATCGCCATCGAGCACACCGAGCACGGCGACGCGATGCACTCGGCGCTGCGCGTGGTCCGCCCGGACGGCACGACGGTCGCCGAGCTCGACGACACCGACGGCGGCACGGTGGAGCTGGGCCTGGAGGTGCTGGGTTTCGCCCCGGTCGACGGCGACCCGCGCCTGCTCATCGGCCACCAGCGGCGCGGTCGCTGGGAGCCCCTGGTCTGGGACGTCGTCACCGGCGAGCAGGCGGACCTGACCCTCGACCTGCCGGGTGACGTGAGCGCGGAGTGGTATCCGGACGGCGGGGCGCTGCTCATCGTGCACAGCCACAAGGCCCGCAGCGACCTGTTCCGCTACGACCTGGCCACGCGCGAGCTGGAGCGCATCCCGACCCCGCCGGGCTCCGTCTCCGGGGCCACGGCCCGCCCCGACGGCACCGTCGAGTACCTGTGGTCGTCGGCGGAGGAGCCGCCGGTGGTCCGCTCGACGACCGGCGAGGTGGTCCTGGACCCGCCCGGCATGAAGTGCCCGCCGTCGGTCCCGGTCTCGGACGCGTGGGTGGAGGGCCCCGGCGGTGTCATCCACGCCCTGATCCAGAAGCCGGCCGGAGCGACGGGCCCCCTGCCCACCGTCTTCGACCTGCACGGCGGCCCGACCTGGCACGACAGCGACAGCTTCGCGGCCGGCCCGGCGGCCTGGGTCGACCACGGGTACGCGGTGGTCCGCATCAACTACCGCGGCTCCACGGGCTACGGCCGGGCCTGGACGGACGCGCTGAAGCACCGGGTGGGCCTGATCGAGCTGGAGGACGTCGCGGCGGTCCGGGACTGGGCGATCGAGTCCGGTCTCGCCGACCCCGCCCGCCTCGTCCTGACCGGCGGCTCCTGGGGCGGCTACCTCACCCTCCTCGGCCTGGGCACCCAGCCCGAGTCCTGGACGGTGGGCATCGCCGTCGTGCCCGTCGCCGACTACGTCACGGCGTACCACGACGAGATGGAGTCACTGAAGGCGATGGACCGCACGCTGCTGGGCGGCACCCCGGAGGAGGTCCCGGAGCGCTTCGCCGCGTCCTCACCGCTGACCTACGTGGACGACGTCAAGGCCCCCGTGTACATCTCGGCCGGCCTCAACGACCCCCGCTGCCCGATCCGCCAGATCGACAACTACGTCAGCCGCCTCGCAGCCCGCTCGGCCCCCCACGAGGTCTACCGCTACGACGCGGGCCACGGCTCCCTGGTGGTCGACGAACGCATCAAGCAACTTCGCCTGGAAATGGACTTCGCCGAGCGCCACCTGGCGCCTACGGCGACAGCGCCGACAGACTGACCGCGCCTTCTCTCTCCCGCCCATCCACCCGACTCGGTCCGTGAAGGAGCGAGGCCCACAGGCGAGCAGCGGCCCGCACCCGTATCTCTACCAGGGACGCGGGACGCGGGGCGCATGGGGGGTGCGGGCGCCCCGTCAGGGGCGCGGGGCTGTGTCGATCTGCGGCTCCGCCGCGGGGCGCGACCAGCCCCCACCCGCCCGCGCGCATCCGCACCACCTCAACCGACCCCACCCGACTCGGTCTGTGAAGAAGCGAGGCCGTCACCCGCGGTGGGCCCTGTCAGGGGGTGCGGGGCTGTCTCCGAGGTGCGGTTCCGTCGCGGGGGCGCGGGTGGCCGCGGCGGAGCGGCGCCGGGTTGCGGTGCGGTGGGCCCCGTCAGGGGCGCGGGGCTGTGTCGATCTGCGGCTCCGCCGCGGGGCGCGACCGGCCACGGCGCACCCGCACGCACTCCACCGCCGCAACCCGCCCATCCCCGCCTCTCAACCGGGCGAGTCGGATGGGTGGGCGGGCGGCACCCGGCCGGACAGCTCCGCCAGCCCTCTCCGCGTGGCGACCACCACCACCCGGTCCCCACCCCGCAACACGTACTCCCCGTCCGCAATCCCTTGCCGGCCCTCAAGCGCCAGCACCCGCCACGCCCCCGCCCGGAACGCCCCCTCCACCGTCCGCCCTTCCAGCTGCGGATGCCCGCCCACCTCCACCACCGCCACCAGCAACACCTTCCGCTCCACCGGAATCGCCCCGAGGATCTGCCGCCCCAGCATCGCCCCCGCGAAGGACGGCGCCGCCAGATAGGACACGCTCCGGCTCCGGGTGACGGCCCGCGGATGCGCCGCCCGCAGGGTCCGGTACACGGCGGTCGCGAAGTCGTCGTCGTACAGCCGCAGCACCGCCGTCAGATCGGGCCGCACGGACCGCGCGTACAGCACGGCCTCCAGATTCGTCGTGTCCGCGCTGGTCACCGCGAGCAGCGCCTGCGCCCGATGGATCTTGGCGGCCTCCAGGACACCCTCGTGGGTGACGTCCCCGAGCACCACCGGCACCCGCAGCCGCCGCGCCACCGCCAGCCCGCGCGCCTCGGGATCCGACTCGACGCACACCACGGGGACGTGCAGTTCCCGCAGTCGCGTCAGCACCCGCGTACCGATCTTCCCCAGCCCGAGGAGCACCACATGCCCGCTCAGTCCCCGTGGCGGCTTGCGCAGCGCGGAGGCGGTCCGGAAGGTGCCGAGCGCCTCCAGTACCGCCGCCAGCAGCACCGGCAGCAGCAGCAGCCCGACGAGCCCCGACAGCAACTGCAGGATCTGCCGGCCGACCGGAGCCCCGAGCGCGGGGTTGTCGATGGCGAACAGGTCGAGGAGCGTGTAGTAGAAGGCCCGTACCGGATGGATGCCCGTCACCACCGACAACGCGACCGCGAGCGCGACCACACACGCCATGCTTCCGGCCAGCGACCACCTGAGCCGCCGGGAGAAGAGCGAGGCGAGCGGCGGTACGACCCCGCGCCCGGCCGGCTCCGCCGCCCCCGCCGACGACGACACGTGCTCCAGCACCATCACGCCACGCTCGCCCGCGGCCCGCATCTGTTCCGCGTCCGGCAGCAGCCGCGGCCCCCGCTCGCGCTCGCCCTCGGCCGACTGGGACCCGGTGCCGTTCAGCGAGAACAACGCCAGTGGGAACAGGCCCCGCTCGGTGGCGTCCTGCCCGGCGACGGCACCCGGCGGCAGGTCCACCGCCCGCAGCACCAGGCCCTGCGTGTGGATGACCTTGCCACGCCCGGCGAGCGCGGTGGCGGCGAGCGCCGGTGCGACGGTGTCGGCGTCGGACAGCACGGTCGTGGAGGCGTCCCCCACCGCACCGGCCTCGGCGCCCTCCACGTCCCCGATGGCCAACGCGGCCGCCTGGTCGAGGAGTTCCTCGATGTGCTGCCCCAACCGGCGGTTGTAGAGCCGCAGGACGAGCCGCAGCCGCGGATTCAGCCGGCGGGCGGTGAGGGCGGCCCGGATGTTGGTCTCGTCGTCGTCGTACACGAGCGCGAGCGCGGCGGCCCGCTCCACGCCCGCCTCGGCGAGCACCGCCTCACTGGCCTCGGCGGCCTCCAGCACCCGCTCCCCACGCGGCCCGTCACCGGCACCGGCGACCGAACCACCCGCACCGGAACCACCGTTGCCACCAGCACCACCACTACTGCCGCCGCCACCGTTCCCGCCTGCCGCCGCCCGTCCGACGGCCGCACTGACCATCCGGTCGAACAGCGCGGCCGAGGCGGCCCGGGCACGTCCGACGACCGGCGGCCGGGCGATGCGCACGTCCGGCGGCACCACAAGGGTGACCTGTTCGTTGTAGACCGTGCGCAACTCGGCGGCCAGCCGGTGCGCGAGCCCGTCGTCCCCGCACACCACCATGGGGGCCCGGGCCCCACCACCCTGATACGGAACGCTCGCCACGAGGGAAAAGACTGCCTCAACGGGACGCATGGTTCCAGCAACGAGATGAACAGCCGCCCCTGACCGCCCGTAGGGAAGGTGAGGGAGCATAATCCCCGGATCTGACCGAAGTGCCGGAGGTATCCGACCCGTGGCCGTCACCGAGAAAGCCGCCCTGCCCGGCGCCGTGCCCGAGGGCGCGCCCCCCGGCGGCGACGGCACCCGCACCCCGCCCGACCGGGAGGGCGAGTGGCACTTCAGCTCCCCCCTGGCCCTGACCCTGCTCCTCCTCCTGGTCGTGGTGTTCCAGGGGCCGGTCCGCGGCGCGCTGTCGAAGCCGGTGATGCAGAGCTGGATGACGGTGTTCGTGGCGGTGGTCGTCCAGGCGCTCCCGTTCCTCGTCCTCGGCGTGCTGCTGTCCGCGGCGATCGCGGTCTTCGTCCCGCCGTCCTTCTTCGCCCGCGCCCTGCCCGGCCATCCCGCTCTGGCGGTGCCGGTCGCGGGTCTGGCCGGGGTGATCCTGCCGGGCTGCGAGTGCGCGTCCGTCCCGGTGGCCGGCGCCCTGGTCCGCCGGGGCGTCACCCCGGCCGCGGCGATCGCCTTCCTGCTCTCCGCGCCCGCGATCAACCCGATCGTGCTGACGGCGACGGCGGTGGCGTTCCCGCGCGACCCCGAGATGGTGGTGGGCCGGTTCGCGGGCAGCCTGCTGGTGGCGTGCGCGATGGGCTGGCTGTGGCAGCGGCTCGGCCGCACCGACTGGCTGCGCCTGCCGGCGCACGCGCATCACGAGGGCGAGACCAGGGGGGAGGCGTTCTGGTCCTCGGTCCGGCACGACACGATGCAGGCGGGCGGCTTCCTGGTGCTCGGCGCGATGGCGGCGGCGACGCTGAAGGCGGTGGCCCCGGCGGAGTGGCTGCGCACGGCGGCCGCCGACCCGGTGGTCGCGATCCTCGCGCTGTCGGTCCTGGCCGTACTGCTGTCCATCTGCTCGGAGGCGGACGCGTTCGTGGCGGCCTCCCTGACCCAGTTCTCGCTCACCGCGAAGCTGGCCTTCCTGATCGTGGGCCCGATGATCGACCTCAAGCTCTTCGCGATGCAGGCGGGCACCTTCGGCCGCGGCTTCGCCCTGCGCTTCGCCCCGGCCACCTTCGTGGCGGCGATCGCGGGCGCGGTCCTGACCGGGGCGGTGCTGCTGTGAACCGGCAGGCACAGGCGGCCGTGATGTTCCTGGTGGGCGCGGCCCTGCTGCACGCGGGCGGGACCAATCTCTACCTGCGCTACGTCAAGGCGGGCCTCCAGTGGCTGGTGCTGACCGCGGGCGCCGTCCTGATCGTCGCGGCACTGGCGACGGCGTGGTACGAGTGGAAGCGCGCCCGCACCCGAAAGGCCACGCAGGAAGCCGCCCAGGCAGCCGCGTCCGAGGCCGCGTCTGAGGCGACGCCCGAGGCCGCGTCCGAGGCGACGCCCGAGGTCGCGCCCGAGGCGCATGCTCACCCGGAGCCCCGTATCTCCTGGCTGCTGGTCCTCCCGATCCTCGCCCTGATCCTCATCGCCCCGCCCGCGCTCGGCTCCTACAGCGCGATGCGCACCGGAACGGCCCTGCAGCATCCGTACGGCTACATGAAGTTGCCCAAGGCCGACCCGATCCCGATCAACCTGGTCGACTACGCGGGCCGCGCGGTGTACGACCACGGCCGCTCGTTCGGCGGCAGGAGCGTGCGCCTCTCGGGTTTCGTGGCCCTGGACAAGAACGGTGCCCCCTACCTGGTCCGCATGGCCCTCAACTGCTGCGCGGCGGACGCCCAGCCGGTGAAGGTGGCCCTGACCGGCAAGATCCCCCCGGTCCTCCAGCCGGACGCCTGGCTCCAGGTGACCGGCACCTACACCGCCCGCGTGACACACGACCCGGTGAACAACGGCCCGATCCCCTACCTCAAGGTGACCGAGGCCAAACCGATCCCGGTACCGTCCGACCCGTACGACGAGAGCTGGAACAACTGACGGGCCGATGTGCAGGCGGTGCTACTCGGTTCAGGGCCAGGTGCGCTCGATACGGTCGTGCCGCACGGCGTACGCCGCTGGGCCGCCCTTCTCGACGGCCCGGTGGATCGCGTCGACGCGTGTGACGAGCCGTTCGACCATCTCGCTGCTGCGAAGCTGCTGGTTGTCGAGGTAGAACAGCACTGCTTCGCGCTCCAGCACAGGTCGGATCTCCAGGTCTCGGGTCTTGATCCGTCCGTCCTTCGAGAGCGGGACCCAGGATCGGTCGAGACCGTGGGTGATCCACTCCTCGTCGGGAACGTCCTGCCCGTCGTACGGGAAGACGTCTCCGATCCGGTGCACTGTCCACCCGCAGGCCCTCGGGCCCTCGGCGACACGGCGACCGAGATTCCGGTCGAGGAAGAACTCAGGCGGCAAGGTGCACCACTGCCTGGCAGAGGGCGTCCACCTGGTCAGGCGTCATGTCGTAGTCGTAGGCGATGTCCTCGACGGTTTCCCCGGCTTCCCAGAGGTCGGTGATGGCCTTCACCGTGACTCGGTTGGCGGCCACCACGGGGAGGCCGTGGCCGAACCGCGGGTCGATCACGACGGGTACGGATTCCGGGTACTGACGCAGCCGCAAGCTGGAGGGGAAGTCGTCGCCGGGCTCCCAGGTGAGGTAGCGGAGGTAGTCGGAGACCACCTCCTTGATGGGGACCTGGCCGTCCCGGGCTCTTCGGAGGTCCCCCCAGCCATGCTCGATGAAGATGTCCACGCCGTCCGTGGCGATCCGCTTCGACACGAGACCGTACGGGGTGTCGAAGGCATCCCGTACGGCGGCAGCCGCTTCCCTGATCTCGCTCATGCGGAGACCGAGCGACCGCAGAGACCGAAGAACGTGCGCCTCGGCCACCGCGATGAACGGCACCGAGGGCTGTCCCCTCCGGACCGGCTCCACCTGGTGGACCAGCGGTGCTCCGGCGGCCTGGCCTTTCAGCCAGGTGGTGAGAGTCGACTGCGGAATCTCAAGGTAGGAGGCCGTTTCCGTGGGCGTCAGAAGCCCGTCTTTGAATCTGTCGACCATGCCCCACCTCCTCCTGATGACGCGTCTTGCATCGTCGCACACCGAGCCTCCCACCTGCCGGTGGACCGCACACCCGGTCACCGGCTCAACCAGCCGCACGGAGAACGTTCCCGGACCGGCAGTCCCGGCAGCGTCCGGGGTCCGGCGCTCGGAACGCCCGCTCGCAGCCGTCGCAGGTCTGGAAGCGCGCGACCTTCGGGCGGTCTGTCCCGCGCTCCGATCGGAGTGGACGTGGATCACGCCGGAGGTCGCAGCTCCGGCGTCGGCGCGCGAGGGCGCGTTAGACTGCGGGTCAACCATCGGGAAGCGATCTCTTCCTGATCGGTCAGGCCCTCGTTCGGGATTGCCGTCCCGGCCGGGGGCCGTATCTGTTTGCGGTTGTCGCGGTGAACGTACGGCCCGCATCCCGCGCCTGCAAGCCGGTCACCCGGACGGGTGACGCGGGCCGCGTGGCCGGGGAGGGCGGGTGGGCGGGCAGTTCTTTCCCCCGGCTCTTCGGGAAGGTCAGCGGCCCGCCGGGCCCTCGCGGACAAGGGTCCGGCGGACCGGGGAGGCGGGCCGGGACCGGGGTCCGGCGGACTCAGCCGCGGTGGCGCCGACCGGCCTTCAACTCACCTATGAACGCCGCCCAGGGACCGGCCTCGAAGATCAGTGCGGGTCCGTCAGGGGCCTTGCTGTCACGGACGGGAACGGTGCCGGGGAACGCGTCGGCCACCTCCACGCAGTTGCCGCCCTCCTGATTGCTGTAGCTGCTCTTGCGCCAGGCGGCGCCGTTCAGATCGGGACGGGACCTTCGCTCCACGGTGGTTGTCCTCCATCACGGATCGGATCATGTCGAGCGACATGAGCGGGGGCAGAGCTGCCGCCCGCAGCCGATCGTAGGTCAGCGCGAAACTCCTGACCTCGTCCGGATCCTCGACGAGTTGGCCGTAATGCGCACCCTCCGTGTAGGCGGCTTCCGAGCCGTCCGGCATCGTCAGAACCGTGAGCGAGCCGCCCATCACGTCGTGCTCGCCCTGGTCGAACGGCAGTACCTGTACGGTGACTTGGCGCTCCACAGCGGCATCGAGCAGCCGTCCCAACTGCTCACGCATGACCTCCGGGCCGCCGACCGGACGCCTCAGCACGGCCTCGTCGAGAACGACCCACAGCTCAGGCCGGTCGGACGCGTTGAGCCGTTCCTGGCGGCCCATACGAGCGGTGACCCTCTCCTCCAACTGCTCCTTGCTGCCAAGTGTTCGACCGACACTCAGCACCGCCCGCGCGTATGCCTCGGTCTGCAGCAAGCCCGGGACCACGTGCGCCGCGTACTCGCGGATGACCACCGCCCGCTCCGAGTACGCCATGAACTTCCGCGACCAGTCCGGAAACGCCTCCCTGTACACGTACGGCCACAGCTCGACCAGCAACTCGTCCGCGACCAGCGCCGCGTCCAGCGCCCGCGCAAGCTCCAGTGTCGGTCTCGCCCCGGAGGCCCGTTCGATCTGGGTGATCCGGGTGCTCACCACGTGTACGGCGGCGCCGAGTTCGGCCTGGGTCAGGCCGGCGGCCGTACGCAGTCTCCGTACCCGCGAACCGAACAGCGCCGCCATCGACGTACTGGGGTCGATTCCGTTGGCCAAGGCGTCACTTCCATCCCTTACGAACCGAGAAGTAAGACTGCGTCACCTTTCGAGCGTAGGGCGCCGGGACGACTCTTGGACACGGAACGTGATGTCTCGCGCACAGGGCGGGACATCCAGGCTCGACAGGCAAGGACGGGCAGGCAGTGCTGACAGCGATGGTCGAACCACACTTTTCCGCGGGGCAGTTCGCGTCCTCACCGCGGGGCGCCCGGCACGCTCGGCGCCACGCAGTCCGTTGCCTTGAGGGGTGGGGATTTCCGCCGGCGTCGGACGCGTCGTCCACGGTCGCCCTCGTGGTGGGCGAACTCGCCGCGAACGCGGTGCGGCACGGCAGGGTGCCGGGGCGCGAGTTCGGACTGCGGCTCGCCCTCGACACCGCGGCGGGCCTGGTCCGGGTCGAGGTCGCGGACGCCGCGTCCGGGAAGAGGCCGCCCGCCGCCGCGCCCTCGTCCTTTCCCGAGGGGGAGTCGGGCCGCGGTCTGTTCCTGGTGGACGCCCTGGCCCTGCGGTGGGGTGTGACGCCTCGTCACCCCGTGGGCAAGACGGTCTGGGCGGAGGTGCCCGTCGCCTCGCCGTGACCGGGGTGGCCGCCGGGCCCGGTCACGCCCGTCCGACCGTGTCCTGGTCCTCCACCGCGGTCCCCTGCGCCGGAAGCGGGACCGGGCGGTCGGCCGGGGCGGGCTCCGGCGACGCGGACCGTCGGGTCAGGCGGCGGGCCACCGGTTCGGTGTAGCGGGCGGTGAGGGGGCCGAGGATGACGAGGATGAGGACGTAGGCGGTGGCCAGGGGGCCCAGGGAAGGTTCGATGCCGGCGGTGACGGCGAGGCCGGCGATGACGATGGAGAACTCGCCGCGGGCGACCAGGGTGCCGCCGGCCCGCCAGCGGCCCCTGGCCGAGATCCCGGCGCGTTTCGCGGCCCAGTAGCCGGTGGCGATCTTCGTGAGCGCGGTGACGGCCGCCAGGGCGAGCGCGGGCAGCAGGACCGGCGGGATGCTCGACGGGTCGGTGTGCAGGCCGAAGAAGACGAAGAAGACGGCGGCGAACAGGTCGCGCAGGGGAGCGAGGAGGAGGTGGGCGCCCTCGGCCACCTCGCCGGAGAGGGCTATGCCGACCAGGAACGCGCCCACGGCCGCGGAGACCTGGAGCTTCTGTGCGATGCCCGCGACCAGGAGGGTCAGGCCCAGGACCACCAGGAGCAGTTTCTCGGGGTCGTCGCTGGAGACGAAACGGGAGATGTGCCGGCCGTAGCGGACGGCGATCAGCAGGACCAGTCCGGCGGCCCCGAGCGCGACCGCCAGGGTGAGGCTGCCCGCCGCGAGGCCGACGCCGGCTAGCAGCGCGGTGATGATCGGCAGGTAGACGGCCATGGAGAGGTCCTCCAGGACCAGGATGCTCAGGATCACCGGCGTCTCCCGGTTGCCGAGCCGCCCCAGGTCCCCGAGGACCTTGGCTATGACACCGGAGGAGGAGATCCAGGTGACGCCGGCCAGCACCACGGCCGCCACCGGTCCCCAGCCCAGCAGCAGGGCCATCGCGGCGCCGGGCAGCGCGTTCAGCGCCGCGTCCACCAGGCCCGCCCGGTACTGCGTCCTGAGGTTGGAGACGAGATCGCTGGCCGTGTACTCCAGGCCGAGCATGAGGAGCAGGAGTACGACGCCGATCTCGGCGCCGATCGCGACGAACTCCTCGCTGGTGCCGAGCGGGTAGAGCCCGCCCTTGCCGAAGGCGAGCCCGGCCAGCAGGTAGAGGGGGATGGGTGAGAAGCGGAGGCGCCCGGCGAGCCGGCCGAGCAGACCCAGACCGAGGATGATCGCACCGAACTCGATCAGGAAGACGGCGGAGTCGTGCACGGCGGCCTCACTCCCGCCCGAGTATGGCGGCGGCCGCGTCGACGCCCTCACGGGTGCCGATCACGATGAGCGTGTCGCCGCCGGCGAGGCGGAAGCCGGGCGTGGGGGAGGGGACCGCCTCGGCGCGGCGCAGCACGGCGACGATGGACACGCCGGTCTCGGTCCGCATCCGCGTCTCGCCCAGCAGCCGGCCGTTCCAGTACGACGTGGCGGAGAGTTCGATCCGCTCGGCCACCAGCCCGAGGTCGGTGGTGGACAGCAGGTTCGGGCTGTGGTGCGTCGGCATCAGCGCGTCGATGAGCGCCGCCGCCTCCCCGGAGGACAGCCGCAGCGACAGGGCGCAGGCGTCGGGATCGTCCTGTTGATAGGCGCTCAGAATCCGTGAACCGTCCCGGTGCGCGACCACGGACACCCGGCCCTGGGCCCGCGTGGCGAGGTCGTAACGGACCCCGATTCCCGGCAACGGTGTCCTGCTCAGGCGTGGCGCCCCCAAGGCTGTCTCCCCTGTCTCGTCGTCTCGTCCCGCTGATTCTTTGCGCTTTCTTTAACAGCAGCCTAGCCTGGCGGGGAGCCGGGGAGCGGGCCCGGGAGGGCGGTCAGGACGGGTAGGGGACGTAACAGTCCAGGGCCGGGTGGTACAGCACGTGCCAGGTGCGGCCCTCGATCACGCCGCTGGCCGGCAGGCCGTGGCAGGTCTGGATCCACTCGACCTTCTTCTGCATGACCGTGCCGTAGACCCCGTCCAGGGCGAGCTTGGGCGGCTGTCCGCCCCACGCGTTGCTGAGGCACTGCGCCTGTCTGACCGCCGCTCCGGTGTCGCCGTAGGCGAGCGTCGGCTGTTGGCCCGAGGCCACGTAGGAGCAGTTCTGACCGGAAGCGGCCGCCGTGTGGGGCACCGCCGGGCCCAGGGCGACGGCCGCGCCCAGTACCGCGGCCGAGGTGAGAAGCCGGTTTCGTCTCATGCCCGCTCCTTCAAGAGCGACTCGACTTCTGTCCATGGTCGCGCGCGAGCGGGAGCACCCGCGAGTCGAGCGGACGCGGGCCCGGCGGCGAGGGGGCCGCGGCCGCCCGCCGGCCGCGTACCGCGGTGAGCGTGCCCAGCAGGGCCATGGCCAGGCAGCCGAGCAGGACGGCGGTGGACGACGCCTTCAGCATCGACAGCCCGGACCCGGTGAGCAGCACGACCAGGGCCCAGCGCACCGCGGCTCCCGAGACCCGGCTGGAGACGAGGGAGCCGGCCACGACCCCCGGAACGGCGCCGATCAGGAGCGTCGCCGCGAGTCCCAGGTCGGCGTCGCCGACGAGCAGGTGGCCCAGGGCGGCGGCGGCCACCATGGGGACGGCCTGCACCAGGTCCGTGCCGACGAGGTGGTTGGCCTTGAGGCGCGGGTGGGCCAGCATCAGCATCACGATGATCAGGGAACCCGAGCCGACCGAGGTCATCCCGACGATCACCCCGCCCGCCAGTCCGATGAGCAGCGTGGCCACGGGCCGTACGGGAACGTGGGTGTCCTCGCCGGCAGCACCGGCAGCACCGGCAGCGCCCGTATCGCCGTTCCCGCCGTCGGCGGTGGTGCGGCGGCGGTCGAGCCACATGCGGGCGAGCATGCCGACGACGGCCAGCATCAACGCGGCACCGACGACGTACTTGACGCGCTGTTGCAGTGCGTCGCCGTCGCCGAGCGCACGGAGCAGGAACACACCGCCGAAGGCGGCCGGGACGGCGGTCGGCAGCAGCCAGCGCACGATGTCCCAGCGCACGGTGCCGGCCCGCTGGTGGACCAGCGCGCCGAACGGCTTCATGAACACGGACGCGGCCAGGTCGCTGCCGATGGCCGCGGTGGGGTTCACCCCGAACACCATGACCATGATCGGCGTCATGAGCGCTCCGCCACCCATGCCGGTGAGCCCTACGGCGAAGCCGACGAGGGCTCCCGCGATGACGATCGGAACGGTGGAGTCCATGGGGCGGAACCTTAGCCACCATTCCTATGGGAAACGTAGGGAACGGGTGCGATCCCCGGTTTCAGCGTCCTGAAGCCGCTCCGCCCGGCTGAAACCGCCCTGAAGCCCGCTTGAATCCCGGTGGCCGCACGCTCTGCGGCATGACGACGACGAACACACAAGAACCCGAACCCGAGCGCGAATCCGAATCCGCACTCGCGATCGCGGCCACCGGGCTGCGCAAGGCCTACGGGGACAAGACCGTCCTCGACGGCATCGACATCCGCGTCCCCGCCGGCACGGTCTTCTCGCTCCTCGGGCCGAACGGCGCCGGCAAGACCACCGCGGTCAACATCCTGTCCACGCTCATCGCCGCCGACGGCGGTGAGGCCCGGATCGCCGGGCACGACCTCACCGCCGAGGCCCAGAAGGTACGGGCCGCGATCGGGGTCACCGGCCAGTTCTCCGCCGTGGACGGACTGATCACCGGCGAGGAGAACATGCTCCTCATGGCCGACCTGCACCACCTGTCCAAGCGGGACGGACGGCAGGTCACCGCCGACCTGCTGGAGCGGTTCGACCTCACCGAGGCCGCGAAGAAGCCCGCCGCCACCTACTCCGGCGGCATGAAGCGCCGGCTGGACATCGCCATGACCCTGGTCGGCAGCCCGCGGATCATCTTCCTCGACGAGCCGACCACCGGCCTCGACCCGCGCTCCCGCCACACCATGTGGCAGATCATCCGCGAGCTGGTCTCCGGCGGCACCACCGTCTTCCTCACCACCCAGTACCTGGAGGAGGCCGACCAGCTCGCCGACCGCATCGCGGTGCTCGACGGCGGCCGGCTCGTCGCCGAGGGCAGCGCCGAGGAGCTCAAGCGGCTGGTCCCGGGCGGCCACGTCCGGCTGCGGTTCTCCGACCCGGGGTCGTACGAGCAGGCAGCGACCGCGCTGCGCGAGGCCACTCGCGACGACCAGGCCCTCACCCTGCAGATCCCCAGCGGCGGCACCCAGCGCGAACTGCGGGCCATCCTCGACTGGCTGGACGCCGCCGGCATCGAGGCCGACGAACTCTCCGTGCACACCCCGGACCTGGACGACGTGTTCTTCGCCCTGACCGCCACCACCGCTACCGGCGCCACTGCCACGGCCGCTACCGGCACCGCCGCCACCGGCAACCAGAACTCCGGCAACCAGAACGCCGACAAGGAGACCGTCCGATGAGCACCGCCGGTTACGCCTTCCGCGACAACCTCACCATGCTGCGGCGCAACCTCCTGCACGCCCGCCGCTACCCCTCCCTCACCCTGAACCTCCTGCTCACCCCGGTCATCCTGCTGCTCCTGTTCGTGTACGTCTTCGGCAACGTGATGAGCGCCGGCATCACCGGCGGCCACGCCGACCGGTCCGAGTACGTCGCCTACCTCGTCCCCGGCATCCTCTTCCTGACCGTGGCCATGACCTCGCTCGGCACCGCCGTCGCCGTGTGCACCGACATGACCGAGGGCATCATGGCCCGGTTCCGCACGATGGCGATCTCCCGCGCCTCGGTGCTCACCGGCCACGTGATCGGCAGCGTGATCCAGACGATGACGGCGCTGGTCCTGGTCCTGGGCATCGGACTCGCCATCGGATTCCGGCCCGACGCGTCGCCGGTGGAGTGGCTCGCGGCGGCCGGCCTGATGGCCCTGGTCAGCCTCGCCCTGACCTGGCTCGCCGTCGGCATCGGCCTGATCAGCCCCAACCCCGAGGGCGCCAGCAACATCGGGACGCCGCTGGTGATGCTGCCGTTCCTGTCCAGCGCGTTCGTGCCGGTGGACGCCATGCCGGGCTGGTTCCGCTGGTTCGCCGAGTACCAGCCGTTCTCACCCTTCATCGAGACCCTGCGCGGTCTGCTGCTGGGCAGCGGGATCGGCACGCAGAACGCGGTGCTGGCCCTCGGCTGGGGCGTCGCGCTGACCGTGCTCGGCTACCTGTGGTCCAAGGCGCGGTTCAGCCGTGAGCACCGGCAGTGAGCCCGTGCAGAGCCTGCCGGGCCGCCGCCCGCAACTGGTCCCGCCCCAGGGCCGCGTACTCCGACCTCGCGTCGGCGTACGCGGCCCGGTCCGCGTTCTCGGCCGCCTGCCGGGCCCGGCCCGAGGAGAAGGTCGGCAGGTCCCGCATCACCGGCAGCACCTCCGCCAGCGCCAGCAGCCGTACCCCCGTGGTGTCGCCCCGGGCCAGCCCGGCGTAGCCGAGCGCGAGCAGCACCGAGCCGTAGACCGGCAGTTCCAGCAGGTCCCCGGCGGCGGGGCCGTCGCCGGACAGCATCCCGAGCAGCCGGTCCCGCAGGTGTCCGGCCAGTTCGGCCACCGGTTCCAGCCGGTCGTGCTGCGCGTGCGCGGCGAGCGCCGCCGCCTGCACCTGGAGGGACCAGGAGTCGAGGTAAGGGTCGTCCGCGGCCAGCGCGCCGGCCTCCCGGATCCCGGCCGCCGCCTGCCGCCACAGGCCGAGGCCGACCTCGGTCAGCCCCCGGGCCAGCGCGATCTCCGCCCGCGACTGGAGCAGTTCGGGGGCGGCCTGCGCGGACTCCGGCCGCGGGTCGGGAGCGGCGCGGCCCAGCCAGTACTCCGCCTCCGCGACCTCCCCGCGCTGCAGACAGGCGGACACCAGCCCGTAGCGGACGCCGATCGCGTCCGACCAGCTGCCGGCCTCGCCGAGCGCGTCGGCGGCCCGGAGATGGTCGTACGCCTCCGCACCGCGCTCCGTCTTGAGGCACAGGTCGGCGATCCGGCCATGGCTGAGCAGCATCGTGATCGGGTTGCCGAGCGGCGCCACCGCGGCGAGCATCCGCCGGGCGTAACCGAGCGCGCGTTCCGTCTCGTACGCGGATTCCCACAGGTAGCTGGCGACGCCCGCCGCGAGGCCCGCCAGCAGGGGCTCGTCGGCCTCGCACAGCTCCTCCAGCCGCGCGTACCGCGGCGGGCGCATCTCCGGGACCGCGCACAGCACGGCGGCCAGGGCCCGCGGCACGGTGTCCGCCGGGGCGGGCGGCAGGCGGCGCAGCGTGACGAGCTGGCGTACGGCGTGCGGGCCGTAGCCCATGAAGAGGCCGGCCGCGCACACCGCCGCCGCGCTCCGGGCCGTCTCCACGTCGTCGGAACACTCCGGTCCCGGGCGGAAACGGGACAGCGGCCCGCCGGTCTCGGCGGCGAGGGTGACGAACCGGGTGTAGCTGTTGCCGACGGACCACAGGGAGGCCAGTACGGCGGTCACGGCGGCGGTGGCCGGACCGTCGGCGCGGGCCAGGGCGTGCCGCAGCGCGAGGACGAGGTTGTCCTGCTCGGCACGGATGCGGTCGAACGCGGCCGACGCGTCGGTGCCGTACATCCCGCCGTGGTGGGCTCGCCCGAAGTCCCGGGCCCAGGCGAGGAACCGGCCCGTCACGGCCTCCGTCTCCCCCGCCTCCTCACGCCGGGCGGCGCCGAACTCCCGCAGCGTCTCCAGCATGTGGAAGCGCACCCCGGCGGGGCCCTCCCCCACCTTGATCAGGGACTGTCCGGCCAGCTGCTCCAGCAGGTCCATCGCGTCCCCGTCCCCGTGCCCGTGCGCGTCCCCGTTTCCGGCGCCGGTGCCGCCCAGCACGTACTCCGCCGCGGTCACGTCGAAGCCGCCGGGGAACACCGACAGCGCGCGGAGCGCCGCCCTTCCCTCGGGTTCCAGCAGGTTCCAGCTCCACTCGACCACGGCCCGCAGCGTGCGGTGCCGTTCGGGGGCGTCCCGGGCGCCGCCGCGCAGCAGCGCGAAACGGTCCCGCAGCCGGTGCGCGATGTCGGCCACGGAGAGCACCCGGACCCGGGCCGCGGCCAGTTCCACGGCCAGCGGCAGGCCGTCCAGATGCCGGCAGATCTCGGCGACCCGGTCGGCCGGCAGGTCCGCACCGGGCCGCGCGGCCCGCGCCCGCTGCGTGAAGAGCTCGACGGAGGTGGCCAGGGACAGCTCCGGCAGGGTGTACACCGACTCCGAGGTCAGGCCGAGCGGGGCCCGGCTGGTGGCCAGCACCCGCAGCTCCTTCGACCGTGACACCAGCGCCTGGACGAGGGCGGACGCGGCGGCGATCACGTGCTCGCAGTTGTCGAGGACCAGCAGCGCCGGCCGCGGACCCAGCGCGGCGACGATCGCGCTCACCGTGTCCTTGCCCCCGCCCGGGAGCTGGCGGCCCTCACCGCCGCCGACGGCCGAGGCGACCTCGTCGGCCACGTCGTCGTGGGTGACACCGGCCAGGGTGACGAAGTGGACGACGGGCTGTTCGGCCGCCCGGCTCACCGCGTGCGAGAGACGGGTCTTGCCGAGCCCGCCCGGACCGACGACGGTGACCACCCGGGCGCCGCGCAGCAGCCCGGCCACGGCGGCGATGTCGGCGTCCCGCCCCAGCAGCGGGTTCGGGTCGTGCGGCACCCCGTGCCGGACGGGCGCCACGTCGGCACTCAGCAACTCCTGGTACACGGCCCGGAGTCCGGCCCCCGGATCACTTCCCAGCTCGTCCCGGAGGCGGCGCCGGTAACCGTCGTACCGGGTCAGCGCCGCGGCCCGCCCGGCGCCGGCGGCCTCGCAGCGCAGCAGCTCCGCCAGCACCTCCTCGTCCCGGGGCAGCTCCCGGTGCAGCTCGGCCAGCGGCGCGGTGGCCTCCGCCCGCCGTTCCAGCCGGGCGAGCGCGAGGGCGTGGGAGCGCACCAGCGCCCGGTACGCCCGCAGCCGCCCGGCCCGCAGCGCCACCACCGGGTCGTGCAGTTGCTCGTCCGCCCCGGCGGCCACGCTCCCGTCCCACAGCGCCAGCCCGGCGGCGGCCCGCGCCAGGGAGCCCTCGTGGTCCCCGGCCCTGGCGCGTTCGGCGGCGGCCGCCTCGTGCGCGAGGAGCGCGGAGCTGTCGACCTGGGTCTCGTCCAGCCCCAGCCGGTACCCCGTCGGCGTGCTCAGGATCAGCTCGGCGCCCAGCTGCGACCTGAGCCGGGAGACCAGGACCTGCACCGCCTTGCCCGGCCGCTCCGGCAGCTCGTCCGGCCACAGCCCCTCCACCAGCCGCCCGGTGCTGCAGCCGGTGCGCGGATCCTGCGCGAGCAGCGCCAGCAGCCCGCGCAGCCGGGGCGCGGTGATCTCCCGTCCACGGCAGGCGACTCGGGACAGCAGGGTCAGCTCGGGGGGCTCGGTGGTCACCCGTGCAGACTAGGCGTGTTCGGGCAGCACCCTGAAGGGGCGGGCGCGGGGCTGTGCCGATGTGCGGCTCCGCGGCGTGGGCGCGGCCGGCCACGACGGCGCCGCGGTCGGCACACTGCATGTCGTGGCACTTCCAGCGGGGTGCTCTGCCGGTTGGCCGGGGGCCGGACGTAGGTGTTTCTCAACGTCGAGGCGCGGCTCCGGCGACGGTCCGCTCGAAGTCCGCGGAGGCGGCTTCCTCGCGCCACTGGACGGCGGCCTTCGGGCTCGCGTCGATCAGCCGCCGGCACCGCGCCCCCGGCGGACGGCCGCTGCCGGGGAGCTGTCCGGCGCAGGCGGCGACCGGACGGTAGCCGGCGCGGGCGGGGTCGCCCCGCCACAGGCTCCGGCCGGGCAGGAAGGCGTACTGCACGGAGGCGCGGGCCAGGTCCTTGAGCTCCGGGTACGTCAGGCCGTAGGTCTCGGCGGCGTACTGGTACTCGTGGCTGATGTCGGTGCGCGAGACACCGGGGTCGTCGGTGGCCAGGACGACCGGCACCCCGTACGCCCGGTAGGTGGCGAAGGGGTGGGCGGCGCCGCGCACCCCGAGGATCTGCGCGTTGCTGGTGAAGGGCACCTCCACGGCGATCCGCCGGGCGGCCATCGTCCGGGCCGTGCGCTGCCAGTCGGCCTCGTGACGGAGGTCGACGCCGTGCCCGACGCGCTCGGCGCCGGCGATGTCCACGGCCTGCCGGACGTGGAACCGCAGATCCTCGGGCGGCACCAGCCCCGGCCGCAACTCGCCCGCGTGCAGGGTGACACGGGCTTTCGGATAGACCGTGTGCAGGAACCTCACCATGCGCATCTGCGGGGTGTAGCCGGCCAGCGCGGTGGGCCCGTCCTCGGGCTGGACGAGATCGACGGCGAGGAAACGGGGATCGCGCTCGGCGAGCCGCATGCCGAGGGCCAGTTCGGTGAAGACGCGTTCGCGGGACTCGCCGCGGAAGGCCTGGTAGACGAAGCGCACGGTGAGCCGGCAGCCGGGTCGGGGGTGATCGGTGCCGCAGCGGGCGGCGGCCCGGAACCCGGCGTCGGTGTCGTCCGTCGCCCTGCGCGCCGCCGCGACCACGTCGTCGAGCCGGCCGCCCGCGACGAGCCGGGCGTGCAGGGCGGCGAGGTCGGGGTCCCAGCCGACCTCGTCGGCGAGTTGTCCGGCGCGGTCGGAGGCCGGGTTGACCATGGTCTCCAGATAGAACTGGTGCTGCACGGCGACCGAGTCGGCGACCTCGGCGAGCACCTCGCCGGGGTGCCGCGCGGGCACCAGCCCGAACTTGTCGAACGTGGCGAAGAAGTGGTCGTGGCCGCTCCGGTCCGCCGGGAACCGGTCCATGGACCAGGCCCGCAGGATCGCCTCGCGGAAGCCGGGGTCGGTGCGGGCGTCGGCGGCCGGCCGGGTGCCGGGGCCGCAGGGCGGTACGACGGCGGTCAGCGTCGCCGTGACGACACACAGCCCGTCCCCGGCGGCGAGCGCGATCAGGTACTCGGTCCTGACCGCGCCGAAGAGGTGGTTGTGCAGGTCGCCGCCCTTGGGCAGCTTCAGGAAGAAGCCGCGGAGCGCCCGGGGGTCGTGCGGGGACGCCGTGCGCAGCGACGTCAGGTACGCGTCGGTGCGGGCTTCGGCGTCCGTCGACGGGCGGGGGACGGCGCGGGGCCGGGGGAGCGCGGCCGCGGGCGGCGCGGTCGCCAGGCAGGCCAGCAGGGTCAGCAGGCAGCAGCAGAGCAGGGGCAGGGCGGCGGCGAGGGGGCGGTCGAGGGGGGTGCCGAGAGGGGTGCGGTGGCGAGCGGCTGCTACGGCGGGTGCCGTGCGGCGGGGGTGGCCGGCGGTGCGGGCGCCGTCGTAGGTCGTCACGGACCGATGATCATCAAGTCGGCCCGGTCACGGCCGGACAGCCACGCGGCACGCACGCGGTGCCACCCGAGCGGGCGCAGCGGGGCGGCGGTTCTCGGTGCCGTGTCCTGGGTGCCGTGTCCTGGGTGCCGCGCCCGCAAGGCCGTGTACGGGTCGGGCGCCGGTCGGCGGACGGTCCGTCGCGACGTCGTAGTAGTCCAGCGGGCCGTCACGGTAGGCCGACGGGACGTCGCGCGGCCACCGCGACGGGTTCAGTCCGCGCGGGGTCGGCTCTCGCGGCGTCGGTCCACGCGGGCTCAGGGGCTGTGTTCGCCGTGCATGTGCTCGTGCCCGTGCATGTGCTCGTGTCCGTGCCCGTGGCCCTCCTGCCGGTCCCCGCCGTCGTCGGGCGAACCGCCCATCATCCGCAGCATCGCCGGGCCGCCGGTGCGCAGGAACCGTACGACCAGCGCGGCGGCCAGCAGCAGGAAGGCGATGTTGAGCCAGGTGGTGTAGTTCCAGCTGATCCCCTCGTCGGGGATCTTCGCGTCGGCCTGGTCGGGGACCAGCCCCAGGCCCCCGAAGACGAGCTCCACGGCGTAGCCGGCCACCACCATCGAGGCGTAGAAGGTGCCCAGCAGGAACGCGGTCATCCGGGCGCCGTAGTACTTCCGGTAGATGTTGAGGATCGGCAGGATCAGCAGGTCGGCGTAGATGAAGGCGATGACGCCGCCGAAGCTGATCCCGCCCTTCCAGAGCACCACGGCCAGCGGCACGTTGCCGATGGAGCAGACGAACGAGGCGATGGCCACCAGCGGTCCGATCAGCGGCCCGGTCAGCTTGGCCGCGAGCGGGTGGCCGGTCAGGAAGAGGCTCTGCCAGAAGTCGTCCGGCACCCAGGCGGCGATCGCCCCGGCGATCAGCAGCCCGGCCACCAGATCGCGCAGGATCGCCGCCCACTCCATGACGAAGATGTGGGAGACGGACGTGAACCCGTTCCGGGAGAGCAGCCGGCGGACGAAACCGCCCTCGCCGCCGACGGACATGTCCATCGCCGCGTGCCCCTCCATGGAGCCCGCCACGCCGCGCTCGGCCTGCTCCCGGGCCCGGCGCAGCAGCCGCTCCCGCAGCAGCACCCGGAACAGCACGGCGAGGACGACGATCATGATCGGACCGCCGACGAACTCCGCGGCGGTGAACTGCCAGCCCATCAGCAGGGCGAGGATCACGCCCAGTTCGATCACGAGGTTGGTGGAGGCGATCTCGAAGGCCATGGCCGCGGTGAAGTCCGCGCCCTTGCGGAACAGGGAGCGGGCGAGGGCGACGGCGGCGTAGGAACAGGACGAGGAGGCGGCGCCGAGCCCCGCGGACAGCGCGAGCGTACGGGGCCGGTCGTCCCCGAGCAGCCGTACGACCGTCTCCCGGCGCACCACGGCCTGCACGATCGCGGAGAGCGTGAAGCCGAGGATCAGCGCCCAGGTGATCTCCCAGGTCATCGACCCGGCGATGGAGAGCGCGTGCCCGATCGCATGCATGGTTCCCACCCTTCACAGCCGGCCGCGACCCTCAGTTTATATACCCCCATGGGGTATGAAGGCCAGTGGTGCCACGGTATCCGGGTGGTACCCGTTTTCCGCCACTCGGCTCTCCTGCCCGCGCCGGCGGCGCTGAACTCCGCCCGCCGCCCGGCCGACGCCGCCTCTGCCGAGCGGGGCGCCGGCTGCCCGAGGCTCCGAGGGGCTTCGGGCGCCTTCGGGGTCTTCGGGGTCTTTGGATGTCATCGCCTCGGCCGCCGTGCCCGGAGCGCAGCGCAGGCACAGGCCCCGGGCCGCGCTCCAGCAGCGGCCGCACGAGCCCGAGCGGCGCGCGGCTCGACCGGTGCGCGGCTCGACCGGTGCGACCGCAGGCGCAGCGGCGCGTAGTACCGCGGTACCACCCGGCGGGCGCGGATCAGTCCCCGGTACCACCGGATCGGGGCGTTTCGGCTCCTAGCGTTGTCAGTGAGGCGTCGAGGGGCGACGGACGGGCGCCGGTTCCGACAGGGAGAGGCGCGCATGATCGACGCACAGCAGCTGACCAAGAGGTACGGCGAGAAGACGGCCGTCGACGGGCTGGACTTCGCCGTGCGGCCAGGCACGGTGACCGGGTTCCTGGGGCCCAACGGCGCGGGGAAGTCCACGACCATGCGCATGATCGTCGGGCTCGACGCCCCGACCAGCGGGTCGGTGACGGTCAACGGGCGGACCTACGCCCGCCACCAGGCGCCGCTGCAGGAGGTGGGCGCGCTTCTGGAGGCGAAGTCGGTCCACCCGGGCCGCTCCGCCTACAACCACCTGCTGGCGCTCGCGCTGACCCACGGCATTCCGCGCCGCCGGGTCGACGAGGTGATCGAACTGGCCGGCCTCGGCAGCGTGGCGAGGAAGCGGGCCGGCGCGTTCTCGCTCGGCATGGGGCAGCGGCTCGGCATCGCGGCGGCGCTGCTGGGCGATCCGCAGACGGTGATGCTGGACGAGCCGGTCAACGGGCTCGACCCGGAGGGCGTGCTCTGGATCCGCAACCTGCTCACGGCCCTCGCCGACGAGGGCCGGACGGTGTTCGTGTCCTCGCACCTGATGAGCGAGATGGCGCTGGTCGCGGACCATCTGATCATCGTGGGACGCGGACGGCTGCTCGCCGACACCACCGTGACGGACCTCGTCAGGGAGGCGGGCGGCGACACGGTGCGGGTGGCCACCCAGGAGCCGGCCCGGCTGCGGGAGGCACTGGCCGGTCCCGGCGTCGGCATCACCGGCCGGGCCGGCTCCGAGGAGCTTCAGGTGACCGGGCTCAGCGCCCGGGAGATCGGTCTGAAGGCGGCCGAGCACGGGATCGCGCTGTTCGAACTGACCGCGCGGACGGTGTCGTTGGAGGAGGCGTTCATGAACCTGACCAGGGATGCCGTGGAGTACCACGGCTCGACGACCGGTATCGAGACCCGCGTGGCCGAGGGGAGTGCGGCATGAGCACCCTCACCGCGCCCGTCGAGGCGTCCCCGGCCACCCCGGCCCGCCCCGCCTACCGGGTGACCGGCCGGCGCGTGCTCGCCTCGGAGTGGGCCAAGCTGTGGTCGCTGCGCTCGACCTGGATCACCCTGGGCCTCGGCCTGCTCTTCCTCGTCGCCTTCGGCCTGATCGCCGCGGACCACTACAAGTCCGGTATCGGCTCCGGACAGCAGGAGCGCGACTTCGCCACCGCGACGGCCGTGAGCCTGTCCCTCTTCGGCACCAACTTCGCCCAGCTCGCCCTCGGCGTGCTCGGCGTGCTGGTCACGGCCGGCGAGTACTCCACCGGAATGATCCGCTCCACGCTCACGGCCGTACCGCGCCGGCTGCCCGTGCTGTGGTCCAAGGCGGCCGTGTTCGGGCTGGTCGCGCTGGTGGTGGCAACGCTGGGCGTGTTCGTCGCCTTCCTGTCCGGCAGCCACATCGTGTCGGGCACGCCCGCGGCGATGGGCCTCTCGCACGCGGGCGTCGTGCGCAGCCTGCTGGGCGCCGGGCTCTACCTCGGCCTGGTCGGCGTCATCGGCACCGCCCTGGGCGCCCTGCTGCGGTCGGTGGCCGGCGGCATCTCCGTGCTGGTCGCCGCCCTGATGCTGGTCCCGGGCCTGATATCCCTGCTGCCGAGCTCCTGGCAGGACAACATCAGCCCCTACCTGCCGTCCAACGCGGGCGAGTCGATGTTCGCCCTCACGCACGACTCCACGACCCTCGCGCCGGGCGCCGGACTGCTGGTCTTCCTCGGCTGGACGGTGCTCGCGCTGGCGGGGGCGGCGTACCGGCTGGTGCGCAGCGACGTCTGACGGCCTGCACCATGGGCGGGTGACCACCTTGACGACCACCTCCGCCGCGGACGTCGGCGTGACGGGACCGCTGGCCGCCCGGCTCGCCCGGGCCGGCCAGCGGCTGCGGCAGGCGGACCGCGCCCGTCCGTGGGTGCTGGACACCGCGGTGGCGGCGCTGGTCTTCCTCGTGTTCTGCCTGCCGGACCTGGTGCACCACGGTGGCGTGGGGCACGGGGGCGGCGACAGCCGGAGCAGGTTCCAGTTCGCCTTCACCCGGCTCCCCCTGGCGGCCGTGCTGGCCCTGCAGGCCGGTCTGGTGCTGCCGCTGCTGTGGCGGCGGCGCCGGCCCATGGCGGTCTTCGCCGCCATCGCCGCCGTCTTCTTCCTGCAGTGGGCGCTGGGCGCCGCGCTGCGCGCGGACGCCGCCCTGTTCGTCGCGCTGTACAGCCTGGCCCTGCACGGGCGGCTGCGCCGGCTGCCGTGGGCCGGCGCGGTGATGGCGGCGGGGATGGTGCTGGTCGCGGTGCGCGTCTCGCCGGTCGTGTCCGTCTGGGACGCCCTGTTCTTCCTGCTCAGCACGGCCACCGCGGCCCTGGCCGTGGGCCTGACGGTGCGGGCCCGGCGGGCGCAGCTCGCCGGGCTGCGGGAGCGGGCGGCACGGCTGGAGACGGAACGCGACCAGCGCATCAGACTCGCGACCGCCACGGAACGCGCCCGGGTGGCCCGCGAGATGCACGACATCGTCGGCCACAACCTGTCCGTCATCATCACCCTCGCCGACGCCGGCGCGTACGCCGCCGACACCGCGCCCCAGCACGGCAAGGAGGCCCTGCGGCTCATCGGCGACACCGGCCGCACCGCCCTCGGCGAGCTGCGCCGCGTGCTCGGCGTCCTGCGCGAGGCGTCGGACGGCGCCCGCCAGGCGCCCGAACTCAGCCCGCAGCCCGGCCTCGCGGACATCGGGGCGCTGTGCGACGGCGTACGCACCGCCGGCCTGGACATCGTCTACCGGACCGTCGGCGAGGTGGACGCCCTGGACCGGGGCGTGCAGCTGACGGTCTACCGCATCGTCCAGGAAGCCCTGACCAACACCCTGAAGCACGCCGGTGCCGGCACCCGGGTGAACCTGTCGGTCGCCGCCGCGGACGAACGGCTCGTCATCCGGATCCGCGACAACGGCCCGGCCAGCGGACCCGGACCATGGAACGAGGAAGGACACGGACTGGTGGGCATGCGCGAACGAGCGGCGCTGTACGGAGGGACCGTGAGCGCCGGACCGGCGGCCGACGGAGGGTGGGCCGTGGAGGCCGCCCTCGACCTGAGACCGCGGGGAGGCACCCGGTGACCACGGTGCTCGTCGTCGACGACCAGCAGCTGCAGCGCTACGGCTTCCGGGTGCTGCTCGACTCCATGCCCGAGACGGAGGTGGTCGGTGAGGCCGCGAACGGCGCCGAGGCCGTCCGCAGGACCGCCGAACTGCGTCCCGACGTCGTGCTGATGGATGTGCGCATGCCCGGCGTGGACGGTATCGAGGCGACCCGCCGGATCGTGGAGGCCGGGGGGCGCTCCCGGGTCCTCGTGCTGACCACCTTCGACGTCGACGAGTACGTGCACGCCGCCCTGCGGGCCGGAGCCAGCGGCTTCCTCCTCAAGGACGCGCGTCCCGAGGAACTGCTCGCCGGGATCCGCGCGGTCGCCGGGGGCGACGCGGTGATCGCGCCGGCCCTCACCCGCCGCATCCTGGACGAGTACGCCCGGTACGTGCCCACCGGAAGAAATGCCCCGGACGAGGACCCGCGACTGGCCTCCCTCACCGAACGTGAGCGCGAGATCCTCGTCGCCATCGGCAAGGGCTGGACCAACGGCGAGATCGCCGCCCGCTTCGTCGTGTCCGAGTCCACCGTGAAGACGCACGTCGGCCGGGTCCTGGCCAAGATCGGCGCCCGCGACCGCGTGCAGGCCGTGATCTTCGCCTACGACCGGGGACTCGCCCGCCCCGGCGCCGGCTGAGCGGAACCGGACGCCTCCTTGCCCGCCTCTCACCATGAGAGCCGTAGGGTGGGACATCCCCCTACAAGCTGTAGGAGCGGTCGGCTCCGTGGCGCACGACGACGAGAGGGGCGAGATGTCCGACGGCTCGAACGCCGCGACGACCGGTGTGCCCCGCACTGGCCCTTCCCCGCGGGCCCTGCGGCCCCGGCGCGCGTGGGGCGAGCCCCGGCTCGCGGCGGTCGCGGCCGCCTTCACGCTCGCCCAGCTCCTCCTCGTACGGCCGGATCTCGGTCTCGGCTGGGACGAGACCGTCTACGTCAGCCAGGTCAGCGGTCACGTGCCCGCCGCCTACTTCAGCGCGCCCCGCTCCCGCGGCATCTCGCTCCTGGTCGCCCCGATCGCGTCGTGGTCCGACTCCACCGCCCTGCTCCGGAGCTATCTGGCCGTCCTCTCCGGCCTCGCCCTCTACCTCGCGCTGCGCGTCTGGCGCGGCCACTTCCGGCCCGGCGTCCTGGCCCTGGCCGGCGCCCTGTTCGCCTCGTTGTGGGTGACGCTGTTCTACGGCCCCGAGGCCATGCCCAACTACTGGGTCGCCATCGGCGCCCTGGTCTGCGTGGGCTGCTTCCTGCGCGCCCGCGCGAACGCGAAGGACCGGGCGGCCTGGTGGGGGGTGTTCGCGGGCGCGGCGCTGATGGCTGGGATGCGCCCGATGGACGCGGTCTACGTCGTGCTGCCCCTGCTCGCGCTCTGCCTGCTCTCCTGGCGCCGCCCCCGTCTCCTCCTCGTGCTGGCCGGAGGGCTGGCGGCGGGTGCCGGCGAGTGGGTGGTCGAGGCTTTCACGAGCTACGGCGGTCTCGGGCAGCGCCTGTCCGCCGCCTCCGACGTTCAGGGCGGCCTCGGCTGGCACCTCGCCGTCGTCGACCAGTTGCGCAGCCTCGGCGGCCGTACCCTGTGCCGGCCCTGCACGGGTTCGGCCCCCAGCCCCCTGGTGACCCTGTGGTGGTTCGCGCTGCCCGTCCTCGCCGTCCTCGGTGCGGTGGTCGCCGTCCGCGCCCGGCGCGCCCTGCCCGTCCTCCTCCCGGGGGCCTGCGCCGTCACGGCCGCGGTCCCCTACCTCTTTCTCATCGGCTACGCGGCCCCCCGCTTCCTGCTGCCCGCCTACGCCCTGCTCGCCCTCCCCGTCGCCCACGGCCTCGTCCACCTGGTGACCGCCCCGGCGCACCGGGCCGGGCGCATCCTGGCGACCGCCTTCCTGGCGATCGGCCTGGCGGGCCATCTGGCCGTGCAGTACGTCGTCCTGGAACACACCGTGCACAGCTCCGCCGCCTCCCGCGCCGAGTGGGCCCGCACCGCCGCCGCCCTGAACGCGCGTGGGGTACGGCCGCCGTGCCTGCTCAGCGGCCACGACGCGGTCCCCGTCGCCTTCTACGCAGGCTGCGGCTCCGCCCAGCCGAAAGGGCATGACGCCAGCACCACCGTGGCCGAGCTGAAGCGCGCCGCCCAGCGCACCTCCCTCGCCGTCCTGGTGCCGCCGCACGGCCGTCCGCCCGCTTACGCCCGTGCCTGGCCCGAGGAGCGGGTCGGCAGCCTGCGGGCGTACCTGGCACCCGGGGTACGGCAGGAGAGGTGACCGCCATGACCGAGGCCGAGAGCCCGCCCCTCACGCTGATCCCCCTGGGCAGGCGCCTGTACGTCCAGCTGGGCGTCACCCTGGTGGTGCTCGCCGCCGCCGGCGGGATGCTCGCCGCGCACCGGGCCACGCTGGACAGCGGCACCGACCGGCTGGCCGCCGCCGACGGGGAGTGGCTGGTGCTCGCCTGCCTCGCCGCCCTGGCCACCTGGGTGTGCGCGGCCGTGGCGCAGCAGGGCGCGGTGGTCGAACCGCTGCCCAAGGGCCGGCTGGTGGCGGCGCAGTTCGCGGCCGGCGCCGCCAACCACGTCCTTCCGGCGGGAGCCGGAGCGACGCTGGTCAACCTGCGGTTCCTGACGCGGTGCGGGCTGTCCACCCGGCGCTCGGCGACCGCGCTGGCGGTGAAGGCGGCCGTCGGCGGGATCGTCCGGTGCGCGCTGGGCGTGGCCCTGCTGGCCGCCTCGCCCGGCACGGTGCGGCTGTCCGCGCGGGTCCCGTACGTCCTGGTCCTGCTGCCGGTGGCGGCCGTGACCGTCGCCCTGGCGGTCGCGGCCAGCGGCCGCCTCAGACGAGTGGTGAGCCAGGCCTTCACCGACGTACGCGAGGTGCACCGGTGCCGGGCGCGGGCCTGCGCGCTGTGGGGCGGGTCGGTGGCGTTCGCCCTGCTGCACGCCGGGGTGGTCGTCGCCGTGGTCCACGCGATCGGCCTCGGCCTCCCCGCGAGCCGGGTGGTCATGGCCTACCTGGTCGCCAGCGGCGCGGCGGCGCTGCTGCCCACGCCGGGCGGACTGGGGTCGCTGGACGCCGCGCTCGCCCTCGCGCTCACGGCGGCCGGCGCGCCGGGCCCGGCTGCGGTCTCGGCGGTCCTCGGCTACCGCCTGCTGACCGGGTGGCTGCCGATGGCCCCCGGGCTGCTGGTCCTGGCACTGCTGGTCCGCCGCTCGGCCCTGTGAACCGGCCCGGCCCCTGCCTTCTCCGGCCTCTTCGGCCGATCCGGTCGCCGCCTGGCGGGCGGTGCGCGTGCTGTGCGCGAGGGAGGCCGGAGTCGGCGTGGTCGCCGACTCCGGCCCGGTGGCGCAGGTCCGGGAGTACCGACGTGGTTACCTCATGGGGCCGTTCAGCCGGTGAAGGCGGTGGTCCCGTTCGGGACGCCGAGCCCGGACGGGCCGTCGTACCCGGTGGTGCCGGTGCAGAGGTAGGAACCGCCGCAGCTGCCGTTGGAGCCGCTGCTGACGTCGTACAGGGCGGTGGTGTGGGCGTACGGGAAGGACGCCGGGTAGGAGCCGGCGGACGGGGCGCCGCCCAGGGCGTAGGTCGCCGCGATCAGGGGTGAGGAGGCGCTGGTGCCGCCGAAGACCATCCAGCCGGTGGCCGAGCGGTAGCTGTCGTAGACCGCGACGCCGGTGTTCGGGTCGGCGACCGCGGAGACGTCCGCCACGGTGCGGTCGGCGCAGACGGTGTCCTTCTGCCAGCTGGGTTTGGCGTCGTACGTGGAGCAGCCGGAGCCCGCCCCGCTCCAGACCGTGTCGGTCCAGCCGCGGGAGTTGGACGCGGTGTTCAGGGACGTACCGCCCACCGCCGTCACGTACTTGGAGGCGGCCGGGTACTCGACGCCGTAGCCGCCGTCACCGGAGGAGACGGTGATGGCGACGCCGGGGTGGTTGAAGTAGCTGGAGTCGTAGGTCGCGTCGCTGGAGGACTCGGAGCCGCCGTAGCTGTTGGAGACGAACTTCGCGCCCAGCCTGACGGCGGTGTTCACGGCCGTCCCGAGGTTGGTCATGGACGCGGTCTTGGCCTCGACGAGCAGGATCTTGCAGTTCGGGCAGGCCGCGCTGACCATGTCGAGGTCGAGGGAGATCTCCTCGGCCCAGCCGGAGTCGCCGCGCGGGTAGCCGGTGCCGCCGTTCTGGTCGGTCTTCGTGAAGCAGCCGTTGGCCGTGGTGCAGGCGGGCAGACCGTACTGGGAGCGGTAGACGGCGAGGTCGGACTCGGCGGTGGGGTCGTCGTAGGCGTCGACGATCGCCACCGTCTGGCCCGAACCGCTTGCGGCGGACGGCAGGTTGTATGCCGACTGGAGCGAGGCGGGGCCGTAGCCGGAGGGCGCGGCGGCCGTGGACAGGCCGCTCTCGGCGCGCGCCGACTTCGGGGTGCCCGCGGTGACCTGCAGGGCGTTGCAGGCCATCTGGTTCTGCTTCGTCGGAGCGGTGCAGGCGCGGGCGACGGTGACGCCATGCGCTGGGGAGGCCGCGCCCTGGGCCGCCTGGCCGACAGGGGCGGCCAGGGCGAGGGCGGCCGTGGCGAGTGTCGCCAGGGCGGGGAAAGAAACGATTCTGCGCAACGTACGTCCTCCACATGGTGGATGAACCGGGAAGGGCTGTGGGGGGTGCGCGGTACGACCTCGGCGCTGGGTGCGCGCCGTGACCGGGCAGACTGTACGGATGTCGCGGCCACGTCAACAAGGTGAATGGTGAAGCGGGTGGCATTCCTTTGCCTTGACTGTGTTTCTCATGTGCATTTCCTGGGCGGGCCATGGTTGGAATTCGGGCTGGCCGCGACTCGGGCGGCCCGGGGGGCGGTTGGCGGCGGCCGTCAGGCCCGCGCCGCACACACGCTTCGCGCCCCGGTTCCGCCTCCGCCCGGCGCGGTGAGCACCCGAGGGGCTCGCGAGGCCGATCCCCCGGACCGTCGCCGCGCCGCCCGCGCCTTCCTGGTCGCGCTCTTCAGAACACGCTCGCGCGAGCCAACCCATGGACCGCGAAAGCCGTCAGTAAGCATGTACGCATCATCCGATCGGGGGAAGGCAGCCCGTGCTCTCATTGGCGCGCATACGACGGCCGCGCATACTCATCCCGCTCGTGACGGTCGTGGCCGTGGCCCTGGCCGTCACGCTGACCATTGCCCTGACGGTCACGACGTACGACCACACGTCGCCGCGCGCGGCCCGTGACAAGGCGTCAGGGTCGGTGGCCGGGCCGGTCGACTGCCGCAAGGCGAAATGCGTGGCCCTCACCTTCGACGGCGGGCCCAGCCCGACGACCCCTCGGCTCCTGGACATCCTGAAGCAGGAGCATCTGCACGCGACGTTCTTCGTGCAGGGCGCCGGCCACATCGCGAAGTATCCCGGGATCCTCCGGCGCATCTCGGACGAGGGCCACGAGATCGGCAACCACACCTGGACGCACAAGATCCTGACCCAGATCGACACGGACGAAGCCCGTCAGGAACTGACCCGCACCCAGGACGCCATCGAGAGGATCACCGGCACCAGGCCCGTCCTGATGCGACCGCCCCAGGGCCGCACCAGCCGCAAAGTGGCCAAGATCTGCAAGGAGCTGGGCCTGGCGCAGGTGCTGTGGAGCGTCACGGCCAAGGACTACGAGACGACCGACTCGGCGCTGATCACCAAGCGGGTGCTCGAGCAGACCCACCGCGACGGCATCATCCTGCTGCACGACCTGCACAAGGGCACCGTGCCCGCCGTCCCGGGAATCCTCAAGGCGCTCCAGCAGCGCGGCTACACGATCGTCACCGTGTCGCAGCTGCTCGCCCCTGCCAAGGCCCGGCCGGGGATGGTCTACCGGCCCTGAGCCCGGTCGTCCGGTCCGGGCCCGAAGTCCGCCGGCGGCCCTTGGGGAACCGCCGTCCTGTACTGCCCGCTCCGGGCGACTCCCGGTGCCGCGAGGACAGGGGGCGCGCAACGCGTTCGCCTGCCGGCCCCGCCCTGCGCGAGAGGTACCGGGTCCTGCGGCCCGGCGGCCGGGGAGCTCGGGCTGTTGAAGAGCCGCCCGGGACGGCACCTGGTGCGCGGCGGAGCAGGGCCGCCATGGCGCACGACCGCGTGGATCTCCTGGACGGTCTCCTCGGGACGCCGGCTCCGAGGTGTGCGGGAGCCGGACGTACGCCCCTGGCCGCGCCACGCGCGCACGGCGCGTACGGGGTGGTGACACGGGGCCGACCCGCCCTCGCCAAAGTGGCGTCCTGTGATCGAGTCGATACGCTGCGTATGTGATCCGTATGGCAGTCGGCAGGCGCGCCCAGCGGCGCCCCCTGCCGACCGCCCTGCTCCTCGGACTGATGCTGCTGGTGGCGGCCCATCTGGTGGGCGCCCTGCACGGGCCGGGATTCCTCGGCCCGCACCACTCGGTCGCCGGCACGCACGTCCGGGTGCCGACGGCGAAGGAGCAGGTGGCGTCCGCGACCGATCGCGATCACGAGCAGGGTCGAGGCCACCGTCACGGCGACGCCTCCGAGGACGCCCTGCAGCACGCGGTCGACCGGGTGCGGGACTCCGCCGACCTTCCGGTCCGCGTCCCCCACCTCGCCGACCCGGCCCTCGACCGCCCCGACACGCACCCCTGGCTCGGCCGCGCCGGTCCGACGGCCGGCGATTCCGCACCGGACGGCGGCAGATCCGCGTGCGTACGGCACTGCCTCTGGCGGCAATAGGCGCGCCCCGCACGCCGTCCCGACCGGTTCCGCGCCGCACAGGCGCCGGATCGCGGCTCGGCGTGCCCACGCGCCCCCCGCACCGTCTGCACCGCGCCCGCCCGAGAGCGGGTGCGAAGGAGCCGTACCACCATGGATCTCACCTTGCTCGAATCCGCCCTGTCCGACAGGGCCGCCACCCCCGTCCCCCTGATCGCCCGCCGCCCCGCCGACCTGGTCGGCAGCACACCCGCGCTGTGGATCGAGAAGCCGTTCGCCCCGCCGGGACGCGGCTTCTACGCCAAGCTGGAAGGCGCCAACCCCGGCGGCATCAAGGACCGCCCGGGCCTGCACATGGTCCGGGAAGCGCGTCGGCGCGGCGAACTCCTGCCCGGTGCACCCGTCGTCGAGTCCTCCAGCGGCACCCTCGGTCTGGGCCTCGTCCTGGCCGGACTGACCTACGGCCATCCGGTCACCGTCGTCACCGACCCCGGCATGGAGCCGTCGATGGTCCGGCTGCTCACCGCCCTGGGCGCGCACGTCGACCAGGTCGCCGCGCCGCATGCCGACGGCGGCTGGCAGCGGGCCCGCCGCGAGCGCGTGGCCGAACTCCTGGACCGGGCCCCCGACGCCTACTGCCCCGACCAGTACCACAACCCCGACAACAGGGCCGCCTACCGGCCGCTGGCCGCCGAACTCGTCGCCCAGATCGGCCGGATCGACGTCCTGGTGGCCGCCGTGGGCACCGGCGGCCACTCCGCCGGGGTCGCGGCGGGGCTGCGTGAGTCCTTCCCCGGCCTGCGGCTCATCGGCGTGGACGCGACCGGCTCGACGATCTTCGGGCAACCCGCGCGCCCACGCCTCATGCGCGGGCTCGGCTCCAGCATCCATCCCTCCAACGTCGACTACGGAGCCTTCAGCGAGGTCCACTGGGTGGGCCCGGCCGAGGCGGTGTGGGCCTGCCGGCGACTGGCCCGGCTGCACTACGCGTCCGGAGGCTGGAGCGTCGGGGCGGTGGCGCTGGTGGCCGGGTGGGCGGCACGGACGTACCCCGCCGGGACGCGCATCGCCGCGATCTTCCCCGACGGCCCGCACCGCTACCTGGAGACGGTCTACAACGACGCCTGGTGCCGCGAGCACCGGCTGCTCGGCCAGGAACCGCCGGTGGAGCCGGACGAGATCGCCGAACCGGACGAGTGCGAGGTGACGGCGTGGACACGGTGCGGTCAGGTACGTGATCCGCTCGGGCGCGACGTGACGACGGCGGGTGCGCGATGAGGGGGCTGCGGGCCCAGGTGGCCTCCTTCGACCGGCCGGCCCGGCTGCTGATGGTGAACCAGTTCGCCATCAACCTCGGCTTCTACATGCTGATGCCCTACCTCGCCGACCACCTCGCCCACGGCCTCGGCCTCGCCGCCTGGGCCGTCGGCCTGGTGCTGGGCGTGCGCAACCTCTCCCAGCAGGGCATGTTCCTGGTCGGCGGCACGCTCGCCGACCGGTACGGCTGCAAGCCGATGATCCTGGCCGGATGCGTGCTGCGGACGGTCGCCTTCGGACTGCTCGCGGTGGCGAGCAGCCTGCCCGCGCTGATCGTGGCGTCCGCGCTCACGGGCCTGGCGGGCGCCCTGTTCAACCCGGCCGTACGGGCGTACCTCGCGGCGGACGCGGGCGAGGAACGGCGCGTGGAGGCGTTCGCCGCCTTCAACGTCTTCTACCAGGCCGGGGTCCTGGTCGGCCCGCTCGCCGGACTCGCCCTGCTGACGTGGGACTTCGGCGCGGTGTGCGCGGTCGCCGCGCTCGTCTTCGGCGCGCTGGCCGTACTCCAGGCCCGCGCCCTGCCCGCACGCCCCCCGGCCGACCGGGGCGCCGAACCCGCATGGCGAGCGGTGGCCGCCGACTGGCGCACCGTCGCCGCCAACCGGCCCTTCCTCCGCTTCGCCGCCGCGATGAGCGGCTCGTACCTTCTGGCCTTCCAGGTCTACCTGGCGCTCCCGCTCCAGGCCCGCGAACTCTTCGGGGAGCGGACCGGGATGGTGACCGGAGCGGTCTTCGCCGTCTCGGCACTGGCCGCGCTCTCGGGCCAGCTGAAACTGACGGCCTGGGCGAAGCGGAACCTGCCCGGACCGAGGGCGATCGTGTGCGGGCTGGTGGTGATGGGGGCGGCCTTCCTGCCGATGCTGCGCGGCTCCCACGGCGCCGTGGCCGGGGTGGCGGCCCTGACGGTGTGCGCGGCGCTGCTGGCCTGGGGCGGTGCGCTGCTCTATCCGTTCGAGATGGACACCGTGGTACGCCTGTCCGGCGACCGCCTGGTCGCGACGTACTACGGCGCCTACAACACCGCCTCCGGCATCGCGATCTCGCTCGGCAACCTGGCCGTCGGCGCACTGTTCGACACGGGTGTGCGCTGGCTGCCGTGGGCGGCGCTGGGCGGCACGGGACTCGTGTGCGCCGTGCTGGTGGCCCAGCTCCATCGCGCCGGGCATCTCACCGCGGAGCCGGCCGCGGCGGCCGTGCCGGTGTGAGGTTCGGCGAGCCCCGGCCACCGCGCAGGCCGCCGCGCGCGGCTTGCCGCGGACGGCGGTGGCCGCGTCGGGATCCGGGACGCGGAGGGCGAGCTGTACGCGGGCTGTCCGGGGCATCCGGCGGGCCGCCGCACGGGCGGCGATGGCGCGGCTCGGCCACCGCCACACGCCGCGCGGGCCCGTCGCCCGGCAGCCCGGCCGGTCGCGAACCGACCTGGCGCGGCGAGGAGTTCAGCAGCCGCCGCCGGAGGCGGCGGCCGGGGCTCCGATGCCGATCTGCAGGGTGGCGGGCGCGGCACAGCAGCCGCCGCCGGACTGCTCGGCGTTCGCCGGCTCGTCGAAGAGGCCCGCGCCGCCGCAGACGCCGGTCTCCGGGAGGGTCAGTTCGACGCGCGCGGCGGCCTCGTGGTCGCCCGCGATGGCGGCGGCGACCGAGCGGACCTGCTCGTAGCCGGTCATGGCGAGGAAGGTCGGGGCGCGGCCGTAGGACTTCATGCCGACCAGGTAGACGCCCTGCTCGGGGTGGGAGAGCTCGGCCACGCCGTGCGGGTAGACGGTGCCGCAGGAGTGGACGTTCGGGTCGATGAGCGGGGCGAGGGCGGTCGGGGCCTGGAGGCGTTCGTCGAGGCCGAGGCGGAGTTCGGAGAGGAAGGACAGGTCTGGGCGGAGGCCGGTCAGCACGATGACCTCGTCGACCGGATCGAGGCGACGGCCGTCCTCGGCGACGAGGACGAGCCGGTCGCCGTCGGGTTCCACGGCCTGGGTGCGGAAGCCGGTGACCGCGCTCGCGTGACCGGCCTCGACCGCTTCCTTGGCGCGCAGGCCCAGGGCGCCTCGGGCGGGGAGCTGGTCGGCCTCGCCGCCGCCGTACGTGTTCGCGCCGATGCCGCGCCGCAGGATCCACACCGCGTGCGTGCCGTCTTCCTCCTTCGCCAGGTCGGCGAGGAGCGCGAGGGCGGTGAAGGCGGAGGCCCCGGACCCGACGACCGCGGTGCGCCTGCCCGCGTAACGGGCGCGTACGGCCGGGTCCTTCAGGTCCGGGACGCGGTAGGAGACGCGGCCGGCGGCCGACTTCTCGCCGAGGGCGGGCAGGCCGTCCGCTCCCATCGGGCCCGGGACGGACCAGGTGCCGGAGGCGTCGATGACGGCGCGGGCGGTGATCCGCTCCTCGTGGCCGTCGGTGTGCCGGACGTGCACGGTGAAGGGCTGCTCGGCGCGGCCGGCGTCGACGACGCGGTCGCGGCCGGCGCGGGCGACACCGGTCACCGTGGCGCCGTAGCGGACCTTGTCGCCCAGGGCGTCGGCGAGGGGCTGGAGGTAGCGCTCGGCCCAGTCGCCGCCGGTCGGGTAGGCCGTGCTGTCGGGGCGGAGCCAGCCGGTCGGGGCGAGGAGCTTCTCGGCGGCCGGGTCGATGACCTCGCCCCAGGTCGAGAAGAGGCGGACATGGGACCAGTCGCGTACGGCGCTGCCCCCGGCGGGGCCGGCCTCCAGGACGAGGGGTTCGATGCCGCGCTCGACGAGACGGGCCGCGGCGGCCAGGCCGACCGGTCCGGCTCCGACGACCACGACGGGCAGCCGGCCGGTGGTGAGCGCGCTGTTGGTGGACGCAGCCACGAGGTTCCCCTTTGCTTCGACATTCGTCGATCTCTTGCGGGCCCAGGATGACACCTGCATCGATAAGCGTCAACATAGACATCTATCGAATCCGCGAGCCGGGCGGGGCGGGTGCGCGACGCGTCGCCGCGTACGGCTCGCAGTCCGGGATGCCCTTCGGCGGAGCCCCGGGCCGCTGTCGCCGCCGCTCGCGCCAGGACGAGGCCGTCGCCCGTCTGCCCCCGCCGGGAACTCTCGGCGGCGCGGCCTGTCGTCGAACTCCCCGTGTCGGCGCGGGGTCGGCCGGGGTGCGGAACGGATCGCGCGTCGCCTGGCCGCCCGCACCCCCCGAACCTGGGGCCGGGCGGCCCTCGTGCACTGGTTCGACATGTGTCAACATAGACGTATGTCGAATACGAAGGCGCTGCCGCTGCTGGAACCCGCCTCCGGCGAGGCAGCGGCGCCGTGCTGCCCGCCGCTCACCGAGCGTCCGTTCACCGCGGAGGAAGCCGACGTGGCGGCGCGGATGTTCAAGGCGCTCGGGGACCCGGTGCGCCTGCGGCTCTTCTCCGCGGTCGCCTCCCACGAGGGCGGCGAGGCGTGCGTGTGCGACATCTCGGACGTCGGTGTCTCCCAGCCGACCGTCTCCCACCACCTGAAGAAGCTCAAGGACGCCGGTCTGCTGACCTCCGAGCGGCGTGGCACGTGGGTGTACTACCGGGTCGAGCCGTCGGTGTTCGCCGCGATGGGGCAGCTGCTCGCCCCACGCTGATTTCGCGGGTCACGCACGAGGAGGCAGCCCGCCGCCTCGCCGTCACGCGCCCGCCTCCCGCCGCCACCTGTGCGTCAGGTCCGTGCCGTGGTGGCGAATGCGCACTTCGCCTCAGCGCGATCGACCGGGTAGACCGGGTGGACGGATGTCAGAACGGTCCGTGCAGGCTGCCCAGTCTGTCGGTCAGGCGCAGGTTCTCGGAGTAGTCGACGGGACAGGCGATCACGGAGACCGCGTCGTCGTCGAGAGCACGGCGCAGCACGGGCAGCAGCTGGTCGGCGGCCTCGACAGCGTAGCCGCGTGCGCCGAAGCTCTCGGCGTAGGCGACCAGGTCGGGGTTGGTGAACCGGGTGTGGCTGTGCCGGCCGAGTTCGAGTTCCATCTTCCAGGTGATCAGGCCGTACTCCTCGTCCACCAGGACGAGCACGACGAGCGGGACGCGTTCGCGGACGGCGGTCTCCAGTTCCTGGGAGTTCATCAGGAAGGAGCCGTCACCCATCATCGCCAGGACCCGTCGGTCCGGCCGGGCGAGCTTGGCGGCGATGGCGCCCGGCAGCGCGAAACCCATCGTGGACAGGCCGTTGGAGACCAGACAGGTGTCCGGTTCGTAGGTCGGGTAGAGGCGGGACATCCACATTTTCCCCGCGCCGGTGTCGGCGAGGACGATGTCGTGGCGGTCAAGGGCGGTGCGGACATCGGTGACCACGCGCTGCGGTACTACGGGGAACGCGTCGTTGTCGCGTCCGTACTGGAGTTCTTCGTCGAGCAGCGTGCGGATCTTCTCGCTGCTTCCGCAGTCGTAGGCGAGTCCCTCGGGCAGTGCCGCCGCGAGTGCGTCCAGCGCCTGTGAGGGGTCCCCTCTGACGCCCACCGCCACCGGGTAGTGGGCGTCCACCTCGGCGGGGAAGCGGTGCACGTGAAGGATCCGTTTGTCGCCGTTCGGGTTGATCTTGACCGGGTCGAACTCCTGGATCTCGTAGCCCACACAGATCAGTACGTCGGCCGCGTCGAAGCCGAAGTTGCCGTAGTCGTGGCGCATGAAGCCGACCGCACCGAGGGCGTTCGGGTGGTCGTCGGGGAAGACGCCCTTGCCGTGGAACGTGGTCGCGACCGGGATGTTCAGCCGTTCGGCGAACCGCACCAGGGCAGCGGAGGCCCCGGCTCTGGCGGCGCCGTGGCCCGCCAGCACGATGGGGTGCCGAGCCGGGGCAAGCACCTCGACCGCCCGCGCGATCTGGGCGGGGGACGGCGCGTCGGCTCGCACCTTGTCGATCTGCAGGGGTGCCAGCGGCCGGGCGGGACGCCCCGCCTCGATGTCCTCCGGCACGGCCAGGAACACGGCACCGGGGCGCTCGCTCTGCGCGGTCTTGAACGCCTTGCGAGTCATCTCCGGCACCGCGTCCGGACACACGATCTGGGCCGCCCACTGGGTGACCGGGGCGAACATCGACACCAGGTCGATGACCTGGTGCGACTCCTTGTGCGTACGGCGCAGGGAGCCCTGGGCGGCCAGGGCGACCATCGGGGAGCTGTTGGTCATGGCGTCCGCGGTGCCGAGGAGCAGGTTGATCGCACCGGGTCCCAGCGTGGCCGAGCACACCCCGGCCCGGCCGGTCAGCCGCCCGTAGATCTCCGCCATGAACGAGGCGGCCTGCTCGTGGCGCACCAGGACGTACCGGATCCCGGAGCCGTTCAGCGCGTCGACGAAGCGGATGTTCTCCTCGCCGGGAATCCCGAAGACGTACTCCACGCCCTCGGCCCGCAGGCACCGCACCAACAGGTGCGCGACGTCCTCCACGGCAGCCGTGTCCTGCGGGCCGTTCGCGCCTTCGGTATCCATGAGACGAACGTAGGCACGCCCCGCCTGCCCCGGCCACCCGTCCGCCGCCGACCGGGGCGGCCCCGCCGCCCTGTCCGTCAGTGGCGAGTCGACCCGGTGACGCGGCCGGGTCCCAGCCGGAGCGGGAGCCGAAGCGTAAGCCGGAGCCGAAGCGGGAGCCGAAGCCGAAGCCGGAGCGGGAGCCGGAGCCGGAGCGGGAGCCGGACCTGCAGCAGACCCGGAGCCGCAGGACAGCGGACGGACACGGTCGGGGCCATTCGGAGGTACTGCGGTGGCACCCTGCCGTGGCCGACTCGCACGCTGGACCTCGGAGATGGACGACTCGCCACGCGCCCCACGTGATGGCAGGGCTTTCAGGAGGAACGAGTGACCGCTTCGTCGCCCACCGACGGGCCGCCGTCCCGGTACGACGACCTGCGCGCCCTGGTGATCAACTGCACCCTCAAGCGTTCCCCCGAGACGAGCAACACCCAGGGGCTGATCGACCGCAGTACCGCCATCATGGACGCGCAAGGCGTGCGGGTCGACGTGGTGCGGGCGGTGGACCACGACATCGCCACCGGGGTCTGGCCCGACATGCGGGAGCACGGCTGGGAGACGGACGCCTGGCCCGAGCTGTACCGGCAGGTGACGGCGGCGGACATCCTCGTGCTCGCCGGCCCCATCTGGCTGGGCGACAACAGCTCCGTGATGAAGCAGGTGATCGAACGGCTCTACGCGTGCTCCAGCCTGCTCAACGAGGCTGGGCAGTACGCCTACTACGGCCGGGTGGGCGGCTGCCTGATCACCGGCAACGAGGACGGCGTCAAGCACTGCGCCATGAACGTCCTCTACAGCCTCCAGCACCTCGGATACACCATCCCTCCGCAGGCGGACGCCGGATGGATCGGCGAGGCGGGCCCCGGCCCCTCCTACCTCGACCCGGGTTCGGGCGGCCCGGAGAACGACTTCACCAACCGCAACACCACCTTCATGACCTGGAACCTGCTCCACCTGGCCCGCGCGCTGAAGGACCTGGGCGGCATTCCCGCCTACGGCAACCAGCGCACCGCCTGGGACGCCGGCTGCCGCCGCGACTACGAGAACCCGGAACACCGTTAGACACGACGATCACTGCCGGACGCCCTCCGTGTGGCCACTTCTCCGTCCTGGCCATGGCCCGGTGTGCGCGCAATAGTCAGGCGAGGCGAGGAGGGCCACCGCCCTAGAATGGCCGTCGTGACCGACAACACTCAGCGCCCCGCCGGCGGGCCGAACAGCGCCCCCGAACTGCCGACCCAGTACGCGCCGGCCGAGGTAGAGGGGACGCTGTACGAGCGTTGGGTAGAGCGCGGTTACTTCGAGGCCGACGCGAAGAGCGACAAGCCCGCGTACACCGTCGTCATCCCGCCGCCGAACGTCACCGGTTCCCTTCACCTGGGCCACGCCTTCGAGCACACGCTGATCGACGCCCTCACCCGCCGCAAGCGCATGCAGGGCTACGAGACGCTGTGGCAGCCCGGCATGGACCACGCGGGCATCGCGACGCAGAACGTCGTCGAGCGGGAGCTCGCCAAGGAGGGCAAGTCCCGTCACGACCTGGGCCGTGAGGCGTTCGTCGAGCGGGTCTGGCAGTGGAAGGCCGAGTCCGGCGGGAAGATCGCCGGCCAGATGAGGCGGCTGGGCAACGGCGTCGCGTGGAGCCGTGACCGGTTCACCATGGACGAGGGCCTGTCCCGTGCCGTCCAGACCGTCTTCAAGAAGATGTTCGACGACGGCCTGATCTACCGCGCCGAGCGCATCATCAACTGGTGTCCGCGCTGTCTGACGGCGATCTCGGACATCGAGGTCGACTACCAGGACGACGACGGCGAACTCGTCTCCCTGAAGTACGGCGAGGGGGACGACACGGTCGTCGTCGCCACCACCCGTGCGGAGACCATGCTCGGTGACACGGCCGTCGCCGTTCACCCGGACGACGAGCGCTACAAGCACCTCGTCGGCCGGCGCATCAGGCTGCCGCTGACAGACCGTACGATTCCGGTCGTCGCCGACACGCACGTCGACCCCGAGTTCGGCACCGGTGCCGTCAAGGTCACGCCCGCCCATGACCCCAACGACTTCGCCATCGGCCAGCGGCACGGCCTGGAGTCGCTGACCGTCATGGACGAGCGCGGTGTCATCACCGTCCACGGGCCTTTCGAGGGGCTCGACCGCTTCGAGGCCCGTTCCGCGATCGTCGCCGCGCTGCGCGCCGAGGGCCGGATCGTCGCGGAGAAGCGGCCGTACGTCCACTCGGTGGGCCACTGCTCGCGCTGCAAGACGACGCTGGAACCGCGACTGTCCCTGCAGTGGTGGGTGAAGGTCGAGACGCTCGCCGAGGCCGCGGGCGACGCGGTCCGCGACGGCCGGGTGAACATCCACCCCGCGGACCTGTCGCAGCGGTACTTCGACTGGGTCGACCACCTCAACGACTGGTGCATCTCACGGCAGTTGTGGTGGGGCCACCGCATCCCCGTCTGGCACGGCCCGAACGGGGAGACCGTGTGCGTCGGCCCCGACGAGCAGCCGCCGACCGGCGAGGGCTGGGAGCAGGACACCGACGTCCTCGACACCTGGTTCTCGTCCGGCCTGTGGCCCTTCTCCACGCTGGGCTGGCCCGAGGAGACCGCGGACCTGGCCAAGTTCTATCCGAACTCGGTCATGGTCACCGGGTACGACCTGATGTTCTTCTGGGTCGCCCGGATGATGATGTTCGGCCTGTACGTGATGGACGGCGAGATCCCCTTCCCCACCATCGCGTTCCACGGCATGGTCCGTGACGAGCACGGCAAGAAGATGTCGAAGTCGTACGGCAACACGGTCAATCCGCTGGACTGGATGGACGAGTACGGCTCCGACGCCCTGCGGTTCACGCTCGCGCGGGGTGCCAACCCCGGTACCGACGTGCCGATCGGCGAGGACTGGGTCCAGGCGTCCCGCAACTTCGCCAACAAGATCTGGAACGCGACGCGGTTCGCGCTGATGAACGGCGCCACGACCGAGGGCGAGCTGCCTCCGGCCGAGCAGCTCTCGGCCGCGGACCGCTGGATCCTGTCCCGGCTGAACACCGTCGTGGCCGAGGCGGACGCGTACTACGACGACTACCAGTTCGCCAAGCTCGCCGACGCCCTGTACCACTTCGCGTGGGACGAGGTCTTCGACTGGTACGTCGAGCTGTCCAAGACGACGTTCATGGCCGGCGGCGACGCGGCCAAGGTCTCGGCACGGGTCCTGGGCGAGGTCCTGGACGTGACGCTGAAGCTGCTCCACCCGATCGTCCCGTTCGTGACGGAGACGCTGTGGACCACGCTCACCGGCCGCGAGTCCGTCGTGATCGCCGACTGGCCGTCCGACAGCGGGTTCCGCGATGCCGCAGCCGAGGCGGAGATCGAGAGCCTCCAGCAGGTGATCACCGAGGTGCGCCGCTTCCGCTCGGACCAGGGCCTCCAGCCCGGTCAGAAGGTCCCGGCCCGCCTGGACCTGTCGGGTACGCGGCTCGCCGCTCACGAGGCCGCCATCCGTCAGCTGCTGCGGCTGCAGCCGGAGGGCGACGGCTTCAGCGCCACGGCGACCCTCCCGGTCGCCGGTGCCACGGTCGCGCTCGACCTCTCGGGCACGATCGACGTCGCGGCCGAGCGCAAGCGGCTGGCCAAGGACCTGGCTTCGGCGGAGAAGGAGAAGGCCCAGGCGGAGGCCAAGCTCGGCAACGAGGCGTTCCTCGCGAAGGCACCGGACAACGTGGTCGAGAAGATCCGGACGCGTCTCGCGAAGGCCGAAGGGGACATCGTCCGGCTGCAGAACCAGATCGACAACCTGCCGCCTGCCTGACAGCCAGCCCAGCGAGGCGGGCACCGCTACGGACCGACGAGCCGGGACGGCTTCGAGGCGAGGACGAGGCGCGTGATGTCCTCGGCCGAGTCGTCGCGGCACCTTGGCGAGACAGCACCTCAGAGGTGCTGCTTCGCTGAGCCGACGAGTCGGCTGATGTCGTCACGTGTCCGTGCTCTCAGCTCGTCCAGCGCGGCCCTGGCATCCGCCTTGGGCAGCTCCGTGATGTCCGCAAGCACGTCTTCCGCGGTCCCGCTCAGCCTGTCGTCATCCGTCAGCATCTGCACCCGGAACAGGGCCTCCTGGGCGCTGGAACGCAAGTCGTAGGCGCGGATGCGCACCGCGTCGGGGTCGCCGGCCTCCGGGCGGGTGACGGTCAACGGCATCAACCCGTGGCAGGGACCGGCGGGGCCGTTGCCCACCTCCGCGACGAAGGACCGGTACTCCATCGGCAGATCGACGCCGTGGGATTCCTCGAAGGCCCTGATCTCCGCCTCCGCAAGCGTCGGAGTCACCTCGTACCGGTGCGTGTCCGCGCCGAAGCGCTCCCGCCCCGGGTCCTGTGCTGCCATCTCCCGTATCCGAGCGCGTACGTCGTCCCCGTCCCAGCTCTCCATCGGGCGACCGTAACAAGACCAACAGCATGCGTTCGCAGCGTCACGGAGAGGCGGCTGACGTCTTATTGACCGGTCACCCTCTCACGCACCAGTGGCGTCCCACCTTCCTCAGCCCACCACTCTCCCCAGCTCCCGTCCCGGCCGCCGTCGACCCACGCCCGCTCGGCTTGAGCGCCACCACACCGGCCCAACGCAAGGCCGTCAAGGCCATCGTCGAGGACGCCCAGCGGTTCTTCTCCAGGCAGTGGCAGCAGATGCCCGCCGCCTACTTCAGCTGACCTCGGGACTTGCACCTCACGCGGCGTCACCCGAGCGTGAGCCACCGAATACCGAGCCGCTCGAAGTGGGTGGTCTCCGGCACGTCGAGCGCCGCCCGACCGGTGACCTTGCGCAGAAAGGTCGGCCTGTCCCAGCCCAGTTCACGCGTCCCGTCCAACTGGTCCGGCCCGAGCAGCAGTTCCAGCACTGCCGCCCCAGCCTCAGTAGTCAGCCACGGTTCGCGCCCCAGCGCGTCCGACAGGTCCAAGCCGTGAACCGCGATCTCCACCACCCTCGTGAGCAAGAACTCCGAGAGCAGCATTGCGTCCCCATGACGAGTACGCACGACTCGGTCTTCCGCCTCGTCCCGGCACATCCGATCCACCTGCTGCCACGTCGCGGCGAAGCCCTCGGCGAGAGCTGCACCACTGGCATGCCCGGCCGCGTGGTCCTGGGCCAGGCCGAGACGGGCAGCGTTGGTCTGCGGGCTGAACCTGTCGTCGGGCCGGTAGTACTCCGCTGCACTGACCTCGGCCTTGTCCGGAGCGGGGCCGTCCAGCATCTGAGGCAACCACGCGATCACCACCCGGACATGACCCAACAACTCGCGCACGGACCAAGGTTCACACCGCGTCGGACGATCCCACTCCGCCTCGGACAGCCCTGCAACCGCCTGGGAGAGCTCCCCGGCTTCGAGACGGAACGCTTCCAACACACGGCCTTGATCCATGCCGATCAAACTATCAACGGGGGAAGATCCAGATGGGAGAGCGGGACGAGGCAGGTGATGATCTCCCCATGAGCGAGATCATCCTGATGTCGGACCCCAAGATTGCAGCCATACCTGTCCAGGAGTGCGGCGAACGCCTGGTGGATGTCCGCAGCGACGGCGCCCTGCTCGTCGACACCCGCAAACAGGACCCCGCAGGCGCCTTCGCCCACCTGCGCCGGGGCGTCCTCGAGCGGCTCATCGCAGCCCAGGCACTGCTGCCCGACGGCCTGCGGCTGCTGTTTGTGGAGGGATACCGCCCGCCGTCCCTGCAACGCCGGTACTTCGAGGAGTACGCCACTCAACTGCAAGCCGAGCACCCCGACTGGACCGCCGGCCAGATCCACACGGCCGCCAGCCGCTACGTCTCCCCACCCGAGATCGCGCCGCACAGCGCGGGCGCCGCCGTCGACCTGACGCTCGTCGACTCCCACGGACACGAACTGGACCTCGGCACCCGCCTCAACGCCGACCCGGAGGAAAGTCACGGCGCCTGTTACACCAACGCCGCCAACGTCACCGGCCAAGCCCGCGAGCACCGCAAGATCCTGGGAACCGCCCTGACCGTCGCGGGCCTGGTCAACTACCCCACCGAGTGGTGGCACTGGTCCTACGGCGACCGCTACTGGGCCCTGGCCACCGGCGCGGCAACCGCCCCCTACGGACCCCGCGAGCTGTCCTGAACCCCACACCACCGCAGGCGACGGGCAAGGATCTCCGCCACGACGGTAGGCGATCTTCAAGACCTCGGGTTACCGCAGGCCAGTGCGTCCCGTGAGCACCCCGCCGCCCCATACCCGAGAGGGTGATCCGCATCATCCGATGAGGCTGGAACGCCACACCGCCGACCATGAGCGTCGCGAATACCCCCTCGGCGAGGACGCCTGCCCAATGGCGACACGGACTCCACCGCACACGGCCTCTGCGGACACAAGGCACAGCTTCGTGTCCCTCCTCTCCGACTACGGCATCCTCGCTGGAGCGGACCGCGCTCTTGGCCGGTCACAGCAGCCAAGCGACCACAGCGGCGGTCTACCGCAAGCAGCTCCGGTCCGTGATCACGCAAGCGCCAAAGCGATGGACGACATCTTCGCCGAAGTCAGGAAGAGGAGGGCGCTGAGGGCGAGGAAGAGGGCGGCGCCGTGGCCTGATCAAATCCGTTGAGGCGCTGACGACGACGTTGGGCGTGGCTTGTCCCAGCGGATACGCAAGCGGAATGGCCGAATCTCGCCTGCTTCTTTGATCATCGTTGCCCCCCTTTGCCCCTGCTGTCAGTGGCGTGACCTAGGCTCCGGTCACTTCCCCAGTTCAATAACAGGGGCTCTTTTCGTTCCGGGGGTTCGAAACCACCGTGCAAATATGCACTCTTCCGGCTGCGACGGCGCTCGCGGTCCTCTTCAGCTCGGCCGCGCTCGCGGTCACCTCGGCCGCGCCCGCGCTGGCCGACTCCAGCATCATCCTGCCGGTCAAGTCGACCGGCGACGTCGTCGTGGACGGCGTCCACCAGCGGGTCTTCATCAGTGACCCGACCAGCGGAAAGGTCGTCGCAACCGACTACAGTGGCACGGTGGTCGGCACCGTCGACTCGTTGCCCGGCGTCCGCGGCCTGGAACTGTCCGCCGACTCCGGCACCCTGTACGCGGCCGTCGAGGACGCCGACGCGATCGTCGCCATCGACACGGCGACCGCCACCGAGGCCCATCGCTACCCGACGGGCGACGGCACCCAGCCGGAGTATCCGGCCCTCGCCGGCGGAAAGCTCTGGTTCGGCTACCGCAGCTCCGGCAGCGGCAACATCGGCTCACTCGACCTGAGCGCCGGTGACCCGGTCGTGGCCCTTCACCAGGACGCCACCCGTACCTGGAACGACGCCCCGATCCTCGGCTCCTCGGCCGGCGCCCCGGGCACCATCGTGGCGGGGGCCTCCGGGCAGAGCCCGAACGAACTCGCTGTGTACGACGTGTCGTCGGGTTCGGCGAACCGCACCGCGTACGCCTGGGATCCGGGCAGCAGCAGCAACCTCACCGACCTCGCCGTCACTCCGGACGGCAAGGACGTCGTCACGGCCAGCGGCGCCCCCTACAAGCAGCAGGTGTTCAAGCTCTCGGACCTGTCGGAGGACGGCAGCTACACCACCAACCCCTACCCGAACGCGGTCGACATCGCTCCGAACGGCGCCGTCGCCGCGGGCACCTTCTCCTGGTACGACCCCGACGTCCACATCTTCGAGCCGGGCGTCTCCACGCCGGTACGGCAGTACGACTTCCCCAACACCGGCACCAGCAGCGGCTCCGACACCCTCGCGGCCTCGGGTCTCGCCTGGGCGCCGGACGCCAGCAAGCTGTTCGCAGTGTCGTACAACGACAAGGACGTGTACTCGCTGCGCGTCCTCGACAACCCGACCAAGGCGGACACCACCCTCACGGCGACGGCCCCGGCCACCGCCACCCGCGCCAAGTCCCTCAACGTCACGGGCAAGCTGACGTCGAGCACCGCGTTCCCGTCCGGCACCACGGTCTCCGTCACCCGCACCGATGACGAGTCGTCGTCCGGCAAGGCGCTCGGCAAGGCGACGGTCGGTGCCGACGGCTCGTACGCCGTCGCCGACACCCCGCCGGCCGGCGGCAAGGTCACGTACACGGTCACCTACGCGGGCGACGAATACCACGCGGGGGCCACCGCCACGAGCACGGTGAACGTCACCCGCACGGCGACCACGGTGACGCTCAACAACAACGGCAAGGTGTATGCGTACAGCAGTGCAGTGAAGTTCACGGCGCACCTGGGGACGACGTACCAGAACCGCACCGTCGCGATCTACGCCAACCCCTACGGCGCCGACAAGCCTGAGAAGTTGGTCAAGTCCGGCACGGTCGACTCCTCCGGCAACCTGTCCGTCACTCTCTCCCTGACCCGCGACACCAAGCTCACCGCCAAGTTCACCGGCGACACCCGGTACGCGCCCGCGACGGCCACCAGCACGGTCGGCGCGCAGGTCAAGGTGTCGACCGCGCTCAGCGGCTACTACACGAGCAAGACGGCGTGGAGCCAGACGTACCGCTACTTCCACAAGTCCAAGGACCCCGTCTACGGCACGACGATGACACCGTACCCGGGCCGCAAGTACAAGGTGGAGATGCAGGGCTACTATCAGGGTGCCTGGCGCACCACGCACTCCGAGTACCTCGTACTCGGCTCGGGCGGCAAGGACACGCTCGAGCTCACGGGCACCCCGCCGACGGGCGTCCGCTTCCGGATCCGGTCGTCCTACATCGACACGACGTCGGGCGACAACGTGAACTCGACGACGCACGGGACCTGGAAGTACTTCATCTTCACCAGCTGACGTCCGGTACTTCTCACCGAAGACTGACGTGACGGGCGCGGGTCTGCTGCCGAAGCAGGCCCGCGCCCTGGGCGTTCGCCACGCCGAGGAAGCGCAGGACCGCCGGCACCGGGCGGTGGTCGGCGACGGTGGGGCCCCGAGGGCTGGGGCAGGAGAACGCGCCGTCGACGGACGCGACGCGCTTGGCGAGCCCGGCGAGCCCGCTACCCGAGGCCCGCGAGGGATCCGCGCCTCCCACGCCGTCGTCCGTGATGACGATCAACCGTGTCCCCCTCGTCTGTTCGACGGTTACGTCGGCTGTCGGACCTCGCCCAGATGTGGCCGCCCAGCCTGCCGCGTTGCCAGAGGTGGCCGGGCACCGCTGATGCGGACACCCGGGGCCGAATCTAGACTGGCGAAGGCATAGAAAGTACCGAATTAGGGAGATGTGTACCGTGGCTAAGCGAGGGAACAAGCGACGCGGCCGTAAGAAGAAGAAGGCCAATCACGGCAAGCGTCCCAACGCCTGAGCCAACCGGGCAGACGGCCGAGGGGTCCTCTTGAAGACTGGGCGCCTTTTCCAGAGTTGGGCAGGGAGCATTGACGTTCACCGGCCTGCGGCCAAGGCGTCATGGAGCCCGCCGCGCCCGCGGCTGAGCTAGATCTCGATGTCGGCCTCCGGGTCCGCCCCTGCCTGGTAGCGGCCGGTGAGGACCCGTTCCCTCAGGTGTTCGATGTAGAGGGCGGTCTTGATCTCCAGCGGGAAGTCGGGCGGCCAGATCTGTCGCTCGTAGCGGAAGCGGTGGCCGCGGAAGGAGAAGCGGGTCTCCGCGTGGACCGAAATTTCCCTGTCCACGATGGCGAAGTACTCCAGGCGCCCGCCCGCCAAACCCGGGAGCCGACCCGGGACGAAGAGTTCGTCGAGCCCTTCGCGTGCGAGGGCGCGGAAGCACTCGACGTACTCGTCCCGGGTCTCGTTCACGTCCACGGGTGACATCCTCCGACGCCTTCTGAGATCTGCACGCGGATGTCGTCAAGTGGCGCAGTTGTGGACCGCGCTGCTGACCGAGCCAAGAACGACGTCGCCGAGGTTGCCGGCGACGAACAGATGCACGGCGTTGACCGTGATCCCTTCGGACGCCCCGGCGACCGGTTGCTGCTCGTTGATGACGAGCCGACTGCCGCCGGGGAGGCTGACCTCGCTGTTCGGGGCGGTCGGCACGGTGACCGCCGTACCGCCGATTGTCAGGGAGAGGCGGGTGCTGCCGGTCGCCCGCGCGCAGGTGCTGGACGCCGTGGCCGTCAGCCCCGAGACGTCGATCACGGGGAGGCCCGGAAGGCCGATGGTGGCCGTGGTCACCGTGGTCCTGGCGGTCGAGGTGCCCGGCGCGAGCGTAGTGGTCACCGACGGGCACAGCCCTTCGGCGGTGAGGACGACGGCCCGGACGGCAGCGGTGCACGGCGTCGCCGTGGTGGTGGCGGACGCTGTTCGGACCTGGCCGGTGTCGGGCTGCGCGGGCAGGGCGACCGGAGGCAGCAGGGGCAGGTCGAGTTGGGCGGACAGGCCGTACGCACGACCGGTGTAGTACTCCAGGAGCAGCGTCGTGGATGTACTCGACGCGAGGTAGTTGGCGTCCCCGGCGAAGGCTGCCCGCAGTGGCACTGTCGCCGCCTCGTTCAGCGGCTGGTCGGCCCGGCCGATGGTGCACCGGGCGGTGCCCGCCGCGTCCGTGGTGCCCTCGCAGGACTGGGCGGTGGCGTCCTCACCGAGGACGAAGCGTACGGACCGGTCCGCGACCGGCGCGCCGAGATAGTCCTTCAGCACGCCCGACAGCGTGACACCGGTGCCGTTGGCGAGGCGGGTGGGCCCGGTGTACTTCAGCGTTGTCGGGGACTTGACGGCCACCGTCGTGGAGTCCGAGGACGCCTCGTATCCGGCGTCGCCCGCGAACGTCACCGTGACCGGTATGGACGTGGGCGGCTGGCGCAGTTCGCCGATGGTGCAGCGGGCGGTGCCCGAGGTGTCCGTGGTTCCGTCGCAGGACTGGGCGGCGTCGCCCGTGCCAATGCGGAAGTGCAGGGTCCGGTCCGCCACGGGACTGCCCGCGTAGTCGTTCAGGGCGGCGGACAGCGCCAGTGGACGGCCGTTGACGGCCTGCGCGGGCCCGGTGTACTTCACCGTCGTCGGCGAAGCGGGCGTCAGGGACGAGGTGTCCGAGGAGGGCTTGAACCCGTCGTCACCCGCGAATGTCACCGTGACGGCCACAGCCCCGGAGGGCTGGCGCAGTTCGCCGATGGTGCAGCGGGCGGTGCCCGAGGTGTCCGTGGTTCCGTCGCAGGACTGGGCGGCGTCGCCCGTGCCGATGCGGAAGTCCAGGATTTTGCGCTGGACCGGAATGCCCAGGTCGTCGACGAGTGAGGCAGACAGGGTCAGAGGGCTGCCGTTGGTGCCGCGGGTGGGTCCGGTGTACGTCAGCGTCGTGGGCAGCGCGGGGACCGACGGGACACAGTCCGGATGTACGTCGGTGGCGGGCGCGGGCGCGATGCACGGCAGGATGTAGTAGGCGGTGATGATGCCGAACGGGTAGCTGTCGCCGGACCGGGGGTCGGCCAGGGGGCTGTAGACCACGAAGAGGTTCGTCTCCCCGTTCGTGCACCGGATACGGGCGTCGGCGCCAGCGACGCAATTCGCCGGGTTCGCGATAGTGGCCTGGATGTCCTGTGTGGGTGGGACCACCCCGTGCTGCTGGATGTGGACCCGGCCGAACCCGTCGATCACCTGACCGGTCGGGCTCGTGTAGTCGTCCTGACCGGTGCGCAGTGGGATGTCGTTGCCGTACTGGTCGTAGAAGAGCTTCTCCACCGTCCAGTTGATCGGATTCGGATTGGCCGGAGCGGCGTACGTCGTGCCCGCCGCCGCGGTCACGCCCAGCAGACCGGTGAGAACGCACGCGACGACGGCGAGGATTCTGCCTCGCAGGCGCGCGGTCGGACGCTTCATCCCGATTCCCCCGAATTCCCAGAGAGGTGGCAGCGTCGCACCCTGGTCACGAGGGGTGCGGTTCACCGACCACGCCGTCTTGGTGTCCATGCCAATCTGTGAGCGTAGCGGCGCCTTGACCCGTTGGAGTTGGCCATACCGTGATCGCTTCTGGCATGTCCTGTGAAGTCGTCCGAGCCCGAGGTCGAAGTCCTCACGCATGCCCCGGAGTCGGGGACCTGGATCACCAGGGTGACCCTGGGAGATGCCGTAGCGGCCACCCGGGTAGCAGGTCGTCCCTTGCCGGACGAGGGTTCAGCCGCCGTTCGAGCCCAAGCGATCTCCAGGAACCACTCAGGGGCCTGACCCGCACTGCGGATCAGGCCCCTGACCTGGTACTTCACTGTCGGGGTGGCGGGATTTGAACCCACGACCTCTTCGTCCCGAACGAGGTTCGAGCAAGATCCTCACCGGCGCGAATGGGTGTCGGTGCTGGTCAGGGACTTGGAGTGACTTGGTTCCGGGTGGCTTTGGTGGGCCTCTGACCGAAGATCATCTCCCAGATTTCTCCCAACCCCGGGCGTTCTCCGGGGTGCGGTGGCGTTCTCGGGTGCCATTACGTGAGCAGGTTTGCGTGCGGCTGTGGCGCTCGGACTCCCTGCTGGGCGGTCCGCAGTTCAGTCTCTGAACAGGCTGGCGTCCACCTCGGGCGCGAGCTGCTGCGGTGCCGATCTGAAGGCCGTTGGCCGGCTTGTCATGTCAGACTTCGGGTGCCGTGAGGTGCCGCCGGGCTGCGGCCCAGACTCCTTCGAAGTCCTGGAGGGTCAGTGGCTCCTCGACGTGTCCTTCCCAATCGGTGACGGGCGACTCCGCAGTGAAGCCGTACCGGGCGTCGTCGTCCTCGGCCGACGCGGCCGCGATGGGGCGCAGCGCGGGCCCTTCGAGTTCGACCTGGCGGCTCACCCATCCGTCGTCACTGACCTCGAAGTAGAACCAGGTGTCTTCTTCGTCCCAGTAGCTGCGGAACCATCGCGTCACCGGCTCGTCCTGGCCCATCGCTTTCGTCCTCCGATACCTCAGTGATCAATCGAACCAGACGACAAGCCGTACGTTCTCCGGGCCGTGCAGCCGACCCAGTGTTCGCATCACCTCCCAAACCGGTCCCCAGTGGGTGGCGTCTCCCGCGACTGCGCGACGACTGTGTGCACCGGAGCTGTCGGTCTCGTCCCAGTTGGCAGCGGCCAGTTCGGCCCCGGTGATCCAGGTGGCACCATGGGCGTACTCGGGTCCGAGGTATGCGATGAAGGCAGCGCGCACGCCGTCGGAGACGTCCTCCGGCAGGCCGCGATCTTCGGCCAGCGGCTGGAACCCGAAGGAGTTGCGCACCCCGAAGAGGCAGGCGAGTGCGTCGTAGGCATTGCCGGTGTTGAGGAGGAACAGGTCGATGGCGGCCGTCCAGACGGCGTCCTCGTCGTCCTCGCCCCAGAGCCGGGCTCCTGGCCTGCACTCGATCATTCCGCACATGTCGGTGGACATGCTCGGATTCTGGCGGGGCAGGGGTGGGGCCTGTCGTCCGGTTTTACAACGCTCACTGCGGTGCGCGACCGGGAATGGACGGGGCGATCAGCTAGGCGTGTGCTGGCGCTGGTGGCACTCGTAGGCGGTCGTCGGACCCTCACCGTTGGCGAGCCTTATGACGATCAGGTGACTTTCACCAGATCGAGGCAACCTCACACTTCCTTCACCTGTCACACAGGCGCATTCGCTACCGAAGAAGGTTGGCGCTGGGAGGATTCTCGGCGCAACTGCTCGACCACATATGGCACACCAAGGAACGGACTGTCTGTGAGCGTTGCTGGCTCCGTCGGACGGGTTCAGCCCGCCCGACCCGGTGATCCTTCCCGTGTCGGCCCGTACCGGATCATCGGCCGTCTCGGTTCCGGCGGCATGGGCGTAGTCCACGCCGGCCTCACGGCCGACGGGCTTCGGGTCGCGGTCAAGGTGATCCATCTCGCGCAGGCGGAGGACCCGGAGTTCCGGGCGCGGTTCCGGCGGGAAGTGCAACTCTCCGCCCGTGTACAGGGTCCGTGCCTCGTACCGCTCCTTGCGGCGGACGCCGAGGCTGCCGAGCCGTGGCTGGCAACCGCCTACGCCCCCGGACCGACCCTCAACCAACATCTGGCCAACTACGGTCCGCTCGTGGACGGCACCCTGTACGCCTTCGCGACCGGTACCGCTCAAGCGTTGGCTGCTATCCACCAGACCGGCGTCGTCCACCGCGACGTGAAGCCACAGAACGTCATCCTCACTCCCGCCGGCCCCCGCGTGCTGGACTTCGGCATCGCTCGCGCCTCCGACGGCACCAGCGTCACGCGTACCGGCATCATCACCGGCACCCCGGGTTGGATAAGTCCGGAGTACTACCGCTCCAATACGGCCGGACCCGAGGGCGACATGTTCGCCTGGGGAGCGCTCGTCGCCTATGCCGCCACAGGTCGCCTTCCGTTCGGCACCGGTGCGCCGGACGTGGTCGCCTTCCGCGTCATGTCGGACGACCCGGACCTCGTCGGGATCCCCGAGCAACTGCGGGAGATTCTGGAAAGGGCTCTCGCGAAGGATCCGTCTGAGCGTATGACCGCGGCGGAGGCTGGGGAGGAGTGCTCGAGGCTCCTGGCCTCACAGGCCACCCAGGTCCTCGGCGGCGACGGAGGACTGGAGCTCACCCGGGTGGGCGAACTGGTTGCGGCCGAGTGGGACATGCCCGCGCTGGACGACCCGACTTGGCATGCGCGGTCCTCGCCTTCCCTCGGGCGCACCGTCGTGGCTGTTCTCGTCGCCGCAGCCGTGGTCGGGGGTGTCGCGGGTGCCGCCCTTGCTTTCCCTGCCGGAGGCGACAGCGATGCCTCGGGCAAGACCAGCGCGGCCGCGAGCCCCGCCGACGGCCGCACCCCATCCACAGCCAGGCCCGCGAACGTCCCCACCCCACCCATCCGGCTCGAGGGGGCGGGTGACGTGAGCGAATCGTCGGCCAGCCCGCGCAATGCCATCGTGCCGTCCGATCCGTTGGCGGGGGTGTCCAACCCGGCCTTCACGCGTGCGGGCGAAACAACCGAACCGACGTCCGAGGAGTGGAGGGCCAGCACCGTCGCGAGTACCTCGGAGGAGAAGGGCGTCGAGAAGGCGATCCGGGACCGGATGGCGGCCATGCTCGCCACCAAGGACATGGATTTTATGACGCCCATGGTCACGTTCAACAAGCGGGCGCAGAGCGTGATGGTGACCGGCGGTCCGATTTCCCAGATCCCCGAAGACGATCAGGAGGTGTTCCGCCGGGCCGGGGACATGGCGGCCTGTACCGCCCTCGCATACCGGCTCAAGGAGCATCCCGCCACCTGGTCCTACGGGCGCTTCGTCATCTCCTGGAAGAACGTCGACGGTGACCTCGAACCGAGCGTCCTCGGCTTCGGCGAGGCCACAGACGGGTGCTACAGCGTGATCGCCGGGCAGTGGCGAGGCGATGAGTCCGGCATTGCGACTGCCGGGATACCGAGCAGCGACAAGGCTGAGATCCGCGTCGCCGGTGCCGCCGACAGGGCCATCACCGCCGCCTGGAATGCCAGGATCGCCGAAGGAAACGGTCTGGAGCCCTTCGGCTCGAGCGACGCGATCGACCTAGGCTTCGACCCAGTCGAAAAAGCTGCATACGTGTGGGCTCGGGACACCGACGGAGTGCTCATTGGTCGAGCCCAACGGTCCGACTTCCAAGATGCTGTCTCCATGCCCCTGTGCCAGAAGCTGACAGCCGAGTACAACAGCAACCAGACGTGGAATTACACCCGCTGGTCCGTCGTCGTCTACGAGGGAAACAGCCGTGTACCCGAACTCATCGGTTCAGGTGAGTGCTCCCATTGACCGCCGGGCCTTCGATGAGCACGTCCGGAGTTCGGGGACTGTAAGGCCATTGGCCCTGTTTCAGGGGCAGAAGTTGCATCACCGTATCCAGAGCCGGGTCCGGATCGAAATGCGTGCATCCTCCTGCACCACTTCAGCCGCCAACTGGGAGTGCCCGCGTGAGCCATCAGCACGAGACGCTGTTCCTCCAGATCGTTGTCTGCGCGGCCGGAGTCGCCGCCGAGGCCGGCCGGCTGATCACCGCGGCGCAGGAACGCTGCTGGGACGTGGGTGTCATCGCCACCCCGGAAGGGCTCGGCTTCCTGGACGCGGAGGCGATCGAGGCCCAGACCGGTCGTCCCGTCCGATCGGCATGGCGGTCACCAGGCGAACCGCGACCGCCCCGGCCCGCGGACGCGATCGCGGTCGCCCCAGCCACCTTCAACACGGTCAACAAGTGGGCCGCGGGGATCTCCGACAATCTCGCGCTGGGCATCTTGTGCGACGAGGCGCCGGCCATGGGCGTTCCGGTGGCCGTGCTGCCGTACCTGAACTCCGCCCAGGCCGCCCATCCCGCGTGCCGGCAGAGTATGAGCGGCTGCGGGAGATGGGCGTCCTGGTCGGCTCGTACGAGCCTCACCCGCCGAAGGCCAGCGGCGGGGCCGACCGCTACCGCTGGGAGGAAGCGCTGGAGCCGCTTGCTCCCAGGGTGTCCGAGCGGTCGTGATCAGCGATGCCGTGGTCGTGGTGGTTGCCGGGCCGTGATCACGGCGGCCGTTTCGGGGGCCGGGGTGCTGAGGTGCTGGAGCGCGGTCCGGGGCGCCACCGCGCTGCGGGCCTGAGCTGCGCGGGCTCGTGCGCCCGGTGCCGGCTCGCTGAGGCGCTGGACGCGCCAGGTCAGTACCCGTGCGGGGTGGCGGGCATCGTGGAGGACGCGCCGGTCGGTCGCCTGTCGCAGAACCTCGTCCGGGTCGTGGCCTGCTGCTTTTGCCTTGGCGAGGGCGGCGCCGAGGGCCGGCATGGACGCGCATATGGACAGGAGCGGCCAAGGCGGCGCTCAGCCGAGTGCCCCCGGCCTCGCCCGCTGCGCACGGATGGCACACATGCGCCGTCGCCCCGCCGGATGGCGAGCTCACGGAAGGCGTGACGGACATCCGCCAGCGGCTGCCGATCGCGCATGCAGGAGAGCTTGTTGGCCAGCAGCACGGCCCAGCGCCCAGTATCTACGTGGCCTTGTACCGAATGCGCGCGAGCGTCGCGGCTTGCTCCGCCATCCTCAACTTCCATGGGGTCTGGTCCACCTCGGCGATCTCCCGCCACAGTGCGGCCGTGGCCGAGCTGAACGCCGTAAGTGCTTCGGCCTTTGCGTCCCGCCAGGACGGGAACCGACTGGCGAAGGCGAGCGCCTCTTCCACGGAATGCCCAGCATGCATGAGCTGGAGGACAAAGGCGCCGGGGTCGATCCAGGCCGCCCCTCGCGTCGGCCAGGCCCAGTCGATGACTCGTGCGCGGTCACCGGTGATCAGGATGTTGTCCGGGGCGAAGTCGGTGTGCAGGAGAGTGCTGCCCTCGAAGTGGTGCAGCGTACCCGGTGGTGCGTAATCGGCCCATCGGTCCACGGCGGTCTTGATCCCGATGCCTGCGGGTGCTGTAACGCCCTGCAGCTCGACAAGCGCGGTCTCCACGAGCGGGAGGTCGGGCGAGCCTGGCGTGTAGTCGGCGTGACGGCCGTCGATCATCTCGTAGCCGAGCAAGCTCCAGCCGCCGAACTCCAGGTGCCAGTACAGGTGCGGGCAGGACGCCGGCAGGTACGGGGCGACGGCCGCCTCGCGGCGCTGGGCAGCGACCTGGGGATGGTCGGCCGGGATGCCCTTCACGAAGACCCTGCCGCCGTTCGTCTCCAGGACGGAGGCGATGCCGGAGTTGATGCCTCCCTGCACGGTCAGCGCCTGGTGCACGGCGCCGGTCTTGTCGACGACGGCTCGGCGGACGTCGGCGGGAAGCTGCTCGAAGGGGATGCGGGACAAGGACGCGCGCGGTTCCTCAGGGGTGCTCTGGTACGGGAGTGCCGCCCCGGCCAGGGTACGGCCGGGACGGCACTCAAGGGGTGGAACAGGAGGACGGCACGGGTGCCACCCGTGGTGGATCTAGGGCGCGTATCGAGTCGTGATCAATCTTCGGGATTCGCCCTCAGTCCGAGGCCTGACCCGATAGATCCTCTTGCGTGACTCAAATGCAACTGGCAGACGCAGACTGGGAGTTCATCGAGCCGTACCTGCCGATCGGCGAGTACGGCCCGTACCCCGAGCGGCTGCGACAGCAGTTCGAGGGCGTGATCTGGCGGTTCAAGACGGTGGGCAGTGGCGGGAGATGCCGCAGGAGTTCGGTGCCTGGTCGACCGTCTCCAGCCGCTTCCGGCAGTGGCGTGACGCCGGCGTCTTCGAAGTCCTGCTGGAGGGCCTGATCGCGGAAGCCGCGAAGCGGGGTGAGGTGGACCTGTCCCTGGTCGGCATCGACTCCACCACCGCCCGGGCCCACCACGACGCGGCCGGGATGCACCTTGGCCAAGATGTGATCACTGTCCTTGAGGAAGTAGCCGCCGAGGAAGAGAAGGTCAGGTCAAAGGGGGCAGCCTCAAGGAGCGAAACGGGCAGGCTGCCGAAGCGGATCCCGAGCGGGAGGTGCGACGACGCGTCCTGCGTCGCCGAAAGCTCCGATTGAAAGCTGCCCTCCTGGGACGCTCGCGGGGCGGGCTGACCAGCAAGGTTCACCTCGCTGCCGACCGCAGGTGCCGCCCGCTGTCGTTCGTCCTGACCACGGGACAGGCCGCGGACAGCCCGCAGTTCATCCCCGTGCTGGAGAAGGTGCGTGTCCGGGGGCCCGTCGGCCGTCCTCGCACCCGACCCGACGCGGTCGCAGGGGACAAGGCCTACGCGTCCCGAGGCAATCGCGCCTACCTGCGGAAACGCCAGATCAAGGCTGTCATCCCGGAGAAGAAGGACCAGGCTGCCAACCGGAAGAGGAAGGGCCACAAGGGCGGTCGGCCAGTCAGTCACGACGCTGACCTGTACAAAGAGCGCAACACCGTTGAGCGCCTGATCAACGAACTGAAGGCCTGGCGAGGTATCGCCACTCGCTACGACAAGACACCCGCGAGCTACCTCGCCGGCCTCCACCTTCGCGCCTCGATCATCTGGATCAAGGACCTCACGCGGACCGCTCCTTGATCCAGCGAGGTGTCACGAAGACTGTGTTGGCCGCACATGGCCGGCTGATACCCGGTCGAAGGTGGGCTGGTCATCATGTTGGATGAGCCGCATGAACGAGCATGCTGCAGTGCGACTTCGTCAGGCCATCCGCCGTATCGAAGAGGCCACTCGTGACCGTACCGCCACGGGGTGCCGACCGGAGGACGCTGATGACCTCGCCGGAACGTTCGCCACAGACGGGGCACTCGGTTTTGACCCGATCCCCTTCCTGCGCGCCCTGCACGAGGCCGGCTCGCACGCGATGGTCATCGGCCAGGTCGCTGGCATCATGCACGGATCCACCGAGCTGACCGGGGACCTCGACCTGCTGTGGGACGGCACACCTGCGCAGGCCCGAGCCTTGCGAGATGCCCTCGCCGCGGCTGGCTGCACCGATCTACCCGACCTCGACCGAGCCCAGGTGGGATACCAGGTGACCGGTGCCGCCGGGGATCTGTGCACGCCTGCCTTGCCCTGGGGCGACTTTGATGTCACCGACTGCCTGACTCGAGCACAAGGCGCCGACGACTCCTCCGGATTCACGATCCGCTACGCGTCGCTTGACGACCTGATCCGAATGCGGCGGGCCATCGGACGGCCGAAGGATCATCGCCGCGCCGACGAACTCGACCGCCTGCACGCCTGAACACACCATGCCGACGGCGAACGATCGAGGGCGCCCCGCCCGGGTGAGGCACTGTTCAGCGTGGCGGTCCCGGCATCCTTCGCTAGAGCCACCAGCCCACGGTTCCCGAGCAACTGCTGAATCAAGTCCTGACTCGAAGCCGAATCCCGCAGAGTGATCACGACTCGATACGCGCCCTAGTTCGGCCAGGACGCGGGCGCCGGTCAGTGCGCCGAGGCCGGGGAAACTGGTGATGATCTCGGCGTCCTGGTGGGTGGCGAAGGCGGCAGTGGTGGCTGCTTCTAGAACGTCGGCGCTGGCGCAGGCCGCGTCGAACTGCCGCAGCAGAGCGAGGGCTTTGGTGCCCATGGCCTGCTCGATCATGGGTGGTTGGTGCATCTGTGGCTCGCGGAGCAGGGTGTGGAGTCGTTCGACCTCACCGGCGATCTCCCGTTGGCGTCCGGCTTTCTTCAGGATCGCTCGCAGCTGTGGGCGGGTGAGCTGGGCGGCCTGGGTGGGTGTGGGGGCCGCGGCGAGCAGGGTGCGGGTGACGGGTGAGGCGAGGCCTTCGCGGAAGTGACGGAAGACGGTGAGGAAGCCGGGGAAGTACTCGCGCAGATGGGAGCGCAGGCGGTTGCCTGTCTGGACGCGGTCCCAGACGGCGTCTTGGTGGGCTCGGGCCAGGACGGTGATGGCCTGGGTGAGATGGCTGCCCGCGGGCAGGGGCCGGTGTTCTGCCGGGTCGGTGCGCAGGATGTTTGCCAGGACCTTGGCGTCGAGGTGGTCGGACTTCTTGCGGCTGAGTGCGTAGCGGTCGCGGTAGCGGGCGGCGGTGAGCGGGTTGATCACGTAGATCGGTCTGCTCGTGGCGCGTAAGCAGGCGACCAGGAGTCCGTGAGAGGTCTCGATGGCGACCGGGATCGGGTTCTCTGGGCTGTCACCGTGCTGGGCCAGCAGGTCCAGGAGTTGGCTGAGGCCGGTGGGGGTGTCGTCGATGCGGAGCTTGTCCAGGAGGGTGCCGGCTTCGTCGAGCAGTGCGATGTCGTGGTGGTCGGTGGCCCAGTCGATGCCGCAGAACACGCTGGTCATGGCGAGTGTCCTTGGGTGGGTGCCGGTGGTGTGGTGGTCGTCGCCTTGGCGGGGTTGCGCGTCTCCCTAATGGCAGGGCTCATAGGCCCGTCATCCGATTAGCCGTTCGCAATCCCAGCGGTCGCCAGGGGCCTCGGTCAGCTGCGGAACTGGGGACATTCGCCGAGCGGTGAGAGGTGTTCCCTGGCGGCGGCTTGGACCACGAGACCCCGGCGATGCTTCACCGAGCGGGAAGGCACACGGGGCCGACTCTGTCTTGAGAGGTCAGGCCTCAGGAGCGACTACGGATCACCACATGCCCATCCGCCCAAGACGCTCGGCCATGAGACACCGCCAAGCGTCTTACGACGCCATTAGGAGTGGGGGGCCAGGGAGCAGGGCGAGCCGCCCTGGATGAAGTTAGAAACTCGTAGCAGTTCTCAGGCTGCGGGCGAGCCGTCCCGTGGCACCCCGGAGGACGGAGCTCCCTGCCACTCCCCCGGAGCGAGATCTCCATGATCCACTCCCCAGTCGCTCCCCGAGCGCCCCCGGAGAACGAGTCAGGCCCGGTTTCCATTGATGGAAACCGGGCCTGACCTGGTGTTACAGCTGTCGGGGTGGCGGGATTTGAACCCACGACCTCTTCGTCCCGAACGAAGCGCGCTGCCAAGCTGCGCTACACCCCGGTGTCGCTGCTGTGGTGCTTGTCGCGGCGACGTCGTTTACTTTAGCCCACCGTTGGCCGGAGACGAAATCCGGTTTAGGGGCGGCGGCCGACCGGGTTCGGGCGGGTGTGGTCCAGGGCTACCAGGAGGACCGCCAGGGCGTAGCAGGCGAGGCCCACGAGGAGGGCGTTGGCGAGGGTGGCGCGGTAGCTGTGCTGCTCGGCGTCGAGGAAGGGGTAGAGGTAGTGGCCCGGCGTTCCGGGCAGGAGCAGCTTGGCTCGGGTGAGGTAGAAGGCCAGGTAGGCCAGGGGGTACAGCATCCATGCCGCCGCCTGGCGGAGGTGCAGGCGGGCCGGGGGTGTGAGCAGCAGCCAGTCGATGAGCGCGGCCGCGGGGGCCGCCGTGTGGAGGAGTTGCAGCGCCAGCCACTGGCCGTGCCAGGCCACCGGAGGGTGTGTCGCGCCCGTCATCGAGAACGGCGGGGTCGTGTGGCCCAGGAGCAGGTGGTAGACCAAAGACGAGATCACCGCGTAGAGCAGCGCCGCGCCCGTCAGGGCCGAGGGGACGGGGCGGGCCGCGTGCCAGGCCCGGCGGGCCGAGACGAGGCTGACCAGGGTCAGGAGTACCGCGGCCTGGACTCCGAAGTAGCTCAGGATCCGGTCCGGACTGCCCAGCAGCAGCTCCAGGGCCACGCCCGCCGCCGCCAGGACGGCCGTCGCGAGGCGGAACACCGCGGTCAGGGGGCGGCGGACAGGGGCGACCACCGCCGTCGCCGGGACGTGTCCGGGTATCAGCACGGGCGTGCCCGGAACCGCGGGGAGGTCGGGCATGTCCCTGGGTATCGGAGGAGTCGTCATGCCCTCAAAATAGGGAGAAAGGGGCATGGGTGGCATTTCGGTTTACGCCGGGTGGGCTATCCCCGGTTCGACCTCCGTGCTCCTGTCTCCCCCGGCCCGACCTCCCCGAGCTCCCCGGTCTACTCCCGCCCCACCAGCGTCAGCAGCGTCGCCTCCGGCGGGCAGGCGAAGCGGACCGGGGTGTAGCGGCTGGTGCCGCAGCCGGCCGAGACGTGGAGGTAGGAGGTACGGCCCTCCGCCGCGTGGCGGGAGAGGCCCTTCACCCGGTCCGTGTCCAGGTCACAGTTGGTGACCAGGGCGCCGTAGAAGGGGACGCAGATCTGGCCGCCGTGGGTGTGGCCGGCCAGGACCAGGGGGTAGCCGTCGGCCGTGAAGGAGTCCAGGACGCGCAGGTACGGGGCGTGCACGACGCCCATGGAGAAGTCCGCCGCACCGGACGGGCCGCCCGCCACCAGCGGATAGCGGTCGCGCTTGATGTGCGGGTCGTCCAGGCCCGTCAGCTCCACCGAGACACCCTCGATCTTCAGGACGCCCCGCGTGTTCGTCAGGTTCAGCCAGCCCGCCCCGTCGAAGCCGTCCCGCAGGTCCTCCCAGGGGTTGTGGATCGCGCCGACGACCGGCGGGTTGCCGTTCAGGCCGTGCCTGCCGCTCGTCTTCTCCAGCAAGTAGCGGGCGGGGTTGCGGGGCTTGGGGCCGTAGTAGTCGTTGGAGCCGAAGACGTACGCGCCCGGGAACTCCATCAGCGGGCCCAGCGCGTCCAGCACCTCCGGAACGCCCTCCGGGTCGGACAGGTTGTCGCCCGTGTTGATCACGAAGTCCGGGCGCAGGCCCGCCAGCGAACGCAGCCACCGCTGCTTCTTGCGCTGGCCGCCGACCATGTGGATGTCGGAGACCTGGAGCACCCGCAGCGGGCGCATCCCCGCCGGGAGGACCGGGACCGTCACCCGGCGCAGTCGGAACGAACGGACCTCGACGCCGGCCGCGTACAACACACCGGCGGCGCCGAACGCCGCGATTCCCAGGGGTACTCCGTATCGAGCGCGCATACGACCATCGTGTCAGACGCGAGGCGGGGGTCGAGACCGGCCACAGCGGAGCGAAGAGGAGAGAAGAGGAGAGGAGAACCCGGGAGACGGGAGGAGGACCCGGGAGAGGGAGGAGAGGCAGGGGGCGGGGAAAACGTTGGGCGGTCCGGCTGTGGCACCTGCGACAATCGGTGCCATGACCACCACGCTCAAGTCGAAGCTGCATGACGACCTCAACGCCGCGATCAAGGGCCGTGACGAGCTCCGCTCGGCCACCCTCCGGATGACGCTCGCCGCGATCACCACGGAAGAGGTCGCGGGCAAGGAGAAGCGTCAGCTCTCCGACGAGGAGGTGCTCAAGGTGATCGCCAAGGAGGCGAAGAAGCGCCGGGAGGCGGCCGAGGCCTTCACCCAGGGCGGTCGCGCCGAGAGCGCCGAGCGGGAGAAGGCGGAGGGCGAGGTCCTCGCCGAGTACCTGCCGAAGCAGCTCAGCGACGAGGAGCTGGAGGCGATCGTCGCCGAGGCCGTCGAGGAGGCGAAGGCGGCGGGTGCCGAGGGACCGCGGGCCATGGGCGCCGTGATGAAGATCGTGAACCCGAAGGTGGCCGGCCTGGCCGAGGGCGGCCGCGTCGCCGCCGCGGTGAAGAAGCGGCTCCAGGGCTGAGGGAGCGCGACCGGGCAGCACAGCGGTACGACGGTGGGGCCGCGCCTCTGCGGAAGAGGTGCGGCCCCACCGTCGTACAAGGACAGCCTCCGTAGGCGAGTCCTCCGTAGAGAAGATCAGCCCCGGTTGCCGCCGTTCCCATTGTTGCCGCCGTTCACGTTCCCCTGGATGAAGCCGGCGGGGAGGGAGAAGGTCGGGTTCGGGGTGGAGCCGCCGGTCGTGCCGCCGTTGCTCGTGCCGCCGTTCGTCGTCAGGCCGCCGATGAGCCCGCCGATCAGGCCCCCCGTGTTGTCGCCGCCGCCGTTGTCGCCGCCGTTTCCGTTTCCGTTGCCCTTGTCATGGCTGTTGTCGTCGGGGATGTCGATGAGGTTGAAGGACTCGGACGACTTGCCCTCCAGGGCGCCGGTCATGGCGTCCTTCCAGATCGGACCCGGGGTGTCGGCGCCGAAGACCTCGGAGTGGTAGACGCCGCCGATGGTGATGTTGGTCATCTCGACGTTCTGCTTGGCGCTGCCGACCCAGACCGCGCCCGCGAGGTTGGGCGTGTAGCCGACGAACCAGGCGTTCTTGCGGGAGTCCGTCGTACCCGTCTTGCCGGCGCTCTCCCGGTCGTCCAGACCGGCCTGCTGACCGGTACCGGAGTCGATCACACCGCGCAGCAGCGTGTTGATCGTGTCCGCGGTCTTCTCGCTCATCGCACGCGAGCAGGTCGACTTGGGGACGGCGAGGGACTTCTGCTCGTTGCCGACCTTCTGGGTGATCGACTCGATGGCGACCGGCGTGCAGTACATGCCGCGGTCGGCGAAGGTGGCGTAAGCGCTCGCCATGGTCAGCGGCGAGAGGCCGATCGCGCCGAGGGCGATGGACGGGGTCTGCGGCAGCTTCGAGCCGTCGCCCTGGTGGACGTGGAGCGCGTCGGTCATCTTGACCACCGGGCACAGACCGATGTCGGAGATCAGCTGGACGAAGTAGGTGTTGATGGACTTCGCCATCGCCTTCTTCATCTGGTACGGCCCGACCTCGGACTCGTTCTCGTTCTGGACCTGCTCGTTGTCCGTGTTGACCCACTGCTTGCCGTCGCACTGCTGCACGGGGCTCGGGTAGTTCATCTTGTACGGCGACGAGTACTCCTGCGTCGCCGGCTTGCCGCCCTCGATGGCGGCCGCCGCCACGAACGGCTTGAACGTCGAACCGGTCGGGAAGCCGTAGTTGGAGCCGCCGTAGTCCCGGTCGACCGAGAAGTTGTACTCGGTCTCGTTCTTGCTGTAGCCGTACGGCTTCGACTGGCCCATCCCCAGGATCTTGCCGGTGCCGGGCTCCACCAGGGTGGCGGCGGCCGCGACCGGGTCGGACTTGTAGACGTGGTCCTTGATCGAGCTCTGTACGGAGTCCTGGGCCTGCGGGTCCAGCGTCGTACGGATGGTCAGGCCGCCCTGGTTCCAGAGCTTGGCGCGTTCCGTGGAGGTCTTGCCGAAGGTCGGGTCGTTGAGGAAGACGTTCTCGACGTACTTGCAGAAGAACCCGGCGCCCTTGACCGCCGTGATGCAGCCGTTCTTCGGCTGGGTGACGTGCAGGCCGAGCGGGGTCTCCTTGGCCTTGTCGGCCTCCGCCTGGGAGATGTCGCCGACCTGGGCCATGCGTTCGAGCACGACGTTGCGCCGCTTGGTCGCCTCGGCCTCGTCGTTGACCGGGTCGTAGCGGCTCGGCGACTGCACGATGCCGGCGAGCAGGGCCGACTGCTGGAGGTTCAGGTCCTTGGCGTGCTTGGAGAAGTAGCGCTGGGAGGCGGCCTCGATGCCGTAGGCCTGCTCGCCGAAGAAGGTGATGTTCAGGTAGTTCTCGAGGATCTTCTTCTTGCCGAGCGTCTCTTCCAGCTGGATCGCGTACTTCAGCTCCTTGACCTTGCGGCCGAGGGTCTGCTGGGTGGCCTCGGCGACCTTGGTCGGGTCGTCGCCGGCCTCCTCGATGAAGTAGTTCTTCACCAGCTGCTGGGTGAGCGTGGACGCGCCCTGGGCGACCCCGCCGCTCTGCGCGTTCTTGTTCAGCGCGCGCAGCACGCCCTTCAGGTCGATGGCGCCGTGCTGGTAGTAGCGCGAGTCCTCGATCGCGACGATCGCCTTCTGCATGTACGGCGAGATGTCCTTGAGCTCCACCACGGTGCGGTCACGTGAGTAGACCTGGGCGATCTGGTTGCCGTCGCTGTCGAGGATCCTGGTGCGCTGGCTGAGCTGCGGGCTCTTCAGGTTGGCCGGGATATCGTCGAAGCCCTGGACCGAGCCCTTGGCCGCGAGGCCCAGGGCCCCGGCCGCGGGCAGTGCGATGCCCGCCATCACGGCTCCCGCGAGCACACTGACACCGAGGAACTTGGCGGCCTGCTGCGTGGTCGAAAGACCACCGCCCGAGCGCTTCTTTGGCATGGGGGCAGCCTAATCCGTAGTCCTGGGCGTTCCGGGGGAGCGGGTGGCTCTCGGGATGTTCGAGTGCCGGATCGTGACGTAAGGGGCGGCCCGGCCGTGCACAGGGGGTGACACCGCCGGCTCCGCCTGACGGCACGACGACATGAACGGTCTACCTTGCCATTCGCCGGACACACGGACAGGCCTTGGCCTAAGCTGCTCTCAACTGTCACAGCAGTGCGGCCACGTATCAATACGTCCGGCGACCCCGAATCGTTCCGGAACCCGCCCACTTTTTTTCGGGTGATGTGTTGATGGCGTGTCCGAATCCACCTCGTGTGTCACCCGGCGTCCGTTGTGGCGCACCATAGCTGTCCCGGTTTGCCGCGATCATCACGCATGTCGTCAGCTCACTCCCGCGGGTGATCTGCCGCTTACCCATAGTCCGTTCGGGCCATTCAAGATTGGGCCCGAAGGGGGTGTTGCGCTGTGCCCACCTTCCGTAACGTCCTCAACTGGCGGCGGTGAATATGCCGCTGCCGCCGTGGGGGAGCCTCGATTCGGGAGAGGACGGCGCCGGTATGGGCTGGGTAACCGACTGGAGTGCGCAGGCTGCCTGCCGCACTACCGATCCGGATGAACTGTTCGTTCAAGGAGCAGCGCAGAACAGAGCCAAGGCGGTGTGCACCGGATGTCCGGTACGCACTGAATGCCTGGCCGATGCGCTGGACAACCGCGTCGAGTTCGGCGTGTGGGGAGGCATGACGGAGCGGGAGCGCCGCGCACTGCTGCGCCGGCGGCCCACCGTGACCTCCTGGCGCAGGCTTCTGGAGACAGCGCGCTCGGAGTACGAGCGGGGGACCGGGATCGTCCCCCTCGACAGCGACGAGGTGTACGAGAACTACGCAGCGGTGGGCTAGGCCGGACCGGTCTACGGCAGCTCCGGCCGGCCGGCCGCGAGCCGGTCGCCGATGTCCCGCAGCCCCGCGAGGTCGTGTACATCGCCGGGAAGCGCGGCCACTTCCACCACGGCCACCTCGGGATGGCGCGCGGTGAAGCGGTCACGTGTGCGCTGCTCGCGGGAGAGCAGCCGCATGCGCTCGGCGTGCAGCCTCAGCAGGCCTGCGGTGAGCTGGTCGACGGTTCGGTCCGGGCTTTCTGGCGAGGGGGATTCGTCAGTCATGTCCGAGGTGGTGGCCGTAGTCATGTCCGCGGGCCCTGACGAGGGGGATTCGTCGGGCCGGGACTCGGACGGCACGGGCGCGGGTGATTCAGAACTGCCGTACGTGTCGGGAGAGTTACGAAGTCCAGCTTTCCCGCCGCCCTGATCCACAATGCGGGGCTCCTCAAGATTTTCCGCGGCGGCGAGCGCACGCTCCGCCGACAGTCGGTCGGCGCCGCTGCCGTGGACCCGGTTGAGGACCAGACCGACCAGCGGCATGTCCTCCGCGGCCAGCCGCTCCACGAAGTACGCGGCCTCGCGCAGGGCGTCCCGCTCCGGAGCCGCGACCACCAGGAACGCCGTGCCGGGCGCCTGGAGCAGCTTGTACGTCGCGTCCGCGCGCGTGCGGAACCCGCCGAACGTCGTGTCCATCGCGGACACGAACGTCTGTACGTCCTTCAGCAGTTGCCCGCCGAGCAGCTTGCCGAGGGTGCCGGTCATCATCGACATGCCGACGTTCAGGAACGCCATGCCCGCGCGGCCGCCCAGTTTCGCGGGGGCGGTGAGAAGACGGATGAGCCGGCCGTCCAGGAAGGAACCAAGGCGTTTCGGCGCATCGAGAAAGTCCAGCGCGGAGCGCGAGGGCGGGGTGTCGACCACGATCAGGTCCCACTCGTCCCGGGCCCGCAACTGGCCCAGCTTCTCCATCGCCATGTACTCCTGCGTGCCCGCGAAGCCCGCCGAGAGCGACTGGTAGAAGGGGTTGGCCAGGATGGCCGCCGCCCGGTCGGCGTCCGCGTGCGCCTCCACGACCTCGTCGAAGGTGCGCTTCATGTCGAGCATCATGGCGTGCAGTTCGCCGGTGCCCTCCGTGCCCTTCACCTTCCGCGGCACGTTGTCCAGCGAGTCGATGCCCATGGACTGCGCCAGCCGCCTGGCCGGGTCGATGGTCAGCACCACCACCTTGCGGCCGCGTTCGGCCGCACGCAGGCCGAGGGCCGCCGCGGTGGTGGTCTTTCCGACACCGCCCGAGCCACAGCACACCACGATCCGGGTGTCCGGGTCGTCCAGCAGCGGATCGACGTCGAGCGCGGGCGCGTGGGCCAGTCGGCGTGCGCCGTCCTGGGCCGGTTCCTGGGCCGGGTCCTTGGCCGGGTCCGGAGTCATGACATCCCCTGTTTCCGCAGCTCGGTGGCGAGTTCGTACAGGCCCGCCAGGTCCATCCCCTCGGCGAGCAGCGGCAGTTCGTGCCGCTCCAGGTCCAGCTCGGCGAGGACCGCGCGCTGCTCGTGCTCCAGCGCGTACCGCTCGGCGTACTCGGCGGCCTGCGCGAGCAGCGGGTCCACCAGCTGCTCGGCCTTGCCGCCGCGCCGCGCCCCGCCGAGCCCGGCCGCCGACAGCGCCTGCGCCACGGCGGTGCGCGGCACGGTCCGTACGAGTTCCAGATCGGTCGCGTCCAACACCTCCGGCCGGACCATGTTCACGATGACCCGGCCCACCGGCAGCCGCGCGGCCCGCAGCTCGGCGATGCCGTCGGCGGTCTCCTGGACCGGCATCTCCTCCAGGAGGGTGACCAGGTGCACGGCCGTCTGCTCGGACTTCAGCACCCGCATCACCGCCTGCGCCTGATTGTGTATCGGGCCGATCTTGGCCAGCCCGGCCACCTCGTCGTTGACGTTCAGGAAGCGGGTGATGCGGCCGGTCGGCGGGGCGTCCATGACGACGTAGTCGTATACGAACCGGCCCGCCTTGTCCTTTCTGCGCACCGCCTCGCACGCCTTGCCGGTCAGGAGGACGTCCCTGAGGCCGGGTGCGACGGTGGTGGCGAAGTCGATCGCGCCGAGCTTCTTCAGCGCCCGGCCCGCCCCCCCGAGTTTGTAGAACATCTGGAGGTAGTCCAAAAGGGCCAGTTCGGGATCGATGGCGAGCGCGTAGACCTCACCGCCTCCCGGCGCTACGGCGATCTTCCGCTCTTCGTAGGGCAACGCCTCCGTCTCGAAGAGCTGGGCGATGCCCTGCCGACCCTCGACCTCCACGAGAAGCGTCCGCTTCCCCTCGGTCGCGAGGGCCAGCGCGAGTGCGGCGGCGACCGTCGTCTTTCCGGTCCCGCCCTTGCCGCTGACGACCTGGAGCCTGCTCACGTCTTCGAGACTAACCAGTCCGCCGGACACTCACGCGGGAGGCTGTGGATAACCGTGCGTGCGGTGGCCCACGTGTCCCGTCCGTCACAGCGGATACAGTCGCCCCCATGACCAAGTGGGAATACGCAACCGTGCCGCTGCTCGTCCATGCCACGAAGCAGATTCTGGACACCTGGGGCGAGGACGGCTGGGAGCTCGTCCAGGTGGTGCCCGGGCCCAACCCGGAGCAGCTCGTGGCCTACCTGAAGCGGGAGAAGCCCTGATGAGCGCCATCGAGGCCAAACTGGCCGAACTCGGTCTCGCGCTGCCGGCGGTCGTGCCGCCGCTCGCCGCCTACCAGCCGGCCGTGCGGTCCGGTGTGTACGTCTACACCTCCGGCCAGCTGCCGATGGTGGACGGCAAGCTCCCGGTCACCGGCAAGGTCGGCGCCGAGGTCACCGCGCAGGAGGCCAAGGAGCTGGCCCGCGTCTGCGCGCTGAACGCCCTGGCCGCCGTGAAGTCCGTCGCCGGTGACCTGGACCGGATCGCGCGCGTGGTGAAGGTCGTGGGCTTCGTGGCCTCCGCGCCCGACTTCACCGGGCAGCCGGGTGTGATCAACGGCGCCAGCGAACTCCTCGGCGAGGTCCTCGGCGACAAGGGCGTGCACGCGCGCAGCGCGGTGGGCGTCGCGGTGCTGCCGCTGGACGCGCCGGTCGAGGTCGAGGTCCAGGTCGAGCTGGAGCCGTAGCCAGCTGGAGCCCCCCTCGAACATTCGCTCCCTACGGGATAGCCTCCGGTAATGGCCGATGGACAGTGGTATCCCCCCGAGTGGCCGGACCGCATCCGCGCACACGCGGAGGGCACCCTGGTGCCGGTGAGCCCGAAGCGCGCGGCCACCGTGCTGCTGCTGAAGGACACCCCGGACGGTCCCGCCGTCCACATGCTGCGCAGACGCGCCTCCATGGCCTTCGCCGGAGGCGCGTACGCGTATCCCGGCGGCGGTGTCGACCCGCGCGACGACGACCATCAGGTCCGCTGGGCGGGCCCCACGCGCGCGTGGTGGGCCGACCGGCTCGGCGTCGACGAGGCGGGCGCCCAGGCGATCGTCTGCGCGGCCGTGCGGGAGACGTACGAGGAGGCGGGCGTCCTGCTCGCCGGACCGGCCCCGGACGCCGTGGTCGGCGACACCACCGGGGACGACTGGGAGGCCGACCGCGCCGCCCTGGTCGCCCGTGAGCTGTCCTTCGCCGAGTTCCTGGACCGGCGGGGTCTGGTCCTGCGCTCGGACCTGCTGGGAGCCTGGACGCGCTGGATCACCCCAGAGTTCGAGAGCCGCCGCTACGACACCTGGTTCTTCGTCGCCGCCCTGCCCGCGGGCCAGCGCACCCGCAACGCCTCCACGGAGGCCGACCGCACGGTGTGGATCCGCCCGGCCGAGGCCGCCGTCGGCTACGACAAGGGCGAGCTGCTGATGATGCCGCCCACCATCGCCACCCTGCGGCAGCTGCTGCCGTACGCCACGGCCGCGGAGACGCTCGCGGCGGCGCCCACCCGGGACATGACCCCGGTGCTGGCCCGCGCCCGCCTGGCGGACGGCGCGATCGTCCTGAGCTGGCCGGGCCACGACGAGTTCACCAAGCACATACCGACCGACCTGACGAGCGGCGGAGCCTGACCATGACGGACGCAGCAGCCCTGCCCGGCCAGCCGCGCGGCGGAGTCCTTGCGGGGCCCGCCACCGCGCGGGCCGTCAACGTGCTGGCGCCCAACGCCTCCGCCATGACCCTGGACGGCACCAACACCTGGATCGTCGCCGAGCCCGGCTCCGACCTGGCCGTGGTGATCGACCCCGGCCCCCTGGACGACGGCCACCTCAAGAACGTCATCGACACCGCGGAGAAGGCCGGCAAACGCGTCGCGCTGACCCTGCTGACCCACGGCCACCCGGACCACGCCGAGGGCGCCGTGCGCTTCGCGGAACTGACCCGCACGCGCGTGCGTGCCCTCGATCCGGCGCTGCGGCTCGGCGACGAGGGACTGGCCGCCGGCGACGTGATCACGACCGGCGGGCTGGAGCTGCGGGTCGTACCCACCCCGGGCCACACCGCCGACTCCCTGTGCTTCCACCTGCCGGCCGACCGCGCGGTCCTGACCGGCGACACCGTGCTGGGGCGCGGTACGACGGTCGTGGCGCATCCTGACGGCCGTCTGGGCGACTATCTGGACTCGCTGCGGCGGCTGCGCTCGCTGACGGTCGACGACGGCGTGCACACCGTTCTGCCGGGCCACGGACCGGTCCTGGAAGACGCCCAGGGAGCCGTCGAGTTCTACCTCGCCCACCGCGCCCACCGGCTCGCCCAGATCGAGACGGCCGTCGAGAACGGCCACCGCAGTCCCGCCGAGGTCGTCGCGCACGTGTACGCCGACGTGGACCGCTCCCTGTGGCCGGCCGCGGAACTGTCGGTACGGGCCCAGCTGGACTACCTGACCGAGCACGGACTGATCCAGACCGAACTCCAGTCCGAGTTCTAGCCCCGGTTCTGGTCCCGCTCCCGGTTCGGGTCCCGGCCCTGGATCTCGTCCTGGCCCTGGTCCTGGTTCCGGCCTTCGGGTCAGGGCGCCTTCACGCCGTGCACGCGCGCGTACTCGGCGGCGAGCCACGGGCCCAGGTCGTCGACGTACGACCACAGCACCGCGCGGTCGCCGACCGGCTCGTACCCCGACTCGGCCGCGCGGCGCAGTTGCCCGGCCCGCTCCGGGTAGTAGCCGGCGAACGCCTCGGCCATCTCGCGCAGATCGCTGGTCCAGCCGTCCCACATCTGAGCCGGTCCGGCGATGGGGGACGAGGCCGCAGGCCGACAGAACGGGGTCCGGGGGCAGCGCCCCCGGAGACGGCGACTACCGCGAACGCTTGGCCAGGCGCTCGACGTCCAGCAGGATCACGGCCCGCGCCTCCAGGCGCAGCCAGCCACGCTGGGCGAAGTCCGCCAGCGCCTTGTTCACGGTCTCGCGGGACGCGCCGACCAGTTGGGCCAGCTCCTCCTGCGTGAGGTCGTGGACGACGTGGATGCCCTCCTCGGACTGCACGCCGAAGCGGCGGGAGAGGTCCAGCAGGGCGCGCGCGACCCGGCCCGGCACGTCGGAGAAGACCAGGTCGGACATGGCGTCGTTGGTCTTGCGCAGCCTGCGGGCGACGGCGCGCAGCAGCGCGGTGGCCACCTCGGGGCGCGCGTTCAGCCAGGGCTGGAGGTCGCCGTGGCCGAGGCCCAGCAGCTTGACCTCGGTCAGCGCGGTCGCGGTCGCCGTGCGCGGGCCGGGGTCGAACAGCGACAGTTCGCCGATCAGCTCGCCGGGGCCGACGACTGCGAGCATGTTCTCCCGGCCGTCGGGGGAGGTGCGGTGGAGCTTGACCTTGCCCTCGGTGACGACGTAGAGCCGGTCGCCCGGGTCGCCCTCGTGGAACAGGGAGTCGCCACGCGCGAGGGTCACCTCACTCATGGAGGCACGCAGCTCCGCGGACTGCTCGTCATCGAGCGCCGCGAAGAGCGGGTTGCGCCGCAGAACGTCGTCCACGAGTTCTCTCCTTGTCGACCTGCTCAGGGGATCTTGCTCCCCCTTGGTACCAGGGGACCGTGTTCCCCATTTTGCCGGACGGTCCAAACAGTGTGATCTGTCACAAGGATGCCGCACAGGTGTGCCCGGGTAAGCGGCAGGGGTCCAATCGGGGGCTGATCTTCCGGGTCCGGGGCGGATGTCGGTGCCGGGCTTTAGGCTGGCCGGGTGTCCAAATCGCCGGTGAAGCACAGGCCAAGGGGGCTGGGCGGGTGGTTGTACGAGGTGATTCCGCTGTGGGCGAACAAGAGTCCGATGTCGCTTCCGGTGAACCGAAAAAGGCGACAAAAGCAGTGAAAGCAGTGAAGAAGGCTGCGGTGAAGAAAGCCGCCGTGGAGAAGACGGCGGTGCAGAAGAAGGCGGCGGCGAAGAAGACGGCAGCGAAGAAGACGGCCGTCGAGAAGGCCGTCGCCGAGAAGCCGCAGCCGGCCGGGAAATCCAAATCGCCGGCCGGGAAGCCGGAGTCGCCGGCCGCGCTCGTCCGTCGGGCCCGCCGGATCAACCGCGAGCTCGCCGAGGTGTATCCGTACGCCCACCCCGAGCTGGACTTCGAGAACCCCTTCCAGCTCCTGGTGGCCACGGTGCTCTCCGCCCAGACCACCGACCTCAGGGTCAACCAGACCACCCCGACGCTGTTCGCGAAGTACCCCACTCCCGAGGACCTGGCCGCCGCCAACCCGGAGGAGGTCGAGGAGATCCTGCGGCCGTGCGGGTTCTTCCGGGCCAAGACCAAGTCCGTGACAGGGCTCTCCAAGGGGCTGGTCGAGCAGTTCGGCGGAGAGGTCCCAGGGCGGCTCGAGGACCTCGTCAAGCTGCCCGGCGTCGGCCGCAAGACCGCGTTCGTCGTGCTCGGCAACGCCTTCGGGCGTCCCGGCATCACCGTGGACACGCACTTCCAGCGCCTGGTCCGCCGCTGGCGGTGGACGGGGGAGACCGAACCCGACAAGATCGAGGCCGCCGTCGGCGCACTGTTTCCCAAGAGCGACTGGACCGACCTCTCGCACCACGTGATCTGGCACGGCCGCCGGATGTGCCACGCCCGCAAACCCGCCTGCGGCGCCTGCCCGATCGCCCCGCTCTGCCCGGCCTACGGCGAGGGCGAGACCGACCCGGAGAAGGCGAGGAAGCTGCTCAAGTACGAGAAGGGCGGCTTCCCCGGCCAGCGGCTCAAGCCACCGCAGGCGTATCTGGACGCGGGCGGCCGGCCGGCGCCCCCGCTGGGCGCCGTATCAGGGACCTGACCCAGGGGCCCTCTCAGGGACGGAGAACGGAACGATCAAGGAGACTTCGGGCGTTGGAACGGGCAGGACGGGGGAGCAGGGCCGGACGGGGGATGTCGTGACGCAGAGCAGCAAGGCGCAAGCGGGCGGTCCACGTGAGGACGTGGCACTCAGCAAGGAGGGTCTGCCCGAGTGGCTGGACCCGGTGGCGCGGGCCGCCGAGACGGTCCAGCCGCTCCAGCTGAGCCGCTTCCTGCCACCGGAGAACGGCGCGGGGCGGCAGTCGGCCGTGCTGATCCTGTTCGGTGAGGGGGAGCAGGGTCCCGAGCTGCTGCTGATGGAGCGGGCCGGTTCGCTGCGTTCGCACGCCGGGCAGCCCTCCTTCCCCGGGGGCGCCCTGGATCCCGAGGACGGCGACCCGAAGGCCGACGGGCCGCTGCGGGCCGCTCTCCGCGAGGCCGAGGAGGAGACCGGGCTGGATCCCGCCGGTGTCCAGCTGTTCGGCGCGCTGCCCAGGCTGTACATCCCGGTGAGCGAGTTCGTGGTCACCCCGGTGCTGGGCTGGTGGCGCGTGCCCAGCCCGGTGGGGGTGGTCGATCCGAACGAGACGGCGCGGGTCTTCACCGTTCCCGTGGCGGATCTCACGAATCCGGCCAACCGGGCCACCACCGTGCACCCCAGCGGCCACCAGGGCCCGGCATTCCTGGTCGAATCGACCCTGGTATGGGGGTTCACGGCCGGGGTGATCGACCGTCTGCTGCACTACGCGGGATGGGAGCGCTCCTGGGACCGAGAGAAGCTGGTCCCGCTCGACTGGCGGTCATGACAGGGTGTCGTTCGTGAATCTGCTGGACATCCTGTTGCTGGTCGCCGCCGTGTGGTTCGCGATCGTCGGCTACCGCCAGGGGTTCGTCGTCGGCATCCTGTCGGTGATCGGCTTCCTGGGCGGCGGACTCGTCGCCGTCTACACCCTGCCCGTGATCTGGGACGCGGCGACCGGCAACGCCGAGGTGAGTACCACCGCCGCGGTCGTCGCCGTGGTCGTCGTCATCGTCTGCGCCTCCATCGGCCAGGCCCTGACCACCCACCTGGGCAACAAGCTGCGCCGGTACATCACCTGGTCCCCGGCCCGTGCCCTGGACGCCACCGGCGGCGCGCTGGTCAACGTGGTGGCGATGCTGCTGGTCGCCTGGCTGATCGGCTCCGCCCTGGCCGGTACCACCCTGCCGACGCTCGGCAAGGAGGTACGCAACTCCAAGGTGCTGCTCGGGGTGTCCAGAGCGCTGCCCAACCAGGCCGACACCTGGTTCGCGGACTTCTCCACGGTCCTCGCGCAGAACGGCTTCCCGCAGGTCTTCAGCCCGTTCGCCAACGAGCCGATCACCGACGTCTCGCCGCCCGACCCGGCCCTCGCGAACAGCTCGGTGGCCACCACCGCCAAGCAGTCCATCGTCAAGGTGACGGGCACCGCGCAGAGCTGCGGCAAGATCCTGGAGGGCACCGGCTTCGTCTTCGCCGACCACCGCGTGATGACCAACGCCCACGTGGTCGGCGGCGTCGACGACCCCACCGTCCAGGTCGGCGGCGAGGGCCGCAAGTACGACGCCAAGGTCGTCCTCTACGACTGGCAGCGCGACATCGCCGTACTGGACGTGCCGGACCTGCGGACCAGGTCGCTCAAGTTCTCGGCCCACGACGCGCAGACCACCGACAGCGCGATCGTCGCCGGGTTCCCGGAGAACGGGTCGTACGACGTCCGGCCCGCCCGGGTGCGCGGCCGCATCACCGCCAACGGCCCGGACATCTATCACCGCGGCACCGTCCGCCGCGCCGTCTACTCGCTGTATGCGACCGTCCGCCAGGGCAACTCCGGCGGCCCGCTGCTCACGCCGGAGGGCAGGGTGTACGGGGTCGTCTTCGCGAAGTCGCTGGACGACGCCGACACCGGGTACGCCCTCACGGCCGACGAGATCCGGGCGGACATCGACCGGGGCCGCACCGCGAGCCAGCAGGTGGGCACCGACAGCTGCGCCCTCTAGCGCTGTGCGGCGCCCTCGTACGGGGCGCGGGGGAGGCGGCTCGTCACGTCAGCCGGCGTGAGAATCGCGCCAGTGTCGCCGGTACCGCTTCCTGAAAGAGCCTTGGCGTCGGCGTGGGGAGGGCCCGCGTTGAACCCCGCCGGTCTGCGCACCGGACAGGACCGGCCACCCCCAGCGGTCGGCCTCAGCCGCGGGTGTGGCGCAGACGCACCGAGACCCAGCGGGCCCGGCGGCGCAGGATGTGCGGAATCCCCACCCTGAGGTCCGTGCCCGGCAGCTGCGGGGCACCTCCTCGATAGGGGTTCGGGCCGCCTGTCGAACGGCGGTTGCGGGGTGCGTCACTGTAGTCGTGCGTCCAGCCCATACCCCGACGTCTGCCCCCGCCCCAAGGTCGATAACCTCCCGCACGCCCCTCAATCGGCCTATGCGCCGGGCATGTGGCCGTTCGTAGAACAGGTGTCCAGATCCGGATACCGGGCGCATCGGCGGGGTCACCGATCGGGTTCGGGGTCTTTCAGCCAGTTCACCAGTTCGGCGGAGAATCCCACCGGGTCCTCCTCGTGCGGGAAGTGCCCCAGCCCGTCGAACAGCCGCCAGCGGTACGGGGCTTCGACGTACTCGCCGGAGCCGGCCGCGCTGCGGGTGCGGGTGACCGGGTCCAGGGAGCCGTGCAGATGGAGGGTCGGGACGCGGACCGGGCGCTTCATCCGGCGGTTGAACTGGATGCCGTCCGGCCGCGCGAGCGAGCGCACCAGCCAGCGGTACGGCTCGATCGAGCAGTGCGCGGTGGACGGGATGCACATGGCCTGCTGGTAGATCTCCACCGCCTCGTCGTCGGGCAGCCGTGGCCCGGACCAGTCCCGGATCAGCCGGCCGACCAGTGCGCCGTCGTCGGCGGTGAGGTGCCGCTCGGGGATCCAGGGCCGCTGGAAGCCCCAGATGTAGGAGGCGGCGGCGGTCTGCCGGCGGTCCCGGAGCATCGCCGAGCGCCAGCGCCGCGGGTGTGGCATGGACACCACCGTGAGCCGTCGTACCAGCTTCGGGCGCATCGCCGCCGCCGTCCACGCCAGGTAGCCGCCCAGGTCGTGGCCGACCAGCGCGGCGTCCGGCTCGCCCAGGGAACGGATCACACCGGTGATGTCGAGCGCGAGGTTCGCCGGGTCGTAGCCGCGCGGGGTGCGGTCGCTGCCGCCGACGCCGCGCAGGTCCATGGCGACGGCCCTGAAGCCCGCGTCGGCGAGCGCGACCAGCTGGTGCCGCCAGGTCCACCAGAACTGGGGGAACCCGTGCACCAGCAGGACCAGAGGTCCGTCGCCGAGCTCGGCGATGTGGAAGCGGGCGCCGTTCGCGGCGATGTCCCGGTGCGTCCAGGGGCCCTCCGGCCGTACGACCGAGGGAGCGGGATCCGTCATGAGGTCGAGCGTGCCACAGCCTCGAGGGCCGGCACCTCGTCCCGGGGAAGTTCCGGGCGCGGATGCGGCTTGGCGTTCTGCAGCACGTGTGCCGTCTCCTTCATCGACGCGGCCACCTTCTGCGGGCCCTGTCCCTTCTTGGCCTTCTTCGCGAACACCACACCGACCAGTGCGAGGGCGACGGCCACCAGGACGTTCGCCGCGAAGGAGAGCAGGAAGCAGACCGCGAGATTCCACTGACTCCAGGTCCGAATGCCGTACGCCAGCGCGAAGTTGAGCATGGGCAGGGAGAACAGCAGCAGCACGCCGGCCGCCGAGAACGCACCGCCGCTCGTCGCGCCCCGCTTGACGTCCTGCTTCAGCTGGGCCTTGGCCAGTGCGATCTCGTCGTGCACCAGCGCCGACATCTCGGCCGTGGCCGAGGCGAACAGCTGGCCGATGCTGCGTTCGGCACCGACCGGGCTGCCGTCGGGTGCGCTCATCGCGGTCTCCCTCTGCGTCTTCGTCGTCGTCTCTTCGACCGGCCTTGTGCACCGGTCTTTTTTGTACCGTCTCGTCAGATCATGCCGGACGGCCGCCCTGCTCGCCTGCCCCGCCCGGCACTTCGGCAAGCGCGTCACGCCCCAGACCCCTACGAGGCGGCCTTCTCCGCGGCGATCCTGCGGTGTTCGGCGGCCTTGCGCTCGTAGATCTCCGCCATCCGCAGGTGGTAGGCCGGGTCGTCCTCCTCGTAGACGTCCGGGATGCCGTCGAGATCGTCGTCCCGCTCCTCGGCCTCGACCAGCCTGCGGTAGCGGGCGTTGCGTATCTTCAGCAGCACCGTGGCGCACAGGGCCGCGATGAGCGAGCCGGTGAGCACGGCGGCCTTGACCTCGTCCGTGAGCCCGGCGTCGCCTTCGAAGGCGAGTTCGCTGATGAGCAGCGACACGGTGAAACCGATGCCGGCCAGCGAGGCCACCGCGAAGACGTCGGCCCATGCGATGTCCTCGCTCAGCGAGGCCCGGGTGAAGCGGGCGGTCAGCCAGGTCCCGCCGAATATCCCGGCCGCCTTGCCGATGACCAGGCCGAGGACGACTCCGAGCGTCTCCGGTCTGGTGAAGACGTCGCCGAGCGCCCCTGCGGACACCGTCACGCCGGCGCTGAAGAGCGCGAACAGGGGCACCGCCAGCCCCGCCGACAAGGGCCGCACCAGATGCTCGACGCGCTCACCGGGGGAGTGCTCCTCACCCGTGCGGGTGGTGCAGCGCAGCATCAGGCCCATGGCGACACCGGCGATGGTCGCGTGCACGCCGCTGTTGTACATCAGCGCCCAGATCACGCCCGCGAGCGGTACGTACACGTACCAGCCGCGCACGCCCCCGCGCAGCAGCAGCCAGAAGACGGCGAGGCCGAGGACCGCGCCGCCGAGCGCGGCGAAGTGGATCCGCTCGGTGAAGAAGATCGCGATGATCAGGATGGCGAACAGGTCGTCGACGACCGCGAGGGTGAGCAGGAAGGCGCGCAGCGTGCTCGGCAGCGAGGTGCCGATCACCGCCAGCACGGCCAGCGCGAAGGCGATGTCGGTGGCCGTGGGCACCGCCCAGCCGTGCGTGGAGCCGCCGCCGGTGAGGTTGGTGAGGGTGTAGACGAGCGCCGGTACGGCCATTCCGCACAGCGCGGCGACCACCGGGAGGACGGCCGCCTTCGGGTCGCGCAGGTCGCCGGCCACCAGTTCGCGTTTGAGTTCGATGCCGGCGACGAAGAAGAAGACCGCGAGCAGGCCGTCGGCGGCCCAGTGGGCGACGGAGAGGTCCAGGCCGAGGGCCCCGGGGCCGAAGTGGAACTCCGCGACGCTCTGGTAGCTGTGGTGGAGCGCGGGGATGTTCGCCCAGACCAGTGCGGCTGTCGCGGCGACGAGCAGCAGCACACCGCCGACGGTCTCGGTCCGCAGCGCGTCCGCCACGACGGTCCGCTCGGGCAGCGAGAGCCGCCCGAGGACCTTCCGGACGGGGGTGGTGCGGGGCGTGGACACGGTGACCTCCGGTCGGTGGGCAGGACAGGGCTACTTGCCGACCAGACTTCCCGGCACACCTTCGGATCACCTTGCTTTGCTTAGTTTACCTAAAGTGTGGGGTGAGTTGCCAGGTGAGTTCACGGTAGGAGCGAAAAGGGCGCCCGGCACGTTTCGCGCCGGGCGCCCCTTCGGACACGGGAAGGGCTCAGTCCTCGCTGGGCGCCGCCGGGAGCTTCGCCTGGATGAGATCCATGACCGTCGAGTCGGTGAGCGTGGTCACGTCGCCGAGCTGCCGGTTCTCGGCGACATCGCGCAGCAGCCGGCGCATGATCTTGCCGGAGCGGGTCTTCGGCAGCTCGGCCACCGGCAGGACCCGCTTGGGCTTGGCGATCGGGCCGAGTGTGGCGCCGACGTGGTTGCGGAGTTCACTGACGAGAGCCGCGTCCTCGGCGTTCGCCGTGCCGCGCAGGATCACGAAGGCGACGATCGCCTGCCCGGTCGTCTCGTCCGCCGCGCCGACGACGGCCGCCTCGGCGACCGACGGGTGGGACACCAGCGCCGACTCCACCTCGGTCGTGGAGATGTTGTGGCCGGAGACCAGCATGACGTCGTCCACCCGGCCGAGCAGCCAGATGTCGCCGTCGTCGTCCTTCTTCGCGCCGTCACCGGCGAAGTACTTGCCCTCGAACCGCGACCAGTACGTGTCCAGGAACCGCTGGTCATCGCCCCAGATCGTGCGCAGCATCGACGGCCACGGCTCGGTCAGCACCAGGTAGCCGCCACCGCCGTTCGGCACCTCGCCCGCCTCGTCGTCGACGACCGTCGCCGAGATGCCGGGCAGCGGGGTCTGCGCGGAACCGGGCTTGGTCGCGGTGACGCCAGGCAGCGGCGAGATCATCATCGCGCCGGTCTCGGTCTGCCACCAGGTGTCCACGATCGGCGTCCGGTCGGCACCGATGTGCTTGCGGTACCAGATCCACGCCTCGGGGTTGATCGGCTCCCCGACCGAACCGAGCACCCGCAGGCTGCTCAGGTCGAACTTCGCGGGGATGTCGTCGCCCCACTTCATGAACGTGCGGATCGCCGTGGGCGCCGTGTACAGGATCGTCACCCCGTACTTCTGCACGATCTCCCAGAACCGGCCCTGGTGCGGGGTGTCCGGGGTGCCCTCGTACATCACCTGGGTCGCGCCGTTGGCCAGCGGCCCGTACACGATGTACGAGTGGCCGGTCACCCAGCCGACGTCGGCCGTGCACCAGTACACGTCCGTCTCCGGCTTGAGGTCGAAGACCGCCCAGTGCGTGTACGCCGTCTGGGTGAGGTAGCCGCCCGAGGTGTGCAGGATGCCCTTCGGCTTCCCGGTCGTGCCGGACGTGTAGAGGATGAAGAGCGGGTGCTCGGCGTCGAAGGCCTCCGGCGTGTGCTCGGCCGACTGCCGCTCGACGATCTCGTGCCACCACACGTCCCGCGTGTCGTCCCAGGCCACTTCCTGCCCGGTGCGCCGCACGACCAGCACGTGCTCGACGTTGCCCGCCTTGCCGACCGCCTCGTCGACGGCCGGCTTGAGCGCGGACGGCTTGCCGCGCCGGTAGCCGCCGTCGGAGGTGATGACGACCCTGGCGTCCGCGTCCTGGATGCGGGTGGCGAGCGCGTCCGCCGAGAAGCCGCCGAAGACCACGGAGTGCGCGGCGCCGATCCGGGCACAGGCGAGCATCGCGATCGCCGTCTCCGGGATCATCGGCATGTAGACCGCGACCCGGTCGCCCTTCTGGACTCCGAGTTCCAGCAGGGCGTTGGCCGCCTTGGAGACCTCGTCCTTCAGCTCGGCGTAGGTGATCGCGCGGCTGTCGCCGGGCTCGCCCTCGAAGTGGATGGCGACGCGGTCGCCGTGCCCGGCCTCCACATGCCGGTCCACGCAGTTGTACGCGACGTTGAGCTCGCCGTCCTTGAACCACTTCGCGAACGGCGGGTTCGACCAGTCCAGCGTCTCGGTCGGCTCCTTGGCCCAGGTCAGCCGGCGGGCCTGCTCGGCCCAGAAGCCGAGCCTGTCAGCCTTGGCCTGTTCGTACGCCTCGGCCGTGACATTGGCGTTCTCGGCCAGGTCAGCGGGCGGCGCGAAGCGTCGCTCCTCCCTCAAGAGGTTGGCCAGGCTTTCGTTGCTCACGACATCTCCCTTTCGAAGGGTGTCCGTTGTGTCCCAGGCCACAGCTCATCAGACCAGGGGCCCCGGTGACAAGGGCCGTCGAATAATTGGTTTAGACCTATGGGGTGGTGGGGTGAGTCCGGGCCGGGCGCCGCGGGCCGGCGGTCGGGCCCGCCGAGCCGGCCGGTTTCGGGGTGGGCCGTGGCACGCCGGACCGGCCGGTGCCGGTGCCGGCCCGTGCGGCGCCGACAGCCCCGGGCGCCCTCGGCTCACGCCGGGCTGGGAAGCTCCTCCGTGCCGGGTACCCCCTGGAACACCCCTTCCTCCGCGTCCGCACCGCCCCTGCTCAGCAGATACGCCTGCGCCTCGCCCACGTGGAAGTACATCCCGTGCAGCTCCAGCTCGCCCGCCGCCAGCGCCCGGGCCACCGAGTCGTGCGCCCGCAGATGCTCCAGCTGCTGGACCACGTTCGTCAGGCACAGCCGCTCCGCCGTGTCCGCCGGCGCCCGTCCGGCCAGCCGGGCCCCCGGACGGCCCTCGTCGGCCAGCCTGGCCAGGCTCGGCAGCCCGTGCCGCAGCCACCGCCCGAGCGGGGTCGCCGCGCCCCTGCTCCCCGAGCCGAGCAGCGCCTGCATCGCCCCGCACCCGGAGTGCCCGCACACCGTGATGGACCGCACCCTCAGCACGTCCACCGCGTACTCGATCGCGGCCGCCACCGAGTCGTCCCCGTTCTCGTCACCCGGAAGAGGGACCAGGTTGCCCACGTTGCGGACGACGAACAGGTCGCCCGGGCCACTGGAAGTGATCATCGAGGTGACGAGCCGGGAGTCGGCGCAGGTGAGGAAGAGCTGTGACGGCCGCTGCCCCTCGCGCGCCAGCCGGGCCAGCTCCGCCCGCACCAGGGGCGCGGTGTCCCGCTGGAACTCGCTGATCCCGCGAGCGAGTTCATGACCCGCCCCGGCCGGCTTCCCGAGTCGGAGAGCGAGATCTGCGCGGGGTTCGGGACCGTGACCTGCACGGGGCTCGGGACCGTGACCCGTGTGCGGCTCGGGAACGTGACCTGTGTGCGGCTCGGTGCGGTGCCTGTGCCGCGGTGCGTGGCCGTACTCCGGTGCGCGGACGCCCACGCGGCAGCCCGTCAGTTCGGCGGAGCCGCCCCGCGCGGTGTGGGCCCTGCGCCAGTCCCGCAGTGACTCGTACGCCGCGTGGTCCATGAACGAACCTTCCAGCTCCACCACGGCGTGGGCGCCCTGGGGTACGAGATGCAGGACTCTGCTGAGCCGGGGCACCGCGAGGAATGTCAGCTGTCCCCCTACGTGTACGTGATGGACTCCTCCCTTCTCCTCGTGGGTGATGCGGGTGCGGGCGAGGCGGCGCAGGGCGACGGCGACGGCCACCGCGACCCCGAGGAGCACGCCCTCCAGGACACCGATCAGAACCACCCCGAGTGTGGTGACGGCGTACACCAGCACTTCGCGGTGGCGGGTCACCGTGCGGATGTGGTGCAGGGACACCATCTGGATGCCGACGGCCATCACCAGGGCGGCGAGCGAGGCGAGCGGGATGAGATCCAGGACCGGGACCATCAGCAGCGCGGCGACTACTACGAGAACGCCGTGCAGCATCGTGGAGTTCCGGCTCACGGCACCGGATCGCACATTCGCCGAACTGCGCACCGCCACCCCCGCGACCGGCAGGCCGCCGAGTGCCCCCGACACGATGTTGGCCGCGCCCTGTCCGAGCAGCTCCCGGTCCAGGTCGGAGCGGCCGAGGCGGGACTGGGGTCCGGTGCGGCCGGCCACCAGCTTGTCCACGGCGACCGCGCCCAGCAGCGACTGCACGCTGCACACCAGCGTGGTGGTGAGCACGGCGGCGACGAGGCCGAGCGCCGGTCCCTCGGGCAGCCCCGCCAGTGCGTGGCTGCTCCAGGACGGCAGGTCGACCAGGGGTAGGGCGAGCCCGGTGAGCGAGGCCGTCGCGGTGGCACCGGCGACGGCGGCCAGGGCGGCCGGGACCGTACGCAGCGGCCGGCCGGCTCTGCCCGGGATCCGGGGCCAGCCGAACAGCAGGGCGAGGGTCAGCGCGCTCATCGCCACGGAGGCCGGGTGCACGTTCGCCAACTGGGCCGGCAGAGCCAGGACGTTGGCGAGGACCGAGCTCTGCGGGGTGCCGCCGAGGACGATGTGCAGCTGGGCGACGGCGATGGTGACGCCGATGCCGGCGAGCATGCCGTGCACCACGGCCGGGCTGACGGCGAGCGCGGTGCGGGCCACGCGCAGGCAGCCCAGGCCCAGCTGGGCCAGCCCGGCGAGGACGGTGATGCCGCAGGTGGCCCGCCAGCCGTACCGGTGGATCAGGTCCGCGGTGACCACGGTGAGTCCGGCGGCGGGACCGCTGACCTGGAGCGGGCAGCCGCCGAGCCGCCCGGCGACCAGTCCGCCGACGGCCGCCGCGACCAGGCCGGCCTGGAGCGGGGCGCCGGTGGCGAGGGCGATGCCGAGGGACAGCGGCAGGGCGATCAGGAACACCGCGACGGACGCGGACAGGTCGGCCCCCGCGACGGGGAAGCGGCCCCGCGGGGGCGTGGCCGGACGCTGTGCCCGGTCAGCTCCGGTGCCGGCCTTGGCAGTTGTGGCTCGGGCGAGGCCGAGGCTCTCTTGGTGCGTGGGGACGCAGGCTGATGACATGTTTCCCGTCTCTTCCGGGGCAGCGCGGTCGCGGATCTGGGGTCCCCTCACCAGGGGGCGAGGGCTCGGTCGCGGCTGTGGGGCACGGCGTGCAGTGGCGGGATGAATCAACGTTCGGTAAATGAATCGTAATGCAGAGTAAAGGTCAAGCATGGATTTACTGCGCAAATGGGGCACCTCTTCACCCCCATGGGTGAAGTGAGCAGTTCATCGGCTTGTCGTATTAATCCCTCTCTCGGTCCCGTGCGACCTTGGCGGCGCTGTCGGCAGACACCCGGCACATCGCCATAAAACGCCGTCACCGGCGTTCGCCGAGAGAAGGAAGAAGGTGGGCGGAAGTGGCCGCCACCCAGAGGATTGCGGTCGGTGCCGTAGCCGCCGCGGCCTGTGCCGCGTCGGTCGCCGGCTGCGCGACCGGTACCAACTCCGAACTAGGGACGTCCGGCCCGCGGAAGGGAGCGCCGGCGCCCCAGAGCGTGGTCCGTCTGATCGGTGACGGGTCCACCGCGTACACCGGGGCGCAGCCGCATCTGCCCCGGCCCGAGCGACTGAAGGCCGGTGAGAAGCCCCCGCAGTTCGTGGTGTTCTCCTGGGACGGCGCGGGCGAGGACAGCCAGAAGCTGTTCTCGCATTTCCGCAAGGTCGCCAAGGAGAACCACGCGACCATGACGTACTTCCTCAGCGGCGTCTACATGCTGCCCGAGGAGAAGCGTGACCTCTACCGGCCCCCGCAGCACTCGCCCGGTAGCTCCGAGATCGGCTTCAACGACGAGCAGGGCATCGCCGACACCGTCAAGCAGCTACGGCTGGCCTGGCTGGAGGGCAACGAGATCGGCACCCATTTCAACGGGCACTTCTGCGGCCCCGACGGCGGGGTCGGCGAGTGGTCGGTTGCCGAGTGGAAGAGCGAGATCGCCCAGGCCGAGCGGTTCGTGAAGACCTGGAAGACCAACACCGGCATGAAGGACGCCGCACCGCTGCCCTTCGACTACGACAAGGAGCTCATCGGCGCCCGCACCCCCTGCCTGGAAGGGCAGAAGAACTTCGTGAAGGCGGCGAGCCAGCTGGGCTTCCGCTACGACACCAGTGGCGTCAACGACCAGGTCTGGCCCAAGAAGAGGGAAGGGCTGTGGGATCTGTCGATGCAGCTCGTGCCCTTCCCCGGCCACTCCTACGAGCAGTTGACCATGGACTACAACTTCATGGTCAACCAGTCCGGCACATCGACCCAGGGTGACCCCGACAAGTACGAGTACTGGGGCGACCAGATGCGCGACGGGCTGCTCCAGGGTTTCAACCGTGCCTACAACGGCAACCGCGCACCGCTCGTCATCGGCAACCACTTCGAGTCCTGGAACGGCGGCACCTACATGCGCGCCGTCGACGACGTCGTCGCGAACGTCTGCAACAAGCCCGACGTGCGCTGTGTCTCCTTCCGTCAGCTGGCCGACTGGCTGGACGCCCAGGACCCGCAGGTCCTGGCGAGGCTGCGGACCCTGAACGTGGGTGAGGCCCCGCGGCAGGGCTGGGAGTCCTTCCTGTCCGGGCGACCCGCCCCGGCACCCAAGGGGGTGCCCGGGGCGCCGGCGGTCAGGCAGTAGGCGCGGGGCCGGGCGCCGGCCGCCCGTCATACGGGGGCGGCGACTCCCTCGCCGAGCACGAACCCGGGGTCGATCTGCGCGGCCAGGTCGGCCCCGGTGCGCTCGTTGCCCCACGACAGGGCGTTCTTCAGGTGGAAGTGGACCATCTGCCGGGTGTACCGCTCCCAGTCCCGCAGCTCGTATGTCGCGTCGGTGGCTACCTTGAGGGCTTGCAGGGCACGGGAGTTGGGGTTCTCCAGAAGGTCGAACCGGGGCGGGCGGCCCTTCTCCATGGCGCGTACCCAGTCCGAGTGCCCGACCGTGACCAGCAGGTCGTCCCCGACCTCCGAGTGCAGGAAGTCGATGTCCTCCTGTCCCTGCACCTTGTTGCCGACGACCTTGAGGGCGATGCCGAAGTCCCGGGCGTACTCCTTGTACTGGCGGTAGACGGAGACCCCCTTCCGGGTCGGCTCGGCGACGAGGAACGTGATGTCGAAGCGGGTGAACATGCCGGAGGCGAACGAGTCCGAGCCCGCCGTCATGTCGACCACGACGTACTCGTCGGGGCCGTCGACGAGGTGGTTCAGGAACAGCTCCACCGCTCCCGTCTTGGAGTGGTAGCAGGAGACTCCCAGGTCGGCTTCCGTGAAGGGCCCGGTGACCATCAAACGGACGGCGCCGCCGTCGAGTTCCACCGGCCGCGCACAGGCGTCGTACACCGGGTTGGGCTCCCGGACCCGGACCAGCCGCGAACCCTCGCCGGGCGGGGTGGTCTTGATCATCGTCGCGGCGGAGGCGATGCGCGGGTTGTGGCCGCGCAGGTAGTCCTTGATCAGTGAGAGTTGCTCGCCCATCGCGGGCAGCGCCTCCGCCTCCGTCTCGTCGAGGCCGAGCGCGGGGCCCAGGTGCTGGTTGATGTCGGCGTCGACGGCGACGACCGGTGCGCCGGCGGCCGCGAGATGGCGGATGAACAGGGAGGAGAGCGTGGTCTTGCCGCTGCCGCCCTTTCCGACGAAAGCAATTTTCATATTCACGAAGAGTAGTCGAGCAGTAGCTGTACGTGTCATGTGGAGTGAAGAAGACCACTCCTTCGTGGAGTCCCGGAGCGGGATGCGTAGTGTCGTACTCATGAGTACGACAGGTGCGACCGCCGACCCGCTCGCCGCCCTGGGCGCGCTGCCCGGTGTGGCCGAGTCCGTGGAGTCCGTGCGCAAGGCCGTGGACCGGGTCTACGGGCACCGGATCATGCGGCGCCGCAGCAACGCCGTCACCTCGGAGGCCGCGCTGCGTGCCGCCCGGGGCAGCGCCGCGCTGTCCGGGGCCGACTGGGCGCTGGAGGAGGTGCGGCGGCGCTCCGACTTCGGTGTGGACGGCGACGCGCGCGTGGTGGGCGCGGCGCTGCGGCTGACCGCGGAGGCGGGCCAACTGCTTTCCGTCTGGCGGCAGTCGCCGTTGCGGGTGCTGGCGCGGCTGCACCTGGTGGCGGCCGCGACGGGGGACGACGAGGTCGGCCGGCCGCGCCGGGCCGGCGAGGGCGTCGACGAGCCACTGGTGGAACTGCCGCTGCCCGATGCCGACGAGGTGTCGGGGCGTCTGGACGGGCTTGCCGAGCTGATCGTCACGGGGAGCGAGGCGCCCGCGCTGGTGACGGCCGCCGTGGTGCACGGCGAACTGCTCGCGCTGCGGCCCTTCACCTCGTGCAACGGGCTGGTCGCGCGCGCGGCCGAGCGGATCGCGCTGATCGGCAGCGGCCTCGACCCGAAGGCGGTCTGCCCCGCCGAGGTCGGCCACGCCGAACTGGGCCGCGGCGCCTACCTGGCGGCCCTGGACGGCTACGTCTCCGGCACCCCGGAAGGGATGGCGGCCTGGATCGCGCACTGCGGGCGCGCGGTGGAACTGGGTGTGCGCGAGTCGACGGCGGTGTGCGAGGCGCTGCAGCGCGGGGCCGCGTAGGCCCCGTCCGGAGAGACGCCGGGCTCGGAGGCCTCGGAAAAGGGATGCGGCGGTACGAGTTCTCGTACCGCCGCTGGCATGTCCACCGGGTTACCAAGCGTCCTCGATATGTCGCCCATCAGGTCGGGTGCTTTGCCCGTCACCTGGTGCGGCTGGCCCGTAATCGACGGGTCGACGTCGCGTGGGTGCCCGGTGTTCATGCTCGGTCCGTGGGGCCGAATGCGTTTTAAAGGTGATCCTTTCGGATGTCCTTTGGTCTCGCGGGCCGTTAACCCTTTTGTACTGCAAGCCGGGAGTAAGCGGAAGTCCTGCCTGCAGTTCTTTACTTTTGGGGCCAAAGGTCCCCCAAAGGGGCGGAAGCGGCTCGGCCGGTGAACGGGATCGCCCGTGGCCGGTTCAGGCGACCGTGCTCCGGCGTCGGCTGGCGTACCAGACCAGGCCCGCGGTGGCCGCCGCCGCTCCTATGGCCGCCGCGGCGACCAGAGCGGGGCGCGGGGGTGCGGAGAACCGCTGCTTGAGCCGTACCGGCCGGTGGAAGTCCAGGATCGGCCAGCCGCGGGCGAGGGCCTCGCGGCGCAGCGCGCGGTCCGGGTTCACGGCATGGGGGTGGCCGACGGCCTGGAGCATCGGCACGTCGGTCGCCGAGTCGCTGTACGCGTAGCAGCGGTCGAGGTCGTACCCCTCGGAGGCGGCCAGTTCGCGGACTGCGTCGGCCTTGGTCGGGCCGTACGCGTAGTACTCCACCTCGCCGGTGTAGCAGCCGTCGTCCCCGACGACCATGCGGGTGGCCACCACCCGGTCGGCGCCCAGGAGTTCGCCGATCGGCTCGACCACCTCGGCGCCCGAGGTGGAGACGATCACGACGTCCCGGCCGGCCCGGTGGTGCTCCTCGATGAGGGAGGCGGCCTCGTCGTAGATGATCGGGTCGATCAGGTCGTGCAGGGTCTCGGCGACGATCTCCTTGACCTGCTGGACGTTCCAGCCGCGGACGAGGCCGGACAGGTAGGCCCGCGTGCGCTCCATCTGGTCATGGTCCATACCGCCGACCAGGAACACGAACTGGGAGTACGCGGTGCGCAGCGCCGCCCTGCGGTTGATCAGGCCGCCTTGGTAGAACGACTTGCTGAACGTGAGTGTGCTCGACTTCGCAATGACCGTCTTGTCCAGGTCGAAGAAGGCCGCTGTGCGGGGCAACGAGTGGTTTTCCACGACCCCGAGCATAGGCGCCCACCATTCGGCGTAAGGTGGGGCGTGTGGGTTTGCCTGAGAAGGCTCTCGGGTACACCATGGAAGTCACGGATCGTTCGCGACCGTGCTAACCCGGTCCGGCTCCTCCCCCCCCGAGTCGGCCGTGGAGACGACCCCCACTCTCCCCCCCGGTGGGGGTCGTCGCATGTCCGGATGGGTTTTCCTCCTCTCTCGCGGGCCCTGAGGCCTTGGTTGGGCGGCTCCGGTCGCCCTTCTCGCATGCCCATGATTCATCACGCTGGGTAGTCGAAGCGCTGCGCTGTGGAAGTCGCGCAGACCCCGGGACGAACCTCACCGGTATGGGCGACGGCGATATTCACAGCCATCGAGTTGTCCACAGTTTCGGACCAAGATCCACACGATTTCCGGGTTCGCTGCACCGTGATTCCAGCGCCCTCCGGCGGCGGCGAGTTCATGGCCGGTTCCGTTTGTCGGGCGCCAATGGCCGGTTTCTGCCGGCCGTGCATAGGGAGGCCGATCGCCGGTTCTCCGCACGTTTGGGAATCGCGTGGCCGCAGGCGCCATGCGGGAGAACGCAGCCAAGGGGGAAGCTCACGTGGCCAAAACCGTCACCCACGACCCGCCGTCCGCCGCCTCGGGACGGCCCGGACGCCCGTTGATCGTCACCGAGGACGCCGAACTCCTCGACGACCTGCTGCGTCTGTGCGCGGCGGCCGGTGCCAAACCGGAGGTTCACCACCGCCCGCCGGAACGTGGCGGCGGCTGGGAGTCCGCCCCGCTCGTCCTGGTCGGCGACGACGCCGCCCGGCGGGTGCGCGGGGCCACGCGCCGACGCGGGGTCGTCCTGGTCGGCCTCGACCAGGACGACCCCGATGTGTGGAAACGGGCCGTGGAGATCGGCGCGGACCACGTCCTGATGCTGCCCGACGGCGAGCAGTGGCTCGTGGACCGGATCGCCGACGTCGTCGAGGGTGTGGGCCGCCCGGCCCTCACCGTCGGTGTCATCGGCGGCCGGGGCGGGGCCGGTGCCTCCACGCTGGCCTGCGCGCTCGCCGTCACCTCCGCGCGGGAGGGACTGCGCACCCTGTTGGTGGACGCGGATCCGCTGGGCGGCGGAATTGACGTACTCCTCGGCGGCGAGACGGCCGAGGGCCTGCGCTGGCCCGCCTTCGCCGCCTCACGCGGCCGGCTCGGCAGCGGTGCCCTGGAGGAGTCGCTGCCCGAACTGCACTCGCTGCGGATCCTCAGCTGGGACCGCGGCGACTGCGTGGCGATCCCGCCGCCCGCTGTCCGCGCGGTGCTCGCGGCAGCCCGGCGGCGCGGCGGCACGGTCGTCGTCGACCTGCCGCGCCGCCTGGACGACGAGGTCGCCGAGGTCCTCACCCAGCTCGACCTCGCCGTCCTGGTGGTCCCCGCCGAACTCCGCGCGATCGCGGCGGCCGCACGGGTGGCGGCCACCGTCGGCATGGTCGTGCGGGATCTCAGGGTGGCGGTACGGGGACCGTACGCGCCGGGGCTGGACGACCGCGAGGTGGCCCGGCTGCTCGGCCTGCCGCTGGCCGGCGAGGTACCCGACGAACCCGGCCTGTCCCGGCCGAACCAGAATCCGCCGGGTTCCGTGGCGCGCGGCCCCCTGGGCCGCTTCTGCAAGGGCTTCTGGGAGCGCACGCTGGTCGAGGCCGGTGGTGCCGCATGAGGTCCGACGCCACGGCCGGTGACGGCCCGGCCCTGCTCGACGGGGTACGGCGCTGGCTCGCCGAGCGCAGCGCCGAACCGACACCCGCGCGGGTGGCACAGGCGCTGCGCGCCCAGGGGCGGGTCCTCGGTGACGCCGAAGTCCTCGGTGCGGCCGAGCGGTTGCGCTCCGAACTGGTCGGCAGTGGCCCCCTGGAACCCCTGCTCGCCGACCCCGCGGTCACCGACGTCCTGGTGACCGCCCCGGACCGGGTCTGGGTGGACCGCGGCGGCGGCCTGGAACTCACCCCGGTCACCTTCCCGGACGCGGCGGCGGTGCGTCGCCTCGCGCAGCGGCTGGCCGCGGTGGCCGGCCGGCGCCTGGACGACGCGCGTCCCTGGGCGGACGCCCGGCTGCCAGACGGCACCCGCCTGCACGCGGTCCTGCCCCCGGTGGCCGTGGGCTGCACCTGCCTGTCGCTGCGGGTGGTCCGGCCCCGGGCGTTCACACTCGACGAACTGGCCGCGGCCGGGACCGTGCCGCCGGGCGGCGACCGGATCCTGCGGGCGCTCATCGCGGCCCGGCTCTCCTTCCTCGTCAGCGGCGGCACGGGCACCGGGAAGACGACCCTGCTGAGCGCCTTGCTCGGCCTGGTCGGACCGGGAGAGCGGATCGTGCTCGCCGAGGACTCGGCGGAGCTCAGGCCCGAACACCCGCATGTCGTACGGCTGGAGACCAGACCCGCCAACCAGGAGGGGGCCGGCCTGGTAACCCTGGAGGACCTGGTCCGGCAGGCCCTGCGGATGCGGCCCGACCGGCTCGTCGTCGGCGAGGTACGCGGGCCCGAGGTGGTCCACCTGCTCGCCGCGCTCAACACCGGCCACGAGGGCGGCTGCGGCACCGTGCACGCCAACGCGGCCGCGGACGTACCGGCCCGCCTGGAGGCCCTCGGCACGGCGGCCGGGCTCGACCGGTCCGCCCTGCACAGCCAGCTGGCGGCCGCGCTGTCGGTGGTGCTGCACCTGGTACGGGACCACGCGGGCCGGCGCCGGATCGCCGAGGTGCACGTCCTGGAGCGGGACCCCTCCGGGCTGGTCCGGACGGTACCGGCGCTGCGCTGGGACGCGGAGGCGTTCGCGCGGGAGCGGGGGTGGGAGCGGCTGCGGGAGTTGCTCGGCGGTGATGTGGGCGCGCTGTGAGCTCGAAGCGGCGGCGTGAGGGCCTGTGAGTTCGAAGCGGCGGCGTGAGGGCCTGTGAGTTCGAAGCGGCCGGCCGATGCCGGCCGGAAGTGACGCCAGTGATCCATGACTTGAAAGGGATGTGTCTGATGGGTGAGACGACGGCCGGTGCGGCCCTGGTGTGCGGTGGGGTCATGGCCTGGCTCCTGGCCGAGCGGCAGCGCGAGGTCCGGCGGACGCGGCTGCTGCTCGCCGGGGGTGGGGTGGTGGCCACCGGGCCGCCCTCCTGGGAGCGGGCGCTCGAGGAACTGCGGCGGCTGCACGGCCGTTGGGGAAGTGAGTGGTGGGTCCTGGCCGCCGGTGCCACGCTTGCGCTCCTCACCGTCTCGGTCCTTCCTGTCCTCGCGGGAGCCGCCGGGGTGCCGGCGCTGCGCCGGGTACGGCTGGCCCGGCAGGCTCGGCGGACCCGGCAGACGCGCGCCGACGCGGTGATCGCGCTGTGCGGGGCGCTCGCCGGCGAGGTACGCGCGGGACGGCAGCCGGGTGAGGCCCTGCTGCGGGCCGCGCGGGACTCCGGTGGGCTCGGCGAGGCCCGCCCAACGGTGGTCGCGGCGGCGCGCTTCGGCGGGGACGTGCCGGGCGCTCTGGCGGTGGCGGCGCGGCAGCCCGGAGCCGACGGCCTGCTGGGGCTCGCGGCCTGCTGGCGGGTGGCCGTCGACCAGGGCGCCGGTCTCGCGGCCGGCCTCGACCGCCTGGACGCCGCCCTGCGCGCGGAACGGGACCAACATGCCGATCTGCGCGCCCAGTTGTCGGGTGCCCGGGCCACCGCGGTGCTGCTCGCCGCCCTGCCCGCCCTCGGCCTGCTGCTCGGCTCGGCCATGGGCGCCGACCCGCTGCGGGTGCTGCTGCACACCGGCGCCGGCCTGGGCTGCCTGGCCGCCGGCGCGGTGTTCGAAGGCGCCGGGATGTGGTGGGCGACCCGGATCGTGCGGGGAGCTGAGGCGGCGTGAGCGCGGAGGTTGTCCACAGGCTGGGGGTGACGGTCGCGGTGCTGGCGGTCCTGGGCTGGTCGGCGTGGCGGCTGGAGCGGGCCAGGCGCAGGCGCTGGGCCCGGCGGAAGGTCACCGGACTGCTTGGTCCGCGCAGGCCGGAGGGGGCGGAGAGCCGCTCCGACGTCAGCGGTGCCGTCCGCAGGTGGCTGCCGGTCGTCGGCGCGGCGTGCAGCGGCTGGGCGCTGGTCGGTGGGGTCCCCGGAGCGCTGCTGGGACTGGGCGTCGCGGTGGGGCTGTGGCGGTGGCGGAGCCGGACCGGTGACGCAGACCGGACGGCCGAGGCGGAGGCGGCCGAGGCCGCTCGCCAACTCCCGCTCGCCGCCGACCTCCTGGCGGCCTGTATCGCCGCCGGGGCCGGTCCGGTGGTCGCCGCCCAGGCCGTCGGGGAGGCCCTCGGCGGACCCGTCGGGGAAGGGCTGGCGCGGGGCGCGGCGGAGGTGCGGCTGGGCGGTGAGCCGGCGGCTGCCTGGCGGCGGCTGGCCGCTCTGCCGGGCGCCGCCGCCCTGGCCAGGCTGCTGGAGCGCGCGGGCGAGTCCGGGCTGCCGGCGGCCGTGCCCGTCGCCCGGCTCGCCTCGGACGCCCGCGCCGAGTGGGCACGAAACGCGACCGGGCGGGCGCGACGGGCGGCCGTGCTGATCTCGGCGCCGGTGGGGCTGTGCTTTCTGCCCGCGTTCATCGCGGTGGGCGTGCTCCCCGTGGTGATCGGACTCGCGGGCGGGGCGCTGCGAGGGGGTGGTGGATGACGGGCGCGACAAAGGAGCCGCCGACAGGAACTGACTTCGAGTTCAGACAAGTTTGCGCATATTCGACGAAGTTCATGCGAGTTCAAGGGAGTCGGGATGTACCAGAAAATGAGGATGCTGTTGCGCCGGGACGCGGGGATGGTCACGTCCGAGTACGCGATGGGGATCATCGCCGCCGTCGGGTTCGCGGCGGTCCTCTACGCGGTCGTGACGAGCGGGCAGGTCAGCGCGGAGCTCCAGGACATCGTGAAACGAGCCCTCAGTGCGCGGATGTGAGGGTGGGCGCGAGGCCGACCGCGGGTTCGTGACCGCGGAGGCGGCCGTGGTGCTGCCGGTGCTGGTGGCGTTCACGATGGCGCTGGTGTGGGGGCTGCTCGTGGTGGCCGCCCAGATCCGGTGCGTGGACGCCGCCCGCACCGGGGCGCGGGCCGCGGCGCGACAGGACGCCGAGGACGCGGTGATCGCGGTGACGAAGGAGGCGGCGCCGGCCGGAGCGACGGTGACGGTCGGCCGGGAGGGGGACGAGGTACGGGTGACGGTGGTGGCGAGGCCGCCGGTGCTGGGCGCGCTGCCGTTCGAGGTGCGGGAGTCGGCGGTCGCCTTGGCGGAGGGGCCGTGAGGGGGCGGCGGGGGCTGGTTGTGCGGCTGCGGGCCGGCTGGGGCCGGCCGCGCCCACGCTGCGGAGCCGCACATGGCGCAGCGCCGCGCGCGTTCGGGGCGCTGTCCAGCCGGTGGTGTTCGGATCGAGGGTCGGCCACCGTCTGGACCGTCGGGGCGATCGGCGTCCTCTGCGTGGTGTTCGGTGTTGTGCTCGGGCTGGGTCAGGCCGTCGTGGTCCGGCACCGCGCGGCCGGAGGGGCCGACATGGCCGCGCTCGCGGTGGCGGATCACTGGGCCGAGGGATCGGCCGCGGCCTGCGCCAAGGCCGACCGGTTGGCCCGGGCGCAGGGTGCACGGCTTACGCGGTGCGTGCTCGTGGGGGACGTGTCGGATGTGTCGGCGGCGTCGGGAGCGGGGCCGTTCGCGGCCGAGGTCAGGGCCAGAGCGGGCCCGGCCACCCTCCCGGCAGGCGACGTGCAACGCGCCCCGAAGGGACGCGGGGGCTGAGACATCGCGGCTCCGCCGCGTGGGCGCGACCGGCACCCTCAGACCCGCGCTGACGCTGCGACCTAATCCGGCGCGCCCTTCAACAGCACGCTGAGCAACCGCACCGCCCCCCGCTTGTGCAACGGCTCGTTCCCGTTGCCGCACTTGGGGGACTGGATGCAGGACGGGCACCCGGCGTCGCACTCGCACGCGGCGATCGCCTCCCGGGTGGCCGTCAGCCAGGTGCGGGCCGTGTGGAAGGCGCGTTCCGCGAAGCCGGCGCCGCCGGGGTGGCCGTCGTAGACGAAGACCGTCGGCAGGAGCGTGTCGGGATGCAGCGGGATCGACACCCCGCCGATGTCCCAGCGGTCGCAGGTCGCGAAGAGCGGGAGCAGGCCGATGGAGGCGTGTTCGGCGGCGTGCAGGGCGCCGCCGAGGATCTCCGGGTTGATCCGCGCCTCGTCGAGCTGGTCCTCGGTGACGGTCCACCACACCGCGCGGGTGCGCAGCGTACGGGGCGGGAGGTCGAGTTTCGTCTCGCCCAGGACCTCGCCGGTGATGAGCCGGCGGCGCAGGAAGGAGACCACCTGGTTGGTGACCTCGACGGAGCCGTAGCAGAGGCGGCCGTCGCCCCAGGGGACCTCGACGTCCGTGTCCAGGACGGAGATGGCCGTGGTGTCGCGGGCGACCGTGGAGTACGGCGGCTCGGCCTGTTCGACGAGGGCCACCGAGTCCTCCAGGTCGAGGGACCGTACGAGGTAGGTGCGGCCCTGGTGGAGGTGGACCGCGCCCTCGTGGACCGTGGAGTGGGCGGCGCTCGCGTCCACCGTGCCGAGCAGGCGCCCCGTGCCCGCCTCGACGACCTGCACCGGGCGGCCGCCTTCGCCCCGGATGTCCGTCAGGTCGGCGGCCCGCTCCCGGCGGGTCCAGTGCCAGGCCCTGGTCCGGCGGCGCAGCAGCTTCGCGGCCTCCAGTTGCGGCAGCAGCTCCTTGCAGGCGGGGCCGAAGAGGTCGAGGTCGTCGTCGGTGAGGGGAAGCTCGGCCGCGGCGGCGCACAGGTGCGGGGCGAGGACGTAGGGGTTGTCGGGGTCGAGGACGGTGGATTCCACCGGTTGGTCGAACAGCGCCTCGGGATGGTGGACGAGGAAGGTGTCCAGCGGATCGTCGCGGGCGACCAGGACGGCGAGGGCGCCCTGCCCGGCGCGGCCCGCCCGGCCCGCCTGCTGCCACACAGAGGCTCTCGTACCCGGGTACCCGGCGATCAGTACGGCGTCCAGCCCGGAGACGTCCACACCCAGCTCCAGGGCCGTCGTGGCGGCAAGTCCGAGGAGTTCCCCGGAATGCAGCGCACGTTCCAGGGCGCGCCGCTCCTCGGGGAGGTAGCCCCCGCGATAGGCCGCGACACGCCGGGCCAGGGAACGGTCCACCTCGGCCAGCCGTTCCTGGGCGATGACGGAGATCAGTTCCGCGCCGCGTCTGGAGCGCACGAAGGCGACCGAGCGCACGCCCTGCACGGCGAGGTCGGTCAGCAGGTCGGCGGTCTCGGCGGTGGCAGTACGGCGGACGGGGGCGCCCTTCTCGCCGTGCAGCTCGGTCAGCGGCGGCTCCCACAGGGCGAAGACCAGTTCGCCGCGCGGGGAGGCGTCGTCGGCGATCTCCACGACCGGCAGGCCGGTGAGGCGGCCGGCGGCCACGGCCGGCTCGGCGGCGGTGGCCGAGGCCAGCAGGAAGACCGGGGAGGCACCGTAGCGGGCGCACAGGCGGCGCAGCCGGCGCAGCACCTGGGCGACGTGTGAGCCGAAGACGCCCCGGTAGGTGTGGCACTCGTCGATGACGACGTACTTCAGCGACTTCAGGAAGGAGGACCAGCGGGCGTGCCCGGGCAGGATGCCGCGGTGCAGCATGTCCGGGTTGGTGAGCACGTAGTTGGCGTACTGGCGGATCCACTCGCGTTCCTCGTACGGGGTGTCGCCGTCGTACACGGCCGGGCGCACGGCCGTGCGCAGCGGTTGTGAAAGTTCCTTCACGGAACGGCACTGGTCCGCCGCCAGCGCCTTGGTGGGCGCCAGGTAGAGGGCGGTGGCGCCGCGGCCGTTGGCGGCCTCGGATCCGTCCAGGAGGGTGGACAGGACCGGTACGAGATAGGCCAGGGACTTGCCGGAGGCGGTGCCGGTGGCGACCACCACCGAGTCGCCGTCCAGAGCGTGCTCGGCGGCCAGGGCCTGGTGTTCCCAGGGATGCTCGATGCCGCATGCCCGTACGGCCGCGACGACCTCCGAACGAATCCGGTCAGGCCAGACGGCATGCCGGCCCGCACGCGGGGGCAAGTGCTCCGTATGAGTGATGCGCGAAGCCCGGCTCGGCCCGGAGGCGAGCCGGTCCAGGACCGTGCCCGGAGAGAACCCGGCCGCGGCCGGAACCGGCGGTCGATCGGATCGGTGATTTATGGCCATCGGGACCGAGTGTGTCACTGGCATGACGGACAATGGGGCCAAGGCGTCGTGCACGCCTGCCGGTAAGTGATTGAATGCCATCGCGGCTGGCGAACCGTCCCGGGGGCCGCAAGACGAGTCCCGAGGGGCGACCGCTCGATAGCAAGGTGCTGGAGGATCCGTGGACCTGTCCCTGTCGACCCGTACAGTCGGCGATCGTACGGTCGTCGAGGTCGGTGGCGAAATCGACGTATATACCGCGCCCAAGCTGCGCGAGCAGCTGGTCGAGCTGGTGAACGACGGGAATTTCCACCTCGTCGTCGACATGGAGGGCGTGGACTTCCTCGACTCCACCGGGCTCGGCGTACTGGTCGGCGGCCTGAAGCGGGTGCGTGCCCATGAGGGTTCGCTGCGCCTGGTCTGCAACCAGGAGCGCATTCTGAAGATCTTCCGTATCACCGGCCTCACCAAGGTGTTCCCGATCCACACCTCGGTCGAGGAAGCGGTGGCGGCCACCGACTGACCCCGGGCCGGCCGACGTACTCCGGACCGTGATCGGTCCGTGCCGTCCGGCCGGCCCTCGGCACGGGCTCGTACGCGCCGTACGGGCGTCCGTGCCGCCCCGCCCGTTCGGGCCCGCGGGCCCGTGCCGGCAGCCGTTCATGGGCCGCACTGCCCATGGCGGACGCAATTCATCGGGGGCCCGGGTTCTTCGGCGGCCCGGCCCCCACCGCACGCCCGTAGTTCCGAGGGGGACGTATGGCCACCGTTGAACTCCGCTTCAGCGCGCTGCCCGAACACGTCCGCACCGCCCGACTGGTGGCGGCGGCGGTGGCTCGCAGGGCAGGAGTGGACGAGGCCGTCCTGGACGAGGTCCGGCTGGCCGTCGGCGAGGCCTGTTCCCGTGCCGTGGGTCTGCACCAGACCGCCGGCATCGCCGAGCCGGTGCGGGTGGCGCTGATCGAAGAGGAGAAACAGTTCTCCATCGAGGTCGGCGACGAGGCACCCCGTTCCGTTCCCGGTGACCGGGCGTCCCAAGGCGGGGCGGACACCGACGTCGAGGCGGAGGAGGACGAGATGGGCCTCGCGGTCATCAGCGGCCTCGTCGACGACGTGGAGGTCACCGCCGGGGAGCACGGCGGACTGATCCGCATGACCTGGCCGACGACCCCGCCCGGGGTCGCGCTCACCTAGCGTCGTCCCGACTCTGTGCCGAAGGGCCCTACCGAGTAGGGCCCTTCGGCATGTGCGCGTCGCCCAGGCCAGTCCTAAAGTGATCTCGTGCAATGGATTTAGTGAATTCCTTCACGATCAAACAGGTGATAATTTGATCAAGTAAACGCCGCCGTCAATGCTTTTAGGGCATTACCGCTTTCGGGTTCGCCGGCGTGACCTCGATCATTTGCTGAAGAGGCACGAGAAGGCCAATTCCGTTTACCGTCCCCTGTTTAGATCACTCGCGGGTACCTAGAATCCGTCCACATCTTGAGCTCAGCCCAAGCGTCAAGGAGGACGAATGGCGGGGCTTTCTACCCCTCATCAGTTTGGCCATCCCACAACCATCGCGGCCGCAGTCCTGACCCACGACAACCGGGTCCTGGTGGCGGTCATCGCCGCCGTGGCGCTGGCCGCACTCGTGGTCGCGTGGATCCTGGTGCGCCAGGTGCTCGCGGCAGGCGAGGGCACCGACAGCATGAAGAAGATCGCGGCGGCGGTACAGGAAGGCGCGAACGCCTATCTGGCCCGGCAGTTGCGCACCCTCGGCGTATTCGCCGTCGTGGTGTTCTTCCTGCTCATGCTGCTGCCCGCGGACGACTGGAATCAGCGCGCCGGACGGTCGATCTTCTTCCTGATCGGCGCGGCGTTCTCGGCGGCCACCGGCTATATCGGCATGTGGCTCGCCGTACGCAGCAATGTGCGCGTCGCCGCGGCGGCCCGCGAGGCCACCCCGGCGGAAGGCGAACCGGAAAAGGATCTCACCGCCGTCTCGCACAAAGCCATGAAGATCGCTTTCCGCACGGGCGGCGTCGTCGGCATGTTCACGGTGGGGCTCGGCCTGCTCGGCGCCTCCTGCGTGGTGCTGGTCTACGCGGCCGACGCGCCGAAGGTGCTCGAAGGCTTCGGCCTCGGTGCCGCCCTGATCGCCATGTTCATGCGTGTCGGCGGCGGCATCTTCACCAAGGCCGCCGACGTCGGCGCCGACCTGGTCGGCAAGGTCGAGCAGGGCATTCCGGAGGACGACCCGCGCAATGCCGCGACCATCGCCGACAACGTGGGCGACAACGTCGGCGACTGCGCGGGCATGGCGGCCGACCTCTTCGAGTCGTACGCCGTGACCCTGGTCGCCGCGCTGATCCTCGGCAAGGCGGCCTTCGGCGACTCCGGACTGGCCTTCCCGCTCCTGGTGCCGGCCATCGGCGTGCTCACCGCGATGATCGGCATCTTCGCGGTCGCCCCGCGCCGCAGTGACCGCAGCGGCATGAGCGCCATCAACCGCGGGTTCTTCATCTCCGCGGTGATCTCGCTGGTGCTGGTGGCGATCGCGGTCTTCGTCTACCTGCCGGGGAAGTACTCCGACCTCCACGGCATCACCGACGCGGCCATCCTGGCCAAGGACGGCGATCCGCGGATCCTCGCGCTCGTCGCGGTCGCCATCGGCATCCTGCTCGCGGCCGTCATCCAGCAGCTGACCGGCTACTTCACCGAGACCAGCCGGCGTCCGGTCATGGACATCGGCAAGACCTCGCTCACCGGCCCGGCCACCGTCGTCCTCGCCGGTATCTCGGTCGGCCTCGAATCGGCCGTCTACACCGCCCTGCTGATCGGCCTCGGCGTCTACGGGGCGTTCCTGCTGGGCGGTACGTCGATCATGCTCGCGCTGTTCGCGGTGGCGCTGGCCGGCACCGGTCTGCTCACCACGGTCGGCGTCATCGTCGCCATGGACACCTTCGGGCCGGTCTCCGACAACGCCCAGGGCATCGCCGAGATGTCCGGCGACGTCGAGGGCGCGGGCGCGCAGGTGCTCACCAACCTGGACGCCGTCGGCAACACCACCAAGGCCATCACCAAGGGCATCGCCATCGCCACCGCCGTCCTCGCGGCGTCGGCGCTCTTCGGGTCGTACCGGGACGCGATCACCACGAACGTCCAGGACGTGGGCGCGAAACTGACCGGCGCGGGCGCGCCGTTGACCCTGTCCATGGACATCTCGCAGCCCAACAACCTCGTCGGCCTCATCGCCGGCGCGGCGGTCGTCTTCCTCTTCTCCGGGCTCGCCATCAGCGCCGTGTCGCGCTCGGCGGGGTCGGTGGTCTTCGAGGTGCGGCGGCAGTTCCGCGAGCACCCCGGGATCATGGACTACACGGAGACACCCGAGTACGGCAAGGTCGTCGACATCTGCACCAAGGACGCCCTGCGGGAGCTGGCCACGCCGGGACTGCTCGCCGTGATGGCGCCCATCTTCATCGGGTTCACGCTCGGTGTCGGCGCCCTCGGCTCCTACCTCGCGGGCGCGATCGGCGCGGGCACCCTGATGGCCGTCTTCCTGGCCAACTCCGGTGGTGCCTGGGACAACGCCAAGAAACTCGTCGAGGACGGCCACTACGGCGGCAAGGGCAGCGACGCCCACGCCGCCACGGTCATCGGCGACACCGTCGGCGACCCGTTCAAGGACACCGCGGGCCCCGCGATCAACCCGCTGCTCAAGGTCATGAACCTGGTCTCCCTGCTCATCGCGCCCGCGGTGATCAAGTTCTCCTACGGGAATGACAAGAGCATCGGCATCCGGATCCTGATCGCGGTCCTCGCGCTGATCGTGATCGTCGGCGCGGTGTACGTCTCCAAGCGGCGTGGAATCGCCGTCGGCGACGACGAGGACAGTGCCGAACACGTGGCGAAGTCGGCGGATCCCGCGGTGGTTCCGTAGGCGGTCTTACGGCACCACCGGGGCTCTCGCGAGGGAAACCGGTCAACGAGCGGGCGGATGGCGTGTGCTGACACGCCGTCCGCCCGTTTCGCGCGCCCAGGCAGCCCGCCTTCGTACGGCGCGGCGCTCGCCGCGTTCGGTGGGCCGGAGGGTGCCCGGGGCCGGGATGCGCCTTCGTCTCGTCGTGAGCCTTCTCTCCTTGGTGCAAATTTACCTAAAAGCATACTTAGTGGGTGCTCTCCATGGGGTGCCGTCCGTCCGCCGTGTAGATTCCGGGAGCCGAGAGCCATGGAAGGGACCGATCCGGTGAACAAGAAGCTCGCGGCCGCACTGTCCGTCGGTGCGGTACTGGTGGTGGCGCTGTCCGGGTGCAGCAGCAGCAAGGGCACCGACCCGAAGCTGATCGCCTGGGCCAAGACCGTGTGCGACGCGGTGCCGGCGCAGGACGCGAAGATCAAGGCGGCGAACGAGGCGATCTCGACGGCGGTCTCGGACACCACGAGCTCGCCCGCGACCATCCAGAAGACCGACTCCAAGGCCTTCCAGGACATGTCCGACGCCTACAAGGCGCTCGCCTCCGCCATCAGCGGCGCCGGCGCGCCCCCCGGGGTCGACGAGGGCGCCAAGCGCCAGCAGAACGTCGTCACGACCCTCAACAGCCTCTCCACGTCGTACGCCGACCTGAAGAAGAAGGTCGACGCGCTAGACACCAAGAACCAGGCCAAGTTCGCCTCCGGTCTGCAGGACATCGCCTCCCAGACGACGCAGCTGGAGACGCAGAGCAAGAGCGGCACCGCGGCGCTGAACGCCCTGGAGCAGGGCGAGGTCAAGGACGCGATCGCCGAACAGGCCAGCTGCAAGAAGGTCTCCGCGTCAACGTCGTCGTCGGCGTCCTCTCCGGCATCGTCTGCGACGGCGTCTGCGAAGTCCTCGACCGCGGGCTGAGGCGGGAGCGAGCGCCACGGGCTGCGGCTGCGGCTGCGGCTGGGGCCGAGCGTCGTGGGCCGGGGCAGGGCGGTGGTGTGCTGAGCCCCGCCGGATGAGGCCGCGTGCCGGGCGGTGTCGGAGGTCCGCGGTCGTGCGCCGGGCGCCCGGCGCCGGGCGGCGTTAGGCGGTACCCGGCCGAGCGCCGTGCGGTGTTCAGCCGTCCCGCGGTTGTGCGCCGGGCGCGGTGCGGTGTTCGGCGGTCCGCTGCCGTGTGCTGAGCCCGCGGGCGGGCGGCAGCGCGGGACACAATGGAGGGCGTGACTGACTCCGGCCTCACCACCCTGCCCGCCTCCGACCGCCCCGACGTCGCCGCCCGGCTGCGCACCGCCCTGCTGGGCGCCTCCTTCACCGCCGACGGGCTGCTCGACCTGCTCGGCGCCCCCGCGTACGCGGCGCTGGCCCGCAGCGAGACGGTGCCCGCGCTCCGCGCGACCCGTGGGGACACGCCCCTGGAGACGCTCGTCCGGCTGTTCCTGCTCCAGCAACCCGTGCCGCACGCGCGCGTGGCGGACTTCCTGCCCGTGGACGACCTCCTGGAGAGCGGCTGGCTGACCGGTGTGGGCGGCGACGAGGTCGCGGCCACCGTGGACGTACGGCCGTACGGCGGCCCGGACGGCGAGGACTGGTTCATCGTGTCCGACCTCGGGTGTGCCGTCGGCGGCGCCGGTGGCATCGGCCAGCGGCACGAGGAAGTCGTCCTCGGGGTCGGCGGGGCGTCCACGACCCTCGCCGGCATCACCGTCCGTACGCCCGTCGCCGCCGCCCTCGACCTCGGTACCGGCTCCGGGATCCAGGCCCTGCACGCCGCCCAGCACGCCACGCGCGTGACGGCGACCGACCTCAACCCGCGCGCGCTGCACATCACGGCGCTCACGCTGGCGCTCTCCGGCGCACCGGCGGCCGACCTGCGCGAGGGCTCGCTCTTCGAGCCGGTCAGGGACGGGGAGGCGTTCGACCTGATCGTCTCCAACCCGCCGTTCGTGATCTCGCCGGGCGCCCGGCTGACGTACCGGGACGGCGGGATGAGCGGGGACGATCTGTGCCGCTCGCTCGTTCAACAGGCCGGGGAGCGGCTTGCCGAGGGCGGGTTCGCGCAGTTCCTCGCCAACTGGCAGCACGTCGCGGGGGAGGACTGGCAGGACAGGGTGAGGTCGTGGGTGCCGCGCGGCTGCGACGCGTGGATCGTGCAGCGCGAGGTGCAGGACGTCAACCAGTACGCCGAGCTGTGGCTCAGGGACTCCGGCGACCACCGCGGGGACCCGGCCGAGTACCAGGCGCGGTACGACGCGTGGCTCGACGAGTTCGAGGCGCGCAAGGTGAAGGGGGTGGGATTCGGCTGGATCACGTTGCGGAAGACGGGTGCCGCGGTGCCCTCGGTCACCGTGGAGGAGTGGCCGCATCCGATCGAACAGCCGCTCGGCGAGACGATCCGTGCCCACTTCGACCGTCTCGACTACCTCCGTGAGCACGACGACGCGGATCTCCTCGAAGCCCGCTTCAGGCTGGCCGTCGAGGTGGTCCAGGAGCAGGTCGGGCTGCCCGGCGCCGAGGACCCGGAGCACGTGGTGCTGCGCCAGCACCGCGGGATGCGGCGCGCGACCAAGGTGGACACGGTGGGCGCCGGGTTCGCAGGGGTGTGCGACGGCACGCTGAGCGCGGGGCGGATTCTCGACGCCATCGCGCAACTGATGGGTGAGGACCCGGTGTCGCTGCGCGACCGCACGCCGGCGCAGATCCGGCTGCTGGTGGAGCAGGGTTTCCTGGAGCCGGCGGTCTGACGGACCGGAAGGCATGCCTGGCGGGCCCGTGCGGGAGCACCCGGGGGAGGGCCCGTGGGGCAGGCCTGCCGGAAGGCCGGCCGGACGTGTCCGGAAAAGCCCGCCGGACATGCCGGCGGGGGGACCTGTCCGCCCCGCCGGGAAAAGCCGGGAGGGAAAAGGACGGAAAATCTGGCCGGAACGTTCGCCCCGTGGCCCGTCACAGGCGCCTCGCCGCTCGGCACCGGTGCATGGCTGGTGCGTCACTAGGTCACCGATCGAACGTTCGAGAGGCTGACGGGTGCCCGTTCACCTCGATTTCGCCCGTCGGCCGCCCGCCTGCCGCCCGTACGTGCCAGTCTCCGGGCGCTGGGCAGTCACGGGCGGCAGGGAAGGGGCGCACGGGTCATGGAGAGCGGACCGGCGATCTTCGCAGGGGCGGTGTTCGCCCTGTTCGGGGGCGCGCTGCTGGTGTGGACCGGCATCCGGCTCCGGCGTGGTGAAGCTGTCGCCCAGGGTGTGAGTCAGGTCGCATCCGCGACCCTCGCGAGCGTCGCCGCGATGATCTCCCTGGGCCTTGCGGCGTACTGCCTGACCCGCCTGTGAAGGTGGCCTTCCGATAATCGGAGCGTCACGCTCCGGGCCGGGTCCGATGGACGACCGGGGACTCCGGGCGGCAGGAATGGCGGTAGTCGGGTTACCGTTCGAGTGGCCGTTGTGAGCTTTTCCCGTTTGACACGGGGGCGGGATGTACCGTCACACTCCGCAGCGTCACGAAGTGAGCGGGCTCCCCTGCCCGTGCCACGACCCCGGGAGCAAGGCCTGGGGAGGCCCCAGCGTCGACCGGAGAGAAGAGCGAAGTTGTCCCCGACCAGCGAGACCGCACAGGGCGGCCGCCGACTCGTCATCGTCGAGTCGCCCGCCAAGGCGAAGACGATCAAGGGCTATCTGGGCCCCGGATACGTCGTCGAAGCGAGCGTCGGGCACATCCGTGACCTTCCCAACGGCGCCGCGGAGGTGCCCGAGAAGTACACCGGCGAGGTCCGCCGCCTCGGCGTGGACGTCGAGCACGACTTCGAACCGATCTATGTGGTCAACGCCGACAAGCGGGCCCAGGTCAAGAAGCTCAAGGACCTGCTGAAGGACTCCGACGAGCTCTACCTCGCCACCGATGAGGACCGCGAGGGCGAGGCGATCGCCTGGCACCTCCAGGAGGTGCTCAAGCCCAAGGTCCCGGTCAAGCGGATGGTCTTCCACGAGATCACCAAGTCCGCGATCCAGGCCGCCGTGGCCAACCCGCGCCAGCTCAACCAGAAGCTCGTCGACGCCCAGGAGACCCGCCGCATCCTCGACCGCCTCTACGGCTACGAGGTCTCGCCGGTCCTGTGGAAGAAGGTCATGCCGCGCCTGTCGGCCGGCCGCGTCCAGTCCGTGGCGACCCGCCTCGTGGTGGAGCGGGAACGCGAGCGCATCGCGTTCCGTTCCGCGGAGTACTGGGACCTGACGGGCACCTTCGCAACCGGCCGCGCGGGCGATTCGTCGGACCCGTCGTCGCTGGTGGCCCGCCTCCAGGCCGTCGACGGCAGGCGCGTCGCCCAGGGCCGTGACTTCGACTCGGTCGGCCGGCTCAAGACCGCGAACACCCTCCACCTCGACGAGGCGAACGCCCGCGCCCTCGCCGCCGCCCTGGAGAACACCCGGTTCTCGGTCCGCTCGGTCGAGTCCAAGCCGTACCGCCGCTCGCCGTACGCCCCGTTCCGTACGACGACCCTCCAGCAGGAGGCCTCGCGCAAGCTCGGCTTCGGCGCGAAGGCCACCATGCAGGTGGCCCAGAAGCTGTACGAGAACGGCTACATCACGTACATGCGTACGGACTCCACGACGCTGAGCGACACCGCGATCGCGGCCGCCCGCGCCCAGGTCACGCAGCTGTACGGCGCCGACTACCTGCCCTCCGCCCCGCGGACGTACGCCACGAAGGTCAAGAACGCGCAGGAGGCGCACGAGGCGATCCGCCCCTCGGGTGATCGTTTCCGCACTCCCGCCGAGACCGGCCTGACCGGCGACCAGTTCAAGCTCTACGAACTGATCTGGAAGCGGACCGTCGCCTCCCAGATGAAGGACGCGACCGGCAACAGCGTGACCGTCAAGATCGGTGGCACCGCCGCCGACGGCCGGGACGCCGAGTTCAGCGCCTCCGGCAAGACGATCACCTTCCACGGCTTCCTCAAGGCCTACGTCGAGGGTGCCGACGACCCGAACGCCGAGCTGGACGACCGCGAGCGCCGGCTGCCCCAGGTCAGCGAGGGCGACGCGCTCAGCGCCGAGGAGATCACGGTCGACGGGCACGCCACCAAGCCCCCGGCCCGCTACACCGAGGCCTCGCTGGTCAAGGAGCTGGAAGAGCGCGAGATCGGCCGCCCGTCGACGTACGCCTCGATCATCGGCACGATCCTCGACCGGGGTTACGTGTTCAAGAAGGGGACGGCCCTGGTGCCCTCCTTCCTGAGCTTCGCCGTGGTCAACCTGCTGGAGAAGCACTTCGGCCGGCTGGTCGACTACGACTTCACGGCCAGGATGGAGGACGACCTCGACCGCATCGCCGCCGGTCAGGCCCAGGCCGTGCCGTGGCTGAAGCGCTTCTACTTCGGCGAGGGCGGCGAGGGCACGGCCACCGGGGGCGCGGCCGACGCCGGCAACGGCGACGGGGACCACCTCGGCGGCCTCAAGGAACTGGTGACCGACCTGGGCGCGATCGACGCGCGCGAGGTGTCGTCGTTCCCGGTGGGCAACGGCATCGTGCTGCGGGTCGGCCGCTACGGCCCGTACATCGAGCGCGGCGAGAAGGACTCCGAGGGCCACCAGCGGGCGGACGTGCCGGAGGACCTGGCCCCCGACGAGCTCTCCGTCGAGCTCGCGGAGGAGCTGCTCGCCAAGCCGAGCGGCGACTTCGAGCTGGGCGCCGACCCGCAGACCGGCCACCAGATCATCGCCCGTGACGGCCGCTACGGCCCCTACGTCACCGAGGTGCTGCCCGAGGGCACCCCGAAGACCGGCAAGAACGCCGTCAAGCCGCGCACGGCCTCGCTCTTCAAGTCCATGTCCCTGGACACGGTCACGCTGGAGGACGCGCTCAGGCTGATGTCGCTGCCGCGCGTCGTCGGCACCGACGCCGAGGGCCAGGAGATCACCGCGCAGAACGGGCGCTACGGGCCGTACCTGAAGAAGGGCACGGACTCGCGTTCGCTCACCTCCGAGGACCAGCTCTTCACGATCACCCTCGAAGAGGCGCTGCAGATCTACGCCCAGCCCAAGCAGCGCGGCCGGGCCGCCGCCAAGCCGCCGCTGAAGGAGCTGGGCACCGACCCGGTCAGCGAGAAGCCGGTCGTGGTCAAGGACGGCCGCTTCGGGCCGTACGTCACCGACGGGGAGACCAACGCGACGCTGCGCTCCGGCGACAGCGTCGAGACGATCACCCCGGAGCGCGGTTACGAGCTGCTCGCCGAGAAGCGGGCCAAGGCGCCCGCCAAGAAGACGGCGAAGAAGGCGCCCGCGAAGAAGACGGCGGCTGCCAAGAAGGCCGCGCCGGCGAAGAAGACGGCGGCCAAGAAGACCGCGGCGAAGAAGACGACGACCACGGCGAAGACGGCGGCCAAGAAGGCGACGGCCTCCCCGAGGGCGACCGCGGAGGACTGATCGCGGAGGACCGGCCGCGGAGGACTGATCGCAGAACCGATCGCAAGAGCCGATCGCGGGGCTGAGATGCCCTCAGTCCTCACATCGGCTTCGCATTGTGCACGCCCCGGCATCAACTTGGTGTCGGGGCGGGTGTACCTGTGGACGGTCGCGCCAGGCTGTCCTTGGCTGCCGATAGGCTGAAAGCATGACGCGAGCCGAGCAGCCAACGGCCCCCCAGACAGAACCTGACGACGCGCTGGTAGCGGATTCCCGCGAGCGCGCCGTCCGCTCTCTGCTGCGCCGACCAGAGCTGAGGCGGTTGTGGAGCGCCCAGCTGGTGAGCGGAATCGGCGACAGCCTGGCATTGCTGGTGCTTGTCGTGCTCACGCTCCAGGCGGCCGTCGCCCAGGGCTCCTTCGGCGGCGGCTACCGCGGCGCGGCGCTCGCGGTGACGATCGTCTTCGGGGTGCGCGTTCTCGCCACTCTGCTCTTCGGCGCCGTCCTGCTGGGCCCGCTCGCCGCACTGACCGCGCAGGACGGCCCGCTCGACCGCCGCTGGACCATGGTCGGTGCCGACGGCCTGCGCACCGTCCTGCTGATCATCGCGCCGCTGTGGATCGACTGGACGCCGGCGAACGCCCTGACGCTCGTCCTGGTGACGGCCTTCGTCACCGGAATCGCCGAGCGCCTGTGGACCGTCTGCCGGGAGAGCGCGGCCCCCGCGCTGCTGCCCGCCCCGCCCCCGGAGGGCGCGACGGTACGACCGCTGCCCGACCACCTGGACGCCCTGCGCCGTCTGTCGCTGCGGACGACGTTCCTGGCGATCCCGCTCGCGGCAGCCGCCCTGGTCCTCGCGTCGCTGATCAACAACCTGCTGGGCACCGGCATCGCCTGGTTCGCCCAGCACCAGGCGGCCCTCGGGTCGTACGTGGCCGCGGGCCTGTTCGCCGCGTCCCTCTCGGTGCTCGTCTACCTGGACGTGCCCGGCACCCGTACCCCGCGCGCGAGGTCGCCGCTGGAGGGCCTGCGCCGCCCCAGGACCGCCGCCGGCACCGACACCGGCCGTACCGGTGCCATCCCGCTCCTGGTGCTGGCCTGCGCCGCCGTCGCCGGGGCGATCTCCGCCGCGGTCGCCGTCTCCGTGCTGCACGCCAGGGACCTGGGCGGCGGCCCGGTGCTCTACGGCCTGCTCGTGCTCGCCCTGACCGGCGGGGTCGCCGTCGGCATCCGTACGGCGCCCTCGCTGCTCCCGACGCTCTCCCGCCGCCGCCTGCTGTTCCTGGCGATCGCCTTCACCGGCATCGCGCTGCTCGCCGCGGGCCTGGTCCCGGACGTCACCACCGTCCTGCTGATCGCCGCGCTGGCCGGCATCGGCGCGGGCGTGGCCGCCAACACCGGGCACATCCTGCTCGACCAGGAGACCGAGGACTTCCGCCGGGCGCGGACGACCGAGCACCTGCACGCGGTGGTCCGGGTCGCCATAGCGCTCGGCGCGCTGGTCGCCCCCCTGATGGCCGCGCTGATCGGACCGCACCGGCTGGAGAACGGCAAGTTCGTGTTCGCGCACGGCGGCGCCGCCTTCACGCTGATGCTGGTCGGCGCGCTGCTGCTGCCGGTGGCCGCCCTGGTGCTCGCGAAGGTCGACGACCGCTCGGGCGTACCGCTCCGCCACGACCTGCGGGACGCGGTGCTCGGCGGCGACGACCCGGCTCAGGTACCCGCGGCCAACGGTTTCTTCATCGCCCTGGAGGGCGGCGACGGCGCCGGTAAGTCCACCCAGGCCGAGGCCCTCGCGGAGTGGATCCGCGCCAAGGGCCACGAGGTGGTCCTCACCCGCGAGCCGGGCGCCACCCCGGTCGGCAAGCGGCTGCGCTCGATCCTCCTGGACGTCTCGTCCGCCGGCCTGTCGCACCGCGCGGAGGCGCTGCTGTACGCCGCCGACCGCGCGGAGCACGTCGACACCGTCGTCCGGCCCGCCCTGGAGCGTGGCGCGGTCGTCATCTCCGACCGGTACATCGACTCCTCCGTCGCCTACCAGGGCGCGGGCCGGGACCTGTCCCCGACCGAGGTCGCCCGCATCAACCGGTGGGCGACCGCCGGACTCGTCCCGCATCTGACCGTCCTGCTGGACGTGGAGCCCCAGACCGCCCGCGAGCGGTTCACCGAGGCGCCCGACCGGCTGGAGTCCGAGCCCGCAGAGTTCCACGCGCGCGTACGGGCTGGTTTCCTGACGCTGGCCGCCTCCGACCCCGGCCGCTACCTGGTGGTCGACGCCGGCCAGGAGCCCGAGTCGGTCACCACCGTCATCCGGGCCCGGCTCGACACCGTGCTGCCGCTGTCCGAGGCCGAGGTCAAGGCCGCCGAGGAGGCGCGCAGGAAGGCCGAGGAGGAGGCCCGCCGCAAGGCCGAGGAAGAGGCGGCCCGCAAGGCCGAGGAGGAGCGCCTGGAGCGCGAGCGGCAGGAGCAGCTCGCCAAGCTGCGCGCCGAGGAGGAGGAGCGCAAGCGCCGCGAGCTGGAGGAGGCGCAGCGCCGCGAGGCCGAACGGCAGGCGGAGGAGGCCCGGCTGCGGGCCGAGGAGGCGCGCAAGCGGGCCGAGGAGGAGCAGGCCCGGCTGCTCGCCGAGGAGAAGGCCCGCGCGGAGGCCGAGGCCCGCCGCAAGGCCGACGAGGAACGGCGCCGCAAGCAGGCCGAGGAAGAGGCCCGGCTGCACGCCGAGGCCGAGGAACGGCGCCTGGAGAAGCAGCGCAAGGCCGAGGAGGCCCTGCTCAGGGCCGAGGAGGCCCGGCGCGTCGCGGCTCAGGCGGCGGCAGCGGCCGACCTGGCCGCACGGCAGTCCACCGTCCGGCAGCCGACGGCTCCGGGGGTCACGCCGGAGGCGGCGACCATGCCGACGCCGGTGGTACGGCCTCAGGCCCGGGACGACGAGACGAAGGTGCTGCGCCCGGTGCGGGACGAGCAGCCGCCCGCTGCCCCGGAGTCCGACTCCGAGGTGACGGCCCAGCTGCCGCAGCCGCCGGTGCGGCCCGCGGGAGCGGCCGACGAGACGGCGGTGCTCCCCCCGGTGACGCCGGGCGCGGCCGACGAGACCGCGGTGCTGCCTGCCGTGGGCCCGGCCGACGAGACGGCCGTACTGCCTCCGGTGCCGTCCGGCGCGACCGACGAGACCGCGGTACTGCCTCCGGTGCGCGACGATGCCGGTGCTCCCACCGGCGCCCCGGCGGACCGGATGCCGTCCGGTTTCTTCCGGGACGAGCGGCCCGGCGGGAACCCCGACGGCTCCGATGACCGCACCCGCGAGCTGCCGCAGGTCGACGCCGACGGCCCGGCCCCGCGCCGGCGCCCCCGGCCCGACTGGGCCGAGGAGACCCCGCTGGACGACCTGCCGTCGCTGGCCGACGAGCTGCTGGGGTCGTACGAGGAGCCCGAGCACGACGACGAGCGGGGCCGCCGGGGCCGCGGTCGACGCGGCTGAGGTTCCCGCGCGGGGGCGGTGCCGGCCGGTGCCGCCCCCGCCCCGTTGTCAGTGGGCACCCGCACAATGGAGTCCGGACCACACAACCGGTGAGTTCCGGGCCACTGGGCGGATGGGCTCCGGACCACGGAGCGGGTGGGGATCCGGGCCATGGAACCGGCAGAGTCCGGACCCGTACGTATGACGAAAGGGCGGCGTGACCCATGAGCGTGTGGGACGACCTCGTCGGGCAGGAGCAGGTGAGTGAGGTGCTCACCGCCGCCGCCCGGGACGCCGACGCCCTCGTCACCGCCGCCGCGGCCGGCCAGCCGCCGCCGGAGTCGTCGAAGATGACCCACGCCTGGCTGTTCACCGGCCCGCCCGGCGCCGGCCGCCACCAGACGGCGCGGGCCTTCGCCGCCGCCCTCCAGTGCGTGAGCCCCGACCGCGCCCTGGGCGGCGTGCCCGGCTGCGGTTTCTGCGACGGCTGCCACACCGCCCTGGTCGGCACCCACGCGGACGTCACCACGGTCGCCGCCGTCGGCGCCGAGATCCTGGTCAAGGACATGCGCGACACGGTCCGCAAGTCGTACACGTCGCCGGCGACCGGCCGCTGGCAGATCATCCTGGTCGAGGACGCCGAGCGGCTGAACGAGAAATCGGCCAACGCCGTCCTCAAGGCCGTCGAGGAGCCCGCCCCCCGCACGGTCTGGCTGCTCTGCGCCCCCTCCCTGGAGGACGTGCTGCCCACGATCCGCTCCCGGTGCCGCCACCTGAACCTGCGCACGCCCTCGGTCGAGGCGGTCGCCGACATGCTCGTCCGGCGCGAGGGCATCGAGCCCCAGGTGGCCGCGGCTGCCGCCCGCGCCACCCAGGGACACGTCGACCGGGCCCGTCGGCTGGCCACCGACCCCGCCGCCCGCGAGCGCCGCGCGGCCGTACTGAAGCTGCCGCTGCGGCTGGACGAGATCGGCGCGTGCCTGAAGGCGGCCCAGGAGCTGGTGGACGCGGCGGCGGAGGACGCCAAGCAGCTCGCCGAGGAGACGGACGGCAAGGAGACCGAGGAGCTGAAGGCGGCCCTCGGCGCGGCCCAGGGCGGGCGGCTGCCGCGCGGCACGGCGGGCGTGATGAAGGACCTGGAGGACATGCAGAAACGCCGCCGCACCAGGACCCAGCGCGACAGCCTCGACGTCGCCCTCACCGACCTCACCGGCTTCTACCGCGACGTCCTCGCCCTGCAGCTGGGCTCCAGAGTCGCGATCGCCAACGAGGACGCCGAGGACGCCCTGGAGCGACTGGCCCGCGCCGGCTCGCCCGAGGCCACCCTGCGCCGGATCGAGGCGATCGCCGCCTGCAGGGAGGCCCTCGACCGCAATGTGGCGCCGCTGCTGGCGGTGGAGGCGATGACGATGGCGCTCAGAGCGGGCTGACGCCGACACCGCGGGGCCCGCGGGCGGGATGGGATGCACGGTGTTTTTTCTGCAAGGCGCATCGGCGCATGGCGTTTGGTGCACCGCGTTGACCGGGGTCACCCGTACGAGCCACAGACTTCACGCACGGCAAACAGATCATTTCTCGGCGTTACGCTCGATTGATGCATATCAGGCGAATCCACCGCCGGACCCCCATTGAGTCCTGGACCCGGCCCCGACAGCGGGCTCGGACCCGGACCATGGCGGCCGCCCTGCTCTCGGCGGCCGCCCTGCTCGCCTCCGCCTGCTCCTCCTCGGGAAGCGCGTCGACATCGGCCACGGTGGCCACGTCGGCCGGCGCCGCCGAGCTGGCCGCGCTGCCCCGCACGCCGCCGTCCGCGCTGGCGCCGTACTACGACCAGAAGCTCACCTGGCGCGAGTGCGGTGTCCCCGGATTCCAGTGCGCGACGATGCGGGCCCCGCTGGACTACGCCAGGCCCGTCGCGGGTGACGTCCGGCTGGCGGTCGCCCGGAAGAAGGCGACCGGCAAGGCGGAGCCGCCCGGTTCGCTGCTGGTCAACCCGGGCGGGCCGGGCGGCTCGGCGGTGGACTACCTCCAGCAGTACGCGGGCATCGGCTACCCCGCCGGGGTGCGGGCGCGTTACGACATGGTCGCCGTCGACCCGCGGGGAGTCGGCCGCAGCGAGCCGGTCCAGTGCCTGAACGGGCGGCAGATGGACGTGTTCACCGAGACCGACATGACCCCCGACGACCAGAAGGAGACGGACCGGCTGGTCGGCGAGTACAGGACGTTCGCGGAGGCCTGCGGGACGCACTCGGCGCAGCTGCTGCGCCATGTCTCCACCGTCGACTCGGCGCGGGACATGGACATCCTGCGGGCGGTGCTCGGCGACCCGAGGCTGAACTACGTGGGGGCGTCGTACGGCACCTTGCTCGGCGCCACCTACGCGGGCCTGTTCCCGCAGCGCGTCGGCCGGATGGTCCTGGACGGCGCGATGGACCCGTCCCTGTCCGCGCGCCGGCTGAACCTGGAGCAGACTGCGGGCTTCGAGACGGCGTTCCAGTCCTTCGCCAGGGACTGCGCGCGGCGCGCCGACTGCCCGCTCGGCGCCCAGGGCAGCACACCGACGCGGATCGCCGACACCCTCAGGACGTTCTTCCAGAAGATGGACGCGCACCCTGCCCCGACCGGTGACGCGGACGGCCGCAAGCTGACCGAGTCCCTCGCGACGACCGGCGTGATCGCGGCGATGTACGACAAGGCGGAGTGGGAGCAGTTGCGTGAGGCCCTGCACGCGGTGATCAAGGACAATGACGGTGCGGGTCTGCTCGTGCTCTCCGACAGCTACTACGAGCGGGACGCCGACGGCCGTTACTCGAACCTGATGTCCGCGAACGCCGCGGTGAACTGCCTGGACCTGCCGTCGGCCTTCGCCGGTCCCGAGCAGGTCGAGAAGGCCCTGCCCGAGTTCGAGAAGGCGTCCCCCGTGTTCGGCCCGAACCTGGCCTGGGCGTCGCTGAACTGCACGTACTGGCCGGTGCGGGCAGCGGGGGAGCCGCACCGGATCAAGGCGAAGGGCGCCGCCCCCATCGTCGTGGTCGGCACCACCCGCGACCCGGCGACCCCCTACCCGTGGGCCCAGTCCCTGGCCCGCCAGCTCTCCTCGGGCCGCCTCCTCACCTACGTCGGCGACGGCCACACCGCCTACGGCCGGGGCAGCGCCTGCATCGACTCGGCGATCGACACCTACCTTCTGAACGACACCCCTCCGGCACCGGGAAAGCGCTGCTCATAGCCCTGCCAACGGCCCCGGAGCCCGCCGCTCCGGGGCCTGTACGGAGCACCCCCCGAAACTGTGTAGACTTACCGACGTCGCTGATCGCACCATAGTGCGGGCGACATGCCGCTTTAGCTCAGATGGCCAGAGCAACGCACTCGTAATGCGTAGGTCTCGGGTTCGAATCCCGAAAGCGGCTCCACTGAAGACCAGGTCATGTAGCCCCTGACCTGGTCTTTTGTCATTCTCCCGCATGGATTCTGGTCTAAACCACTTGCCTGTCGGGCTTCGAAGTGGCCAGATGGGTCCCGATCTGGGTCCAGCGTGAGTCCGGCTTGTTGGCTTTTCATGTCTTTTTTCTTGTATGTTCGGCATGTGGTGATGAGGTCAAAGGAAGCTGAGGCCTTCGTGGGCGGCGTACATCTCGGGCAGCACTCGTCTAGTGACCCTGATCAGCCAAACGATTAGGGGACATCCAGCTTCCGGACGAGCTCGCCGACCTCCGCACGCCAGGCGCGGACCTGCTCGTAGGTGGGGCCGATCTCGTACTGGTGGTAGTGGCACCCGAGGCACAGGTGCGACCAGACGGCGCGGGTTCGCTGGGCAGTCTCGCCAGGGGTGTAGCAGCGCAGGCAGAGCATCTTGGCCCGCATGGTGGCGTGGGAGAGGCCCGGTACCGCCGCGTCGAGCACCCGGTCCACGCAGATTTCCAGGGCGGTTCTCAGGGCCAGTGAGGCTCCGCGGTGACGGCCGGCGGCTGTGGCACCGCCGAGGTCGCCGGAGAGCAGCCGGTCGGCCGTCAGCAGGAGGTCTTCGACGGATGCGGGGGAAGTTGAGGCTACGGACACGGAGGACGAGGATGTAGCAGAGGCATTCATCGGGCATTCCCCTCCGGCTTGCGCACCTTCTGCGCCAGAGCCTCGACGTCCTGGACGAAACGGCGCGGGTCGGTGATCTGCGCTCCTGCGGCGTGGGCTCCTCTCTGACACTGCTTGATGAGATATGCCGCCTGCGCTCCGTAGCGGGCTTTCACTTCCTCGTCGACGTCACGGATCCGTGTGACGTCGCCGAACAGGGCGAGCGCCGCGACCTTCGTGAACTTCTCGGCGTCGTCGACGGCGGTGTGCAGTTCCTGCTCAGGTCCGCCGGAGAGGTGGTGCTTGATCCACGCGGCTTCCAGGAAGGCGTTCTCCAGGGCGATACGGCACAGGCTGGGCAGCACATGGGTCCGGGCCGCAGGAGGCATATCCGGGGTACAGACGATGGCCATCGCGTCGGCGATCGCCTGCGCGACCGGGTCGGTCACTCGCTCGACCTTTACCCGCGAGGCCTTGCTCCGCTCGACCTGGAACACCGTCACCGGCAGCTCCTGGCTCGTGAACGCCCGCTGGAGCCGGGTGTCGTGGGTGAACACGACGACCTGTCGGTGCTTGCCGAGTTCGTGCAGGACCTGAGCGAGCCCGGTGACCTTGGCGGGGTCCATGGACTGCACCGGGTCGTCGATGATGACGAAACCGAACGGGCTGTCGGCCGTGACGGCACGGGGCAGGAACAGGGACAGCGCGAGGGAGTGCAGCTCGCCCTGGCTCATGACGCCCAGCGCCGAGGCGTCCTGGCCGTCGACGGAGACGTCCATGACGAGTTTGCGTACGGTGGCCTTCTCGCTGCCGCGCAGGCTCACACCGTTGAGGTCGATGTTGCTCTCCTGGCGAAGCTTCTCCCAGATACGCTGAGACTGTTCGGCGAAGCCCTCCATGCGCCGCTCCCGCAGCTCGCTGCTCAGCGCCTTGATCCAGGCACGGGCCCGCCGGATGTCTCTCAGCCGGGGAGCACTCTCCTTCGCGGCACGGGCCCGCTCCGCCCAGCCGGCCAGGCGGGTGACGAGCCAGCGCCAGCGTTCGTCCCGCTTCTCCAGCTCCCTCGTGGCGTTCTCTCTCACCGCGGCGCAAGCGTCAGCCAGCGTCCCGGCCGCCTCGTGGGCGCGTCTGACGAGTTCGCCCGGATCGCTGACCGTGCGGCAGGCGGTCCAGGCGTCCCACGGGTCGGTCAGCGCGGCCGGGATCCGCTGGGGCCTGTGCACGAGGTCCTGCAGGACTCGCACCGCCGACCGCAGTGCGCTGCGTGCGTCGTCGGCGGCCTTGGCTTCCTGCCGCAGTACGGCGATCTGCGCGGCGGCACGTGCGGCCCACTCCCCGTCCAGGGCGCGGTCCGTTCCGCAGACCGGGCAGGACCCCGCGTCGGGGTGCCGGTCGTTGTGGGCCAGAGCCCTGGCGAGGAGGTCGGCGCGCTGGTGAGCGTCCTCGGCGCTCGTGCCGCGCACGTCCTCGGCATCGGCGAGGGCCTTGCGCAGCCCGGCCACCGCGGCGGAGACCTGCTCCATGTCGGGGCCCTGCACGGCGGCCGCGGCCCGCAGCTCGGCGAGAAGACCCTCGTCGGTGTCGGCGGGCAGTCCCGCGACCAGGGCATCGACCGTGTCGAAGTCCGGGCTGCCCGGGGTGTCGATGGCCAGGAGGGCGTGCACCGCGCGCTCGTCGTCCTCCAGCGCGTACAGGGCTTCCACGAGTTCCGGGACTTCGGCCTTCGCCGCCTTCGCCGCGTCGTCGAGTACCTTCTCCTCCGCCCGAAGCCGGCTGTCCGCTGCGCTGAGATGCCGCAGGCCGAGGATCGTGGCGATGGCGTCGTACATCTCGGAGGGCTTGCCGCTGATCATGCGGTCGAGATCGACATACGACAGAAAGGGCCGGTAGTCCTCCATGGCCTGCTTCCAGGCCACCTGGTCGAGAGAGACGCGTCCGTGTCCGGGCCTCTTGAACTCCGCCCGGGAGCCGTCGAAGTCCTCGCTCTCCCACGTACGGGTGAGCGTGCTGCGGCCGGTGTCGCCCTCGATGGCGAGCTTGACCTCGATCTCCGGCCTGGCACCATCCTCAAGGTGGAGGTTGCGCCAGTTGCTGCTGCGCGACGCGTGCAGCCCGTGCCAGCGCATGTTCGTGCCGGTGAACGCGGTCTCGATGCCCTCGGCGATGCTGGACTTGCCGGACCCGTTGCGGCCCACCACGAGGTTCACGCCTGGCCGGGGGCTGAGGTTCAGCCAGGTGCGGGGACCGATGCCGCGAAATCCGGTGACGGCGACGGAGGCCAGGTAGATCCGGCCGACGGAGGACGGCCCTTCGACTTCCCCCTCGCCCAGAGCATCCTTCAGGAGCACCTTCACCGGCTCGCTGAGGACCGCCTCCGCGAGGCGGACCTTCACCAGTTCGGTTACGGGCGTGGACGGGGCGGCCTGGTTCGGCTCGGTGGAATCGTGCGCGATCTGCTGGGGCTGTTCCGTCTCGGTCATGAGGTGCTCCGGGGTGGGCGCGGGAAGGCGTGGAAGAGCCCGAGGGCCGGGCCGCGGGCGAGGCAGGTCCACCGCATGCCCGGCCGGCAGCGGAGAGAAGGGCGGCCCGGGGTCATCGGTGATCGGTGCGTGCGCCGGTGGCTTACAGCGTGGCCAGGCGCGGAGGTTCGGTGCGTGGGGCGGCACCGCGCACGAAGTGCGGGCCGAGCTCGGCGAGGGGGTCGGCGGCCTCGTCGAGGGGTGCCGTGCCCAGCGCGCCCATGGACCCGCCGGTCAGTGCCGGACGCCGCCGGTCAGGGCGCGGGATCGGTCTTGGCGGTGTCGTTGACGTTGGTCAGGCAGGCCTTCATGAAGTCGTCGCGGTGGACGGTACCGCCGGTGGGTTCCTGGGAGATCTGGGCGTACTCCTGCGAGCAGGTGCTGTCGCTCGCGGTGTAGGTCATGCTGCCGTCGTCGGCGTACAAGCCCCCCGATATCACGCCGGACGCGTAGGCGCCGAGGAGCGTCGAGCGGCCGAAGACGGGCTTGTCCACGGTCTTGGTGACCGTACGGGTGACGACCTTGGGCGGGCGGGACTCTGCCTGGTGGGCACGGTGGTCGGCAGCGGCCGCCTGACGGCGGGCGGCGGCGAGCGCGGAGTGGGTACTGACGTGGTCCACCGTGGCCGCGGTGACGGCCAGGGCCGTCAGCCCACAGGCGGCGATGGCGATGACATCGGCTCTGTTCACAGTTGTCCTTCAGGTGAGGAATCGGAGGATGAGAACCACACAGCGGGTCGCTGCCGGGAGCGGCGCGGTGACGGCGGAGGATCGCCTCACCGTCACCCTCGAAGGCGTACTGACCAGCTGGGGCAGTCGGCCGGCCCGGATGTCAGTCCACTCGCCGCTGCAGAATCAGCTGCCGCTGCGCCGCCGTCACGGTCTCGGTCGAGGGGATCAGTAGTTGGCGTTGGCGATGAGGTCGCCGTCCTGGCCGTAGACGCTGACGAGCCCGTTCTTGGACTCGTAGCAGGACGTGAACGCCGAGGCGATGAGCTTCGCCTCCCCCTGGTTGTCGCTCATGAACCCGCCGGTGAAGTCGGTGTAGACCTCGGCCGAGTCCAGGATGTCGTTCCGCTTGTCCGCGCCGGTCACCTTCGTGACGTGCTGGACGGCCTTCTTCTCCGTGGCCGTACCGGACTTGGCGACGCAGGCCTTGAACTGCTCCGCCTGCGTCTTCGGCTTCGCCTGCGTCTTTGGCTTCGGCTTCGGCTTCGGCGCGGGCGTCGTCTCGGCCTTGTCGGTCTTCGGCGTGCGGCCGGCGGCGACGGCCTTGTCCTTGGCGCCGGTGTCGGTGGAGTCGCCGTTTCCGCCACCGGCCGCGGCGGCGATGCCGATCAGAACGAAGAGGGCGACGACGCCGAGGCAGCCGAAGCCGACGATCTTCCCCGCCTTCGACTTCTTCGGCGGCTGCGGCTGGAACGGCGGAGCGCCGTAGCCCTGCTGCTGCGGGCCGCCCCAACCGGGCTGGGGCTGCTGCGGGTTCTGCTGCTGGTTCATGGTCCCCCCAGGGGATGCAGAGGCACCTTGCGGGTGCGTGTGACGTGCGAGACGGGAAGGCGTGTCAGGCGGCCCGGGAGCGCCGGTAGTCGGCGAGGGCGCCGGAGGCCCACAACGGGACCAGGCGCGGGAGTTCGGTGCGCGGGACGGCGCCGCGCGCGCAGCGCAGGCCGAGCTTGGCGAGGGAGTCGGCGGCCTCGTTGAGAGGGTGACCGGCGTGGGCCTTCTCGTGGACGAAGGTCAGGTCAGGGGTGTACTCGGCGAGCAGCTGCAGCTTGACCAGGCTGGGCCGGCGGCCCTGGGAGCGCAGGTGGGTGTCGTAGCCCTCGGGCATGTCCGTCCCGCCCTGCTGCCAGCTGTGCAGGTGCCGCAGTGCCTGCAGGTTGTCCACGCGGGCCTCGACGGGCCGGCCGGGGTGCTCGTGGAGGACCGCCTTGAGGCCCCAGTACACAGCGCGCAGTTCGGTGACGACCACGCGGGAGTGAGAGCGCACGGGGTACTTCGGGTACACGTGGGCGCGCAGACCCGCGTGGCCGGTGGTGGCGAGGTAGCCGGAGGCCACCCGGTCCGGGCCGCCGACAGAGGCGTCCGTGGCGAGCACGATCGGCCCGGCGACGGCTTTGACCCTGTCGTTCACGAACACCTGGCGGTGCGTGGAGGTGGTGGGGCGGGGTGCGTGGGCGAGGGGAGAACGACGACCCATGGCAGTTGTTGCCTCCTTGTCTTCGTGACGGGGCGGCGGCGGAGAGAGGACGGCCCGCGGCGACCGGTCCCCGAGGATGCTTCCGCCGACCACTGCCGGCCGGAAGCTTCTACAGATAAGCATGACACTGAAAGCACTGTCAAACATGTTCACGCGCTTAGTTCATGGTGTAGCGTGTTCGCTGTACCCGACGAGAGGCGAGAACCCGTCATGCCCCAGCCGTCAGCCCAGGTGACAGCCGCGGAGATCTCCCGCATCGCGGGAGTCACACGCGCCACCGTCAGCAACTGGCGCCGCCGGCACGACGACTTCCCCGCACCGGCCGGCGGCAACGAGTCCAGCCCCCTCTACGACCTGGAATCCGTGCGCGCCTGGCTGCGCTCCCGCGGCCAGGCGTCCGCCGCCGCCCCGGCGGAGGAGCTGCGCACCCTGCTGCGGCTGCACCCCGTGGGCACCGGCCCGGCCGCACCGCTGCTCCCCCTGGTCCTCGCCACCTCCCGCCGCTCCCCGGGCGAGCTGACCGAGCTGGCCGGCCTGCCGGACACCGACCTCGCCGCACACGCGGACGCCGCCGTCGCCGACCTCACCGGCACCCTTCCGCAGACCGGGGCCGCCCCCTTCACAGCAGCCGACGCGGCCGTCGTACGGGCACTGATCCACTGCGTACGGGAGGAGGGCGCCCAGGCCGCCGTCGACGTGCTCGCCGAGCGGGAACTGGAGGACAGCGCCTCCACCGGCACCTACCAAACCCCCGACCGCCTGGCCGACCTCATGGCCCGCCTGCTGCCCGCAGACACGGCCCGGGTCCTGGACCCCGCGTGCGGCAGCGGCACCCTGCTCGCGGCCGCCGCACGCCACGGCGCCCGCGAGCTGTACGGCCAGGACGCACTTCCGGTCCAGGCCCAACGCAGCGCCGTACGCCTGCTGCTCGCCACCCCCGACGCGGCGGTGGCCGTACAAGCCGGCGACAGCCTGCGCCACGACGCCTTCCCGCAGCCCCCGGTCGACGCGGTGCTGTGCAACCCGCCCTACGGCGACCGCGACTGGGGCCACGACGAGCTGGCCTACGACCCTCGCTGGGCCTACGGCGTCCCACCGCGCTCGGAGCCCGAACTCGCTTGGATCCAGCATGCCCTGGCCCACCTGCGCCCCGGCGGGTACGCGGTGCTGCTGCTGCCCCCCGCCACCGCCGCCCGCGCCTCGGGCCGCCGTGTGCGCGCCGAACTGGTACGCGGCGGCGCCCTGCGCGCTGTCGTGGCCCTGCCGTCCGGCGCGGCCGCGCCCCTGCACATCGGGCTCCAGCTGTGGATCCTGCGGACCCCGGAGCCGGACGGCCCGGACCGCGCCTCCGTGCTCTTCGTGGACGCCGACGGCGAGCGGCAACAGGACAGGTCGCGTAACCGGTCCGACAGCACGCCCGGCTCGACGGGGACGCGCCGCCGCCGCGACACCCTCGACTGGGACGAACTGACCGCCACGGTGCTGGACCACTGGACGACCTTCCGCGCCGACCCCGAGTCCTTCTCCGACGAGCCCGGCATCGCCCGCGCCGTCCCCGTACTGGACCTCCTCGACGAGGTCGTCGACCTCACCCCGGCCCGCCAGGTCCGCGCCCTGCCCGCCGACATCGACCCGGCCCAGGTGTCACGGCAGGCCGACGACCACCGCGAGCGGCTGACCGAGCACACCGGCCTCCTCGCCCAGGCCGCTCAGGGCACCTGGCGGCCCACCGGGGACTCCCCACGGCAGTGGCGCACGGCCACCCTCTCCGACCTCGCCCGTGGCGGCGCCCTGGAGATCCTGCGGGCGGCGACCGACACCCGGGAGAAGACCGAGGGCGCGCACTGGCGTGCCGAGAACTCCGGGCGGCGGGTCCTGCTCGGTGCCGACATCGCGGACGGCGTACCCGCCTCCGGTACGTTCCTCGACAGCGTTCCGCTGAAATCGTCACCGGTCATCGCCGAAGGGGACATCCTGGTACGCGTGTTCACGGGGGACGGCGGAAACATGGCCCGGCCGGCGGACGAGCAGGACATCGGCGCACTGCTCGGCCACGACCTCTACCTCCTGCGCCCCGACCCGGCACGACTGGACCCCTGGTTCCTCGCGGGCTTCGTCGGCGCGCACGACAACATCACCGGGGCATCCACCGGCAGCACCACCGTCCACCTCCAACCCGGACGGTTGCGCGTACCGCTGCTGCCCCTGCAGGAGCAGCGCCGCTACGGCGAGGCCTTCCGCCGCGTCCACGAACTCAACACCGCCGCCCGCCGGGCCACCGACCTGGCCCGCGCGTACGCGGACCTCCTGACCACCGGCCTGACGGCGGGCGCACTGCTCCCACCGGAGACCGCGTCGGCCTGACGAACTGACACACTTCTTCACACATCCACCACACTCGGCCGCACCCGCCCCCTCGCCCTCTCGCCCGGCGGAACGGCTCGGAAGGAACTCGGGGACCCTTGAACAGCAGCAAGCACACGGAGTTGGCGAACCACGCATGGTCCGTCGCCGACCTCCTGCGCGGCGACTACAAGCAGTCCGACTACGGCAAGGTGATCCTGCCGTTCACCGTGCTGCGCCGCCTGGAGTGCGTCCTGGAGCCCACCCGGGACAAGGTCATCGAGACGGTGGCCCGCTTCGCCGGCCAGGACATCGACACCGACCGCTTCCTGCGGAAGGCCTCCGGCCACTCCTTCTACAACAAGAGCGAACTCACGCTACGGAAGATCGCGGCCGACCCGCAGAACGCCGCGAAGAACCTCCAGATCTACGTCGGCGCCTTCTCCGACAACGCCCGCGAGGTCCTCGACAAGTACGAGTTCAACCAGCAGGTCAGGAAGCTCGACAGCGCGAACCTGCTCTACCAGGTCATCGGCAAGTTCACCGACCTCGACCTGCACCCCGATGTCGTGCCCAACCACAACATGGGCTACATCTTCGAGGAGCTGATCCGCCGCTTCGCCGAGCAGTCGAACGAGACCGCGGGTGAGCACTTCACCCCGCGCGAGGTCATCAAGCTGATGGTCAACCTGCTGGTGGCGCCCGACGGGGACGCCCTGAGCCTGCCGGGTGTCGTCCGCACGGTCATGGACCCGGCCTGCGGCACGGGCGGCATGCTCAGCGCCGCCGACGACCGCATCAAGGCCCTCAACCCGGACGCGACGGTCGAGGTGTACGGGCAGGAGCTCAACCCCGAGTCCTGGGCGATCTGCCGCTCTGACCTCATGATCAAGGGCCAGGACCCGGGCAACATCGCCTTCGGTAACTCCTTCTCCGACGACGGCCACGCCCGCCGCTCGTTCGACTACATCCTCGCCAACCCGCCGTTCGGCGTGGAGTGGAAGAAGGTCAAGGACGAGGTCGAGTACGAGCACAAGTCGCTCGGCGACGCCGGCCGCTTCGGCGCGGGCCTGCCGCGCATCAACGACGGCTCACTGCTCTTCCTCCAGCACATGATCTCGAAGATGAAGCCGGTGGACGTGCACGGCGGGGGCGGCTCCCGCATCGCCATCGTCTTCAACGGCTCCCCGCTGTTCACGGGCGCGGCCGAGTCCGGCGAGTCCAACATCCGCCGCTGGATCCTGGAGAACGACTGGCTGGAGGCGATCGTCGCCCTCCCCGACCAGCTCTTCTACAACACCGGTATCTCCACGTACTTCTGGATCCTCACCAACCGCAAGGACGCCGACCACAAGGGCAAGGTCGTCCTGCTCGACGCACGCGACCAGTGGCAGAAGATGCGCAAGTCACTCGGCGACAAGCGCAAGGAGCTGGGCGACGGAACGAACGGCCGCCCCGACCACATCGGCGACATCACCCGGCTGTACGCGGAGGCGGTGCAGGTCGCGAAGGACCCCGAGCACCCGCTGCACAGCAAGGTCAAGGTCTTCGCCAACGAGGACTTCGGCTACCAGCGCATCACCGTCGAACGCCCGCTGAAGCTGCGCTTCGAGGTCACCGAGGAGACGTTGGCGGCGCTGACGGAGGCCAAGCCGGTCGCGAAGCTGGAGCGGAGCGAGGAGTTCGTCGCGGCGGTGCGTACGCTGCTCGGCTCGTCCTGGACGACGAAGTCCGAGGCGTTCATCGCGCTCAAGGACGCGGTGGTCGCGGCCGGTCTGACGTGGCCGTCGGGAGCACCGTTCGCGAAGGCGGTACGGGAGACGGTCGGGGTCCGGGATCCGGAGGGCGAGGTCCAGAAGGTCAAAGGCGCACCGGAGCCGGACGCGGACCTGCGGGACTACGAGAACGTTCCGCTCGGCGAGGACGTCGAGGACTACCTCAAGCGCGAGGTGCTGCCGCACGTGCCGGACGCGTGGATCGACCACACGAAGACGAAGATCGGCTACGAGATCCCCGTGACACGACACTTCTACGTATACGAGCCCCCGAGGCCGCTGGCGAAGATCGACGAGGAGTTGAAGTCACTGGAGGCGGAGATTCAGAAGCTGCTGAGTGAGGTGACAGAGTGACTGTCTGGAGTAAAGTTCGCCTGAAAAACCTATGCGTAGACGCTGGGCAGTACGGACTTAACACCTCGGCCGAAAACTACGTCGAGTCGGGGGTGCGTTTGCTGCGCACTACGGATATCAGTAGCGGAAGGCTCACCCCTACAGAAGATGGTGTGTTCGTATCAGACCTTCCAGAGGAGCGATTCACACTCAAAGAAGGTGATATTCTCCTTTCGCGAAGCGGTACTCCTCCCGGGCAGTCGTACCTGGTTCGCGCCTCCGACGCAGGGGCAACATTTGCCGGATATTTGGTCAGATTTCGCCCTCTGTGGAGCGCGGAGCCTCGTTTCCTCGCCTACGTCGCCCGAAGCGAACCATTCCAGCATAAGATTCGCTCAGAATCGGTTGCCTCAACGATTCAGAACTTCAATGCTGAACGGTACGCGAACATCGATTTCAGAGCACCTGGTTTGGAGGAGCAGCGACGCATCGCCAACTTCCTCGACGCCGAAATTGGCAAGATCGACGACTTGGTTTCCAAGAAGGAACGATTGGTTTCCCTCATGGATGAGCGCATCAACAGCCAAGTGCTCCAATACATCGGATCCAGCCAATTGGTGCGCCACACAACTGGCCATCCTGCACTTCCCATTCGTCGGATCTTGACCAAGGTGGTGCGGCCTGCGGTCGCCGATGTGGGTGTAATCACAGCCTATCGAGATGGCCAAGTTACCGAGCGGAGCTTGCGACGCGCGGAAGGGTACACTCTTTCATCCTCCGCTGATCCGCAGGGCCAAAGCGTCCAAGTGGGAGATGTCGTCGTGCACGGCCTCGACGGCTTCGCAGGAGCCATCGGCACATCTGAAGCTATCGGGAATTGCAGTCCTGTCTACCATGTCTGTACTCCTACTGGCGATGGAGACGCATATTTCCTAGGCCGGCTTCTGCGCCTACTAGCCCTCCAGGGATACCTCGGCAACTTTGCAACCAGTACGCGCGAGAGGGCTGTTGACTTCCGAAATTGGGATCTCTTCGGAAGAATCCCTATCCCAGTCGTGCCTCCTGATGGGCAGCGTGAAATTGGCGATCGGATCAAAGGGTTGCGCCCGCTTCGTGAACTGATCGTGCGCTCTGAAACTTTGGCAGCCGAACGCCGCCAAGCCCTCATCACCGCCGCCGTATCCGGCCAGTTCGACGTATCCACTGCCAGCGGACGCAACGTAACGGACGGAGTCACCGCGTAGCCATGAGCCCCATCCACACGGAGTCCGCCTTCGGTGACGCCATAGTCGCCGCGATGGTTGAGCGCGGCTGGCGTGAGGCGCGCCCGCAGGACTACCGGGCCGATCTCGGCCTGGACACGAACGAGTTGTTCACCTTCATCGGGGCGACCCAGCCCGACGAGTGGAACGAACTGCTCACCGTCTACGGCGGCGACCCGAACGAGGCGCAGCGAGGATTCGCCGGCCGTCTCGACCAGGCCATCGCCACCAACGGCCTCCTCGACGTGCTCCGCAACGGCGTCAAGGACCGGGGCGTCCTCCTCCGCGTCGCCTACTTCAAGCCGAACCTCGTCGCCCACGACTCCGTGCTCGACGGCTACCGGGCCAACCGCCTCACCGTTGTCCGCGAACTCGCGTACGCGACGAAGCAGGCCGACTGGGGCAACAAGCTCGACCTCACCCTCTTCCTCAACGGAATCCCCGTCGCCACGGCCGAGTTGAAAAACCCGCTGACCCAGCAGGGGGTGGAGCAGGCCAAGGAGCAGTACCGCACCGACCGGGACCCCACCGAACTGATCTTCACGCGCCGGGTCGTCGCGAACTTCGCCGTCGACCCGGACCTGGTCTTCGTCGCCACCCACCTCAAGGGCAAGAACACCCGCTTCCTGCCCTTTAACACCGGCTCCAACGGCCCTGGTCAGCCGGGCGGCGCCGGAAACCCGGCCCCGACCGTCTACGGCACGTACGCGACCTCGTACCTCTGGGAGCAGGTCTGGCAGCCGGACAACTGGCTGGACCTGCTCCAACGATTCGTGCACCTGCACAAGAGCAAGACACCCGGCGGCGGCACGACGAAGACGATGGTCTTCCCCAGGTTCCAGCAGTGGGACGCGGTCAAGAAGCTCACCGCGCACGCCGCCACCCACGGCGCGGGCCACGACTACCTGATCATGGCCTCGGCCGGCTCGGGCAAGTCGAACACCATCGGCTGGCTCGCACACCGCCTCAGCGACCTGCACACCCCCACCGACCCCCACGAACTCGACGCCGAGGCCGTGGCCAAGGGCCTCAAGCCGGGCGTGCCGGTCTTCGACAAGGTCATCGTCATCACCGACCGCCGCAACCTGGACGCCCAGCTCCGGGAAACGGTCGGCAATTTCGAGCAGACCGCGGGCCTCGTCGTGAAGATCGACGAGAAGCACGGGGCGAAGGGCGAGCAGCTCGCGAAGGCCCTCTCCCGTGACACCGGGAAGATCGTCACCGTCACCCTGCACTCCTTCCCAGCGCTGCTCGACTACCTCCAGCGCAACCCCACCGAGATCCGGGGCAGCCGTTTCGCGATCATCGTGGACGAGGCGCACTCCTCGCAGTCCGGCGACGCCGCCACCGCCGTACGGTCCGCCCTGCGCGACTTCGGCCTGGACTCCGACTCGGACGACGAAGGCGCGACCACGGTCAAAGCCCCCTCCGCCGCCACCCTCGAAGACCAGCTCAAGAAGAGGGCGGAGCAGCGTTCCCGCGCCGCGAACCTCTCCTACTTCGCGTTCACCGCCACGCCGAAGGCCAAGACCCTCGAACTCTTCGGCACGCTCCAGGACATCGCCGGCGAGGCGACCTACCGGCCCTTCCACACGTACTCCATGCGGCAGGCGATCGAGGAGGGCTTCATCCTCGACCCGCTGCGCAACTACGTCACGTACAACACGTACTGGAAGCTGGTGAACCAGAACCCCGACGAGAAGGAGGTAGACCCGTCGAAGGCGAACAGTCTGCTCGCCCGGTACGCGCTGACCCATGACTCGACGGTCGCCCAGCACGCCCAGGTGATCGTGGAGCACTTCGTCACCCACAGCCGCGGCCGTCTCGGCGGGCGGGCCAAGTCGATGGTCGTGACCGCCTCCCGGCAGAACGCCGTGCAGATGGCACGTGCGATCAAGAGCTACATCAAGGACCGGGACTACGACACCAAGTATCCCGACCTGGGTGTCCTTGTCGCCTTCTCCGGCTCCCTCACTATCGACGGCGAGGAGACCACCGAGCCGAAGGAGAACGGCGGGCTGTCGGAGAGCGCGCTGCCGAAGGCGTTCGCGTACACGCGTGCCGACGACAAGGCCGCGCGCGCCGGCGGAACGGGCCAGCGCGAGTACAGGATCCTGGTCGTCGCGGAGAAGTACCAGACCGGGTTCGACCAGCCGCTGCTGACGACGATGTACGTCAACAAGACGCTGACCGGCATCTCTGCCGTCCAGACCCTGTCCCGGCTGAACCGGACCGCCGAGCGCAAGACCCAGGCCGACCTCGCGGTACTGGACTTCGTCAACGACGCCGAGGACATACAGGACTCCTTCCGCCCGTACTTCGAGGAGGCGAACACCCTCCCCTCCGACCCCAACCTGCTCTACACCGCGCAGAGCCGGGTCATGCAGGCGGGAATCCTGTCCGGGCAGGAGATGGACGAGTTCGCCGCCGCGTACTTCGCCGCCAAAGAGAAGGCCGCCGGCTCGCAGTCCAAGTGGGAGAAGCTGCACGCCGAGCTGTACCGGCTGCTCTCGCCGGCCGTCGCCCGCTTCACGCCCCTGCTCGAAAGCGAGGACGAGGACGACCAGGAGGTGGCGGAGGGCTTCCGCGCCGACCTCAACGACTACGTCAGGAAGTACGGCTTCCTCGCGCAGATCGTGCCCTACCGGGACGCCGAGCTGGAGCGGCTGCACCTCTACGGCCGCTACCTCCTCAACCGGCTGCCGCGCCGCGCGGACGGCGGCGTGGACATAGGGGAGATCGACCTCAGCCACATGCGCGTGGAGAAGACCGGCGAGTACGACGTCTCTCTCACCTCCGAGGGGCCGACGACGATGCAGGGCTTCGGCGACGGCTCGGGCGGCGCGAAGGAAGCGGAGAAGTCGCTGCTCTCGCAGCTGATCGAGAAGTTCAACGAACGCTTCGGCACCGAGTTCACCGAGCAGGACGTCATCCGCCCGTTCGAGGAGGCCAAGGCCGACCCGAAGGTGCGGGCGGCCGCCGTCGTCAACGACGAGGACAACTTCGGTCTCGTCTTCGACAACGTCTTCGCGGACAAGATGGCCGACCACATCGACACCATCGCGGGCATGGGCCGCCAGTACTTCGGCCCCGACAAGGGCTTCAAGTCCAGCCTGGACCGCAGCGCCCGCAAGGCCGCCTGGCGGATGATCCGCCGCGAGGAGGGCCTGGAGGACGACGTCTGACTCGTACGCCCCGGCCGGACATGCCGGCCGGGGCGCCCTTCGGCCTCGATCCGTCTGCGGCCTGACGGCCGTGGGTGAGGCGGTGGGTTGCCCTGGTGATCGTCACTTCACCTGCAGGCAGCGCCCGTAACCGACTGCACGAGGCTCATACCGTTCTTGTCCGATGTACGCCATAGGTTGTTGTGGGAAAAGAGGGGGAGACGATGGCTGAAGCCCGCAAGGCACTCGTTCCGGTGTGGACGCTGGCGACCGGTGACGTCCGGGTGCCCGCATTGGCCGGAGACGAGCCGATGACGGCTGAGCGCCTGGCTGAACTGCGCGGTGTGCTGGCCGTCATGGCCGACGCGCCGATCGCCACGCTTGAGGCGCATCCGCTGCCAGACAGGCTCGACCGCAGCCGAGGCATCCCGCTCGATGCCGCGAGTCCCCTGGCGCAGCACCTGTCGCAGTTCATCACGCAATCGACGCGAAGTTCCCTTACGGCGGCCAGGGCGACCGCCGGCGGCGAAATCCTGTATCGCATGGTGGTTCCGGCGAAGGTCGCCGCCCAGCTCGGTCAGGGCATGGTCCGTTCGATGCCATCGAAGGCGGTCGCCGGTGGCATCCACGGTGCACTCATGAACTCGACGGGCATCGCCGCCAACGCGACGTTCGTGCCGGTCGGCAAAGTGGCCGCAGCAGGCGCGGTCGGCGGAGCCGGTGCGACAGCCGGTGCCGCGGCCGCCGGCGGCGCGGCGCTCACCGTGGCCGCGCCGCTCGTGCTCATGGCCGTAGCGGTGGGGGTGAGCGCGCATGCCGACTACAAGCGCCAGAAGGCTATCGAACACATCACAGAACTGCTGGAGCAGCTGCACGAGCAGAAGCTCGAAGAGGAGCACAGCGAACTCGACGGCTGCCGCGATGCCATCGACAAAGCCACCGCCATTCTGCTCGACCAGGGCAAACTCGGTATCTCGCTGGGACTGGACTCGGCAGTGCACGCCATCAACACGGCGCTGGGCCGCGCTGACCGCCGCCTTGCCCAGTGGCAGAGCGCACTCGACAAGCTGCCCGACGGCAAGCCCGTCGAGATCGGCACGCTGACCAAGTCGTTCCCCGGCGTCGACGAGCATGGCGGCACGTTCCGCGCCCACCTCGAACTCGCCGCCTTGGCCGTTGCGCTGAAGCGGCGGGTCGTCGTCCTGCAGGCGGTCGAGCATGCGCAGGACAACCTTGACAACATGTTCGAGAACTTCACCCGCGAGCTCAAGCGCGACCAGCAGCGCCTCGACGAGCTGGAGTCGGGCATCGCCCGTGTGCTGGTACACCTTTCGGCGCTGGAGCTGGCAGGCCCGCAAGGCTGGCGGCCCGTCTTCACGACCGATGAAGTCGATCGTCTGATGCGCGCGGCGCACCGGATTCGCAAGCTGGGCGACGGCGTCATGGTCAACAGCCGCTCGACAGACGTGGCGATCGAGATCGCCCGCGACAGGGACGGTTCGGTGGTCGTGTTCCCCGCGCTGCCCGCAGCGGGGTAGACGCGCTCGCACTCACTTGGTGAGTGGTGTGGGGTTGCCCAAGACTTCGGTGCGGACGTCATCACCTTCGGCGTCCGCACCTGCCGTCCCTGCCCACCGCGCATCTCTCCGCACGCCGTAGCCGGGCTCTCGCCGCGATCCACGGCACCACCGGCAAGGACAGCTCCGCATTCTGATCCGCCGCGGGCGAGCTGCGTACCGTCGAGGACATTGGGACGCGGGCGGTGTCCGAGTGACGTGTGAGGGAGTACGACCCCAGACGTGGGGCCAGTCGGCAGCGCGACTGGGCACCCACGGGGGTTGTGAATGTACGGCTCAGACAGTCTGGTCGGCGGCGAGCCGGACGAGCCCGGCCCACGCATCGGGGGTGACCGTCAGAACCGGTCCGGATCGGGCCTTCGAGTCCCGTATGTGTACGGTTCCGGCGGCGTCGACCACCTCGACACACTCCCCGCCCTCGCCACTGCTATAGCTGCTCTTGAACCAGGCTGACTCCGGCACAGTCGGCTCAGGCATCTGGTTGCTCATTTCTCTCCCAGCAGTTCCTCGACAAAGGCCAGCGATTCATGAGGAGTCAGCGCCTGAGCCCGAAGGATTCCGTACTGTTCCTCGATCTCCCTGACGGCCGACCTGTCGGTGTGGAGGCGGCTGTCTCGCTGGACCTCAACATAGGCCATCCTCCGCCCGTCGCGGTCCTCGATCAAGGTGAAGGGTCCGGCCAGACCGCAGTGCTCCGTGCGGTCGTTGGGCATGATCTGGACCTCCACGTTTCGGCGGTGCGCGTGCAGCATGATCTGCTCAAGCTGTCCTTGCAGTAACGCCCAACCACCGATGGGGCGTCGAAGTACCGACTCCTCGATCACGAAACTCAAGGTCGGCATCGGCCTGCGGGAGAAGATCTCCTGTCGGGCGAGGCGGGCTGCGACCCGTTGCTCGATAGTGTCTTCGTCAAGCAACGGGCGCCGCATGGTGAACACGGCTCGCGCGTACTCGTCGGTTTGCAGCAGACCGGGAACCGCCTGGGCCGCGTACACGTGGAGAGCCACCGCTTGCGCCTCCAACCGCGCCATGTCCCGGAAGAACGCCGGATACTGTGCCCGCCCCACCTCCTCCTTCAGCGCCTTGAGGACGCCCCCGGCGTCCAGGACCTCGTCCGCGCGGTCGATGAACCTCGGCGGGGGGATCCGCCGCCCCTGCTCGAAGGAGGCGATCGACTGCCCCGCGTATCCCACCAGCTTCCCGAACTCGGGCCGTTCCAGGGCCGCCCGTACCCGCAGCAGCTTCAACTGCCGTCCGAACGCCGTCACCACGCCCGACCCCGGCTCGTCCTCCGGCCTCGGCCCGGCGTCTTCCCGCTCGCCCTCGCCCCGCTCCACTGTCTCCATCGTCTGCACCGCCTCCCCGGCCCGGTTCCCCGGCCCAACGCCCCCGCCCCGAACCGGTCACGCCGCGCGCCTCGTACACCTCCCGTTCCGTCGCGTACAACCGGTACGCGGCGGTGCGTCACCACTGGTCACGCTACGCCACCACCGGGACCTTTGGGGGCATGAACAGCGAGACCGTTCCCCCCGATCGCGTCCCCCGGCCCACCAGCCCCACAGGCCACTTCGCGATGCCGTTCAGCTCCACCCCCTGTGGCGGATGATCCGCCGTGCGGAGGGCCTGGACGACGACCTCTGATACGTACGCCCCGGCTGGATATGCTGGCCGAGGCACCCTTTGGGAGGACATCGTGAGCACACAGCCGGACCACAGCCCGGAGCTGGTCCCACGCCCCGAACGTACCCCCGACGCCGTCCGCGTGGCGCTCGCCCGGATCGCCCCTCACCGCCTGGACGAGATGGAGAAGCACAAGGAAGAAGCTCTCGCCGCCGCCATCCGGACCAGCAAGATCGGGCACCTGCAGCACTGGCTGACCCACTGGGCCGCCCAGGTGGAGATCGAGCGCCGGCCCGATCTCTCCGCACGCCGTAGCCGGGCTCTCGCCGCGATCCACGGCACCACCAGCAAGGACGACCCCGCATTCCGATCCGCCATGGACGAGCTACGTGCCGTCGAGGACGCGGCGACGCAGGCGGTGTCCGAGTGACGTGGAGGTGGGAGTACGACCCCAGCGAGGCGTACGTCATCGGCGGAGCACCGCCGGCGTTCGTCACCGAGGTCGAGAAAAGGGCTGACGAGCTGGTGCGGGCGGCTGCGGCCTTCTACCTCGACGGAACACAGTACGAAGGGCTGGGCCCGAAGGGAGACACCGCACACGTCGACAGCGGATTCTTCGTCTACCTCATCGTTCCCCGGCACGAGTGCGTGTACGTTCGCCAAGTGACCTGGATCTGATCCGGCCGTCGGCCCCAGCTCTTCGGACCGGGTGCGTTCTTCTGGCTCGGCTGGCCTTGCAAGACCTGGGTGCCCAGCCGCCGGTTCGTGGCCGTGGGCGAGCACTCCGAGTCAGTCGCCGAATCCGGCCAGCAGGGACTCGATGCGGGTGCGGACAGCCGTGGCCCGAAGGTCGGTGTACGGGGCCAGGTGGGTCAATGCCTCGGTCCAGTGGGCGCGGGCGGAATCGGGGTCCTCCGGGCGGACAGCGGCGGCAAGGCGGTCGAGTTCCACAGCGAGCTGCCACATGTCCCCGAGGTCGCGGTGAACGGTCGCGGCCTGGCCATGGAACACCGCGGCTTCGTCGCGGCGGCCCATGGCAGCGTATGTCTGCCCCGTGCCCCGCCAGGCCAGGGCTTCGCGGCTGCGGTCGCCGAGACGCCGGTGGAGCATGGCCGAGCGTTGACAGGAGGCGAGCGCGTCGCCGTACTGTGCGGTGGCTCTCTGGATGCCGCCCAGGGTCAGCAGCCAGAATCCTTCCCGGGTGTGGTCGCGGAGTGCGAAGGCGATCTCGAGAGCATCGTCAATGGATCGTCGGGCGGCATCCGGGTCGCCTTGTTCGAGCTGGAGTTCGGCTTTGATCCGGAGCAGATTGCCCTCGCCTGCCCGGTTGGCCTGGGCCCGGTGTGCGGCCAGGGCTTCGTCGACGACCGAGGCGGCCTCGGCCAGGCGGCCGGAGCTCAATCGGGTGCCGGCGATATTGGCCAGCGTGATCGCCGTCCAGCGGTGGTTGTCCAGGTCCCGGAAACGTGACAACGCCTCGCCGAAACGTGCGTCCGCCCGACCGAGATCGCGCTGTCGCAGATGGATCAGGCCGATGAGGTTGAGGGCACGTGCCTCGTCGAACCGGCTCTCCAGACCGCGTGCAAGGACAACGGCCTTGCCGAGAGCATCCAGTCCCTCGTCGAAGTCGTTCAGAGCCCGGTACGCGATCCCCATATTAAGGAGGAGTCGCAGCTGCGCTCTTCTGTCGTCCTGCGAGACGGCTGCCGTCCATCCGATCCGGCCGAGTTCCAGCCAGTCGCGTTCCGACGCCGAGGGAGGTCGTGCGAACCACAGGACGGTGGCCAACTGCCAGGCTGTCCTGTCGAGTCCGTGCTGGGCGGCGGCACGTACGGCATGGAGGAAGTTGCCGTGCTCCCGTTCGGTCCAGTCGACCGCGGCGTTGTAGTCGGCGAAGACGAGTTGCTGTACGCCGGGGAGAGGCGCCGGCAGTGGCAAGTGGTCCTCGGAAGGGTAGAGCCACGTCTGGGCGGCGTCTGCAGTATGCAGATACCAGCTCAGGACACGGCTCAAGGCGGCTTGTCGCTGCTCGGGGGATTCCTCGGCCTGCGCCAGGTCCGCGGCGTACGCGCGTAGAAGGTCGTGGAACTGGAACCGGTCCGGAGCGGTCTGTTCCACCAGGTGGGCGCCGACGAGGTCGTCGAGCAGTCGCCGTGCCCGGCTGAGTGTGAGCTCGCCGAGAGCGGCTGCGGCCTGCAGGCTGATCTCAGGACCCGGGTGCAGTCCGAGGAGGCGAAAGAGACGGGCCGAAGGGGCGGGCAAAGCCCGGTAGGACCATGTGAAGACCGAACGAATGGCTTCGGCTTCATCGTCGATGCCGGTGCTGAGAGCGTCCCAGAGCTCGGACTCGTCGCGCAGATCGCTGATGAGATCCTCGAGTCGCATGTGCGGGTGGCTGGCGGCTCGCTCCGCCGCGATCCGCAGAGCGAGCGGAAGACGGGCGCAGAGCTGGGCGAGTTCGACCAGTTTGTCCTCTTCGTCGTCGTGTCGGTAGTCCCTGGTCACCGCGTGCAGCAGGGCGACGGCTTCCGCCTCCGGAAGGGTGCCGAGGGTGATCCTGCGGGCGCCGTCGCGTACGGCCAGGCCTGCCAGGCGGTTGCGGCTGGTGACCACGACGAGGCTGGCTCCACCGCCGGGGAGCAGCGGCCGGACCTGGCTCACGGTGGCCGCGTTGTCCAGCAGGATCAGGACCCGGCGGTCGGCGAGCAGTGAACGGTACATCGCAGCGGCATCGTCGACGTCCTGGGGGATGTCGGCCGAGGCCACGCCCAAGGCCCGGAGGAAGCGCCGCAGTGCCTGGCCTGCGGTGACCGGGTCCCCGGGGTCGTAGCCGCGGAGGTCGACGAAGAGCTGGCCGTCGGGGAACTGCTCCTTGACCTGGTGCGCCCAGTGCAGGACCAGCGATGTCTTGCCCGCCCCCGCCGTCCCGGCCACCACATGGACCGAGACGACGACGTGTCCGCCGTCCCCGTCTGCCAGTACTGCGTTCAGCTGGCCCAGTTCATGGGAGCGGTTGACGAAGGTGCGGACGTCGGCCGGGAGCTGCCGTGGAACGGGTCGCGTCGGCCCCGGGGCCGCTGCCTGGTGAAAGTGGATGTCACCGGTGACGCTTCCCGCCTGTACGACATCCCGGGACGACCCGGAGAGGTCGTTCTGCGAGTCTCCGGGGCGGCTGCTGTCCTCTGTCGGCACGTCGATCGACGCGTTTCATCAGGCCGCGGGCGGCGGAGGCAGATCGGCCACGGCGCGGTCGAAGTACGGCTGGACGTCCTCGGCAGCCGTGTACAGCTCCCGGAGATACTCCGCCCAGTTCTCCACCGTGCCGGGATCGGTGAAGCGGACCGCGCCGTCCGGCCGGCCGGCCTCGGTGTACAGCACACGGTAGAGAACCCGGCTGTCCAGGAGATTCAACTCCGGCAGCAGCGCATCGCCCTCGGCCGCAGCGATCGCGGGTGCAGGCAGAACGCGAACGGAAAGCCCGCACTCCGCACTCAGCCGGAGCCAGTGCAACTCCCACTGCACGTACGGCGTCAGCGGCTCCTCGACCACCCGAATGCGATGGAAGACCGCGCCCCGCGACATTTCGTTCCGTGCCCGCCGAACCAGCGCATCACGCTCAGCCTCGAACAGCCGCAACACGGCCGGCCAGTCGCCCTGCCGGAGCGCCTCGCGGCTGTCGTCGCCGGTCTCCTCGAAGTGCTGCAACCGCTCGAGTTTCCAGGACTCCCCATCGCGGATCGCCGCCCGCCGCTCGCGGAAGTCCCGCTTGTAGTCCTCACGTGTGAGCCGCTCACCCAGCTCGTCCGGGAGCTCGGGGGTGAGGAGATCAAGCATCGGGAATGTCCGCCTTCGCCGCACTCAGCATGTTGCCCGGGATGACGACCAACCGCTCCTCCGGCCCCAGGTTCACCCCGGCCGGCAGACACGACCGGTAGTGGGCGGTGAGATCACGGCCGATCACGGCAACATCACCGTTGCTCAGCTGCCAGATGTCCGGGCATTCGTCGTCGTCCTTCGAATTGCCCAGCTCCGCAGCCGACTTACCGAGGCGCTTGACGAATAACGCAGACGGATCGGCTTCCCAAGCGCGGGCCACAGTTTCCTCCAGTATCCACACCATCACTGACGGTGGCGTCAACGATACCGGGCATGCCCAGGCGTACGCATCAGAAAACCCGTCGACCCGCGCACCCACCCCTGGGCGGTCGGCAGACGGGCGGGCATCCTGAGCCCACCTCTCCACATCGTCCAAGCGGCCCGGATCACCTGGGTACCTGGGTCGCAAGCTCCAGCGTGGGCGGCATCCTAGCCGTGTCTGCACAGGTCGGTAGGGGCGACGAGACCGTCAGCTCTCCCGCCGGGGAGGCTCTGGTGGACTGTTGAAGGTGATGCCGGAGAAGTCCCGGCCCTGGACCACAGGGCCGTACTGAGTGCCGCCACTGATCGTGTTGGTCACCGACCCCTCGAACAGTGCCTGACACTGGCGACGCCACGCGTCCAGCGCGGCGGAGAACTCCGGGTCGACCGCCGCCCGCGCGACAAGGACACCGCTCAACGCCTGTGCCAGTGCCGGCTCGCCCGGCGCCTCACGCAGCGCCACCAACTCGGCTTCCCCGGATGCCAGGGCTTCCGCTCGGCGACTCGACGGTCTCCGCACCAGTTCACTGAGCGCGACCCATGCCTGGCGGCCCAGCTCGCCCCCGGCTCCTCCTGCGATCGCTGCCAACATTCCCACGGATACGGGATCCAAGGTCGCCCCTCGACTGCGTGCTTCGCGGTCAGCTCACTTCGACCTACCCAGGGTTGCGGCGCAACCACCCTTGCTCCAGCCCAAATCTCTCCGCGTTTCGAGGCCCGTGCCGAACTCGGCCCGCGCAAGGCCCGCTCTGATCCGCGGCAGCTTCAACAGCCGCCCCAGCACCGCGCCCAGGCCCGATCCGGGCTGGTTCTCCGGCCTGGGCCCGGCGCTTCCCCCTCGCCATGCCGTAGGCCGAGCGGCGCCGCTCGGCCTGCCTCGTACAGACCTCACGCCAGCACGCACAACCGGAGGCTGACGGCGAGTCACCAGTAGTCGCGTTACGCGGTCGCCGGGAGGGTTGAGGCATGACCAGCGAGACCGCTCCCCCCGACCGCGTCCCCCGGCCCACCAGCCCCACAGGCCACTTCGCGATGCGGTTCAGCTCCACCCCACGCGGCGCGCGGCTCGCCCGGCGCCTTGCCGGGCAGCGGCTCGACGCGTGGGGCATCCCCTACGACTGCGACACGCACCACGCGCTGACGCTGATCGTCGCCGAGCTCGCCGCCAACGCCGTCCGGCACGGCCGGGTCCCCGGCCGCGACTTCCACCTCGCGTTGGCCTGCGACAACACGACCGTACGGATCGAGGTCACCGACACCCGTACCGAAGGCGTACCGGTCGTGGCGACGCCCACGGACCTCCGCGACACGGGCCGCGGCCTGCTCCTGGTGGAGCACCTCGCCGACCGCTGGGACTGGCGCCCGCGCCCCGGCGGCCCCGGCAAGACGGTCTGGGCCGAGTACGTCCTGCCTGCGGAAGGCCGACCGGCCGCCGCGCCCGAGCCCCTGGCGCGCCACGACCGCTGGACGGCGGATCGACGCGGCAGTCACACTTGACCCCTGACCGTGACTGTTCATCACGCACACCGGGGGCAAGGTGCCGCAGGAGGCGATCTCCGACCGTTACGAACTCCTGGAGGAGCTCAGCCACGGCGGCATGGGCGACGTGTGGCGCGGCTACGACGCCGTGCTCGACCGACCCGTCGCCGTGAAGCTCATCCGGCAGGCGTCGGTCACCTCCCCGCAGCTGGCCGAGGAGTTCGCCAAACGCTTCCGACGCGAGGCCCGCATCACCGCGCGCATCCAGCACCCCGGTGTGCCGCAGGTGTACGACGCGGTGCTCGACGCGTCGTACGAGCGGCTGTTCCTGGTGATGGAGCTCGTCGACGGCGTACCGCTGTCCGCCTACCTCGACCCCGGCCGGCCGCTGCCGGTCAGCTGGGCGGCCGCCGTCGCCGCGCAGGTCGCGACCGTGCTGTCGTACGCGCACGACGTGCCGGTCATCCACCGGGACCTCAAGCCGGGCAACATCCTCGTCGCACGCGACGGCACCGTGAAGGTCCTCGACTTCGGCATCGCGGCGATCCTGCGCACCGACGTCACCAAACTGACCGCCACCGGCAGCCCCATCGGCACCCACCAGTACATGTCGCCCGAGCAGGTCCGCGGCGGACGCATCACCCCGCAGACCGACCTCTACGCGCTGGGCTGCGTGCTGCACGAACTCCTCAGCGGGCACGTCGTGTTCGAGGCCGAGAACGAGTACCTGCTGATGTACCAGCACGTCAACGCCGCCCCCACCCCGCTGCGACAGCTGCGGCCCGACGTCCCCGAGGCGCTGGAGGAGCTGGTCCTACACCTCTTGCGCAAGGCGCCCGAGGCACGGCCCGCCGACACGCAGGAGGTGTACGCACGGCTGCTGCCGTTCCTCCCGCCGCCGGGCCAGGAGCCTGGCACGGCCGATGTCGGGCCGGCCGGCGCACCAGACCCGACGGGCGTGTTCCGCCACCCTTTCGCGCCTCGCGCCCGAGCCCAGGCCCCCGCCCCCGGCGGTTCGGCGCCGACAGCCGTCCTCCCAGGGGCCCAGCCGGTGCCCGTCCCTGCCCAGTTGCGCGAGGACATCAAGGCGGCGTACGCCCACTCCGACGCCCTGCTGGAGGAGGAGCGGTTCGCGCAGGCCGCCGAGGTACTCGGCGAGGTCATCGAACCCGCGGCCCAAGCCCTCGGCTCCGAAAGCAAGCAGGTCCTGGCGCTGCGCCGCCAGCGAGCAGCGATCCGCCTCCTCGGCGGCGACTACCGGGCCGCCCTGCCCGAGTTCGATGCCCTCGCCGACGCGTACGCCCGCATCGCCGGACCCACCGGCGAGCAGGCCCGCGCCTGCCGTGCCCAGGCTGCCCGTTGCCGCGCCGAGCTCGGCCAGGTCACCGACGCGCTCGCCGCGCTCCAGGGCGTGCTGAACGTCGTGCGGGCCGTCGACAGCGATGTGAGCGAGGAAGCCGTGGAGCTGCGGCACAACATCGGGATGCTGCTGCTCGCCCAGGGCCGGGCCGTCGAAGCCCGGCAGGTCCTCGAACCGCTCCACGAGGACATGTGCATGGTGTTCGGCCCCGACGACGAGATGACCGTCGAGATCGCCGAGGCTCTCGCCGTGATCCGCCTCGGCCTCGACGGTTCGGCTTCCTGACCCAGGTCCTCCAGAAGCGGCATCGGCCGAAGCCAGCCTGCTCGCGATGAGTTCGGATCCGCAGCGGTCCGAATGCAACGACCCTCAAGAAGCTGACCTCTTGACACGGAAATGATTTGACGATGCTTTCACTTTCGGTCTTATCTGGCTATGCTTCCAGTGTGTGGACTGTGACGCTGACATGGAGATCGTCTCCTGTCAAAGGTCAAAGGCATATTCCGGTGCTCGCTGTCTGTGAGGTGGGGAGACCGTGCGGTGGGGGAGGCGATCATGGGTGGGGATCAGCGGGTTCCGGGAGCGGTCCGAAAGATCGTGGAGTTGGTGCGAGAGTCTCCGGGAGGAGTCGGGCGTGAGGAACTGACCGCAGCAGCACGCGGTCGGTACGCGGGACTGCCCGAGGTCCGGTTGGCCAAACTCATCGCGCAAGCGGTGGCGGCCGGACTGCTCGAGGAAACCGATGGGCGCCTCACCACGCCGGGCGCGTCTGCCGCGCCGATCGTGCCGACGGCGAGTGGGGCGCCTGAGCGACGTGGGCTGCGGGCCGTCGCGATCGATCTGGAGAGTGTCGTACGGACCGTACCCAAGGAGCCATATCTGGAACGACACGTGTACCAGGTGGCGGCCATGCGCTTCGGGACAGACCGGGAGTGGAACACGGCAGTGCCGGTATGGGAGCGGTACCTGCGTCTCCCCCATGGTGAAAACGACATCCGCGACGTGGCCGTGCGTCAGCGGGTCCAAACGGAAGGTCTGGATCCCGAGCGAGCGTGGACGGAGCTTGCCGCGCAGACCTCCGGCGCGGATATTGTCGTCGCCTACAACGGCACCGGGCTGGATTTTCCGGTGGTGCGAGAAGCCGCCGCGCAAGCCGGATGTGCTGACCCGCTTGCTGGATGCGCCCCTGTCGACGCGCTCTATCTCGCGCACGCAGTCTGGCCGACAGCAAGCTCCCACCGGCTCCACGCGCTCGCTGAGTCCGAAGGCATCCCCAGGTCAAATCTGCGAGCCCACTGCGCCTCTGACGACGTCGAACTGTTGGTCCGGTTGCTGGTGCGGGCATCTGACGAAGTAGCTCATTGGGAAACGGAGCTGAGGCGGCTCATGGCCGACGTCTGCCCCGACTCGTTCGGCTGGCGGCTGCTGCTTGAACTCTCCGCGTGCGCGGATAGCTCGCAACGCGAAGCCGAGGGGTGGGATGAGCAGCGCGTGGCGCGGCTCTTGAGCAGTGAGCTGAGGCAGCAACAGCCACGGCGCGAGGCTGGCGGAACACAGCATGGACGGGCTGCCGTGACAGTCCCCGACAGGCTGCGCGGCGCGGACGGAAGAGTGGACCCTGCTGCGCTCGCCACCGAAGTGCACGGTATCAATGCAGAGCCCCGGCCCGCTCAGCAACACATGGCCACCGCCTTGCATACGTGGTCCGACCAAGGCACTTCCGGACTACTGGAGGCGCCCACGGGCACGGGCAAAAGCTATGCGGTGCTCGCCGCTGCCCTCGACTGGCTGGCCGACGCACCAGGTCGAACCGCCGTCATCGCCACCTTCACCAAGCAACTACAAAGCCAGATGGCCCGGGATCTCAAAGACCTCGAACGTGCTCTACCCGGCATCCTCGACGTCGCCGACCTGGTCAAGGGCCAGACCAACCGACTCTCGCTGGCCAGACTTACCGCTCTGCTCGCCGATGCCACCAAGGCCCGGACGCAACTCCGCGGCCGCGCACGCTTCGTGGAGGTGCCGCAGTTCCGCGAGCTCACCGTCTACCTGCTGCTGCGGCTGCGGGCCAGCAGCGAGGCACTACAGTCGTGGACCGCCCGGTCTGTCGACCCCGTGGACCTGCCGGCTTTCTTCTCCGACTACGCCGGGCGGGCGCTGCCGCTGTGGTTGCAGTCTCTCTCCCAGCGCGACGGCGACTACCAGCAGGGAGCCGACACCCCGCTCGCTCCCCACACCGACACCGTGCGCGAGGCCATCGCCGGACACCGTCTCATCCTCGCCAACCACGCGCTCGCCCTCTCCCATCTCGATGATCTGCGCGCCCTCGGCCCTGACATGCTGCTCGTTATCGACGAAGCCCACGAGCTTGAGAACGCGGCCACTTCCGCGCTCACCGTCGCAGCCGACTATCGAGACTTGGAAAACCTGCTGGCTGAGTGCCAGACCTGGCTCGCCGACGCGCGTGCGGGAGGCGCCCGCAATCGAGCCGCGAGCGCGGTCGGCGAACTGGAGGAGTTGTTCGATGACGAGCGGCTACCTCGCCTCGCCGCGCGCGCCTTCGACGCCCGGGCCAAGGGCGTAGGGGTACGTGTCGGCAGCCGAAACGCCACGCTCGCCAGCCCGTATGCGGGCACCTCCGGCAGCCAGGAAGTGCGCCAGATCCAGCGGCTACTCGTCAAGGTTTCGCGGGCCCTCAGCGCGATCGCCGCCGCGATCGGCCGGTACGCCGCCGAGCACGCCACCAGTCTCGATGTCCTCGTACAGGAGCGAATCCTGAGTCTCGCTCGCCATGCCGACGACAGCGCGGCGGCCCTCGACAGCCTCACCAGCGACATCGACACCCTGCTGAGCCCCGCCGCCACGCTCGACGAAATGGAAGCCGATGCGACGCCGTCGCGCGTGGTGTATCTCGAGGAGTTGGCCGAGCTGCAAGCTGGTCTGCGCACCTACCGGTTCCGCATCGCTTCCAGCCCCATAGACCTGCCGGACGTCCCCGAATGGCGCCGCTACCTTTCGTCCTTCGCCCGCGTCCATTACGTCTCCGCGACACTGCGGGTTGGCGGTCAGTGGACCTTCGTACGGGGACGTCTCGGGCTGCCCGAGGAGCTCCCGGCGCTCGCGTTGCCCTCCCCGTTCGATCTGGCACGCCAGGCCGAGCTGATCTGCTTCACCGACTTCCCGTCCTGGGCAGAGCATGAAGAAGGCGCCATGCGCACGGTGGCCCACCAACTCGGCGGCTATGCAGAGGAGATGACACGGCTGCGGCCGGACGGGGCCGGGTACGACGGCGGCGCCATGGTGCTCACCACTGCCCGCGCCACCGCCGCGGGTATCGGCGACCTGCTGGAACGGGAGTTGCGTTCCCGCGCTGTCACCGCCCCTGTGGTCAGCGCGCTCGCCCTGGGCAACGGCCGCGCTGCTGCCGAGTTCACCGACCCGCAGCAGGGCGGTGGATTCCTGGTGGCTACCAGGGGGCTGTGGCAGGGCGTCGACGTCGCCGATGAGGAACGGCTGCGCCTGGTGTGGATCAACAAACTACCCTTCGCACCCTTCGCCGCACCGATCATCGAGGCCCGCCGCGCTGCCGCACGGCAACGCGCCGAGGATGCCGGGCACCCGGACCCAGACGGGGCCGCCACCGAGGGCTACTACCTGCCGCTTGCCGCGCTGCAGCTGCGACAGGCGGTGGGCCGGCTCATCCGTTCCGACCGCCACCGCGGCGTCGTCATCCTCAGCGACCGCAAGCTCGGCGGGCACACCAGCCTGCGCCGTGTATACCGTCGGGCCTTCCTCGGCAGCCTAGATGCGGGCCTGCTGCGACCAGACCCGACCACCGGGGAGACAGGCGGCGGCAATGTGGTCACCATGGCCGACGGATGGCGGCGCATCTGGGAGTTCATGGCTCGAGCAGGTCTCCTGGACCATGGGCGGGCGGCCGAACTGTGCGCGGACGATGCCCTCGAACGCCATACCGTGCTGCCGCACACTCGCCGCATCCGGGAGCTCGCCCTCACGCAGGACGAGGCCGAGCGGCTGCGTGTCGAAGGCCGACTCGGCGAGGTCGTGCTGAAGCGCGCCGCAGAGATCGGCGGGCTCCTCAGGTTCTCCGACGAGCCGGTCATGCTGAAGGCGGCCCAGCAGAGGGTGATCGGGGCCGTCGCCGAGGGCAGCAACGCCCTTGCGCTGCTGCCCACCGGCTTCGGCAAGAGTTATACCTTCCAGCTGCCCGCTCTGGTCCTGCCCGGCACCACCCTTGTCATCAGCCCGCTCGTGGCGCTGATGCACGACCAAGCCCTTGAACTCAACCGCTCCATCGGAGGTGCCGTACGTGCCCTGATCTCCCCGCTGCGGGAGTCCAGTAGCCGGGCCGGGAAGACCGAAGTTGCCGACCAGCTGCTGGGGCGGCAGGACCATGGCATCCGGATGGTGTACGTCAGTCCGGAGCGGCTGTGCCAGCGCCGCTTCCGGGAGCTGGTACGGAAGGCGGTCGCGGCAGGGCAGGTCACCCGCATCGCCGTCGACGAGGCGCACACCATGATCCAGTGGGAGGACTTCCGGCCCAGTATGCAGCGGGTGGCACGGTTCCTCACCGAGCTGCGTGAGGAGTACGGGCTGCCGGTCACTGCGGTCACGGCCACCGCCAACCACTCGGTGCACGCAGCCCTTCGCGAGCACCTCTTCGAGATGGCGCCCGAGCCGCCCACTGCCGGATCGGAGCAGGAGCACACCGAGTCCACCTGGCCACAGGCACGCGGAGGACTCGTCACCGTACGCGAGAACCCGATTCGCCCCGAACTCGCAATATTTCGACGCTCGTTGAATCAGCCCGGCCCAGGCGGTGTCGTCGGTCTCGCCGAGCGAGTGGTCGACGCGCTCGACGGGCACGCGATCCTGTACTGCCTCACGGTCAAGGAGGTCAACGCGCTGTACACGCACCTGCGCGAGTACGTGGGCGACACCGGCGTGCGGCTACTGCGATTCCACGGCCGGCTCACCGAGGCCGAGAAAGCAGCGGTGATGACCGAGTTCCGGGAGGCGCCCAAGCAAGGTGAAGAGGGGTTCGCGCCAGTTGTCACGGTGGCGACCTCAGCCTTCGGGCTCGGCGTCAACCGACCCGACATACGCACCGTGTTCTGTGTTTCCCCACCGACCGACTTGGCTGCGCTCTATCAGCAGATCGGCCGCGCGGGCCGTGACGCGGCGGGGCAGGGTAGGCAAGGCGAAGGGCCCGTCAACGTCACTCTCGCGCTGGCAACCAGCCGTGGCCTACGCACAGTTCAGTTCATGACCGGGCAGGATCTGCCCGCTCCCCTGCTGCGCCGCATGGGCCAGGCGGTGCTCAGCAGCTGGAGCGGCAGCATCGACCCCGCTGAACTGGCCGAGGCACTCATGGCCGAGGACGCCGCCGCAGGCCTCCTCGATGACAGCGAGCTGCGCAGCAGCCATACCGAGGACCGTTACCGCACCGGGATCATGCGTGCCTTCGGTGCCCTCGCAGATCTGGGAGCGATAACCGACCTCGGCGACTACCCGCCGCTGTGCACGGTCAAAGCCGGGGACGCGCAGCCACCCGAAGAGGGCCACGGCGCTACCCGTTCACCCAGCCACGACGGCACCCTTGAGCAACCCATCATCGAAGCCGTGCTCTCCCGGCCGGACCACGCTCGCCTCCGCGTCCACGCGCTCGACGCCCACCTCGCAGAGCACGTCAACGGCTACCGGGACATCGCACACGGCCCAGCCGGCACTTGGGAGATCCTCGCCGACCTGCATGACCGGGGACTACTCGACGTGTCCGCTGCCCCCAGCCGCCGATACGTCACGGGTCTCAGCGTCCACCACCGCCAGTTGCCCGGCGGGTTCCTGCCGCTGCTCACCCGGCGCACCTCTCGCGCCGCAGGCGAACTCACCTTGCTCAAAGACTTTTTCGAGGACACCACCACATGCGCTCAGCGCAAGTTCGCCGACTACTTCGGTGTCCCTGAGGTTCCCGACGACTGCTGCGCCGGCGCTCGCTGCCGTTGCTCAGCCTGCTGGGCTACGACTGACTGGCCGATCGGCGAACGTCGGCCCGCCGTCGCCCAAGCCTTCGAGAGCGCCGCTCAGCGCAACGGCGGCGGTGCCGACGAGGCGCTGCGCACCCAGCGCCTCGACGCCCAGGTCTACCGCCTCATCCGTCTCATGCCGCGCGGTCTCCACCCGCGGACACTGTGGCACGCGGTACGCGGCGACGAGGCGTCGTACCACCCGATGAACAAACGCCTGATACCGCTGCCCAGGGCGCTACGGGACAGTCGCCACTTCGGCGGACGTATCGGCCTCCTGTACGCCGAGGTCGAGAAGAGCCTGCAGCGACTGGCCGAGACGGGTGCGGTGAACGTCACCGACGATGGGCGGTGGCACGCCACGCGAACGCCGGAGGGCGCAGCACCAGCACCGCGGCTACGGAACGAGGGAGAGAAGGCATGACCATGACTCCGGAGGCGTCGACCGGGATCTGGCAGCCCTATACGTGCGAACCGCTGCTGACCCCCGCCATGGCACATGGCTACGACGCCGTGCCCGCCGCGGAACTGGGCCGGCTGCGCGACTACCTGGAAGAGCTGGTCAAGGTTCGTCGCGCCCCGGTTCATGTCTCGGTCGCCTTCAACGCCGTCTACTTCGGCTACGACCTCGGAGGAGAGGGCTACGGCGCCAGCCCGCTCGATCCCGATGGGTTTCCCGTCATCCATCTCAGGGAGCGCATCGAGGCCCTCCCCGTGGGAGCCATGGTGCACATCGCCACCACCTCCCAGCCCCTGTACGCGGAGATCGTCTACAAGGAGGGTCAGCACCCCGCGATCGGCCCGCTCGGTGAAGTACCGGGTTGGGTGTCCGGAGCGCCCGCCGGCGCGGAAGGACCAGGAAGGCCAAACATTCATCGAGCCCCGATACGCCGCGAACTACTCGTCCCAGATCTGCGCGCCTTCGGCGAGGCGCTGAGTCTGAGGCCCGCCCAGCTGAATCGGCTGCGCGATCACGCCCGGTGGATCGACGAGCACGGACACGTCCTGGTCGATGCCGTCCATCCGTCCCGCGAGGCCGCGGAGCGGGACGAAGTCTCGTTCTACGCCGCCTACCTGCTGACCACCGCACGCGCGCAGCTGCTCAGCCCCTTCGTGCCCGTTTCGCTCGCCGAACTGGCCTGTGGACAGGACGAGGAGCTGTTGCGAGGCACCCTCATGCGCCTGCTCGACGTCATTGCGCGCGTGCTCGCGTCGAGCGACGCACTGCGTATGTGGGGCTCGTACGCGATGACCTGCGACGACCTCGCCGCCTGCTGGCGGGACACCGGACCGCTCGGTGGCCACGACATGAGCGCGCTGGCCGCCTCCCTGCAATACGCTGCCAAGCTGGCAGCCAAGCGCCGCTACGCCATTGCCGCCACGACCACCGCCTACACCGCGGTCGGGTCGCGGCTGCGGGACTTCCCGGGCGCCGCACCGTTGCTCTCCGGCCTCGGCTACCCAACAGCCGTGTGCCGGGCCAACCTGGCAATCGCCGATCTCATCCGGGGCGAGAGTGAGAACGGTCTCTTCGAGAGCGGCACGCGGGTCAGCCTCGACGACGCCTTCGAAGGCGGCGGTGTGTGGAGGTCCCATCACCCGGGCACCTACGAGGAGGACAGCGATCCGCTGGCGGCAGCCGGACTTGGTTGGCGCGCGACCACAGAGCCGCCCCTATCGTGTGCGAGCCCTTCCGGGCCGTCCAGTGATCCGGGTGCAGAATCGGCAGCGGAACCGGTCGTGGAGCCGCCGACCGAACCGGTGGACATGCCGCTCGACGACGCCACCGCTCTGGGAGCCGGGCAACTCCTGCGGATCGGTGACAGCGAGATCGCGTGGCGGATGCCGCTGAGGCTCGCCCACCTCATGGACGGGTATCTCCCGCTGCGCCCGATCATCGCCGACGAACTGTGCGGCCTCAGCCGGGGGCAGACCACCGTGCGCTTGGAGCTCACGCATCCGGGCGGCGATCTGGAGAAGTCCGAGGAGGTCCAGGACACCCGCCCCGAACTCGGTGACGGGACTGGCCGCCTGTTGGACATCGAGTGGCCGCTGGACTTCTTCCCGGGCCTCGAACTCCACCTCCAGTGGCCCCGCGGCGGTCGCGTCATCCGCGCCACGACCACCCTCCTCGAAACCCCTGTGACGGTGGGCGAACGGGCCATCGAGCATCGGTACGACGCGGCCATCCTCACCCGCGAGGACGCCCCAGGCTCCACCCGAACCCGCGACTCGGCGACAGGCTTGGACGCGGGCCGGTTGGTGATGCGAGCTGTACGCCGCTGCGGACTGCTCACCCCCGACGGGCACGCACTGCTCGACCGCTCGGTACTACCCACCGCCGTGTACGGGCAGGCACCTGCGGCTGCGCAGGCCGAGGCCATGGAAGCGGCCGTCGAAGAGCTCCTAGCCGGCGGGCACCTCTACCCGACCACCGGCAGCCGCAGCCCCGACGGACGGCCCCACCATCCGGCGCGCCCCGGCGAACAGGAGATCCCGCTCATCGGCTACCAGCCCAACCCTGTTCCCATACCGAGGCCACCGACCGGGCACGGCGCCTTCGACCGGACCTGGCAGTCGGCGCCGATGGCGTTGCAGTACGTACCCGGACATCTGCGGCGCCTGCTGCCCGGCAACTCACCCAGCGACGCCCAGCGCGCTGCTTTCCATGCGCACTGCCGCAGGCTCGGCCTGGCCAACGGCGGGGAACTACCGCGGGGCTACACCTTCGTCACCCCGCACACCCGCGGAAACTGATTTTCCTTCACCCTTTGTCGCATCAGGATGGAACCCAAATGCACGACCGGTACCGCGTCATATCAGAGCCACCGCTGTCTCCGCCGGGCATATCGCCCGAGTTGCTCAGATCGCTCGCCGCTGCCCTCAACGCCTGCGGCACACCTGTCGCGGACGCTCTGGACGAGCTCACTCCCGACATGGTCGAACTGGCCTTCAACTCCATCACCTCGCAGGAGCGCCAGCACCTGCTGCGTGGATTGGGGATCAACCTGGCAGCGCCACGCCGGGCAAGTAAGTCCCTGTGCCGGGATGTCCTGACCCGCATGCGACGCGAGGCGAGGACAAATGCTTGCACCTGTACCGTCCGTTACCTGGTCCGCCGGGTCATGGAGGACGTGACCACCATCGTCTGGCCAGACGACGACAGTACTGTCGTTGCCGACCCGGTCACACGATGGGGTGCGATCCTGGTCCGGCTCGCTGTCTTTGCGTGCTGCCAAGCCTCGGCAATCGATGCCGAGGTGTTCGTATGGGCAGCCGACCACGACTGGCTCGGCCTCGGCACGGGCGTTGAAAAAATGGACGCCGTGCGTCAGGCCGCGGCCCGCGTAGTGGAAGCCACCCCGGAATTCGCTTCGAGCCACGAAGACCGGGCTCCGGGGCCTGCTGATAAGCCTGTCCCGCTTGCTGACGCCTCAGCGGTGCCCACATCGCAGAGCTCTGACGTTGACGTGAGATCGGCGGGCCGAGAGACGACCGACGCTACCGAGAAGCGGCAGGACAAGGACGACGCCTACGCCCTCTACGAGGCGCTGACGGTCTCCGTCCGGGACGCCCGGGACGTGGTACGGCGCATCGTTGAGGCATTGGACGATGGGCGCGCGCCCGCCAGGCAGGATCTGCGGGACTTGTCCGCGCTGTCCCCGGCCTTTACCCGCCTCCAAAAGGCACTGAAAGACGCAGGGTTGGGCGTCGTGCCGCGCCGACTGGACGACTTGGCTCGGGCCGTGGAAGCACACCGTGCGGAGCGTGATCGAGACCTTGCCGCCCGTGAGACCCTTCGTGTGCTGCTGAGCATCGAATGCGAAGACGGCGGTGCGGCGGCACCGTCCCTGGCAACAGCGCATCACCAAGCCCGGCAGCTGCTGGAGAATCCCCTGTGGGCCGAGTCGGAGCGTGACCACGCTGCCGCGCTTGCCGCGCTTGTCGAAATCGTCGAGCTGGCTGATCAGCCGGATGCGCTGCCCGAGATCATGGCCCGCCAGCAGCGGGTTGCACAGTCCCTGCCGGACTGTGTCATAGCAGCCCTGATGTACGCCGAACTTTCTCTCCCTGCACAGAAGGACGCACCGAGCAGCCGCAACGTCCTGCCGGAACACCCAGCGGCACCGATGCTGGCGAAGACCGGCGCGGGATCTGACGGACCGGTCGGGGGCACGGACCCTGCGGCTCACAACGAGACAGACGTGCGCCACGGTCAGGACGCAGCAGTCTCGGCCCCTGGATACCCGGCCCGCCAGGAAGGGAAGCCGACCGCGGCCTTCCTGCCGGTGCCTTCGTCGCAGGCCAAGAGCACCAAGGCTGGCCAGGCAGAGGAGGCCGGGGCAGAGGAGGCCGCCCCCCTCCCGGCTGTCGCCGACGCCGTTGCCACCACCAAGGCGAACCTGGCCGCCGCGGCCACCGCTGGGGGCCAGGCCCCTACCGCCGTGGTGACGAACCCGGCCGCAGTGCCCCGGAGGGCTGCGAACCAGACCGTAGTCGGCGACTCCAACCCGGATCCGGCACGCACCGTCGACCGCGAATCGGCCGTCGAGGCAACACCGCGCGGCCAGGAAGCAGTGACCGTTCCCGCACTCGCCGAAGGCCGCCCCGACGTCGTACCGGTCGAGGCGGTCGCCATTGAGACCGCGATCGCCCGGCTCGTGTCCGAGGAACGCTTCGGACTGGCCGCTCACCTCTCCCAGGCCGCCGGCCGTTCCGAAGCCGAATCGGCCGCCTTGCGCCTGGCATCGGCAGCCGCTGTCCTGCGCTCCGGATCCGGCAGCGGAGCTCGGGCCGTGAGCGAGGCGCTCCAGCAATGGGACGCCCTCGGCCCGCGCGACACCGAGGGAACCGAACTGCTCCTGCTCCCCGCTCTGATCCGCGCCGCCCTGGTCACCGGCGAGCATGTGACCGGAGCCCAGTTGCAGGCCCTGGCTCCACGACTGCCGGAGGGGCTCGCCGCCATCGCCACAGCGGTAGCGGAACGCGCGCTGAGTGGCGCTCTGCTCATCGCGCCGCCCATGGCTGTCATCGCCGATGTGTCCGAGGCGGAGGCAAAGCTGCGTGAGATCACCGAGCAGAGCCGCACCATGCTTAAACCGCCCCGTCTGAGGTACAACCGGGCGACGAACATCGCCAAGCGGTGGCTGGCCGCCGACGGCATGCTCGGCCGCCTGCTCCTCGCCATCGCGAACGGCACGTCGGACGCCGACACCACAGCGCGCGAGACCATCGACCGGCTGACCCGCCTCTCCGAGATCCACACCGAAATCGACCGGATGGAGCGGGAGTTCCGCGGCCCCAGCAGCCGTTCCCTTGAGGGATCGGGCCGCCAGGATCTGGTACACGTAGTCGAGCGCGCAATTGAGTGCGCGAAGTCGTGGCTGGATGTCACTGAGGCTCTGCGCCGCAGCCATGCCGCTGACAGCAACTGGGCCGTGCAGGAGATCTCGTCCATGCGACAGGCCGTCCTCAGCCGACAGGACCGCGCCCTCGACGACCTGCAGGCGGCCATGAGGCGACCCAATCCGCTGCCCGCGGCGACAGCCTGGGCCGCGCACGAATCCCTCACCCGTCTCTTCCACGAACTGGATGGTGCAACCGCCCAGCGAAACGAGTCGGAACACGACGCAAGCCAGGTAATCGATGCCGAGCTGCTCAAGGTTCCCCTCGTACCGGGCGAGCGCCCTTCGGTGCCGGACCTGCTCGCGGCCGCGGACCGGTCATGGGACGAAGCACTGGATTTCCAAGTGGAACGGGATGCGTTCAGCATCGCCCACCGCATTCTGGATCTCGCCGGCCAGGGCGCGCTGCCCGGCACCGCCAAGGTGAGCTTCGATGCGGCACGGCGTACGCGCCTCGACGAAGCCGAAACGCGCCGTCGCTCCGAGTTGGGCCAACGCCATAGCGAACTCGCGGCCGAACTGCGGCGCGCCCAGGCTGACGGCGCGCTTTCCGAAGACCAGGACGTCAAGCTCCAGGAACTGCTCGCCGATGCCCACCCTGTGGCGGAAGATGGTATGCCGCGCGAGCTGAGCGCCGTTCGTCGCACGCTCGGCGAGGTGGCAGAACTCCTGCCCCGGTACCGGGAGGAGGCCGCGGACCGGCTGCGGGCCCGTCTCGATGCTCTTTCCGACATTACCCCCGACGAACGGGCGCAGGTACTGCGCCACCTCGACACCGACGCATTCGCGACTGCGGCGGATTTGGTCTATTTCCTCGAACTGGGCGAGCCCGTACCCGAGCTGCTGGCGGACGAATCACACCTCGCGAACTTCTTCCCGGCCGTCCCGGCCGGGCTGCCCGAAGGAATCACCTCGGAGCTGGTCACGCACGTTCGCGCACGTGACAAGCACCGAATCCTTCCCATGCTCGATTACACGAACCTGTCGGCGGATGAAGCGGCGCGGGCCGCCAACGCCCTGGACCTGTGGCGCGAGCTCTCGGCCGTCGAGCCCAAGGAGCGGCAGAACGTCAATGTGCGGGACATGCTGCTCCCTGCCCTCTCGCTCCTCGGCTATGAGGCCCGACGGGCCAAGCCCCTGCACGAGCTGCCGCGCACCCACGAGTACCGCTTTGCTGACGTCTCCGATATCGGTATCAACGGCCGTGCCTGGGCACCCGCGTTCGGCACGAAGATCCTGGAGCAGGGACGCACGCTGCGTGTCCTGATGCTCTGGGGCCGTCCTTCGGCGCAGCTGCTGCTGAGCAGAGCGGCAAAGGAGCCCAGCGGAGAGAGCCTGCTCGTCGCCTACTTCGGCACGCTGAGCAAGGAAGCCCGCGCGGAGCTCGCCGCAGCTTCCGCCGAACGCGCGCCGTTGATGGTCGTGGATGACGCGGCTCTCGCGTACCTCGCGGCCCACGGAAACCGGCAGGTGAGCGTGGCGACCGAAACGCTGTTGCCATTCTCCGGGGTTAACCCGTACATCAAGGAGAAGCGCGGCCGGATTGGCCGGGAAATGTTCTACGGACGGGACGCCGAACGCAAGAGCATTCTCGACCCGGACGGCACACAGATCATCTTCGGCGGCCGTGGCCTCGGTAAGTCGGCACTTCTCAACGACGCCGGCGACCGTTTCGCCGAACAGCAGCCGGGCTCCCACCACCCTGTCTACCTCAACCTGGATTATCACAACATCGGAAAGGGCAACGCACTGGGATCGGAGACGATCTGGAGTGTTCTGGACCGGGAACTGACCAGCCTGGAGGTGCTTGCCCAGCCGAAGGGGCGCAGAGGGCAGCCAGCAGATCCGTATGAGCGGGTGCGTTCGGGCATCAAGGGGTGGCTGGACGAGGACCCCCGACGCCGATTGCTGATCCTGATGGACGAGTGCGACCTTTTCTTCGAAGCCGACGTCCCACACTGCACACAGACCCGGCGTCTTAAAGGGCTCTGCGTGGAAACCCGGGGCCGCATGAAGGTCGTCTTCGCGGGGCTGCACTCCGTGCAGCGGTTCACCCGACTCGCCCGCAACGGTCCGTTCAGTCATCTCGCGCAGACCCCGACCGTTGTCGGACCGCTTGCCCCGCAGTTCGCCGCCGATCTTCTGGCCCTCCCGATGCGCGCCCTCGGCTTCGATTTCGCCGACGTCGACCTGGTGAACCGAGTGCTGGGCTACTGCTCGTACCAGCCCTTCCTGCTGCAGATGTTCGGCAGCAGGTTGGTCGAAGTGATGCAGCGCAAGCGCCTGCGCCCGGACGCCGCGGGACCTCCATATGCCATCGAGGCCACGGATGTGGAGGCTGTCGAGTCCGACCCCTCACTGCGAGCCGACATCACTGCGGCGTTCAAGGAAACCCTCACCCTCGACGACCGGTACAACGTCATCGCCAATGTGCTGGCCAAGCAGGCTCGCGACAACGGTCTGGAGACCAGGCTGAGCGACGTGGAACTGCGCGACGAATGTGCCAGCTGGTGGGCCGCCGGCTTCGAGCAGCTCGGCAGCGAGGGTTTCCGCGCCTATCTCCAGGAGATGGTCGGGCTCGGCGTGCTGGCACCCAACCACGACGGCCGAGGCTGGCATCTGCGGGGTCCCAACGCGCTGCGCATGATCGGCACCGCTCAGGAGATCGAAGCCCAGCTGTTGGGAGCCGAGACGGAGTGCGAGTTGGAAGAGACCGTGATCATGGAGGGCAGGCCGGAACTGGCCAATCGCAGGTCGGCCCCGCTCACGGTCACTCAGGTCGACGATCTGCTGGGCGACCACACCAACCAGGTGCGAATCGTCCTCGGCACACCCGCTACCGGTATCGGCGATGTGGAGGACACCCTGCGGGCTGTCACCGGCCGGCTGGCAGGCTGGACCATACCGGCCATCGGACGCAACAGCGTCTTCCGGCTGGAGCTGACCTCCGGTCGACCCGGTGAGCGGCGCGTCATCGTAAGCGATCTCGCAGCGAACGAAGTGAAGGACGATGTCTCCCGGGAGTCGCTCAACCTTGCACTGACCGAACTCCCTGAGAAGTCAGGTGTCACCAGAGCCGTTGTCCTCGTTGCCGGGACCGGCCAGCTCGGCCTGTGGCGTGATGTGCTCTCGGCCCCGGGGACCGCCGCGTCCACGGCGGTTGTGCTCCGCCGCCACGACCGGCGGAGTCTGAAGTCGTGGACCCAGCGCAGCGAACTGTTCGACACCGAGGAACGGCTCACCCGGTTGCTGGAGGTCACCGGAGGCTGGCCCATGCTGCTGGACCGAGCCGTCGAGTTGCATGACACGTACAAAAACCAGGACCAGGCGCTGCGCAGGCTCGGTGACGAGCTCCAGCAGCAGTCTCAGGCGGCACAACTGGTGAGCGCCGCAGGCCTCACCGCTGATCCGATCGTCGCGTCCGGCTACCGGGCCGTCGCCGACGAGTTCGGCACGGACTGGGCTGACGAAGGGGACCTTCTTGCCGCCATCGAACTCGCTGGGTTCGATGAGCCGGACGCACAATGGGTGTACTGGTGCCTGGAGGCCTTCCATGCCTTCCAACGAGACGGTGCACGGCTGCGGGTTGAGCCGGTGCTGCACAACTGCTGGTCCCGGGGCTGAGGATGCGCCAATGCGTCGGGGTGGCCGTTCATGGGGAGCGGCCACCCCGGCGGGCGGGACACGACGACGCCCAGCCCTAGAAGCGGATGCCCTGCCTGCATGGCTGCGGCTACGTGGACCAGCCGGAAATCCGCTCCAGCGTTCTGTGTGGACTGGTCCCGCGGCTCGGCCCAAACCAGTAGCCTGTGAGCAGCGGCCCGAAGAGGTCCGCGCAGGCGCCGAAGAGGCCCTACCCCAGGCGGGGTAGGGCCTCTTCGCTTCGCAAGGTCTCTGCGCTGGACGCTACTTTGCCGACCGGCCCTGAACTGGAGGGCCCGCCCGGCTGGGGCCCGGCCGACCCGTCGGCAGGACATCCCTGGGTCCAGGATGGGTCCGGAAGGACAGTGAAACCCCGTGAACGATCACCGCGTCCGGGATGCGTGCATGCCAGCTGAACTGCACAGACGGGGAAAACGGGGGAGAGCAGGGAACGCTGGGGCAACGATCTTGCGTTCTCGTAATGCGTAGGTCTCGGGTTCGAATCCCGAAAGCGGCTCTATGGTGAACCCCAGGTTGGGTCTCTGACCTGGGGTTTCTTGTTTTGGTTGACCTTGGAATTCGGGCCAATCGGGCAGGTGGGGGCTGTGCATCGCAATGCGTAGGTCTGGAGTTGACGGCCAGTGGCGGTTGCGGATCGCGGGGCTGTGACCTCGGCATTTGTTCATGGCTGTCGATCTCGCCGGCCCCGTCCGGTTTGAGCTGGTGGCCATTTGGTGGCCAGGCGTGCAGAGGGCGTGCGGATGGCTCCTCGGTCAGCCGTGCGGTCTTCGCACGAGAGTTGTGCCTTCCGGACAATCGCGCGGTCGGCCGGCTTTTCCTGGGGTGTGGGCGACGACGCGCTGCTTCGCTGTCGGCCGTCCCAGCGTCGAGAACATCCCCGTCACGGATCTCGGCAGCGACTGCTGCCGAGATCCGCCGGAGGCAGATGACGGGCCCCTCGCGAGAGGCGGATGACCGAGTTCCGCTCGTTTACGCCCTGGCTCGGTCGGCTTTCAAGCGCCGGCAGGCCGAACCAGATGGCGTACCTCGGACACGATGAACTCGCCGTAGTGCAGGGCCGACCCCAGTTCCTCCAGCCGCGCGTAGTGCTCCGGTGGGAGCGCTGCGTCGCGGCCGGTGCCGGCTTGTACCATCGCCCGCAGCAACAGCCGGAGGGCCAGGTCAGAGGTGCAGTGACGCGCGCACTCGGCCAGGTTGCGCCTGACCGCGTCCGGCACGAACCGGTCGACGGGCCTCTGAGATCTCGGCGAGGACCGCGTCCGCCAACTCCTCGACGTCGCTCGTGCCAGGGGCGGTGGGCGGGTGAACGCTGTCCCCCGCGTTCCTGGCCAGCCGGGCGTCGCACAGCGCGATGAGCGTCTCCGTCCACTGCACCCCCGACGTGACACCGGTAGGCCCTCCGGATGAGAACGCCCGTCCCGTCGCTGTCCCGGGCGGCACTGTGGTCACCGGGTCCGTCTACGAGGGCGGGCACGGCGGCTCCCGGGCCCCGGTCGGCGGCCGGTCGGCGAAGGATCAGCGTTCCGCGTGCGGATCGGCCAGTTCGGCGACGTGTTCTCGGCCGTAGCCGAACCGGTCACCGAGAACCCTCCAGCGGGCGTACTGCTCATCGGTGATCCGCGCGTCGTAGACCCTGACGCATCTGAGCAGCAGACGGAAGCCGAGATCGGGATCGACCTGGTCGACGACCTGCTCGAGCGCGGGAACCAGCGTGCGGGAGTGTTCGAACCACGGGCTCGTGGTGACGCCGTACCAGGGGGTGTCGTGCACCGCGCGGGTCAGAACGGGAGCGATCTCCCTCAGTTCCCGCCGGACCGCGTTCATCGCCTCGAAGTCGCCCGGCGAGGGTGCGCCGATGGTGAACCCGGGGTCGATCTCCCGCAGGCGTTCGACGCAGGCCTCCGCGATCCGATCGAGCCACTGCCGCGCTTCGGCACCCTCGTGCCGCGGGTCGTAGCCGTAGCACGTCGCCGCCTGCCAGAGCTCGATGAGAGCGTCGTCGGACATAGGTGACCGGGACAGCCGCAGCGTGTCCTCCAGCAGCGCGTACGCGGAGGAACCCGGCACCAGACCCACATAGTCGAAGACCGCGCCACGAATGCCCTCGTCGACCGTGTGGGAGTGCTGCCACAGATCGCTGTAGAAACCTCCGGCGAGGGACGAGAACCCGAAGTCCCGGTAGAAGCGCCGCCGCAACGAGACGTCGTCGAAGCGGGGCCAGCGCACACCGAGCCCGTCGTGCACCACGAGTCCCGGGTAGCCGAACGCCTCACCGATCGTCAGGTACCGGTCGTACCGCTCCATGGTGACCGTGATCGGGGTCTCCTTCACCACACGCAGGAACAGCCGGAAACCTAGGTCGGCGTCCACTTCGGCGGCCACGCGTTCCAACGCGGCCCCGACGTCCGGGCCCGTCAGCCGGTGCGCCACGGCTCTCACCTCGGCACACACGGCCTTTCTCATCGCCGGTTCGTCCACCGTGATCATGAGCGGCGTGCCCTCGAAGAACCTGTCACCCGAAGAGAGACCGGCGGCTTCCCGGGCGATCCGGTCCTCGGCCGACTCCACGATCCGGCGGAGCAGGCCGGGGACGTCCGGCCCCGGGTCCTGGCCCGCCGCGGCGCGCCATACCGTCTGCAGGGTCTCGGCCGGAAGGCGCGAGTCCAGCAGCAGGCGGGCATCGTCGCGCAGGGCGCGGGCGTCGTCGGCGTCCGCGTCCGGCGCCACCGGTGTCAGGCCCGTCCCGAGCCTCGCGATCAGCAGGCTGATCCCGAAGTCCTCCTCGAATCTCCAGAAACGTACTTCCCGTTGTTCTTCCATGAGTTCCTCGCGGAGCGTCGGAGCGGGCGGGGCGGAAGAAGGCGACGCTCCCTCGCCCCGCCCGTCGCGCCGGGGACGGGGGGTGTCGTCGTCCCCGGCGCGGTCGGGCAGATGACGCCGGTGGGCTCAGCCGGCGAGATACGGGCCGCGGTGTCGAAGTCCAGCGCGCGCAGTGCCTTCAAGACGGCGACGTGGAGGGCGGCGTCGAAGGCGCGGATCGCGTCGGTCATCTTCCCGATCGGGCCGCCGGCACCAAACGGCGTTCCGTTCCGGGAGTCACCCCGGAGCGGAACGCCGTCCGTGCGGAACCGGATCCGCCGACTAGTCCTGTTCGACCATGAACTCGACGGCGTCCACCACGTACTCGCCGTAGTGGAGGGCCGAGCCGATGGCCTCCAGCCGTGCGTACTGGTCCGGGGACAGCACGTTGTACGGCGTTTTCACGATGCACCTCAGCAGGACCCGCAACGCCAGGTCCGGCGTGCAGCGGCGCGCACAGTCGACGAGCGCCTCGCGGACCTCGGTGGGCAGGAACTCCACCCGCTCGATCTCGGCGACGACGGCGTCCCGGTAGGGAAGACCGTCCTCCGTGTCGGCCCCGGTGAGGGGGCGCACGTCCGCCTTGGCGGACAACCGGGCGTCACACAGGCCGATGACTGTTCGCGTCCACTCCGATCCCGAGGTCCCCTCGAAGCTCGGCATGTACTGCGCGCCGGCCGTCCACAGCACCTCGGTGGTCTCCGACGGAAGGTGGTCGACAAGCACTCGGGCGTCGCGGCGAACCGCCAGCACCTTGTCGTCGGCCTCCGCGGCGAGGTGTTTCGCGACGACGTCGGCGGCTGTCGGCCCGTCGTAGGTCCAGTCCTGGTGGAAGAAACTCATCACCCACGAGACACCGAAATCGAACTCACTGAAACGCCGCATTGTATGTCAGCTCCTCAGATCGGGTAGCAGGTCTGCACGTAGTAGCCGAAGCGGTGCTTCCCCGCCGTCTTGGGAACTCTCACGAGCTTGATGAAGAAGCCGTTGCCCGCGGCTTCGCTGGCCCGGTTCTCCCAGTAGACCGTACCGAGGGAGGAATCCCTCGGTCCGAAGGTCCCCGTCCAGGTCAGCTCGTTCGCGGACCCCTTCATCCAGTTCTTGATCATGTTGGCCTTCTGGTTCAGTGCGTAGTCGACGACCTTCTGCGCCGTCTCCTGGTCGACCCACACGCTGTTCGGCGTCTCCACGCCCCCCTTTCTGCGTGTCTTCTCGGCGGCCAGGTCCTTCGCCTGCTGCTCGGTCGGGCGCACATGGTCCTTGAGGGTGTGCGCCTGGTCGGGGAACTGCTGCTCGTCGAACACGAGGTCGTTGCAGTTGTGGACCAGGACCGGGGTCTCGCCCGCCACTGCGTAGAAGGTGTGCAGGCCCGACACGGTCAGGTCGTACACCGTCTGGGGTGTCGCCTCGTGCCGATCGAGCAGTGCGGCCACGGTGCGGACCGTTCCGTCCGGACTCCGCAGGCCGTCTCCGTCCCGCAGGTCGGACGCCAGGGTCCAGCCCCGGCCGGTGACGAAGAACCGGTGTCCCAGGGTGCTGGTGAGGCGTCCGCCGTCCGTGAGAGCGACGTCGACCAGGTCGGCGGCGGTGTGGTGGAAGGTACGCGTGACCGGCTCGCCCTGCGCGCGTCCGGTCGTCGGGTCGGTCGCCAGCAGGAGGTCGCCGGTCCGTACGTCACGGAGCTGCTTGCGGCTGCCGTCGGCCAGGACGACCTCGGTGGTGCCGGGGAAGCTGTTGATCCTGCATGCCGTCCGCGCCTCCTCGTACACCTTCGCGGACCGCTCGATCGCGGAGAGAGTTCGGGCGTCCACATCCAGCGCCCTCAGCGCCTTCAGGGCGTCGGCGACTCCGACGCCGGTGCGCATGGCCGCGTCCACGGCACGGATCGCCTCCGTGATCTTCGCGATCGGCCCGCCGAGCGGGAGCCAGGTGGCGGCCCAGGCGCAGTCGCCGTAGCTGCCGTCACCTGTGCCGGTGGCCTTGTGGTAACAGCCGGTGAAGTCGTTGATGATGGACTCGTAGATGCCCTTCCAGACATCCTTGGTCACGTCCCACGCGGAGACCTTGACCGTCTTGGTCAGGTCCTTGAAGGTCTGCGTCTTGAGGAAGACCGTGTCCTCGGTGGGGCAGCCTGCCTCGGTGGCGGGCACGTCGGGGTTGTCGCAGTAGTAGTAGCTGACCACCGCGTCGAAGTGCACCTTGTACACCAACGTGTTGCAGTCCAGGCCATGGCACTCGTTGGGGAGTTGCTCCGGCTCTCCGTTCTGCTTGATGTCGTCGATGACGGAGAACACCCCGCCGATCCCGGTGCCGGTCCCGGCGCCGGTCTGCACCTGCTTGTTCGCGTCGGCGGCCGCCGCCTGGTCGGCCGCCTGCTGTGCCGACTCGGCGTACTTCTGGGCGTCCTTC